>CAVWNV010000001.1:0-39832 GCA_963756515.1 uncultured Acidimicrobiaceae bacterium
GGCCATGGTGGAGCCGGAGGCCGAGGCCGGGCTTCCCCAGTGAAGGGACTATCCGAGCTCACCCATAACGGTGGACACCAATTCGACGAAGGCGTCGACGTCCTCCTCGTCGGTGTCGAATGACGTCATCCACCGCACCACGCCGGTTGCTTCGCTCCACACGTAGAATGGGAACTCCTCCTGCAGGGCCTCGGTGACGGCTGGCGGCAGCGAGGCGAACACGCCGTTGGCTTCGGTCGGATAAACCACCGTGACCCCCGGTACCAGCGAGACCCCTTCGGACAGTCGGCGGGCCATGGCGTTGGCGTGCTGGGCGTTCCGTCGCCAGAGGTCGTCCGACAGGAGGGCGACGAACTGGGCGGCGATGAAGCGCATCTTCGAGGCCAACTGCATGGTCTGTTTGCGGATGTAGCGGAGCGCATCGGCGTTGGCGGGCAGGAAGGACACCACGGCCTCAGCACCCATGGCTCCGTTCTTGGTCCCACCGTAGGAGAGGACGTCGACCCCGGCCGACCGACCGAATGCGCCGAGTCCCTCGCCCCATGCCGCGCAGGCGTTGGACAGCCGGGCTCCGTCCAGGTGGAGCCACATGTCCCGTGCATGGGCCCAATCGGCCAGGGCCCGGACTTCGTCCACCGAGTAGCACGTCCCGACCTCGGTGGACTGGGTGATCGAGACCACCTTGGGCTGGACGTGGTGCTCGTCCCCGACGCCCCCGGCCGCAGCCTCGACCATGTCAGGTGTGAGCTTCCCATCCGGTGTGGTCACCGCCACCAGCTTGCTGCCCAGGAATCGTTCGGGGGCACCGCACTCGTCCACGTTGATGTGGGCGCTCTCGGCACAGATGACCGCCTCGAACGGGCGGAGCAGCGACTGGAGCCCGACCACGTTGGCGCCGGTTCCGTTGAAGGTCAGGAAGACCTCGGCCCCGTCACCGAAGTGCTGACGGAAGAGGCCCACCGCCTCCGCGGTGATCGGGTCGTCGCCGTAGGAGGAGACGTGGTCGCCGTTGGCAGCGGTGACCGCGGCCATCACGTCGGGATGGACGCCGGCCCAGTTGTCGCTGGCGAAGGTCCCGCTGCGCAGAGGCATCATCGACGTCAACCGCGGACGAGCGGCTTGTAGCGGATCCGGTGGGGCTGGTCGGCGTCGACTCCGAGCCGCTTCCGGCGGTCGGCTTCGTAGTCGCTGAAGTTCCCCTCGAACCAACGGACCTCGGAGTCCCCCTTGAAAGCCAGTACGTGGGTGGATATGCGATCGAGGAACCAGCGGTCGTGACTGATGACCACGGCGCAGCCCGGGTACCCGAGCAACGCCTCCTCCAGCGCCCGCAGGGTGTCGACGTCGAGGTCGTTGGTGGGCTCGTCGAGGAGCAGGACGTTGCCTCCCTCCTTCAGCACCTTGGCCAGCTGGACCCGGTTGCGCTCGCCACCCGACAGTTGCCCGACCTTCTTCTGCTGGTCGCTTCCCGTGAATCCGAAGCTGGCCACGTAGGCCCGACCGTGCAGCTCGCGGTTCCCCACCACCAACAGGTCCTGTCCGCCGGTGATCTCGTCGAACACCGATGCATCACCGGCCAGCTCGTCCCTCGACTGGTCGACGTAGGCCAGCTGCACGGTGGTGCCGATCTCCAGTTGACCGTCGTCGGGCTTCTCCTGGCCCACGATCATCCGGAACAGCGTGGTCTTCCCGGCCCCGTTGGGCCCGATCACTCCGACGATGCCCCCCGGCGGAAGCAGGAAGGAGAGCCCGTCGATGAGGAGGTGGTCCCCGTAGCCCTTGACCAGACCTTCGGCATCGACCACCCGGTCGCCCAGGCGGGGTCCGGCTGGGATGGTGATCTCGAGCTTGTCGGCCCGGCGCTCGGCCGCCTCGGCTTCGGCCACCAGATCGTTGTAGGCGTTGACCCGGGCCTTTCCCTTGGACTGCCGGGCCCGGGGCGACATGCGGATCCACTCCAGCTCCCGCTGCAGGGCGTCCTGTCGGCTCTTGTCCGCCCGTTGCTCCCCGGCCAGGCGGGCCTGCTTCTGCTCCAGCCACGACGAGTAGTTGCCCTCCCAGGGGATGCCGGCGCCCCGATCCAGCTCGAGGATCCAACCGGCCACGTTGTCGAGGAAGTAGCGGTCGTGGGTGACAGCCACCACAGTGCCCGGGTACTCCTGCAGCGTCCGTTCGAGCCAGGCCACCGACTCGGCGTCGAGGTGGTTGGTGGGTTCGTCGAGGAGCAGGAGATCGGGCTTGGACAGGAGGAGCCGGCACAGGGCCACCCGCCGGCGTTCCCCGCCCGAGAGGGTGGTGACTTCGGCGTCGCCCGGGGGGAGGCGGAGGGCATCCATGGCGATCTCGAAGGTGCGCTCCAGGTCCCAGGCCCCGGCGGCGTCGATCTTGTCCTGCAGTTCGGCCTGCTCGGTGAGGAGCTTGTCGAAGTCGGCGTCCGGAGCACCCATGGCCGCGCAGACCTCGTTGAACCGGTCGACCAGGGCCTTGGCCTCTCCCACGCCGTCGGAGACATTGCCGAGGACGTTCTTGGTCGGATCCAGATGTGGCTCCTGGGCCAGGTGGCCGACGGTGAACCCGGCCGTCAATCGGGCCTCACCGGTGAAACCATCGTCCTCACCGGCCATGATGCGCAGGAGCGAGGACTTGCCGGAGCCGTTGCCCCCGATGACCCCGATCTTGGCCCCGGGGTAGAAGGAGAGGTTGATGCCCTTCAGCACCTCGCGATCGGGTGGGTAGAACCTTCGCAGGTCCCGCATGGTGTAGATGTACTGGGCTGCCATACCGACCAGTGTGCCGCAGACCGGACAGACGGGGAGCCGGGGGTCCCCTGGCCAGGGGCCAGCCTGGCGACCCAGAGTGAGATCGAGGGTCGACAGGCCCCACCTGCGCCGGGTCGGCGGAAGTAGCGTGGGAGGTCATGGCACCCCGGGGCATCGTGATCGGCCGATGGACCGTCACGTGACCGACAGCAGCACCACCGGCCCGGACTCCGACCCGGAAGCAGATAGGGACCCGTCTGGCCGCGGCGGTGATCCGGCGCCGCGTCGGGTGGGGATCCTGGCCCAGCTCGAACGGATGGTGGCCGCCATCCGGGCCGGGGACGACGAGATGGTCGAGAGCGTGATCCTGTCGCTCAGTCAGCGGAGCAGGCTGCTGGCCCCGTTGACCCTGGTGATCGGAGCTTTCGTCATGCTCTTCCAGGGGGTCAAGCTGCTCTTTACCAACTGGCGCTTGACGCTGATCCAGATCCTCCCGGCCATGCTGATCTGGGTAGCCATGGTCGACCTCAAAGTCCACGTGCTCCACGGTCGGAGCTTCCACGTGCTCCGGGGACCGATCCTGATCCCCATCGTGCTGGCCATCGCCTCCCTCACCGCCGCGGCCTACTTCCTCAACGCCGTGTTTGCCTTCTCCATCGCCAACGGAGGGAAACCTGAGATCCGTCCGGCCTTCGAGCGGGCCCGAAGGCATCGATGGACGGTCCTCGGTTGGGGCTTCGTGATCGGCCTGGGTCTGGCCTTTGCCACCATGATCACGTCCCGGTGGGGCAAGGGATGGTTCGCGTTGTCCCTCGGGGCCGTCGTGGCCGTGATGATGATCACCTACGTGGCGGTTCCGGCCCGCCTGATCGGTGTGGCGTCCGAGCGATCGCGCCGTGACAAGTTGACGGCTACCGCCATCGGCGGGGCGTTGGGGGCGGTGGTGTGCTCCCCGCCCTATGTGCTCGGGCGGATCGGCGTGATCCTGCTCGGCTCCAAGACGTTCTTCGTGGTCGGCGTGGTCCTGCTCGTCATCGCCATACCGCTCCAGACCGGAGCGGTCACGGCGACCAAGGCGGTCAAGTTCAGCGCCAAGCTGGTCACCGGTCAGGCCGACTCCGGGGCCCCGGACCCCTCGGAACCGGAGCAGACCACCCAGACCACCCGGTCCGCCCCGGCCACCCGGTCCGCCCCGGCCACCCAGACCGCCACGACCGCGTCGGATACCCCCGGCGTCGCCGCGGTCTCTGCTGACGAAGGTTGAACGAGAGCTCTCGGTCGTGACCCACTGAGGCCGGATCGCCGGCCGGACCCGACCACGTTGTGTGGTCTCATCCGTACTGTTGGTCACCGAGCGAGCTATCGAGAGCGATGCTCCCGCGGGCCCTGTCGACGTGGAGCGGACGTTCGACCCCCGAGCCGTCAGCGCCCCTCCCGGGATCCCGCCGATAGAGGCACGCTGCTCCCACCGGCCACCGGGTCGAGAGCGGAAGAAGGGGCGAACTATGGCCGGCTGGCAACGGGAACGGCCGCCGTCCCGATCCGTGAACGGAATGAAATGAGTCGACCGATCGAGTCTGCAAGGTTCCCGCCCAGGCCACCGGCAAGGTCGTGGTCCGACGATTGAGCGGTGCGTCACCGGTCCACACCTGCGTTCGACCGGGCGGTCGATCCCGAGGGCGTTCGGCACCGGACCGGGCAATGTAGTTGCACTCGGAGTGCAATCTTCGTTGTGGCTCCTGGGCCCCGTCCGTATGGTGCGGCCCCTATGAGGAGGCGCACCACACACGGGTTCACACCGAGACGCTCGGGAACGTTCAGGAGCGCCCTGATCCTCGTACTCGCGGCGGTGGCCGCAGCCGCGGTGTTGGGTTCGTGCACGATCGCCAACGAACCGCCTGGGTCGGGAGGAGTGCGGATTCCGGCCCGTCCGGTGTCGGACGCTCGGTCGACGTCCGTGAGTCCGGTCATCTCGGCTTGGCTGGCCGCCCAAGTGGCATTCGAGCAGGCCGCGCTCACCGCCGATCCGGACCAACCCGATCTGGCCGCCACCACGGTCGCCCCGCAATTGGCTTGGTCACAGTCCCTCCTGGCCCAGATGCAGTCGTCGGGAGAGGTGTCCCGTGGGCCGGTCGATCACGGCCACCCGCAGATCCTGGCCCAGCAGGCCGGGGTGGCCACCGTCCGATCGTGCATGCATGACGCAGAGGTGGTGATGTCGTCGGTCACCGGTCGGCCCGTCCCCGGCGAGGCGGGTCAAGTCGACTTCGAGCTGTTCACGTCGACGATGGAGCAGACCGACACCGGCTGGAAGCTGGCCACCCAGACGGTGGGGGTGGGCTCGTGCCACACGTCGTGAGGAGACATCTGAGGATGACGGTCTCCGTGCTCGGCCCGACCGCGTTGATGCTGTCGACCGTGGTGTCACCGCTGGTACACGGTCCCGAGTGGTTGACGGCCAGACCCGCCTTCGGTGCAACTTCGGGAAGCGACGGACCCAACGGGACGGTCTCCGTGGGGGTGACCGACACCGGCTCGTCGCCTGGTGCCGCCGGTGGCCGGTCGTCGGGTACCGGGGCTGCCGGTGGTGGAGGCCCCAAAGGGGGGAGCGCCGGCGGCGGGGGCTCGTGGGCCTGCACGTACTTGTCACTGGTGTTGAACGATCAAGGTGGATTCGCACCCGGGGGTCCGACCCCTGGAGGGTGGTACTCAGTCACGTGCACCGACAGCCGGACCGGGGCCAGCACGACGAACACCGAGTGGATCTCCACGCCGGCACCGGCCGCGGCACCGCCGGCCGCCGCGGCCCCAGCGGTCGACCCCCGTACGGTCGCTCTCGAAGCCGAGGCCTCACTCCAACTCCCGTCGCCGTCGATGCGCTTCGACCCCTCGGGCACGTCGGTGGTCAACCTGACCACCTGGCTGTGGGTGGGTGCGGCCATCTGGCACACCTATTCGGTGACGGCGTCGGTCGGCACCGTGACCGCCACCGCGGTGGCCACACCGCGCTCGGTCACCTGGAGCCTGGGC
This sequence comes from uncultured Acidimicrobiaceae bacterium, assembly GCA_963756515.1. Taxonomy (GTDB): domain Bacteria; phylum Actinomycetota; class Acidimicrobiia; order Acidimicrobiales; family RAAP-2; genus Bog-756. Next base: position 5,790 of record CAVWNV010000001.1, read on the forward strand.
GATGGTGGGGCCGTTACCTGCGCCGGGCCAGGGCAGCCGTTCGACCCGCTCCAGGCAGCCGCGACGCAGGCCACCTCGTGCAGCTACACCTACCGCACGTCGTCGGCAGGACAGCCGTCTCCGGACGGCAATCCCGATCACGCCTCTTTCGATGTGCACGCCGTCGTGATGTGGTCGGTGTCCTGGTCGGCGCAGGGGGCACCGGGACAGGGATCACTGCCCGCGCTGACCACCGGCGCGGTGGCTCCGCTCCGGGTGGAGCAGGTGGAGAGCATCGACGCCGACCAGTACCGGCTGTCGGCGCTGGTGACCCCGATCGGCATCGGCGCCGGGCCGGGGCACGTGGGAGAGATCGCGCCGGAATGGAGATCGATGTGACGACGCTCCTCGAGCGGGCGGCCGCGGCATCCCCGTCTCGGGGGAGAGGGGTGACCCGTCTCCCCACCGGTCCGCACAAGCGAAGGTCGATGTTGACGGTGGTTTCCGCTCTCGTGGTCCTGGCCAGCGTGGCCATCTTTTCCGGTCTCTACTCGTCGGCCGACCATCAGGTGGCCGTGGTGATGGTGACCCGGGCCATCGAGCCGGGGCAGCGCATCACCGCCGGCGATCTGGGTTCCGTGGGTGTGTCCACGTCGGGAGGGCTTGCACCGATTCCGGTGGCGGACGCATCGGAGCTGTCGGGAACGTGGGCGAAGGAGGCAATTCCGGCCGGCTCACTGCTGACCCTCGCCGACGTGACCTCGGCCCGGCCGTTGACCGGGGGTGCCGCCGTGGTCGGCCTGGCCCTCAAAGACGGACAGCTGCCCTCGGGGGGAGTCGCGCCCGGCGACCACGTCATGATCGTGCTCACTCCTGGCGCCGGATCGGTGTTGCCGACCACCGGTTCGGTCGACGGCACGTCGGAAGCCACCGGCGGAGCCGTCGGCTCCGGCGGAGCGGACGGGACGTCCGGGGTGCTGGTGGCGAATGCCGCGGTCTTCGGAGTCGATCTACCGTCGGCGAACTCGTCCTCCGGCGCCGCCGAGTTGGTCTCGGTCGAGGTCCCGACGACGCTGGCCGCATCCGTGGCCACAGCGGCCGCCGCCGACCAGGTCAGCGTGGTCCTGCTTCCGTCCGGCGCCGGCGGCTCAGCTGGATCCTCCGGTTTCTCCGGCTCGGCCACCCCGGGCGGGGGAGCGTCGTGACGGTCGTCATGTTCACTTCGATCAAAGGCGCACCAGGGGTCACCACCCTGGCCTGCCTGGTCGGTGCCACGTGGCCCAGTCGCCGACGGGTGGCTGTGGTCGAATCGGACCCGTTCGGAGGGGATCTGGCCGCACGCTTCGGTCTGTCGGCCAGACGCGGCTGGCCCACGTTCTCGGCCGCTTCCCGTCGAGCCGGGTCCGACATCGAGATCGGTCCCCACCTCCAGCAGCTCCCCGGTGGGCTGGACGTACTGGTCGAAGCCGGTGCTCACTCGGCTCCGATGAGTGGACCGTCCGTGGCCGATCTGGTCGATTGCTCGGCTTCGCCCGATGGAGACGACCATCCCTGGGATCTGCTGGTCGACGCCGGCCGTCTCCTCGTCGACGGGACCCGGACGGGTGAATGGATGGACACCTCCGACCGCGTGGTCGTCGTGCTGCGGTGTGACGCGTCCTCGGTCGTGAAGATGGCCGAGCGGTCTGTCGGGCTGCGGGCCCGCTGTGGGGAGCGGGTCGGCCTCGTCGTCGTGGGGGCCGGGGCCTACGACGACAATGCGATCGAGGGCTTCACCGGGATACCGGTCATCGGCCGGGTACCCTTCGACCCGGTCACGGCTTCGGTGGCTGCGGGGGAGTCCGCCGGCAGCCACCGGCTGGGCCGCTCGAGACTCGTAACCTCGGCCCGAAGCCTGGCCCTCTCGCTGGGCGGTCCGGACGGCGGTCCGGAGGATCGGGAGGCCAATGGTCGGTCCGACCATGGCGCCTCGGCGGCCCCCACGAGAGGCCGCCTATCGGAGTCGGCTCCGATACCGAGCGCCATCCCGTCGTCGTCGGCGGTCCGAGAACCGGTGGGGTGGCCGGGCCGGGCCTCCCGGCGCCTCCACCACCTCCGACACCGGCCGGACACGGCCCCGACCCCGGCCGAAGCACCCCCGGTAGGGCCATCCCCGGGCGAAGCCGACCAATGGATCGAATCCACCCATCAGCAGGTCACGAGGTGAACCGGTCGCTCGCCACCGAGATCCGTGGACTGGTGGCAGAGGATCTGGCCGGACCGGACGGGGTCGGGCTGACCGGCGATCACCGTCGGGAGTTCGCCCGCCAGCAGATCTTCGTCCATCTCGACCGACTGGTTGATGGCGCGCCGGCCGGGGCGTCGCCGGGTGACCCCGCCGATGAGCAGATGTTGGCGAAGTCCGTCATCGACGCGCTGTTCGGCATGGGTGGTCTCCAGTCGCTCATCGACGATCCGGACATCGAGAACATCGATGTCAACGGGTGCGATCGGGTGTGGGCCACCTTCGCCGACGGATCGAAGCGTCTCATGCCGCCCATCGCCGAAACGGACGAAGAGTTCATCGAGATCGTCCGTGCTGCGGCCGGTCGATTCGGGCTATCGGAGCGGCGGTTCGACCTGGCCCGACCCGAGGTCGATCTTCGGCTGCCCGATGGCAGCCGGTTGTCGGCTCTGATGGCCGTGACGGCTCGGCCGGCAGTGTCCGTCCGAAGACACCGATACACGGATCTCTCCCTGACCGATCTGGTACGGGTGGGGACGCTGACACCGGATCTGGCCTCGCTGTTGGCAGCCGCTGTGAGGGCCCGCAAGAACATCGTGGTCTCGGGAGCCATGAACTCGGGTAAGACGACGCTCCTTCGGGCATTGGCGGCCGAGATCCCACCGCGAGAACGGCTCGTCACCATCGAGCAGGCCCTGGAGCTAGGACTCGAGTCGGCGCCGGATCGTCACCCCGACATGGTCGCGCTCGAGGCCCGGCCGGCCAACGTGGAGGGAGCGGGTCTGATCTCGGTGGCGGACCTGGTCCGTCGGGCGCTGCGGATGAACGCCGACCGGGTCATCGTCGGGGAGGTACTCGGTGACGAGGTCCTGCCCATGTTGAATGCCATGAGTCAGGGCCGCTCCGGATCGATGTGCACCATCCACGCCGATTCGTCGGCGGGGGTATTCCGGCGGATCGCTTCGTATGCCGTCCAGGCCCCCGAGCACCTGCCGCTCGACGCCACCAACCTGTTGATGGCCGGGGCCCTCCACCTCATCGTGCATCTCGACAGTGACGGGTATGAAAGCGATGGCTACGACGACGATGGATACGGACGCGATCACCAACCCCATCAGCCGGCCTGGGCCCGCCCATCCGACGTCCCCGATCACTTTCCCGCCGTGCCCTCCCGTCAGCGCTTCGTGTCGTCGATCCGCGAGGTCGTGGACGCCGAGGGCGTCCAGGTCATCTCCAACGAGGTATTCCGGCCGGGACCGGACCGTCGACCCGAGCCGGCATCGCCCTTCCGCCCCGAGACCCTGCGCGAGCTGTACCGCCACGGGTACCACCCGTCGGGCTTCGACACGTTCGGGGTGCCGGCGTGAGCATGACGGCGATCCTGCCCGTGGTCTGCGGACTGGGCGTCGGGGTGGGTGTGGTCGGGCTGACCTGGTCGTGGCGGAACCATGAGGGCCGGCCCGCCGCCCGGCGCCGAGCCACTGGTTCTTCGATGGCCTGGCGACGGGACGCACCGCTGCTGGTGGCCTCACTGGCGGGCGGTGCGTTGGCCGCTTTCGCCACGGGTTGGCCGGTGGCATTCCCGATCGCCGGGATGGCCGTCTATGGACTGCCCAAGTTGTTCGGTCGGACCTCGGGCTCGTCACAGATCACGAAGATCGAGGCCGTCGCCAACTGGACCGAGATGCTCCAGGCGACGCTCACGGCTTCGGCCGGACTGGGTCAGGCCATCATCGCCACTGCGCCGCTGGCCCCCGCACCGATCCGGGATGCCACCAACCGATTGGCCGCCCGCCTTGCCGCCGGGATGCAGCCCCACGACGCCCTGCTCCAGTTCGCGGACGAACTCGAGGATCCGAGCGCCGATCGGGTGGTGTGCGCCCTGGTCATGGCGGCCGCGTCCCGGGCTCAGCGGTTGGGGGACCTGCTGGCCGCACTGGCCGACTCCACGCGCGACGAGGTGGCCCTCCGGTTGCGGGTCGAGACCAGCCGGGCCTCGGTGCGCAGCGGGGTCCGGACAGTGTTGGTGTTCTCGGTGGCCTTCGCCGTGGGGCTGGTGGTCGTGGCCCACGCCTATCTCGCTCCGTTCGGCTCCTCCCAGGGTCAGCTGGTGTTGGCACTCGTCGGTGCGCTCTACGGGGTGGGGCTGACGTCCATGGTGTCGCTGTCGCGGCCGCCCTCACCCGTCCGCCTGCTTGGTTCGGAGGTTGTCGAGCGATGATGTGGGCGGCGCTGGTCGGGATCATGGTCGGTCTGGGTGCGCTCGGGGTGGTGCGAGGCCTGACGCCCATTTCGCCTTCGCTCGAGGCCATAGCGGCCACCCTCGAACGAACGGTCGAGCCGGCACCAGGCGGCGCCGAAGGGTCCAACCGGCTGACCCGGCTGGGGACGTCGACCCTCGGCTGGCTCGACGCCAGTCCGTTGTCGGATCATCCCCGCTGGTCTGCATTGACCTCGTGCCTCGACATCACGGGGGCGTCGGCGGAGCAGCTGGCGTCCAAGGTGTTCGTGGCGGGGGGTGTCGGCCTGCTCGGCCCCCCGGTGGTATGGGCCCTGTCCCGGACTGTGGGGTCAGCTGTGCCCGTCGGCGTTCCCATCGTGTTGGGACTGGCGGCGTTGCCATTGGCGGCCGGTGTACCGGTCATGACTGTGATCCGACGCGCCCGCGCCCGAAGACAGCACTTCCGCACGGTGGTCAGCTCGTTCGTCGATCTGGTGGTGTTGAGCCTGGCCGGCGGCGTGGGCGTCGAGGGTGCGCTGCTGACAGCCTCTCAGGTCAGCTCGGACTGGGCTTCGGCCCGGATGGCCAACGTGCTGCTCCGCGCCCGTGACAGCGGCCAGCCCCCGTGGAGCGCCCTGGACCAGTTGGGTGAGGCGCTCGGGGTGCCGGAACTGGAGGAGTTGTCGTCGACGCTGCAGTTGGCCGGCACCGAGGGGGCTCGGATCCGTCAGTCCCTGAGTGCCAGGGCCGCGTCGCTGCGGCGGCATGATCAGGCCGAGGCGGAGTCGTCCGCCAACGCCGTGACCGAGCGGCTGTTCCTGCCCGGCGCCCTGTTGTTGGTCGGCTTTCTTCTCTTTGTCGGCTATCCCGCCTTCAGCCGGATCCTCGGGGGCTTCTGATGCCACACCCGATGGATCTTCCCGTCCAGCCCGTCCATTCGCCGACGGCGACTTCGAGAACAGCATCGAGCCAACCAGAAAGGAACCACCATGCCCATCCACCAGATCATGATCGTCTGGGCCTATCTCCGAACCCGAGCCGGCCGCTCCGGAGGTTGGAACGAAGCCGGTACCGTGGTGGAGAAGGTGATCCTGACTGCGATCTTCGCCGCGTTGGCCATCGCCGTCGGCGCCATCATCGTCATCAAGGTGACGGCCAAGGCAAACTCGATCGATCTCGGCTGATCCGGCGCGAGTCGGGCTCGGTGGCGGTAGAGGCGGTGCTGGTGGTTCCGGTGCTGATGCTCGTCCTGTTGGTCGTGGTGCAGTTCGCCCTCTGGGCCCACGCCGCCCAGGTCGTTCAACTGGCGGCGTCCGAGGGCGATCGGGTGGCCCGAACGTCGGGTGGAGATGCCGGCGCCGGCGAGAGTCGGGCCCAAGCAGTGCTGTCGGCGTCGGGTTCGAGCGTGAGCACGGACAGTGCCGTCGTCTCGGTACTTGCCGGAGACCAGGCCCGGATCACGGTGACCGGTCGGGCGGTGGCGATTCTCCCGTGGCTCGATCTTCCTGTCTCGGCCACCCAGGTGGGACCGATACAAGAGTTCCGCACATCGGGATGATCCACCCTCGTCGCCCCGACGACCGGGGGAGTCTCTCGGTCGAGCTGGTCGTAGTGACACCGGTCCTGGTCCTCGTGGCCCTGATCATGGTGATCTTCGGGCGCGTGGCCGAGGCCCGTCAGCAGGTGGTCGAGGCCGCCCGGGCCGGGGCCGAGGCGGCGTCGGTGCTCCCGACGGCCACGAGCGCGGTGAACGGTTCGGACGTGGAGGCCGCCGTCGGGATCGCCGGTGGAGGTCGCACGTGTACCGAACACCGGGTGGAAACCGATGTTCGGCACTTCTTCCCCGGCGGTTATGTGACCGTCACGGTTGTCTGCGAGGTACCGCTGTCCGATGTGGCTGTCCCCGGCATGCCCGGCTCCACCACGGTCCGGGCGTCATCCACTGCGCCGATCGATCCCTACCGGTCGGTGGGATGAGCGTTCGCTCCCCCGATCAGCAGGGTGCTGTCACTGCGTTCGTGCTGCTGCTGCTCGTCGCCCTGGTGGCGCTGATGGGCCTGGTCGTCGACGGAGGGTCGGCATTCACCGCCAGACAGGCGGCGACCGACGAGGCGGAGCAGGCTGCCCGGGCCGGGGCCGGAGCTCTCTCGGTCGACGCCCTTCGATCCGGCTCGCTCCAGGTCGATCCCTCTGAGGCCGTAGTGGCGGCCGAGGCGTTCGCCGAGGCAGCCGGCCACCCGGCCACCGCATCGGTCACGGACTCGATCGTGACAGTGCACATCCAGTACCGGATCCCGACCGAGGTGCTCGGGATCGTCGGCATCTCGACATTGCCGGTGTCGGCCACAGCCTCGGCCACCGACGTCCAGGGCGTGGCCGTCGGCTCGCCGTGAGCCCGACCATCGTCCCGACGCCGCGGGCCGGCTGGACGCGGATCGGGAGGTTGTCGGCGCTGGCGGCGCTGGCGTTGCTGGTCGTGGCCGTTCCGATCGGCCTGATCGCAATCGGAGGCGTGCCTTTTGCGCATGTCGGACTGTCGGCGGTGACCCGGCCCTTCTCGTCACCACGGTCGCACGACCCCCGTGTGGTGACCGGATGGATCACCGGCGGCGCGCTGGTGCTGGCCTGGCTGGCATGGGGTTGGCTGATGCTGTGCATCGCCGTCGAAGTCCGTTCGTGGGTCACGGGTCGGTCGCCGACGCGACTGCCGGCCAGTCGGATGACACAGTCCATGGCGGCTTTCCTGGTCGGCACGGCGTTGGCTGTGTCCGTCGTCGGCCGGGGAGGAGCTGTGACCGGGGCCGGGACCGGGACTGGGACCGGGGCCGGGGCCGAGATGAGGGCACCGACGTGGGTGACCGATCCCACCGTGAGGCTCGTGGGCCTGGTCCCGATGGCCGACCTGGTACCGAGGCCCGAATCGGTGCGTACCGGACCGGAGGGGCCGATCCTCGGGAGCTTGGCGGTGCTGGGTCCCGAGGCCCTCGACCCGCCGACCGATGGAGAGAACGCCAGGGAGACCGCGACGAGCCCGGACTCAGCATCTGCCGACACGACTGCGCATTCCGACACCGATATCGGGATCGGTCGCGACAACGGAGCTCGCGTGGTGTCGATCGGCTCCCGCCCCGGTGCGCCCCGCTGGGAACGGTCCGAAGTCGGGAGCAATCCTTCGCCGATGGCCTCGGTACCGAGGACCCATCTGGTCCGCGCCCGCGAGACGCTGTGGTCCGTCGCCGCCGAGGAGCTGGGGTCGTCACTGCGTTGGCAGGAGCTCGCCGAGCTGAACGTGGGGATCAGGCAGGCCGATGGCGGGGCACTGGATCACCAGAACTGGATCACCCCCGGTTGGAGGCTCCTCCTCCCTCCGGATGTCGCACCGATGGCGCCCATGGCCGCCGACGGTGTCGATGGTCCGCCTCCCGATCCGATTCGCTCCGATACGTCTGCCTTACCCGTTCGAGCCGGCACCGCAGAGCCCGGCCCCGTGCGGGAGGATCGCTCGACGTTGGTCCGGTCGCCGACTCAAATGCCGAGCCGGGAGCCGAGCCGGCTTCCGAGTGGTCCGGTGGCCCCACCGGTCATCCCGGTCGGCGGTGGTGTGATGGGGGCCGGGGTGATTCGGGTCATCGACCGGATGCGCCGGATACAGCAGCGTCACCGCCGGGACGGCATGCTCATCCGCCTCCCCGGCGGCGCGGCCCGGAGGTTCGAGGAGAGGCTCCGGGCCGGCGATGGCTCGAGCGTCCTGGCCGAGGTCGACGACGCCATTCGGCTCATCATCCGGTCGGCGACGGGCCCGGGAGTGGACCCGCCGGTAGTGACGGGGGTCCGGATCCACGAAGAGATCATCGACATCGTGTTGAACGACCTCCAGACCGTGGACGACGCGGCGCTGGAGGGTCTGTCGGACCGGATCTCCGTCGACCGGGCCCGGGGGGTGGTCGTGGTCGACCGGACCGATGGCTTGACCACGTCGGATCGGCGCGGCCCCTCGACCGACCGTGGCGGCCTTCGTGCGGCTTCCGTCGACAGGGCTCCGGCTCCCGTGCTGGCCACTGTCGGCCGCGGCCCGGACGGGCCGGTCATGGTGAACCTGGAGTCGCTGGGCTCGCTCGTGGTGCACGGCCATCCAGCGTCAGCCGAGGCGGTCGTGAGAGGTCTGGCGGTGGAGTTGGCCACCTCGTACTGGTCGGGTCAGTTCGCCGTCAATCTGGTTGGATTCGGGTCCGAGCTCGAGCGATTCGAGGGAGTGGTGTCGTTCAGTGACGTCGCCCCTCTCGTCCGACAACTGTGCCGGAGGAGGATCACCGGCGCCGAACGGTTGCGGTCGACCGGTCACTCATCGTTCGCCCATGCCCGTCTCACGGAGGCATCGGGGGAATGGGATCCGTTGGTGGTGATCTGTGGTCCCGAAGTCTCCGGGTCTGACCTGGTCGAACTACTCGATGTAGCTGCCGACACCCGTTTGGGGATGGTCGTGATCGCCGTCGGCGATCGGACCGAGGCCCAGCACTCGATCCGTCTGGCCGGCGGAGAGCAATCGTCCTCCTTGGAGTTGTTGGGATCGGTGGTCTTCCCGCAGGAGGTCCGACCGGATGAGTTGGAGGAGATCAGCGACCTCCTCGACACCGCCGCCAACCGCCAGTCGGTTCTGTCTTCCGAAGAGCCGTACGTGAACCTGCCCATCCCGCTGCCCCACCCCGACTCCGGGGCGGTGGATCTGACGGATCACCTCACCAAGCCGGTCGGAACGATGGCTTCTGCCGATGAGCGTCGTCCCCCGTCCGGCCACCACGGGTCGGACGGGCCCGAGCTCTCGGGCACCTCCGCCATGGCTGCGCCGATCGGAGGTCTCGGAGGAGGGGTGGAAGTGGAGGTGGCCGTGATCGGTCCGCTCGAGATCCACGGGGCGGCAAGGGAGTTCACACGGGCCTGGGCGGTGGAGCTGGTCGTCTACCTGGCCCTGCACCCGAGGGGGGCGACCAACGAAGCTTGGTCCACAGCGCTGTGGCCGGATCGGCTGATGGCGCCGTCCACGCTCCACTCGACCGCGTCGGTGGCCCGGCGATCACTGGGCCGGGCGGCGGACGGGAGCGATCACCTTCCCCGGTCGCACGGCCGGCTGGCGCTGTCCCCAACGGTGGGTACCGACTGGCACCGGTTCGTGGCCCTGGCCGACTCGGACCGCCCCGAGCACTGGCGTGGAGCCCTCGACCTGGTACGGGGACGGCCGTTCGAAGGGTTGCGGTCGACGGACTGGCCGATCCTCGAGGGGATCGGTCCGGCCATCGAGGCGGCCGTCGTCGATCTGAGCGGCCGGCTGGCCGGCGCCTACCTGCGGGTGGGCGATGCTCACGGGGCCGAATGGGCCGCCCGGAGGGGACTGGTTGTGAGCCCCTACGACGAACGCCTCTACCGGATGCTCATGCGGGCCGCCGACGTCGGCGGTAATCCGGCTGGGGTCGATGCGGTGATGGCAGAGCTCATCGCACTGGTGGCCGAGGACATCGAGCCGCTCGACGCCGTCCACCCGAGCACCATGGACCTGTACCGCCAGTTGAGCCGTCGGCAGAGGTTCTCACCCGATCGCCGGTGACCCCGGGATCACACGCTTTTATTGCTTGGGAGGGCGATCATTGGCGGCGGGAAATGGTCGCGAACCGCGTTCTCAGCACACTCGGTCTCGCCCGTCGACTCCGGTCGGTGGCGGTGGTGCTAGCAGTGCTAGCATTGCTACCAGAGGTAATGGTGATGGCGGCAGTGAGCATTCGAAACTTGGACGACAAAGTGAGAGAGCGACTGCGGGTCCGGGCCGCCGCCCACGGTCGGTCGATGGAGGCCGAAATGCGGGCGATTCTCGTCGAGGCGGTTCGGGAGCCAAACGACGACGAAGGCCTCCTCGATGCACTCGTGTCCCGATTTGGTGAACTCGGCGGTGTCGACCTCGACCTTCCGCCCCGTTCCGCCGCGCCACGAGCTGTCGACTTCACTACGTGATCGTCGCCGATACCAGCGTGGTCTCAGAGCTGATGAGGGCTGAGCCCTCAGCTGGCGTGCGAGCATGGGCGCTCGCACAGGGGCACGAGCTGCGAATCACGGCAATCACGGCGGCCGAGATCCTTTACGGCATCGAGCGGCTGCCCGGGGGCAGACGGAAGGCCACGCTGCAGGAAGCCGCGTTCGATGTGTTCAGTCGGTTCACCGACGATGTCCTCGCATTCGATGCCACCGCAGCCACGATCTACCCACAGATCGTCTACCACCGCGACCTTCAGGGAACGCCGATCAGCGGATACGACGCTCAGATCGCGGCGATCTGCAAGGCCAATGACGCGTGCCTGGCCACACGAAATGAGAAGGACTTCGCCGGTGTCGGAGTTGAACTCATCAACCCTTGGTCGTCAGGGCAGCCCTGACATTCTCGCTCTACTGAGCCCCGAGCCGATCGGGGGCAGTCGTTTGACCTCACCGCCGTCACCATGCCCTTGGGATCGGCCAGTGGCCGTCGTAGGGTGTGTCCATGGAGTTCAGCCGCGAACTTCGTTCTTCCGTGTTGTCCGGTGACATCACGGTCTCGTTTCGACTGTGGCAGCGTCCCCAGGTGAAGGTGGGCGGTCGGTACCGGGTGGGCGACGGCCTGATCGAGATTGAGTCCGTCGAAGAGATCCCCTTCGCATTCATCGACAGAGCCGACGTCCGCCGAGCTGGCGAGTCAGATCTGGAATCACTGAGACGACGGGCCGCCCATGCTGGGCCGATCCACGACGAAACAGTCCTCTATCGGATCGAGTTCCATGTTGTTGGGTAGCGCAATTGTGGCCTTGCTCCGGCGACGCTAGGCCAGTGCAGAGTCCATCTGGGCCAGCGTCCCGCCGACTGGTCGGACGTTCCGTTGACCGTTCGGCCCAACGATCTACAGCACCAACTCGGCCATGGTCTGCAGGGTGTCGGGACCACCGGCCACCAGCAACGTGGTGGCGATGGACTCCTTCCACCCCTCGAGATCGTCACGGATCTTGTCGACCGGGCCGATGAGGGCCGTGTCCTCGATGAGCGAGGTCGGCACGGTGGCGGCGGCCTCGTCCTTGTGCCCTTCGAGGTAGAGCTCCTGGATCTTCACAGCCTCGGCTTCGTACCCCATCCGCGAGAACACGTCGAAGTGGAAGTTCATGGACTTGGCCCCCATCCCGCCGATGTAGAGGGCCAACGACGGCCGCATCAGATCGGCAGCCCGCTCGATGTCGTCGTCGATGATGGTGGGAGCGAAGGCGATGACCTCGAAGTCGTCGGCCCCGTGCCGGGCCCCGGGCCGGGCGAACCCCTCAGCCAGGGCCGGTTCGAAAGCCTTGACGGCGTTGGGGGAGAAGAAGATGGGGAACCATCCGTCGGCGATCTCTGCCGCCAGGGCCACGTTCTTCGGTCCTTCCGCCCCCAACACGATGGGGATCTCCGGTCGCAGCGGGTGCACGATGGGCTTGAGGGGCTTCCCCAGCCCGGTGCCGCCGGGGTAGGGGAGCGGGTAGTGGGGTCCGTCGTTGACGACCGGCCCCTGGCGGGCCACCACCTGGCGCACGACGTCCATGTACTCGCGGGTCCGGGCCAACGGCTTCTCGAACGACTGGCCGTACCAGCCCTCGACCACTTGCGGACCCGACACCCCGAGTCCGAGCACGAAGCGGCCGCCGGACAGATGGTCGAGCGTGATCGCGGCCATGCCCATGGCTGTCGGGGTCCGGGCCGACAGCTGGCACAGGGCGGTGCCGAGACGGACCTTCGAGGTCTGTGATCCCAGCCAGGCCAGGGGTGTGAGGGCGTCGGAGCCGTAGGCCTCGGCCGTCCAGATGGAGTCGAACCCGAGCCGCTCGGCCTCGGCCACCTGCTGCGCGGCGTTGGCCGGTGGTCCAGCTCCCCAGTAGCCGAGCTGGAGTCCGAGCTTCATGTCCTTCATGGGATCCTCCCCTGCGGTCCGACACCCGCGGTCCGATACTGCGACCCTATCGGTGGTGCCGAGGAGGGGGCGAGCCCACCCGGCCCACCCGACCCACGCCGACCCACCCGACCCACCCGACCCACGCCGGTCCACCCGACCCACCCGACCCACGCCGACCCACCCGACCCACGCCGTTCCACCGCCCCGCCCACGGCTCGGTACGGTGGGGAACCAGTCGTCCGAGCCAGGGAGGCAGCACCGGTGTCAGCCATCAGCGTGTTCGATGGGGCGAGACCCACGCACCAGGGTGACCTCACGCTGGAGACGGCCGGCATCGTCCCCATCCCCGAGGACGAGCGCTACGGGGCCAACTGGCGGAACTTCACCGTGTGGTTCGCCCCGAACATGGAGCTGTCCGGCGTGTTCACCGGCACCCTGGCCGTCACGCTGGGCCTGGGTGTTGGGGCCGGCCTGGCCGCCATCGTCATCGGCGTGCTGGCCGGGGCGGCGCCGGTGGCCGCCCTCTCCCTGTGGGGCCCGAAGACCGGCATGGCCCAACTCCCCCTGGCCCGGCTGCCGTTCGGACGATCCATCACCATCCCCGCCCTGGTGCAGTGGGTGTCGGCGGTGGCCTGGGACGCCCTGGTCGGCCTGTTCGGTGGCCAGGCCGCGCAGATCCTGTTCCATGTCCCCTTCGCCGTGGGCGTGCTGGTGGTACTGGTCCTCGAAGGCGTGGTCGGGTTCTTGGGCTACGAGTTCATCCACCGGCTGGAGACGTGGGGGGCGGCCATCCTCACCGTCCTGTTCGTCCTCCTGACCTACCGGATCCTCGACCACGGTGATTTCCCCGTCCACAACACCGTCCACGGGGGCGTGGCCGTGGCCATGTTCTTCCTGATGATGACCATCGCCTTCAGCGGCGGGTTCAGCTGGGCCACCTACGCCGCCGACTACAGCCGCTACATGGACAAGGACACGCCGCGCCGGCCGTTGTTCTGGTTCACCTTCGCCGGCCTGGCCGGCTCGTTCCTGTGGGTCTACGTCATCGGGATGCTCGGGGCCAAGAGCCTCGGCACCCAGACCGCGGCCGGGGTGCAGCGGCTGGTGGGTGGGGGGTTGGTCGGGGTGCTGGCCCTGGTGGCCATCATGTTCGGCGCCATCACGTCCAACGCCATGAACGACTACTCGGGCTCGCTGGCCGTGCAGGCCGGAGGGGTCCGGGTCAAGCGCCACTACTCGGCCGTGGTCGGGACGGTCATCTCGTTCTTCCTGATCCTCTGGCTCGACACCGGCGACGTCTCGGCCAAGTTCCAGAACGTGCTGCTGTTCACGGCGTACTGGATCGCCCCGTTCCTGGCCATCGTGCTCATCGACTGGAGGGACCGGGCCTCGGGAGTCGACCGTCGCACCCTGGTCCACATGTTGGAGTGGAAGAACCTCCGGTCGGGGTGGCCGGCCCTTCTCGCCCTCGTGGTGGGCTTCGGCGCCATGGTGCCGTTCATGGACACCGGACTGGTGGTGGGTCCGGTGTCCACCGCGTTGGACGGCGCCGACCTCTCCTTCGTGGTGGGCTTCGTGGTGGCCGGGCTGCTCTACTACCCCTTGCGCCTGCTGTCCGCCCATCCGGCCCAGCCGGTCCCCTCGCCACCGGCGACCGTCACGGGACCGGCCATGCCGGCGGCGGCACCGGCCACCTGAGCGCCCTCCGGCTCAGTCCATCACCGCGATGATGTGCTCGGCGAACTGCTCGCACGCGGCCAGACGGGCGAGGTGGAGGGACTCCGGAGTGTCCCCGTCCTTGGCCCGGACGCCCATCCACGGGGCGCACAGGAGATCGGTCACACCGGCATCCTCCAGCCGCCGGTAGAGGTCGACGTCGGGCATGGCGTGCACGGCCACGTAGATCGAGAACGGCTCGTTCTCACGGCCGGCCTGCTTGAGCGCGTCCTTGACCCGCTCCACTTGGGCGAAGGCTTCGTCGGGAGCGGCCGCCCCGGTGTTCACCCACCCGTCGCACAGGGTGGAGGCGCGGACCAGGGCCACATCCGAGTCACCGCCACCGATGAAGGGGATCGGCTCGGACGGTGACGGGTTCATCTGGCAGGGCGGGACGTCGTAGTAGGTGCCGTGGTACTCCACCCAACCGCCCTGCCACAGGGCCCGGAGGGCCGGGATCATCTCGTTGAGGCGCTTGCCGCGGGTGTGGAAGTCCTGACCGGTCTGGACGTACTCCTCTTCGCACCAGCCCACCCCCACCCCGAGGCGGACCCGGTTATCCGACAGGACGGCGGCGGTGCCCACCGTCTTGGCCACGGTGATCAGGTCCCGGACCGGGGCGATGTAGATGCCGGTGGTGAAGGTGAGGTCGGTGGTGACCGACGACAGCGCCGATATCACGCACATCGGGTCGGGCCAGGCCGTCTCCTTCTCCCAGAACGGGGCCCCGTCGGGGGCCTTCGAGTATGTGTACCGCGATGCCAGGTCGCGGGGGTTGAACAGGTGGTCGGAGAGGTAGATGCCCGAGTAGCCCAGACGGTCGGACGCCACCGACAGGCTCAGGACCTCGTCGGTGGGAAGGAACGTGACTGCCTGGTGGAAGCGCATGACGGGCCGCCTGCTTTCTCGTCGGGTTTCTCGTCGAGGTCGGTCAGTTGCCGACCGGGGCCGACGGGGCGAATGCCACCGGAATGTGCTTCACGCCGTTGATGAAGTTGGAGCGGAGCCGCTGGACCTCGCCGTCCAGGCGGATGTCGGGGATCCGGTCGAGGAGGCGGTCGAACATGACACGGATCTCCATGCGGGCCAGGTTGGCTCCGAGGCAGAAGTGGGGCCCGCCCCCGCCGAAGGCCATGTGGTTGTTGGGGGACCGGGCGATGTCGAAGGCATTGGGGTCGGGGAAGACCGTCTCGTCCCGGTTGGCCGAGATGTGCCAGAACACCACCTTGTCGCCTTCGGTCACCTTCTGGTCGCCGATGACCACGTCGGAGGTGGCTTGGCGCCGGAAGTGCATCACCGGCGACACGAAGCGCAGCATCTCCTCGATGGCCGACGGCAGCAGGGAGCGGTCGGCGCGCAGCTTCTCCCACTGGTCGGGGTGGTCGAAGAAGGCCACCATGGCCCCCGAGATCAGGTTGCGGGTGGTCTCGTTGCCGGCCACGGCCAGCAGCATGAAGAACAGGTCCAGTTCGAGCTGGCTGAGCTGGTCCCCGTCGATCTCGGCCTGGGTCAACACGCTGAACAGGTCCTCGTGGGGGTCGAGGCGCTTCTTGTCGCACAGCTCGTCGGCGTAGGCGAACAGCTCCATGGAGGCCTGGGCCCCGGCCTCGGGGCTCAGCTGGTACTCCGGATCGTCCGATCCGACCATACGGTTGGACCAGTCGAAGACCAGGTGGCGGTCGGCCTGGGGCACGCCCATCAGGTCGGCGATGACCTGCAGGGGCAGCTCGGCCGAGATCTGCTCGACGAAGTCGGCTGATCCCTGCTCGCACACCGTGTCGATGATGGCGTCGGTGGAGGCCACCACCTTGGCCTCGAGGTCCCGGATCATCCGGGGGGTGAAGCCCTTGTTGACCAGCCGCCGGTAGCGGGTGTGCATGGGCGGGTCCATATTGAGCATCATCATGCGCTGCTGGCCGAGGACCTCCTCGTCGAAGTCGTGGAAGAGGGTGGCGGCCCGGTAGGACGAGAAGTGCTCGTAGTCCCGGTTGACCCCCACGCAGTCGTCGAAGCGCGTGACCGACCAGAATCCGTCGGCGAACCCGTTCGGATCGGGGTGCCACTGCACCGGCGCCTCACGGCGGAGCCGTGCGAACCAGTCATGGGGCACCGCCTCGACGAAGTTCCCGGGGTCGGCCAGATCGATGTCGGTAACTTCCATGCTGTCTCCCCCGGTCGGTCCGTCTCGGTGTTTCGACCTCGATGACGTTTCTAGAACGTGTATCAGTTATCATAGGCCAGACAACCCCGGGGCCCGACCAACGAATGCGGCCGGCGCTGACACCGCAGGCCGGTGGGCTGGGCCGATGTCGGATCAGATGTCGCATCCGTCGTCGGATCAGATGTCGGGCGACGGTCCCGGCCGAGCACCACACAGGCAGTACAGGCAGTACAGGCAGTACAGGCAGTACAGGGGCAGAGCAGTACAGGGGCAGACAGGCAGTACAGGGGGAGGAGGACCGAACCGGGCGCAGGTGGCCCGGTGTCCTCGGTACTCTTCCGCCTGGCAGGGTCCGTCACCGGGTGGTCAGCCCCCGGGTGCCGACGGGCGTCAGATGTCGACGAGTGGAGGGAACACACGCCATGTACCTCGAAGAGACCCCCGAGCAGCTGGCTCTCCGGGCCGAGCTCCGGGCCTACTTCGCCGACCTCCTGACCGAGGAGGCGCGGCGCGCCCTCGACAGCGAGACCGAGGGCGGGGCCATGCACCGCACCCTGGTCCGCCGCATGGGGAAGGACGGCTGGCTGGGCATCGGCTGGCCCAAGGAGTTCGGCGGGCAGGGGCGGCCGGTCTCCGACCAGTTCATCTTCTTCAACGAGGTCCAACGGGCCCGGGCCCCGTTCCCGTTCGTCACCCTCAACACGGTCGGCCCCATGCTCATGCGCTACGGCACCGAGGAACAGAAGAGCTACTTCCTGTCGGGCATCCTGGCCGGCGAGATCAGCTGTGCCATCGGTTACACGGAGCCGGGCGCCGGTACCGACCTGGCCTCGCTGCGCACCCGGGCCGTCCTGGACGGCGACGAATGGACCATCAACGGCAACAAGGTCTTCACCAGCGGGGCCGACCAGGCCGACTTCATCTGGCTGGCCGCCCGCACCGACCCCGACGCCCCCAAGCACAAGGGGATCTCCATCTTCCTGGTGCCCACGTCCGACCCCGGCTTCTCGTGCACGCCCATCGTGACGGTGGGCAACGTGGTCACCACGGCCTCCTACTACGACAACGTCCGGGTGCCCACCTCGGCCATGGTGGGCGGGCTCAACGAGGGTTGGCGCCTGATCACCGGGCAGCTGAACCACGAGCGGGTGGGGCTCGGTGCGGTGAGCGCCCAGGCCACCCGGCTGTGGAAGGAGACGGCCGACTGGGCCATCGACGAGGGGGTGGCCGACGTGGAGTGGGTCCAGGCCGACCTGGCCCGCTCGTACGCTCTGCTCGAGGCGCAGAAGCTCCTCAACTGGCGGATGGTGGCGGCGGTGGCGGACGACACCCTGGGCCCGGCCGACTCCTCCGCCGTCAAGGTGTTCGGCACCGAGACGACCCTCGAGATCTACCGTCGGCTCCTCGGCATCGTCGGCGCCGCCGGCTACCTCGGCCCCTACAACCCCGGGGCGGCCATCCGCGGCGACCTGGAGCGGGCCGGTCGGCAGTCCCAGATCAACACCTTCGGCGGCGGGGTGAACGAGGTCCAGCGCGAGATCCTGGCCATGGCCGGTCTGGGGATGAAGCGGTCGTCTCGGTGAGCTCCCCCGAGGTGGCGACACCCACCCCGCCCACCCCGACGGCACCAGACGGCGTCGGACCGAGTCTCGACGAGCGGCTGCAGTCGTACGTCGGGCTGTCGTCGGGGCCGGTCACCCGGGCCCCCGACCCGGTCAACGTGCCCATGATCCGGCACTGGGTCGAGGCCATGGGCGACCGCAATCCGGTCTACCTCGACGACGACGCGGCCCGGGAGGCCGGGTTCCCCGGCATCATCGCCCCACCGACCATGCTCCAGGCCTGGATCATGCGGGGCCTGCGGCTCTCGCTGGAGCAGGACGCGGCCCGGGCCGGCGGAGCCACCGGGGACGCGCCCGGCGATGCCCTCATGGCCGCCCTCGACGAGGCCGGGTTCACGTCGGTGGTGGCCACCAACTGCGACCAGCACTACGTGCGACCGCTCGTTCCCGGCGACGTGCTCGAAGTGCGGTCGGTCATCGACTCCGTCTCCCCGGAGAAGGCGACCGGCCTCGGGGTGGGCCACTTCGTCACCACCCGGCTGGAGTACACCGATCAGCGCGGTGAGCTCGCCGCCACCATGCGGTTCCGGATCCTCAAGTTCAAGCCGCGGCCGACAGCGCCGACAGCGCCGACCGCGCCATCGGGGGCGGCGACAACCGAGACAGCGGCGTCAGCCGAGCCGAAGACCCGGCCCAAGCGGCCCCGTCCCGCCCTGACCCAGGACAACCGGTTCTTCTTCGACGGCGCCAAGGAGCACCAGCTCCTCATCCAGCGGTGCACCAGCTGCGGCACCCTCCGCCATCCGCCCCGGCCGGCCTGCGCCAACTGCCGCTCGTTCGAGTGGGACACCGTCGTGGCCTCGGGTCGGGGGACCGTGTACAGCTTCGTGGTGAACCACTACCCGCAGGTGCCGGCGTTCGACTACCCCCTGGTGGTGGCTTTGATCGAGCTGGAGGAGGGCACGCGGCTGGTGGCCAACGTGGCCGACATCACCCCCGAGAGCATCGCCATCGGCATGCCGGTGGTCGCCACCTTCGAAGCCTTCGACGACGACCTGACCCTGCCGGTGTTCCGACCGGCCCCGCCCGCCGACGGCCCCGACGACACGAGGAGAACCTGATGGACTTCACCTTCAACGAGGAGCAGCGAGCGGTGGAGGAGGCCGTCGAGGGCGTGTTCTCCGGACTGGTCACCCCGGAGCGGGTGCAACAGGTCGAGGCCACCGACGATCGCATCGACCGCGAACTCTGGGCCGAGCTGGCCCAGGCCGACCTGGTGGGGCTGTCGCTGCCCGAGGCCTACGGGGGTGGCGGCTACGGCATGGTCGAGCTGGCCATCGTCCTCGAGGGCCAGGGCCGCGCCGTGGCCCCGGTGCCGTTGTGGTCCACCGTGGTCCTCGGGGCCATGCCCCTGGCCGAATTCGGGTCCGAGGCGGTGCGGAACGAGCTGCTGCCCGGGGTGGTGGCCGGTGACGTGCTGTTGACGGCGGCGCTGGCCGACGTGGCCGACGACATCGCCCGGGGCGGGTCGGGCCGGCCGGCCGTGGTGGGCAAGTCCGGCGCCGACGGCGTGGTGTTGTCGGGAACGGCTTTCGCCGTCCCCTTCGCCCACGTGGCCGACCGGGTGCTGATCCCGGCGTCCCTGGACGACGGCGTGGTCATCGCCGTGGTGGACCCGCGGGCCGATGGCGTGACCATGGAGCGGGCCCTCACCACCAACCGCGAGATCCATCCCCACCTCCATCTCGACGGGGTGACCGTGGCTCCCGACCGGCTGCTGGCGGGAGGTGACCCGACCAAGGGCCACGCGGTGCTGGCGTGGATCCTCAACCGGGCCTGGACCGGGCTGTGCGCCATCCAGGTCGGCGTGGGCGAGGCCGCCGTGGCCCAGACGGCCGAGTACCTCAACACCAGGGAGCAGTTCGGCCGACCCCTCTCGACCTTTCAGGGGACCATGCTCCGGGCCGCCGACGCCTCGATCGACACCGAGTCCATCCGGGTCACCATGTGGCAGGCGGCGTGGCGGCTCGACAACGGGCTCGACGCCGACCTGGCCGTCAGTGTGGCGTCGTGGTTCGCGGCCGAGGCCGGTCAGCGCGTGGTGCACGCCACCCAACACCTCCACGGTGGCATCGGCGCCGACATCGGCTATCCCATCCACCGCTACTTCCTGTGGGGGAAGCAGATCGAGCTGTTGCTCGGCGCCCCGAGCGCCCAGCTGGCCCGGCTGGGACGGCAGCTGGTCGGCGAACTGCGGGCCGGGCATCAGGTGACGGTGTGAGCGGGACGACCGGGGCCCCGGTCGGGGCCCGCCCCACCACGCTGGCCTTCGAGGAGGTGGCCGTCGGGGACGTGTTGCCCGAGTTGGCCCTGCCCCTCACCCGCACGCTGATCGTGTCGACCGCCATCGCCTCCCGCGACTACCAGGATGTCCATCACGACTCGGTGCTGGCCGTGGCCCGAGGCTCGAAGGACATCTTCATGAACATCCTCTCGACCAACGGCATCGTGGGCCGGTACGTGACGGACTGGTCCGGGCCGGGGGCCGTGCTCACCGACGTGAACATCCGGCTCGGGGCACCCAACTACCCCGACGACACCATGACCCTGACCGGCTCGGTGACGGCGAGGGACGAGCAGGCCGGACCCGACGGCAAGGGAGGCGTGGTGGTCTCGGTGCGGGGAGCCAACGGACTGGGCGACCACGTCACCGGCACCGTGCACCTCCGACTGCCCTCGACGACGGGCGGGGCATCGTGAGTGGCGACAGCCACTCCTTCACCGGCACCACCGCCATCGTCGGCATCGGGGCCACCGAGTTCTCCAAGGAGTCCGGCCGCAGCGAGCTGCGCCTGGCCGCCGAGGCCGTGGACCTGGCCCTGCGCGACGCCGGTATCGAGCCGGCCGAGGTCGACGGGATGGTGACCTTCAGCTCGGACACCAACCCGGAGATCGAGATCGCCCGCAGCCTCGGCATGGGGGAGCTGTCCTTCTTCAGCCGGATCCACTACGGCGGGGGAGCGGGGTGCGCCACCATCCAACAGGCCGCGCTGGCCGTCGAGGCCGGGGTGGCCGACGTGGTGGTGTGCTACCGGGCCTTCAACGAGCGCTCCGGCCACCGGTTCGGCGCCGGGGTGCAGGACCGCCCGCCGATTCCCAACGCCGAGACGGCCAACTTCGCCTGGTATGCGCCGTTCGGTCTGCTGACGCCGGCCCAGTGGGTGGCCATGGCCGCCCAGCGCTACCTCCACGTGTCCGGGGCCACCTCGGAGGACCTGGGGCGGGTGGCGGTGGCCGACCGCAAGCATGCGGCCACGAACCCGAAGGCCTGGTTCTACGAGAAGCCCATCACCCTCGAGGAGCACCAGGCGTCGCGGTGGATCGTCGAGCCCCTCCACCTCCTCGACTGCTGCCAGGAGACCGACGGTGGCCAGGCGTTGGTGGTCACCTCGCTCGAGCGCGCCCGCGACCTGCCGTCGACGCCGGTGGTCATCGAGGCCGCGGCCCAGGGCGCCGGCCCGGGCCAGGAGATGATGACCTCGTACTACTACGACGACCTGACCGGACTGGGTGAGATGGCCGCGGTGGCCCGCCAGCTGTGGCAGACCTCGGGCCTCACCCCGGCCGACATCCAGACCGCCGTCCTCTACGACCACTTCACCCCCTACGTCCTCTACCAGCTGGAGGAGCTCGGCTTCTGCGGCAAGGGCGAGGCCAAGGACTTCGTGCGCGACGGCAACATCGAGATCGGGGGCGGTCTGCCCATCAACACCCACGGAGGCCAGTTGGGCGAGGCCTACCTGCACGGGATGAACGGCATCGCCGAGGGGGTGCGGCAGGTCCGGGGCACCTCGGTCAACCAGGTGCCCGACGTGCGCCATGCCCTGGTCACGGCGGGCACCGGTGTTCCCACCAGTGGGCTGATCCTCGGGGTCGACGGCTGAGGCATCCCTCCGCCCGTCGCCCCGGCCGGTCCAGTTACGCGCCCCCGTCCCCGTCCTCGTCTCTGCCTCCGCCTCCGCCTCCGCCCTCGCCCGTCCTGTCATCGCTTTCCTCGTTCCGCCACCGGTGGAACAGCTCGGTGAACTCCTCGAGGGCCTGGGGTGGGAGGTCCTCGGCGCCGAGGGTGCCGGTGGCCGTGATGGTGAGCCGCATCTGCTCGAGGTAGTTGGTGCAGTTGGGGCAGTGGCGCAGGTGGTATTCGAACCGCTTGCGCTCCGACCGGGGCAGGGTGTCCTCCAGGTAGTCGGTTACCAGCTCCACCACCTGCTGGCAGACCAGTTTGTCGCGTCGTCCAAGGAGCTTCATCACCGCCCCCTCACCCCGAGCTCCGACTCCAACATGGAGCGGAGCCGGCTACGGCCGCGGTGGAGCAGGACACGCTGGTTCCCTTCGCTGACACCGAGCAGGTCACACACGTCGTCGCTGGCCATTCCCTCCACGTCGCGCAGGAGGACGATCTCGCGTTGGCGCGGGGGCAGTTCGTCGAGGGCGTTGCGGAGGACCTTGGTCCACGTGGCTGCCACCAACCGGTCGTCGGCGTCGGAGACCCAGGCCACGATGGGCTCGGCCCATGCCCCGGTGGCGTCGAACCGGGTGACGTCCACGGCCGGCTCGGGCACGGGTAGCGGCAGGTTGCGGTGTTCGCGCCCGCCCGCCGATCGGGCCCGGTTGATCAGGATTCGGAACAGCCAGGTCTTGAACGACGAGCGGCCCTCGAATCGGTCGACGCCGCGGACGACACCCATCCACGTCTCCTGTACGGCCTCCTCGGCGATGGCATCGCTCGGGACATAGCCGCGTGCCACCCGCAGGAGCGAGCCGTTGTAGCGGTTGACCAGGGTCACGAAGGCCGCCTCGTTGCCGGCCCGCACGCCGGCCAGCAGGTCGACGTCGGGGTCCATGACCCGCAGCGTAGGGCCACATGTGGACGGAACGTAGGCGCCGGTTGGGTCGTGTTCGATGTCCATCGTCGGGGCATGGTCTTCCTGTGGTTCGGACGGGGTGCGGCCTCTGCAGTCCTCGCCGGCCACGCGCCCGTTACGCGCCGTCCCCGCCGGCCCGGGCTTCCCCACCATGGGCCGGGGCGCGGTGTAACGACCGGCCGTCGGCGGGGACGGAGAAGTGACGACCCTGTCCACTGTCAAGGAGATACCGAATGAGAAGAACCATCCGATGGGCCGCACTGGTCGGTGCCGGAGCGGCGACGTTGGCCTTGTGCCTGCCGGCCGTAGCCGGAGCCACCACCGGTTCGGCCACCTCCTACCCGGGATCCGGTGGCTATTCCGGACCTACCGTTCCTGGCGGGCCACTGTTTGCGCTGACCAACGACACCACCGGCAACCAGATCGTGTCGTACCAGCAGACCGGCCGGGGTGGGCTGCGACCGGTCGACCGGGTGGACACCGGCGGGCTCGGGGTGGCGTTGGCCGGCGCCGCCGTCGACGATCTGGCCTCGCAGGGAGGTCTGACCTACGACGCCTCCGATGGCGTGCTGGTGGCGGTCAACGGCGGCAGCAACACCGTCTCGGAGTTCCGGACCTTCGGTGCGGTCGTCGGACTTCGCCGGGTCGTCCCGTCCGGGGGGACCATCCCTGTCAGCGTGGCCCTGCGCGGTGATCTGCTCTACGTCCTCAACGCCGGTGGAGCCGGCGAGGTCCAGGGCTACTACGCCGATTCGCTGCGGCCCATTCCCGGAAGCGCCCGTTCACTGGGCCTCACACCCGGGGCCACGCCGCAGTTCCTCAACACGCCGGGACAGATCGGGTTCACCCCGGCCGGCAATCAGTTGATCGTCACGACCAAGGCCAACGGGAGTGCCATCGACGTCTTCTCGATCGGACCGTCCGGGGCGCTGTCGGCACCGACGGTGAACGCATCGGCCACTCCGGTGCCGTTCGGGTTCACCTTCGACCGCACCGGGCACCTGGTGGTGACCGAGGCCGGCACCAGTGCCGTCACCACGTACACCGTCAACCCCACCGGGACCGTCACCGAACGTGGTTCGGTCCCTGACGGGTTGACCGCACTGTGCTGGGTGACCAGTGCCGGCGGCCGGTTCTTCTACGGGTCCAACGCCGGTAGCGCCACGGTCACCGCCTACGTCATCAGTCCGGGCGGTGTGCCCTCGGCCATCGGGTCCACGGCCACCGATCCCGGTCCGATCGACCTGGTCGCCAGCCCGGACGGCTCCGCCCTCTACGTCGAGACCGGTGGGAGCGACCTGATCGACACCTTCGCCGTGTCGCCCACCGGATCACTCGTCCGTACCGGGACCGTGGCCCCGGAGCTGCCCGGGCACACCGGCCTGGAGGGCATCGCGGTCGGATGACCGTCCCGGCGGGGGATCGGGGTACGCCCCGGTTCCCCGCCCCGGGCCGGCCCTGTCAGCGCTGGGCCACCGCCCGGTCGAGGTCGTCGGCATCGGCCTCTTCGAGGCGTCGATAGGGACCGTCCTTGATCGGGCGCCACCACACCGGCTCCGTACTGCGCCAGCCCTCGTTGCGCAGCACACGCTTGAGCACCTTGGAGGTGGCGGTCTCGGGCAGGTGGTCGGTGACCCGCACGTACCGGGGGGCCCACTTGGTTCCGAGGTCGGCCTGGTCGGACAGGAACTGGGCGAATCCCTCGGGATCGAAGGTGGCCCCCGGCCTCAGCAGCACGGTGGCCATGACCTGGTCCCCGACCACGGTGTCGGGCACGGCGTAGACCGAGGCCAGCACCATGTCGGGGTGCCGCTGGAGGATGCGCTCGACGGGTGCGGCGGCGAAGTTCTCCCCGTCCACCCGGAGCCAGTCGACGTCGCGTCCCCCGAAGTAGAAGAAGTCGTCCTCGTCCCGGTAAGCCAGGTCACCGGTCCAGTACCAGCCGTTGCGCAGCCGGACCGACTCGGCCTCGGCGTTGCGCCAGTAGCCCTCGAACCCGGCCGCTCCGGTCTGGCTGACCATCTCACCGATGGCCTCCTCGGCGTTGAGGAGCCGACCGTCCTCGTCGAAGCGCGCCCGCGGGCACTCCTCTCCGGTATCGGGGTCGAGGATCACGGTGCCCGGCAGGGCCCGGCCCAGGGCCCCCCGCGGTGTGTCCGGAGTGCGCTGCACGGTGGCGCCGCCCTCGGTGGAGCCGTAGGCGTCCTGGACCGTGCACCCGAAGCGCTCGGCGAACCGGGCCACGTCGGCCTCGGCCGCCTCGTTGCCGAAGGCCCGACGCAGTGTGTTGTCGGCGTCGTCGGGATGCTCGGGTGTGGCCAGTATGTAGGAGAGAGGCTTGCCCACGTAGTTGAAGTACGTGACCCCGTAGCGGCGGACGTCGATCATGAACTGGGAGGCGCTGAACCGCTCACGGAGAGCCATGGTCGCCCCCGCGGCCAGGGCCGGGGCCCACCCGGCCATCAAGGCGTTGGAGTGGAAGAGGGGCATGGCCAGATAGCAGACGTCGCCTTCGGTCAGTTCGAACATCTGGGCCACGATGGCCCCGATCCGGGCCAGGCGCCCCTGGCTGCACAGGCACGCCTTGGGGGCGCCCGACGTCCCCGAGGTGAACAGCAGCAGGCCCAGCGACTCCTCGGTGATGGCCGTCTCGGCCTGGTCGGGGAGGGGGGAGCCGCTGACCCGGGACACCAGTTCGCCGTACGGGGTGATCGGACCGGTGTGGAGGTCCCCGGTGGGATCATCGATGACCAGGATCCGGTCCTCGGGAAGGGCCGGGCCGAGGTCGTACCCGTCGACCAGGGTCCGGTACCGGGGACTGGTCACCAGCAGCTGGCACTCGGTGTGGGCCAGGTCCCGGGCCAGCTCGTCGCCTCGGTGGGTGGGGTTCCCTCCCACCACGACGGCGCCGGCCAAGGCGGCCGCCCCCATCCAGAAGATGTACTCGGGGACGTTGTCGAGCAGCAGGGCCACGTGGAAGGGACCGGGCCGGCGGAGCGAGGACAGGATGGCGGCCCGGTCCGCCTGGGCCTGGACGACCTCGTCATGGGTCCACCGGCGGTCGGAGAACAGCAGCCCCACACGCGGGTCGCCGGCCCGCAGTCGGATCAACTCGTCGATGGTCTGCATGCTTCCCCCTGGTCTGGACGGGGCGGACACCGCCGCCGCTCACTGGGCATCCACCGGCGCCGTCGACGCCGCAGAGGCCCACCGCTCCCACCCGGGCGACAGTAGGGGCAATCGGCCCGACAACGGACGAGTTAGGCACAAATATGGAACACGTTGCAATTTATCAAATCTCCGTGTTACCGTGAAAAAGCGCCCAGCGAGAGGAGCACCACCCCCCATGGAGTTCGGCATCTTTCTCAACGGCTACCTGCCCGGCCAGGCCGCCCACGATCCGGCCTGCGAGCACGAGATGCTCAAGCGGGAGATGGCGTACGTCATCGAGGCGGACAAGTACAACTGGAAGTACGCCTGGGTGGGCGAGCACCACTCCCTGACCGAGTACAGCCACATGTCGGCCCCCGAGGTGGTGATGGGGTACCTGGCCCATGCCACCGAACGCATCCACATCGGCACCGGCATCATGAACCTCTCCCCCCGGGTGAACCATCCGGTGCGCAGCGCCGAGCGCGTGGCCATGCTCGACCACCTGCTCGAGGGCCGCTTCGAGTGGGGGACCGGCCGGGGAGCGGGAAGCCACGAGATCGCCACCTTCAACAACCTCGACAAGAACTCCACCAAGGCAGAGTGGAACGAGGTCATCCGCCAGATCCCCCGGATGTGGGAGGAGAAGGACTACATGTACGAGGGGGAGAGCTTCATCGTCCCCTACCCGCACAACATCCTGCCCAAGCCGTACCAGGGGAAGGGTCACCCCCCCATCTGGGTGGGGTGCGGCAACCCCGGCACCTTCACCCAGGCCGGTGAGCTCGGCATCGGGGCCATCGCCTTCAACTTCGAGCCCATCTACAACCTCCAGGGCCGGATCGACGCCTACAAGGAGGGCATCGCCAACTGCACCGAACCCCTCGGGCAGTTCATGAACGACAACGTCATGATGACCAACGCCGTCATCTGCCTCAACGACCGGGAGAAGGCACGGGCGGTGGCCCTGCGTCGTGGCCGCGGCTATCTCTACTCGCTGGTGTGCAACTACCACGACACCATCCCCCACCAGGAGGGCGTGCCGGTGTGGCCCGAGAGGCCCCATACGGTCACCGACGAGAGCATGCTCGACTACCTGATCGAGAACGGCTGGATCCTGTGCGGTGAGCCGGACGAGGTGGCCGAACAGGTGGCCAAGTACCAGACCGTCGGCTGCGACCAGCTGGTCTTCGGGCTTCCCTCCGACTCCCTGATGGAGGACGAGGTCCACGAGATGCTCGAGATCTTCGGCTCGAAGGTGATCCCCCAGTTCGACCCCGATCCGCTGCACTCGACCACGCGCTACCGCCAGTCGGCCCAGCGGAAGTATCAGGACTTCAACTTCCCGATCCCCGACATCACGGTGGAGGAGCTGCCGACGAACGCCATGATCCAGTTGGACGGCACCCGGGTCATGTAGCTGCCGGCCGGGGCGCTGGCGGGATCCCCGAGGCACCGGATCCGTGTCCACCCGGTCAGGGACCTGTACGGGGAGAGCGTCCCGCTCCTCCTGGGCCCGGAATGGTCCCGAGCCCATTCCGCCGACGGGATGACCCCCGCCCGGCCGGGGATATCGGCCCGGCGACCGGGCCTAGCTCCGGGGTGCGAACAGCTCCAGCGCGATGTTGTCCGGATCGCGGAACTCGAGGATGAATCCCGCTCCGATGTCCTTGACGCCGGCATGGCCGATGTCGCGCTCATCCAGCAGTGCGACGGCACGGTCGAGCTCATCACGGCTGTCGACGGCAAAGCTGAGGTGATCGAGTCCCACCCGGTCCTCATCGAACGTGTCGGTGGCCACCGGTCGGAGCCCCAACAGGGAGTCACCGAGCTGGTAGATCACCCCGCCGAACAGGAAGTCGAGTCCGGCCGCTGACGGGTCTTCGACCTCCGGAGCCACCTCGAACAGGACGGGGAGGCCGAAGATGGCGTCGTAGAAGGCCCGGGAGCGGTCGATGTCGGTCACGGTCAGGCGGACATGGGAGAAGCTCTTCGTGGGAATGGGCATGGGGCGATCCTCCCATCTTCTGCGCCCACGAGCCATGCCCCGGTACCACGTCCGGGAGCCCGATCTACCCGTCGACATCACCGATGTTCACACTGCCCGAGGATCAAGCCCAGTCTGGCTCCACTTGTCGCCGACGCCGCGCATACCGGCGACCTCGATGAATCAGAGGTGGCGGTGGTGTGTCCGTCCGGTGCAGGACGCGGTATCTTCCCGGATTCGCGGCCTATGTCGACGGTGAGGAACCGGCAGTTGTTGCCGATGTCATCATCGACAACGAACAGACCGATGATCCCCGGGTGCTGCGGTGGCCGGGGCTTCGGGCAACATCAACGGGTCAGGCGGAGAAAGACGGGGGAGTGTGATGGTCAAGAGAGGATTCGCCGTCCTTGTCTCTGTCCTCATTGCCGCTGTGACCGTGGCGAGTTGCTCGTCTGCTGGGACCAAATCGACGGTAGGCATCGTTGGAGACTCGATTACCTACTTCTCCGAACCGGCCATTCACCAGACCTTGACTGGGTGGCACTACGAGATCCAGGCGGAGAGGGGCAAGACGATTGCCGACATGACGCCGTTGCTGGTGTCGAACATCCTCCACGGTCCCGGCGGTCCGACCCGGGCCATCGTCGTCAACCTCGGAACGAACGACGTCCTGTACGGCAATCGGCACTGGCTGAGCGACTGGGACACGCTCATGGCCGACACCTCGCATACGTCCTGTCTTGTGTTGTTCACGATCAGTGAGGTGCTGAACAACTTCATCCGGTTCGGCGGCCCGACCCCTGCGCAGATCAATTCGGTCATCGAAGGCGACCACGATGCCGATCCAACCCGGGTCCACATCATCGATTGGAGCGCGGCGGTCCATGCCATGCAGTGTCTCGCGGCCAAGCATTGATCCACCACAATTCCCGTGCGACCCCTTCGCTGATTCGACTGGACGGGGTCCATCCGACGGAGGCCGGTCGCCAATGGATCGCTCGAAACATCGCGAGCACCCTCAACTCCGATTGCAGCCCATGCGCCACCGCCCTGTGAGCAGCCCTCATCCTGTCGAGGTCCGATGACGAGAGACTGGTCGATCAGGACGACCGGTTCCACCGATCGGTACGCTATCGGCGGTGTGCTTGCCGAGGCGAGTTCAGGTACTACCGGGAGTTGATCTCCGGCTCTGTCTATGAACCGCCGAATCGCTGGTCGTACTGGCGCAGTCTGTCGGCCAGCGCCTTCATGATGCCCAGGGCGAAGGTAGGTGACTCGTGTACCAGAAAGAGGAACAGGCGCCGATCGATCTCTGCCAGCATCGTCCTGCTGGTGGCGATGGCGGTCAGGTTGCGGGGTAGCCGGTCGATCAGGGCGCGCTCTCCGAAGACGTCATCAGGTCCGAGCGATGCCACGACCGTCGCTCCCTTTCGCAGTGTCACCGATCCCGAAACAATGCCGAACACGTGCTTTCCCTCGTCCCCCTCGGCGTAGATGACATCGCCGGACGCCACGGTCCGATGGACGGGAGCATTCAGGAACAGGCTCTCAGTGGCCATGGCACTCACCCGGGACGGTGGAGCCCTGGTCGGTCCTCACGCGTCGGAACCCCCGGCTGCTCATGCCGGCCGGGCTCCGGCTCGCCGGTCATGCGACAGCGGCTCGGCCGGCATCACATCGCAGAACACGAAGCCGTCGCGGCTCACCGTCTCACCGGTCCGGATCGGAATGGGGGCGCTGAAACCGGGTGCATCCCACACGAAGGAGTGAAACTCGCCTCGTTCGCCGCACGGGTCCACCTCCGGTGGCAGCTCATCGAGAAGATCGGCGTCGAACCCCCGGCCGACGAAAGAGGGAGAGATTGTGGACGGGTCGACGCAGGTCAGAACGGCTCGGACCCCGGAGTCGATCATGGTCCGCGCCAGCACATCCGTCGGACGGCCCCACAGTTGGAAGAGGGGCTGAATGCCCGTGCCCTCCAGCGCCCTCTCTCTGTACTCCCGGACATCTTCGAGAAACAGGTCTCCGAACACCACGGCGGTGACACCCTCTTCGGCTGCCGTGCCCATGGCCTGCTCCATCCGAGCCTCATAGATCGCATTCGGGCACGGCGAGGGGATGTCGACGATGTGCAGGGGAAGATCGAGTCGGCGTGCCTGCAGTTGGAGGAGTGACCGTCTGACGGCGTGCATGGCCACGCGGTCGGCCTCCGCATTCACCGTGACGAGCAGGCCGGCCACGGTGATATCGGGGTCTTGACTCGTCAGTTGCAGGGCGAACGTGCTGTCCTTGCCGCTACTCCAGCTCACCCAGGCGCGGGTCG
Source organism: uncultured Acidimicrobiaceae bacterium (assembly GCA_963756515.1). Taxonomy (GTDB): domain Bacteria; phylum Actinomycetota; class Acidimicrobiia; order Acidimicrobiales; family RAAP-2; genus Bog-756. The sequence goes on from CAVWNV010000001.1 coordinate 35,971, forward strand.
CCATGGCGCCATGCAATCACGGCCCGAGGTCGGTGGCAATCGGCAATTGGTCGGGCCGTCGACCGCGCCGGACCGGTCGGGCCGGCGGGAGTCACGATCGAGTCAGTAGGACCGGGCCACCACCGCGTCCAGCCGGGCACCGTCGTCCTCGGCCCCGGGCTCCGCCTCTCCGATCGCCTCATCTCCCGACCCGGCCGGCCGCAGGCAGCGCACGCTGACCGACTCCGCCGCCAGCGCGGCTTCCCCGGCCTCACCCACGACCGCCCAGGGGATGCGGGCGAACCCCGTCCCGGCCGCCTCCACCGCCTCGGCCACCGACGACACCTCGACGGTCCGGGACCGGCGGAAGGCCAGTGCCTCTTCCCGCATCTCGTCGCCGGCCCGGGCCAGGACCGAGGCCACCTCGGCTGCGGCCGCCTCCAGCGCCACCGTGGCCTTGGAGCGGGTATGCCGGGTGACCACGGTCACGTTGCCCTCGGCCAGGTCCCGGGGGCCGATCTCGACCCGCACCGGCACGCCCTTCAGCTCCCAGTCGACCGAGCGCCGCCCGAACGAGGTGTCCACCCTGTCGTCGAGGCGGACCCGATGGCCGGCGCCGACGAGCGCCGCCACCACCGATTCGGCCGCGGCGCGGGCAGCGGGGTCCTCCCGGACCAGGAGCACCACCACCTCGACCGGCGCCAGGGCCGGCGGCAGCCGCAACCCGGCGTCGTCCCCGTGCGCCATGATCAGGGCCCCGATCAACCGGGTCGAGACCCCCCACGAGGTCTGCCAGACGTACTCCCGTGCCCCGCCGGCCTCGCTGGCGAACTGGATGTCGAAGGCGCGGGCGAAGTTCTGGCCCAGCTCGTGGCTGGTCCCCATCTGGAGGGCCTTGCCGTCGCCCATCATCCCCTCGCAGGTCCACGTCCGGGTGGCTCCGGCGAACCGCTCCCGGGCCGTCTTCTGCCCGGTGAGGACGGGGATGCCGGCCACATCGACCATGGTGTCGACGTAGACGTCGGCGAGGATCCGCAGGGCGTAGGCCCGGGCGTCGGCCTCGGTGGCATGCGCGGTGTGGCCCTCCTGCCAGAGGAACTCGCTGGTGCGGAGGAAGAGGCGGGGCCGCAGCTCCCAGCGGACCACGTTGGCCCACTGGTTGATCAGCAGCGGGAGATCCCGATAGCTCTGCACCCACTTGGCGAAGAAGCTGTTGATGACCGTCTCACTGGTGGGCCGGACCACCACCGGTTCCTCCAGCTGGTGGCCGCCGCCGTGGGTGACCACGGCCAGCTCGGGGCTGAAGCCCTCGACGTGCTCGGCCTCGAGCCGGAGGTAGGACTCCGGGATGAAGAGGGGGAAGTACGCGTTCTCGGCCCCGGCCGCCTTGATCCGGGCGTCGAGCGCCGCCTGCAGCCGTTCCCAGATGGCGTACCCCCAGGGGCGGATGACCATGGTGCCCCGGACCGGGCCGTTCTCGGCCAGCTCGGCCCGGGCCACGACCTCCTGGTACCAGCGGGGGAAGTCCACGTCCCGGGGGGTGAGGGCACCTTTGGCGGGACCGCGGTCGGCGGTGGTCATGAGCGCAGGATACCGGGGTCCGGAGACCCCACCCGGCGATGCGGCGCCACCGGTGTTCTCGTCACCGCCGAACCCGGTCCGACCGACCTCGAGGCTGCATCCGGGGACCGAGGCAAGGGGACCGGAACCTCGAAACTGGAGCATCGAGCGGAGGCCCGGTGTCAGCCGTCGGGGTTCGTCCCGGCTGCCGTCTGAAACAATGACGCATGCTCACCGGTCCCAGCCGAGTCCAGAACCGTGGCGGCCAGGGTCTCGCCACCGCCGTCCCGGGCTGGTGATCCCGGGTCAGGGTCTTCACCCGGACCTTCGCGGCGTGGCCCGTTGGTTGCCACGCGCCACGGTCGGCCCCCGATCGTTGGGGATGGTCCGGACGCTCACCGCGCTGGCGTCCAGGAAGCCGGTCGATGGCGTCACCGTGATGCCCCTCGGTCCGCTATCGGTGCGGATGCACGGGCAGGCGTCGGCCGACCGGCCCCTCCCGGCGCTGCTCTGGATCCACGGCGGCGGCTACGTGATCGGATTGGCCGCGCAGGACGACGCCATCTGCCGTCACTTCGCCGAGGAGCTCGGGATCGTCGTGGCCGCCGTCGACTACCGGCTGGCACCCGAGTTCCCGTTTCCGGTGCCCTTGCACGACTGCTACGACGCCCTGGTCTGGTTGGCCCAGCGCCCGGACGTCGATGCCACCCGCCTGGCCATCGGCGGGGCGAGCGCCGGCGGCGGGCTGGCTGCCGGGTTGGCGTTGCTGGCCCGGGACCGCGGCGAGGTGCGGGTCGCCTTTCAGCTGCTCGCCTATCCCATGATCGACGACCGCACGGCCACCCGTTCGGACATCGACGAGAGCGGCTTCAGGTTGTGGAACAACAAGGCGAATGGCTTCGGCTGGCGTTCGTATCTGGGTGATACACCGGGATCGGCGGCGATCAGCGGGCTGGCCGCACCGGCGCGTGCCGGCGACCTCACCGGGCTGCCACCGGCATGGCTCGGGGTGGGAACGTCGGACCTGTTCCGAGACGAGGGCGTGGCCTACGCCCGTCGTCTCGAGGAAGCGGGTGTCGCGTGTGGACTCCTCGTGGCCGAGGGCGCGTACCACGGATTTGATGTCGTCCAACCGAAGGCCGGTGTGTCCCGGGCCTTTCGATCCGCACAGGTAGCGGCTCTGGCCCGGGGCCTTCGCTGATCCGGCCTCGACCGGCCCGCCCATGGTCTCCACACCGGGAGACCGGGCTGTTGACCTGGACTAGCCGTTTGGCTACTTTGGCCGTGGCGATGGCCGACCGCCGACCACTGGCCGCTTCGCAAGGGGGTGCCGTCATGACAGAGATCGATGACGACGTGAAGGGACGGTGTCCATGTTCGGAAGGTGGGCGCCAACTACGAGGAGCACCAGCAGGAGACCGGCCTCGACATACCGGTGGACCTGGTGCACTTCAAGAAGTTCCCCGTTGTCGATCCACCCGGCACGTACAAGAAGGAGGGCCACGACACCCGGTGGGACATCGCTGCGGACGACAGACCCGAACTGCCGGACTACGGCGGGCCGTTCCAGCAGCATCTCCGGTTCTCGGACTTCTCCAACGATGCACTGATCAACATGCTCGGGATGAGCGACGAGTACTACCGGGTCTGCATCGAGGGCTGGGCCGACCGGTGGCGGAGCGGTATGGGCGCAACGACATGCGCCAGATCCAGGCAGAGGCCTGGCAGAACCAGATTCTTCCCCAACTGCGGACCATGATCGACGAATGGATGGAACTCACCGACGAGGAGGCCGAGACCCTCGTCACCGAGACCCAGGAGAAGGTCACGGCCCAGGTCGCGGCGGGCCGTGTGGTCCTCGTCAACCCCTACAGGCCCGAGCCGGGATCGGAGGGGTACTCCAAGGAACGACTGGTGAAGTTGGCGCTGGGAAGCCACGAATACCTGCTGGCCGCCATCGAGTCGTGGGCGTTCGCCATCGTCATGAGAGATGGCCTGGACCAGGTGTCGCTGGCAGTGAGCTGTGGAGCAAAGATGACCGCAGCTAAGGACGTCGCGGCGCGCTCGATGGGGGTTTGTGCAGTGACACCGTCGAGGCCTTCATGAAGGGGTGGGGTGGATGCCGCGTTTTCCTTCCCCGGCGAGGCGTTGAGTTGACATTCGAGATGCCCGAGGAGGAAGTCGGAATCTTCACGTTCAACAAGTGCGTCTCGGTCGACCAGTGGGAGGCGATGGGTCGACCCGACATCGCCGAGAAGGCGTCGCACACCTCGTGTCCGGCCGCCATCATCGAGACGGCGAAGATGTACAACCCGAACATGAA
>CAVWNV010000002.1:0-640765 GCA_963756515.1 uncultured Acidimicrobiaceae bacterium
TTTTATGACCTTTAATACCGAGCTAGCCTCCAGATTTAGTTAATTAGTAAGCTCAGGAGGCGGGTTAATATAGAAATCGCGATTTAGTAAAGTTAATAACTAAATATAGGCTTGTAATATATCCCGCAAATATAGTCCTATAGTTCCTATAGTTATAGCGGTAATATAGAGAATAACTCTCTAGCTAATTTATTAGATAGTCCTAATTACGTTAATATTATATATTTCTCACTATTATTATAGGCTTAAATAACTAGTCTTAACTTCTTAAGTTCTCTATCCGTTCCCTTATTCTTAATCTCGTTAATAAAGCGGGAGTTAAAGATATATATTTCCTATAGTACCTGAGATCTGGGAATAACTTTAAATACTTTCTTTTCTAGGAGGCTAGTAACCTTAGTTTAACGGGAATCCTTATATAGGTTATTGTCCTATAGGAATACTATTATATTAGGGTTCTTGCGGGGTTATTCTTTATTATGCTTTAGTGAAATAGCTAGGGTAGTAAGAGGAATTATGCCCGTGTTATCTTGGCCTTTACTTTTATTATGGTATTTAGGATTATATTTAGGGTCCTTAGAACTAACCTTAATATTCCCTATATAAAAGGGCTTTATAGAGGTTAAGCGGAAAGTAGTATTACCGCGTAGTAAAGCTAGTACGCATGACTTCCCTTTTATTACTATAAGCTTATATAGTCCCTGCTAATTACCTAGTTAACCCGTATTTCCCTCGCGCTATACTAAAATGTCCGAATTTAGTATAAGTTCGTGGATATTATTTATAGAGGGGCTATTACGTGTATTTAGGGCATCTTTAACTTAGCGCTTAGCTTATAGTTTCTGAATTTCCGCTATAGCCTTCTTTAGGGCTATTAAATATTAGGAAATAGTAGGTGCGGGAGTATTATATTTACTTAATTAAGATAAGGCGCTATAGACTAGGAGAATAAGAATAATTTTACTAATTCCTGCGGTATTATTAAGGGCTTTAAAGGCTATTTATAGGGCTATTTCCTTACTAATTCCCTTAATTTTGGCTATAATAATTAAGTAGGCTTATTAAACTAGGCTATAGTAGTATTTAATAATTCCTATAAAGTTATAAGCTTTTATAAGAATAATTTTTACCTTGGTTCCTATTATATTTGCAAGCTAGGAAAACTTCTTAGTAATAAACTGCTTTCTGGCATCTACTATAATCTAATTAGGAGGGCCTAAATAGGTATTAATCTAATATATTTTTAGGGCATTCCAGGTATAAATAGCACTAATATTCTAGAGCTAATAGCCCCCGTAGTATCTGGTTCCTTTATTAATAACGTATAGAATAGGCTTCCCGAGAATATAGAAGATATTAATAATAATTAATAGATTAAAGCTAATATTATCTCTTAGGTTAAACTTGAATTATCTAGGTAATTTCTTATTTTTCTGGTATTACTTGTAGTATTTCGTGAGGTATTCCAGGGCTTCCGTATTAACTTCGTGGCTAGCTCGCTCTAGTAAGTTCCGGAGCTTACTAACTAATAAATAGCCGAATTAGTAATAGAGACATTATAATTTAGTCTCTATAAGAAAGCATGGATTATAGGTAAAGAATTCGGAAATAAGGCTTTATAATATATTATTCTAAAGCAGAAAAGAATAACCAAAACATTATATAATAGGTACGTAATATCTAGTAGAAGTAATAATATAATTAGTGAGATTATTAAAGTAGACTTATAGCTTATTTATATTATCTAAGCTAAGTAGGAATAGAGTTTTTAAGAGCATAATATGGAATTATACTTGCCTAATTAGTATTTCTATAACTATAGAACTAATAGAAATAAAAGAGCCTATACTAAAGTAAACTATAACTTGGCCTTTAGTGCTCTCATTAAGTGCAATGCTATTATTAGTTTACTATAGAGCTTGGAATTAATTAAGACTAGTAGTTAAGTATTTAGAGGCTCCGGTATTAATTATAATTTCGTAAAAGCATTAATTACTATATCTAGACATACCTCCTACTATAAAGGTCTGGGTATTCTCTATAAGTAGTTCTTTAGGTTCTATAATATAGTTCTTACCTATTAACTAGTATATAAAGAAAAGAGAGATAAGTTTATTTATAAGGCTATTAGCCATAGTTATTAGTACTTTAGGAGCTCGTATATTAAGAGCTTAATTATTAGGTAATTATATGTCCAAAGTAGCTAGGAAACTCTTAATAGAAGTAAAAAAGGAATCTGAGTATTAGTATTTGTTCTCTGCTTTTACTTTATTTATATTATTAATTATATTTATTAAAAAAGCCTCAAAATTATTACCTAGATTATTCTTACTATTCTAGTATATTTCCTATTTACCTTCTATACGAGCCACATATTATAAGTAGGAAATAACTAAAATCTCGATTAAAGTTTCGGGAGTTTGGGGCCTTAAACTAATAGAGGTTTCTAGCTCTAAATCAAGCCTTTTCGTCTTATTATTTCTCTAGTATATGCTTCTAGAAGTAGTAGTCTGGTTTCTTGTATATAAAGCACGACTTTGGGGCATTTGAATTACTATTACTATAGCGGGGCTTATAGGAATTCGAGTAGCTATTATAGTAGTTATTGCGATTTCCGCTTCCGTAACTATAACTATAGTTATTTTAATGGTTTCCGAACTAATAGTTATTTGAATAAAATTATTAATTAGTAAAGAAAGTGGATTTGCTATTAATCTATTATTACTTCTTCTTATACGTGGTAATAGAGAACTATAGCTTATGAATAAGCTAGCCGAGATCTGCAGGAAAATCTAAGACTACGTATTAGTATACTAGAGAGCCTTAGTAAGCAGTAATAATCTTATTATATAGGAATTCGGTAGCTTTATAGGATAGTTATAAGTCTATACTATAACTAGTATAGGTTATTAATTAGGATCTAAATAACCTCAAATATTGACTTTTTAGGGTACTTTAGCTATTATGGAATTTAAGTTAGTAGTATTCTATTTATCTAGATTTTAATATTAATATTTAGGACCTTTAAAGAAATTACGAATATTTATATAGGCTACTTTATAGGTTTATTAAGATAGCTAGTTATTATAAAAGTAATCTTATACTAGACTCTTTAGTATAATAGGAAAAGCTCTTATAAGTGCCTCTTACGGGAGATCTATATATTAATAGATATTAAGAAAAATAGTAAGCTTATAGTTAAAACTATTATTTGTTCCATTATATTTCTATTCTTTAGTATAGATTCTGGCTACTTCTCTAATAAGCTTTGCGGCTAGGATTACCTAAGGAGTTCCCGGGTTAAGTAGTAATAGTAGTAATAGTAGTAGAGGAGGTTAGTTAATATTCTATATGCCTTATTCCGGTAGTAGTAATAGAGGTTAAGGTTAAGGTTAAGGTATAGAGGTAATAGTTAAATATTTAGTATATTAGAATATCTAGCTTCTTCTAAAGTTATAAAAACCAAAGTAATAGGTCTATTCTTGAGATCTGCTCTTACTAGACCAAATTACGTAATATTATCTTTATTTCATATATGCTTTATTTCCTTATTAATAATATTAAGTAAGAATTAAGCTATAGTAAGGCGGTTTGTATTCTAGTTAACAGAAATACTATTATACTAAAGATAGAATTAAAGGCACTATAATTCGGTGCGGTTATATTAATTAAAGGCTAGAAAATTAAAGCTTTTAAAGTTATTCTTAAATAGATCCTATAGGTTATTATTTATAATTCTATCTATAAAGTACTAGTATAACTTAGTATCTAGATACTTCTAAAGATTCTTCTTTATTATAGTTACTGGGTTAATCCTATTCTCCTATTTCTTAATCTTTTTCTTTTACTTGTCTTTATTTATATTAACTCTTTAGAATATATATGGTTTTAATAGGGGAATAGTTTAAAGATAAGGTAGTTCATAATAGGTTTATAGAAAGATATTAGTAGTTCATAAATATCTCAGTCACAAAAATTTCGTTCATAATAAGTAATTTAGGGAGTGAAATATCGAGTTTTCCAGAGGTATTCTAAAGCTTAAAGGGGCTTAACTTAATAGTAAAATCAAAGTAGGAGGAGTTTATAGGGCTTTAGGGTCATATAGTTCCGAAGGAGGGGCTATAGTAATATATAAGTAGAAAGTTAATTACTAAGAAGATAATCTTAGTACTAAATAAAGTTAATTTTAAAAGATAATTAAACTAGATAGTTTAATTAAATAGTTAAAGAGCTAACCGCTTTCTAATTAGTAAGAGCTAATCTCTTCTCCTTAGGCTACTAAATACTTTGCCGGAATTAATATTAGTTCTTTTCTTTAACTAGGAATAGATATTACTATCTTAGGCTACTAAATACTTTACTAATAATAGAACCTTTCTCTAATCTATATATATAAATAGATAAATCCGTAGATTTTCTAATCTAAATATAGACTAATTAGTATTAGTTTACTAGTAACGCGTAGTACTATTACGTAATCGTGAAATACTAATTATATAGGTTAGTAAAGTAATTATTTTTCTAAGTAGGAATTATAGTATTAAGGTTCTAATATGTAATTCCTAAATACACTAAGCCTAATTAGTACTAGTATGTCCCGTTTCCCGCATGTCTCATTCTCATGTCCTATATATAGGAAGCGAGGTCATATAACAAGATTATATAACTTCCGGGAAATCATACTAATAACTTATTATTTAATATATTAATACTAGAACTTTTCTAAAAATATCTAAAGAATAGTATTTTTTTTTTAAATATATACTAATTTCTTAATCCGGTCTAATATTTAATTTTAAAAATTTAATAGATTAAATAATAATTAATAAATTATATAAAGTTTTTAATTAATAAACTAATATAATACAAATTTCTTTAGTATATTAGATAATATATTAATTTTTAATAAAAAGATCTTAATATATAATACTTTTATTATTTATAGTAATAATATTTTTAATTAATATAGTTTTAAGATTTTTTATATTATTATTTTTATATAAAAATAATTCTAGTAGTTTTTATATAAATAATATCTTTATTAAACTTGAAATTATAATTAAAAATAAAGCATTTATATTTTTTTAGCTAAAAATTTAGTTTTTTTTAAAGCTTTAATTATTTTGCTTTTATAAAATTATTATTTCTAATAAATAAAGTAATATTAGTTTAAAGGCTAATAATTTCAAATAATTACTTATTATAAAAAAGACCAAAGTTATAAATTAACTATTTTATAAAGAATTTATTAATATAATAAAAATAGTCAAATTTTAATCTAATAATTTCTAGCTTTTAGTATATTATATAATAGTTTTATAATTTTTAGAACCAAATTATTATTTAGATTTAGCTATTTAATAAGTTTATAAAATAATTTAATATAAAAATTATAATTAAATATAAGCTTATAATATATTTTATAAATATAATTCTATAATTTTTATAATTATTATAACGGCGGGATTGAGGCAATGGTATAAAGGCTCAAAGATCTAGGAAAATCCCATGTATTGAGAATACTAAGCTAAGGAGAAGAAGGAGAGAGAGAAGGAAAGAGGATAAAAGGAGGGAAATACTAGCTAAAACTACTAAAACGCCGGCTAGCTAGGTAAAACCAGTCATGTAATAGCCACCCCCCTTTGGCCCCTAGCCAGTGCCGTTAATAACCCCCCCGGAAACTAAATCTGAATACCCTCATTCAGGTATATAAAGGAAATAGGGTTTTTAATGAAACCCCCAAAACGGCCAGCTTTTAATAGTCACTGTCTAACCAATAGCCACCTCCCTCTCCACCTGAGGCTCCAGAACTAGCCTCAGACCCAAAATCGTCCGCAGAACCGTCTGCAGAGCCCAAATCGTCTATAGAGTCCAAATCGTCCCCAGAACCGTCCGCAGAACCAAGCTCGTCCAGGAAACCGTCTAAAGAACCAAGCTCGTCCAGGAAATCGTCTATAGAACCGTCCGCAGAGCCAGAGTAGTCCGCAGAACCGGAACTACTGCCGGCCGGGTGGAGGGCGGCCGGGGACGGGAGCGGCTCGTCCAGCTCGCTCACGGTCCAGCGGGGCCAGGCGCAGATCGTCAGGACACTGGCCACGTGCATGGGGATCACCGAGGCGCAGGCGGCCATCGTCCTCGGTGATCGGGCTCCCGACCAGACGGCGCAGGCGGCGTCCCCGATCTTCGTCGCCCCCACGTCGGCATCCCAACCCGGTTCGGCCCTCGAGATCCAGACAACGGCGTCCATCGTCCGCACCCACGGGGACGAGCAGTCCGACTTCGCCCTCTTCAGCAGTCCGCGTTACCCGGCGTGCGTGGCCGCGGCCGCCGCCTCGCAGATCCAGCTCGGCGTGGACGAGACGACCGGTAGGGGTGACCGCCCCAGCTCGCCGACGGTCTCGCCGGTGGACCTCCCCGGCCCCACCGGCGTCCAGACAGCCGGGCTCATCGTGGCGTTCGACGTACTGGACGGCTCGTCCAGGGTCCCGGTGGAGGTGGAGGCGATCTCGCTCGGGTCCCAACGCATCGAGGGCCAGCTCCAGGTGTTCGCCATCGGCGGCCAGATCCCCAACGACGTCCTGGTCACCTCGGTCTCGGAGTTCCAGAAGCGGGTGGCCGACGAGGGAGGCGGTTCCGCGGTCTGAGGACGGGACCGGGATCCCCGCCGCCGGACCGTGCTCACGGGCCGCGGTGGGTCGGTCCTGGCGCGTGACCGTGGTCTGAGCAATGATAGGGCGCGGGCGCCGGTCCATCGGCTTCCGTGGTCGCATCGTTCCAGGCAGATTCGGGTGGTGGGCTCGATATTCCTTGCTACCGGAGGCGGGTAACGGCAGGATGACAGGACCGGTTCACGGTGAGGGGGAGAGACCTCGGCAACAGAGGAGAAGTCCATGACTGTCGGAATTACGGAGCTCCCTCCTGAAGGGATGCAACTCGGGGGCGTCGCGCTCGGCCGGCGACACCGAACGTGGGACCAAGACCACCGAGGGGCTGAGCCTCCTGTTCACGACGGCGGGCATCACCGTGCAGGGGCCCCAACCCCAGATCGAACGGCTCCTGGTGTGGTCCGGTCTCGACTCAGCCACGTGTCGGGAGAAAGTCGTGCTGCCCGACGGGCGCAACGCCGCCGTGATGGAGCTGACCTCCGGCGGGCAGTCGATCCGCTTCCTGTTCCCGACCGAGTCCGTCACGCCGGGTCAGGCCGCCTATCTCGATCAGGCCCTGCCGCACTGGCTGGCTCGCTACAAGGGGGCGCCGCCGTCGCCGGTGATGGCCAATGGCTACGGAAGCGACGCCGGCAACGGCAACGGCCAGGACGCGCCCGGGTCCGCCGCCGGTGCGACCTCCAACGGCGCGCCGCCGCCCCCGCCGGCTGGAACCGCCGGGGGACTGCCACCGATGACCCCGGCCGCCGGTGCCGCAGCCGCCGGGGCCGTAGCCGGTGCCGCGGCCGCGGCGGCGGCCGGACCATCCTCCGATCCGGCCGCGGCCGGCCAGTACCAGGCCGCACCAGGGGCGTCCCCTGCCGTGGGAGCGCCTTCCGCAGCTACGGCGCCACCCCCGCCGCCGCCGGCCGCCTCGGTGGCTCCTCCCGCTCCGGCCGGTGCGTCGGGTGGAGCTGCGGTCGGCTCGCCCCCGCCCCCGCCCCCGCCGCCGCCACAGACGACGTTGGGCGTTGCCCCGGGCTTCGCTTCCGGTGCGCCGGGTTCGCCCCCGCCCCCACCAGGGGTGACCCCGCCCACCCCGACCGGATGGGAGACGCCGACCGGCTCCCAGCCGGACGGCTCGGCCTGGGCCGGCCCCCCCACGGGTGTCGCCGGCGAGCCGGGACCCTCGCAGGGCAAGCGGGCCAAGGGATGGCGCCGAAGCAAGAAGGACGTGGCCACCGCGGACCCCCGCCCCGGTGCGTTCGATCCCTCCCGACCCCCGTTCGAGCCGCCCGTCGATCCCGTCCCGCTCACGCAGAGCACGCTGCCACCGCCCCCGCCGGAGGGGGCGGGGCTCCCGACCGCGGTGGGCCCGGTGGTGTGGAAGCCCCCCGTCGATCCGGTGACAGGAGAAGCGCTATGGGAGGGCCAGCCCGGCACGCCGTCCGGCCTGGATCCCGAACCGAAGCCGCTCACCGGCCGGGCCAAGCGCAGGGCCGACAAGGCGGCCAAGGCCGCGGCCGCCGGCGCCGCGGTGGCCGTGGGCGGAGCCTTGGCGGATCCGTTCGCCGGACCGCCTCCGGCCACGATGACCCCGGGCTCTCCCGAATCGACCCTCCCCGGGACCCCGACCGCCACCGGAGCTCCGACGGCGCTCACCGAGCCGTTCGATCCGACGATGGGGAGCCTGCCCCCGACCACCCCCGGCGGCGGCTTCGACGACCCGGTCGAGCCGGGAGCGGGAGGTCCGGCCCCGGCCGGCAACCGCCGTCTGTTGGTCCTGCTCGTCGTGGCCCTCGTGGTGGTGGTGGCGGCCATCGGCTACTTCGTGGTCAAGCGGAACAACAACACCACCAGCGCCACCTCGACGACGGTCTCGGGCCTGTCGACGGATGCCGCGCTGGCCACGTCCATCAACCTGCGCCAGAGCGATCTGCCGGCAGGTTGGGCGCCCACCACGTCGACCGGGCAGGCCCGACCGCCGGTGGCCCCGGCTGCGGCCCAGTCCCAGGCCAGCCAGACCCTGGCCCAGTGCCTCGGCGTGCCGGTGGCCACGGTGACCGGGCTGTTCGGCGGTGCGGGGCTACCCGGCCAGACGTCATCGGCCACGTCCCCGGTGTTCGAGAGCGCCGCCGATCCCACCGTTCAGATGCAGTCCGTGACCCGGGTCATGGGCTCCGCCGCGCAGGCCTCGGCCCTGGTCGCGCCATTCACGAACCCCAACTTCGTGACCTGCTACACCGCCTACCAGACAACCCTGGTGTCGGCGGCCGATGCCGGGTCGACGGCCCAGGTGCAGGCGGTCGCACTGACGGCCCCGACCGGGGTCCAGTCCTTCGGCTACCTGACCACGTTGACCATCCCGAGCCAGGGCAGTGAGGTCATCGGCCAGGCGTTCATGGTGGGCGGCCGCATCGAGTCGGTGCTGCAACCCACCACCGGCGGTGCGGCCGTACCCACGCCGGCCTTCACATCGGCCTACAACGCCATGTCCGGACGCATCGGTCTCGCCGCCACCAAGTAGGAACACGCCGGGTCGGCCCCCCCGGGGGGTGGGCGAGATGCCGCTCCGCCGCTCCCGAGCGGGGGCGCGGCGGGGTTCTCGGCCCGGGGTCGGGCCCGGCGGTCAGGCCGATCCGGGACGTGATCCGGCGATGACGGCCAGGGCGCGGTAGGCGGCCTCGGCCGGACCGGTCTCGTCCGGCCGGAGCAGGTTGGCCATGATCCGGAGGATCCAGCTCATGAGCGGTTCCGACCGGATACCGACGCCCACGCAGAGCTGCATGAGCTCGGGACGGCTGATCACCCGCACGAAGGCCCGGGCCACCCGGTAGTAGAGCCCGTAGGCGTCCTCGAGCCTGGTCTCGTACCGGAGCAGGGCCCCGACCCCGTCGCCGCTGAGGGCCTCGCCCAAGGACGCCGCGGCCAGGCGGCCGCTCTCGTAGCCGTAGGCGATGCCCTCGCCGTTGAACGGGTTGATCGCTCCGCCGGCATCGCCGACCACCAGGGTGGTGGCCCCGATCCGCGGGCCGACAGCCAGTCCCATGGGCAGCTTGCCGCCGGTTGGGGAGCCGAGTGCCGTGGCCGCCGACAGCTCCCACTCGGCCGGGGCGTAGGCCACGAAATGCTCCATCAGCGTGGAGGTGTTCAGACCCTTCCACCGCCGGTCGGTGGCCAACAGGCCGACGCCGACGTTGACCCGACCGTCGCCCAGGGGGAAGATCCAGCCGTAGCCGGGGACGACGCCGCCGTCGGCATCCCGGATGTCCAGATGGGACTCGATGAACGGCTGGTCGTGGCCGGGGGAGGTGTAGTACCCGCGCAGGGCCATGCCCAGCGGCTGGTCGCGGTCACGTGATGTGCCCAGGGCCCGGCCGAAGCGCGAGTTGGCACCGTCGGCCACCACCACGTAGCGGGCCCGGACGGCCCGGGTGGCCCCGGTGGCCTTCTCCTTGACCACCGCCCCGACGCAGGACGGCAGGGACGGGCCCGTTCCGACGGCGGCCGGGGCCAGCTCGTCGAGGATGGGTTCGACGGCCTCGGTGCCCTGCCAGACCGTGGCCCCGGCCTTGGCGGCCCGCTCGTTGACGATGGCATCGAGGTCGTGACGGGTCAGCACGTACCCGTAGGACGGGAAGGTCGGGTGCTCGGGCCAGGGAAGGTCCAGGACCCGGCCGAAGGCGTGGGCCCGGAGGCCCGTGTACCGGTGGGCGCCGGCCAGGGACCCTTCGACGCCCATGTCGGCGAGCTGGCGCACCGAGCGGGGGGTCAGCCCGTCGCCACAGGTCTTCTCGCGGGGGAACACCTTCTTCTCCACCACGGCCACGTCCCACCCGGCCTCGGCCAGCCAGTAGGCACACGAGGACCCGGCCGGACCCCCGCCCACGATCAGGACGTCGTGGACATGACCCCGGTCCCCGGTCGCGCCCCGAGCGGCGGGGACGGCCCCGGTCACCCTGGTCGGGGTGTCGGCGGGATCGGGGGCGGAGGCGGGGTTCACGACCTCCAATGCTACGTGCGGCGGGACCCGGGCCGAACCTCCCCGCCGGACCGGTTTGCCGCAGGGAGCCCCTGCTCCTTCCGATGTGCCCGGACGAAGGAGGGCGTGGTAAAAACAAGTCCCTGTGGACGATTACCTGCCAATTCTGATCCTCCTCATCCTCGGCTTCCTCTTCGCCGCCCTGTCGTTCGTAGCCTCGTCCCTCATGGCCCCGACGAAGCGGCCCACGTCGGCCAAGACGGCTCCCTACGAGTGCGGGATCGTCCCCGCCATCGAGCCGCCCACCCGTTTCCCGGTCCGCTTCTACCTGGTGGCCATGATCTTCATCATCTTCGACATCGAGATCGTGTTCTTGTACCCGTGGGCGGTGATCTTCCATCAGCTGGGCTCCTTCGGCCTCGTCGAAGTGGTGGTCTTCGCCGTCGTGGTGTTCATCTCCTTCCTCTTCCTGGTCAGCAACGGCGCACTCAGCTGGGGACCGGCCAAGCACCTGGTCGGGGCCATGCCGTCCCGCACCTCGGAGTCGACCATCGCCCGCATCAGCGCCGGTCCGGGGGGTCCCGGGCGCTCGACGCGATCGGTGGGAGTCGCTGTCCCGACGGGCCCGTCCCCGACGACCGACGAACCAGACGCCCCGACGACCGGAGAGCCGGCACCTGCGCCGAGCGGACCCGGCCGAGCTGCGTAGATCGAAGGAGGCCACCTCGCATGGGTCTCGAAGACCTCCAGCACAACTTCCTCACCGGCCGCCTCGAGGACCTGGTCAAGTGGGCCCGGACCTACTCCATGTGGCCGGCCACCTTCGGCCTGGCCTGCTGTGCCATCGAGATGATGTCGGTGGGGGCCGCCGACTTCGACCTGGCCCGCTTCGGCATGGAGGTCTTCCGGGCTTCGCCGCGCCAGGCCGATCTCATGATCGTGGCCGGTCGGGTCTCCCAGAAGATGGCTCCGGTGTTGCGGCAGGTCTACGACCAGATGATGGAGCCCAAGTGGGTGCTGTCGATGGGCGTGTGTGCCAGCACGGGGGGCATGTTCAACAACTACGCCATCGTCCAGGGTGTCGACCAGATCGTCCCCGTGGACGTGTACGCGCCGGGCTGCCCCCCCACTCCCGAGACCCTCATGCACGCCATCCTCACCCTCCACGAGAAGGTCCGCACGAACGACATCACCCATCGTCAGCCCGTGGCCCTCCGGGGAGCCGCCGACGGTCCCGAGGGCCAGCCGCGCGGCCACGACGAGGGGGTCGACACCGACGACGCCCGCACGCACGCCGACGAGGCCACCTCCGGCTGGACACCGGACCGCCCCGACGCCGTCCACCTCGGCACGCCCAAGCGGAACCCGGTCATCGCCCGCAGCGTGGGTGAGCCTCTGTGAGCACCGATGGCGGACTGGTGACCGCGGTGAGCGGGTCGGGCGGGGGTTCGTCGCGCGCTCCGGGCCGTCCCCTCCAGGACGTGGTCTTCCCGACCCGGGAGCAGTACGTCGGCGTGGTGGGGGAGTACCAGGAGTCCGGCTTCGAGATGTGCGCCGATCTCTGCGCCGTGGACTACCTGGCCCATCCCGGGCGCCGGCTGCCCGAGGGCGTCCAGCCCGGGCGGTTCGAGGTCGTGGTCAACCTGCTCTCGCTCAGCCAGGCCCGACGGGTGCGTGTCCGGGTCCAGGTGCCCGAGTCCGACGCCGAGGTCCCGACATTGTTCGATCTGTACCCCGGTGTGGAGGCCATGGAGCGCGAGGCCTACGACCTCTTCGGCATCGTGTTCACCGGTCACCCCGACATGACCCGGATCCTCATGCCCGAGGACTGGGAGGGCCACCCGCTGCGCAAGGACTACGGGGTCGGCCGGGTACCGGTCCAGTTCAAGGAAGCGCCGGGCCCGAGATGAGCGACACCACGGCGACTTCTCCGGCCGAGGGCGCCGGGGCCACTGGACCCCACCCGGACTCGCACCTGGCGCCACCGCTCTCGGGGGACTCCTACACGAGCCCGGGACCGGCCGGCGAGCCCGAAGGGCTGGAGGCTGAGACCTCGGAGGGTCCCCAGGAGCTCGGACGGCGTTCGGAGACCGGCCCCGACCAGCTCCGGCGCGAGGTCGGCGCCGTGCTCCGCCTGCCCGAGGGGGTGGCCGTCGATCCCTCGGACATCGACATCGAGCAGACCGACGACGAGACCATGATCATCAACATGGGGCCGCAGCACCCGTCCACCCACGGGGTGCTCCGCCTGATGCTCGAGTTGGACGGGGAGACGGTGCTGCGGACCAAGCCGGTCATCGGTTACCTCCACACCGGCATGGAGAAGACGGCCGAGGAGCTGACCTACGTGCAGGGCTCGACCAACGTGACCCGCATGGACTACCTCGCCCCGCTCCACAACGAGCTGGTGCTGTCGCTGGCGGTGGAAGCTCTGCTGGGCGTCGAGATGCCACCCCGGTCCGACTGGATCCGGATGCTGTTGGTCGAACTGAACCGGGTGTCGTCCCACCTCATGTGGATGGCCACCAACGGGATGGACATCGGCTCCACGTCGATGATGATCTACGGCTTCCGCGAGCGTGAGATGATCCTGGCCTTCTTCGAGAAGACGACCGGTCTCCGGATGAACCACAACTTCATCCGTCCGGGCGGGACGGCGGCCGACCTGCCCGACGGATGGGAGGACGACGTCAGCATCATCTGCGACACCGTCCTGCCCCGCACCGACGAGTACGACGAGCTGCTGACCGGCCAGCCCGTCTTCCGCCAGCGCTCCGAGGGCATCGGTGGCCTGTCGGCCGAGGAGGCCCTGGCCCTCTCCCTGACGGGACCCATCCTCCGGTCCACCGGCGTGCCCTGGGACCTGCGGCGGGCCATGCCCTACCTCCGCTACGACGAGGTGGACTTCGACGTCATCGTGGGCACGTACGGCGACAACTTCGACCGGTACTCGATCCGCCTCAACGAGATCCGCGAGTCGATCAAGATCATCCGCCAGATCGTCGAGAAGATGCCGGCCGGCGACTACCGCGTGCAGGACAAGAAGGTGACACCGCCGCCGCGCCAGCGCATCGACGAGTCGATGGAGGCGCTCATCCACCACTTCAAGGTGTTCACGGAGGGCTTCAAGGTGCCCGAGGGTGAGGTCTACGTGGCCGTCGAGTCGCCCCGGGGGGAGCTGGGGTGCTACCTGGTGGCCGACGGGACACCCAAGCCCTACCGGATGCACATCCGGGGTCCCAGCTTCGTCAATCTGCAGGGCCTGCCCCTCATGATGCGGGGCGGACTGTTGGCCGACGCCGTGGCGGTGTGTTCCTCGGTGGACCCGGTCATGGGTGAGGTCGACCGGTGAGCGACCACGCCGCCGCCACGCCGGTGACGGCCCCGCGTCGGGCCGGACCCGCGGTGGTACCCGAACCGAGCCACCTGTCCCCCGACACCCTGGCCGAGGCCCACCGCATCATCGCCCTCTACCCCGAGCGCCGTTCGGCCCTGATCCCGCTCTGTCACCTGGTCCAGGAGCAGGACGGCTGGCTGACCCCCGAGGGCATGACCGACATCGCCGGACTGGTGGGCGTGACGCCGACCGAGGTCCTCGGCACGGCCTCGTTCTACGACATGCTCCACACCGAGCCGGTCGGGACCCACGTGGTGGCGGTGTGCACCAACATCGCCTGCCTGCTCGGAGGGGCGGCCGAACTGTTGGAGCACGCCGAGGCCTCGCTCGGGGTCAACGCCGGGGGCACCACCCCCGACGGCGCCATAACCCTCGAAGAGGCCGAGTGCCTGGCCGACTGCGACCGGGCCCCCTGCGTCCAGGTCAACCATCGCTTCGTCGGCGCCCAGACCGCTGATTCGTTCGACGCCCTCGTCGACGATCTGCGTACCGGTGCCCGTTCAGCCGACATCCCCCCGCACGGGACCCTCAACCGGGTGCGGCGGGCCAACGGCCTCGAGGTCGGGCCCGAGCAGTTGGTCTCGGAACGGGCCGCCATGGCCGAGGCCCGGGCGGGACGGGCCGCCGCGGCCGAGGCGGCCAAGGGTGACACCACGGCCTCGGGCGGTGGTTCCTCGTGACGATCACCGACGCGCCCAAGATCGTGACCAGCCGTCTCGACCATCCTGACTCCCACACGCTGGAGCGCTATCTGGCCACCGGCGGGTACGAGGGGCTGCGCCAGGCCCTGACCATGACCCCCGAGGCGGTGGCGGCGGAGGTGGACGCGGCCAGCCTGCTCGGTCGTGGGGGAGCGGGCTTCCCCGCCGGCCGCAAGTGGGCCATGCTGCGCAAGGACCCGGTCACCTATCTGGTGGTCAACGGGGACGAGAGCGAGCCCGCCACCTTCAAGGACCACCTGCTGGTCGAGCGTGATCCGCACCAGCTGCTCGAGGGCGTGGTCATCGCGGCCTACGCCCTGCAGGTCACCCGGGTGTTCATCTTCATCCGGGGTGAGTTCGCCCTCGGTCTCGAACGGGTCCAGAGCGCCCTCAACGACGCCTATGCCCACGGGGCGGTGGGTCGGGACATCTTCGGGTCGGGGTTCTCGGTCGACGTGGTGGTCCACCCGGGCGCCGGCGCCTACATCTGTGGCGAGGAGACCGCCCTGCTCGAGTCGCTCGAGGGCAAGCGGGGCTTCCCCCGCATCAAGCCCCCCTTCTTCCCGGCCGCCATCGGTCTCTACGGGCAGCCCACCGTGGTCAACAACGTGGAGACGATGTCCAACCTGCCGTGGATCGTCCGGCACGGTGGCGCCACGTTCGCGGCGCTCGGAGAGGGCCGGTCCACCGGCACCCGCCTGTTCGCCCTGGCCGGGCACGTCAACAACCCCGGCGTGTTCGAGCTCGAGATGGTCAAGACCACCTTCGACGATCTCATCAACGCACCGGTGCTCGGGGGCGGCATCCCCCATGGCCGGAGCCTGAAGGCGTTCATCCCCGGCGGGGTATCCGCCCCCTGGTTCGGCCCGGACCAGATCGAGCTGCCCCTCGGACAGGACGAGGTGGCCGCGGCAGGGTCCATGCTCGGCTCCGGCTCCATCGTGGTCATGGACGACCACACGTGCGTGGTGCGGGCGGCGTGGCGGATCACCAAGTTCTTCTTCCGGGAGTCGTGCGGCCAGTGCACCCCGTGCCGCGAGGGCTCGGGCTGGCTGGAGCGGATCTTGGAGCGCATCGAGACCGGCCAGGGGCGCCACGAGGACCTCGACCTCCTGCTGGATGCCTGCGACAACATCGCACCCGGGTTGAGCTGGCCGCCCCAGCAGACCACCATCTGTGTGCTCGGGCCGTCCATCCCCTCGTCGATCGTCTCGGCCATCCAGATGTTCCGCGACGAGTTCCTCGTCCACATCAAGGATGGCGGGTGCCCCTATGCCTGAGCCGACCACACCACCCCAGGGGACCACCACCGTGGCCAACGTCGCCGGCGACGCCACCGTGGAGTCGGAGGCGTCGTCACCACCGGTGGAGACGGTGACGTTCACGCTGGACGGGCGATCGGTCACGGCCACCAAGGGCGAGATGCTCATCGCCGCGGCCGAGCGGGCCGGGACCTTCATCCCCCGGTTCTGCTACCACCCCCGGATGAAGTCGGTCGGGGTGTGCCGGATGTGTCTGGTGGAGGTCAGCGGCCCGCGCGGCCCATCCCTCCAGCCCAGCTGCTTCGTCGAGGTCCAGGACGGTGCCGAGGTGGTGACCGACTCCGACAAGGTCAAGAAGGCCCAGGACGGCGTCCTCGAGTTCCTCCTCATCAACCACCCCCTCGACTGCCCGGTGTGCGACAAGGGCGGCGAGTGCCCACTTCAGGACCAGACCCTGGCCTACGGACCGGGGGAGACCCGGTTCGTGGAGGAGAAGCGACACTTCGAGAAGCCCATCCCCATCTCCGAGCTCGTGCTGTTGGACCGGGAGCGGTGCATCCAGTGCAGCCGGTGCACACGGTTCGCCGACGAAGTGGCCGGCGAGGCCCAGATCGACTTCATCGGCCGGGGGGAGAACCTCGAGGTCAACACCTTTCCGGAGCTCCCGTTCGCTTCGTACTTCTCGGGCAACACCGTGCAGATCTGCCCGGTGGGTGCCCTCACCGCGGTGCCGTACCGGTTCGCCGCCCGCCCCTGGGACCTCGACCAGGTCGAGTCCACCTGCACCACCTGTTCGGTGGGGTGCCGGGTGGCCGTCCAGTCGTCGTCCAACCGCGTCACCCGGTTGCTCGGGATAGACGCCGACCCCGTCAACCACGGATGGCTGTGCGACAAGGGGCGGTTCGCCTTCGACGCCGTCAACAGCGAGGAGCGGCTGACCGAACCCCTGGTGCGCAAGGACGGCGTGCTGGTCCCGACGTCCTGGCACGAGGCGCTCGACGCCGTGGCCGAAGGTCTCACTGCCGCGGTCGGTGAGGGTGGACCCGGGGCTGTCGGCGTGGTGGGCGGCGCCCGACTGACCAACGAAGGGGCCTATGCCTGGGCCAAGCTGACCAAAGGTGTGCTCGGCACGGACTCGGTGGACGCCCAGATGGGCGACGGGCTGCCGGCCGAACTGGTCCTCGGACTGCCGCGGGCCACCATCGACCAGGCCGCCGCGGCCGACACCGTCATCGTCCTGAGCGGGGACGTCCGCGAGGAGCTGCCGGTGCTGTTCCTCCGCCTGCGCTCGGCCGCCGTGGACGGCCACCTCCAGCTGGTGGAACTGTCGCCCCACGCCACCGCCCTGACCGAGTACGCCGCCGCCTCACTCCGCTACGGCCCGGCCGGGGCCACCGAACTGGTGCGAGCCCTGGTGGATCCGACCGCCCCCGTCCCGACCGGCGTCGACGCCGACGGGCTGGACCGGGCCCGGGGCCTGGCCGGGGCCGGCGACGTGGTGGTGCTGGTGGGCCGGCCGTCGATGTCGGAGGCCGGCACCCTGGTGGCCGAGGCGGTGCAACTCCTGGCCGCGTCGTTGCCCGGGGCCCGCTTCCTCCCCGCCCTCCGGCGCGGCAACGTGCACGGTGCCCTGGATATGGGCCTGGCACCGGGCGTGCTGCCGGGTCGGGTGTCTCTCGAGAGCGGGCGCCGGTGGTTCGAGCACGCCTGGGGCTCGGTCCCGGAGCACCGCGGCCGGGACACCGCCGGCATCCTGGCCGCCGCCGCGGCCGAACCGGACGACGGGTCGCGTATCCGTACCCTGGTGGTGTTGGGCTCGGACCCGCTGGGTGACTTCCCCGACCGCCGACTGGCCCTACGGGCCCTCGAGGGCGCCGACTTCGTGGTGGCGGTGGCCACCGCGCCGGGCGCCGTCGTCGATCATGCCGACGTGGTGCTGCCGGCGGCCGAGGCTCACGAGCGGCCGGGCACCACCACCAACATCGAGGGCCGGGTCAGTCGGCTGGGCCAGAAGCTGGTGCCGCCCGGGCAGGCCTGGCCGGACTGGATGATCGCGGCCGAGCTGGCCGAGCACCTCGATGCCGACCTGGGTCTGGACTCGGTCGGTGCGGTCTGGGACGAGGTGGAGCGGCTGGCCCCGGCCTACCGTGGGATCACCCGCTCCGTGCTCGACGCATCGGGCGCCGACGACGGTGTGGTCGCACCGCTGTCGGTCAGCGCCGTCTCGATCGCCAGGCGGAGCGCGGTCAGTCCGCTCGACCCCATCGCCGTTCCCGGAGTGGAGTCGGTGGAGCGCCAGGGCGCACCGCCGCGGGCCGGGCTGGCCGAATCCCCGACCGCCGGCATCGGCGACGAGAGCCACCCGCCCGCCGGCGCCGATGACGACGGCCCGGCCCGGCCATCGGTGTTGGCCGGACCCATCGAGCTCGACGTGCCCCATGTGGTTCCGAACGACGGGTACTCGCTGCGCCTGGTGGCGTCGCGGGTCCTCTACGACCAGGGTGCCGCGGTGGCGTCGGTCCCCTCCCTGGCCGGCCTGGTGGACACGGCCCCGCTGCGGGCCAACCCGCTCGACCTCGACGAACTCGGGGTGCCCTCGGGCGGTTCGGTCCGTGTCCGGACGGCCAGCTCGTCCACCGTGCAGACCGTGGTGGCCGACGCCTCGCTGGCCCGCAAGGTGGTGGCCGCCGACTTCAACGTCCCCCTGGCCGAGGGCACCGTCGCCGACCTCATCGATGCCGCCGCGCCGGTAGTGGAACTCCGGCTGGAGACGCCATGAGTCCGCTCCTCTCCGCACTGCACCCCCTGCTGGCCGCAAGGTGACCCGCTCTACGCCAACGGCGTGGGGTGGGTGGTGTTCCTCATCGTCCTGATCAAGGTGCTGGTGGTGTTCGGTGCCCTCATGGTCTCGGTGATGCTGATGATCTGGTTCGAGCGCAAGGTGATCTCGGACATGCAGAGCCGAATCGGGCCCAACCGGGCCGGTCCGTTCGGCATCGCCCAGACCATGGCCGACGGGATCAAGCTCTTCTTCAAGGAGGACCTCCTCCCGGAACAGGCCGATCCCCTGGTCTTCAAGCTGGCGCCCTACCTGACCATCATCCCGGCCTTCCTCATCTTCGCCATCGTGCCCATCGGCGGCGAGGTGACCATCGCCGGCCACACCTTCGAGCTCCAACTGGCCGATCCCCCCATGGGCATCCTGTTCCTGCTGGCCATGTCGGCCATCGGTGTCTACGGCATCATGCTGGCCGGCTGGTCCTCGGGTTCGAAGTATCCCCTGCTGGGATCGGTCCGGGCCTCGGCCCAGATGATCTCCTACGAGGCCGCCCTGGGGATGACCGTGGTGACCGTGGTGCTCATCACCGGTTCGCTGAGCACCCGCACCATCGTGGACGCCCAGGCCCAGCACCTCTGGCAGTGGAACGCCATCCGACTGGGCGTAGTGCCGTTCGTCATCTTCTTCATCGCCATCATCGCCGAGACCAACCGGCCGCCCTTCGACCTGGTCGAGGCGGACTCCGAACTGGTGGGCGGGTTCGTCACCGAGTACTCCTCCATCCGGTTCGCCCTGTTCTTCCTGGCCGAGTTCATGAACACCATCACCATGTCGGCCATCACCGTGACCCTCTTCTTCGGCGGCCCCGACGGACCCATCCCCCACATTCCGCATCTGTACTGGCTGTGGCCCATCCTGTGGTTCCTGGGCAAGACCATCATCTTCCTGTTCGTGTTCGTATGGCTGCGGGCCGCACTGCCCCGCCTGCGCTACGACCAGCTCATGGACCTGGGCTGGAAGAAGCTGATCCCGCTCTCCCTCGGCTGGCTGCTCATCGTGGCCGGGTTCGTGGTGGACGGGTGGTGGGGCTTCGCCATGGTGGCCGCGGTGGTGGCGGCCGCCATCGTCATCACCCGGGCCTTCGCCATCGGGTCCGAGCGCGAGGAGACCAGGGCCATCGTGCCCGCGGTCGGGGTCCGGCTGTGGAAGCGACCGCCCGAACCCACTGCGGCGCCGGCCGTCTCCCCGTCGAGCGAAGGAGGAGTCAGCTGATGGCTGATCCCGAACCGCCACATCAGCGACAGAACTTCCTCGGCGGATTCAAGCTGACGCTCGAGCATCTCGGCCGGCCGCCGGTCACCCGTCAGTATCCCGAGGAGAAGCGACCCAAGCAGCCGCGCCAACACGGGCGCCACGTCCTCAACCGGTACGAGGACGGCATGGAGAAGTGCATCGGCTGCGAACTCTGCGCCGGGGTGTGCCCGGCCGACTGCATCTACGTGCGCGGCCTCGACAACCCCCCGGACCACCCGGTGTCACCGGGGGAGCGGTACGGGTACGTCTACGAGATCAACTTCCTGCGGTGCATCCACTGCGACCTCTGCGTCGAGGCCTGCCCGACCGAGGCCATCACCGAGTCGAAGCTGATGGAGTTCTCCTTCACCAACCGGAACGACGCCATCTACACCAAAGAGGAGCTGCTGGTCGACGACGAGGGGAAGCCGCGTCACCAGCCCTGGGAGGACTGGCGGGAGGACGACGACCTCCACACCTCGGGGTGGATGCGGGCCACGTCGCCGTCGGGCAGTGCCGAGTTCGAGGGGCAGGTGCAGTGGTCGGGCGAGCTCGGGTTCGGCGTCCGCTCCCCCGAGGGCGGCCAGTCGCTGCACCGGGACGACGCCACCACCGGCAGCCGCCAGCTGCGCGACACCCTCGAACGCCATCTCATCCCCTCCGACCTGCCCGCGGCCAAGCGGGGTCCGCGGGGCGCCATCGGCCGCATGATGGAGAAGGCCCAGCGCTTCGCCCCCGGGGCGGGCAAGAAGCACCACGAGAAGGCCGACGCCGACTACAGCGCGGCCGTGCGGGCCGGCAACTCCGAGCGGGACACCGCCGACGCCGGCGACGCCCTCATCGTGGTGGCGGACGACGCCGCACCGTCGGAAGGCGCCTGATGGTCGGAGCGATCGGAATGGTGCTGGCCGCCGTGTCGGGGTCCGGCCAGGCGTCGTGGGTGGACGTCGGCACCTTCGCCGTGGCCGCGGCCATCGTGCTGGCCGGCGCCGTCGGCGTGGTGGTGTCCCGCAACCCGGTGCACTCGGCCCTCATGCTGGTCATGACCCTGTTCGGCGTGGCCGTCCTGTTCGTGCTGCAGCGGGACCCGTTCCTGGCCGCGGTGCAGGTCATCGTCTACGCCGGCGCCATCGTGGTGCTCTTCCTGTTCGTCATCATGTTCCTGGGCGTCGACCGCCAGGAGGACGTGGCGGCCGAGCCGCTGCGGGGACAGCGCCCCCTGGCCATCGGTCTGACCGTCCTCGGGACCACCGGACTCCTCCTGTTGGGGCAGGTGTCGAAGTGGACCACGGGGGCGCCGCACGTGGCCGGGGTCGACGCCGGCAAGGAGTCGAACGTCTACCTGCTCGGGAAGTCCGTCTACACCACGTACCTGTTCCCCTTCGAAGCCACGGCGGCGCTGCTGGTCATCGCGGTCGTGGGCGCGGTGGTGCTGGCCCGACGGCCCCCGGTGACGGCCAACCAGCCGACTGACGGCGAGATGGCCGGAGAGGACCAGGAGTCCGGGCCGGACGCCGGCACCGAACCGTCCCCCGGTGACCCCGGACCCGGGGACGGTGGGACGGTCGCACCCGACTCGCAGCAGGAGGCCCGCTCGTGACCATCAACGCCGGCTGGTACCTGGGACTGGGTGTGGTCCTGTTCTCGATAGGCGCCCTCGGCGTCCTGATCCGACGCAACGTGCTGGTCATGTTCATGTGCGTGGAGCTGATGCTCAACGCCGCCAACCTCACGTTCGTGACCTTCGCCCGGCTCCTGCACGACATCGGGGGGCAGGTGCTGGTGTTCTTCGTGCTGGTGGTGGCAGCCGCCGAGGTGGTGGTGGGCCTGGGGATCGTGGTGGCGATCTTCCGCCGTCGGGCCAATGCCACCGCTGACGACCTCCACCTGATGAAGGGCTGACCGGACCATGCTGCATGTGACCTACCTCATCATCTTGCTGCCCCTGGTCGGCTTCATGGTGCAGGTGCTCCTGGGCCGCCGTCTGGGGGACCCGGCCGCCGGCGCCGTGGCCACCGCCTTCATCGGGGCCTCGTTCCTCGTCTCCATCGGCGTCTACCTCGACCTGCTCACGGTGGACGCGCCGGTCCGGACCTACACCCAGAACCTCTGGACGTGGATACCCGTCGGGGATCTGCAGGTCCACGCCCGACTCTTCGTCGATCCGCTGTCGATGACCATGGTGCTCTTCGTCACCGGCATCTCCATGCTCATCCACCTCTATTCGATCGGCTACATGAAGGGGGACAGGGACTACCCGAAGTTCTTCCTCTACATGAACCTGTTCGTGGCCTCCATGCTGATCCTGGTCCTCGGCAGCAACCTCCTGATGACCTTCGTGGGCTGGGAGGGAGTGGGGGCGTGCTCCTACTGGCTGGTGTCGTTCTGGTTCACCCGGGACTCGGCGGCCAGCGCCGGCAAGAAGGCCTTCGTCTACAACCGGATCGGTGACGTGGGCTTCCTGCTGGCCATCTTCCTCGTCTTCGACAAGGTCCACTCGCTCGAATACACCACCATCTTCGCCAACCTGGACCGGATCGGCCCCGGCAACATCACCGCCATCTGCCTCCTCCTGCTGGTCGGTGTGATGGGGAAGTCGGCCCAGATCCCCCTGTTCCCGTGGCTGGCCGATGCCATGGAGGGCCCGACCCCGGTGTCCGCCCTGATCCACGCGGCCACCATGGTCACGGCCGGGGTCTACCTGCTGTGCCGGGTCAACCCCCTTCTCCACGCCTCCAGCGCCGCGTCCCTCACCGTGGCCATCGTCGGTGCGGCCACCGCGTTCGTGGCCGCCACCATCGCCTGCGCCCAACAGGACATCAAGAAGGTACTGGCCTACTCGACCGTGTCCCAGCTCGGGTACATGTTCCTGGCCATCGGGTGCGGGGCCTACGAGGCGGCCATCTTCCTGATGGTGGCCCACGCCTTCTTCAAGGGTCTGCTCTTCCTCGGCGCCGGCTCGGCCATCCACGGCCTCCACGACGAGCAGGACCTCAAGCGGATGGGCAACCTGCGCCGGTACATGCCCCTCACCTTCATCACCTTCGGCATCGGTTGGCTGTGCATCGCCGCGGTGCCGCCGCTGTCGGGCTTCTGGGCCAAGGGCGACGTCCTCGAGAACACCTGGGCGGCCCACCCGGCCCTGTGGGTGGTGGGCATCGTGACCGCCGCCCTGACCGCCTACTACATGAGCCGCCTCACCGGCCTGGCCTTCTTCGGCCGCGACCGGTGGTCGGAGTCGGTGCCCATCGACGCCGCCACCGACATGCCCGACGCCCACCACGCCGAAGGGCACATGGCGGAGCCGCACGAGTCACCACGGATCATGGTCCTGCCCCTGTGGATCCTGTCCTTCTTCGCCGCCACCGCCGGGGTGCTGGCTATCTCGAGCAGTCGCTTCTCGCTGGCCAACTGGATCGACCCGGTGTTCGGTTCGAACCTCTACCAGGACCACCTGAGCACCGGCGCGGTGTGGGTCCTCTCCATCCTCGACGCCATCATCGCCATCGTCGGGGTGATTGTGGGCCTCCGCCTGTGGATGGCCAAAGCGGAGCGCCCCGGCCTCGAGGGGCCCTTCCTCCGGAACTCGTGGTACATCAACGAGCTCTACGACACCGTGCTGGGCCGGCCGTCGGAGCGCCTGGCCGCCTTCAGTGCCACCGTCATCGACACCGAGGTGATCGACGGGGGGGTCAACGGCGTGGCCACACTGGTCCGCAAGTCGGGTGGGCTGATCCGTCGGACCCAAACCGGCTACCTCCGCAACTACGTGCTCGGCATCGTGCTCGGCACCGTGCTGGTGCTGGCGTTCATGCTGACCCGGCTGTGGTGGGGCTGATGGCCGACTCCCACTTCCCCTTCCTCACCGTCCTGGTGCTGACGCCGGCCGTCGGGGCCGTGGTCGTCGCCCTGGTGCCGACACGCTCGGTCTCCCGCCACTTCCACGAAGCGCTCGGCGCCCTGGTCGGCCTGTTCACACTGGTGCTGTCGCTGGTCATCGTGGGCCAGTTCAAGGTGGGCGACGGCGGCTACCAGCTGGTCTCCGACCACATCTGGGCCAAGCAGCTGGGCATCCATTGGTCGGTGGGGGTCGACGGGATCTCCCTCTTCCTGATCGTGATGACCGCGCTGCTGTTCCCGCTGGCTCTGCTCGGGGCCCGTCCCCGACGCGACCCCCGTTCGTTCGTGGCCTGGGTCCTGGTCATGGAGGCGGCCTGTCTGGGCAGCTTCGTCTCCCTCGACCTGGTGCTGTTCTTCCTGTTCTTCGAACTGACCCTGGTGCCGGCGTACTTCATCATCGGCGGGTGGGGCTATGCCCGCCGGGGCTACGCCGCCATCAAGTTCTTCATCTACACCTTCGCCGGTTCGGCCTTCCTGCTGGTCGGCATCCTGGCCGTGGCCTTCCTCCACCAGTCCCAGACCGGGGTCCTGACCTTCGAGCTGCCCGCCCTGATGCACACGCACCTGTCCGGCACCGAGGGGGTGTTGCTCTTCTGTGCCTTCACGGCCGCCTTCGCGGTGAAGGCACCGATCTTCCCCTTCCACACGTGGTCGCCCGACGCCTACAGCGAGGCGCCCACGGCCGGTGCCGTGCTGCTGGCCGCGGTGATGGCCAAGCTCGGGACCTACGGGATCATCCGTTTCGACCTCAACCTGTTCCCTCAGGCCACGCGGACGTTGGCCCCGTGGCTGCTGACCCTGGCCGTCATCGGCATCCTCTACGGGGCGGTGGTGGCCTGTGCCCAACGCGACATGAAGCGGCTGCTGGCCTACTCGTCCCTGGCCCAGATCGGTTTCATCGTGCTCGGGACGTTCGCCCTCAACAGCCAGGGGCTGACCGGTGGCGTCCTCCAGATGGTCAACCACGGCCTCATCATCGCCACGCTGTTCATCGTGGTGGGCTGGATCTACGAGCGGCGCAAGACCTGGCAGGTCACGGCGTTGAAGGGCCTGCAGTCGCCGGCGCCGGTCATGGCCGGCGTGTTCACCGTGGCCATGATGGCTTCCATCGGCCTGCCCGGCCTCAACGGGTTCGTGGGCGAGTTCCTGGTGCTGATCGGCACCTTCGTGGCCCACCGGTGGTGGGCGGTGGTGGCGGCCATGGGCGTGATCGTGGCCGCCATCTACCTCCTCTGGGCCTTCCAACAGGTCTTCCACGGTGAGCCCACCGAGTCGGACACGAAGACCAGGGACCTGGCGTGGGGCGAACGGCTCGTGGTGGCACCGCTGATCGTCCTCATCGTGTTCCTCGGTGTGTACCCGAGACCGATCCTCGACCGGATCACCCCGTCGGTCGACCAGTTGGTGGTCCACGTGGACCGGGTCACCCACACCCGCATCCCGGCCGGCCTCGAGGCCGCCGCCGATCGGTCGCAGACCGGCTCGCACTCCGCGGAAGGGTCCCCATGATGCCCTCCTCGCTCGTGGCCGCCACCGCTCCGATGATCCACACGCCCCACGTGGACTACCTGAGCATCCTGCCCATGCTCATCATGATGGGCGGGGCCGTGCTCTTGATGGTGGTGTCATCGCTGTTCCGCAAGATCCTCGGGGTCGGAACCGGCACCCTGGTGGCCTCGGTGGTCTCGATCGCGGCATTGGTGGCCGCCCTGTTCCAGTGGGACCAGGTGGCCACCCACGGGCCCAGCGTCACCATCGCCGGCGCCATCGCCTTCGACGGGTTCGACGTGTTCATCCAGATCACCGTGTCCATCGCCATGCTGCTCACGGCCCTGGTCGGTGACGGCTATCTCCGGCGCGAGGGCGTGGAGGGACCCGAGTTCCACGTCCTGGCCATGATGTCGGCCTCGGGCGCCATGATGATGGGGGCGGCCAACGACCTGATCGTGGTGTTCCTCGGCCTCGAGATCATGTCCATCGCCCTCTACGTGCTGGCCGCCTTCAACCACAAGCGGGCCGAGTCCGGTGAGGCGGCACTCAAGTACTTCGTGCTCGGTGCGTTCTCCTCGGCCGTGTTCGTGTATGGCATCGCCCTGGTCTACGGTGCCACCGGCTCGACCAACCTGCCCCAGATCGCCGACTACCTGTCCAAGAACATCATCGCCAACAACGGCGTCCTGCTGGGAGGCCTGGCCCTGCTGCTGGTGGGGTTCGGCTTCAAGATCGCCGCCGTGCCCTTCCACATGTGGTCGCCCGACGTCTACCAGGGGTCCCCGTCACCGGTGACCGGATTCATGGCCGCCGTGGCCAAGGCCGGGGCCTTCGCCGCCCTCCTCCGGGTGTTCGTCTCGTCCTTCGGCACCGTCCGCACGGACTGGCAGCCGATCATCTGGGGCCTGGCCATCCTCAGCCTGGTGGTGGGGGCGGTGGTGGCGCTGGCCCAGAAGGACGTGAAGCGGATGATGGCCTACTCGTCCATCAACCATGCCGGCTTCATCCTCCTCGGCGTGGAGGCGGCCACCACCCGGGGCGTGTCGGCCTCGCTGTACTACATCTTCACGTACACCTTCCTGGTCATCGGGACCTTCGCCGTCATCACCGTGCTGTCCCGCGACGGGGACACGGGCCACCAGATCACCGACTACCGGGGACTGGCCCGTCGCCAGCCGTGGCTGGCCGGGGCCTTCGCCGTGCTGCTGCTGGGCCAGGCCGGAGTGCCGTTCACCACGGGCTTCCTGGCCAAGTTCGGAGTGGTCGGGGCCTCGGTGGCCACCCATGCCTACGTCCTGGCCGTGGTGGCCATGGTGTCGGCGGCCGTGGCCGCCTTCTTCTACCTGAGGGTGGCGGTGACCATGTACTCGCCGGTGGGGCCGATCGCCGACCCGGTGGACGGTGACGTGGAGCCGGTGGCCGGGTCCCCGGCCGGGGCTGTCACCACCGGGGGGACGCCGCCGGTCGGGACGGGTGACGCCGAGGGATCGGCCGTGGACGCCATCGACGACCGGGTCTCGAGCCTCCAGGTGCTGACCGACGCCGCCCCGGACGAATCGGTCACCCGACGCGGGGTGGTGCCCGTGCCCACCCTGACCTGGGTGGCCATCGGGATCACCGTGGCCTTCACCGTGGTGTTCGGCATCATCCCCGGCCCCATCCTCGACTTCGCCCACCAGGCCACCCTGCTGTTCACCTGAGCCGGGCGTGCCGGTGGGTACCCCCGGTCCGGTCACGGTCCCAGCCCCGCCCGGCGTCCCCGGGTACTGTCGACCGGGTCGGTGACGGCTTCCGTCGGCGTGAAGGAGCGATCCATGGCCACATCCCCCGGGGCATCGGCGCAGGACCCAACGGGCCGGAGCTCGAAGACACGAGAGCGGCGGGACAACATCCGGATCGTGGGGGCGGCGGTGGCCCTGGTCCTGCTGGTGGCCTTCGTGCTCGACAACTCACAGACCGTCAAGGTCGGATTCGTGTTCTTCAGCACCCACATCAGCCTCATATGGGTGCTGTTGATCGCCGCCGTGCTCGGGGCCCTGGTCGACCGACTCGTCATCCTGCTCAGGCGGCGTCGGAAGAAGGCGGCCGCCGACATCTGATCCGGTGTCGACCGGCACGCGGCGGTTCGACGTCGATCCGATCGGGCGGAACGGGGGCCCGGCCGGACTCACCCGGGCAGTGGGAGCGGACTCGCCCCCAGTCCGAGCTCGGTCGGGGTCATGTCCAAGAAGGCGTCGACCGCTTCGGGCCCCACCGGGCGGGAGACGATGAAGCCCTGGCCCCGGTCACAGTGCGCCGCCCGGAGGCCGTCCAGCTGGGTCTGGTCCTCGATCCCCTCGGCCAGGGTCACCAGCCCGAGGATCCGACCCAGCTCCACCAGGGTCCGGACCAGGGCGTCGGCGTCGGGGGTGCCGTCCATCCCGGCCACGAACGTCCGGTCGATCTTGAGCACGTCCACCGGGAACTGGCGCAGGTAGGCCATCGACGAGTAGCCGGTGCCGAAGTCGTCGATGGCGATCATCACACCCACCTCCTTCAGCCGTCGGAGCCGGGCCACGGTGGCCTGGGCGTCCCTCATGAGGGTGGACTCGGTCACCTCCAGCGTCAGCTGGGACGGTTCGAGACTGCCGGCGGCCAGAGCCTCTTCGACATGGTCGACGAACTGCGGGGACTCGAGCTGGCGCATGGACACGTTGACCGAGATGGCCACGGGGTGCCCGCGGTCCCTCCACGCTCCGGCCTGGAGGCAGGCCTGGCGGAGGACCCAGCGTCCGACCTCTACGATCATGCCGGTGTCCTCGAGGGTGGGCACGAACTCGTCGGGCGGCACGATCCCCCGGTCGGGATGGTCCCACCGGATGAGGGCCTCGACACCGCGCACCCCCCCGAGGCCGAGATCGAAGATCGGCTGGTACAGCAGGAAGAACTGGCCGCCGGCCAGGGCGGCGTCGAGGTCCGTCTTGAGCTCGAGACGATCGACGGCCGCCGACTGCATGGCCTCCTCGAACAGGACCGACCGGTCCCGGCCCGCCTCCTTGGCCTGATAGAGGGCGATGTCGGCGTCCCGGAGGAGCTCCTGGGCGGACCGGCGGGCCCCGGTGGCGATGCCGATGCTGGCCGTCACCGAGATGGGGAGGTCTTCGTAGCCGTCGACCCGGAAGGGCTGGCGGAGAGACTGGTGCAGGCGCTCAGCCACCCGCTCGGGACCGTTGGTCAACGACGCGGCCTCGGCCAGGACCACGAACTCGTCACCACCGAGGCGGCCCACGGTGTCGTCGGCCCGCAGGAGCCCGACGAAGCGGGCCGCCACCGCCTGGAGGAGCCGGTCGCCGGCCTCGTGGCCCAGCGAGTCGTTGGCGTCCTTGAAGTTGTCGAGGTCGATGAAGTACGCGGCCACCTGGGCGCCGGTCCGACGGGATCGCGCCAGCATCTGTTCGGCCCGGTCGAGGACCAACTGCCGGTTGGCCAGCCCGGTCAGCGGGTCGTGCACGGCGCGGTGGGCCAGCAGCGCCTCGAACTCCTTGCGTTCGGTGATGTCGCGGACGTTGGCGACGTAGCCGGCCACCGATGGCCGGTCGAGTTGGTTGGAGACCACGGCCTCGACGTCGCGCCACGTGCCGTCGTGGCGCGCCATCCTGAACTGGATGAGCACGTTCTCGGGCGACGACTGGAGCGCGGATCCGAGCCGATCCCTGACCCGCTGGCGGTCGTCGGGGTGGACGAAGTCGGTGGGCCGGGATCCGACCAGATCCTCGGTCCCGATGCCCAGCAGGGGGAGGATGGCCGGGCTCACGTAGGTGCAGATGCCGTCCCCGTCGATCACCAGGGTGGCGTCGGTGGAGTTCTGGATGAGGGAGCGGAAGCGGTCCTCCGACAGGCGGGTGGACGCCTCGGCCCGCTCCTTCTGCTCCATCGTGGCCCCGGCCATGCGGATGATGAAGAACAGGATGAATGCGCCCATCAGGGCCAGGGCGTTGGTCTGGGCCAGGGAGAGGAAGGAGGGGGCCAGGTGCAGCCAGATGGCCGTCTGGCCCAGCGCGATGCCCGACAGACTCCACAGGGCGGTGGTCCGCCAGGCCCGGGACCCGGAACGGGCCACGTTCTCCAGGGCCAGGAAGCCGTAGGCCCCCGACAGCACCGGTCCCCAACCGCTGAGGTAGATGACGGCGGTGACCGAGGCGGCCTGGACGGCCACCCGCATGTTGAGGCGGAACCGGTTCGGATCGGCGTCGTAGAGGCGGTCGCTGGCCAGGCTGCAGACCGGGATGACGACGAAGACCGCCACCCACAGCCAGGCCGACTCCTGGGCCACGACGTGGAAGTGCATGAGGACCAGGATGGCCACGAGCGCGGGCGGGCCCATCAGGTAGGCCAGCAGGCTGGGATCGAGGGTGCCGTCCAGGCGACCCCGGGCGCGCCCGGTCCCGGCCCGCGCCCGATCGGGCCAGTTCGGGGCCTCGTCGCCAGGTGGTGGCACCAGCGCTGTGGACATTGCCGCCCTGCTTTCGACCTCTTTCACCCCGGAGTATCGACGTCAACCGGGGTGGGCTTGAGCTGGGCGTACGGCCTGGCGCCGGACCGGGTGGGAGGATGGGCGAATGAGGCAGGCAACCCCGGCCGAGCGGGCCGAGTTCGGACGGCAGGCACGGGCCAGGGTCCCGCGCTCCCGCCACGGCGAATGGGCCCCTCCGCTCGGCCGGACCGATCCACTGGCCATTCTGGCCCTGCAGGCCACGACCCGGATCCCCGAGCTCGTGCCGATCCGCTACGGGCGCATGGCCGCGTCGGCATTCGCGTTCTTCCGGGGGGCGGCGGCGGTGATGGCGGCCGATCTGGCCACCGAGGAGCGGACCGGGCTCGGGGTGCAGCTGTGCGGTGATGCCCATCTCTCCAACTTCGGTGGTTTCGCGTCGCCCGAGCGCGAGCTCATCTTCGACGTCAACGACTTCGACGAGACCGTGCCCGGACCGTTCGAGTGGGACCTGAAGCGTCTGGCCGCCAGCGTGGAGATCGCGGCCCGGAGCCGCGGGTTCGACGACGACCTCCGACGGTCCATCGTGGCCCGCAGTTCCCGCTCGTACCGTGAGGCCATGAGCGAGTTCGCCGGGATGAGGGAACTCGACATCTGGTACACCCACCTCGACGGGCCGGCCATCGCCGCCCGCTGGGGCGACCAGGTCGGTCGCAAGCTGACGGACGCCTTCCGGAGGCGCGTGGCCAAGGCCCAGTCCAAGGACCACCTGGCCGCGCTGGCCAAGCTGACGGCCGAGGAGGACGGCAAGCTCCGATTCGTGGCCAACCCGCCCCTCATGATGCCGGCCGAGTCGGTGTTCACCGATCTCTACTCCGGCCAGACGGTCGCCAACCTCAGCGACGCCCTGTCGCAGTACCGCAGTACCCTGTCCGGCGACCGGCAACGGCTGCTCGAGAAGTACGAGTTCACCGATCTGGCCCGCAAGGTCGTGGGGGTCGGCAGTGTGGGGACCCGATGCTGGGTGGCGCTCTTCGTGGGCCGAGACAACGGCGACCCGCTCTTCCTGCAGATCAAGGAGGCGGAGGCGGCCGTGGGCGAGCCGTTCCTGGGGGCCAGCGAGTTCCCTCTCCACGGTCAGCGGGTGGTGGAGGGCCAACGGCTCATGCAGGGGTCAAGCGACATCTTCCTGGGCTGGGACAGCTTCCAGGGCGACGACGGCATCACCCGGGACTTCTACGTACGCCAGCTGTGGGACTGGAAGTTCTCGGTCGACGTCGACTCGATGACGCCCGAGGCCCTGGGCGTCTACGCCGAGGTCTGCGGGTGGACCCTGGCCCGGGCCCACGCCCGATCGGGCGACTCCATCGCCATGGCTGCCTACCTCGGCGGCGGTGACCGCTTCGACCGGGCCATGGTGCAGTTCGCCTCGTCGTATGCCGACCAGAACGAGCGGGACTTCGCCGCTCTCACGACGGCCATCGCCACCGGGGCGGTCCACGCCGACACCGGCGTCTGAGCTCCGGCCGTCCACCGGCGGGTGCGGTGTCGGTCGGCGTCAGGGCGTTGGATCGGGTATCGACCAGTCGACGACGATGGGCCGGGTGGAGAGGAGCCGGGGGCGCCCCACCCGGGCCGGGCGGTCGGTCGTCCACAGAGCCGGGGGCGCCATGGTCAGCCCGGCCAGCCCGCGCAGGCCCTGGTCGTACCCCGACCGGATCCACGCGAACCGACACCAGCAGTGCTCGCGCTCGCTGTCGGGCACCGACAGGAGGGGGTGCAGTCGGTCCAGGGCCGCCATGTACTCGTCCCGGTGGAGGGAGATGTCGGGGACCGGTTCGGAGACCCGGGCCATCAGCTCCATCAACAACGAGGGAGGTGGCAGGGGCAGACCGGCGGACCGTCCGATTCGCACCAGTGTGGGCATCCCGTAGGCCAGAGCCATCAGGGGTCCCTTGGCCTCTTCGGTGGCGTGCTCCTCGGTGCTGAAATCCGATGCCGACAGGAGGAGGGCGGCGCCGTCCAGCATCGAGCCCACCGACGCCACCCACGACTGGTCGGTCGACCCCTCGGGGAAGTAACAGAGGGCCGGGAAGGCCGTGTGGGTCTGGTCGAGTTCGAGCAACCAGCTGGCCGAGGTCCTCCACAGTTCGGGATTGTCCAGGGTGCCGAGCCGCTGCAGGTTGGCCAACAGGTCGATGGGCGACGGGGGGGTCCCGGCGAAGGGGCGGAGCACGCTGATCCCCTTCTCGCGTTCATGGTGGGCGGCGTAGATGGTCGGAAGGTAGCTGATGAGGAGAGCCACCAGGCCCAGACCGATGGTGGCCTCCACGAACGTCAGCCAGATGCGGGCGGTGCCGTCGGGCTCGGCGAACCCCAGGGTGAACAGCGACGAGCCGCTGATCTCGAAGGACCGTTGGGCGGTGTCGTGGCTGATGCCCCAGAAGACGAAGGAGAAGCCGAAGGTGACGGACAGCATCCACACCAGCGGCAGGCTGACCAATGCCACCGGCGCGTACAGCGCCCGCAGGTTGTCCTGGCGGGCCTGGTCCCGCCACCGGTGGATGAGTACCCGGTCGGCCACGGCGAACACGAAACGGGTCAGGCGGGTGAACCCGTCGCGGGGCAGCACCACCGTCTCCAGGGCTGAGACCAGGACGGACCCGACCAGTACCGTGCCGAACAGCACGGCCAGGACGTGGACGATGATCACGGCGTCGCCGCGGTCACTGGGCCGCGATCAGGTAGCTGTTGTCGCCGATCAACCACAGGCCGACGATCAGGGAGAGGAAGATGATGACCTGGTCGCGGTGGGTGTCGATCCAGGCCCGGAGCCCGTCGAGCCGTTGTTGAGAAGCCTCGGGGGAGCGGACGGCGTAGCACTCCATGGCCAGGTAGCTGGCCGTGCACAGGAGGCAGAAACCGACCAGCAGGAGGTAGGACTGGAAGGACGACACGTGGAGCTGGGCCACCGCAGCGGCGCCGGCCCCCACCAGCACCCACGGCTGGAGGAGCACACCCAGGCCGGCTGCGGCCCAGACCGACAGGTGGTCGAGCCTGGCCATCCAGGCCGGTGGCTTCCGGGGTGTCCCGACCCGTGACCGCCGCCGGTAGGCGATCCAGAGGAGGATCACCCCGAACAGGATCTTGGCGGCCAGGACCGCGGTCGAGGGCTGGCTGGCCGGCTTGGGCGGCCTGCCCCCGGTGATCAGGACGGTGCCGGCCACCACGATGGCCAGGGACAGCAGCCACCCGAGGATGAACGCGGCTCCCTTGAACGAGCCGCGTTCCGAGCTCAGGACGAGGATGAAGCCCGTGATGGGTATGGGCTCGAGGGTTACGGCCAGACCGATGAGGATCAGGTCGAAGACGGGCACACCACTCCGGTCCGGGCATCAGGCATGGGGTCCGGGACCCGACGTGCCGCCGTCGGCGGCGGCCGACGCGGGTTCCGGACCCGGATCCGGTGTCGACCGTCGACCCCGCCGTAGGTCGGACGGCACCTCCGGTAGCCAGGCGCTGGCCACATAGGCGGTCACCACGGCCACGATGACCAGCGGGACCACGCTCAGCCCGTCGCTCGACAGCAGCAACGTGGCCAGCAGCGTCGACGTCATCGGGAGTTTGAGCATGACGGTGGCCATGGCCCCGATGCCCATGGCCACCGCCGGGACCAGCGAGAGCCCGGGGAGGTGGGAGGCGGCTACGCCGATGGCGGCACCGATGAACATGGACGGGAAGACCGGGCCGCCTCGGAAGCTGGAGAGCGAGAGCCCGTAGGCGGCGGATTTGCACGCCACCAACAGCACCAGGGCCCCGACGGCCCAACCGGAGGCGTGGAGCACCAGGGTCGGGAGGGCCGACTGGCCGGAGAAGAGGACCTCGGTGAAGCTCTTGCCGCTCCCTTCGGCGAAGGCGATGGCCAGACCGGCCACACCCAGGCCCACCACCGGCATCAACACCAGCATCCTGCGCTCGATGACGGGTTGGAGGGCCAGGCCCAGGAGTCGGATGGCGGTGCCGAGCACCGACGCCAACAGTCCGAAGGCGATGGCCCACAAGAACATGGCCCCGGTCGGATGGCTGAAGGTGGGCAGCCCGGGAATGGCCAACGAGAAGGTGCCGAACCCGGTCAGCGAGTCCAACCCCACGAAGATCAGCGTGCCGATGCCGGCGGCCAACAGCCCGGGGACCAGTACCAGTCCGAGGACCGGTCCGCCCAATCCGGCTGCCTCCATCAGGAGGAAGGCCCCGAGGATGGGTGATCCGAACAGCGTGCTGATGGCGGCGAAGCTCCCGGCCGAGGCCATGACGATGGTCGCGGTGGGTGGAGCGTCCTTGGCGGCCAGGTGGATGGCGAGCGCGCCCAATCCACCGCCGATGGCGATCAGCGGCGCTTCCGGACCCAACACCACGCCCAGGCTCAACGTGGCCAGGGAGGCGAAGAACACGCCGGGGAGCTCGATCGGCGTGGGCGACCCTCCGGCCTTGAAGCCCTCGGCCGGCTTGTGCCCGGCTGTGCCGGGTAGGTACTTGATGGTGGCGGCCACCAGCACACCGGCCAGGGCCAGGACCGGGAGCGGCCACCAGACCGGCGTCCCGGCCAACCCGAGCTGCTTGGCCAGTGAGTTGAAGATCCAATTCTGGAGAACACCGACCAGCTTCAGGTAGCCGTAAGCGATGGCCGAGACGGGGACGCCGAGTATGGCCGCCAAGGCCAGCAGCCGGATGTACTGGCGCGACCGGAGCATGGCCATCGGATCCGACGGGGCGGCGGCGGGTTCGGCCGGGGCCTGTGCGGCCGGGGCCGGCGGAGTCGGTGGAGTAGCGGTCACCGGAACTGCCTCACCGGTCGGCATCCCTGGCGCCGGAGCCAGCCGGATCCAGTCGTCGCCGGCCCGAGCGCGTCGCCAACGTGATCGAGCCCTCGATGGTCACGGATCTCCTCCCGTCGATTCGTATCCGTCCCGAGGACACTAGGTCGATTCCGGACGGGGTGGGGGTTCCGCGTGCTGCTACGTGATCTTCACCCGGGCCCGCTCCACCGTCACTGCAATTCCGGGGATGGGCCCACTATTGTGCATGGTCGTCCCCAATCAAGGAGCACCACTGAACATGCTTGCGTACACGTATCCCC
The DNA here is from genome assembly GCA_963756515.1 of uncultured Acidimicrobiaceae bacterium. GTDB lineage: Bacteria > Actinomycetota > Acidimicrobiia > Acidimicrobiales > RAAP-2 > Bog-756. The sequence continues at coordinate 35,058 of CAVWNV010000002.1, forward strand.
TGCTCAGCATCTTCTGGACGATGCTGGAATTCTTCCTGTTCTTCCTGTGGATCTGGCTGTTGATCGTGGTCTTCAGCGACATCTTCCGGAGCCATGACATGGGGGGGCTGGCCAAGGCGGTCTGGGTCCTCTTCGTGATCATCCTCCCGTTCCTCGGCGTCCTCATCTACTTGATCGCGCGTGGTGGCAGCATGCACGAACGGGCAGAAAAGTCGGCAGAGGCTCAGCAGAAGGCCTTCGACGACTACGTCAAGAAGACGGCTGGAAGCTCGGGTGGCAACGCCGACGAGCTGGCCAAGCTGGCTGATCTGAAGCAGAAGGGCGTGCTCAGCGACGCGGAGTTCGAGGCGCAGAAGGCCAAACTGCTCAGCTGACCGGCGATAGCCCGGTCGGCACCTATTGCCGCCGGTCGACGGCCGTCCCCGTTGCCTCGGGCAACGCGGGCGGCCGTCGCCGCGTCCGGGCCCTTGATCACCGACGGTCCGGTACCGCCGCCCGGTGCCGGGAGGGTGGTCTCCCGGGAGACCGGGCCCCGGTGGCGTGGTCCCCGATCCACGGTGGAGCCGCCAGTAAGGTGGCGGCCGTGGCTGGCGAGGACCAAGTTGTTGAAGGCGTGACCCCGCCGCCCGAGGACCACGGAGGAGAGGACGCCGCCCCCTCCGGTCCGGCCGTCGCCTCCCCTGCAAAGCCCCGCCGCCGCTGGCGGACCGTCGTCTCGTGGGTGCTGGTGGTGCTGGCCTGTCTGCTGGCCGTGGTCTCGGTGCTGGCCGTGTTCGTCCGCAACCAGCTGCTGAACACCGACACCTACGTGGCCACGATGACCCCGCTGGCCTCCAATCCAGCTATCCAGACCCAGGTGGCGAAGAAGGTCAGCGAGAACCTGATCGTCCACACCGACGTGGAGCAGCGGATCAAGAACGCCCTGCCGCCCAAGGCCGGATTCCTGGCCACGCCGATCAGCTCCGGACTCGAGAACGTGACTGACCAACTGGTCCTGAAGGTGGTCCAGAGCCCACAGTTCGAGAAGGCATGGGTGACGGCCAACCGTGTCTCTCACAAGCAGCTGGTGGCGGTCCTGACCGGATCGGGCAATGGCTCGGTGTCGACGGCCAACGGTCGCGTGACCATCGACCTGTCCGCGGTGGAGGTGCAGGCCAAGCAGAAACTCGACGCCCGGGGTATCACGGTCTTCGACAAGGTCCCCGCGGTCAAGGGGCTCAACTTCGTGCTGTTCCAGTCGAGCTCGCTGGTCAAGGTCCAGCGGCTGACCAAGCTGTTGAACAGCCTGTCCATCGCCCTGCCCATCATCACGCTCCTGCTCTATGCGGCCTCGGTGGTGCTGGCCCGCAACCGGAGACGGGGCCTGGTCCGGGCCGCCACCGGTTTGGCTTTGTCCATGGCCCTCATCCTGGTGGTCATCGCGGTGGGACGGAACCAGTACCTGGGCAGTCTCCACGTCGGTCAGTCCCTGGCCGCCAACTCGGCCGCCATCGACATCGTGACGTCGTCCCTGCGCGGCGCCGTGCGCATCATCCTGATCGTCGCCGCGGTGGTGGCCATCCTCGCCCTCCTGGCCGGCTCGAAGTACGTCCGGTCCCTCGTCGACGACAAGCGGGGACCGGCCTGGCTGACCCGGGGTCCGGTCCACGACTTCGTGGCCGGGCACCGCCGGGCGCTCCAGTGGACGATCCTGGTGGTCGGCCTGCTCGTCCTGGTGGTGTGGTCCAATCCCACCGCGCTGGTGGCAGTGGTGGTGATCCTGATCACCCTGGCCGTCATCGGGCTGGTGGGCCTGTTCGGCGGAAGGTCGGCCGCCCCGGCGGTCGCCGGGCTCGGGACCGGGGACGCCCCGGGCGCCGGGGGCGGCACCGAGGACTGACGGCGGCGGTGGCGGAGGGGCCCGGGGGCCGGACCCGACCCCGCCAGTGGTGGCGGAACATCGAACTGATCCACGCCGTGACCTATTTCGCACCCGAGAGTCGCGACGCGTGGCGGGCGGTGGGCCTGCGGGGCTTCTGGATGGGCTACTTCGCGGCGCGGGCCGCACCACTGGGCGCGGTGGCCCCGGCCACGGTGACGGCCACCTTCTTCAACTTCCACCCGGCCATGGTCGGGAGGGCGATCCCCGATGCCTGGGGATTCGCCCCGCCCTCCGACGTGGTGGAGGCCCGGCGGTCCGGAGCGGGCCGAGCCCTGCGGCGGATGGATCCCACCATCGAGCCTAAGGCCCGCTCCCTGGTGGTGCCGCTCGAGCGGGTGGTCCTCGCCGCGGACGGGCCCGGCCGCGCCCTGTTCAGCGCCAACCGGGCGCTCGGGTCACCGGACGATCCGGTCGAGGCGCTGTGGCAGGCCTGCACCTGTCTACGCGAGCACCGCGGCGACGGACATGTGGCGGCCCTCACGACCGGCGGCCTGGACGGGTGCGAGGCACTGGTGCTCTTCGCCCTGTCCGAGGACCTTCCCGGCGCCCTGTTCCGCGCCAGTCGTGGTTGGTCGGACGGGGAGTGGGACTCGGCCCTCCGACGGCTCGAGGCCCGCGGCCTGGTCGACCGGGGCCGGATCTCGGCTGAGGGTTTCGAGCTCCGCCAGTGGGTCGAGCGCTCCACCGACCGACAGGCGGCGCCGCCATACCTGGTCCTCGGGGACGAGGAGTCCGTCGAGCTCCATGAAGGGTTGCGGTCGCTGGCGGGCGCCGTGGCGGCCCGGGGCGAGATCCCGTTCCCCAACCCGATGGGCCTGCCGCCGCCCGACCGGCCCTGACGGGGCGCCAGCCGGAATGGGTCCGGGCCGAGGGGCGTGCCCGGGGTCAGGCGGCCGAGCCCGGCGACTTGGTCGGGCGGGTCCGATCGATCCGCGGCGTGTCACCGGCCGGCTCCGGTCCGAGGTGCTCGTCGTCCTCCATCCACGTGCCGAACGAGGAGGCGATGAACGCCTCGGTCTCCTGATGGGCGGCCAGATTCCGCTTCTCGGCGCCGGCGGCCAGCAGCCGGCCGAGCACGGGGATCTCCCACAGCGACTCGGCCCGCATGATGGCCATGACCACCGGGACGAGGTGTTCGGCCGTGTCGAAGACCACGTACCGGGGCAGCCACTCCGGTTCGTACTTGGCGTTGAACCGCCACAGGGACTCGATCTGGGCGAAGCTCGACAGCTTCTTGAGGAACCATCGCTCGGCCCGCTGCATGGTGCCGTCGCCCTTGTCACCGGAGAGCGTCGACCGGAGGGTGGCGAAGTTGAGACTCAGCCCCTTGGCCCCCTGCTCCCTCAGGTGCTCGATGGTGGAGACCAGGGCGAAATCCAACAGCCCGTTGGGGTGTTCGGCCGGATCGCGCCGCATGAGATCCAGGGAGTAGCCCTCGATGCCTGGCGCCGGAACGAACTGGCACATGGCGGCGGCGGTTCCGTCGGGCCCGCGCACCACCGTGAGGAGCAGGCCGGTGTCCCGGGGGTCGAAGACACGGCCCAGCATCATGGAGAATCCTCGTTCGTACTCTCCCTGACGGCTGAGGCTCATCAGCGTCGTGAGCTCCTCGGAGAGGCCGGAGTCGAGACGGGCCGGATCGTGGAACGTCACGGTGTAGCCGTACTTCTTGATCCGGTTGTGGGCCTGCCGCAGGCCTTTCATGTCGCCACCGTCCAGGGTGAACGACTGCACCTTCACCACCGCCTCGTCACCCAGGTAGATGTTGTGCATGCCCGAGTCGCGGTACACGGGGAGCCACTCCTCGCCGGCGCCCATGACCGAGGTGACCCAACCGTGATCGTCGGCGAACCGGCGGAAGGCCCCCCAGACCTGCTCGCGCTCGTTACGGGGACCGATCGGGTCGGGGGAGATCAGGCAGACTCCGCCGTACACGGCGTAGGCCACCAGGCTGTCCCGGTGGAAGAACCACTGCTTGTCCGATCGCAGGGCGAAGTAGTCGAGGGTGGAGACACCGTGACGCCGCACGATGTCGCGGGCCCGGAACTCGGCCGTCCGGCCCGAGGTCAGCCGGCGGTCGACCACGGGTCGGGTCAAGAGGAACAGGGCAATGGCCACGATGGACAGCCCGATGGCCAGCAGCGTCGGAGCCAGGAAGCGGTCGGCCCTCCGGGGCAGCGGCACGGTCTGGATCCCGACCAACCGCTCGGACACCGCCCACAGCGCCGTCCACCACGGGATGGTGCCGTTGTGATGACGCCCGATGTGGATGAAGAGCTCGATGGAGGCCGTGGTGAGGAGGGTGATCCCAACCAGTCCGGCGCCCAGGGCCACCAGGGCCGAACGGAGGGATGACCAGTCGGACGCCGACTGGAAGTCGCGACGGTTGACCAGGAGCAGCACCAGGACCGCCAGGGCGAACAGGGACTCCTCGAAGTCAGCCCCGGCGACGAGGTGGAGGACGATGGTCCCGGACAACAGGACGACCGACACCCGCCACGCCCGTCGCTGACCCCGCAGGATGCCCCGACCCAAGGCCACCAGCGCCAGCCCGGCCATGGCAATGAGCGCTCCGGCGGCCACACTGGCCCGCAGGGGAAGGAACTCCAGCACCACGTGGAGCCGGCCCCGCAGCGGGGGCGTGATGGCGTCGATCAGGTCGACCACCCCGGCGAACAGGATGGCGGCGGACGCCCAACGTCGGACGCGGCGGGTCCTCCGGTGGGCCTGACGGAGGTCGGGCGCCGGCGGCCACGATTCGCCCATGGGATACGACGCCACCAACGACGGGTGGAGGCTGCGCACGTGCCGCCCCCGCGTGATCAGGCGCTCGAGCACATTGGGTGACGGCAGCTCGTTGCGAGCCACCAGCATCCGGACGTGCAGCTCGGCGCCGGTCTCGAGCTCGACCCAGCTGACCCGCTGGTTCTGCAGGAAGACCGGGGGGAGACCGAGCCGGCCGCGATGCTCCTCCACCACCTCGGCGGTGGCGCCCACGTTGGCGTAGAACCCCACGCCCAGATGGGTGAGCTCCGACTGGAACGTGGCCGCCGTGATCAGCCCGGCGTAGCCGCGACCGACCAGGCGACGTCCGGCGTCCCGGGCCGTGTCGTTGGCCCCGGCCTCGGACTGCACCGTGTCCAGGGCGCCACCTCCCAGGATCGACCACATCCTCCGGCTCAGGAGGCCGAGAACCAGGGCCAGTACGACCAGCACGACCAGGGACACCAGCGTGGCGATGACGATCTGGTCACCCAGGTCGGCCCGGTGGGCGTGGCGGATGGCCCGGGCCGGGAGTCCCGACCCCAGGTGGCCTGACACCCAGGGGGTGACGGCGACCCGCAGCAGGCCGGCCACGGCGAAGGGGACCAGGAGCCACCAGGCGTAGCGCCCCAGCCGACGGTAGAGCGTGCGCGAGACCACGAATCGCGACAGAGCGGAGGGATCGCTGAGACGATTGAGCCCCAGCAGCCATGGCGCATCGTCGGTGGACTGGGCAGCCAGGGAGCGCCAGCCGCGGCCGGCCGGGGAGTGGCCGACGACTCCGGGTTTGGCGTCGGCGGCCGGGTCGAACTCCGTCTCGGGCCCGCTGCACCCTGCGGCGTAGGCGTGCTCGCCGGGCTCGACCCGCACCACGCGGACACCTGTGGCCGTCCGGAGGTGGAGGTCCACCGGCCCGAACAGTTCCGCGCCCCGGGCGGCCAGGATCGAGGCGGACGCCGGGTCGGTGCCGTAGCCGGGCTCGTGGGTGCCGGTCTGTCGGATGACCCGGCGCCCGTCCACGGTGAGGAACCGGGACAGGGCCTGCTCCAGTGCCGGGTGGGCCTCGAGGGACCGACGGGCCTCCTCGATGGGCTCGGCACAGCCGGACAGATCGAAGAGATTGCCGGCGATGATGAGGATCCCGGGTCCGTCCCAGGTGTCGAGGGCCCTGGCCAACTGGGACGAGACGCCGGTGCTGGACGCCGTGGCCTCCGGCGTGAGGAGGAGGTCGCTGACCACCATGACCCGGCGGCCCAGTGACACGTCGATGCGGGTGCTCCCCGGCTCGGGCAGGAAGGCCCGTGGTTCCGGTGAAAGGTTCGCACCCTCCAGGCCCGGCCGACCCGGTGGTTGTGTGGTCGCAGTCACGGCCATTCCATCGTAGAGGCCCACCGCCGGTAGGCTGAGGCACGCCGGAGTGGGGGGTCCCCTGAAGACGGCCATGCCGAAATGGGGGAGTGATGCCAGCCGATACCGCAGGTGAGAGGTGTGAAAGGTGTTCCCGCCCACTCTCCGTCGCCATCGTGTCCCGACCCGGCGGCCGCGGGTTGCCGAGGACGGCGACCGTAGCGCCGGCCCACCGGTGAGCCCGGTCACCGGCCCGGGCAACTGGGCCTGGCGGGACGGCCCGCTGACATCACCGGGTGAGGCGGTGGTGTTCGACGTGGACGGCGTGCTCTCCGACGCCGTGGGCCGACAGCACTTCATCGAGCGGGGGCGGCGCGACTGGGACGCCTTCTTCGAGGCCTGCGGGGACGACCCCATCATCGAGGAGCTGGTCCGGGTGCTCGAGCTCCTGGACCAGCGGCTGCAGGTGATCCTCCTCACCGGTCGGCCCATGCGGGTCCAACCCCAGACGTTGGCCTGGTTGGAGCGGTACGGACTGCGGTGGGACCTGCTGGTGATGCGAGCCCGGGGCGACTACGCCCAAGTCACCTGGTTCAAGCGGGACAGCGTGGCCGAGCTCCGATCGTTCGGATTCGACCTCAGACTGGCCTTCGAGGACGACCCCAACAACTTCGCCATGTTCCACGCCGAGGGGATCCCGTGCGTCTACATCCACTCCGGCTACTACGGGTAGGCCGGCGCACCTTCTCCCGCGCTCCGTTCACCCGCCGGCCGGCCGCCCCGGGTCGCGGCGGCGTCGACCGGCCACCACCCATCCCGCCAGCAGGCCCAGCCCGGACAGCGCCGACGGCAGGAGGTCGCCGAATCGCACGTACAGGGTCCATCCCGCCCGCCGGGCCAGCGTGGCCGAGACGATCTGAGCTGGGCCCAGCGCCGAGCGCTCGAGCAGCGTCCCCCGGTTGGTGATGGCGGCGCTGTAGCCCGTCGGGGCGGCCTGGAGCAGATCCCGACCCTGCTGCACGGCCTGGACCTCGGAGGCGGCGATCTCCTGTGTGGGTACCTGGGCGGTGGCGTAGGAGGAGGTGTTGGTGGGGACGATGAGCAACTGGGCGCCGCTGCGCACCGAGGCCCGACCCCGGTCGGCGTAGAAGACCTCGTAGGAGATCATGGCCCCGAGCGGGGCGGCCGGAGTGTCCATCAGCCCGGTTCCCGTCCCCGGCACGGCGTCGAGGGGCACGGCGGAGAGGTTGGCCAGGTGGGAGAAGAAGCCCCGGTAGGGCACATACTCGCCGAAGGGGACACGGTGGACCTTCTCGAACCGGGCCACCAGGGTCCCGTCCGGTCCCCAAGCCACCATCTCGTTGCGGAAGGTGGTGGGGGAGATGGTCTCGGTCACCCCCACCACCAGAGTGGTCCGGAGGCTGCGGGCCAGCGAGGCCAGCGCCGTCTCCTCGGGGGACCCGTCGAGGGCGGTCCCGAGCGAGACCACGTCCTCGGGCCAGAGCACCAGTTGCGGTGCGTGGCCGTCGTCGCGCTGCTGCAGGAGCCGGGTGGCCGACAGCTGGGCCGCCAGCACGGCGGCCGGATCGATCTGGGACTTCCTGAACCCCCGGGCCCCGCCTCCTTGGACGGCCGCCGTCGACACCGTGCCGACCGGGGGCCCACCGTCAGGGGCATGGTCGGCCACCAGGGTCAACGCCACCACCGCCACCACCGCCACCGCCCCGGTCGCCACCAACGTGCCCAGACCGGCGACGGCCCCGGCCGCAGTGCCCACCCGTTGGTCGGTGGTGCCGGTGTCGGACCGGGCGAACTCACGGGCCCGGGCCCCGTCGCGGAGTGCCCGCACTCCCGCCTCGACCAGTGCGGCCACTCCCACGCCCCCGAGGTAGACGACGGCGGTGAGCCCGAGCGGGCCGCCCAACCGCGCCACCCCGAGCACCGGGCCGCCGGCCTGACCGAGGAAGACACCTCCGATGGGGAGTCCCCCGAACGGCCACCGCATCCGGGCCGCCTCGGCCAGGGTGAGGGCCGACGGGAAGGCCAGGGCCCTGGCCACCACCGGTCCCGACGGCACGGCCAGGCAGGCCAGCGCCACGAAGGCCGCTTCGAGGGCGACGAGGGCCGCTGCACCCGGGATGGTGAACGATCGTGCCCACATCAGGCCGGGGGCGTAGCAGCCGATACCGGCCAGCCATCCGCACCAGAGCCGGGTCCGCGGTCGGAGGCCGGCCAACCGCCACCAGAGCAGGCCGGCGGAGGGGAAGGCCAGGACCCACCATCCCCAGGGCGGGAGGGACAGGGCCAGACCCACTCCCGAGACGAGGGCCGGGATGGCCACCCGGCCCCGGCCGGGTCTGACCGCGTCCGTCCGGTGGGTCATGGATACCCTCGACGGACGCCACCGGTTGGGGTCAGGCCGATCCTCCGCGGTCGGGGCCACCGGGACCGGGGAGGCGGAGGGGACCGGCCTGGGCTTCACGGCTCCGGGGGGCGCCGGTCAGCCTGCGGGCCGGCGGGCACGGCGGGCACGGCGGGCGTCGTGGTCACGGCGGGCGTCGTGGTCACGGTGCCGTCCCACGAAGCCAGCACGCGACGGGCTGCGCTCCGGCCACTGCCGATGCAGGCGGGGATGCCCACTCCCCGGAGTGCGGCACCGGCCACCGCCACGCCCGGAACCTCCTCCAGCGACTGCTCGACCATTCCCACCCGGAGGAGGTGTCCCACCTCGTATTGGGGAAAGGCCCGGTCCCAACGGGTCACCAGCGCTTCGGCCGGGTCGTCCCGCAGTCGGAGCAGCGTGGCCAGCTCGGCCAGGACCGCGGTCACGAGCTCGTCGTCGTCGAGCCGCAGGTGCCGCTCGTCGCCGAACCGCCCGACCGAGACCCGCAGCAGCTCGTCCCTGGGCCGGGCCAGGTGCGGCCACTTGCGGCCGAGGTAGGTACATCCTGTGATCAGGGCAGGCCTCCCATCCAGATCCGAGGTGCGGGGGACGAGGAAGCCGGTGCCCATCAGCGGGACGCCGACAGCACCGACGGGCAGGGAGAGGGTCACCACCGCCACCGACGAGTACTGGATGGCGGCCAGAACCTCCGAGGCCACCGGCGCATGGTCGGCCAACAGCTCGGCTGCCTCGGTGGCCGGCACGGCCGACACCACGCCGTCCACCTGGAGGGGTTCGAGCGGGTCGGAGCGCGGGTCGGTCGAGCCCAGGGCGAGGCTCCAGCGCGATCGTCCCGGGCGCGCCGACCGTGTCCGCTCCATGGCTCCGACCGACGTTCCGGTCCGTATGGTCACACCGCGTGACCGGAGGTCGTCGGCCAGGAAGTCGGCCAGGCTGGCCGTGGTCTCGGCCAGGGACCAGAACACCGGTCCGGCCGCGGTGGCGCCGCTCCGGTGGCCGGCCGTGGCCAGACGGCGCATGAGGCTGCCGGGTTGATGGTTCGCCGCGATCAGGACCGGGAAGGTGGCCGCGGCACTGAGCTGGTCGGCGTTGCCGGCATGGATCCCTCCGATCAGGGGGTCGGCCAGCCGTTCCACCACCGGGCGCCCGAGTCGCTCACCCACGATCTCGCCGACCGACTGGTCCCCGAATGCCTTCCCGGCTCGTCGGTGCGGATCGACCAGATCCCTCGCCACCCGGAGCGACTCCGTCGGGCTCAGGATTCCGGACCGGGCCAGCGGCCACCACCGGGTGGGGACGCCGAGGTTGAGTCCCTCGGGCATGGGCCGGAGCCGGTGACGGGCCCAGATGGATGCTCCTGACGCTCCCACCGGGACCAGCTCGTCGGTGAGCCCGAGCTCGCCACAGAGGTCGGTGGCCTCGGGCCGCCGGGCCAGGAAGGCGTCGGCGGCGAGGTCGACCCGTCGCCCCGCGAACTCGCCGGACCGAAGCTTGCCCCCGATGCGATCGCTCGCCTCCAGCACGATGACCTCGGGTGGGGGCCGGTCGTCATCGCCCCCGGCCACCAGCTCCCAGGCCGCGGCCAGCCCGGTGATCCCGGCTCCGACCACGGCGATGGTCGGTCGGGCCACTCGTCGCTCCGGTCGGGACGGTCGGGTGGGGGGGTTCACGCCGGTGGGGCTGTGCCCGTCCGCGGGGGATCCGATGGACCCGGGGGATCCGATGGACCCGGGGGGTCGAGAGCCGCGGCCGCGCGGACCACCTCGGCCAGGATGGCGAGGAAGCGGGGGTCGTCGTTGAGCGACGGGGTGCGGGCGAAGGCCACCCCGACCGACCGGGCCACTTGTGCCGCCTCGATGTCGAGGTCGTAGAGGACCTCCAGGTGATCGGAGACGAATCCGACCGGGCACACCACGACGGCGGTGGCCCCCTGGTCGGCCACCCGGCGGATCTCCTCCAGCAGATCGGGCCCGATCCACGGATCGCTCGTCCTTCCTGCACTCTGCCACGCCACCCCCCACGTCAGTCCGGGCCTCCGGTCCAGACCGAGCAGACCGGCGATGCCGGAGGCGGACTCGGCCACCTGGTCGGGATACACGTCACCCTCGGCCAACACCCGGAGGGGGAGACTGTGGGCGGTGAAGAACACGGCCGTCCGGAGCCGGTCGGCGTCGGACAGTGAGGCCAGGCACCCTTCGACCCGATCGGCCAGGAGCCGGGCCAGCCCCCCGGCCCGATGCCATGAGGGCACCGTGGTGAGCCCGAGTGGCGGAGTGGCCGACGCCGCCGCCTGCTCCGCCCTCCGGAAGTACTCGCTGGAGCCGAGTGACGACTCATGGGGGGTCAGCACGATGCCCACCACCCGGCTGACGCCCGCCGCGGCCAGTGCGCTCACCCCCTCCTCGATGCTGGGTCGGGCGTACTTGGCCCCGTAGCGGACGACGAACCGCCCGGGATCCAGCGCCGAGAGGGTCGATGCCAGTCCCTCCACCTGGGCCCGGGTCCGCCCGGTGAGCGGGGACGTCCCCCCGATGGCCCGGTAGCGACCGACGAGCTCGTCGAGGAGCTCGGGTGTGGGGGGCCGACCGCGTCGGATGGCGGTGTAGAAGGACTCGATCCCGTCGGGCGAGTCCGGCGTCCCATGGGCCATGACCAGTGCCCCGACGGTCGGCGTCGGGCCCGTCATCCGCGGACCTCCACGCCGGCCCGGCCCTCGGCGTGGACCAGGGCCACCACCTGCTCGAGTATGCCCGGATCGGTGTCGGGGAGCACCCCGTGCCCGAGGTTGAAGACGTGGCCCGGACCGGTGCCCGCGGCCCGCAGGACCTCGCGGGTCTCGGCTGCGGCCACGTCCCAGGTGGACAGGCACAGCGCCGGGTCCAGGTTTCCCTGGACGGCGATGCCCGGCCCGATCCGATTCCTGGCCTGGTCGAGGGGGACCCGCCAGTCGACGCCGATCACGGAACTGCCGGCCGACGCCATGGAGGACAACAGCTCACCGGTACCCACGCCGAAGAGGATGGTGGGGACGTCGGGGTGGGTGCGCGACAGCTCGGAGAAGAGGCGCGACGTGGCCGGCAGGACCAGCTCCCGGTAGTGGTGCGGTGTGAGGATCCCGGCCCAGCTGTCGAAGACCTGAACGGCCGAGGCCCCGGCGTCGAGCTGGGACCGGAGCGAGCTCAGGGCCAGGTCGCAGAGTCGGTCGGCGAGTTGGTGCCAGACGGTGGGCGAGCCGTGCATCAAGGCCTTCACCTTGGCGAAATTCTTGGACGGTCCCCCCTCCACCAGATAGCTGGCCACGGTGAAGGGGCCCCCGGCGAAGCCGATGAGTGGGACTTCGAGCTCGCCGGCCAGGATCTCCACCGCCTCGATCACGTAGGGCGTGTCCAAGGCCGGTTCGAGGGGCCGGAGGCGCTGCAGATCCTCAGGGCGCTCGAACGGCCGGGCCACCACCGGCCCGGTCCCCGGGGCGACGTCGACACCGAAGCCGACGGCCGCCACCGGTACCACGATGTCGGAGAAGAAGATGGCCGCGTCGGTCCCGTACCGGTCCACCGGTTGGCGGGTCAGGGTGGCCACCAGGTCCGGCTGGGCGATGGCCTTGAGAATGCTTCCGGATCCCCGGGCGGTGCGGTACTCGGGCAGGGAACGCCCGGCCTGCCTCATGAACCAGACCGGGACGTGTTCCACCGGGAGTCCCCGGCACGCCCTCAGGAACGGCGCGCCGTCGAACCGGCCCGGCACGTGCTCGGTCACGTCCTCGGGCTCCGCTGCCCTCAGGAGGGGGTCGACAGCGGGGTGGCTGGCGCTCCCGGGGCCGGCCCCGACGTCGGGGCCAGGCCCGGCGCGGTTGCTCCTGAGGATGCGGCCATGGCGAGAGTCTAGAAGAGCGGCCCCGGCGATCGACGCCGACTCCCGACACGGCCATGCGACCGGGGGCATACAATCAAGGGTTCCCCACGGCCGTACGGGGTAGGGAGATCGGAGGTGGGGTGGAAGCGGAGCAGCAGGCTGAGCAGGAGTTCGTCGACCTGGCCTACGCCCGGCTCGACGCCATGCGGAGCGACGCCAACACCATGCTCGAGGGAGTGCTCGACCTGGGCAAGGGGGGAACATTCCAGTCGCGAACCGAGCGGGACGTGATCGTTCGCACCAGCCTGGCCCGACTGGAACAGCTCGACATCGGGGACCAGGCCCTGACCTTCGGCCGGATCGACCGGCTACGGGACGGGCGCAACGGCGACGGACCTGACGGCGACGGGCGCAACGGCGACGGACCTGATGGCGACGGGCGCAACGGCGACGGACCGGATGCCGGCCGGAACGACACCGCAACCGAGACGTTCCACATCGGCCGGCTCGCCATTCACAGCGCCGATCATGATCCGCTGGTGGTCGACTGGCGCGCCCCGATCGCCGAGCCGTTCTACCGAGCCACCGGACGGGATCCCCAGGGCCTGGTCCTCCGTCGCCACCTCGCCCTGGAGGGCCGACGGGTGGTGGGCCTCGAGGACGAGCGCTTCTCGGGCGTGGGCTCGTCCGACGTGACCGAATCGACAAGTCCTGCCGAGGGTCGGGTCGACGGCGAAGGCGGGGGCGAACTGATCGTCAGCGAACTGCCCATCGGTGGCCCGGCCGCCCTGTTGGCGGCGTTGGACCGGGCCCGGTCCGGCCGCATGACCGACATCGTCTCGACCATCCAGCGCGAACAGGACGAGATCATCCGGGCCCCGCTCACCGGGGTGCTGGTCGTCCAGGGCGGGCCCGGCACCGGCAAGACCGCGGTGGCACTGCACCGGGCCGCCTACCTCCTCTACACCCACCGCTTCCCCCTCGAGCGGCAGGGCGTGCTGGTGGTCGGGCCGAACCCGCTGTTCCTCCGCTACATCGAACAGGTGCTCCCGTCGCTCGGCGAGACGGGCGTGGTGCTCTCGACCGTCTCCGGCCTGGTGCCGGAGATCCGCGCCACGGAGATCGGGCCGGTGGACGTGGCCCGCCTCAAGGGCGACGCCCGCATGGCCACGGTGGTGGCGCGGGCTGTCAGGACCCGGCAGCGGGCGCTGGCCGACGACGTGTCGATCCCCTACGGAGCGCTGCTGCTCCGGCTCTCCCGCCAGGACAGCCGCCAGATCGTCGACATGGTCCGTCGCCGGCCCGGCAGCCACAACGCCCGGCGACGCCTCGTCGAGTCGGCGGTGGCCCAACTCCTGGCCGACCGGGCCCGCCAGACCCAGCAGACACTGGGTACCGGGGTCCCGAGCCAGGTCATGGCGTTCCCGGGCTACGAAGACCCCTCGGAGCTTCCGGAGGACGAGTTCGACTTCGAGGACTTCTCCCGCAAGGTCCGACGCGTCCCCGAGCTGGCCGAGGCGCTCGACCGGATGTGGCCCCGACTGTCGCCCCACGAACTCCTCCACGACCTGTTCGGCGCCCCGCCACTGATCGCGGCAGCTTCCCGCGGCATCCTCTCCGTTGACGAGCAGGTCCTGCTGCGCCGCCCGCGGTCGTCCTCGTTCGAAGACGTGGCCTGGACGTCGGCCGACGCCGCCCTGGTCGACGAGGCCCGGCATCTCCTCGGGCCACGTAACGGCAACGGCGAGGACGGTGTGCGCAAGTACGGGCACATCGTGGTGGACGAGGTGCAGGACCTGTCCCCCATGCAGCTGCGGATGCTGACCCGCCGATCGCTGTCGGGCTCGATGACCGTGGTCGGTGACATCGCCCAGGCCACCGCCCCATGGGCTCCCGCGACGTGGTCGGACATCACCGACCACCTGCCTCGGCGACGCCCGGCCCGGTCGGTGGAGCTGACCGTCAGCTACCGCACGCCGGCCGAGGTGCTGGCCGTGGCCACGCGCGTCTTGGCGGTGGCCGCCCCCGAGCTCACCCCGCCGCGCCCGGTCCGGCGCACCGAGGTGGAGCCGAGGACCATCTCGGTGTCGGGCCCGTCGGGCTCGCCCCAGGGTGCCACCGTGGGGGACCTGGCCCGCGCCGTGGCCGAGGTGTCGGCCGAGGAGGTGGCGGCGGTGAAGCCGGGTCGGGTGGCCATCCTCGCCCCCGAAACCTTGCTCGGGGTGCTCTCGGACGCGCTGGCCGCTGTGGAGCTGCCGGTCGTCGACGCCCGCGACATGCGCAAGGGGGGCCTGTCCGAGCCCCTGGTCCTGCTGGCTGCCGACAGCGCCAACGGGCTCGAGTTCGACTCGGTGGTCGTCGTGGAACCCGGCCTCATCGCCGGCGGCACGGCCAGGGGATTGCGCACGCTGTACGTGGCCCTGACCCGACCGACCCAGCGACTCAGTGTGGTCCACATGGCGCCGTTGCCGGCGGCGCTGGACGACGCCTACTGACCCCGTCCGGCCGGGCCGGCCGGTCCGGGCCGCCCGACCGCAGGCAGGTTCGGCGTGCCGATCGCCCCTCGTTCCCCGGCACCGGTCGGCCGGTTCGGGCCGCAGATCGTAGACCGGACCGGCCCCGGAATGGTGGCATTCCGCGGCCCTGACAACCCTGGCTGGGGGCGTGAGGCCCGAGTTGGCCCCGGTGGCGAAAGTTCGACTAAAACTACGGCGTGACTCAGGCCCTCGCCGCCGAACCGGCGGTCACATCCCGCCAGCGCCACCGCCCCGACAAGCCCTCCATGCTGGCGGTTGGAGTCATCATCTGGCTGGGTTCCGAGGTGATGTTCTTCAGCTCTCTGTTCGCGGCGTTCTTCACCATCCGGGCCCACGCCTCCATCTGGCCGCCGCCCGGCACCCACCTGGACACCATCCGGGCCGGAATCTTCACCCTCATCCTGGTCTCGTCCAGTTTCACCATGCAGAAGGCCGTCTGGGACCAGGAGAAGGGGAACCGGCGGAGCGCCAAGATCATGGTGGGCGCCACCCTGGTGCTCGGCGCCCTGTTCGTGGCCAACCAGTTCTACGAGTGGGTGACCCTCTCGCACAATCCGGCCACCGATCCCACCCACACCGCCTTCGGCTCGCTCTTCTACATCATGTCCGGGGTACACGGGCTGCACGTCACGCTGGGACTGGTGGCGATGGTCTTCCTGCTGGGTCGGTTGAAGGGAGCGGGGGGCGATCCGGGGGAGACGGCCGCGTTCCAGGGCGTGAGCTACTACTGGCACTTCGTCGACGTGGTCTGGGTCGGCCTCTACGCCTGTCTCTTCCTACTCAAATAGATGGGACACCGGATCCGCTCCGTGCTCGTGACCCGGTTCGTCGTGCCCGCCGCCATGGTGGGATGCGTGGCTGTCATCGGGTTGCTCACGTTCTCGCCGGGTCCGGCGCAGGCCGACAGCGGCCCGGCCGCGACGCCGTACGGTGTCCCCACCACCACGCTGCCCAAGCTGACCACCACCTCGACCACCGCCACCCCGATCGGCACACCCACAGCCCCGAGCGTGTCCGGTGCCATCGCCTACGGGGCACCCTCCAACCAGAAGGGTCTCTACTACGTCACGCTGCCCAAGTCGTTCGAGAACCCGGGCGCGGCCCTGTTCGCCTCCAACTGCTCCAGCTGTCACGGTCCCGAGGCCCTCGGCACCGACCGGGCCCCGAACCTGCAGGGCCTGGGGGCGGGCACGGTGGACTTCTGGGTGTCGACGGGACGGATGCCACTGGCCAACTCGAGCGTCCAGGCCACACGCAAGCCCCCCCGTTTCAACCGCCTGCAGACCCTCGAGATCGCCGCCTGGGTCCAGTCGCTGACCCCGGGTGAGGGTGTCCCGGTGCCGGTCGTCAACACGGCCCAGGCCGACCTCGAGGCCGGCAACACCCTCTTCACCCTCAACTGCGCGGCGTGCCACACCATCACCGGGGCCGGCGACGCCCTCATGGACGGGGCCTACGCCCCCAGCCTCCACCTGGCCACCCCCACCCAGATCGTCGAGGCCATCCGGTCGGGTCCGGGCAACATGCCGCACTTCAGCGAGGGGAACATCACCAACACCGAGGCCAGGGACATCGCCTCCTACGTGGACGGGGTCATCCAGCACCCCTCGGATCCCGGCGGCGTCGGGCTGGGCGGGATCGGCCCGGTGGGAGAGGGCTTCGTCGGGCTGCTGGTCGGTGTGGGCCTGTTGATGCTGGTCTGCTTCTGGATCGGAGACCGTACATGAGCGACGAGTCACCCCGCCTCGAGGGGCCGTTGCCGCCCGCCGCCCTCGACGACGCCCATCTCCAACCGTACGCCAAGCATCCCGAATGGGCCCAGGCCGTAGCCGGTCTGGCCATGGTGATCGGCTTTCTCGGATTCATCGCCTTCGGCATCGTGTACTGGATCGCGGCCAGCACCCAGTGGGAGGCGATCACCCTGGGCATCGGACTGCTGGCCCTCGGATTCGGGGTGACCGCCTGGGGCAAGTACCTGATGCCACAGGGGCCCTTCGTCGAGGAGCGCCACGAGTTCCACTCCACCGAGGCCGAGCGCGAGGCCATGACGGCGGCGATCACCCAACGCGGCGGCATGGTGGTCAAGCGGCGCAAGGTGCTCGGCGGCCTGTTCCTGCTGGGTTCGACGGCCATGGGGATCGTCCTGCTGTTCCCGCTGCTCCGGTCCCTCGGCCCCAAGCCGGGTGACACGCTGTTCAAGACCAACTGGAAGAAGAACTCCCAACTGGTGACGGTGGACGGTCGTGAGGTGACGGCCGCCGATCTCGACGTCGGGGGAGTACTGACGGTGTTCCCCAAGGGATACGAGGGCTCCTCGCCCGATCAGGTGATACTCATCCGTCTGGCCGAGAGTCTGCAACCCCTGGCCCCGCCCGGCCGTACCGACTGGGGCGTCCAGGGTTACGTGGCCTACTCGAAGATGTGCACCCACCTGGGTTGCCCGGTCGGCCTCTACCAGGAGCAGACCCAGCAGCTGGTGTGCCCCTGCCACCAGTCGATCTTCAACGTGCTGGCCGGAGCGGTTCCCGAGTTCGGGCCGGCGCCCCGACCGCTGCCGCAACTACCCCTCAAGGTCGACTCGGCCGGATTCCTCCGGTCTCAGGCCGGCTTCGACCAGGCCGTCGGCCCCGGATTCTGGGAGCGCCCATGATCGACGAGAGCATCGACAAGTCGCTGCGTTGGGTCGACGACCGTCTGGGTGTGGCCAAGGGCGGCCGCACCTTCCTCGACAAGATCTTCCCCGACCACTGGTCGTTCATGCTCGGCGAGATCGCCCTGTACTCGTTCGTGGTCCTGTTGGCCACCGGGGTGTTCCTCTCCCTCTACTACGTTCCCTCAGCCCACGAGATCGTGTATCACGGTGCCTACCGACCCCTGGACGGGCAGCGGGTGTCGGAGGCCTACGCCTCGTCGGTGGGGCTCTCCTTCGACGTACGGTCCGGCCTCCTGATGCGCCAGGCCCACCACTGGGCCGCCGACATCTTCCTCGGCTCCATCGCTGTGCACATGGCCCGGGTGTTCTTCACCGGCGCCTTCCGCAAGCCGCGCGAGTTCAACTGGATCGTCGGCGTGACCATGCTCATCCTGGGCATCGTCAACGGGTTCCTGGGCTACTCGCTGCCCGACGACCTGGTCTCGGGTACCGGCATCAGGATCGCATACTCCATCATCGAGTCCATCCCCCTGGTGGGGAGCTATCTGGCCTTCTTCGTCTTCGGTGGCAACTACCCCGGCAACGGGGTGATCATCCCCCGGTTCTTCATCCTGCACGTGCTGATCGTGCCCCTGATCCTCATCGGGTTGCTCAGCGCCCACCTCGGTCTGCTGGTCAAACAGAAGCACACCCAGTTCAAGGGCAAGGGGAAGACCGAGCACAACGTGGTCGGCTCACCCATGTTCCCCACCTTCATGGCCAAGACCACCGGCTTCCTGTTCATGACCACGGCGGTGATCTTCCTGCTGGGCGGCTTCGCCCAGATCAACCCCATCTGGCAGTTCGGCCAGTACGAGCCGTACCAGATCTCCTACGCCGTGCAGCCGGACTGGTACATGGGCTGGTTGGACGGTGCCCTCCGGATCATGCCCAGTTGGGAGTGGGTCGGTTGGGGCCACACCATCCCACTCGAGGTGTTCCTGCCGGCGGTGATCTTCCCCGGGCTCATCTTCAACATTCTGATCATCTGGCCCTTCATCGAGTCCCGGCACACCAAGGACCTGGCGTACCACAACCTGCTGGACCGGCCCCGCGACCGTCCCAAGCGGACCGGGGCCGGAGCGTCGATGCTGACCCTGTTGTTCATGACGTTCTTCGCGTCATCCACCGATGTGATGGCCAACTTCTTCGAACTGCCGCTGAAGTCCGTGCTGTGGTTCTTCCGCATCGCCGTGGTGGTGGCGCCGATCATCGCCTACTTCGTGGCGTACAAGATCTGCAACGAGATGGTGGCGGCCGAAGGCATCGGCAAGCGCAAGCGGGCCCTGATCGTGAGCAGGTCCGCCACCGGCGAGTACACCACGGTGGAGTCGGCGCCCCGTCCCGGTGACGGTGTCGAGGAGCTCGATGCCGTTCCGGTTCCCACCTACATCGACCTGGTGCCCCCGGAGTTGGCCACCGGCGAGGGAGTCCGCCGGGTCATGCGCTGACCAGCGCGTCCGGCATCGATGCCGGACGCCCGGTGCTCACTGGTCGGCCAGCAGGGGCGGTATCTGATCGGGTCGGACGGCGACGACCGAACACAGACAGGTGTGGCGCACGACGCGACGGTTCAGGACCTCCAGCCGCTCCAGGTCGGCCGGCGCGATCCCGGGCACGCCGGCCAGGGCCGTCGACACGTACTCGCTCCCGAGATCGCCCACCTCGTCCGACCGGCCCTCCGCCGTGAGCTGGTCGGACATCCGGCGTTGGAGGGCCACCAGTTCGGCCTGGTCGGCGCGGGGCAGAGGATGTGACACGGCCAGTACCACCACGCCGGGGATCCGCGTGACCAGGCTGTACAGCTCGCTCTCCTCGATGACGTACCAGACCGAGCTCACCTGGGACGGGGTGGCCGTCCGGTCGTACCCGAACTGGTACCCGAGCCCGTCGTCGACATAGGCCGGCGCCCCCTCCCGGGCCAGCTGGTCGAGGACAGCGGCATGGAGACCCTCGACGGCCGCTCCGTACGTGCGCAGCAGTACCTTCCCCCGTGGCTGGCCTTCGTGGTGCAGCTGGGCCAGTATCGATGCGGCCACCGGCTCCGCCGGTGTGACCGGCCCGTCGGCCGCGGTCACCGCCCGGGTCAGGCTGATGCTGGCCACCGCCGTCACCACCACCAGGGCGCTGCTCACCAGGGCCACCGCCCACCCCCGACGGATGGGCACCGTCTCGGCCAGCACCACCAGGCCCATCACCACCACGTAGGCCCCGATGGTGATGCGCCAGAAGAAGAGGTACTCGTAGGGCGCACCGGTCAGCACGGCCAGCGCCAACGTACCGCAGGCCACCGAAACCGCCCCCAGCTCGGCCAGAGTGCGGAGATCGTCCCGTCGCCGCCGGCGGGCCATCCACCACGAGCCACCGATGAGGACCACCGGGACGGCCATCCATGCCGCCGACGCCGGTGAGGTCAGGGCGGTGAACCGGTTGAGCGGGTCGGCTCCACCCAGCCACGGCGGTCGCCACCGGAACTCGGTGGCCATGTACCCGAGCGCCCCGTGCAGTCCGAGCAGCTGCAGGTGTCGGCCCGGGTCGAAGCCGGCGTAGAACTTGACCAGGCGGAACGTGTTGCCCGGGAAGTGCACGGTGGTGTCGACGACCAGGGGCACGACCCACAGCACCGCCACCACGATGGCGGGGGCCCGCCACAGCGACCAGCGACGTAGTGACCGGCCGGCCCGGTGCTCGGCCACCACCATCCGGGCCAGGGCCCACCCGCCGACGCCCAGCACCGGTATGGCGTAGCTGACGTGGGTCTGGACGAGGAAGGACGCCACGAAGGCCAGGCCGGCCAGCCGCCGCGTCTGCCCCGACCCCACCGACCAGGCCTGGAGGAGGAGCAGAGTGAAGAACGGGAAGGGCAGATACGGGTTCCACAGCTGTTGGAGGATCCAGGGGCCGGTGGCCCAGTACGACAGGGTCACCACGGCCAGCCACGGGACCATCCGGGCCAGCCCGCCCGACCTCCACGACAGCCGGGCGATCCACCCGACGGCCAGGCCCTGCAGCAGGACGTTGCCGACCAGCGAGGCCCAGGCCTGTTCGCCGTTGATCTTCGAGAACAGGGCCAGCAGGTAGAACATGGTCGGCCCGGGGTGGTTCCAGCCGAACCGGCTCCAGGGGCCGGTCAGTGGCGTGTTGGCCGAGAACGTCCAGACATCCCGGATACGCAGGTCCAACGTGGCCTGGTCGCCGACGGGGACGTAGACGCGGCCCCAACGCTGCAGGAGCACGGCGATGACCGGGAGGAGGGCCACGAGGGAGAGGGCGACGGCCGCTCCCACCCGCCAAAGGTGGTCCCCGACCACAGTGCGGGACTGCCCCCGGCCGGCCGGCCCGGAGTCCGGTCTCGTGGCCGACGCCGCATCGTCGATGACCGGCACGGGATCAGGAGCGACGTGGGGACGGGGGGAACCGACCGACCGTGTACCCGTCCATCACGCCGAGACTGTAGGGGAGTCCGAACAGGGGGGTCAACGACGGCCCGGCGCCAGCGGCGGTCTCGGAGACGTTCACTCCCGCCTTCTCTGAACAGGACAGGTGTCCGGGGTGCTCCGGAGAGGTCCTTTCCGGGTGATCTGGATGAGCGGCCACGACAGGGACCGATGCGTCGATCAGGACCGCAGCGTCCTCGTACCGCTCCGCCCCCACGTCGCCTGGCATCCCCCCGATCGGCCCCTCCCGGACGGAGTCAGCCGGGATCGAGCGGCCTCGACCCGGTGGGCTGAGGACAGAAGCCGGTCCACATCGTCCGGATGATGATTCGGGCCACTGTCGGGGGAGCTGAAGTCGGCTGTCCTCGCTGACCGGGTTCCTGTTGACGCTGTTCGTGGGACCAGGAGCGAAAAGTGGACCGCCTATGTTATTTTCCCCATTTCCTCAGCGACGGAAGGGCAAGCGGGTGAAACGAGAGTCACGCACCGGACGTATTCGACGGACTACCGCGCTCGTTCTGGCCTTGGCGGCAGTCCTCCCCGTGGCGGCCCTCATAACGGACAGTGAGTCGGCAGGGGCCGCGTCAGCCCACCAGACGCAGACCTCCCGCAAATTGCCCCGAGCGCCCGGAGTGCCGATCAGCTCTCAGGTCGTGAGCGCACCCGCTATCAACGGCACGACCTACGAGGTCGAGTACTGGTCGGAGTCGTGGCCCGGTAACAAGCTGGTGAAGGTCACCGGCTTGGTGATCGTTCCCAATGGGAGCCCCCCTGCGGGCGGCTGGCCTGTCGTCAGTTGGGGACATCCGACAGACGGAATGACCAGCAACTGCGCACCCTCGTTGGATCCGGATACGGACATTCCCAACGTCAATGCCCTCCTTGCCGAAGGATGGGAGGTCACCTCATCCGACTACCTCAACGAGAATGCACTCACCCCGACGTCGAAGAAGGTTCTTCCCTACTTTGTGGGAGAGGAAGCGGCGCGCAATGCCATCGACATCGTCCGTGCGGCGCGGGACATGCCGGCTGCCGATGCGGGATCTGACTATCAGGTGTGGGGATGGTCCGAGGGCGGGCAGACTGCGCTCTGGGTCAACAACATTGCCAGTAGTTACGCACCGGAGTTGACGCTGAAAGGAGTGGTTGCGACGGCCCCTGCCGCCGAGGTCGTGGGCTCTCTGTACCCGTCGCTCGCGGCGAACCCCGAATACTGGCCGCTGCTGCTCATGCTGGCTGAAGGGGTATCGAGCACATACGGCAAGACGGCGGCACCGCTCGATCAACTGCTGACGAAGACAGGGATCAAGCTCATTGCGTCTGCGGTCAAGGTGGAACCACAGTGCTTGCTCGGTGTCCTGGGTACGGTGGCTGGACAGTACTCCTACAACCAGGTCTTCCTTTCCCAGCCCCTTTCAACTTCCTGGCAGCTACTCCTCAACGAAAGCGATCCCGCCAATTTCACGGCCGCCGGTCCGGCCCCTGTGCTCATCGTTCATGGAAGCAACGACACCACCGCGCCCACATCGACCAGCGCCAGCCTCGCACAGTCCCTGTGCTCACTGAGTCCACCTCAGCACCTGGAGCGATGGGTCTATGCGGGTCTCGATCACATCAGCATCATGGGCACCATGACCGGACCCATTGATCCAAACGGAAGTGCCGACTCCGCCTACCAGAACTCACCGTCGGTGGGTGACATCGTCCAGTGGATGAGTGACCGGTTTGCCAACGGGGTGTGGCCTGATCCCTATGTACCCACCGGCGGAGGATTGACCTCGGTGTCACAGACGACTGGCTGCTAGTGGTACCTCCGATGCTGGGATGCAACCTCCATCGGGCATGTTGCACCCCCACCCAGATGGTTCTCGTATCCGGTGTGTCCTCAACTGGTCAGAGACTCTGTCGTTCTCGGGTGAACTCTGGGTGGCCCTGCCGCCCAGCAGCCTGACGATCAACATTCCCATCCTGTTCGGTTTCTTCGTTATCTCGGCCGCCTTGGCTTCGGCCTCACGGCCGGCCCGGACCCGGTGCCAGAGAGCATGAGCACGGCATCCGGGCAGAATGGGCCAATGCAACAGATCGACACGCAGCCAAACACATCGGCCGGGCGGTCATGAGCCCGGCCTCCGAGAACGCAACTGTTCTCCTCATCGGCGCCTCACGCGGCCTGGGCCACGCCATTGCCGCGGAGTACGTCGACCGGGGATCCCGCGTCGTGGCGACCGTCCGTGGCCCGGGCCGGACCGCGCTGCACGATCTGTTGGACTCCGCCGGCGGGCTACTGGAGATCGAGCACCTCGACATCAACGCGCCCGAGCAGCTGCATGCTCTCCGCGCCCGCCTTGACCCTCACCGGTTCGATCTCCTCTTCGTCAACGCCGGCGTCACCAGCGACCCCGAGGTGACCACCGCAGACGTCACGACCGAGGAGTTCACCCGACTGATGGTCACCAACGCGCTGAGCCCGATGCGGGCCATCGAGACGCTCGGAGAGCTCGTAGACCGGAACGGCACGATCGGGATCATGTCCTCGGGCCAGGGCAGCATCGCCAACAACAAACGCGGCGGCTTTGAGATCTACCGCGCCAGCAGTCCGCCCTCAATCAACTCATGCGCAGCTATGCCGCCCGGCACCACGGTGACAACCGAACGTTGCTCTTGATGGCGCCCGGCTGGGTCAAGACCGAACTCGGCGGTCCCGGCGCTCACCTCACCATCAGCGAGAGTATCCCCAGCCTGGTCACGACCATCGACGCCCAACGCGGCTACGCCGGCCTCTCCTACCTCGACTACATGGGCAAGGCTGTCGCCTGGTGAGCGACCGAGCCGGCGGAGGGTGACGCTTCCCCGTGTAGGGATACCGGTCCGCTTCAAGCCACGACCGAGCCCGGGGCGCGAGACTTTCGACATGGAGGTCACCTACGACCGGATCGGGAACGGGTACTCGAACTTTCGCTCCGCCGATCCTGATATTGCTGCGGTTGTCAGAAGCGCATTGGGAGCGGCGGCTTCGGTGGTCAATGTGGGAGCAGGCACTGGCTCCTACGAAGCTTGTGCCCGAACATGCATTGCCATCGAACCCTCATCCACGATGATGGCCCAGCGGCCAACCGGAAGTGCCCCGGTGATGCAAGCCACAGCGGAGCGGTTGCCGCTCAGAACCGACTCGTTCGATGCCGCCATGGCACTGCTGACGATTCACCACTGGACCGATCTCGATGCCGGTTTACGGGAACTCAGACGCGTGGCCACGCGGGTTGTACTGCTCACCTTCGACGCGGCTGTTCACGATGCATTTTGGTTGTTCGCCGACTACCTCCCCGAGGCCGTCGCGACATCATGGCAGCGACCTCCTGCACCGGATGACATTGGCAAACGCCTCGGTGGTGCGAGCGTCAGCGTCGTGCCGGTATCGCCCCGGTGCAGGGATGGATTCGCCACCGCATACTGGAAACGGCCTGAAGCGTTCTTGGATCCAGAGGTTCGAGCGTGCTGTTCGGCATTCGCCGAGTTGCCTGAGGATCTCGTAGAGGAGCGGATGGGCCGGTTGGCCACCGATCTGGACAGTGGTCGGTGGAAGGCCACTCATGCTCGGCTGCTGGATGCCACCTCGTTCGATGGCGGACTCCGCCTCGTTGTGACGGACTGATCAGGCTGACCTACCGGTATTGGTCGGGGGCCGACATATCCGGCAGCGGTGGACGGTCGAGTTGATCGAAAAGGAACCGGGGGTGTCGGGAACGGGTCGGCCTCCTACGCCTGATGCCAGCCACCCAGGATGTTCAGCCCATCGACTTCGCCCCATCGATGGTTTCGCGGATGATGTCGGCGTGGCCGGCGTGCTGGGCGGTCTCAGCCACGATGTGCAGTAGGACCCGGCGGGCAGACCAATGGGCCCCGGTCTCGAACCAAGGCGCCTCCGGCAAGGGGTGGGATGCGTCCAGCGACGGCAAGCTGGTCACCAGCTCATCTGTGCAGCGGGCCACGACGCGGTACCGTGCGAGCAGTTCATCAAGCGTCTCGGCCTCCTCAAAGCGGAAACTTGCTGCTTGTCTCTCGTATGCCGCTCTATCAGGGGGTCCTTGGTAGGCGGGGCCCTTCTCGATGAATCGGACCCAGCTCTCCTCCATCAATGTGACGTGCTTGATGATGCCACCGAGGCAAAGCCGGCTGACGGTGGGAGTCAGCCGGGCCTGGGTATCGCTCAGCCCGCGCACCGTACGTAGGAGAAGGTCGCGGTGCTGCCTCAAGCCTCGGCAGAAGTCGTCCCGCTCGGAGCTAGCGACATCAGAAGAGTTCATCGGAGATCCCTTTCTCGGAGGGCCAGAGCGTCCGTGCATCAGGGTACGACGCTCACCGGACCGCCACCCACCCGGCATGTTGACGGCACAGGGTGCCGGCGACCAGACCTCCCGGCCCTGGTCGGACCAGGACCGAACGTGGGTGGATCCAGCGCCCTTACGGGGTCAATACTCGCCCTTGATCACGAAATACGAGCCTCGGATGGTCCCGGCCAGCTTCGACTTCTGACGTGCGAACTTGAACGAAGCCAACTCGGCGGGAATGTCCATCCCCTCGGAGAGCTTGAACCCGACCGCCCGCTTCGGACTGGGTCCGTCGAGGGTGTACAGGACGTTGATCGATAGTCCGCTCTCGTAGAACACGTAGGTCCAACGGATGTTCTCGACCTGGAACGTCGTTGCTTCGAGTGGGGGCGACGCGATGACGATGTCCCGTTCTTCCTTGAGGATGCGGTGCACCAGGTCGATGTCCTCTTTGGCGTTGGCGGCAGGCTCGACCGTGAAGACGTGGTCGTACTTGTTCTTGAAGTAGCGAGCCTCGTTCGCTCGCAGGCCGGCCAGCGCATCCACCACGGGTGACGACTCCAGGCCGACTGGAGACACGTTGACGAAATCAACCGGATAACTCACAGGCAGCGATTATAGGTGGAATCTCATTTCAGTAGGTGGGTGACGACAGGTGTGTGGACCGACGGGAGGGCGTGTGAAGCCATGTCGCCGAGGCAGCCTGTCGGCAAGTCTCGGGCTGGGACGCAGGGCGGGCCGGGTGGCCGGCGTGCCAGCATGGGGCCATGGAGAGCGTTACATCCCCTCGTGGAGCGACCGGCGACGTTGAGAGGTGGGACCTGCGACCCATGGCCCTCGGTGACGTCGAAGCGGTGATGGCCGTGGTCGAGTCCGCCGATGCCGCGCAGGAGGAGGCGGGTCAGCTTCCGCCGCGCACCCCACCGAGCGATGCCCAGTTGGAGGCCAGCCGCGTGGGCCATGCCCGTTTCGTTCAGCGCGACGGGCCCGGAGCTTGGGTGGCGATCTCGCAAGGGCGTGTGGTGGGCGTTGCCGAGTCTGTCCGGCGGGACACCTTCTGGGGGCTGTCCATGCTGTTCGTCCATCCGGCGTTCCAGAGCCGGGGAGTGGGCAGGCGGCTCCTCGAGGCGGCCCTGGGCTACGCCACCGGAGCCACTGAGCGCATGATCCAGTCCTCGCCCGACCCCCGGGCCATGCGCCGCTACTTCCTGGCCGGACTGGCCATGCACCCGACGGCCGAGATGGGAGGCCAACCCGACCGCCGGGCCATCCCACCCTCTCTGCCCGGTCGGGACGGCGATGAGGGGGACCTGGAATTGGTGGCCGAGGTGGAGGCACAGCTGGGCCGTTCGCGCACCGAGGATGTGGCCTTCGGGCTGAGTGGCGGGCGTTTCCGCATGGACGTGGTGGACAGCGACTCCGGGCGAGGGTGGGTGCTTTGGCAATCGGAGCGACTGGCCATGCTGGGGGCAACCGACGAGCAGACAGCCGCCGTCCTCCTGTGGCGGTTCATCGCCGGCTCCGAGGGAGAAATCTTGGTCCACGGGCTCACCGCTGCCCAGCAGTGGGCGTTCGGCGTGCTTCATCAGGCCCGTCTCACGGCACAGATACGCGGGTCCTTGTTCGTTGACGGCATGGCCGTCCCGGTCCCCTGGATCCCTTCGGGCTGGCACTTCTAGACCCTGATTGACCGTGAGTCCATGCGCAGCTCGGTAACAGACGAGGACCGCTTGCATCGGAGGGCTGAGCGCTGGGACCAGCGGCGGGCTGTGGACTCAGTAGACGAGGTGAGGCACCGGCCCCGAGCGTTCCGAGTGGATCTTCATGCTCAGGCTGTGGGTCGCTCGGCGTCGTAGGTCCGGCGCCGTCGCACCGTGTCAGCCGTTCACGCCGGCGTGCCGGTGAGGACTGCTTCGATTTGCGAGAGGACATGGCGCATGCCTTCTTCGAACCCCGTGGCGAGCACCTCCTCCATACCCGTCGGCGAGTCGAAGTGGGTACGGATCGCCATCACCGTGCCACCGCCGTCGCTACCGTCGATGGTGATGACCATGGCTGTCATCGCGTTCCCGTCGTTCGGCCGGCCGTTGTCGTCGACGTCGGCATCCCGAAGTTCGAGGTGGCGGGGCGGGTCGGCGGCGATGACCTCCCACGTGCTGTCGTAGCGCTCGCCCTCGGTTCCGGTCATGAAGAAGGTGATCCTTCCGCCGGCCCGCAGGTCGTGGTCGACCACGGTCGCCGGGTAGCCAGGGGGCCCCCACCACTGCTCGAACTGGCGGGGGTCGGCCCACAGCTGCCACGCCCGTTCGACGGTGGCATCGAGGTCCGCCGTTACCGTCACGGTCAGGGATTCGGGGTCCTTCTCGACGCTGGTCACGCTCATCGCTCGCCTCCAGTGGTTCGCTTCTCGGTTGCCAGGAGGTCGTCGATCCGGTCCACCCGCGCCCGCCACAGCGCCTCGATGCCGTCGAGGAGCACCCGGGCCCTCTGGACGGTGTCGACGTCGGTGTGCACGAGCCGCTCCCGCCCCCGCCGCTCCTTGGTGACGAGTCCGGCACCCTCGAGCACAGCGACGTGCTTCTGCACGGCGGCGAAGCTCATCGGGTAGCGCTTCGCCAACGCCGACACGCTGTACCCGCCCTCGACGGCGAGGGCGAGGATGTCGCGCCGAGTGCCGTCGGCGAGGGCGTGAAAGATGCGGTCGACGCCAGCGTCGGAGGCCTGATCTACAACCATCTAGTTGTATGTTAGCGAACAACCATGACGGGCACAAGAGGTCGGTACGGATCGGGAGCGGTGCCGCAGACCGGCCACGAGCACGCTCGCGGCCATAGGATCACCGTGTGGCGGTGAGGTGGTGGAGCCGAACGGTATTCATTCTGATCGTGCTGGCGTCGGCCCTTCTGGCCTCCGCATGCTCATCGGCCCTAGTGGACCCGTCCCATCAGGACGGCTACTACTGGTACAAAGCTGATGGCGTGGACACGATCAAGGCTCTTCAGAAGGATGGAGATTCCCTTACAGAAGCCTGCTCGGCTCAGGTGAAGCACGCCATGCCAGAGGGCGACAGCCGTGGTGATTGGGTGACAGGGTGCGTGTACGCCGCCAACGGTGGTGACCAGCCGTAGGGGTCGGTCCCAGCTCACTGACCCGGTGGGACGTCCGGGCTCATCGGAAGCCCTGCCAGGTCGTCTGGCTGAACTGATCGCCCTTGCGGAACCCCAGTCCTCGCATCGGGTGTACCCGGAACACGATTGCGCGCCCTCCGGCGTTTCGGTCGCTGAATGCCCCGTCGCGCACGACGAAGTCCCACGGACCGGTCGGGTACTTGTCCGCGAACGCCGTCGCGACCGGCTCGAGCTCGGCATCGTCGGTCACCTGCTCAGCCCGACCCTCGATCACGAGGTCAAGCGCCCCCTCGACGAGGTCGCTGCGTCCGGTCGTCAGCACGCACGATGGGTTCTCGGCCAGGTTCTGCGCTTTACGCTCCTCGGGCCCGGTGGTGAACCAGAGCACCTCCGAGTGCCAGACAGCGATCAGCGGCGTGACGTGCGGTCGGCCGTCGGGACGGACCGTCGATAGCCAGTAGGTGTCTGCTGCACGGAGCCGCTCGAGTCCCGCCGCCCACGGCGTCGGCGTCGAATCCGGCTCGCTGAACCCATGGATCTCCGCTGTCACATCCTCCACTGCCACCCCACTGCCACCCTCTCCGGATCGACTCTGCGGTCGCGATCTGCCAGCGACAGCGCAGGCGTTACCGAGACGACTCGGTCCTCATCGGTACAACCGCGTGGGCTGCTGGCTGCCTGAAGGTGCGCAGGTGTAGCTGATCAGTGGCACGTTCGCGGTGTCCCTCTACTCGGACACAATCAGATCGATTCGCGATACTCCGCTCCGGCGGCGAGGACCGACACGGCATCCATGATGTCGACGACCGGGACTATGTCAAACTCGAGCCAGGTGAGGAACTTCGACACGCCGTCGAGGAGTCCGGCCTGATTGTCCGTCTCGATCACGGCAAAGCCGCCTTCACCGTCGACCCGGCTCAAGAACTCCTTGTAGTCCTGATCATCCGGGATCTGCCACTTCGCAAAGGCGTCAAGAACAGATTTTCCATCGTCGTGGTTCTGTTGTGCCGTGCCAGCAGCACGCGTCTTCCAACTCATCAGGTATTTCGCCATGCCGTTCTGCCTTTCCACCGCATCCCCGCCTATCGGAGACTGCGTCGGGATTCTTGCACTTTTCCATCATGGCCGCCGGCGGCAGTTCCATCTCCCGCCATCAGACGTGTGCAAATACTTCCCGGATCGTCAGGTCGAGCGGAGTGACTCCCGGCATAGGGGGCACCGGGTACTTGGCTGCTTCATCAGCATGGGCCTTGGTCTCGAAGACCAGCACCGATGTTCCGATGCCATCGACCGGTTCGAGCCAATAACCGCAAACGATGCCTGGTGCCCGTGAGACTAGAGCCTCTCTGGCCTGTGGAAGGAGCAGCCGAGCTTCATCGGGGTTCTCGACCCTGACATTGGTGACGATTGCGTACATGGGTCCCCTCCTGTTCAGATCGGCCCGGCAGCGTTCGAGGTTGACAGGTCAAGGATGCCCCACGGAACCGGTGCCATGGGGGCATACGTCGGCATCCCTACCGCTTGATCTCTACGAGCAATACCCAGGCGTTGATCGAAGCCGAAACGAAAGCAAGCAGGATGGCGGCGAACACCCAGTAGAAGCCGCCTCCCGCACCTGCGATCAGGCTCACCCCTCCCACGATCAAAGCGACGCTCGGTAGCAACAACGTGACCAGGTGTTCCATCTGCCAAGAGGTCGGTTCACCGGGCGCCTCTTTTCCGTGGGACGCCCATACGGCCTGTGTGGCCACGATGGCGCCAGCGGCTGCGATCTCGATTCCAAGGGCCGGTCGACCTTGCCCTGGTGCCAGCCCCAACCCGGAGACGACCAAGGCACTCATGAGGATCCCCAGCGTGCCGGCTGCTCGCCCTGGTAGCTGAGGGTATTTCAGAATCTGTTCGAGATTTATCGAGATGGCGACGAACAGCAGTCCGGTCAGGGCCGCCGCGGCCCCGATCGTGCCGATGAAGAAGTCATGCCAAGCCAAGGCGTCGTATGAGGCCACGAAAGAGTGTCGCACCTCCCGACCCGGATCGGTGATCTTCCACACGTCCCCGTGTGCCGGTGGGTGGCCGGTTCCCCCGGTTCCGCAGCGCTGGATCGCTCGACCGCTGGCGACCGTCCGACGACGTGCGGTCTGTCTAGGCTCCGGTTCATGGCCACCCAACTCCGAGCCGACGACGTCGTTGCCCATACCCGCGACTGCTGGCCCGCGGACGTCCTGCCCCTGCTCGACACCTACGCCCGCATCCCCGGCCTGTCCCCGGCCTTCGACCCCGGGTGGGAGGCCAACGGACGGCTGGAGGAGACGGCCGAGCTCATGGCGGAGTGGGCCCGTCGGCGCCCCCTGGACGGGGCGTCGGTGGAGGTCGTACGGATCCCCGGGCTGACCCCCACCGTGGTCGTCGACGTCCCCGCCACCGATCCCGGGGTCACCGGCACCGTGCTGGTCTACGGTCACTACGACAAACAACCCCCCTTCGACGGTTGGACCCGCGGACGGGGTCCCTGGTCGCCCGTGCTCGAAGGGGAGTGGCTCTACGGCCGCGGCGTCGCCGACGACGGCTACGCGCTGCCGTCGGCCCTGCTCGCCCTCGAAGCGGTACGGGCCGGCGGGGGCCGGCACGCCCGGTGCGTGGTCATGGCCGAGGGCTCCGAGGAGAGTGGTAGTCCGCACCTGTTGGAGGTGCTGGCCCACCTGTCCGACCGGCTCGGCGAACCCGATGTGGTGATCGCCCTCGATTCAGGCAGCCCCACCTACGAGCGGCTGTGGGTGACCACCTCGCTCCGCGGCGCCATCAGCGGGACGCTGACCGTCCGGGTGCTCGAGCACGGGGTGCACAGCGGCTCGGCCGGCGCGGTGGTGCCGTCGTCGTTCCGCATCGCCCGCCTGCTCCTCGACCGACTCGAGGATCCCGCCACGGGTGACCTGCTCCTGCCCGAGCTCCGCGTCGACCCTCCCTCCTCGGCCCGGGCCGCCGCCGTCGGCCTGGCCGAGGCCCGGACGGCGGCCGGACTCGGGGCCGCCGAGTTCCCGGTGGTGGACGGCCTGGTCCTGCAGGGGGCCGACGTCGCCGAACAGGCTGTGCGGGTGGCCTGGCAGGGTTCGGTGGAGGTGGTCGGGGCCGACGGCCTGCCGCCGTCGGCCGACGCCGGCGCCGTGCTCCGGCCGTTCACCTCCCTCAAGCTGGTCGTCCGCCTCCCTCCCACCACCGATCC
Organism: uncultured Acidimicrobiaceae bacterium; assembly: GCA_963756515.1. Classification (GTDB taxonomy): domain Bacteria; phylum Actinomycetota; class Acidimicrobiia; order Acidimicrobiales; family RAAP-2; genus Bog-756. The sequence continues at coordinate 66,687 of CAVWNV010000002.1, forward strand.
TGAAGTGGCCGGCGAGGCGGTGGCCCGGGTCCTGACGGCCGACCCGCCCTACGGGGCCCAGGTGGAGTGGGATGTCGGCATGGTCGCCGGCGGTTGGGCCGCACCGGCGCTGGAGCCGTGGTTGCTCACCGCTCTCGATGCCACCTCGACGGCCTGTTTCGGCCATCCCTCCGGCCAGGTGGGGGAGGGAGGGACCATCCCGTTCCTGGGCTGGTTGGCCGCCCGGTTTCCCCGGGCCCAGATCCTGGCTCTCGGCGTGCTGGGCCCCGGCTCCAACGCGCACGGCCCCGACGAGGGGCTCCACCTGCCCACGGCGGAGCGGATCACCGCCTCGTTGGCGCTCCTACTGGATGCCCACGCCGAGCGGCGCCGGGAGTAGCCCGTCGAGCACGGCCCGCGGCCCGCGGCCGCGGAGCTCCCGGCCCGGGAGACGTGGTTCAGACCGTTCCGCCCCGCCGACTCTCGGTGGTGCCTCCGATGGCCGCGATGAGGAGGAGGGCTGCTCCCAGCGGGGCCATCCAGAGCCCGAAGACGAACGTCAGCACCGTGAACAGAGCCCCCATGCCCAAGAGGAACGGCCAGATGCTCGATCCCGGGAACGACTCGATCGTCCCCGCACCCTCGGCGATATCGGCGTTGGCGTCGTCGTCCGGCTGGGGCTTCATCCGCTGTGACCACCACAGGTAGTACGAGCCGGGCAGGAGGCCGAGCAGCGCCGAGCCGACCAGCATGGCGAAGCCCCCGTCGTCGTAGCTGGTGAACCAGTAGATGATCCCGATGATGCCGAAGAAGATGCCGACGCCGGCCAGGAAGAGCCCGTAGACCTTCACGAGGGCGCCCCCACCGTCTCGGGCTCGGTCGCCGGATCCGGACGCTTGGACGGGGTGTGGATGGTGCGGTGCTCAGGATGGTTGTAGTCCCAGGTCGGGCGCTCCGAACGGATGGGAGGGAGCTGGGAGTAGTTGTGGTGGGGCGGTGGCGAGGAGGTGAACCACTCGAGGGCGTGCCCGTCCCAGGGGTTGTCTCCCGCCGGGATGGGGTTGCGCCACGACACCCACAGGTTGGCGAGGAAGAAGAGGAACGAGGCTCCGATGATGAACGCCCCCACCGTCGAGATCACGTTCAGGGTCGTCCAGCCGTTGGACGGCAGGTAGGCCGCCACCCGTCGGGGCATGCCGTCGAGGCCGACCACGTACTGGGGCATGAAGGTGACCCAGAACCCGATGAACAGTCCCCAGAAGTGGAGCTTGCCCAGGCTCTCCCTCAACATGCGTCCGTACATCTTCGGATACCAGAAGTAGAAGCCGGCGAACCCGGCGAAGACGGCCGTGCCGATCAGCACCTGGTGGAAGTGGGCCACGACGAAGTAGGTGTCGTGGGTCATGAAGTCGACCGGTGGCGAGGCCAGCAGCACACCGGTGACCCCGCCCATGAGGAAGGCGAAGAGGAAACCGACGGAGAACAGCATGGGTGTCTGGAAGCTCAGCTGGCCGCCCCACATGGTGCCGATCCAGTTGAAGAACTTGATGCCGGTCGGGATGGCGATCATGTAGGACAACAGGGAGAAGAACGGCAGAAGTACCACGCCGGTGGTGAACATGTGGTGCGCCCACACCCCGGTGGACAGGGCGGCGATGGACATGGTGGCGAAGACCATGCCCTTGTAGCCGAAGAGCGGCTTGCGGGAGAACACCGGGATGATGTCGGTCACCATGCCGAAATACGGCAGCGCCAGGATGTACACCTCGGGATGGCCGAAGAACCAGAAGAGGTTCTGCCACAGCACCGGCACCCCGCCACCCTGCACCGTGAATATGTGGGTCCCGAAGTGGCGGTCGCAGAAGAGGAGCACCACCGCGCCGAACAGGACCGGGAAGGCAATGAGGATGAGAATGGCGGTGACCAGCATGTTCCACGAGAAGATGGGCACCCGGAACATGGTCATCCCCGGGGCGCGCAGGTAGAAGATGGTGGCGCACAGGTTCACCCCGGTGAAGATGGCGGAGAAGCCGGTGAGGGCCAGGGCCATCAGCCACAGGTCGGCGCCGGCACCGGGTGAGTTGGTGGCGTTGGACAGTGGCGCATAGGCCACCCAGCCGAAGCTGGCCGCCCCGCCGGCCACCAGGAATCCCGACATCATGGTGATCGAGCCACCCAGGTAGAGCCAGTAGGAGAGGGCGTTGAGGCGGGGGAAGGCCATGTCGGGCGCGCCCACCTGCAGGGGCACGATGTAGTTGGCCAGGCCACCGAAGGCGAAGGGACCGGCGAACAGGTACAGCATGAGGCTGCCGTGCATGGTGAACAGCTCGTTGTAGGTCTGGAAGGAGACCAGCGAGGCCGTCGGGGTGGTCAGCTGGGCCCGAATGACCAGGGCCATGATGCCGGCGATGAAGAAGAGCACCAACGAGGTGATCATGTAGCTCTTGCCGATGACCTTGTGGTCGGTGGACGTCAGCCAGTTGAGGATCCCGGTCGGTCCCTCGTGATGGTGCTCGTCGTGGCCCGGTTGGGACTCTGGTCCATGGTGGTCCGGACCTCCGGGCTCCTCGGGGGTGACCAGGTCGGGTTCGATGGTCGTCGTCATGCGGATCCCTTGCGCGTGGACAGCGTCGGACTGGGCAGTGGTGGCCTGGCCATCGGATGACTAGGCATTGGACGGGGTGATGCGGTCGTAGGGCGGAGCGTTGTTCTGGGCGCCGGAGCCGGAGCGCTGCAGCGTATGGCCCTCCTGCACCTCGGAGGCGGCCCATTGGGAGAACGCCGACGGGCTCACCGCCCGGACGCTGAACAGCATCTCCGAATGATAGAGCCCGCAGATCTGGGTGCACTGACCGTTGTAGGTGCCGGCATGGAGCACGTCGAGGTCGAACAGATTGGTCACGCCGGGTAGGGCGTAGCGACTGAAGTTGAAGTCGCGCACGTAAAAGCCGTGGATCACGTCGTCCGACACCAGGGTGATCTGCACCGTCTGGCCCACCGGGACGACCATCTGGGGACCGTGGTTGTTGGGTCCGTTGGTGGTCTCACCGGCCACGCCGACGTTGAGGTCCGGGTAGTCGAACCGCCAGCCCCACTGGAAGGCGGTCACGTGGATGTCGACGACCGGCTTGCCGGACGAAGTGACGGTGGCCGCGGCCGGGACGGTGGCGTCGACCTTGTTCTCGGTGATGACGGTGAAGGCGAACAGGAACGCCACGATGAGCACGGGCACCACGGTGTAGATGATCTCGATCGGCACGTTCTCGTGGAACTGGCGGGGCATCTCGTCAGAGCGTTTCCGGTAGCGGAGCACGGTCCAGAGGATCAGGATGAAGACCAGGCCACCGACGATGATGCCGGTGGTCATCATGCCCGAGTAGAGCTTGAAGGTGTCCTGGCCCTGCGAGGTGGCGCCGCGGCTGGCGCCGTACGACGGGTAGAAGTTGCAGCCACCGAGCACCAGAGGGGCGGCCACGGCCAGCCCGAGGGCCCAGCGGGCCCAGCGCCGACGTGGGGTAGGGACACTCCCCGGGTCGCCGTTCGCACCGTGCGGGGGCTGGATGCCGACCCGGGGGGAGCGTCGGAAACCGGTTGTGAATGCGTTCACGGCGATGACACTAGTGGGCACCGGAGTGAAAGGAGAAGTTGGCGGAGCAGATTTTTTCGCCTGAAGAACTCCCTGTTCACAAGGGTGGCCACGACCGCCCCGGCGGGCCGGTCAGGACGGCTTCCCCGACGGACCGCCCCCCGACTCCCGGGCCGCCCACGAGAACACACCGTGGGCCATGGTGGACGAGGCGGCGTCGGCCCGGCGGGTGAAGACGGTGCGGCGGACCTCCTGTACACCCGGGTCGTCCGGGGCGGCCAACCAGGCCAGTTCGGCCAGATGGCCGGCCAGGCGCAGTGCGGTGTCGCCGGCGGTGTCGCCACCCGGGGCCTTCCCTTCCGGTGTGGCGACACCGCCGTGGGAAGTGGCGAGGGCCAGGGCCCGGTCGGCCAGGGCACCGGCGCCGCCGGCCAGTTCGGCCAGTTCGACGGCCAGGGTCCTCTCCGGGGCCGGCTTCAGGGTGGCCGGATTGCCGTCCCACCAGCCGCCGTACTGTCGCCAGACCGTCCGCACGATGAACTCGGGTTCGTCGTAGACGGGTCGGAGATAGGGCCGCTCCATCAGGCCGGCCGGCGGGGCCACGGTGTGGATGACCTCGTCCAGGCGGGCCCCGCTGTTCATGAGCGCCAACGTCTGGCTGACCAGGGACTCGAGCAGGGCCGCGGTGTCGGTCAGGGCTTGGACCACCCGCTCCCCCCCGACCACCGGGTAGCCGTGTCCGGGGAGCAGCACCTCGGGACCGCCCTCGGGCGTGTCGTAGAGGGCCAGCATCTGGTGGAGGGCGTCGGCCCACTCCAGCGGATAGCGCTGCACCTTCTGCGGGTTGCCGGCATTGGGGGAGGCCCAGATGAACAGGTCGCCGCAACACAGCACCTTGGCCGCGGGGAACCAGGTCCAGGTGTGGTCGTCCGTCTCCCCCTTGGCATGGTGGAGTTCGGCCCTCACCCCGCCGACGTCGAGATCGAGATGGTCGCGGTAGGTGCGGTCGGGGTAGCGGTACTCCGTGGGCCACACCAGGGACTCGATGTCGAACTGACGCCGGTTGATGATGCCGTTGTATCCGGCCGTCTTGATGTAGCGGTCGAACCGGGCCGGAAGGGCCTCGTGGGCCACCACCACCGGCTCCGGCCACCCGGACTCGGCCGACTCCGCCGCCCAGACGGGCACGCCGAAGACGTGGTCGATGTGGCCGTGCGAGTAGATGGCGGTGTGGAGGCGGCCTGTCCGCCAGGCCCGCAACGTGCGGTGGATCTCGGAGGCCATGAAGGCGCTGCCGGTGTCGACCAGCACCAGCCCGTCCTCGGTGCTCACGGCCGACACGTTGGCGAAGGACGGAACGAAGCTGACGTCGTCGGCGACCTCGGCCAACCCGGACGAGGGGCTGAGCGGATGGATCTCGGATGTCGTGACCGCCCCGGTCCAGAGGCGGTCGGCGATCTCCAGCACGTCGGTGGGGGCAGCCATGGTTCAGCCGTCGGTCTGGTCGGAGTCGGACGGAGCGGTGAACCGGCCGGCCAGTCGACCGGCGTTCCGGATGGTCCGTTTGACCCGCTCCTCGGCCCCGGGCCGATGCCGGGCCACCGCCTGTCGTCCCGTTACCGCTGCGGTGGCTGCGGTCCGACCCGCCCACCGCGCTGCCGCCGCGCCGGCGTCTGTGGTGACCGGTGCGGCCACGCCGTCCCCCTGGCCCGGGGTGGCCCGGGGCGACGCGGCCCGGGACGGGTGAGGATCCGCGTCAGGACCACGGGTAGCGGAGCCCGGGCCGGCCACGGTGGCCGTGGCGTCGATCACCGGGGCGGCCGATCCCCGTCGGTTGGCCCCGACCCGTCGGGGCCCGGTCGTCTCGGTGAGGGTGGCCACCCGGATCAGGCCGACGGCACCGAACTCCAGGACGATGATCCCCTCGATGTCGGGACGGAGGGCGGGGACGACGGGGGCGACCGCCGCCACCGCCGCCGTCACGACCACCAGGATCAGATGGAGCCCGGGTGGGCAGATCCGGAAGATTCCGAGGGGGCCCTGTGCGGTGACGGCCAGGACGACCAGGGCCACGGCCACCCCCACCAGCAACCCGCCGTTGCTGACGTGTATCGAGATGTCGACGAAGGCGAAGGCCACGATGAGCTCGATCACCTGCAAGGACCACAGCGGGAGCCATCGGCCCCGTCCGTCCCGACGGTCCCTCGACAGGATCGGGCCCCCGGCGATCCTGTCGCTCATCGGCGCTCCTGCCGGGCTAGGACGTCGGACCCTGCTGGCCCTCGACGTTCACCTGCACCGCCGGGGGAGTGGCTGGAGGGTTCACCGCCGCCGGGGGAGTGGCCTGGGCCACGGCGGGGGGCGCAGCGGGATCATCGGAGGATCCCTCGTCGAGCCCCTTCTTGAACTCCTTCTGGGCCGACCCGAGTGAGCGGGCCAACTTGGGGATCTGGGTGGAGCCGAACAGGACCAGCACCACCACGACCAGGATGATGATGCCGTCTACGCCAAAGATCTCTGCGGGGGGGCCGAAGTTCACGATGGTGTCTCCTTCTATCGGCTGCTGACTACCAGGTTAGACCCGTCGGTCGTGGCCCGCCGCGCAGCGGCCGCAACGGGCTGTGGTGGTATTCGGCGCCGCCGGCCAGGGCGGATGACGTCTCCGGCTCCTCAACCGGCCAGGAACACCCCTAGGCAGAGCGCCGCCACCGAGGCCAGGGCCCCGATGGCCCCCCAGACGGCCGTGGCCCGCTTCGATGCGGCCCGCTGGTGGAGCAGGACGGCCACCCCGGCCATCACCACCACGGCGATCTTGACCATCAGCACGGTCTTCCACGCCGAGGAGGCGTCCTTGACCGTCAGTGACCCGATGTTCCAGAACCCCGTGACCACCAGCACGGCGTAGGCCGGCCAGAGCAGGCGCCCGAAGGCCCGGGCCACCTTCTTCGGGGCGTCCTCGCCCAGCGTTCTGATGGTCGGCAGCAGCCCGGCCACCGTGAACTGCCCGCCCACCCAGACGGTGGCGGCCAGCGCGTGGAGGATCAGCCGGAACCCTCCGAGGGCGTCGGAGAGGGACGGGACGTTGCCGGCGGCCTGCCCACCCGCCTCGACGACGGCCCGCCCCAACCCTGTGACGACGGCGGCGGTCACCGGCTGGGAGCGGCCGTCGGCACCGGTGCGGTCACGCTCCCGTCCAGTTGGGTTTGCGCTTCTCGGCGAAGGCGATGGGCCCCTCCATGGCATCAGCCGATCCGAACACCTCGGGTACGGCGGCGTTGTTGATGACCCAGCCCTCGGCGTCGGGGAGCTCCCCGGCCTGTTTCATGACCCGCTTGGACGCCCGCACCGCCAGGGGCGCGTTGTCGGCGATGGTGCCGGCCAGGGCCAGGGCCTCGTCCATCAGTTTGTCGGCCGGCACGACCCGGTTGATCAGCCCGAGCTCCAGGGCCCGCCGGGCGTCGATGGGGTCCCCGGTGAGGGCCAGCTCGAGGGCGATGGCCGGTGGGATCCGCTTCGGCAGCCGGATGAGGCCACCGGCCCCGGCCATCAGGCCCCGCTTGACCTCGGGTATGCCGAACTTGGCCTCTTCCACCGCCACCACCAGGTCGCAGGAGAGCATGATCTCGCACCCTCCGGCCAGGGCCGACCCGTTGACCGCGGCGATCAGGGGCTTGGGGAAGTCCCGCTGCGCGATGCCTCCGAACCCTCCCTTGGCCCCCATGATCTCGCCGGCCTCACCGGCGGTGAAGGCCTTGAGGTCCATACCGGCGCTGAAGGCCTTGTCCCCGCTTCCGGTCACGACGACCACCCAGCAGTCGTTGTCGGCCTCGAGCTCGTCGAACGCGCTGGAGAAGGCCCTCGACACGGCGCCGTTGATGGCGTTGCGGGCCTCGGGCCTGTTGATGGTGAGGATCTCGATGTGACCCTGGCGTTGGCGGAGCAGCTCGGACATGACGGGTCTCCCTGTGTACGGTCGGTCGGTCAGCCTGTGGCCAGACGGTAGCGCGCCGGCCCGGGCATGACGACGACGGCGTTCCCGACCAGACCCGGGACGTCGAGGTGACCGACGGTCCGGGTGACGTCGTCGTCCGCCGCAGCCAGGGCCATGTGGCGCCCGTCGGGCAGCCGGGCGATCAACGGGGCCCCGGTGGCCGCCCCCTCGTGGTCCCGGACCACCGTGACCGCCACGATGGTGGCCTCGGTCGCCACCTCCACCGAGGCCGCGGTCTCCACGGCCGAGGCGTCGATCCGGGCCTGGGCCCCACCGGTGTCCCCGCGCCGGAACCCGGCCGGCGGCGGCGTCGACCCGTAGAGGCCGAGGGCGTGCTTGGTGATGAACCAGCCGAGGCCGGTGGTCATGCCCAGCCGGGCCGGTGCCCCCCGCAGCCGGTCGCACACGGTGGCGATGGCGTGCGTGGTGTAGTTGTTGCCCGGACCGCCGAAGAAGGGCAGACCACCGGTGACCGAAAGGCCTCGCCGGTCGTCGGTGGCTATCCCGAGGGCCTCGGCCGCCAGTTCGATGGCGGAGGGGAAGCACGAGTAGAGATCGATCACCTCGACATCGTCGATGCCGATGCTGCCACCCGGGCCGGCCGCAGCCGAGGCCGCGTCGAAGGCGGCCGCGCCGGCCGCGCCGATGGCCGGAGATCGTCCGGGATCGGGCCGGGAGGCCGGAAACCGGACGTCGACCGCTTCCGCGCCCGACCAGATGAAGACGGCTCGGTCGGCGACACCGGCCCGGCGGGCGGCTTCGAGGGAGCAGACCACCAGGGCCGCGCCCTGGTCCGACCCCAGGAAGGCCGTCATGAGCTTGGTGTACGGCTCGCACACGATGCGATTCCGGGGGGTCGGGGTGGCGATGGTCTCGGGTTCGTGGGCCGTGGGGAACCAGGCGAACGGATTGGTGGCCGCCACCTCGGAGAGCGGAGCCAACAGCCGGCCCATGCTCTGCCGGTGGGCCTCGGTGTCGTGACCGGCCCGCCAGGCCACGACGCTCTCGAACAGTGGGTACACGTGCACCGGCAGGGCCAGGCCGATGGCCGATTCGGCCGGGCCCAGCCCGGGGAGATCGTCACCGACCACAGGGTCCGGAAACCGATCCACGCCGTCGTGGCGTGGCAGGCCGGCGGCCCGCCGGGCCCGCGAGGAGCGGATGGCCTCGGCCCCGGCGATGACCGTGACGTCCAACCGGCCTTCGGCGATGTCGGTGGCGGCCCGGTTGACCAGCCACTGGGGTGAGTTGCCTCCGATGGTGGTCACCTCGGTCGATGCGGAGGCTGCGCCGATCCGATCGGCCAGGTCCCGGGCCGGGGCCGGGCCGGAACGGCTCATCACATTGACCACCGATACCCGGTCGACGGCGCCCCGCAGCGCGGGCACGTCGGCCAGTGCGGCCTCGCAGGCCCGGGCCATGAGGTCGAGGGGGGTCACCAGCTCGGTGCGTTCGATGGACTGCCCCGAGGCCACGACGACGGGGATCCTCTCGGGATCGGTGACAGCGCCGGTCATCGGAGGGGCTCGCTCATGGGCAGGTGCGGGCCGCGTGGCGTCTCGGGCCGCGTGGCGTCTCGGGCCGCAAGCTACCATCGCCATCCGAGCACCACCGACGGGCTGCGCCCGGCGTGCGCCCGATCGCAGAACGGAAAGGTGGGTCGGTGTCCTCCAACCCGAAGCCAGCGTCGGCCCCAGCGGCGGCCGGTACGGTCCTCCCCGACGGCTTCCTCTTCGGTGTGGCCACGGCCGGGTTCCAGATCGAGGGCGGGTTCAACGGACCCGGCCAGCCGGCCAACAACTGGCTGGCCTGGGAACAGGTGGGACGGGTCGAGCCGTCCGGGGATGCAGTGGGCTTCTGGGAGCGCCCCGAGCAGGCCCTGGACCGGGCGGCCGCCCTCGGGTGTGACAGCTTCCGGCTGAGCGTCGAGTGGGCCCGGGTGGTCACCGGTCCCGGTCAGGTGGACGAGAAGGCCCTCGCCGGCTACGTGGAAGTCGTGCGGGGCTGCGTCGACCGCGGCCTTCAACCCCTGGTGACCCTCCACCACTTCACCCATCCGGCCTGGTTGGGCGAAGATCTCTGGCTCCGTCCCGACGCGCCCGACCGCTACCGGTCCTGGGTGGAGCTGGCGGCCGCATCCCTGGCCCCGTGGGTCCGCCACTGGGTCACGCTCAACGAGATCAATGTCCTGGCCACCGGCTCCTGGCTGCTGGGCATGTTCCCGCCGGGCCGCATCCTGGCCGTCGAGGACGCCGCCATCGCCACCGATCACCTCCTGTGCGCGCACGTGCTCGCCTACGAGGCCATCCACCGGGTCCGTCGGGACGCCGTCGTCACCACCAACAACGCCTGCCTGACCGCCTACCCCTACGATCGCATGCTCATCGATGTCCTGCTGGCCCGGAGCTCGGGGGTCGAGCGCGGCCACGTCGACGAATGGCTTCGGGACCGCCGGCATCAGCACGACGCCCTGGTCCCCGCGTCAGGCCTGGCCGAGCGGGTGGTGCGGGGCGTGGGGGCGGCCACGTCGGCATACCGGCCGCGGCGCCGCCCGGCCGGATCAGGGGGATCCGGACCGGACACCTTCGGTGGTCGGGTCGTGCCCCGCCGGGCCGTGGACGCGGTCTACGACAGCCCCCACGACCGCACCCTCGATGTGCTCGGCCTCGACTGGTACGACCCCGCCGTGGGTCGCCACTTCCGATGGCCCGGCCATCGCACCGCCGGCGGACGGAGTGGCCTCCCCACCCGGGCCCTGTGGGACGAGGTGCCCGACCCGGTCGGCCTCACGGGCTGGCTGTCCGCGCAACGTTCACTGGCCCCGGACCTTCCGTTGTGGGTGGTGGAGAACGGGCTGTGCAGTCGGGTCCGGGACGGTCACGCCTATCCGCGACTCGACGGATGGGATCGTCCTCGCTATCTGCGCGAGCACGTGGCGGCCGTGATGGCGGCCGTGGACGACGGTGTTCCCGTGGCCGGGTACTGGCACTGGTCACTGGTCGACAACTACGAGTGGGGCTCGTACGAGCCGCGTTTCGGCCTCCACCGGTTCGACCGGGGCGGACGCCACGGCGGACCGGGCTGGCAGGAGGACGATGCGCTGGGCGACGACGCCGCCGGCGCCTACCGCCGAATCATCGCCGGCCTCCGGGCCGGTGACCGGTCGGTGCTCCGGGCCGACTGAGGGACGACGCCGCCGGCGGCCGCGGTCCCACCGGACTCACGCCGCGCCCGCCCCGAGGTGCGCCAGCACCTGCTCGGCCTGATCGACCATCTGGGAGACGACGCTGGCCGCCGGCATCAGTGTCTGGATGGCGCCGACCCCCTGGCCGCTCGGATAGCACTCGCGTTCGGGGTCGATGTCGGGGGTGTCCTCGCCACCACCCAGGTGGAAGGCACCCTCCTCGATCGAGGTGCCCAGCTGGGCCGGGAACGGGTTGAGGCGATCGGGATGCTCCTCGTAGTAGCGCGTGTAGCGGTTGCGGACCACCCGCATGGTCTTGCCCGAGAAGGCGCGGCTGATGGTGGTGCCGTCCTCCGTGGTCCGGATGAGGGCGTCCTTGTACCCGGCCACCCCGCGGGCCTCGGGGGTGGCGATGAACCGCGTGCCGACCCACACGCCGTCGGCGCCGAGGGCCAACGACGCGGCCAGACCCCGCCCGTCGACGATTCCACCGGCCGCCACGACCGGGATGTGGGCGCCGACGGCGTCGACCACCTGGGGGACCAGCGGCATGGTGGCCACCTGTCCGGTGTGGCCGCCGGCTTCGGTCCCCTGGGCCACCACGATGTCGCAGCCGGCGTCGAGCGCCCGTCGGGCGTGCTCCACCTTGCCGCACATGTTGACCACGAGCACGCCGTGACGGTGGCAGAGCTCGACGACGCCGGCCGGAACCCCCAGTCCGGCCACGAACACGGTGGCCCCTCCGGCGATGATCTGTTCCACCTGGCCTTCGAGGTCCCCGGGCATGGCCGTCAGGAGGTCCACGCCGAAGGGCTTGTCGGTGGCCGTCGCCACCGCGGCGATCTCGGACACCATGCGCTCGTTGCTCATGGTCGAGGCCCCGAGGCACCCGAAGCCGCCGGCCTCCGACACTGCGGTGACCAGGGGCGCATACGACACACCCCCCATGCCGGCCAACATGACCGGATGTTGGATACCGAGCATCTCGGTCAACCTGGTCTTCATCGTTACTCCTCCGGTCGGGGGTGACACGGGACCACCACGGGCGGGACGACCGCCCGGCGCCGGCCGGGTCGGAACCCGGACGTCCCGCGACCGGCACCCTACCGGGGCCGGCGGTCAGCCGACGTAGGGGCAGTGGCGGCAGCCGCTCTGGCAGCAACGCGACCGCTCGAGGAGATAGGCGGCCGTCAGGACGAACAACCCGCTCTCCGGGTCGAGATAGCCCGGGTCACCGCGCCGCATGGCTTCGTCGTGGGCCGCGAGGATCCGGGCCCGGTCGGGACGATCGAGAGGCAGCCGGGACGGATGGGGCTCGTGCCGCGACCGGTCGGCTGGTGGATCGGGCTCCGACGGCAACACGTGCGGATCGTCAGGCGGTCTCGGCGGTGGCACCGGAGCCGGACCGGGGTGCGGCCTGTGACCTCGAAACCGTTGCCCCCCGGGTCGTCGCCCGTGCCGCTGATCGGCGACGCCGCCGGCTCCGCCGCTTCGAGTGGGCGTGCCGTGGTCGGCGCGGGGGAGGTGCGGCCCCGGCGGCCGTCTCCCCCTCCCCGCCCACGGCGTGGTCGGTGGCGGCACCGGTGGACTCACCGATGACCTCACCCGGCGAGTGGCTGGGCACGAAGTCCCGCTGGCGCACCAGGACCAGCGAGCCCACCGCTCCCACGAGGGCGATGACCGATGCGATGGCCATGAGGTGATCGAAGGTCGAGCTGAACCCGACCTTGTAGGCACCGATCAGCGCGTCCCTGGCCCCGACGTTGCGAAGGGACGCGGCCGCCTCTCGGATGCCACTCCCGGAGATGGCGGTGCTGAGGCGGGAGTCCCCATGGGCCAGGACGGCCTGACCGTCGGCCGACCCGGTCAGGGCGGTAGTGGTGTTGGTCCGGATCTGGCTGAGGAACACGGCGCCCAGCCCGGCGATGCCGGTGGAGATGCCGACCTGCCGGAACGTGCTGGACGAGCCGGTGGCCATGCCGCTCCGCTCCGCCGGTACCACCGACACGGTGGCCGAGGCCAGGACGGGATTGGTGATGCCCACGCCGATACCGGCCGCGACGAAGCCCGGCAGCAGCACGGTCCAGGCCGAGTCGGCCTGGACCCGCGTCATCAGCTCGCACCCCAGGGCCACGAGCAGCAGACCCAGCCCGAGCAGGTAGCGGGCGTTGACCCGGATGGTCAGCTTGCCGGCCACGGGCGCCACCACGAACGCCAGCATCGTGAGGGGGAGGAAGCGGACGCCGGCGGCGAACGGGCCGTACCCCAGTACCTCCTGGAGGTAGAGCGTGAGATACAAGAACATGGCGAAGATCGACGCGGACAGGGTGAATGCGGCCAGCGAGACTCCGACCATGGCCGGTCGTCGGAACAGCGACAGATCGAGCATCGGGTCCCTCTGCAGCCACTCGCCGACCACGAATATGGCCATCAGGACTCCTGCCCCCACGAGCAGTCCGACGATGGTGGGGCTGGACCACCCCTTGGCGTTCCCCTGCACCAGGGCGTACACCAGCATGAAGAGAGACAGCGAGAACGTGACGAATCCGATCCAGTCGATGCGGCGGGCGGTGGGGTCGCGGGAGTCCTCCACCTTGGCCAGGCAGATCAGCACGGCCATGACACCCAGCGGAAGATTGACGAAGAAGATCCACCGCCAGCCGATGCCGCTGGTGATGGCCCCGCCCACCAGGGGTCCGACCGCCACAGCCCCGCCGACGACGGCCCCGTAGATCCCGAACGCCGTCCCCCGCTCGCGACCGGCGAAGGCCTGGGCGATCAGGGCCAGGGAGGTGGCGAACATGATGGCTCCGCCCACGCCCTGGGCCGCACGGGACAGATTGAGCTCGAGCGCGGAGGTGGAGAGTCCGCACAGGAGTGAGGACACCGAGAAGATGGCCACCCCGGTGGCGAACACGCGACGTCGTCCGAACATGTCTCCCAGCACACCGGCCGTCAGGAGGAATGCGGCCAGGGTGAGGGCGTAGGCGTCCACCACCCACTGGAGGTCGGCGAACGAGGAGTGGAGCGAACGCTGGATGTCCGGCAGCGCCACATTGACCACGGTGATGTCCAGCAGCAGCATGAAGGTGCCGGTGCATACGGCGATCAGTGTCCACCACTTCCGGTCCATCCGCACCTCCCTCGAGTGACAGGTCATCCACGTCGACCCTCGGCATCCGTGCCGGGTGCTGTTCGGCGCGGGTCCCAGGCTCCAGAGGCAGGTCCGGTCAGCCGGGGCCGGCATTGACAACGCGAATGTCTAGACCATCGGGAGCGGTGCGGCAATAGGTCGCTTCGGCACCACCGGGCGTCGGGGGCTGCTCCGACCCGGGCTCAGGTGATGTCCCGCCGGGTGAGGATCAGCGATCCGATGGTGGCAAAGGCCAGGCCGTAGAACAGCATGAGCAGGGCGCCCTGCCACCAGTTGAACAGGCCGAAGTTGATGCCGCGGCCCCGGGTCAGGTTGGCCGCGGCCGTGGCCGCGCCGGTGGGTACCCACCGTTCGGCCCCGTGGACCAGGCTGACCAGGATCCCCTCCAGGATGATGAACCATCCCAACACCACGATGATGGCGGCGACCTGATTGGTCAGGACGGATCCGATGCCGACCCCGAGGATGGCGAAGAGGGCGAAGACCAGGATCATGCCCGGTGCCACCGCCGGTATCTGGTGCACCATGTCGGAGAAGGAACCACCCCGGGCGGCCAGCGCCAGACCACCGCCGATGACCGTCGCCACCAGCATCACGACGGCGAGCACGGCGCCGAGGACCGCCGCAGTCAGGAGCTTTCCGGCCACCAGGGCGGCCCGTACCGGGGTGACCAGGAACGAGGTCGTCACCGTCTTGTGCCGGAACTCGGTGGTCACGATGAGGGTTCCCAGCAACAGGGCGAACAGGTATCCCTGAAACCCCGAGCCGACCAGGTTCCGGAGCTGCTGAGTGGTGTGTGGGACCGTGTAGCCGGGCGAGACCAACGAGCCCGAGCCCGATCCCGGGCCGGCGTCCGGTCGGGTCAGGAAGATGACCAGGATGAGCAACGCGTTGACGATGAGGGCGATGCCGGTGAGGACCCAGGGAACCGCGGTCGTCCGCAGCTTCAGCCACTCGGAACGCATGATGGCGATCACGACGGCCCTCCCGGCATCGGGTTCGGTCCGACCCCCATGAGGCTGGGGTCGGCGGCATCGAACCCGTGCGTCAACTGCAGGAAGACGTCCTCGAGGCTGCCACGGTCGTGGACCAGCTCGTAGAGGACGATCTGGTGCTGGGCGGCCAGGGGACCGAACCACTCGGGAGTGGCGCCGGCGATGGCCACCATGTCCGGCCCCGTCTGCACATAGGCGACGGGGATGGCATCGAGGACGGCCATGAGCCGGGCCAGCTCCGGGGTACGGATGCGCATGCCGGTGGACGTCCCGGCCCGGCTGGCCAGCTCGGCCAGCGTGGTCTGCAGTACGAGCTTGCCGTGGGACACGATGACCACGTCATCGACGGTCTCCTCCATCTCGGACAACAGGTGGGAGGAGACCAGCACGGCGTGGCCGAGCGAAGCCTGGTGGCGGATGAACGTGCGCAGCCACTGGATGCCTTGGGGATCGAGGCCGTTGGACGGCTCGTCGAGGATGAGCACCTCGGGGTCGCCCAGTAGGGCCGTGGCCAACTGCAGCCGCTGGCGCATGCCGAGCGAGAACTTGCCCACGCGTCGACGGGCGACGTCGGCCAGGCCGACCAGGTCGAGGGTCTCGTCCACGCGCCTCAGGGGCAGCCCGGCTCCGATGGCCACGGCTTTCAGGTGGTCCTCGGCCCGGCGCGAGGGATGGAAGCTGGTGGCCTCGAGCACCGCGCCCACATGGTGGATGGGGTGCTCGAGCTCGACGTAGCGCCGCCCTCCGAAGGTGGCCGCCCCATCGGTGATGGAGACCAGTCCGAGCAGCATCCGGAGCGTCGTGGTCTTGCCTGAGCCGTTGGGGCCGAGGAAGCCGGTGACCCGGCCCTCCGCCACCTCGAAGCTGAGATCGTCGACGGCACGCAACGGACCGAACTGCTTCGAGAGTCCGCGGACCTCGATCGCTGATGACATGCCAGACGGTACCCCGATAGGTGTCGGAACAGGGGTCATGCCCGGCCCCGGGGGCCCGGTCACGGCGCCAGGTCACGGCGCCAGGTCACGGCGCCAGGTCACGGCGCCAGGTCACGGCGCCAGGTCACGGCCCACGATCAGGCCGGCCCCGGCCCGGTCTGGCTCGGGTCCGGTCAGACCTCGGCGTAGATGTCGGTGGGAAGGAGGAGTCCGATGGCCACGACCAGCTCGTCGTGCACCCGACCCATGTTGCTCCAACCGTTGACCCATCCGACCAGGGCCGAGTACCAGACGTGCCCGAGGATCCGGGCGCGGTCACCGAGGTTGCGCGGATGGGGCTCGCCGATGGCCCGTGTGATGATCCGCTCCATCAGCACCGACACCTGCTGCTGACACTCCACTGCGGCCGGATCCGGCGAGGCCAGGGCGGTGAAGACCGCCCCCACCAGTTGGGGCTGGCGGCCCATGGACCGGAGGGCGCGGTCGAGTGCCTCGATCACCCGTTCGGCTGCCGTCTCGCCCAGGGCCGGCTGCTGGGCCAACCGGTTGTCGAGCTGTTCGACCCAGTGGACCAACGCCGCGGCCAGGAGATGGTCCTTGCTGGTGAAGTACCGGTACACCGTGCCCATGGCCACGTCGGCGCGCGCCGCCACGTCGCGCATCTGCACGGCCTCGTAGCCCCCGTCGAGCCCCAGCGCCATGGCGGCGTCGATGACTCGTTGGCGCCGGGCCTGCTGGGCTCGCGTAAGGGCGCGCGGCACCGGGCGGTTCGCCATGGGCCCTCACCCTACTCGCCAGGGATTTCTCCCTCACAGTCGGCCTAAACAGCCTCGTCTGGCCGCCACCGCTCGCTCCCCTCCGGCCCTCGGTACCATGGTCCGCCATGCCCCCCGCCCAGGAACCGGAGCTGATCGCCACGACCGATGGGCGGGTTCCGGGCCGTCGCGGGCTGGCCACCAGGCAACGTCTGCTCGAATGCACCGCCGAGCTGTTGGTGGCCACTCCCTGGCGCTCGATCAAGGTCATCGACATAGCCCGTGAGGCCGGAACGTCCCCGGCCACCTTCTACCAGTACTTCGAGAACGTGGAGGCCGCCATCACCGTCCTGGCCGAGGAGCTGGTCGAAGGGGTGGGCGTGTTGGCCGGACTGGTCGACGGCGACTGGTCCGAGTCCGGAGGCTGGGACACGGCGGTGGCGGTGGTCGAGGGGTTCATGGACTACTGGGAACGGAACCGGGCCGTCTTC
Organism: uncultured Acidimicrobiaceae bacterium; assembly: GCA_963756515.1. Lineage (GTDB taxonomy): Bacteria > Actinomycetota > Acidimicrobiia > Acidimicrobiales > RAAP-2 > Bog-756. The sequence continues at coordinate 83,757 of CAVWNV010000002.1, forward strand.
CGAGTGGTCGAGCTGACCACGGTCGAAGGGGATCTGCGCTTTCAGGGCCTACGGGTGCGGGCCCTCAACGCCGTCACGGTCACGCTGGCCCGGGTCATCGCCACCCATGCCGAGGCGGCCGGCTCCCCGGCCGGGGCCGACCCCATGGCTGCGGCCGGCACGATCATCGCCATGCTGGCCCAGGTGGCCGGCCATCGTTACGGTTTCGAATTCTGGGGCATCCGGACGGCATCGTTGGTGGACAGTCAGGCCCGGCTGCTCCACTGGTCGGTCACGGGACGGCCCGCTCCGGTCGGGGCCCGCGTGCCGGGCTCCGAGTCGCCCCCACCCCGGACCGGGCCGGTCGTGGGCGGAGGCGCGGCATCGGCCCGAACCGCGCAGGTCAAGGCGGCCCAGGCCAAATCGGCGTCGGCGCGGTCGTCGGCGACCGGTTTCAGCGCACCGCCACCGGGTTGACCGGCGATCCGAGTGCGTTGGTGAAGGGCAGCGGCGTGGCGTCCAGCAGGAATTCGTACCTGCCGTCGGCTGCGCACGCATCGGCCAGTTCGTCGAGGAACCAGTTCTGGCCCTGGGTCATCCCCATTTCCACCAGGTGCAGGAGGTGGACCGGGAGGAAGACATCGGGGTCCTCGCAGGGATAGACCTCGAGCACCAGGGTGTCGGTGGCCACGGCGGCGACGTCACGGTCGTGGAGCCATTCGGCCGTGGCCGCGGTCAGACCCGGAGTGGGCCAGGTGTACGCCAGCAGGTCCCGGACCGGAGGAGCACCGGCCAGGCCGGGGCGACCGGGGAGGGCCAGGTGGGCGGACTGGCCCGTGCGGACCAACGCCACGTCTCCCGGCTGGATGACGACAGCGCCCAACGCGCAGGCTGCGTCCAGGTCCTCGGCGGTGATCGGGTAGCCGGGGTCGAGGATCTCCATCCCCTTGGCCCGCGCCACGTCGAGCAGGACCCCGCGTGAGACGAGCGACGTGATCAGGTGGATGCCGAGTCGCTCGGCACCTCCGTCGGTCACCGTCGAGGCCGCGAAGCCGTTGTAGAGCGACCTCCCGTCCGGGCCCGCCCCGTACGAAGCGTGGGCCAAGCCGTCCCAGTGGGTGGCGCACTGCATGGCCATGGTCACGACGTCCTCGGAGAACGCGATCCAGCCCGGTTCGCCGATGGGGTCGTCCACGCTGACCATGGTGCGGGTCGGGTTGATCCGCCCTTCGACGAACCCCATCTGGATGCCCTCGGCTGCCGACAGGGGGAGCCCCAGGGCGAAGACATCCCCGTCCCGGACCGACGAAATTCCCCTCAACCGTGCGGCTCTGTCGACCAGGTTGAGGGTGCCGATCTGGTCGTCCGGACCCCACCGCCCCCAGTTGGAGACACGGGTGGCCACCTCGGTGAACGAGGTCGGGATCGAGGCTGGCACAGGCACGGGCACGGCTCAGTTGTACCCCAAAAGAGCACAAGTTTTTCGCCCGATCGGCCGATGGAGTGGGTGAGGGGCTCGATCGCAGTTCGAGGTAGACGAGCCATGACGGGTTTCAAGTCGGCGCCGGGACGGCACCACGAAGACACACCATCGACAACCCATCCGCGGCATCGCGGCTGGGTGGCAGCGGTCTCGGCCGCCATCGCCGCCGTCGTGCTGGTGGCGACCGGGATCACCGTGGCCCAGGGGGTCCTGTCCACGCCCCGAGCCGCCGCTGCCACCGGCACCGTGGCCGACGTCCAGACGCTCTACGCCGAGGATCTGGTGTCGCGGATCAACGCCGAGCGGGCTGCCCGCGGCGCTACCCTTCCCCAGCTCCAGGTCGACGCGGGGCTGGAGGCCTACGCCCAGTCATGGTCGGAGCACCTGGCCACCACCGGCACCGTGGCCGACCCGACCCTTCCCGCCTGCAGCGGCCCGGCCACCCAGGTCTGCGACTTCGCCGCCAACTCCGGCGACAGCGGAAACGGCATCTGGCCCGGCGACGGTTCGGACGGCATGGACGGCGACTACATGGCTTCGGCTCCCCATCGTCAGAACGAACTCGGGGCTGCCTACACCGACGTCGGTGTGGGGGTGACCTGCAGCGGCGGCCAGGCCTGGACCGTCGAGGTCTTCGGCTACACCATCGGTGACGAGTCCTCGGCGTCGGCCCGGCAGGCCGGTCAGAACGCGTCACAGGGCGATCCGGTGCCGGCCACGCCGGTGGCGGCGGGGGCTCCTTCCGGTGATCCGGTGTACTGCCCGGGACAGACCATCGCCGCCGACGGCGCCGTCACTGCCGACGGTGGTCAGTACCCCTACCCCTTCCGTGTCCCGGCAGTGGTCGGCGAGCCGAACACGCCGGCACCGGTCGTGGGGATGGCCTCGACGGCCGACGGCGGAGGCTACTGGTTGGCCCGCGCCGACGGCTCGGTCTCCCCGCACGGTGATGCGGCCAGCTACGGATCCATGGCCGGGACCGCCCTGGCCGCACCGGTCTCCCACATCGTGGCCACGCCCGACGGCGGCGGCTACTGGATGGTGGCCGGCGACGGCGGGATCTTCTCGTTCGGGGATGCCGCCTTCTACGGATCGATGGGCGGAAAGCACCTCAACGCCCCGGTGGTGGCCATGGCTCCCACCCCGGACGGCCAGGGCTACTGGCTGGTGGCCAGCGACGGCGGGATCTTCTCCTTCGGCGATGCCAGGTTCCAGGGTTCGATGGGAGGTCAGCACCTCAACGCCCCGGTGGTGGGGATGACCGCCGACGCCGCCACCGGTGGCTACTGGCTGGTGGCCAGCGACGGCGGGATCTTCTCCTTCGGTGCCCCCTTCTACGGTTCGACCGGCAACCTGCACCTGAACCGGCCCGTCAACGGCATGGTCAGCACGTCCAACGGTCTCGGGTACTGGTTCGTGGCCAGCGACGGCGGGATCTTCGCCTACGGAGATGCCCGGTTCCAGGGGAGCACTGGGGCCATGACGCTCAACGCCCCGGTGGTGGGCATGGCCACGAACGGGGCGGCCGGTGGCTACTGGCTGGTGGCCAGCGACGGCGGGGTGTTCTCCTTCGGCGCCACCTTCTACGGGGCCGACTGAGCACAGGACCCGTGTGCCGGTGTCCGGGCCGCGGTGACGGCCGCCGGAACGGATTCAGCTGGACCAGATGATCGACTGCATCTCGGAGTAGGCCTCGAGTCCGGTGTCGCCACCGTCCCGACCGATGCCGCTCATCTTGAATCCGCCGAAGGGGGCGTCCATGTTGCGCTGGGCCGTGTTGATGCCGACGTGGCCCGCCCGCAGCTGCTTGGCCACCCTGAAGGCGCGCGGGGTGTCGCCGGAGAAGACGTAGTCGTAGAGACCGAACTCCGAGTCGTTGGCGATGGCGATGCCCTCGTCCTCGTCGTCGAAGGGGATGGCCACCACCACCGGGCCGAAGATCTCCTCGCGGGCCACGGTGATGTCGTTGGTCCCGACCACCAGGGTCGGTTCGACGTAGTACCCGGTCGGCATGTGCTCGGGACGACCGCCTCCGACCACCACCTCGCCCTCTTTGCGCCCGGTCTCGATGTGGTCGAGGATCCGCTGCTGCTGACTGGCCGAGATGACCGGGCCGACCACGGTGGACATGTCGGTCGGGTCGCCCACCTTCAGCACGCCGGCGAACTGGGTGAGTCCGGCCACCACCTGGTCGAAGATGCTCCGGTGGATGATGGCCCGGGTGGGTGCGGTGCAGATCTGGCCGGAGTGGAAGGCCCACACCGATCCGATGGCGGTGACCACGCCCTTGATGTCGGCGTCGTCGAACACCACGGCCCCTCCCTTGCCTCCCAGCTCCATCAGCAGTCGTTTCATGGTGGGGGCGCCGGCCGAGGCGATGCGCTGACCCACCGCGGTCGAGCCGGTGAAGGACACCATGTCCACGTCCGGCGACGTGGTCAGGGCCGAGGCCGGCTCGGGGCCGGCCGAGTTGATGATGTTGATGACACCGGGAGGGAAGCCCACCTCGTCGAGGACCCGGGCCATCTCGATGACGGCCAGCGGGTCCTGGGGTGCCGGCTTCATGATCACGGTATTGCCCATGGCCAGGGCCGGCGCCACCTTGCCGGCCATGTTGGTCATGGGGAAGTTGTAGCTGGCGATGGCGGTGACCACGCCGACCGGCTGACGGTAGGCCAGGGCGCTGATGAGGCCGCCGGGAGCCAACGGCGTGGCCTCGGAGACGATGGGCGGGAGCATGTGCTCCTGGACGTGGCTGATGTCCCGCGAGTAGCGGTCGAACCGGGCCGCACTGACCGGGACCTGCATACGGGATCCGACCGAGGCCGTGGCCCCCGTCTCGGCGATGACCAGGGGTACGAGGTCATTCCCTTTGGCCCGAATGGCGGCCGCAGCCGTCTTCAGGAGGGCCAGGCGCTCCTCCACCGGGGTGGCGGCCCAGGCCGGGAAGGCCTCCCTGGCGGCGGCGGCGGCGGCGTTGGCGTCGTCCACCGAGGCGTTGGGGGCCTGGCCCACCACCTGCTCGGTGGCCGGGTTGATGACGTCGTAGGTGCCGTCGCCGGCGTCGACCCACTTCCCGCCGATGAGCAGCTGTGTTTCGTCCTTGGTGACCTGACTACCCATGGATGGGCCCCTTTCGAGGTGATGGTTGACGCCGAGGCGTGGATGAAAGCAACGGAGGTGCCGGTCGGGCCCATCGGTTCTGAGCTGTGTGGGCGAACTGACGTCGTGTCGGCATTGTAGGTCCCGTTCTCACGGCCGGACAGTTCGTCGTCGCCGTGCCGTCGCTGTGACGACGCCACGCCGAACTGGCGGTAGGGGGGAGGCGCTCGGGTTCAGCTCAGACGCCCGCTGGGGACGGATCGACGGTCATCGTGTCCCGACCCGACTTCAACAGGCTGCCGGGGAGGTTGCCGGTGGGCTTGCCGTCGGCGATGGTCTCGACCCCGTTGACCAGCACCCGCACCACGCCGATGGCGTCGGCGATGAGGCGGGGGCTGTTGCCGGGAAGGTCGTTGACCAGGGTGGCCGGCTCCGACCCCACCGTCTCCGGATCGAAGACGAACAGGTCGGCGCACAGACCCTCGGCGATCCGGCCCCGGTCGTGCAGCCCGAACAGCTCGGCCGGTGCCTCGGTCATGAGTTGGACGGCATGCTCCAGGGAGACCAGCTTCCGCTTGCGCAGACAGTCGCCGAGGAACGAGGTCGGGTAGTTGGAGCCGCACATCCGGTCGAGGTGAGCGCCGGCATCGGACCCACCGACCATGGCTCCGGGGTCGTCCCACACGGCCACCCGGGCCTGCCACGAGGCGTCATCCCCGTCGGAGGCCTTGGGCCAGAGCACCGTGCGGAGCCCGTCCGCGATGACCAGGTCCAAGAGGGTGTCGAAGGGGGGCTTGCCCAGCTCTTCGGCGATCGATCCCACGTCCCGCCAGCTGTACTCCTTGTTCTCGGGGGCGAATGTGTCGCCGATGATGTAGTTGGCCCAGCTGGCCAGCCGACGGAACACCCCCGCCCCCTCGGAGTGGGCCAGTTCGTCGAGCTGTTCCCGCACCGCCGCGTCCTTCAGCTTCTCGATGCGCTGCTCCACGGGCAGGCCCATCACGTCGCCCCAGCCCGGGATGAGGAAGAGGGCGCAGTGGTTCCGGAAGCTCATGTTCATGGGCACCAGCGTGGGCATGGTCAGTGCCACGATGCGTCCGCCGGCCTCGGCGGCCTGTGCCGACGCTTCGAGCTGGCGGGCCGTCTTGTCGGGCGTGCGCGAGTCGATGGTCAACAGGTTCCAGTTGAGGGGTCGCCGGGCCGTGGTGGTCATGGCCACCATGAGGTCGATCTCCTCGTCGGTGAAGGTGTCGAGGCAGCCGTTGGTGATGTACTCGAGCGTGGTGCCCGGGTGGTCGCGCACCACCTCGCAGAAGGCCAGCATCTCGCGCCGGTCGGCGTTGCGCGACGAGATGGGCTTGCCGTCACCGTCGGAGTGGGTGCGGGACTGCGACGACGAGAAGCCGAGCCCGCCGGCCTCGAGCGACTCGGCCAGCAGCCGGGCCATCTCGGTCACCTCGTCGTCCGTGGCCACCTCGCCACCCCGCTCGTCGCCCATGACCCACCGACGGAGGGCGCAGTGGCCGACGAGGAAGCCGGCATTGACTCCGAGATTCCCCTCCAGCTTGCCCAGATAGTCGCCGAAGCTCGTCCAGTCCCAGGGGAGGCCGTTCTCGAGGGCCACCAGCGGCATGCCTTCGACTTTGGCCATCATCCGCCGGATGTAGTCGTGGTCCTCGGCCTTGATCGGAGCCAGGGTGAAGCCGCAGTTGCCGCCGATCACCGTGGTCACCCCGTGGAGGTTGGACGGCGATGCGGTGGGATCCCAGAACAGTTGGGCGTCGTAGTGCGTGTGGGGGTCGATGATGCCCGGCGCCACCACGAGGCCCTCGGCATCGAGCTCGGTGGTCCCGTCCTCGTCCACCACGCCGACGGCCACGATCTTCCCGTCGCGGATGCCGACGTCGGCCCGGTGGCCCGGGGCACCGGTCCCGTCGACGACCAGGCCGTTGCGGATCACGTAGTCGAGCATGGTGGTGTTCCCTCCGTGGAGTGGTGACGGCCGACCGGCCGGGCACCGAGAGTCGGGCACAGAACTGACAGACCGTCAGTTTACGGTACGCCGCCGCGGCCCGCTCCGCCGCTTCTCCCCCGACCGGTCCACGCCGGTGGGGGCGGCACATGGGCGCATCGACAGGCGGATGGTATTTTCCGGAGATCCACCACTCCTGGTTCCAAAACCATCTGCTCCCGGCGGCGGTGCTCGTCCTCGGGGCCGGCCTGATCGTGAGGTTCACCCACTGGATCGGAGCGCGCCGTCGGCACTGGGTGGACGGGCAGATCCGCCTCCAGATCGAGTCGGGCCTGGTGGCCTCGGAGTCCCTGAAACGGTCCCGGGCGGTGAGCGAGGCGGTCGAGTGGGTCGTGGTGGCCCTCGTCGGCTTCATCACGGCCATCCTGGCCCTCGACCGTTTGGGCATCCCCCTCACCACCCTGGTGGCCCCGGCCACGGTGATCGGCATCGGCCTGGGATTCGGCGCCCAGCAGATGGTGGGGGATCTGCTGGCCGGCTTCTTCCTCTTCGCCGAGCACCAGTTCGCCTTCGGCGACGTGATCCGGCTGTCGGTGCCCGGTCAGGCCAGCGGCATCACCGGCACGGTCGAGGAGCTCACCCTGCGCGTCACCAAGGTGCGGACCGCGCAGGGGGAGCTGGTGGTGGTGCCGAACAGCGCCCTCCGCCAGGTCACCAATCTGTCCAAGGACTGGTCGCGCGCCGTCATCGACATCCCGGTGGCGGTGACCGAGGACCTGACCAAGGTGACCGGCCTGCTGAAGGACATGTTCACCGAGATGTCCGCCGACCGCGAGTGGAGCGAGCTCCTCCTGGGCGACCCGGTGGTGGCCGGGGTCGAGACCATCGACGTGGGCTACGTCCAGCTGCGGCTCATCGCCCGGACCCTTCCGGGCCGGCAGTTCGAGGTGGCCCGCGAGATCCGGCTGCGGGCCACGACCGCCCTCCGATCGGCCGGCGTCAGTTCGCCGTCCATCGCCGAGGGGTCCTCGTGAGCGACGATCGGACCGACCCGGGGGGGACCACCGGACCCCACGACACGCCGCCGGCGCCCGCGGCCGGATCCGGTGCGGTGTCCGGGGCCGGCGCGCCGTGGGCGCGGAAACAGTCGGACCAGGACGAGATCCGGCACAGCGCACTGGTCGGGTTCATGTCGGTCCCGGTGGGTCGTCGGTTCCCTCTGCGCCGATCGACCGTCCTGATGGCGGTGGCCTTCGTCGGGCTGGCCACCGTGTTGTACTTCAATCCCCCGGCCAGCACCTCGGCCCCGTCCGGCGGAGCCGTGGTCGGCGGGTACTACGTGCCCGGAGCCACGCCGGTCAGCACCACCACGACCTCCACGACCTCCACGACCACCACGACGACTCCTCCCACCGCCGCCACCACCACGGCACCAGCGCCGACGACTCAGCCGTCCCGTTCGAGTACCACCACGACCACTGCAGCTCCGGCCGGCGGTACGGGGTCCGGTGGAACCGGGTCCGGCGGAACCGGTCCGGCCCAGACGACCACCACGGCGGGGACCGGTCAGCTCGGGGGCACGACCTCGAGCTCCAACTCCGGGTAGTGCGGTCCCGGTGAGGCGTCCGCCTGGACCCCTCTGCCCGCGGAGCCGAACCTGGTTCAGGAGTCGACGAGGGGGATGACGTCGCGGCCGAAGGCGGCGATCTGGTCGCACTGCTCGTCGACCGACCGGGTGGGGAACCGGACCTGCACCTGGCCCACGCCGGCGGCCCGGTAGGGCTGCAGGTACTCGGCGATCCGCTCGGCACTCCCCGACACCGTGCCCGGTGGCAGGTCGAATCCCGCGGCCGGGGAACCCACGTGGAACGGGTGGGCGATGGCCCCGATGTCGAGGGGCGCACCGTCCCGGTACTCGTCGCGCATCCGACGGAGTTCGCCCAGCAGGTCCGGGTCGGGTCCGAGCGACTGGGGCAACCAGCCGTCGGCGAACCGGGCCGTCCGGCGCAGGGCGGCCCGACTCGACCCCCCGGCCCAGATGGGTGGCCGCGGCGACTGCACCGGTCGAGGTCTGAGCCCCAGTCCCTCGGCCTTCCATGTCGGCCCGTCCAACACCGGGAACTCGTCGACCAGTCCGGCGGCCAGTCCGGCGATGGCCTCGTCTGTGACCGGACCCCGGTGGTCGAACTCCGGGCCGAGCTGTTCGAACTCCTCGGTGACGTGCCCGGCACCGACGCCGCAGATGACGCGGCCCTTCGACAGGGCGTCCACCGTGGCGAACTCCTTGGCCGCCCGGAGCGGGTGGCGGAGGGCGACGACATAGATATGGGAGAGAAGCCTGATGTCGGTGGTGATGCCGGCCAGCCAGCCCAGGGTGGCGATGGTGTCGTACCAGACGGTGCTCATGGCGCCGGCCAGTCGTTCGGGGATGAACGTGTGGTCGCACACGCCCACATAGAAGAAGCCGGCCGCTTCGCAGGCCAGGGCCACGGCGGCCAGTTCGTCGGGGCCGGCCGGGGCCTCCCAGGCCTGGGCGTAGATGGTGGACTGCGACTGGATCGGTAGCTGCATCCCGAACACCGTGCGGCCCGCCGGCAACACGGTCACGACGTCGACGGGCGGAGGGCTGGGCGGAGGGCTCACGGGGTCACCGTACGCCCCTCGTCGGTCACCACGTTGCCGATGGAGTCGGCCAACGCCTCCGAAAGCTGGTCGTCCGTCCCGAACTGGGTGGCCAGCACCCGGGCCCGTTTGTAGGCCAGGTGGGCGGGGACCTCCCACGTGAATCCCATGCCGCCGTGCACCTGGATGCAGGACCGGCCGTTGGCGATCGCCGCCTCGTCCGCCAGGAGCTTGGCTCCGGCCGCCGCCACCATCCCGTCGCCGACGTCGGGCTCGTCGACGGTCACCGCGGCGGCGTGCACGGCGCAGCGGGCGACCTCGGCTCTCACCGCCATGTCGGCGCACAGGTGCTTGACGGCCTGGAAGCTCCCGATGGGCCGTCCGAACTGGCGCCGCTGTTTGGCGTACCCGACGGCCAGGTCGGTGACCCACGCGGCCGAGCCGACCTGCAGGGCGGCGGTGAGGACGGCCCCGTCCCTCCGCCACCAGGCGACGATGTCCGGGCCACCCACTGGCGACCCGACGGGAATTGTGGGCGCGCTCCACACCGGCGTGAGGGGATCCATGGGTCGTTCGAGACTGGTGCCCTGCACCTCTCCGGGGTCGACCGACAGCACGCCGTCGTCGCTCAGGACCAGTAGCACGTCGAGGTCGTCGAGGTGCTCGATGAAGGTGGGCAGAGCGGCCGCGGTCCGGTCGGATCCCCCGACGTCGATCAGGCCCACCACCACCGACCCGTCGTCGGCCCCGTCGATCAGCCCGGCGGCCAGGTGGCTGGCCACCAGGGGACCGGGCACCAGCGCCCGACCGAGCTCCTCGAAGACCAGAGCGGCCTCGGCCAGACCCAGGCCCACACCCCCCACCGATTCGGGGAGGCAGAGATTGAACACCCCCGCCTCGCCCAATTGCCGCCAACCCTTGCGGTCCACCACCCGGTCGGCCGACTCCAGGGTGCGCAGGTGCTCCAGGCCGAACTGACCCTCGCACAGCCGTCGCACCCCGGCGGCCAGGTCGGTCTGGAACTCCGTCAGTTCGAAGTCCATGGCGGGCTCCCGTCTCTACGCATCGTCAGACCCGGTCCGCCGGCTCACGAGCCGGCCGTGGTGACGGCCTTCGGCGCACCGGCCGGCTCCTTGGGCAGGCCGAGGATGCGCTCGCCGACGATGTTGCGCTGGATCTGGGAGGTGCCGGCGGCAATGGTGAGCGAGATGCCGCGCAACCAGTCCTCCACCATGGTGGCCGACGGGAAGGGGCCCAGTCCGTCCGTTCCCTCCACGTCGTCGGCGGCCAGGCCGGCCCGTCCGAGCAGCGAGAGGGAGAACTCGCCGAGCTTGCTGCGCGTCTCCGTGTAGGCCAGCTTGAAGAAGGTCCCGCCGACCCCGGGGATTCCCGTGCGCGCCGCCTGTGACACGTTGCGCTTGGTCAGCGCCCACAGCGCGTCGAGTTCGGCCCGCAGGTGGCCGGCCTGCCGTCGGACGGCCGGGTCGGCCCACGCCCCGGTGCGGCGGGCCAGCGCCACCGATGCCGCCAACAGTTCCATGGCCTCCAACAGGTCGCCCACGAAGGCCGTCCCCCGTTCGAAGCTGAGGGTGACCATGGTCACCCGCCACCCGTCGTTCTCGTCCCCGACCCGGTTGGCCACCGGCACCCGCACCTCGTCCAGGAACAGCTCGGCGAACTCGGTGGATCCGGCGATGGTGGCGAGGGGACGGATCTCCACCCCGGGCGTGTCCATGGGCAGGATGAGCCATGAGATCCCCCGGTGACGGCTGTCCTCGCCGCCGGTCCTGACCAACAGCTCGCAATTGTCCGCCACTTCGGCGTGCGAGGTCCAGATCTTCGAACCGGTGATCACGTAGTCGTCGCCGTCCCGGACGGCCCGGGTGCGGAGGGAGGCCAGGTCACTGCCGGCGTCGGGTTCGGAGAACCCCTGGCACCAGACCTCGTCCCCGTTGAGGATGGAGGGTAGGTAGCGCCGGCGTTGGTCGGCGGTACCCTCGGCGATGATGGTCGGGCCGGCGTGGAGGAGCCCGACGAAGTTGACCCCCACGTACGGGGCGTGGGCCCGCTCCAGCTCCTCTTTGAAGATGAGCTCCTCCACCGGCGACGAGCCGCGGCCGCCGCCCTCCACCGGCCAGTCGACTCCGGCGTACCCGGCGTCGAAGAGCAGGCGTTGCCAGTGGGTGTCGTAGGAGCGACGGCCCGGCCAGTCCGTCGGGGACGGCTTGGCCGGGAGCCCCGGAAGCGTGTCGGAAAGCCAGAGGCGCAACTCGGCCCGAAACGCCTCCTCGGCGCGGGTGTAGCGAAGATCCATCGAGGAGGTGGCTTACGCCCGCGGGGTCACTTGAAGTCGAGGTCGTAGAGCTTGATGGCGTTGCCCCGCACGATCTTGTAGACCTGCTCGTCGCTGAGGTCCTTCATCTGCTTCTCGGCGATCTGGCGGGTGTTGGGCCAGGTCGAGTCGGAGTGGGGGTAGTCGGACTCGTAGGTGATGTTGTCGACCCCGATCGACTCGACGTTCTTGAGGCCGAAGGCATCGTCGAAGAAGCAGCCGTAGATCTGGCGGTGGAAGTAGGTGGACGGGGGCTCGGGGACGATGTCGGCCACGCCGCCCCAACCCCGGTTCTCCTCCCAGACATTGTCGGCCCGCTCCAGGATGTATGGGATCCAGCCGATCTGACCTTCGGCGTACGCCAACTTGAGCTCGGGGAATCGCACCAGCACCCCCGAGAACATGAAGTCGACCATGGAGTAGGTGGCGTTGGAGTGGGTCAGGGTCGATCCGACTGCCGGCGGCGCGTCCGCCGACGTCGAGGGCATCTTGGACGACGAGCCGATGTGCATGTTGATCACCGTGTTGGTCTCCTCGCACGCCCGGAAGAACGGGTCCCAGTAGTGGTCGGGATCGTGCACGGACGGAAGTCCGAGGAAAGGGGGGATCTCGCTGAAGCAGACGGCGCGCACGCCCCGCTCGGCATTGCGGCGCACCTCGGCCGCGGCCAGCTCGGCGTCCCACAGCGGGACGATCGTCAGCGGGATGAGGCGACCCTTGGCCTCGGGACCGCACCACTCCTCGACCATCCAGTCGTTGTAGGCCTTCACGCACAGCAGGGCCAGCTCCTTGTCCTGGGCCTCGGTGAAGGTCTGGCCGCAGAAGCGGGGGAAGGTCGGGAAGCACAGCGAGGCCTCGAGGTGGTTGACGTCCATGTCTTCCAGTCGGGGCTTCACCTCGTAGGAGCCCGGTCTCATGTCCTGGTACGTGACGCCCCGCATGGTCACCTCGTCACGAGGCACACCGACCGCCGAGTCGACCCGGAGGAGCGGACGCTTCAGGTCCTCGTAGTACCACCAGTCGGTGGGGAACCCCTCGGAACCCGGAACCACGGTGAGCTTGCCACCCACGAAGGTGATCTCTCCCATCGGAGCCCGCACGATTCGGGGGCCCACGTCGTGGTACTTCTTCGGGAGGCGGTCCATCCACACGTTGGGAGGCTCCACCACGTGGTCGTCTACGGAGATGATCCAGGGCATGTCGGACATGTGGCCGAGTGTACCGCCTGGTCTGACGGTGCATCAGAAGTCGGCCCCTCCGGATCTGGTGGCCCGGAGCCGTCATACTTGTGGGATGGCCAGATCGTGGAACGGCACAGCCGGGTACCACCGGGGATGGACGGGCAGGGACTACCACGTAACGGGCGGACACGAAGCCGAGGCCAAGGCCGAACAGGAAGCGAAGAAGCCCAATCGTGTCGGCGTGTGGGTTCTCCGAAAGCTGGGCTACGCGGGGGCGGAGCCCGAGCCGCCCCACCGGGCTCCCCATCACGGCGCTCCTTCTCACCCGAGGTCGCCCCACCCCGAGTAGAGATCCGGTTCGACGGGATCTGGCCTGATTTCCTACAAAATCCCAGGTAATCAGCTCTGTCGACCGGCTCCCCCGGGGTCGGCCCCTCCGGTCCGGTCTCGTCTGGTCTTTTCTGCCTGATACACCCTCCTGGGATGCTGTCCCCATGGCACCGGCAGCCTCCACCAAGACCACGGCCACCAAGACCGCCTCGGCCGAGGCGTTGGAGTCCGCCGTCGAGACGCTGGCCTCGTTCGTCTCGTCCTTCGAGCCGGAGCGGTACTCGGGGGAGGACGCCGCCGCCCTGGTCAGGGTGTTCGCCCACGGGAAGCGGCTGTGTTCGGCCGGGGAGACCCTGGCCGCCACCCGGGCCGCCCGGTGCCATCCCAATGTGGCCACGGGTCACCGGACCCCGGCCGAATGGCTGGCCGCCACCACCGGGGACTCGGTGGGGGACGCCATCTCCCTGTTGAAGCTGGGAGAGGCCCTGTCGGACCAGCCCGGGGTGGACGGGGCCCTGCGGGAGGGGAAGCTGACCCCGAGGAGGGCCACACTGGTGTCCGATGCCGTCCGGGTCAACCCCGCCGCCGAGGGTGACCTGGTGGAAGGGGCTGCCACCGACACCATGCCCACCCTGAAGAAGAAGTGCCTGCGGGCCACGTCGGAGGGACGCTCACCGGCCGAGCAGGCCCGCCACCACCACCAGCTGCACCAGAACCGGCGGTGCCGGACCTACACCGACGGTGAGGGGGCCCTCCGGCTCGAGGCCGTCCTGGCCCCGGTGACCGGAGCCGAACTGGTGGCCGCCCTGGACACCCAGGTCGACCGCATCTTCCGGGCCGCCACCGGGTCCGGGGAGTACGAGTCCCCCGACGCCTACCGGGCCGACGCCCTGGTGGCCCTGGTCACCGGACGGGGGATCCTCGGCCCACCCGGGCGGAACCGGACCCGAAACAAGACCGGAAGCGACTCCGGTGTCGATGACGGTTCCGGTTCGGGTGATGCCACCGCCGACGCCGATTCTGGAACTGACACCGGCACCGGCACTGGCACCGGCTCCGGCACCGGCTCCCGGGGCCGGGGCCCGGGCACCCAGATCATCGTCCGCACCGACCTGTCGGCCCTGCGCCGGGGCCACACCCGACCCGGTGAGGTGTGTGAGATCGAGGGTCTGGGCCCGATCCCGGTGGACGAGGCCATCGCCACCATGGGCCGGGCCCTGTGCCACCTGGTCGTCACCAACGGGGTGGACGTGACCACCATCAGCCGGATGGGACGCAACATCCCCCTCCCGTTGGCCCTGGCCCTGCTGGAACGGGACCGGACCTGTGTGGTGCCGGGCTGTGACGTGACCAAGGGATTGGAGTTCGACCACTGGCAGGTGGACTACGCCCAGGGGGGCACCGTCTCCATGGACAACCTGGCCCGCCTGTGTAGGCACCACCACCGGCTCAAGACCCACCAGGGGTTCCGTCTCATGGGAGGACCCGGACAGTGGGAGTTCGTGGCCCCTGACACCCCGAAGAAGCCCACGCGCAAGGGACGACCCAAGCGAACGGGAAAGCCCCCTCCCCCCACCGACCCCGGACCGAGACCGTTCACCGACCGGGAGTGAACCCGGCCGGTGCTTCGATCCTGGTCACCGGCGATGCACCGTTTCCGCCGCGGCGATCCATAGCATGAGCCGCTAGTCCCAGAGTTCCGCGTCGGGGAATCTCAGAGCCGAAATGAGCGGGGGTAGCGTGTGGTCGCATTGGCTGTTGTCCTCAGTGTCGTCGTCGGGCTGTTGGCCGTCCTCGTGGCTGGGCTCCTCCGCAGTCACGCCGACATCCTGAGAGCACTGCACGATCTGGGCGTGGGAGTGGGGGAGCCGGCCGGTAACGGGGACGCCCACCATGGTCACGCTGAGCGGCGCCGAGGTGGGGCCGACGCTCAGGGGTCGGACCCGGTCCCGGTACCGCTGACGATGGGTCCGCCTCTGCCCGGTGAACGCAGTTCGACCTCGGCGCCAACCGTCGTCGGAGTGGATCCTCGCGGTGGTGCGCTGGCGGTGACGGTCACGGGCAACGACCACCTCACCCTCCTGGCTTTCCTCTCCTCGGGATGCGCCACCTGTGCCGGATTCTGGGATGCCTTCCGCTCGCCCGATCAGTTGGGGCTGTCACCGCGCATCCGTCTGGTGGTTGTCACCAAGGGACCCGACATGGAGATTCCGGCCGAGGTGGCGGCCCAGGCGACACGAGGTGTCTCGGTGGTGATGTCCACCGACGCCTGGGGCGACTACGAGGTCCCCGGATCCCCTTTCTTCGTGCTCATCGACGGTGCTTCGGGCCGTCGCATCGGTGAGGGGGTGGCGAACCGGTTCGAACAGGTGGTCGAGCTGGTCCGGCGAGCCGAGGCCGACGCCAGGGTGTTCTCGCTGGGCAGCACGAGCCGCGGCTACGCCGAAGGCCTCGACGGTCCCGAGCGCGAGCTGGACAACGACCATGAGTTGATGAGCGCGGGCATCATGCCCGGCGACCCGAGCCTCTACCCGACATCGCTCGACGAGATCTACGGTCGCGCGGTGGGGGCGGAGGGACGGGAGGACGTCGACCGATCCGCCATCAGGAAGGCGGGCTGACCGTGGCGACCCTGCAGGCCCACGGGATCGCCGCGCCCCTGCCGACCGGATTCGAGGGCCGAATCTTCATCCGACCCACCGTCGGCTCCGAGGTGCCCTATCCGGTGGCGAACTTCGCCACGTTCGCCCTTCCCGCCGAGATGGGGGACTTCGGGGGCGGGGCCGTCAACCTGATGAGCTCGACCGACATCTTCGCCACCCTGTTCGAGTACGGGCCCGAGAGCGTGGGCACGCCGCTCTTCGCCCGACAGGGCATGCCGCGGTCGTTGACGCCCGACGACTTCCGCCCCTATCTCCTCCGGCGTGGTCTGAACGGTCAGTCCGGAACCCAATGGTTCTTCACCGAGTCCGGTCGACCGTTCACGCTCTATGTGGTTCTGGGGAGCCACTCGATGCGGAATCAGCTGGTTCCCCGGGTCAACCAGCTCATCGGGGGCCTGGCCGTGGACTCGTCCGGCGTTCCCACCGCCTCGTCGACTGGACTTGCCAGCGCGGCCGGAGCACCGTGGAACTGATCGGTCCGTACCTGGCCGCGTGCGGCTTGCTGGTGGTGGCCGGGGTGGCCAAGGCCCTCCGACCCGAGGACACGGCCCGGGCCCTGGGTGCTTCCCTCGCGGTGCGGATGTCGCGTCGTCAGCTGACGACGGCGGTGCGGATCGGATCCGGCGCCGAGGGCCTCCTCGGGGTTGTGGCCCTGGCCTTCCCCCGACCGGTGCCGGCGGCTCTGGTGGCCCTCTCCTATGCCGCCTTCGCCGTCTTCGTCGCCTATGCCCGGGCCCGGGGTGGCGCCATCGCCAGTTGCGGATGCTTTGGCACGCCCGACACGCCGGCGACGTGGGCGCACGTGGTCGTCGACGCGGCACTGGCGGTGTCGGCTGCCACCGTGGCCTGGGCCGCGTCCACGGGCGATGTGTGGACCGTCCTCTCCCGGCAGCCGGTCCACGGTCTGCCCTTGGTCATCGCCAGCGCGTTCGCCGGCTGGCTGGCCTATCTGGTCATGGCCGTCCTGGCCTCACTGAAGGCGGCCAGAAGTCTGGTGGGTATCTCCTTCGATCCGAAACTCATCGGCCGGTGAGCCCTGCGTTGGTCGAACGGGCCTCGACCTTTCTCGAGTCGAGGCTGTCACGGCGCAGCTTCATCAACCGTTCGGCCTATGTGGGAAGCGCGGTGGCCATCGGATCCGGCCTCGACCTGGTGCTGAAGCCGGGGACGGCGTACGCCCAGATCTGCAGCTGCGGCAACAGCAACTGTGACTGTGGTTCGACCTGTTGCGCGGGATTCACCGAGTTCTGCTGCTCGGTGAACGGGGGCTACAACTACTGCCCCAGCAACACCATGATGGGCGGCTGGTGGAAGGCCGACAACTCCTCCTACTGCGGCGGGCCCCGTTACTACATGGACTGCAACGCCACCTGCGCCTGCACCACGGGATGCGGCGACGGCTTCGGCTTCTGCGAGCCGGGTTGCGACGGGGTCACCTGTGGCTGCGGACCCGACGGCTGCAACTCGTACGTGACCGGTTGCTTCCAGTTCCGTTATGGACAGTGCAACCAGCAGATCGACTGCATCGGCCGGATCGTCTGCCGTGTGGTGGCCTGCGTCCCCCCCTGGGAGATCGATCCGACCTGCACCACCACCAACGCCGAGGACGACGGTACGGCCGAGCAGAACGCCCCGTGCTGGACGCCGGCATTCCCGGCGCCGCCGTGCTCGTCTCCCTTGACCAACTGCCAGACCGTGGGCATGGCGCCCAGTGTCGACGCCGCCGGCTACGGCCTCCTCACGGCCTTCGGCAAGATGATCCCGTACGGAGACTTCCCCAGCGACGGTGACGAATCGGGGGTGTCCCTGGCCCAGCCCATGGTGGGGATGACCGTCCGCCGATCCGGTGGGTACTACTTCGTGGCCGCCGACGGCGGCATCTTCTCGTTCGGAGGTGCACCGTTCTTCGGCTCGATGGGTGGCCGGCACCTCAATCGGCCCATGGTGGGCATGGCCGGTACGCCCACCGGCAACGGCTACTGGTGCGTGGCCTCCGACGGCGGCATCTTCACCTTCGGCGACGCCCAGTTCTTCGGCTCCATGGGTGGCCAGCACCTCAATCAACCCATCGTCGGCATGACCGCCACGCCCACCGGCAACGGCTACTGGTGCGTGGCCTCCGACGGCGGCATCTTCACCTTCGGCGACGCCCAGTTCTTCGGTTCGATGGGTGGCCAGCATCTCAACCGGCCGGTCGTCGGCATGGCGGTGACGCCCACCGGCAACGGCTACTGGTGCGTGGCCGCCGACGGCGGCATCTTCTCCTTCGGCGACGCCCAGTTCTTCGGCTCCATGGGTGGCCAGCATCTCAACCAGCCGATCGTCGGGATGGCCTCACCCCTGTCGAGCCAGGGGTACTGGCTCGTAGCCGAGGACGGCGGGATCTTCACCTTCAACACCGGCTTCTACGGATCGGCCGGCTAGACACCATGCCGTCACCGCCGCGATCTTCACGGAAGAGGTCCCGATGACCGACTGCATCACCTTCCTGGCCTTCATGGTGGCCGCCGCGGCCGCGGTGCGATCCACGTGGTCGCCCTGTGGGCTGTCGATGCTCTCGACCATCACTCCCATCAGCGAGCGGTCCAAGGGCCACACCTACCGATCGACGGCCACCTGGTTCGTGGTCGGCGCCACGGCGGGTGGATGCACGCTTGGCGGTGTGATGGCCCTGATGGCCCTGGCCCTCCGCGGTGTCGGCCTGTCGCCGACCGGGGCCGGCTCGACGGCACTGCTCGCCGCCTTGGTGGCAGCGTCGTCCGACGCCGATGTGCTGGGGGTGCACCTGCCCGTTCATCGGCGACAGGTGAACGAGCGCTGGCTCGACCACTACCGGGCCTGGGTCTACGGCGCCGGCTTCGGCTGGCAGATCGGGACCGGTCTGGCCACCTACATCACCACTGCCGCCGTGTACCTGATGATCGTGCTCGGCTCCCTCCCCGGGAGTCCGATCCTGGCTCTGGCGGTGGGCACGGCCTTCGGAGCCTTCCGTGGCCTGGCCGTGCTGCTGACCCGCAACCTGGTCCATCCCTCCGACCTGCTGGCCTTCCACCGCCGTCTGATCCGGATCGGTCCGGCGGTGGGCCGGGTCGTCATCGGGGTCGAGTTGGCCACGGCCGCGGCGGCGGCGGTCTGGTTGCGGGCCCCGTGGGCCGCCGCCCTCGTGGTCGGCGCGGCACTGGTGGCCGTGCTCTTGTCCGCACGCCGACGGCACCAGGGCCGGGCTCCCTCCGGGACCTGCGTGGTGCCGACCGGGGCCACCCGGGGTGCAGGGCTGGATGCCGGACGGTCGGGGCCGGAGGGGCTCGTGGTCCAGGGAGCCGGTGGGCGCTCCGGCTGACCGCTGGGCGTCGGCACCGGGTGCCGTGGCTAGGAATGGACGGATCCCTGTCCCGGTCCCGCCGCCCGGGACTGTCAATCGATGGGATCAGGGACTGGGTTCACTCGCATCTGCCGGTGCCGACGGCGGAATAGAGGGGACCGGGGCCGGATGGGCTGGCCGCTCGGCCGCAGCGTGGGCCTCGACCAGGGTCTCGACGGGGATCTCGGTCGGAGCGTCGTGGTCCGGGGCGTCGTGGTCCGGGGCGTCGTGGTCCGGAGCGTCGGTGTCCTGGGTCTGGCCGGTCGGATCGTGGACCGGTTCCTCGGCGTCGATGTTGGGTTCCTCGTCCGGATCGGAGCTGCGATCGCTCCGCCCGTCCGGGGCCGGGTCACCACCCTCGCCGCGGCGCCACCGTCGGAGCGGACCGATCCGGGTGGCCAGGAGCACGATCCCGGTGACGGCCAGGGCGATCCCCGCCCACTGGACCAGCAGCGAGCCCAGGTGTCCGTCCTCGCCCAGCCACAGGTGCTCGTCGAGGAACCGCTCGATGCCCCACAGCACCATCCCCACGCCGAGGACGATGCCTGCCGGGGGGAGGAGGGCCGCGGGAGGGTCCCCGGTGCCCATGGCCAGAGTCGGGACCGGGGCGGTCGCACGCAGCCACCGTTCGACCAGAAGGAGGATGCCGAAGATGGTGAAGTCCTCGATGGACTGGAAGATCGGCACCGGAAGCCGCCTCCCCACCTGGCCGGCGTAGTACATCCCGAACCACTGGTTGGTCGGGTGCCCACCCCCGGCCACCATCAGTTGGGGACCGAGCAGCCGGCCGATGCCCCAACAGGCCATGAGCACCGGCGCCATGAGGTCGGCGAAGCGCAGGCTCGACAGTTCGGGGCACCGCCGCCGCGAGCTGACGATGGCCACGGGCACGGCGAACAGGAGGCCGCCGAAGGACGAGAGCCCCCCTTGCCAGATGGCGATGATCTGGCTCGGATGGCTCGAGTAGTAGGAGAGGTTGGACAGCACGTGGAGGGCCCGGGCCCCCACGATGGCGGCGATGATCACCCACACGAACATCCCGGTGACCCACTGCCACGGATAGCCGGCTCTGCGCAGGCGTCGCTCGGTGTAGCGGAGCCCGAACCAGAAGGTGAGGGCGAGCCCGATGCCATAGGTGTGGACCTCGAGGAACCACACGTGGAACGCGACGGGGATCGGTCTCATCGAGAAGGAGGTCGCATGGTCGGTGAGCGCCCGATCCGAGACGTGATCAGCGCCCACCCAGTATGCCGCACCTGCCCGGTAGGGTGACATCGGGCCCGGCCGCGGCCCGCACGCTGGACCAGATACGGGGGAACCGATGCGAAACCTTGCCGGCAGTGTCGCCGTCGTCACCGGTGGGGGCTCCGGCATCGGCCGGGCCAGCGCCATGCGTCTGGCCGGGGCCGGGGTCTCGGTGGCCGTCGTCGACCTCGACGGCGAGGCGGCGGAACGGGTCGCTTCGGACTGTGGTGGGCTCGGGCTGCAGGCCGACGTCGGACGGCCGGACCAGTGGCCCGGGATCGTCGACACGGTGACGGCTCGGCTCGGCGGCATCGATCTGGCCCATCTCAACGCCGGGGTGATGACCGGCGAGGCCGACATCACGGCGTTGACCGACGAGACCTACCGGCGGATCATGTCCGTCAACGTGGACGGAGTCGTCTACGGTGCCCGGGCCCTGGTCCCGGCCATATCGGCCCGGGGTGGGGGCGCCATCGTGGCCACCGCCTCGCTGGCCGGACTCATCGGCTTCTCGCCCGACCCCATCTACTGCCTCACCAAGCACGCGGTGGTGGGCCTGGTGCGCTCCCTCGTTCCCCAGCTGTCCGGGCGCGACATCACCATCAACGCGGTCTGTCCGAGCATCGTGGACACCCCGATGGTGGGTGACAGCCGGGGCCTACTGGAGGCGAGCGGGTTCCCGCTCATCGAACCCGCCGCCGTGGCCCAGGCCGTGATCGACCGGCTGGCCGGGGACGAGACGGGGGAGGCCATGGTGATCCAGGCCGGGAGAGAGGCGCTGGCCTACCGGTTCGCACGGCCCCCCGGTCCCCGGGCCGGAGGCACGGTGGGCCAACTCCCCCCGACCGAGTTCGCCGCCCACGACCAGTCCTGACCTCATTCGGCCGGCCGAGCTGACCCTGGCCGACCGAGCTCACCCTGGCCGGCCAGGCTTACCGGACCCGGCTCCCCCAACTTCGACGGCCGTGGGTCAGCCGACCCGGCCGACCCCGGCGAAATCGCCGCCGGTGCGGACGCCGGTTACCCAGACATGGGCACCGGTGTAGGGCGCCTCGATCATCGAGCCCCCCCGATGTAGAGGGCCACGTGCTCGGAGCCGTCGGGTCCGTAGAAGAGCAGGTCCCCGGCCTGGATGTCGGCCAGTGGGATCTGGGTGGTGGCGGCGAACTGGGCTCCGGAGGTACGGGGAAGTCCGATCCCGGCCTGGGCGAAGGACCACTGCACCAGTCCCGAGCAGTCGAAGCCGACACCGGGCGTCTCGCCTCCCCACACATAGGGGACGCCGATCTGGCTCTCGGCCGCCTGGATGGCCCCAGTGACACCGGCCGGAACCGGTGGGGGATGGGCGGAAGCCAGCGACACCGTCACGCTGGCGGCACCTCCGGTCGACGGGTGAGTCGCCGGTGCCTGGGCCTTCTGTGCCGCCGCCACCTTGGCGTTGAAGGCGGCGGTGGCCGCGGCCTGTGCCGCCGCCGCGGCCGCCTTCTGCTGGGCGATGACATCGGCCTGGATCTGGGCGTTGACGCTGTTGAGTGTGGACGTGTACTGCGAGGCCAGCGAGGCGGCCTGGCTCTCCGACGCCTGGAGGTTGTTGCGGGTGGTGGTGGCAGCGCCCTGCTGTTGTTGCAGGGCCGCCTGGGTGGCCTGGAGCTGGGTCTGGGCCGTGTGGAGATCGTCGATGGTGGTGGTGACGTTGCCGGTGGCGATGGAGGAGTACTCGGAGCGGATGCCAGAGGTGTTGGGGTCCGACGAGAACATCTGGGTGGCCTGACTGGTGGTTCCGCTGCTGGTGTAGTCGACGATGGCCTGACTCCGGAGCTGGCCCTGGTCCTTGTCCACTTCGGACTGGTCCTTGGTCACCTGGGCCTGATTGGCGGCGATCTGACTCTGTAACTGCGACAGGTGGTAGTCGGCAGCCTGGACCTGACCGGTGAGCGACTGCTCCTGTCCCTGGATCCCCTGGAGCTTGGCGCTGATGGCCGCGGCCTGTGCCTTGGCGTCGGAAAGCTGGTCGGCGGAAGCCGGCCGGGGACAAGAAATCACCGCAGCGGTGACTCCTAATGAGGCGGCCAGTGCGAGTACCGCAAACACCCGTTTGCGAGGATGATTCCGGGGGGCAGGGGTTGCACTTGGCTCAGACGTCGAGTGCAGCTCGGCGTGAGTCATATCGCCCTACTGTCTACTCCAACTGACCGGGCACCACAAGGTACCCCCCGGAGCTCACACTTCCTACCAGGCCTTATTCGTCGGTTCTTCCTGTTCCCATGGGCGGCCCGGGTCCCGGCGAACGGAAAATGGCGACCCCGTCCAATCCGATCGCAACCCACCGGGATGACCGGCGAACGGCAGCACGGTAGGGTCATGATCCATGGGCGAAATCATCGATTTTCCGAGCAATGGGAGCACGGGCCAGGGCTATATCGCCGTGCCCTCCAATGGATCGGAGTCGACGTCGGGAATTATCGTGCTGCAGGAGTGGTGGGGACTGGTCGACCAGATCAAACGGACCTGTGACCGGTTCGCCGACGCCGGGTTCACCGCCCTGGCCCCCGATCTGTACCACGGGACCACCGTCCCCCTGACCGAACCGGACGAGGCGGGTAAGCAGATGATGGCGCTCACGATGGAGGCGGCGGCCAAGGATCTCAGCGGTGCTGTCGACGAGCTGATCCGCCGCACCGGCCGGCCGGCGGTGGGGGTCATCGGGTTCTGCATGGGTGGCGGGCTGGCGCTGGTGCTCGGGACGCAGCGACCGGACGCGGTCAAGGCCATCGTCCCGGCCTACGGGTTGATCCCGTGGCCGGACGCGCAGCCCGACTTCTCGAAGTTGGACGCGGCCGTGCTCGTGCACACGGCCGGACTCGACGACTACTTCACCCCGGAGGCGGCCCGCGAGCTCGAGGCCCAGCTCCGGTCCCTGGGCAAGGACGTCGAGTTCCTCCACTACCCCGACGCCGACCACGCCTTCTTCAACGAGGACCGTCCCGAGGTCCACCACGAGGAGTCGGCCCAGCAGTTGTGGGACCGCTCGGTGGCGTTCTTCCGGCGAACGCTGGGCTGAGCCGGTCGTGGCCGCCGACGGTCTGGTCGAGGCCTACCTGACCCTGGGCCTGCGGTTGGGCCGCCACATCGACGGCATGGTCGACGCTTACTACGGGCCGCGACAGTGGCTGGAGGCCGTCGACGCCGAGCCCCTGTCCCCGCCCGAGCGCCTGGTGGCCGGGGCCCGGGCGCTACTGGCCGACATCGACGCCGGGGCGCCGCTCGACACCACCGCGGACGGGGTGGTCGGGGCAGGGGAGTCCGCCGCCCGCCGCCACTGGCTCCGGGCCCAGGCTGTCGGGTTGCTCACCACGGCCCGCAAGCTGGCCGGCGAGGACATCGCCTACGCCGACGAGGTGGAGTCCTGCTACGGCGTGCGCCCGACGCGGGTGGACGAGGAGGTCCTGTCCGGGGCCCATCGGCGGTTGGACGAGGTGCTGCCGGGGACCGGGCCCCTGGCCGAGCGGCTGGTCGAGTGGCGGGAGGCGCACGCCGTCCCCCTGGACAAGCTCGGCCCGGCCATCGACTCCTTGGCCGAGGACCTGCGCCAGCGCACCCGCGTCCTGTTCGGCCTACCCGACGGGGAACGGGTCGAGTTCGAACTGGTGTCCGACCAGCCGTGGTCGGGGTTCAATTACTACCTCGGAGATCTGCACAGCCGGGTGGCGGTCAACACGGACCTGCCGGTGCTCTCCACCGGCCTGGCCCATCTGGTGGCTCACGAGTCCTATCCGGGGCACCACACCGAGCACACCCGCAAGGAGGTGGGACTGGTCCGTCGCCGACACTGGTGGGAGGAGTCGATCTTCCTGGTGGGAACACCCCAGTGCCTGCTGGCCGAGGGCCTCGCCGACCTGGGTCTCGAGGTCGTCATGGGCCGTCGACCCGAGCCCGTCGTCGCCGACCACCTCCGCCCCCTCGGGATCCGCTACGACACCGAGGTGGTGGCGGCGGTGTCCGAGGCCGGTGAGGCGCTGGGGGCCGTGCGACAGAACGCCGCCTTCCGCCTCCACGAGGACGGGGTCGATCCCGACACCGTCAGCGAGGAGGTGGCCTACTGGGGTCTGCTGGCCCCGGACCGTGCCCGCAAGGCGGTCGAGTTCCTCACGCACCCGACCTGGCGGGCCTACCTGACCTGCTACGTGGAGGGCCTACCCCTGTGTCGCGACTTCGTGGACGGGGACCCGGTGCGGTTCGAGCGGTTGCTGTCCGAGCAACTCACTCCCGACATGCTCCAGGAGCACATCCGCGCCGATCGGAGCGAGCCCGTCGGCGACCCCGGCTGACCGGATGACCGGATGACCGGGTCGAGGAGCGCCGCGCCCCGACCGTCACCGCGCCGACCGCCGACCCCGGCCGTGGCCCCCTCGCCTCGATGGCGCCGACCAGATCCGGCCGAGCGCACGCTCGAGGGAACGATGTTCCCCATCAGGTCGACCTACGCCGGCTCGGCCGATGAGTTCGGCGGATACACCTCGCGACCCCGGGTGGCGCCCGAGGCCCGCTGAGCCGCCGAGCCGCGGTCACCCGCCGTCCCGGCCATTTGGACGGGGCACCCCGGCGCCGTACGATTCGGGCATGTCCGAACGCTCCCGAAACCTCCCCCGCCGTTCCTGTATGTCGTCGCCCGGTTCCAACGAGCGGTTCCTGGCCAAGGCGCCCACCGTACCGGCCGACATGAGCTTCCTCGACCTCGAGGACTCGGTGGCACCGCTGGAGAAGGAGGCGGCGAGGGCCAAGGTGGCCGACGCCATCAAGAACCTCCCCTGGGACGACCGGGTCCTGTGCGTGAGGATCAACGCCTGGGACACCGAATGGACCTATGGCGACGTCATCGACGTGGTGTCGTCGGCCGGGGAACGGCTCGACGAGCTCATGCTGCCCAAGGTGCAGACGGCGGCCGAGGTGGTGGCCCTCGACCTCCTTCTGGCTCAGGTGGAGAAGAAGAGCGGCCTCCCGGTCGGCCACATCGGGATCGAGGCCCAGATCGAGACCACCCGCGGTCTCATCAACGTGGAGGAGATCTGCGCCGCCTCGCCCCGGCTGGAGACCATCATCTTCGGTCCGGCCGATTTCGCCGCCTCCATGGAGATGCCGGTCCTGACCGGCGGGGTGTCCATCCCCGAGTATCCCGGTGACCACTTCAACTACGTCTTCTCCAAGATCCTCATGGCCGGCCGGGCCAACGGACTCCAGGTCATCGACGGACCCTTCCTCAAGATCCGAGAGCTCGACAGCCTGCGGGAGTTCTCCCAGCGGACCCGGGTCCTGGGCTACGACGGCAAGTGGGCCCTCACACCCGACCAGGTCGGTGTGCTCAATGAGGTGTACTCGCCGACACAGGAGCAGTTCGACCGGGCCTGGGACATCCTGGACGCCTACCGCAAGGCCACCGAGGACGACCGCACCGGGGCGGTCATGTTCGGCGACGAGATGATCGACGAGGCGTCCCGGAAGATGGCCACCAAGTTCGTGACCCGGGGTGAGCGGGCCGGTCTACGCCGTTCACCGGGCTGAGGCCGGGCTCGGATCCGTGGTGGTGTCCGGGCTCCTCGGGCTCCTCGGGCTCCTCCGGCTCCTCGGGCTCCTCGGGCTCCTCCGGCACTTCCGGCCCCCCCGGCTCGTCCGGTCCGGCGCCTCCGGCCTGCCGACCGGGCGGTGATGACCCGGGCTCAGAACGTGAACTCGCGGTGCCACTCCTCGAGCACGGTGTAGTCCCCGTGGACGTCCACCGGGCTCAGCGTCGGGCGGTGGTAGAGGGTCAATTCGAGGTCCGAGACGGTGCCGGTCACGACGAGGTCGCCTCCTTCGAACGGCGCCTCGTCCTGGGTCCGGCGCTCCAACTCGATGCGGTCCGGGTTCAAGGTGGCCACCCACTCGACCCCTACGTCGGTCGACCGGAGCGACAGGACCCGTCCGCTGCCGCGGCCCGAGTGGTCCCGCGTGGTGATGAGCGTGTCGAACACCTCGTCGATCCCGTCGGCGGCCAGCTCGGCCGGTATCGGCATGCAGATGCCCCGGGCCGATTGGGCGTCGTAGCGGTGCACGGCCAGCTCGTGGGCACAGCGACGGGCCACCCACCCCGCCGTCTGGTCGGGCTCGAACCACGTCCATACCCGGGTCGGGGCCGGTGTGGACTCCAGCTCGGTGATGAGGGCGGCGCAGGCGTCGGCCACCCAGGGAAACAGCTGGATGTCGGTGGGGGCGGCCGGGAAGGGCGGCTTGGGCCGCCCCGAGCCCTCACACAGGACGTGGCTCCAGAATTGGCAGAACTCTCCCAAGTGGACGGCCAGGTCGCTCACCTCCCATCCTTGGCAGGTCGGGACCACGTCGTCCAGCTCCCCTCCCTCGAGCGCGAAGGTGAGCATGGCGCTCTCGGTCCGGACCGCTTCGATCAGCGAGGAGTACTCCACGGACCCAAGGTAGCCCGTGGCCGGCGCCTCACCCCGGCCCGACCGGCACCCGAACTCAGGAGGCGGCGTCGGCGACCAGCCGTCGGGCGATGACCTTGAGGGCCAGTGTCTCGTCGGCACCCTCGAAGATCGACAGCACCCGGGCGTCCACGAAGTACCGACTGACCGGAAACTCCTCGGCGTAGCCCATGCCCCCGTGGATCTGCAGGGCCTCCCGGGTCACCCATTCGGCGGCCCGGCAGACGTACGCCTTGATCATCGAGGCCTCGAGGGCCCCCTCGCCCTTCGCCATGAGCCGGGCCACGTCGTAGGAGAACTGGCGTGCGGCCTGGATGAGCACCGCCATCCGGGCCAGCTTGGCCCGCGTCAGCTGGTAGTCGATGATCGGCTGACCGAAGACCACCCGGTTGAGGGCGTAGTCCAGTGCGGCCTCGTAGGCGGCCTGCATGACCCCGATGGCCCGGGCCGCCGTCTGCAGCCGACCGTTCTCGAACCCCTGCATCTGGAGGTAGAAGCCCCGGCCCAATCCTCCGGACCCGCCGACCAGATTGGCGTCGGGGACGAACCAGTTCTCGAAGGCCACCTCGTAGGAGTGCATGCCCCGGTAGCCCAGGGTGTCGATGGCCCGACCCTCCATGCGCCCCGGCGTCCCGGCCGGCTGACCGTCGGTCCCCGGCTCCTGGGTGAACAGGAAGCCGTGGCCCTCGCCCCGTGGCTTCTCCACCAGGAACAGCGACAGGCCCCGGTGGGCGAGGGCGCGGTCGGGATCGGTCCGCGCCAGCAGCATGAGCACGTCGGCCCGGGCCGCGAAGGTGCACCACGTCTTCACCCCGTTGATCAGCCAGCCCCCCTCGGCAGGCACGGCCGAGGTGACCACACCGGCCACATCCGACCCGAAGTCGGGCTCGGTGACCGCCACCGCGCCCATGACCTCGGCGCTGGCCAATCGGGGCAGCCACCGCTGCTTCTGCTCCTCGGTGCCTCCGTGGACCAGGGCCCGGGTGAGGATCTCGGGCCGGGTGATCAACGAACCGCCGGCGCCCAGCGATCCCCACGAGAGTTCCTCGGTGGCCACCACCATCCCCATGTAGTCGGCCTCGCCCCCGGTGGCGAACCCGCCGTACTCCTCGGGGACGGACATGCCGAAACCGCCCATCTCGGCGATGCCGGCGATGATCTCCTCGGGGATGTCGGTGTTGGCCCGGTGGATGTGCTCGGCCCGCGGGCGGATCTGGTCCTCTGCGAACCGGTGGAAGGTCTCCCGCACCAGCTCGAAGTCGGCGTCGAGGTGACGGTGGCCTTCGAAGTCGGCCAGGGTGGCCAGGAAGGCCGGGTCGTGGAACGTGGCCACGAACCGCTCGACCGGTGCCATCCACCCGGCGGCTGCGCCCCACAGGTGGCTCCGGCCCACCAGTCGGGCGGCCAGGTCGGTCAGGGCATCGGCGGCGAAGGCGCAGGCGATCCGGGCCTCGGTGTCGCCATGGGACCCGTAGGTCAGCAGTGCCTCGGCCGTTCTCACCGCCGCGGCGGCGTGGGCGATGTCGTAGGCCAGCACCTGGGAGACATCCGGCCCGCCGGCTCCGATGAGGGAGGCGATCCCGCCGTCGACCACCGACCGGGCCACGGCCAGGGCCTCGCCGGCGGCCTGCAGGTCTGGGGCGGGAACGGGGTCGGGGGTCACGGGCCAAGGTTACCGGCCCCGTTCGGGGTGCCTCTCAGCTGGCCGGCCGGTCCAGTACTGGTAGCCGCGGCGATAGCCGTGGGTGCTGCCACCCGCCCGCGGGTCGTACGGCGCACGAAGTCGTACTGCCCGCACGAAGCAGCCGTTGACCACCTTGGCGATCAGGTACGTCAGCCCGCCGGGACCTGGGCCACCACCGTGACCAGTGGGGGCAGCACCACGGGATCGTCGCCGGGGTCGACCTCGGTCAGCATGCGCAGATAATCGGCGACCGGTCCGGGGCCGGCGCCGGCCGGTGCCTCGGCCCACGCGTCCACGGTGATCAGTCCGGCGTCGCGGGCCAGCGAGGGGAGCAGGGCGCCGATGTCGGGATGCCGGGCCGCCGGCATGGAGAACGGCTGGCCGTCGATCCGTCCCGCCGAGGTGATGGGCTCCTGGGCCACGACCCAACCCCCCGGTCGAACGGACGCGGCCATGCGGGCCAGGACCACCGAGGGGTCCATGACGTGCAGCAGCAGGAACCGGCAGAAGGCCAGGTCCACCTGTTCGGGGAGTATGAGGTCCTCCCCTGACTGCGTGATGGCCACCACCTGGCTGTGGGTGGCGGCGGTCTCGGCCACCTCGTCCCGGGCCATGGGGTCGCTGTCGACGGCATAGACCCTCCCGCCCCGTCCCACGATCTCGGCCAGCGCCACCGACACGTCGCCACCGCCGGCCCCGACGTCGGCGCAGGTCCAACCGGGTCCGATCCCGAGGCGTTCGAGCGCGGTGGCCAGGGGTCGCCGGTAGACATCGTCGCGCAGGCCCCGCAGTTCCATCCGGCCCAGGCTACCGGTCACCACCCCGCCCTCCCCGGGTCCACCCGGCCCCAGCCCGAGCGGCGGGAATGGTGTCGACGACCCGGGAGCGGGGCCGTCCTTGCCGCTCCGTCGTCGGGTCCGTCGTCGGGTCCGGGGAAAGGCCTGGACCTGTGCCCTGGCTGTCCCCGTACCCGGTAACCTCACGGTTCGTGCGAGTCACCATGATGTTGTGCGACGCGGCCCAGGTCTCCGACGGCAAGCTCTACGTGCTGGGCGGGGGCTGGAGCATGACCGGTCCCGACCCGGTGCCGTCGGCCATCGCCCTCAAGATCGACGTCGGCTGGCACGAGGCCGAGTCGGCCCACCACTGGGAGTTGTTCCTCGAGGATGCCGACGGACGACCGGTGCTGGTGGACACACCCGAGGGCGAGCATCCGGTGGAGGTGCGGGGTGAGTTCACCGTGGGTAGGCCGCCGGGCATTCCCGAGGGCTCACCGATCGACGTGGCCCTGGCCGTCAACCTCGGCCCCCTCCCGCTCAAGCCGGGCACCCGCTACACGTGGCGCATGGCCATCGACGGCGAGTCCCAGACCGACTGGGTGCTGGGGTTCACGACCCGGCCCACGCTGGTCCGGGACTGACGTTCCGTGACTGTCTTCGATCGGCCGTTCGGCCGGTACTTCGAGGAGTTCGAGCCCGGTGACGTCTACCGCCACTGGCCGGGTAAGACGGTCACCGAGGCCGACGACCATCTCTTCTGCATGATCACCATGAACCACCATCCGCTGCACATCAATGCCTGGTTCGCCGAGCACGAGACGGTGCAGGGGCGGAATGTGGTGGTGGGAAACCTGGTCTACTCGCTGGTGCTGGGGATGAGTGTTCCCGACGTCAGTGGGATGGCCATCGCCAATCTGGAGGTCGAGTCCCTCGTCCACCGGGCACCGACCTTCCACGGTGACACGATCTATGCGGAGACCAGGGTCATCGACAAAGTGGCGTCGAAGTCGCGCCACGACCGTGGTGTGGTCACGGTCGAGACCAAGGGGTTCAACCAGCACGGGGAAGAGGTGTGCTTCTTCCGGCGCAAGGTGATGGTCTGGAAGCAGGCCGACGCCCCGCCCCGCCGGCGTCCCTACGGGGACGACGTCTGGGCTTGACCGGACCGGGCGGCGCCGATCCGATCAGGAACCGACTTCAGGTCGAGGCCATCGGTCGGGCCATCGAGGGTTGGGGCACCGCTCTCGGAGGGGAGTCGAGACGACCCGAGTTGCCGTGGCGCTCGACCCGTGATCCCTGGTCCGTACTGGTCAGCGAAGTCATGGCCCAGCAGACTCAACTGGCCCGGGTGGTCCCCGCCTACCGCCGGTTCGTGGAGCGGTTCCCGACCCCGGCGTCGTGCGCGGCGGCGTCGACGGGCGACGTGCTCCGAACCTGGCAGGGGCTCGGGTACAACCGGCGGGCCCGCAACCTCCACCGGGCGGCCCAGGTCGTGACGGCCGACCACGGGGGCCGAATTCCCTCGGACCTGTCCGGGCTGCTCGCGCTTCCCGGCGTGGGGGCCTACACGGCCCGGGCCGTGTTGGCCTTCGCCTTCGGGGCCGACGTCGGCGTGGTGGACACCAACGCCGGCCGGGTCCTGTCGCGCGCCGTGGCCGGACGTCCTGTCAGTGCCGGTGAAGCCCAGCGGCTGGTGGACGCCATGGTGCCACCCGGGCGTGGATGGTGGTTCGGCCAGGCCCTCCTCGACCTCGGGGCCGGCACGTGCGTGGCCGGAACGCCCCACTGCCGCGACTGCCCCATACGCCGGCGCTGCCGGTGGGCTGCCACCGGCCGGACCGGAACGGATCCGGCTGCGGGGTCGGCCGGGGTCTCGATGCCCCAGAGCCGTTTCGACGGCTCGGACCGACAGGGCCGGGGCCGACTCGTCGACGCCCTGCGCCGGGGGGAGGTACCCATCGGGGCGGTGGCATCGGTCGTGGGCTGGGAGGACGACCCCGGCCGGGTGGACCGGGTGGTGTCCGGACTGGTGGCCGAGGGGATGGTGGTCCGGACGACCGGTGGATCCCTGCGCCTGCCGTGACTGGGTCGAGGCCCTTGTCGCCGGATCTCCGTCGGTCCAGGTTTCAGGCGGTGAGGAACCGCACGACGTGGTCGTTGACCTCGTCGGGTCGCTCCACGTGGAGGAAGTGTCCGGCTCCCTCGACCACCACCATCTCCGAGCCCTCGGACAGATGCTCGGTCACCGGTCCGATGGTGTCGATCCCGATGCAACCGTCGTCGGCGCCGTGGAGATAGAGCGTGGGTTGTGGGGCGACGGTTCCCGCGGCCTCCTGGGCCCGGGCCGCGGCGGGATCCTCGGGCGGGCCGGCGAAGGTGGCGCGGTAGTAGCCGATGGCCGCGCTCAGGCCTTCGGGTGTGGCCAGAGCCTCCTTGACCCGTGCGGCATCCCAGGAGCCGTCGAAGCCGGGCGACCAGTCCGCCCACAGGCGGTCGACGAAGGCGTAGTCGTCGATCGAGACGGCGTACTCGGCCAGGGGTGTCTGGAAGAAGAACACGTACCAGCTGCGACGGAGTTGATCGAAGGAGAAGAACCCGTCGGCCATGGAGGCCTGGGGGGCGACGGCGGCCGTCACCAACCGCCGCCAGCGCTCCGGCTGGACGGCGGCGGCGCCGTAGGTGGCGAAGGCGCCCCAGTCGTGCCCGATGAGCACGGCATCGGCCCCGCCGCCCAGCGCCTGGTGCAGCCCGCAGGCGTCGAGGGCCAACGTCCCGGTGTCGTAGCGACCGTCCCCGGGCACCGCGCTGGGGGCGTAGCCGCGCATGAACGGCGCCACGGCGTGGAAGCCGGCTTCGGCCAGACGGGGGAGGAGGTATCGCCACGTGTGGGCGGTGTCGGGGAATCCATGCAGGCAGAGGGCCAGCGGACCGTCCGGCGGCCCATCATCCAGGTAGGCGAAGTCGGTGCCGTTGGCGGAGACGATCGGGAGGGCCACGTGGCGGAGGGTAGCCCGGCCTCGATCCCTCCGCAGGTCCGGTCGGACCCCGAACCGGCCGTCTGCCCCGGTCCGCCCGACAGAGCCCCTTCGACAGAGCCCGATCGAAAGAGCCCGATCGAAGGCGCCCGATCGACCCCGGTGCCCACGGGTCATCCGGGCCAGAAGGGGTCGCCCGTCATGTCCGACTAGCCTGCACCTTCGGTGAGGATCACTTACTTCGGTGTCCGTGGCTCGTGCCCGTGCTCCTCCGACCGCTATCGCCGATACGGGGGAAATACGTCCTGCGTACTGGTGGAGGTGGGCGGAGAGCCTCCCCTGATCATCGATCTGGGGACGGGACTCCGCGCCCTGGGTGAACAACTGCTGGCGCAGCAGGAGGCGAGCGGTGTTCCGCTCCGCGCCAACGTGCTGCTCTCCCACCTGCACTACGACCACGTGCTCGGGCTCCCGTTCTTCGCCCCGATGCGGGACCCCGGTGCCGTCATCGATGTCTTCGGTCCCGGTCAGGGCGGTGCCGGTCTGGAGAGCGTCCTGGCCTCCATGGTGCGGCCACCGTTCTTCCCGATCCATATGGCGGAGTTTCAGGGGACGTTCCGGTTCACCGAGCTCGAGGGATCGGACGAGTTCGCCATCGGAGCCGTCAAGGTGAGGGTCGGCGCCATCCCCCACATCGGGCGGACCCTGGGATTCCGGATCGAGGCGGATGGCCGGTCCCTGGTGTACATCTCGGACCATCAGGCACCGGCTGACCTGAAGACCGTGGAGCCAGAGGTTCTCGAGCTGTGCCACGACGCCGACCTGCTCCTCCATGACGCCCAGTACACCGAAGAGGAGTTCGTCAACGTGTCCGACTGGGGCCACTCGACGGCCAACTACGCCGTCGAGGTGGCGAGGCAGTCCGGCGCGAAACGACTGACGCTGTTCCACCACGACCCGGCCCACTCCGACGAGACCATCGACCGGATGCTGCTCGGCGCGCAGGAGCTGGCCTCGCGGGCACCGGCGATCGAGGTGAGCGCAGCCTCCGAAGGTTCGATCGAGGACCTGGGCCAGGACTGACGGTGGGGTTCGACGTCGACGGCTTCAAGGACGCCATGAGCCGGTTCTCGACCGGTGTGACCATTGTCTCGGGCATCGAGGACGGCCGACCGGTGGGCTTCACCTGCCAGAGCTTCGTCTCCCTCTCCCTCGAACCCCCGTTCGTGGCCGTGGCCCCGGCCCGTACCTCGACCAGCTGGCCCAGGATCGCCCGGTCCGGCTCGTTCTGCGTCAACGTCCTCGGCGACCACCAACGGGAGCTGTGTCAGAGTTTCGCCGTGTCCGGTGGCGACAAGTTCGTCGACGTCGACTGGCACCCGGCCCCGGCCACCGGGGCCCCCGTCATCGAGGGCAGTCTGGCCTGGGTCGACTGCCGGGTGGAGCTGGTCCATGACGCCGGCGACCACGAGCTGATCATCGGGAAGGTCCTCGACCTGGGGACCAACGACGGGTCCCCACTCCTGTTCTTCCGGAGCGGTTTCGCTACTCTTGCCCGTCACGCAGGGGATGGAGTGTCTCCAGCCGAGGCAGAGAGCAGATAGGAAGTCACGTCGTGCCCCAGATCAAAGAGTCCGAGGTCATCGCCGATGTCATCGTGGTGGAGCCGGATGCCCACGGCGACGAGCGGGGCCGGTTCGTCGAGACGTACCGGCGCAGCTGGTTCCCCCTGGGACGTGAGATGACACAGGCCAACCGGTCGGAGAAGCAGGCCGGGGCCATCGTCGGCCTCCACTACCACCTCCATCAGGCCGACTACTGGTACGTGCTCCGGGGCACGGCCCGGGTCGTCCTCCACGATCTTCGCCAAGCCTCGCCCACCGACGGCGCCACCCTGACCCTCGATCTCGACGGCGATCACGACCGCGGCCTGTTCATCCCTCCCGGGGTGGCCCACGGCTTCGCGTCGCTCACCGATCTCACCCTCTGGTACCTCGTGGACGGGTACTACAACCCCAACGACGAGCTCGGTGTGGCATGGGACGACCCGGCCATCGGGGCCGACTGGGGTCTGGCCGACCCGGTGCTCTCCGTTCGGGACCAGGCCAACCCGCTCCGATCCGAGATCCACCCGGGACTGCAGCCTCGGGCCGGCCTCCGAACCTGAACCGGGCGCCCTCCGAACCGCCCGTCGGCCTCGGAACGGCGCGGTTCTGTCAGACTTCGTGCATGGCAGCCCGACCCGCTCCCGAGCCGAGGAAGACCACGGCCGGAAAGGCCCGGTCCACGTCCGCCCCGGCCACGTCCTCGGTGGCCGAAGGATCCTCCGCCGACGCCTCCCCGGCCACAGGGAGCTCGGCCGCCACAGCACCGTCTCCCGTGTCCCGGGGTGGTCACCTGGGCTCCCCGAGCACCGGGGTCCTGGTCACCGGCGGAGGATCCGGCATCGGTCGCGAGACCGCACTGGCCCTGGCCGAGGTGGGTCGACCGGTGGCCATCTGGGACATCGACGCCGCCGGAGCGGAGGAGACGGCCGCACTGTGCCGCCAACGGTACGGGGTGGTGGCCGACTGGTCGGTCGTCGATGTTGCCGATACCGGAGCCATCGAAGCGGCCGTACCCCGGGCGGAGCGTGCTCTCGGGACCCTGGGCGGCTGCGTCCACGCCGCCGGGGTGTCCGGCGCCATGCCTATCGACCTCATCGACGACGTGGTGTGGGACTCCACGCTCAACATCAATCTGAGGTCCGGAGTGATGATCGCCCGCATGCTCGTCGAGCCGTTCCGCTCGGCCGGACCGGGCTCGTCGATGGTGTTCATCTCGTCTATCGAGGGGCTCTTCGGAAGCCACTTCCTCACCGCCTACTGCGCTTCGAAGGGCGGCGTGCTGGGTGTGATGCGCTCGATCGCCCAACGCTTCGCCATGGAGGGGTTCCGAGTCAACGCGGTGTGCCCCGGTGCCGTGGCCACACCCCTGCTGGCGCCGGCCTTCGAGCTGCCCGGATTCCGGGAGCAGTTGGAGGAGAGGACGCCACTCCGACGGGTGTCCACCCCTGACGAGATCGCCCGACCGATTCGATTCCTCCTGTCCGACGAGGCCTCCTTCATCACCGGAACCCATCTCACGATCGACGGGGGGCTGACCTCCGTCACCGCGGTCTGACGGAACGGGCCCCGGAAAGCGGTGAATCCGGATAGTGGTGAACAGGTCACTCCCCGGGAGCCGCCCCGGACCCGGTAGCAGGTCCGGGGGGTCGTCGGGCCGTCGACGGCCGTGCCCACTTCGTGCCGGACGGCTATGTCGGGTTGAATAGTCGGGATGTGGATCGTCCTCGCCGGTGTGGCAGTGATCGCCGTGGTGGTCATCGTGGTCACCGTGTTCCGGCGACCCAAGGGGGATGATCTGGGCTCGGTCCGGAGCTACCACTCGGCTCTGGGAACGCTGGAACACCTCTCCGACAGCGGGGGCCCTCCGCCGGAGGCGCTCGGGCGAAGCGTCCGCTCCCGTCCGCCCTCGGTCAGCCCTCGCTCCTCGCGGGAGCCGGGATCGGCGGCCGTGACCGGCCCGGCGCCGCGCTCCGTTGCCCGGGGGCTCCCTCCGCCGGGTGGTGGTGCCGTCCCTCCCGTCCCGGTCCGGGGAAATGACGAGTTCCCGGATCCGGAGCGACCGCTGGTGTTCGACGACTCCCGGCCGCTGGATCGAGCTCGGAGCCAGAGCCCGGTCGAGGAACCGGCCGGGCCCCGAATCGACCGGGTACAGCGCCATGCGCTCGACTCCATGAACCGGCGCCCGAAGAGGTTGACCTCCGTGCTGATCGTCGGCGCCGTCGTCCTGCTGATCGTGGTGCTGGCCTTCGTCGGGAGCAAGCGCTCGTCTCACGACCACGGTCACACGGCCGCCGGCTCGTCCTCGACCGCCGGGACCGCCCACCCGGCGTCCTCGACCTCGGTCTCCGATCCGTCCTCGCACTCGGGCACCCACTCGACGGGA
Organism: uncultured Acidimicrobiaceae bacterium; assembly: GCA_963756515.1. Lineage (GTDB taxonomy): Bacteria > Actinomycetota > Acidimicrobiia > Acidimicrobiales > RAAP-2 > Bog-756. The sequence continues at coordinate 119,928 of CAVWNV010000002.1, forward strand.
GCCGGCTCCGGAGCCACGTCGCCAACGAAGTCGGGCACGAAGTCGACGAGGACCAAGACCACCCCGACCACGCAACCGACCGAGATCGTGGCCCTCACGTCCACCTCGACCTCGGCCACCTATCCCGTGGTCACCTCCTCCTATCGCGTGACGGTCACCGCCTCGGGCCCGATTTGGGTGGCGGCCTCCTCGGTCTCGTCGGGGTCCACGCTCTGGGCCGGAGTCCTCCAGCCCGGGGCGGTCCAGGTCATCCGGGCCACTGGTGCCATCACCGTGCAGTTGGGCACCCCTTCGGCCTCCCTCGCCGTCGACAAGGTGCCGGTGATCTTCCCCCCGACGGTGCACGCCCCGTTCGTGGCCACGTTCCAGCCGACCGCGGCGGCCACCGCAGCCGCCGCGGTCGCCGCGGCCCAGGCGGCCGGGTCGACGACCACGACCGTGGCCACCGCACCGACGTCAGGCACTACGTCTTCGCCGTGAGGCCCAGGGCATCCATGATGAAGGCGTAGACGAAGGCCTCGTCCCGCCACGCGTCGTACCGTCCGGACGGACCGCCGTGGCCGGCGCCGAGTTCGGTCTTGAGCAGCACCCTGTTCTGCGGATTGGCGGCGCGGAGTTTGGCCACCCACTTGGCCGGCTCCCAGAAACCGACCCGGGGGTCGGAGAGCCCACCGGTGGCCAGAATGTCCGGGTAGCGCACCGGCTGGCCCTCGGTGTCCTCGGAGCGGACGTTGTCATAGGGGGAGTAGGACTTCATGACGGCGTAGATCTCCGGGTCCTCGACCGGGTTTCCCCACTCCTCCCATTCGAGCACCGTCAACGGCAACGTCTCGTCCAAGATCGTGGTGAGGCAGTCGACGAAGGGAACCTCGGCCACCAGGGCCCGGAACAGCTCCGGGGCCAGATTGGCGACGGCACCCATCAGCAGGCCACCGGCGGATCCCCCTCTCGCCACCAGCTGGCCCGGCGAGGTCCACCCTTCGGCGATCAGGGTCCGCGCACAGGCCACGAAGTCGGTGAAGGTGTTGGGCTTGGCCGAGAACTTGCCGTCCTCGTACCAGGCCCGCCCCATCTCACCTCCACCACGGATGTGGGCGATGGCGAAGACGAATCCGCGGTCCAGCAGGCTCAGGCGGAGCGACGAGAAGGTGGGATCGATCGAGACCTCGTAGGAGCCGTAGCCGTAGAGCAGGCAGGGTGACGGCCGACCCGCTCCGGGCCCGGCGACGCCATCGGTCCGGTAGACCAACGAGATCGGCACCTCGGTACCGTCCACGGCGGTGGCCCAGCGGCGCTCGGTCCGGTAACGCCCCGGGTCGAAGTCGCCCAGCACCGGCTGCCGTTTCCGCAGGACCTGCTGGCCCGTACCGAGGTCGAGGTCGTAGACCGAACGGGGGGTCACGAGCGAGGTGTACTCGTAGCGGAGCGTGGTGGAGTCGTACTCGGGATTGGCCCCTCCCCACACGGTTGACGGGGACTCGGGCTGCTCCAACGGCGTGGAAACGCTGGAGGCGGCATCGATCACCCGCATCCTGGTCTCGCCCCCCTCTCGCTCGAAGACCACCAGGTGCTCGGCGAAGGGGTCGACACCGTCCAGTCTCACGCCCGGGCGTCCGGGGATGACCTCGCTCCAGTGGTCCCGCCCCGGGCTGTCGTCGGGCGCCTCCATCAGACGGAAGTCCTCGGCGCCGTCGTTGGTGACGATGAGGAACCGACCGGCTCGCCCCTCCGATGGGTCGCCGCGATCGTGGTCGACGCTGTACTCCACTCCCTGGCGCCTCGGCTCGATGACCGTGAACCGCCCCTCGGGGTCGTCGGCGGGCAGTGCCCGGAACTCCGAGGTGACCTTGGAGTCCAGGCTGAGCAGGATGAACCGGTCGTCCTTGCTCCGTCCCACGCCCAGGTAGTAGTGGTCGTCAGGCTCCTCGTAGACCAGGGTGTCCACGGCCGGATCGGTGCCGACCCGGTGACGCCACAGCTGGTACGGGCGCATGGCCTCGTCGACCCGCACGTAGAAGACGGTGGCATTGTCGTTGGCCCAGGCCACGCCGTAGGAGGTGTCCTCGATGGACTCGTCCGCGTACCCGTGGGACCCGTCGGCATCGGCGGCGGCCAGGTCGGCGAAGCGCATGGTGTAGCGCTCGCCGCCGGTGGTGTCGGTCGAGTAGGCCAGCCAGCGGTGGTCGGGGCTGACCGACAGATTGCCCACCGCGAAGTAGTCATGTCCGTCAGCCAGCACGTTCTCGTCCAACAGGACCTGCTCACCTTCGAAGGGGCTGACCTCGTCGTCCTCGGCCCCGTCCGCCCCGTCCGCCTCCTCCGCTCGGGTCGCCGGCGCGGGGCGCCGGCAGTGGATCCCGTAGCTGCTGCCTTCGACCGTTCGGCCGTAGTAGAGCCAGGGACCCTTGCGGACCGGGACCGTGAGATCCGTCTCCTCGATCCTGGCCACCATCTCCTCGAACAGCGCCTGTCTGAGCTCGGCCGTGCCGGCCATGACCGACTCGGTGTAGGCGTTCTCGGCCTTCAGGTGCTCCACGACGGCCGGGTCGTCCTTGTCCCGCAGCCAGTACCAGTCGTCGACCCTGACGTCGCCGTGGGCCTCGAGCCGGACCGGCTTGCGCTCGGGGACCGGCGGCACGGTCGAGGGGTAAGGGCCTGGGGTGGCGGGGCGGGCCATCCGACCAGGATGGCACGCCCGACCGACCGGAAAGACCCCCCATGTGCTGTCCCCGGCGCAGGGTTGTTACTATCTGTGTAGGGGAAATTGGCTGTCCGACCGGACGGCGGCCCCAGGAGCGCAGATGACGACCACCGATCTCGACCTCGGAAAGTACAAGCTTGGGTGGTCCGACGAGGAGGATTACGTCTTCAAGCCCAAGAAGGGCCTGAACGAGTCCATCGTCCGTGAGATGTCGGCGATGAAGAAGGAGCCGCAGTGGATGCGGGACTTCCGGCTGCGGGCGCTGCAGCGGTTCGAGAAGCGCCCCATGGCCGAGTGGTTCGCCGTCAACATGCCTGACCTCGACTTCGACGACATCTACTACTACATCAAACCCACGTCGGGGCAGGTCGAGGACTGGAACGACCTGCCGGACGCCATCAAGAACACCTACGAGAAGCTGGGCATCCCCGAGGCCGAGCGCAAGTATCTGGCCGGGGTCACCGCCCAGTACGAGTCCGAGGTGGTGTTCCACCGCAATCGCGAGGACCTCGAGGCCCTGGGCATCATCTTCTGCGACATGGACACGGCCGTGCGGGACTACCCCGACCTGGTCCGTAAGTACTTCGGGACCATCATTCCGCCCAACGACAACAAGTTCGCCGCCCTCAACTCGGCTGTGTGGTCGGGCGGATCGTTCATCTACGTTCCGCCCAACGTCGTGGTGGACCAGCCCCTGCAGGCCTACTTCCGGATCAACGCCGAGAACATGGGCCAGTTCGAGCGGACGCTGATCATCGCCGACGTGGGATCCCAGGTGCACTACATCGAGGGCTGCTCGGCGCCGGTCTACACCAGCGACTCCCTCCACTCGGCCGTGGTGGAGCTGGTGGCCCTCGAGGGCTCACGTATCACCTACACCACCATCCAGAACTGGTCGAACAACGTCTACAACCTGGTGACGAAGAGGGCCCGGGCCGAAGCCGAGGCTCACGTGGAGTGGATCGACGGGAATATCGGCTCCCGCCTGACCATGAAGTACCCGTCTGTCTACCTCATGGGGCCCAAGGCCTCGGGTGAGGTGCTGTCGGTGGCCTACGCCGGATCGGGCCAGCATCAGGACGCCGGGGCCAAGATGGTCCACGCCGCACCGGAGACGACCTCGACCATTGTCTCCAAGTCGATCTCCAAAGACTCCGGCATCACCACCTACCGTGGCCTGGTCCACGTGGACGAGGGGGCCAAGCAGTCCAAGAGCTTCGTCCGGTGTGACGCCCTGCTGCTCGACGACACCGCGGTGTCGGAGACCAAGCCCTACATGGAGGTGGCCGAGCGGGACGCCCGAATCGGACACGAGGCGACAGTGTCCAAGGTCGGGGACGACCAGCTCTTCTACCTGATGAGTCGGGGACTGTCCGAGACTCAGGCCATGGGCATGATCGTCAACGGATTCATCGAGCCCATCACGCGGACGCTGCCGATGGAGTACGCCGTCGAGTGGAGCCGACTCATCGAGCTGCAGATGGAGGGCTCCGTCGGCTGATTGCATTGGATTCCGGCGATCCCGACCCGTCGCCCTGACGGCGGCGGTCGAGCCCAGCAGCGGACGTCGATCTTTGGTTAGCTGGAGGCCGATCAGAAGGGCAGAATGAGCTCATGCCGATGAGGGAAGAGTGCAAGCACTTCCAAAGCCGAACCTACGATTCCGGCGAAGTGGCCCGGTTCTGTATTCTCGACCTGGCTCCCGAGGCTCCGTGGAAATGCCCGGACAATTGCGCCTCGTACGCCCCCCGCTTGGCCGATGTGGGGTGGACCCACGGTTCGCTGGTGGAGCCGAAGCTCGAGGGAATGCCCGATGTGCCCGGGGACGAGGCGGCCAAGCTGCTCGACCAGGCCGAGGACATCATCAACGCCGTCGGCCCTGACGTCCTGGCCGACGTGCGCAAGCAGGATGAGCGTGAGGAGCGCAAAGGGCAGCGTTGGTGGCGCCGCAAGCGCTGAACTGCAACCGCTGAGCTGAACCGGCTCAGCGGCCGTTGAACACCGCCGGGCGTTTCTCCATGAAGGCGGCCATGGCCTCGACCAGGTCGTCCGACGCCAGGAAACCGGCGTTCCAAGTCGCCACGTACTCCAGTCCCTCGGTCACCGAGCGCCCGTCGCCGGCGGCCAGAACGGCCTTGGAGCCCTGCACGGCCAGAGGCGAGTTGGCGGCGATCTCCTCGGCCAGGGCCCGGGCGTCGGCGAGCACGGAGTTTGCGTCCGGGCTGACCTGGTTGACGAGGCCGATCGACTCGGCCCGTGCCGCGGAGATGTCCTTCCCGGTGAAGGCCAGTTCGGCCAAGTGGCCCCGGCCGATGATGGCGGGCAGCCGCTGCAGGCTGCCGAGATCGGCCACGATGGCGAGTTTGGCCTCGCGGACCGAGAACACGGCGTCGGCGCTGGACAGCCGGATGTCGCACGCCGCGATCAGGTCCACCCCACCTCCGATGCAGTAGCCGTGCACGGCCGCGATGACCGGGAGACGGCAGTCGGCGACGGACGTGACCGAAGCCTGCAGGCGGAGGATCTCGGTCCGGGCCGAGCGGGCCCGCGCCGCCATCGACACGGGAGCGGCGTCACCCTCGGCCGGTTTGGCCGGTTTGGCCGGTTCGGCCAGTCCGGCCATCGCCACCAGGTCGAGCCCGACGGTGAAGTGGGGTCCGCGGGCGGCCACGACGACGACCCGAACGTCCGGATCCGATCCGATGGCGTCCATGGCCAGGGGGAGGTCGTTCCAGAGTGCCGGGCCCATGGCATTGCGCTTCTCGGGACGGTCGAGCCACAGCGTGGCCACGTGGCCGTCCACGTCGATGGTCAGCACGTCGGACGCGAAGCTGGCGATGGACGGGGCAGCAGACGGGGTCATGGCGGAAGCGTAGGCCGGTGGCAGGACGGGTGTCCCATACCCGACATCCCCGTTGCCCGCCCGCGGCCCGGCCCGGCCCGGCCACGGCCAGGCCCGGCCCTCTCGGTGCCCTCCCCGGCCACCTCCGGTGGTCCGGCCCAACCACCGCACCCGGGCCAGCGGTCCGCTCGGCACCGTCGGGCGGGCACATCCGGCCCTGGTGGCAGGGTCGGGCGCTTTCAGTGTCGGGGTAGGATGGTCGCCGAGGCTCGTAACCCGGGCCTCGTTGCGCGAGAGGCTGCCGTCCTGACCACCTTCACCCCCGAATCCGCTGCCGCCCAGCCCGGGCCGGCCTGGCTCCGACAGCGTCGCTCGGATGCGGCCGTGACCTTCTCCTCCTCCCCGCTTCCCAGCGAGAAGGACGAAGTGTGGCGGTACAGCCGCATCGACCGGCTCGACCTGGATCGATTCCAGCCGGCTGCACCGGTCCCGCTGGCCTCCTCGAACGCACCCGGGCCGTCACCGTCCGACCGGGTCCACTCGCTGGTGGCCGGTCTCGGGCCCCGTTCCGCTCTGGTGGTGACCATCAACGGTGTGCTGGCCACCATCGGCTCCTCGGTGGGCGATGATCTCCTGTCCGTGGGTCGGGCCACGGAGCACGCCCAGGGTGAGGCGCTACTCGGCTCGGTGGTGAAGGATCCGGGCGACTTCCTCCTCCTCAACGAGGCCTTCGCCATCGATCCTCTCGTCGTGGACATCGCGCCGATGGCCGTGATCGAGGACCCCGTGGTTGTCGTGCACGTCATCAGCGGCATCGGCGGCGAGGCGGTGTTCCCACGCACCTTCATCCGCGGCGGTCGGTCCTCGCGTGCCGGTGTCATCGAGATCGTCGTCGACGTGGACACGGGGCTGTTGGCCGGCCTCCCGCCCGCCGGGCTCCCCTCGGCGCCCGATCCGGGTGATCGCGGGCCGGAGCATCTCGTCGTACCGGTGACCGAGATCGAGGTGGCCGACGAAGCGGACCTCTCCTTTGTCAGCATCCAGTCATTGGGCCCCGACACCTGGCAGCTGGCCCACCAGGGCAGCTCCATCGGGACGTCGGCCACATTGAAGAGCTTTGCCGTCGCGCTCGGGGGCAGCTACGCCCGGCTGCGGACTGATTCGGCCCTGCGGGGCGACTCGGGGATCAGCATGTTGCGGGCGGCATTCATCGGTCGGGACGATCAGATGCTCGACTTCCGGACCCTTCAGGATCACCTGGCCCCCCGGACCGTCAGTGATCTGTTGTTCATGGGAGCCGTCGCCGATCACTCCCACTCGGTCTACAGCGGCCTGATCCGGGTCCGCCGTGGAGCGGTGCGATCGGACGCCATGCAGACCAATCACAATCTGGTCCTCGACGAGGGAGCGCACGCCGACTCCGTGCCGAACCTCGACATCGAGGAGAACGACGTGAAGTGCAGCCATGGATCGACGGTGGGTCCCGTGGACGAAGACCAGCGCTACTACCTCGAGTCCCGAGGAGTCGAACCCGAGGTGGCCGAGCAGTTGATCGTGGCCGGATTCTTCGAGAACATTGCCGATCAGGTGCCCATCGCCGGCACTCGCACCATGATCGGGCAGGCCCTGGCCGAGCGCACTGGAGTCGGTCGTGACTGAACCTGTCCCGGCCGATGCCACCGAGAACGGCCTCGTCCGACTCTGCCAGCGGGGCGAACTGGCCCCAGGTGAAGCGCGCCGATTCGACGTGGCCGGACTGCGGGTGGCGCTGGTGCGCATCGGCGACGCCTTCTACGCCGTGGGGGACCGCTGCAGCCACGAAGACTTCTCGTTGGCCGACGGCGAGGTATGGGCGGAGGAGTGCGAGATCGAGTGCGCCAAGCACGGCTCGACGTTCGATCTGCGCACCGGCCGGCCGTGCTCGCTTCCGGCCACCCGTCCGGTTCCGGTGTACCAGGTGGTCGTCGACGGAGACGACGTATCGGTGATGGTGCCGTGAGTACGGGAGAGCTGTGCATCGTGGAGCTCCGCGTCGGAGTGCCGGGCCGCGAGATTCTCCGTGGGGTGTCGCTGACCGTGCGGAGCGGGGAAGTCCACGCCGTCATGGGCCCGAACGGCTCGGGCAAGAGCACCTTGGCCCATGTCCTGATGGGGAGGCCGGGCTACGAGGTGACGGGAGGATCGGTCACGCTCGACGGCATCGACCTCTTGTCCCTCCCGACCTGGCAGCGCGCCCGCGCCGGGCTGTTCCTTGCCATGCAGCACCCGATCGAGGTGCCGGGGGTCTCGCTCACGAGGTCGTTGACGGCCGCCCGCCGAGCGGTGGCCGCCGACGGGGGGCCCGAGGGTGCGGACCCCACCATGGAACAACGTCTGCAGGAGGAAGCGCGTCGCATCGGCTTCGACCGACGCTTTCTCGACCGCCCGCTCAACGTGGACCTGTCCGGCGGAGAGCGCAAGCGGAACGAGACGCTGCAGCTCGGCGTGCTCCGGCCCCGGTTCGCGGTGCTGGACGAGATCGATTCGGGACTGGACGTGGACGCACTCGCTTCGGTCGGTCGGCGGGTACAGGAGGCCACCACCGAATGGGGCCTGGGCGTGTTGGCCATCACCCATTTCCGCCGGCTGCTCGATGTGCTCCGCCCCGACGTGGTCCATGTTCTCTCCGACGGCCGGGTGGTGGCCACCGGTAGCAGCGAACTGGCCGAGATCGTCGACCGGACCGGGTACGCCGCGTACAGCTGACGCCCGGCATGGACGACCCGTGGGAGGGCCGGCACCGCCACCTGCTGGACGCCGCCGGTTGCTAGCGTCTGCCCATGGCTCGCCGAGATCGTCGACGGGGTGGTGCCCACAGCGCCCCTCGCAACTCCGGCAGCCCGTCCCCTGATCCCTCCGCCGGTCAGGCATCCGAGGCATCCGAGGCATCCGAGGGGTCCGAGGGGTCCGAGGGGTCCGGTGGCAGCGGGGTGGAACCCGGCCCTGACCCGGCCGGGAGCGGTGGCGAAGGCCCGGTGACGGCGGACGGGATCCTGGCCGGCGGGTCGACAGCGCCCGACTCCGGGGTCGCCATGTCCCGGAAGGACCGTAAGGCGGCCCGGCGTGCCTCCAGCGGCAGGAACGGTGGCGGCAAAGGACCGAGCAAGAATCGTAAGCACCGGTGGCTCGACCGGATACTCCTGGCCGGAATCGTGGTGGTGGTCCTGGCCCTGGCGGCCATGGGTGGAGGGTTCGCCTATGTGCAGTACCGATTCCACCAGGTCACAAAAGTGACCGTCCGCCATCTGAAGAAGGCACCGGTGGGCCAGCCTTTCAACGTCCTCCTGATTGGCTCCGACTCCCGGGTGGGCGAGAGCGCCGCCCAGGCACTCCACTTCGGATCGGAGAGCGAGACCGGGGGCCAACGGAGCGACGTGGTGAAGATCGTCCACATCGTCCCGGCCACCGGTCAGGTCAGCGTTCTCTCCATTCCGAGGGACACCATGGTCACCGTGGTCGGCAACACCAGTGAGACCGGTAAGTACAACCGGATCAACGCCACGTACAACAATGGCCCCGATCAGCTGGTCCAGACCATCGAGGCCAACTTCGGCATTCCGATCGAACATGTCGTGCAGATCGATTTCGAGGGTCTGGAAGGCGCAGTCGATGCCATCGGTGGCATCCACCTCGACTTTCCGTATCCGGCCAAGGACACCTACACCGGCCTCCAGATCAGCCAGACCGGGTGCCAGCTGGTCAACGGGGGCTACTCCCTGGCCCTGGCCCGCAGCCGTCACTACCAGTACCTCAAAAACGGGTACTGGCAGTACGACGGGACCAGCGACTTCGGTCGGATCCAGCGTCAGAACGCATTCCTGAAGGCCGTCATCAATCAGGCCGAATCCAAATACAACCCGCTCACCCTCAACGCGTTCGTGGGATCGGTGGTGCACGGTGTCACGGTCGACTCGACGTTCTCGGTGAGCGACCTCATCTCCCTGGCCCGGGAGTTCCACACCTTCTCCTCGAGCTCGCTGGCCACGGCCACGCTGCCCACCTACAGCGAGTCGTCCGAGCAGTTCAGCTCGTTGGGTGATGTCCTCTACGTCCAGCAACCCCAAGCCCAACAGGTGATCACCCAGTTCCTCGACGAGCCTCCCGACACCGTGTACCTACCACCTCCGGGCCCCCGGGGCGTGGTTCCCACCACCACTACCACCACGACGGCCCCGTCCCTCGTGGGTGGTTCGACTACCAGCACGTCGACCTCGTCGAGCACGACGACAACCATCGAGACCGATTTCGATCCCACTCCGTGCTGACCACGGCGTCGGGGTCCGGGGCGGCCGGGCGTCGTCCCTCTGACCCGGTGGTGGGGACCGAACCTCCGCCTCGTCGGTCAGTCGGTCAGTCGGTCAGTCGGTCAGTCAGTCGCCCAGTCGGTCAGACGACCCGACGGTCAGTCGGTCGCACCGCTCTCATCGAGACCCTGGGCCAGCGTGTTCCAGCTGAGCGTGGCGCACTTGATGCGCACCGGAAATTTGACCACACCCTGCAGGGCGGCCAGCTCTCCGAGGGCATCCACGTCGATCACCTCGGGCTCGAGCAGCTCGACGTCGCCCGCCCCGGCCTCGTTGGCACCGGTACCGGTGGACGGCAGTGTCGACTCGTGGATCGACATCATCCCCTTGAATGTCCGGATCAACTCCCGAACCTCCGGAACGGGCTTGCCCTTGACCGCGGCCGACATCAACGAGGCCGAAGACTGGCTGATGGAACAGCCCGTCCCGGCGATCTTGATGTCCGAGACGACGTCATCGTCGACTTCGAGCGTCACCACGATCTCGTCGCCACACAGCGGGTTGAATCCCTCGACCCTGTGGGCCGGTGGTGACTCCAACTCGCCCCGATTGCGGGGGGAACGATAGTGGTCGAGGATGATCTCCCGGTAGAGATCTTCGAGCCCCGGCATCAGACCGCGACCCTACGAGCTGCTTCCATGCCGAACCAGTTGGACATGTCGTGATCGGTGACGCCGGTGGTTCCCACGCCGCCAGGATACTGTGCCGGCCTCACGAGAAGAACGCTCCTGCCGCAGCCAGGGCATCGGCCAACGCATCCACATCGGATTCATCGTTGTAGAGCGCGAACGAGGCCCTCGCCGTGGCATTCACGCCGAGACGACGCATGAGCGGCTTGGCACAGTGGTGCCCGGCCCGGACGCAGACGCCGTACTGGTCGAGAATCTGCGAGATGTCGTGGGGGTGGAGGTCCCGGTAGGCGAAGGAGAGCACGCCGCCTCGCGCCGTGGGGTCGCCGGGACCGAAGATTCGGATGTCCGGCCCAAACCGGTCGTGCAGTGTGGCCATGGCGTAGGAGGTCAGCGAGATCTCGTGCGCACGGACCGCCTCCATCCCGACCGCCTGGAGGTACCCGACCGCAGCCCCCAGACCTATGGCCTCGGTGATCGGCGGTGTTCCGGCCTCGAAGCGCCACGGGATGTCGTTCGGCGTGAACCCCTCCTTGCGGACGTCGAGGATCATCTCGCCGCCCCCGAGGAAGGGGGGGAGCTCCGCCAGCAACTCGTGGCGGCCCCAGAGCACCCCGATGCCGGTGGGACCCAGCATCTTGTGGGCGCTGAACGCCAGGAAGTCGACACCCAGGGCTGTCACGTCGGTGGGCAGGTGCGGAACGGACTGGGCACCGTCGGCAACCACGATGGCGCCGGCCCGGTGGGCGGCCTCGACGATGTCGGCGATCGGGTTGAGTGTGCCGAGCACGTTCGACATGCACGTCACCCCGAGCATCTTCGCCCCGTCCAGCAGCTCATCGAGTTGATCGAGGACGAGGCCACCATCATCGTCAATCGGGATCCAGCGGATGGTCAGCCCCCGTTCGCTGGCCAGCATCTGCCAGGGGACGATGTTGGCGTGGTGCTCCATCTCCGTCAGCACGATGGTGTCGCCGGGGTGGAGATTGGCGCGGCCCCAGGTGTGGGCGACCAGGTTGAGGCCCTCGGTGGCATTCTTCGTGAATACGACCTCGTGTGACGGATCGGGAGCTCCGATGAACCGTCCCACGGCATGACGGGCCGCTTCGAACCGCCGGGTGGCCTCCTCGGCAATGGCGTAGACGCCCCGGTGGACATTGGCGTGGGTGGTCTCGTCGTACTCCCGCATGGCGTCGAGCACCTGGACCGGGCGCTGGGCCGACGCGGCCGAATCGAGGTAGACGAGGGGATGGTCGTTCATCTCCCGACTGAGGATGGGGAAGTCCTTGCGGAGCGTGGCCACATCCAGACCGGTGCCGGTCTCCTTCAGCGACGCCATGCGTCGTATCCCTCGGTCTCGAGTGTCTTGGCCAGCTCGGGTCCGCCCTCGGCCACGATGACGCCGTCTACGAGCAGGTGCACCCGATCGGCCGCCAGCTCGTCGAGCATGCGCTGATAGTGGGTGATCACCAGCACCCCCAGTTCCGGTCGGGCCTCCCGCACCGTGTGGACGCCACGGGCCACCGTTCGGAGGGCATCGACGTCGAGGCCGGAGTCGGTCTCGTCCAGGATGGCCAGCTCCGGCTCGAGGATGGCCATCTGAAGGATCTCGTTGCGCTTCCGTTCCCCGCCGGAGAATCCGTCGTTCAGGTGGCGCTCACCGAAGGCCGGGTCCATCCCGAGCTTCTCCATCCACTCCATCATCATGAGGCGTACCTCGAGCACCGACATGTCCATGCCGCGCCGGGCCGAGAGGGCCTGCCGTAGGAATTGGATGACCGGCACCCCGCCGATGGCTTCGGGCTCCTGGAAGGCCAGAAAGATCCCGGCCTTGCCTCTCACGTCGGTCGGCCACGCGGTGATGTCCTCGCCGCGGAATCGGATGGCGCCCGATGTCACCTCGTAGGCTGGATTGCCCAGTAGCACGTTGGCCACGGTCGACTTTCCGGATCCGTTGGGTCCCATCAGGGCGTGGACCCGGCCCGATTCCACCGTCAGATCGACTCCGTGCAGGATGGAGGTACCCTCCACCGAGACGTGGAGGTCCTCGATCTCGAGGAGGGGGCGGACGGGAGCGATCCGGTTCGGGTCCGTTGCGGCTTCGCTGGGCACGCCGTGATCTTAGCCTTAATCCGTATTTTCTCCTACGGGAATAGGGATAATATTGGCAACCGGTGGGTCGGGTCCGTGGATTCCACAGGTGACCAGGTCAGCCGGTACGGTAAGCGCCATGGCCGACCCGTGGAACTTTGCCGGCCCGGTGACCCAGCTCGACGCCACTGCCGGTGTGGTCACCCTGGTCGACGAGTCGACCTTCGTCATTAGCGGGAGCGCCGGGGACATGTCCGCCGGCTCCGCCCAGGGCCTGTTCGTCCGGGACACCCGGCTGATCTCCTCATTCGAGCTCCGGGTGGACGGTGCCCGGACCGAACCGCTCTCCGCCGTGACCGACGCCCCGTTTTCGGCCACCTTCGTGTCCCAGTGCCTGCCTGCACTCGGTCGGGCCGACTCCACCCTCATGGTGTTCCGCTCCCGCTATGTGGGCCAGGGTATGCGTGAGGATCTGAGCATCCGGAACTTCGCCGACGAGCCGGCCCACCACACGGTCCAGATCCTGCTCCGCTCCGATTTCGCCGATCTCTTCGCCGTCAAGGAGGGTCGGGTGGGCACCGAGCCTGACAACGGCGAGCTGTCCACCGGGGTCAACTTCGCCGACCCGGCCGCCTCCACCGGGGCGGCCACGGTTACCTCCACCTACCGGCGGGGCGGAGTGGTACGCGGTGTCGAGGTCCGGTTCGCCGGGGTGTCCGCGCTGACCGCCAACATGGCCACGTTCGAGGTGGATATCCCGCCCCGGGGCGAGTGGTCGACGTGCATCGAGGTGGCGCCGGTCTTCGACGGGACCGCGGTGGACCCTCGGTACCGGTGTGGAGAACCCATCGACCGGGCCGCACCCACCGAGCGGTTGGCCGAGTGGCGGCGCCAGGTGCCCCAGGTCGAAACCAGTCATCCGGGTCTGAAAGAGGTCATCGCCAAGAGTGCCGAAGACCTCGGCGCCCTGCGCATCTTCGATCCCGACTATCCGGAGCGGGTGGTGGTGGCGGCCGGCGCCCCCTGGTTCATGACGGTGTTCGGGCGGGACTCGCTCCTGACCGCCTGGATGGCCCTGTTGGTCGATCCGGACCTGGCTCGGGGTGTTCTGCAGACACTGGCCCGATTCCAGGGGAAGGACGTCGACCCCCGGCACGAGGAGGAACCGGGCCGGATCCTCCACGAGATGCGCTTCGGCGACGCGGCCTCGCTCTCACTGGGCGGCGGCAGCATCTACTACGGCACGGCCGACGCCACTCCACTTTTCGTCATGCTGTTGGGGGAGATGCGGCGATGGGGCGTAGCCCGCGAGATGGTCGACGAACTCCTCCCCAATGCGGCCCGGGCCATCGAGTGGATCGAGCAGTTCGGCGACGCCGACGGCGACGGGTACGTCGAGTACACGCGGGCCACCGATCGTGGCCTGGCCAATCAGGGATGGAAGGACAGCTGGGACGGTATCCGCTACGCCGACGGTCGTGTCGCCGAGGCCCCGATCGCGCTATGTGAGGTCCAGGCCTACACGTACGGTGCCTATCTGGCCACGGCCCACTTCGCCTTCGAGGTCGGCGACACCGCGACCTACGATCGTTTCCGAGCCAAGGCCACCCAGCTCAAGGCGGCGTTCAACCGGGACTTCTGGCTGGAGGACAAGGGGTGGTTCGCCGTCGGACTCGACGCCGACAAGCGCCCCATCGACTCCCTCACGTCCAACATCGGCCACTGCCTTTGGACCGGCATCGTCGACGAGGCCAAGGCCCATCGGGTGGCGGAGAAGCTCATATCGCCGTCGATGTTCTCGGGATGGGGTGTCCGCACCCTGTCCAGGGACAGCGGGGGCTACAACCCGATCAGTTACCACTGCGGCTCGGTCTGGCCCCACGACACCGCCATCGTCGCCGCCGGCCTGGCCCGTTACGGCTACGACGGAGCCGCCCAGCGCTTGATCTTCGGCCTGTTCGACGCGGCCCAGGCCCAGGGCGGCCGGCTTCCCGAGCTGTTCAGCGGTCTCGACCGGGCCGAGCTGAGCGTTCCCGTGGGCTATCCGACGTCCTGCTCACCCCAGGCCTGGGCGGCCGCCTCGCCGCTGCTGTGCCTGCGCACACTGCTGCGGCTCGACCCGTGGATCCCCTACGGCAAGACGTGGTTGTCGCCGAACCTTCCGGAAGGGATCGGCTATCTGAAGGTGGCCGGTATCCCCCTGGCCGGATCCCGGGTGACCATCGAGGTGGGCTCCGAGGTACCCGGTGGGCTCTCGGTCACCGGACTCCCGAAGGAGATCGAGCTGATTCGGGAGCCCAGGAGGCCCTCGACCGCCGTCTGATCGTATGTACCGGGTGATCGGGTCGCCCGGTCGTGGCCGTAGTGCCGCGCCCGGTGTCGCCCTGTGTGTCCCGATCTCACCATCCCCGATCGATCCATTCGTCGAGATGAGGCGACTCGTTGCCGATGGTGGTGCCGGCACCGTGCCCGGGCAGGACCATCGTGTCGGCACCGAACTCGGTGAACAGGCGCCCCTCGATCGACGTGATGATGGTCGAGAAGTCCGAGTGGTCGAACGACGTATTGCCCGGTCCACCCGGAAAGAGGGTGTCCCCTGTGAACAGCAGCGGCGTGCCCTGGACCGAGAAGCACATCGAGCCGGGCGTGTGGCCCGGTGTGGCCACGGTGCCGATGCGCAGGCGCCCGATTTCGAGCACCGACCGGTCCTCCAACAACTGGTCGTAGGAAGGGAGCATTCCGGCGTCGGCACTGGTCACAGCGACGTCGATCCCGGCATCGCGCACGGCCTCGACCGCCTGGATATGGTCCCAGTGCCCGTGGGTCTCGACCACCTGACGGACACCCAGCGAACGGCACAGTTCGAGGAGTCGGTCGTGTTCGTTGGCCGCGTCGATCAACAGGGAATGGCCGGTCGACCGGCAGCGGACGATGTAGACGTTGTTGTCAACGGGACCGACGACGAGTCGGTGGACCTCCACGGCGGTGTCCTGGTAGTCGAGGATGGTGGCTGTCATGGGAGGACCTCCTGGTGGATCGATGTGCCGTCGGCCCCGGCATGGCGTCGACGGGACCCCTGCGTTCTCCGGCGCCGGGCCCAGGCACCATCCCTGTCGGCCGATGGCGGCGGCCCCGGTCCGAGGGGATTGCCCTCGCCCGGGCCGGGACGGGATTTGCCTGGTCGGAGTGTAGTTGGCGGCCTCCGCCTGTTGGTCATCCCTGATCCGGGTCTGGTAGACAGACCCAGTGGACAATCGGGTACCGGGTCCCCGCACGGGTCGGCCCAGGGGATGGAGAAGCAGATGAACTTCGCCTTCAGCGAGGAGCAGGACGAGCTCCGCAAGTCGGTACGTCGGTTCCTCGATGACAAATCGCCGGAGACCGAGGTCCGGCGGCTGATGGAGACCGACGAGGGGTACGACCCGGCGGTCTGGACCCAGATGGCCGAGCAGTTGGGCCTCCAGTCGCTGACCATCCCGGAGGAGTTCGGGGGCTCCGGCTTCTCCTACGTGGAGCTCATCGTGGTGCTCGAGGAGATGGGGGCCTCCCTCCTCTGCGCCCCGTTCTTCTCCACGGTGGCCCTGGCCGCCAACGCCATCCTGACCTCCGGCGACCAGAGTGCAGCCGAGTACCTGTTGCCCGGGATCGCCGCGGGCGAGACCATCGGCACCCTCGCCTTCACCGAGGACACGGGACGGTGGGATGCCGACGGCATCACCCTGGCGGCAGCGTCGTCCGGAGAGGGGTGGGTGTTGAACGGCCACAAGTCCTTCGTGATCGACGGCTACACGGCCGGTCTGATCCTGGTGGTCGGCCGCACTCCGGCCGGGCTGTCCCTGTTCGGCGTCAAGGGCGACGCCGAGGGCCTGACCCGGACCCTGCTCCCCACCATGGACCAGACCCGCAAGCAGGCGCGGCTGGAGTTCACGGACACCCCGGCCTGGTTGATCGGAACGGACGGTGGTGCCGAGCCCGGACTGTCGAAGACGCTCGACCTGGCGGCGGTGGCCCTGGCTGCCGAGCAGGTCGGTGGGGCGCAGCGCTGTCTCGACAGTTCGGTCGAGTACGCCAAGACCCGCATCCAGTTCGGCCGGCCCATCGGCAGCTTCCAGGCCATCAAGCACAAGTGTGCCGACATGCTGCTCGAGGTGGAGTCGGCCAAGTCGGCGGCCTACTACGCCGGCTGGGCCGCGGCCGAGGACTCCGACGAGCTGCCGGTGGTGGCCAGCCTGGCTAAGTCCTACTGCTCAGAGGCTTACTTCCACGCCGCCGCCGAGACCATCCAGATCCACGGTGGCATCGGGTTCACCTGGGAGCACCCTGCGCATCTCTACTTCAAGCGGGCCAAGTCCTCGGAGCTGATGCTGGGGGACCCCTCCTACCATCGGGAACTCCTGGCCCAGCGCATCGGCATCTGAGCCGCCGGTCGATGACTCCCCGTCCCGCCGGCGACAGCCACCGCAACATTGCCGACGCCGGTCGCGTGCCCCCGGCAACCGGAACTGGCGTAGCGTTCCGACGATGAACAGTGGAAGGCATCTCACCGCCTGGCTTCTTCTGGGGCTGCTCACCGTGGTGGGGGTGGGAGGCGCGGTGCTGGGTGTCGCCCAGTCGCCCAAGGGTGCATCTCTCGACGCCGCTGTGGCCAACACCCTGGCCGCACCCAACTACACCGAGGTCCTGACCGAGGACACCCAGCAGGGGAAGCAGACCGACTATCTCGTCTACCAGGCTCCCGATCGCCTGGGCGGCTACATCGTGAGCGGAAGCAAGCAGACCCGAACGTATGTCTATGTCATCGGTACGCTGGAGTACCAGAGTCTCACCGTGCCCCTCCACGGCTCGACCGCCCATCTGTCCTTCTACAAGGAGACGAGCCAGGGTGACGTCCAATCCCTCGACCCGGCCCACGGCTACCTCCCCTTCGCCCTTCAGGGCAAGAACATCGAGCAGTCCGGGAACACCTACTCGTTCTCGCTCACCGAGCACACTTCGAGGGGCGCCGAGACCGGGCATTTCACCTATACCGTCTCGGGCCAGTACATCTCGGAGTTCACGCTGAATCTGGACGGGGCGTCGGTGCAGCTGATCATCTCCCAGGTCGGGACATCCCCACCGGTTGCCCTCCCGGCCGGCTCCAAGCTGATCAACGCCGGCTAGACATTCCCGACGGGTGGTGGACCAGTGGGCGGGACCATCGTCGGCCGGACGGCACGCTCGAGGGCGCTGTCGATGACCGCCCGTAGTTGGCGGGCACGACGGCCGGGGTCGTCTGCCCCCGTCAGCCATCGGACCACAACGAAGTGCCGGGCTCCCGCATCGATCATCGGCCCCACAGCGGAGGGATCGACGCCACCGGTGATCCACACCGGCCACGGCGCCCGCTCGACAGCCGCGCGCACATAGCCGAGACCGGTGCCGGCCCGACCGGGCTTGGTCGGTGTCGGGACCACCGGGCCGGCCGAGATGTACTGGATCGACGAAGCCGACGGATCCGACGGATCCGACGGATTCGGTGGTGTCCCCGGGGCCAGAGCGCCGATGGCGGCATCCAGCTCCTCCGGCGCGTGGGTGGACAGACCGATCACCGCCGCGTCGCCGACCAGTCGCCGCGCCTCGACGGGCGACTGGTCGTCCTGGCCGACGTGTACGCCGTCGGCGCCGATCGCCGCAGCGAGGTCGGGTCGGTCGTTGAGGATGAACGGGGTCCCGTGATGGGCGCAGACCCGCTGTACCAGCCGGGCCCGCGACACCAGTGCCCGGTCGTCGAGGTGCTTCTCCCGCAGCTGAACGACGTCCACGCCCCCCCGGATGCAGGCGTCCACGAAGTTGGCCAGGTCGGGCCGGTCGGCGGTGCAGAGGTACAGCCTCCGGTCGGCCAGGCCCCACCGGTCCGGGGGCGCCATCGTGCCTCAGCCCGGCTTGGGTGCTTTGGCTTTGGCCTCCGCCTTCATCTTCTGCTTGTACCGGCGCACCTTGGCTAGGGCCTCGGGCGAATCGATATCGGCCACCGAGCGGAACGACCCGGTGGCTCCGTAGGGGGCGGCGACTTTCTCCCATCCCGAGGGCCGGATCCGGAGCTGCTTGCCCAGGAGCGCCACGAAGATCCGTGCCTTCTGCTCCCCGAAGCCGGGCAGCGCCATGACGTGGTTCAGCAGTTCCTTGCCGTCGGCGGCCGAGGTCCAGATGGCGGCGGCATCGCCGCCGTACGAGTCGACGACGACCGAACACACTTCCTGTACCCGGCCAGCCATGGATCGCGGGAACCGGTGCAGCGCCGGTTTCTCGCTGAACACGGCAGCCAGGGCGTCGGGATCCATGGACGCCAGTTCGGCCGCGTCGAGAGGGCGGCCGAGTCGTTGTCGGAGATCAAACGGTGCCCGAAAGGCCCGTTCCAGCGGGATCTGCTGATCTAAGACCATTCCCACAAGTAGTGCCAAAGGGTCGTTGGTCAGAAGTTCGTCGGCTTCGGCATCACCTGAGAGGTAGAGCACAGAGAGAGCGTACTGGAGGCTGGCCATGGGATTCCGCCGCGTTCGCCACGCCAGCTGCTCGACGTCGTCGGCCGTGGCTCGTCTACAGCTATTCGACCTCGGACATCAGCCTGTCCAACAACTGTTCCATCTCCGGTGGCCTCTACGGGGCGGCGGGAATCACCTTGTCCAACGGCGTGTCGACCTTCACCCTGCACGCCGACGTGGCCGTCGTGCTGTCGGGGCTGCAGACCTCAGGCACCAATACCCTCGCTTCGGCGACCACGGCGACACACAATCTCGCCTTCATCGTTCCATCGCCCAGACCGGGAGCATCGCCTTGGCCAGCAACACCACGTTCGCCACTACCGTGAGCGTCCTCTTCTACACCAACGGTGGCTTCTCGGCGGCTAACAGCTCCACCATGGGGGGTCAGGTTCTGGGTGCCAACTCCATCCAGGCCAGCAACGGATTCGTCCTGCTCTTCTCGTCCAGCGCGGCGCTGACCCTGCCCGGCACCACGTCGTCGTGGGTCGGGTCGGTCACCGCCGCGGCCGGATCGCTGCCCGCGCTCCGCCGCTACGTCATCCGCTAGGTACGGGGTGCACCGGTCCGTGAATGCTCGATGGCTCCTTCACGCCGTCCGGCCACCCGTGCCGGCGCCCGGCCGTCGTGCCGGCTTCAGGGTCGATGACCAACTGCATGGCCCACCGCACCGGGGAAGGGCTCGGTGGGCTCAGGAGTCCCAGGGATCGGTGGCACCCGGGTCGACACCGTAGCGGTCGATGGCCTCGCTGACCGTGCTGTACGCCACCCGTCCCTCGGCGGCCAGGCCATGGAGGACGGCCACGGCGATATGGGCGGCATCCACCTCGAAGTACCGCCGGAGGACCTCCCGGGTGTCGGACCGGCCGAAGCCGTCGGTACCGAGGGAGGTGAACCGACGGGGCATCCAACGGGCCACCTGGTCGGGTACCGACCGCATGAAGTCGGTGACGGCGACGATCGGTCCGGACGACTCGGACAGGCACTCGGTGACGAACGGGACCCGCTCGCTGGCCTCGGGATGGAGTCGGTTCCAGCGCTCGACCGAGATGGCGTCCTCCCGCAGGGACTTGTACGAGGTGACCGACCAGACGGAGGCGTCGATGCCCCAGTCCGCTCCGAGGAGGCGACGGGCCTCGAGGGTCTCCTGCCAGGCCGATCCGGAGAACAGCAGGGTGGCCTCGATGGGCCTGTCCCCCGGAGTGACCGGAGCCCCCGGAGTGACCGGAGTGACCGGCGGGTCGGTCGCGACTTCGGGCTCGTATCGGTAGAGGCCCCTGATGGTGCCGGTGCGTACCCGCTCGGCCTCGGCCTCGTCGTCGGGCAGGGCCGGCATGGGGTAGTTCTCGTTGTAGAGGGTCAGGTACCAGACCCGGTCCTCCGGCTCGGGACCGGTCATGCGCCCGATGCCGTCCTCGACGATGGCGGCCACCTCATAGGAGAAGGCGGGGTCGTAGGCGGCCACGCTGGGCACCGTCGACGCCAGCAGGAGCGAGTGCCCGTCCTGATGCTGGAGGCCCTCGCCGTTCAGGGTCGTCCGACCGGCCGTGCAGCCGAGCAGGAATCCCCGGCCCCGACAGTCCCCGAGGGCCCACAGGAGGTCTCCCACCCGCTGGAAGCCGAACATCGAGTAGAAGAGGTAGAAGGGGATCATGGGCTCGCCCCACGTGGCGTAGGAGGTCGCCGCGGCGGTGAAGGCGGCCACCGCTCCCGCCTCGCTGATGCCCTCCTGCAGCACCTGGCCCGAGGCGCTCTCGGCGTAGTGGAGCGCCAGTCCGGCGTCGACCGGTGTATAGCGCTGGCCTTCGGGGGCGTAGATCTGCACCTCGCTGATGAGGGACTCGAGGCCGAAGGTCCGGGCCTCGTCGGAGACGATGGGGACGATGCGATCCCCGATGGACGGGTCCCGCACGAGCGATCGCAGGAGCCTGGCGAAGGCCATGGTGGTGGAGACGGCCTGGCGGCCCGAGCCGCCTGACAGATCGGCGAAGCCGTCGGGCTTCGGGGCGGGGAGGGGTCGGGCCCGGATCACCCGGCTGGGCAGGGGTCCGCCCAGAGCCCGACGGCGCTCGGCCAGATAGACGGCCGCCTTCTCGTCGGGGCCCGGCCGGAAGTAGGGCGGCAGTTCGCCGTCCAGGGCGCTCTCGGGGATCTCGTCGTGCAGGAAGAGCCGGTTCCGCAGGGTGAGGAGCTGGGCCTTGGTCATCTTCTTGATCTGGTGGGTGGCGTTGCGGGCCTCGATCTCCGGCCCCAGGGTCCAGCCCTTGATGGTCTTGGCCAGGATGGCGGTCGGTGCGCCGACATGCTCGGTGGCTGCCTTGTAGGCGGCGTAGAGCTTCCGGTAGTCGTGCCCGCCGCGGGGTAGGGACTGGAGCTCCTCGTCGGTGAGGTGGGCCACCAGCGCCTGAAGGCGCGGGTCCGGTCCGAAGAAGTGCTCGCGGATGTAGGCCCCCGACTCGGTGGCGTACTTCTGGAACTCCCCGTCGACGGTGGAGTTCATCTTGTTGAGCAGGACACCTTCCACGTCCTTGGCCAGGAGGTCGTCCCAGGTGCGGCCCCAGATGACCTTGATGACGTTCCATCCCGCTCCCCGGAAGAGTGCCTCGAACTCCTGGATGACCTTGCCGTTCCCCCGGACGGGCCCGTCGAGCCTCTGGAGGTTGCAATTGACCACGAAGACCAGGTTGTCGAGGTGCTCGCGGCCGGCCATGCCCAGGGCGCCGATGGTCTCCGGCTCGTCGAACTCGCCGTCCCCGACGAAGCTCCAGACCCGGCTGGACGACGTGTCGACCAGGCCCCGGGCGTCGAGGTACCGGCTCATGTGGGCCTGGGCGATGGCGTTGAGGGGTCCGAGCCCCATCGACACCGTCGGGTACTCCCAGAAGTCGGGCATCAGCCTCGGGTGTGGATAGGAGGAGAGACCGTCGCCACCCACCTCGAACCGGAAGTTGTCCAGCTGGTCCGGCCCGAGGCGGCCCTCCACGAAGGCCCGGGCATAGATGCCGGGCGAGGCATGACCCTGAAAGTAGACCTGGTCTCCCGGTGCCCCGCCGTCCTTGCCCCGGAAGAAATGGTTGAACCCCACCTCGTACAGCGAGGCCGAGCTGGCGTAGGTCGACAGGTGCCCGCCGATGGCCTCGGACCGGACGTTGGCCCGGACCACCATGACGGCTGCGTTCCACCGGATGTAGGCCCGGATCCGGCGCTCGAGGTATTCGTCGCCCGGGAAGTCCGGCTCCTCGTCCGAGGGGATGGTGTTGACGTAGGGGGAGGAGACCGTGGCCGGGAAGTCGACGTGCTTCTGGCCGGCCCGCTCGAGGATCCGCATCAGCAGATAGCGGGCCCGGGTCCGTCCGTGCACGTCGACGACATCGTCGAAGGCGTCGAGCCACTCGGACGTCTCGACGGGATCGGCGTCTGGTAGCTGGTGGCTCACTCCGTCGAACAGCACCCTCACATGCTCCCACTCGCGGAACGACAAGGGAAGCCAAGCCGATACCACGGAGCCGTGGTGGTCGTGTCACCCCGCCGAGTCGGGCATGCTGTCCCGATGAGCACAGCGAGACCCCCGTCACCGGAGTTGACCGTCGTGTACACGGACGGTGCGTGCCGTGGCAACCCGGGCCCGGGGGGCTGGGCCTGGGCCGTGGACGGGGGCCCCTCCGACAGTGGCAGCGAGGCGCACACCACCAACCAGCGGATGGAGTTGTCGGCGGTGGTGCGGGCCCTCGAGTCCCTCACCGGACCGGTGCACGTGGTCAGTGACTCCACCTACGTAGTGAACTGCTTCCGGAACGAGTGGTGGGTGGGCTGGAAGCGCCGGGGGTGGCGGACGACCCAAGGCAAACCGGTGGCCAATCTGGACCTCTGGCAGCAGCTGTTGCCCCTGGCCCTCGACCCGGACCGCCCGGTGACGTTCGAGTGGGTCAAGGGCCACTCCGGGGACCGGATGAACGATCTGGTCGACGCCTTGGCCACCCGGGCCGCCGATCTCCAGTAGCGGCAGCCGACGGCCGGCCCCACCCGGGCATGGTCCGGCCCCGAGCCAAGCCGCGGCCGCCGTCGATCCCGTCCCGGCTTCGTTTGGCGTCGGCACCGGCCTCCCGTAACCTGCTGGCATGGAGATCCCCGGAAGTTCAGCAATCGTCACCGGCGGCGCGTCCGGCCTCGGCGAGGCCACCGCCCGCAACCTGGCCTCCCTCGGCGCCCGGGTCACGGTGTTCGACCGAAATGAAGAGCGCGGCAAGGAGGTCGTGGCCGATATCGGCGCCAACGCCAACTTCATCGGCGGGGACGTCACCGAGCCGGACGACTGCCAGAAGGCGGTGGACCAGGCCGCGGATGCAGGCAACCTCAGGATCGCCGTGAACTGCGCCGGCACCGGTTGGGTGGGCCGGGTCATCAACCGGGACGGTTCGCCCCACGATCTGCAGCCCTTCCAGTTCATCCAGAATCTGAATGTGATCGGGACCTTCAACGTGATGACCAAGGCCGCGTCGGTCATCGCCTCCACGGAACCCCTCGAGAATGGCGAGCGCGGCGTCATCGTGAACACGGCGTCGGTAGCGGCATTCGACGGCCAGATCGGCCAGCTGGCCTACTCGGCTTCGAAGGGCGCCATCGTGGGCATGACGTTGCCCGCGGCCCGCGATCTCGCCGTGGTCGGCATCCGGGTGCTCGCCATCGCACCGGGCCTGTTCGACACGCCGCTGCTGGCCATGCTTCCCGACGAGGCGCGGGATGTCCTGGCCGAGTCGGTCAACTTCCCCAAGCGCCTCGGCAACCCTGCGGAGTTCGGGGCCCTGGTGGCCCACATCACCACCAACAGCTACCTGAACGCGGAGGTCATACGGCTCGACGGGGGCATCCGTATGCCGCCCAAGTAGTTCCGACCGCGCCGGGCACCCGCTCGCCCGGGCCACTGACCACTGACTGCCGGCGCGGCAGGGGTAGTGTCCCCGGGAGTCCCATGACCACTGCCGTCTCGACATCCCGGACCGGGGAGCGTGAGCCCGAGAAGGCCATCATCCGGACGGTCGGACTCACGAAGGTGTACGCCGGCTCGGACCTCCGGGCCGTGGACGGACTGGATCTGGTGGTCGGTCCGGGTGAGATCTTCGGACTGCTCGGGCCCAACGGGGCCGGCAAGACCACCACGGCGGGCATGCTGACCACCCGCGTCATCCCGACCTCGGGCCAGGCCTTCGTGGGGGGGATCGACGTGGTGGCCCATCCGGCTCTGGCCAAGCAGATCCTCGGCATCGTGAGCCAGCAGAACACGCTCGACCGGCAGTTGACGGTGTGGGAGAACCTGTACTTCCACGGACGCCTCTTCGGCATCCCGGCCCGCGAGTCGAAGCGCACGGCCACCGAGTTGCTGACCCAGTTCCAACTCGAGAAGTGGGCCGGTGCCTCGGTCTATGCCCTCTCGGGGGGCATGGCCCAACGGCTGATGGTGGCCCGGGCCATCTTCCACCGTCCTGCCGTCCTCTTCCTCGACGAGCCGACCGCCGGCCTCGACCCACAGAGCCGGCTGGCGCTGTGGGAGACCCTTCGGAGCCTCAATGCCGACGGGCAGACCATCCTGCTGACCACCCACTACATGGAGGAGGCCGATCAGCTCTGCGGTCGGGTGGCCATCATGGACCGCGGCAGGATCCTGGCCCTCGACACCCCCGCCGCCCTGAAGCAGCAGGTGGACGCCGACACCATTGTCACTGTCACCGCCACCGGTGATCTCGACGCGCTGGCCCGGGTGCTGACCGACGCCATCGACGGGGTGACCCGCACCCGTCCCATCGAGGGCGGGGTCGAGCTGCACGTGATGGGCAAGGACCGACTCCTGCCGAAGGTGGTGAACGCGGCCGAGGAGGCCGGGTTCCCGGTGCTCGACCTGTCGGTGGCCGAGCCCACCCTCGAGACGGTCTTCATCAACCTGACCGGAAAGGAGCTCCGGGACTGATGGGCGCCGTCGGGTCGATGCCCACGGGAACCTCGGTCCAGGCCGCACCCACCAGGTCGACCTTCGAGGCCGGCCGAGTGGCCCTGTGGGCCCTCATCCTCCGCGACCTGGTGGTCCTGCGCAAGCACCTGGTGGAGTTCGTCATCCGGGTGCTGGTCCAGCCCTTCCTCCTGTGCTTCGTCTTCCTCTACGTGTTCCCGAAGATCGGGCAGGGAATCGGAGGTGGGGGCGGGCCGGTGGCCGAGTCGGCCTTCGCCACGCTGCTGGTCCCCGGAGTGGTCGGGATCTCCATTCTCTTCCAGGGTGTCCAGTCGGTTGCCCTGATCATGTCCCAGGAGTTCGGCTTCACCCGCGAGATCGAGGACCGCGTGCAGGCGCCGTGCCCGATCTGGCTGGTGGCCATGGCCAAGGTGCTCTCCGGTGCGGTGCAGGGGCTGATCTCGGCCATCATCGTGCTGCCCATCGCCTCGGTGGTGCACGCCAAGGGCGTCGAAGCCCACCTCTCGCTCCACTGGTGGATCATCGTCACCATCGTCCCCCTGGCCTGCGTGACGATGGCCAGTCTGGGACTGCTGCTCGGGACCAGTTTCGAGCCCCGCAACATCGGGCTGATGTTCGGGTTCATCATCCTGCCGGTCACGTTCCTGGGCGGCACCTACTACGAGTGGACGAGGCTGGCCCCGATCAAGGCCGGTGGGTGGCACTGGCTGCAGACCGTGGTCCTCGTCAATCCGCTCATCTACGTGAACGAGGGGATGCGGGCCGCCTTCACCAACGCGCCCCACATGCACCTCTACATCATCTATCCGGTGCTGACCGGGTTCCTGGCCCTGTTCCTCGGGATCGGCCTCCGCAACTTCCGGAGACGGGTGCTCTCCTGACCCCTGGGTGGCTCAAGGGGCCGGGATCGGACCGGAGGCGTCCCCGCCACGCCGATCAGGGGTCGGAACTGAGGTCGGGGCGGTTGGTGGACCGGTAGGCTGGTGATGCTTCTCGCAGATGGCGCGAGCACACGACGGAGGTGATACCCACGACACCCGAGGTGAAGGCAGAACGAACGGCACCGGGGGACGTCGACAGGGGTAGCGGGGCAGGGACCACCTTTGATGTGGTCATCATCGGAGGAGGCCCGGGCGGGTACGCCACGGCGCTCTACGGAGCCGCAGCCGGGCTCTCCGTGGCCATGGTGGAGTTGGACAAGGTGGGCGGAACGTGCCTCCACCGGGGCTGTGTCCCGGCCAAGGAGTTCCTCGAGACGGCGGCGGTCTACCGGACCGTCTCCGGCTCCAGCCGGTTCGGGATCACCGCCGGTTCCGGTCCGATCTCCCCGGCCGTCGACTTCGCGGTGAGCCAGGCTCGCAAGCAAGAGGTCGTCGAGCAGCTCTTCAGGGGCCTGGCCGGTCTGTTGAAGGGCCGGGGCGTCACCGTGTTCAGCGGGAGCGGCACCCTGCTCACCGATCATCGGGTTCAGGTGACGGGCAACGACGGATCGAGCACGGAGATCGTCGGTGCCGACGTGGTGCTGGCGGCCGGGTCCGTACCTCGGACGATCCCCGGGTTCGACATCGACGGGTCGCTCGTGATGACCTCGGACGAGGTACTCGCTCTGGAGGAGCTGCCCGCATCGGTGGCGGTGGTCGGCGGAGGGGCCATCGGATGCGAATTCGCATCGCTGCTGAGCGACCTGGGTTCCACCGTGACCATCTTCGAGGCGTTGCCGACCCTCCTCCACGGGTGTGACGACGACGTGGTGAAGACGGTGGCCCGCTCGTTCCGAAAGCGGGGTATCGAGGTCAAGGTGGGAGCGCAACTCCAGGGCCACACCCCGGATCCGTCCGGACACGGGACCGTTGTCGCCTACGACGACGGCGAGAAGCTGGCGGTGGACGCCGTGGTGGTGTCGGTAGGTCGCCGGCCCCGCACCGAGGGCCTGGTGGCCTCGGGCACGGGGGTGGTGATCGACGAGCGAGGATTCGTCGTCACCGATCGCACCATGCACACCGATGCCGAGGGCGTGTGGGCCGTCGGTGATGTGGTGGCCGGGACCCCCCAGCTGGCGCACGTGGGTTTCGCCGAGGCCATCGTGGTCATCAAGAGCATCCTCGGGGAGCCGGTGGTCCCGGTCGACTACGACCGCGTGCCATGGGCCATCTACTGCCATCCCGAGGTGGCGTTCGCCGGGCTGACCGAGGCCGCCGCCCGCGAGGCCGGCATCGACGTGGTGGTGAAGAAGGATCCGTTCGGAGGGAACAGCCGGGCCCGCATCATCGGGGATACCGAGGGCCTGGTGAAAGTGGTGGCCGAGCGGCTGCCCGACGGGACCACGGGCAGGATCCTCGGTGTCCACATGGTCGGCCCGTGGGTCACCGAGCAGCTCGGTGCCGGGTACCTGGCCGTCAACTGGGAGGCCACCGCGGACGAGGTGGCCCAGTTCATCCAACCGCACCCGTCCCTGTCCGAGACGTTCGGCGAGACCGTGCTGGCACTGACCGGAAGGGGGCTGCACGTTGCCTGACGTAACCATGCCGCAGTTGGGCGAGACGGTGACCGAGGGGACGATCACCAAGTGGTACAAGGGGGTCGGTGACGAGGTGGCCCGGGACGAGCCGCTCTTCGAAGTGTCGACGGACAAGGTCGACTCCGAGGTCCCCTCGCCGGCCGAGGGGGTGTTGACGGCCATCTTGGTGGAGGAAGGGGACACCGTCGACGTCGGCGCCACCCTGGCGGTCATCGGCGACAGCATGGGTTCGAACGGAACCGCTCCCCCGGGCGCCGAAGCCGACGACGCCGGTGGGCCGGCCGACGGCCCGGCTGCCGATCGACCGGACGGCCAGGCCGACGTCGGGGCACCGGCGGACGTCGTCGAAGCTGGCGCTGCCGCTCCTGCTCTCAGTTCCGCACTGGCGCAGACGCCCACGACGCCGCCGCGGTCACCACTGAACGGATCAGGTGAAGGCCTCGTGCTTTCGCCGGTGGTGCGACGTCTACTGACCGAGCACGACATCGACCCGAGTGCGGTCAAGGGCACCGGCCTCGGTGGCCGCATCACCAGGAGCGACGTCGAGGCCGTGGTGGCCAGGGGGGACGTGCCCGCCGATGCGTCCGCATCGCCCGCCCGGGTACCGAGCATCGTCGACCGCCCTTCGCCGACGTCGGTGGGCCCATCGTCGCATCAACCGGCCGCATCGACCCAACCGGCCGCGTCGACTCAGGTGGCCGCGTCGGCTCAGGTGGCCGCGTCGGCCCAGGTGGCCGCGTCGGCCCAGGTGGCCGCGTCGGCCCGACCGGCGGCATCGGCCCAGGCGGCCGCATCGATCCAGGCGGCCGCGTCGGAGTCCCGGGACGAGATCATCCCGTTCACCAACATCCGGCGTCGGACGGCCGAGCACATGGTCCGGTCCAAGGCCACCTCGGCCCACACGCTGATGGTCAAAGAGGTCGATTACGAGCGGGTGGAGCAGGTCCGGCGGGCCCATGGCGACCGCTTTCGGGCCGAAGAGGGATTCAGTCTCACTTACTTGGCCTTCGCGGCACACGCCACCGTCGACGCTCTGGCAGACTTCCCGCACCTCAACGCCTCGGTAGGTGACGACTCGCTGATCGTCCATCACCACGTCAACCTGGGATTCGCGGTCGATCTCGACAACGAGGGCCTCATCGTCCCCGTGGTCCACAACGCCGAGGAGCTGAACCTGCGGGGCATGGCCCGTAGGATCCGGGACGTGGCCGAGAGGGCCCGGTCCAAGCGATTGAGTCTCGACGACATCAGCGACGGCACGTTCTCGATCACCAACGCCGGACCCTTCGGCACGCTGCTCACCGGGGCCATCATCAACCAGCCTCAGGTGGCGATCCTGTCGACGGATGGCGTGGCCCGGAAGCCGGTGGTGGTCGAACTGCCCGACGGGACCGAGTCCATCGCCATCCACTCGGTGGGCCTGGCCGCCATGACCTTCGATCATCGAGCCGTGGACGGCGCTTACGTGGCCCGGTTCCTGGCCCGGCTGTCCGAGATCCTGAACGACCGTGACTGGGCCGGCGAACTGTAGGCCGTTCAGCATGACGCCCTCCGGTACTCCGACCGCCCGCCCATGAGGGTCCGTTGGTTGGGCCGGGTGGCCTTCCGCGAGGCGTGGGCGATCCAGCGTGCCATCAATGCGCACGGCTCGGACGACTACCTGCTCCTGATGGAGCACCCTCCGGTGTACTCGCTCGGTCGCCACGCCCGCCTCGACCACGTGCTGGTGGATCCGGCCTCGGTCGGCGCCGACATGGTCCGCGTCGACCGGGGGGGTGACGTCACCTTCCACGGCCCAGGTCAGCTCGTCGGCTATCCGCTCGTCGCCGTCGGCGACGGCCCCCATCGGGGCCGGGCCCATGTGCACACGGTCGAACAGGTGCTCATCGACACGCTGATCCTGTTGGGCCTGTCGCCGGCCGGAGTAGGCCGGTTGGACGGCTATCCGGGCGTGTGGGTAGGGCTCGACGACGACGCCGGGGCGCCGGGTCCGAGGAAGATCGGGGCCATCGGGGTGCGGACCTCACGAGGTCGCAGCTCCCACGGATTCGCCCTGAACGTCCGGACGGACCTGTCGATGTTCGACCACATCATCCCCTGTGGGATCGCCGACCGGCCGGTGACGTCGCTCGAGGCGGAGGGGTACCCGGTCACGATGACCCAGGTCGTCGAGGCAGTGATCGCCGCGGCGAGATCCGCGTGGGGTGAGTCCGGGGACATCCAACGGGTGACCGACGGGGCCGCGGCCGGACTGGTCAAGGTGACCGGCGCCCCTTCGCAGTCGGAGGAGGGGCCACTCCCCGGAGCAGTCGGGATCGGTCCTGTCGAAGAGCCCCGACCCGTCGCCGTCGCCCTCGGGCCGAGCCGCCTCACCGACAGCCCCCTCCAACGTCGCCTACACCGGTCGGGTGTCGATACATCGGCGGCACTGCCACTGAGTCAGCGCAAGCCACCATGGCTCCGTGTCCCGGCGACCATGGGCCGTGACTACCTCTGGCTACGCAAGAGTATGCGCCAGCTCGACCTGGTCACCGTGTGCGAGGAGGCGGGCTGTCCCAACATCTACGAGTGCTGGGCCGACGGGACGGCCACGTTCATGATCAACGGGTCGCGCTGCACCCGGGCGTGCGGATTCTGCCAGGTGGACACCCGCCATCCCCTGCCCCTCGACGCCGCCGAGCCCGAGCGGGTGGCCGAGGCGGTGGACCGTATGGCGCTGCGTCACGCCGTGATCACCTGCGTGGCCCGCGACGATCTGGTCGACGGGGGAGCGTCCGGGTTCGCCGGAACGATCGCGGCGGTCCGGTCCCGTTCTCCGGAGACGGCCCTGGAGGTGCTGATCTCCGACTGCAAGGGCGATGAGCACTCGCTCCACACGATCTTCGAGGCCCGACCCGATGTGCTCAACCACAACATCGAGACCGTGGCCCGGCTCCAACGGGCCGTGCGGCCGTCGGCCGGCTATGCCCGCAGTCTCGGCGTGCTGGCCAGGGCCAAGGAGGCCGGGCTCACCACCAAGTCGGGCATCATCCTCGGGATGGGGGAACGGGAGTCCGAGGTCTTGTCCACGGTGGCCGATCTCCGCGCTGTTGGCGTCGACATCGTGACCATGGGGCAGTATCTCCGTCCCAGCGCCCGCCATCTCCCGGTGGCCCGTTACTGGAGGCCGGACGAGTTCGAGTCACTGCGCCAGGCCGCCATGGCCATGGGGTTCGCCCACGTCCAGGCCTCACCCCTCACTCGCTCCAGTTACCACGCCCGCCAGGCCGCCACGGCGGCGTCGACCGACGGTGCTCAGCCCGTCGACGCCCGGGCGGAGGCGCTGGTGGGAGGGCCGGCCGGCGAGATGGGCACGTGAGAACCAGGTGAACGGACTGTCCGAACGCGCCCGCCTGGCGCGACATGACCGGATCAGGAAGGTCCGCGACCGGATGGGATCGTTGGGCGTGGACGCGCTCCTGCTCTCCCACGGCGCCGACCTACCCTGGCTGACCGGGTATCGGGCCATGCCCCTCGAACGTCTGACCATGCTGGTCCTGCGGGCTGAAGGTGAGCCGGTACTGGTGGTCCCGACCCTGGAGGCCCCCCGGGTGGCTGCGGCCGGGGACCTGTTCGCCCTGGTGCCCTGGGACGACGCGCAGGATCCCATCGAACTGGTCCTCTCGATCCTGGGCGGCCCGGGCGCGGCCCCGGGACGGGGCCTCCGCCTGGCCGTGTCGGACCGCTCGTGGGCCACCACCGTGCTGGCCCTCCAGCGTCGACTGCCCGACTCGGGGTGGGTCGAGGCGTCGACGGTCACCTCGCCCGTCCGGGCCGTGAAGGACACCTCGGAGCTTGAGGCCCTGCGCACGGCCGGCGCCGCCGCCGATCGGGTGGCGGCGATGCTGCAGGCGGGCGAGATCAGCCTGATCGGTCGCACGGAAGCCGCGGTGTCCGGGCAGCTGGGGACGCTGCTGATCGATGAGGGTCACCAACAGGTCAACTTCGCCATCGTGGGCAGCGGCCCCAACGCCGCCAGCCCACATCACGAGCCCGGCCGGCGGGTGATCGGGCCGGGAGAGACGGTGGTCTGTGACTTCGGCGGGACCTTGGCCCTCGACGGTGACGTCGGCTACTGCTCCGACATCACCCGCACCGTGGTCACGGGGCCCCCGCCCCCGGAGGTGGACGAGTGCTACGCCGTCCTCCGTACGGCCCAGCAGGCGGCGGTGTCGGCCGCCCGGTCCGGCGTCACGGCCGAACACGTCGACGGGGTGGCCCGCACCATCATCGCCGATGCCGGTTTTGGCCACCTGTTCGTCCACCGCACCGGGCACGGGATCGGGATCGAGGAACACGAGGACCCCTACCTGGTGGTCGGCAACGACGAGCAGCTGCGACCGGGCCATGCCTTCTCCGTGGAGCCCGGTATCTACCAGCCAGGCCGGTTCGGGATGCGGTTGGAGGACATCGTGGTCATCGGTGCAGACGGGGCCCCCGAGTCGGTCAACTCGGTGGACCACGGCCTGGTCGTGGTGGACGTCTAGGGAGGGCTGGGGTGGAGCTCGGGATCGAGGGCCGATCGGCATTGGTGGCCGCCGGGTCGCGGGGGCTCGGACGGGCCACTGCCGAGGCTCTGGCCCGCGAGGGCGTCCGGGTGATGTTGTCGGCCCGCAACGAGGCCAGTCTGGCCGAGGCACAAGCGTCGATGAGGACGGCCGGCGCCGTCGTCGAGGCCGTCGTGGCCGACATCACCGATCAGGATGCGCCGGAACGACTGGTTCAGGCCACGGTGGAGGCGTTCGGTGCCGTCGACATCGTCATCGCCAATGCCGGCGGACCTCCTCCCGGCCGGGCCCTCGACCTCGACGATGCCGGTCTGGAGCAGGCGCTCAACGCCAACCTGGTGTCGGCGGTGCGGCTGACCCGGGCGGCCGTTCCCCACATGCGAGAGAGCGGCTGGGGCCGTGTCTGCTACATCACCTCGTACTCGGTCGTGCAGCCGGTGCCGACGCTGGCCCTCTCCAACACCGCCCGAGTCGGGCTGTGGGCCTGGGTGAAGACCGCAGCCCAGGACGTGGCGGCGGAAGGGAGCGGGATCACCCTCAATCTCCTCTGTCCGGGACCCCACGCCACCGATCGAATGCGTGAGCTCGGCGGCTCCGGCCCGATGGGGGATCCGGCCGACTTCGGGAGCGTCGCCGCCTTCCTCTGCTCCCAGCAGGCCCGCTTCGTCAATGGCGCCGCGGTGGTGGTTGACGGCGGCGCCACGCTGGCGCTCTAGCCCAGGGGGGCCTCCACCGGCGGTCCCGGCGGGCGTTGCCGCGACGCCCGACCCTTCCAGAAGCGCCGTTGCAGCACCAGGGCCACCACCCCTACGGCGAGGAGGATGACCACGTTCAGGAACAGCTGCTCGGTCGCGCCCCGGGCTTCCTTCCACTGGTCGAACGCCACCGAGAGGCCGATGGCCGCCGCCGCCGGGATCGTGGTCACCGAGATGAACACGCCGATGAGGGCACTGGCCCGGGCCTGCAGTATCGAGACCACTCCCACGATGCCGGCGATGAACGCCACCACCACCGAGTACAGGTTGGGCTGGCTGATCAGGTCGGAGACCGGCCGGAATCCCAGCAGGAAGTCCCGTGGTGCCTGGCCGGTCCATCGGATGATCCACGAGAAGATCAGGGTGGCCACTACGGCGATGCCGAATCCGATGCCCAGGGCCACCAGCCCCCGCTTCACCGGCCGAGCGTTCTGCTCGGTGATCCCGAGGGCGGTTCCCAGTATGGCGCTGTACTCCGGACCTACCACCATGGCCGCGACGATCAGGATCTGCGAGTTGGTCAGGATGCCCACCGCGGCGATGAGGCCGGCTGCGATCAGCAGCATGAAGAAGCTGATGGGGTAGGAGGCGTTGGCGCGGATGGTGGCGTCCACCACCTCCCACACGGGGGCGATCTCGCGATCGCTGACCATCTGGGTGATCATCTCGCGGTGGGACCGGATGACGGCTTTGTCCGTCCTGTCCACCGAGATGGGCCCCCGTCGGCGGGGACCCAGCTCCCGCAGCCGGTGGATCACATCGCTGGCAACTTCCGGCGCGAGGTCACACTCCACCACGTCACCGTCGGGATAGCGGGCTGATCCCGGCAGCACCGTTACATTGAGAGCCCCGCTGCTGGTGCCCAGGACCTCGAGTATCTCGGGAGTGCTCTCAGGCGGGTTGGACATGCGGACGTGGTACATGGTTCTCCTGCTCGACGTCGATGGGCGTGTCGACCCCGCTCGGAGCGGAGCATGCGGACCCCGGGGCCCGTGAACGAACGCTATCCACGCCACCGGTGTTCACGGGTGATCCGGAATCGTCCCCACCCCGATGCCGCAGGGCATGACGTGCGACGTCGAGCACCGGCCCGCTCGATCCCGCCGATCGCCGACGATCAGGGGTCTGGACCCGGCTCTCGGCCGGGCCATACCACCGGTCGGTCCCGCTATCAGCTACCGGGTCGCGAGTTGAAGGCCGCGATCGGGTCGAAGGCGGGCACTCCTAGCGGTAGTCCCTCGTCGTCGAGGGGAAACGAGGGCACCGATCGGGGCGAAGTCGACGCCGGGACGGCTCCCTTGGCCTTCTTACCCCCCTGGGGAGTCTGTGCGGGTGCCGCGAACGTGGGAGCCAACGAATGGATGGTCGGATCCACCGCCGGCTTGACCGGCTCCGACGCGATGCCGGCACCACCGAATCTGGCTGCGTCGGGGTCGTAGTAGCCCTCGCTCGCCGCTTTCCTGGCCTTCAGGTGGCGATCGCGTCGGACCCGGAGAACCAGGAGAGCCGCCAGCACGACCACGACAAATGCGGCCAGGCCCATCTCGATGAATGACACGCCGCTACCGGCGGCCACGATCCCAGCCAGAGAGAGTGCAGCGGAGTCCACCACCACATTTTACCGACCGGGAATTGCTAACGCACTGTTTTTATGGGTCCTGGTCCTCTCCCCACGTGGGGTCACCGCCCCGGTTGTGGCCGGACCGGTCAGGCCACGAAGTACTTCGCCTGCGGATGGTGGCAGATGATGGCGGTGGTGGACTGCTCGGGGTGAAGTTGGAACCCCTCGCTGACCTCGACGCCGATGCGGTCGGCCCCCAGCAGCTCGACCACCTTGGCGTTGTCTTCGAGCTGCGGGCAGGCCGGGTAGCCCCACGAGTACCGCCCGCCCCGGTACTTCTGGCGGAACAACCCGGTCAGCGTGGGACCGTCCTCGTCGGCGAAGCCGAGTTCCTCGCGGATACGCCGATGCCAGTACTCGGCCAGGGCTTCTGCCATCTCCACCCCGAGTCCGTGCAGGTACAGGTACCGCTGGTACTCGTTGTCTGCGAACAGCCGGGCCGCCTCCTCGGAGACCCGGAAGCCCATGGTCACGACCATGAAACTGGCCCAGTCGGGCTCGCCTGACTCCATCGGTCGGAAGAAATCGCTGATGCACAGCCAGGGCTCCTCTGTCTGCCGGGGGAAGGCATAACGCATGAGCTCGTTGGTCCGGGTCTCGTCCTCGAAGATGACGAGGTCGTCGCCATCGGCATTGGCGGCAAAGTGCCCCCACGCCACTTGGGGTACCAGCAGCTGGCCGGCCTTGGCCGTGGCCAGCTGCTCGCGCAGCAGGCTTCGCACCCGCTCCTTGAAGGCCGGGTCGTTCTCGCCCTTCTCCGGACGGAACCCCCACTGGTTGCGGAAGAGGGCCGTCTCGTTGAGGTAGGCGGCCACGTCGTCGATGGCCATGCCCTTGGCCACTCGGCTGCCGAGGAACGGTGGCTTGAAGGTGGGATTGTCGGTGGCCACCTCGGGGGAACGCGCCGGGAGCGTCTCGCCCCGCTCCAGTGCCTCTGCAGCCGCCTGCCTGCGCAGCTCGCTCTTGCGGGGACCGAGGTCGCGTCCGCCGATGGCCGTCCCGAACTCGGGATCGTCCTCGCCGGACTTGGACAGCTCGACCAACCGGTCCATGGTACGGAGCCCCTCGAATGCGTCCTTGCCGTAGAAGAGGCGGCCGTCGTAGACCTTGCGCAGGTCGCGCTCGACGTAGGTCCGCGTCAGGGCAGCCCCGCCCAAGATGACAGGAATGTGCGAGAGCCCCCGCCGGTTGAGCTCCTCCAGATTGTCCCGCATGATCAGGGTCGACTTGACCAGCAGTCCGCTCATTCCGATGGCATCGGCATTGGACTCCTCGAGGGCGCCCACCATGTCGCTGATCCCGACTTTGATGCCGAGGTTCTTCACCGTGTAGCCGTTGTTGGTCAGGATGATGTCGACCAGGTTCTTGCCGATGTCGTGCACATCACCTTTCACCGTGGCCAGCACCATGGTGCCCTTGCCACCCTGATCGGCCTTCTCCATGTAGGGCTCGAGGTAGGCCACCGCGGACTTCATGGTCTCGGCCGAGCCGAGGACGAACGGGAGCTGCATCTCGCCCGAGGCGAACAGCTCCCCGACCGTCTTCATGCCGGCGAGCAGGAAGTCGTTGATGATCAACAGCGGCGTGTGCCCACCGGCCATGGCTTCGTCCAGGTCGGCTTCGATACCGTTGCGGTCGCCGTCGACGATCCGTTGCTCGAGTCTCCGCTCCACGGTCCAGTCCGAGCGGTCCTCCCTGGTCACGCCGGCGGACGCCGACACACCCTCGAACAGGGCCAGCAGCTCGGTGAGAGGGTCGTAGCCGTCGTGGCGGCGGTCGTAGACGAGATCGAGACAGACCTGTCGGGCCCGGTCGTCGATCTTCGACAGCGGCAGGATCTTGGAGGCGTGGACGATGGCCGCATCCAGCCCGGCTTCGACGCACTCATGGAGGAACACGGAGTTGAGGACCTGGCGGGCGGCCGGGTTGAGGCCGAACGAGACATTCGACAGACCGAGCACGGTGTAGACCCCCGGCAGCTCGGCCTTGATGCGCCGGATTCCCTCGATGGTCTCGATGCCGTCCTTCCTGCTCTCCTCCATGCCGGTGGACAGGGGGAGGGCCAGCGCGTCGAACAGCAGGTCCTGGGGACGGAGTCCGTAGCGCTCGACGGCGATGTCATGGATGGCGGTAGCCGCCCGCACCTTCCAGTCGGCGGTACGGGCCTGGCCCTCCTCGTCGATGCAGGTGCACACCACGGCCGCACCGAACTCCTTGGCCAAGGTGAGGAACGAGTCGAGACGGGTGCCGGGATCGTCACCCTCCTCGAGGTTGACCGAGTTGATCACCGCCCTGCCACCGATCCACGACAGGGCCGTCTCCACCACCGGGGCCTCGGTGGAGTCGACCATCAGCGGCGCGGTGGACTGAGTGGCGAAACGGGACGCCACCTCCTCCATGTCACCTACGCCGTCGGCACCCGTGTAGTCCACGCACACATCGATGAGGTGGGAGCCTTCCGCCACCTGCTCGCGGGCCATGGCGACGCAGGTGTCCCAGTCGGCCTCGAGCATGGCCTCGCGGAACTTCTTCGACCCGTTGGCATTGGTGCGTTCACCGACCACGAGGAACGAGGTGTCCTGTTCGAAGGGGACCTGGGTGTAGATGGACGCCGCGCCGTACTCCGGTTCCGGATGACGTGCCGCCGGTGTGAGGTCTGCGCACGCCTCGACCACTGCGGCCAGGTGCTCGGGCGTGGTCCCGCAGCACCCACCGATAACCGACACCCCCAGCTCGCTCACGAACTGCCGGTGGAACTCGGCCAGCTGGTCCGGGGTGAGGTCGTAGTGCATGGCACCGTCGACCACCGAGGGCAGACCGGCATTGGGAAGGCAGGTGACGGGAAGCTGGCTGTGGCCGGTCAGGTGCCGGAGGGGCTCGAACATTTCGGCGGGACCGGTGGCGCAGTTGAGCCCGATGAGGTCGACACCCATGGCCTCGAGCGCGCACAGCGCCGCACCTACCTCGGTGCCGGGGAGCATGGTCCCGGTCAGCTCGATGGTGACCTGGGTCTGGATGGGAAGATACCGCCCGGCCGCCCTCATGGCCCGCCGGGCCCCGTTGATGGCCGCCTTGGCCTGCAGGAGGTCGAAGACCGTCTCGATGACGATCAGGTCCACGTTCCCCTCGATGAGGGCCGATGCCTGTTCTTCGTAGGCATCCCGCAGGTCGGCATACCGGATCTGGCCGAGGGTCGGGAACTTGGTGCCGGGGCCGATGCTCCCGGCCACCCAGCGGGCTCGCTCCGGGGTCGAGAAGTCGTCGGCGGCGTTCCGGGCCAGCGATGCCGCGGCCAGGTTGAGCTCCCGGACCCGGTGGGCCTGGCCGTACTCCGCCAGTACCGGGGCGAACGCCCCGAACGTGTCGGTCTCGACTACATCGCAACCAACCTCGTAGAAGGACCGGTGGATCCGTTCCACCGCATCGGGCCTGGTCACCACCAGGAGCTCGTTGCAGCCCTCCAGGTCGGGACCACCGAAATCGTCGGCGGTCAACTCGGCCAGCTGGAGGTTGGTGCCCATGGCACCGTCGAATATGACCACCCGTTCGGAGGCGGCCTGCAGATAGGCGGAGGTCGAAAGGTCGTCGGCGGTCGTCATGGCCCTACAAGGCTACCGGGAGCGGCCGGCCCGCGGACGGGAAGAGCGCCGCGGCCCCAGGTTGTCGGCGAAGTCACCGTCCGGACCGGTGCGAGTGGGTCCCCCGCGCCCGTGGTTTAGCATCGGGCCGATGAGGCCGGCGTGCTGAGGATCTACACCAAGACTGGTGACGACGGCACCACCGGGCTGCTCTTCGGCGGCCGCGTCGGCAAGGACTCGGCTCTCGTCCACATCACCGGCACCGTGGACGAAGCCCAAGCCGCCATGGGGATGGCCCGGGCCGAGGCCGTGCCCGGATCCGAGCTCGACCACCTGCTGACCTGGCTGGAACGTGACCTCTATGTCCTGATGGCCGAAGTGACCACGGACCCGGCCCACCGCTCGAAGTTGAAGCCGGGCTCGACGCTGGTGACCGAAGACATGGTCAGTGCGCTGGAGGACCACATCGACGGCCTCATCGAACGGATCGAGATGCCGAGCGAGTTCGTGATCCCCGGTGCCAACCGGGCGTCCGCCTCGCTCGACCTGGCCCGCACCGTGGTCCGGCGGGCAGAGCGGCTGGTGGTGGCATCGCCGGTCCAGGGCTCGCTCGTGCGTGCGTACCTCAACCGGCTATCCGACCTTCTGTGGGCACTGGCCCGCTGGACGGAGGGTGACCTCCACCTGCTGGCGCGAGGAACACCCCGGCGATCGAAGACCGCCGGCAAGACCGCCGGCAAGACCGCCGGCAAGACGGCCGGCAAGACGGCCGGCAAGACGGCCGGCAAGACCGCCGGCAAGACCGCCGGCAAGACCGCCGGCAAGAGCGGGCGCAAGACCGCCGGCAAGACCGCCGGCAAGAGCGGGCACCGACCGTGACCGACCCGGACGGATGGCGACAGGAAGGGACCAGATGAACATCGAGGTGGCGACGGCGGCCGAACTCCCGGAGGGCGTCGTGGCCCTCGGCATCCCGGTCTTCTCCCACCAGGACGGGCCACAGCTCGCCGCCGACCTCGGGCGACTGGCGACGGCCGTTCCGGTTCCGACTGGGCTCGATCCGGACTGGTCCACACGGCACGGCTTCAGTGGGAAGGTCGGCCAGACCATCGCCATCAACTCTCCGGCGTCGGCCGGGGGACCGGGCACTGACGTGATCCTGGTCGGGTTGGGAGATGCTGACGTGCTGACCGGTGACCGGGGCCTGGAGTCCCTTCGCCGGGCATCGGCCGCGTTCGTGCGTGCCGTGGGCCGCGGAGATGCGGCCGCACTGGTCATGCCCGACGCCACCGAGCTGTCTCCCGACCGGGTGGGAGCGGCCTTGGCCGAGGGCGGCGCGCTGGCTGCCTACCGCTACGACACCTTCCGCACCGGGGAGGACCCGGAACAGCTGGGCACGATGATGGTCGTGGTCACCAGAGGAGCCGACGGGGAAGGAGTCACCGAGGGGGTGGCACGGGGCGCCCGATTGGCCGAGTCGGTCGGCCTGGCCCGTGACCTCGTCAACGAGCCGCCCAGTTCACTGACCCCCCAGAAGTTCGCCGATACCTTCGTGCGCCGGTTCGCCGATCGTCCCGGCCTGTCGGTGGAGGTGTGGGACGAGGACCGGATCGTGGCCGAGCGCCTGGGTGGGCTGCTCGGGGTGGCCAGGGGTTCGGTGCAGCCACCGCGGTTTGTGCGGGTCGACTATCAGCCACCGGACCCCGTTGCGTTCGACGGCCACGTCCCTCATCTGGCCATCGTCGGGAAGGGGATCACCTTCGACTCCGGAGGGCTTTCCCTCAAGACCGCCGGCGGCATGGAGACCATGAAGACCGACATGGGTGGGGGCGCCGCCGTGCTGGCTGCGTTGGACGCCGCCGCCGCCCTCGGCGCCCGTGTCCGCATCACCGCCTTCGTGCCTCTCACCGAGAACATGCCGGGTGGGGCGGCGATCAAACCCGGTGACGTGCTCACGACCCGCAATGGCAAGACCATCGAAGTGCTCAATACCGATGCCGAGGGTCGACTGGTCCTGTCCGACGGGCTGGCCCTGGCGGCCGAGTCCGAACCCGACGCCATCATCGACCTGGCCACCTTGACCGGAGCCGCCGTGGTGGCCCTGGGCAAGGAGATCGCCGGCCTCCTCGGCAACGACGAGGGGCTCCTGGCCGAGGTGCACGCGGCGGGCGAGCGGGCCGGCGAACCCAACTGGACCCTCCCGCTACCCGACGACTACCGGGCCCACATCGACTCGGAGATCGCAGACATGCGCAACGTCGGCCGACC
The DNA here is from genome assembly GCA_963756515.1 of uncultured Acidimicrobiaceae bacterium. GTDB lineage: Bacteria > Actinomycetota > Acidimicrobiia > Acidimicrobiales > RAAP-2 > Bog-756. The sequence continues at coordinate 160,301 of CAVWNV010000002.1, forward strand.
GGGACAGGCCGGGAGCATCGCTGCCGCTCTCCTTCTCCGCGAGTTCGTGGGCACGGTGCCCTGGGCTCACCTGGACATCGCCGGCCCGGCGCGATCGGACGAGAACAACCGCTATCTGACCAAGGGCGGGACCGGGTTCGGCGTGCGCACGCTGGTGGCCTTGGTCACCTCGGACGAGTTCGCCCGGTCCCTGGCGGTGTCGGCCCCCGACTGACGGCACCGGTCCGACGGGCGCGGTAGGTTCGTCCGATGAGGATCGCGGTGCTCGGAGCCGGATCGTGGGGGACCACCGTGGCCTCGTTGGTGGCACCCCGGCACGACACCGTGCTGTGGGCCCGCAACTCCGATGTAGCCAAGTCCATCAATGTGGATCATGCCAACGTCTCTTATCTGCCCGGGTTCGATCTGCCTCCCGAGCTACGGGCCACGTCCAGTCTCGAGGACGCGGTCTGCGACGCCGACCTGTTGATCGTCGGAGTGCCGACCTCCGGGTTCCGGGGCGTGCTGGAGGAGACGTCGCACTGCATCCGTCCCTGGGTCCCGGTGGTCAGCCTGTCCAAGGGGTTGGAGACGGGCACCCATCTGCGCATGACCCAGGTCATCAAGGAGGTGGTGCCGGGCCATCCGGTGGCGGCCCTGACCGGACCCAACCTGGCCCACGAGATCATGGCGGGCAAGGCCGCCGCCGCGGTGGTCGCCACTGAGGATCTCGAAGTGGCCCGGGCCATTCAGCAGGTGGTGACCCGGGGCCTGTTCCGCGTGTACCTCAACGACGACGTCGTCGGCTGTGAGATGGGGGGAGCACTGAAGAACGTCATCGCCATCGCCGCCGGGATCGGAGAGGGTCTGGGCGTGGGGGACAACACTCGCGCCGCCGTGATGTCCAGGGGCTTGGCCGAGCTGGCCCGGCTCGGTGTGGCCATGGGAGCTCAGCCGACGACGTTCGCCGGACTGGCCGGCATGGGCGATCTGATCGCCACCTGCATGAGCCCGAAGAGCAGGAACCGCCGCGTGGGCGAGGAGCTGGGTCGGGGCCGAAGCCTGGGCGACATACTGGCTGAGTTGCACATGGTGGCGGAAGGGGTCATGACTGCGTCGGTGGCGCTCGAGCTGGCCGAGCTCCATCACCTCGATCTCCCCATCTGCGCCATGATCGACGGGGTCATCAAGGGTGAGATCGAACCGTCCGAGGCCTACTGGGGCCTGACCCCGGCCGGCCACGAGGACGAGCCGGGCTGAGACGCCCGGATCCGGGTGGCGTCCACGGCAGAGCGGAAGGCCACGGCCGGATGGAAGTGCCACGAGGCCAGCCGTCGCTCGATCGCTTCCCGGTCGTGACCCGACGAGGCCAGGCTCTCGGCCAGGCGGCGGGCCCGACGACGCATCTGCTCCGGCTCGGGAAGTTGCTGTTCGACCATCCAGCGTCGATGGCTGTCCTGCAGCGGTCCCGGCAGTCGGCTGAGGTGCCGGAGCGGAAGCGGCGGGATACGGGTGCGTACCGCCATCCCATCCGGACCGTGGTGCCGGGCCAGCTCGAAGGTGCGCAGCCGCTGGAGGGCCCGTCGGAAGGGCGAGTTCTTGCCCAGCCGCTCACCCAGACCGAGCGAACGCGCCGTTTCGACCAGGTCGAGGTCGAACCCACCGGGGTGCATGTCGAGTCCGTAGGACAGTCGTCTCAGCAGCCAGGTCGTCGACGGGCCGGTGACCGGTAACCAGTACAGCTCGACGTAGCGGGAGCACGGCTGGAGCCCATGGGGATCTGCGATCGGGTCGACCCAGGGAACGATCCGCAGGGTCGGATTGTCGGAGCGGTCCCTGGGGGAGGCTCCGGCCCGAACGGTGGGAGGGGGGACGGGACGGGGCGCTACGGGGCCGTGTGGGGGAGCGGTGGTCTCGGGCATGGGGATCTCCGGGGTCGAGGGTGTTGCGCATCTGTCCGATCGACCGTGACGGGTTCGACTTGCCCGGCACCTGCCCATCCACCTTGCACGATCGGGCCAGACGATCACGGTGTGCCTGCCCTCCCCGTGATGGCTGGGGTGGGTTCGGATGCCCGGATGGTCGGCACCGATCCGGTGAACCACCCCTACAGTCGGACCTGAGTCTTTCGACCGGTACGTCTCGACATCAACGTTCAAAGGGAGGTGCTATGCCGGACATCTTCGACGCAGTTCCCGAGAGCCACCGCGACCTGCTGACCGAGCCCTTGACGGCCACGCTCACGACCGTCGACCCGGAGGGACGACCGCAGTCGACGGCCATCTGGTACCTCGTGGACGACGGGCAACTGGTCGGCTCCACCACATCCGACCGCCGAAAGTACAAGAATCTGTTGTCCAATCCGAACTGTTCACTCTTCATCATCGATCCCGGCAATCCCTATCGGACCCTCGAGGTGCGGGCCGAAGCCGAGATGAGAACGGATGAGGGCAAGGCGACCGTGCGCAGGTTCGCCGACGTCTACGGCATGGATGAGGCAATGCTGGTCGACCAACAGGAGGACCGGTACACGATTGCGTTCCATCCCCGACGGATCGTCGTGAACCCTCCAGCGGAGCACTGATCGGACCCCAGCAGCCCCAGCGGTCGGCTCAGCTGCCTCCCGCCACCGCCCGTAGCCCGGCCATCGAGTCCCGCATGACCTCGGCCAGCTCCCGATCGTCGCTTCCGGTCGACCACCGTTCCACCGCGATGCGGAGTACCGTCATACCCGCTTCGGCGGCCAGGCTGGCCTGGGGTTCGCCCACGCCTCTCCGGTGCAGGGCCTGGGCCACGCCGGCGGCATAGTCGGCCAGCTTCGCCAACTCCCGCTCCCGCAGTTCGGGGTTGGCGGCGATCACGGCTTGTCGTTGGGCGGACAGGTCGCGGCGGAACTCACCGAGCATGGAGGCGGCCGCGTCGAGTCCACAGGCCACCGCGTCGAGAGGTCCGTCCCCCGCGGGCGCCTCGTCCACACCGGCCACGATCCGCTCCTGGAGGAGGGCGGAGCTACCGAAGAGCACTTCTCGCTTGTCGGCGAAGTGCCGGAAGAAGGTGCGCTCGGTCAATCCCGCCCGGGCGGCGATCTGCGCCGCGGTGGTCTGATCGAATCCCCGCTCTGAGTACAGGGCCAGAGCCGCTTCCTGCAGTCGCCCCCGACTGTCCGGCTGCCATCGACCCATGTCCCCATCCTAGGCGTTGACAGTCACTGACATCTCTGTCTATGCTGACAGCAGTCACTGACATCACCGTCACCGACATCAGCATCTCCCCTGGAGGTTCCACCATGAGGATCTTTGTCACCGGCGCATCGGGCTGGATCGGCTCGGCCGTCGTTCCCGATCTGCTCGGAGCAGGCCACGACGTGGTCGGCCTGGCCCGTTCCGAGGCATCGGCGCAGCGACTGGAAGCGGCCGGCGCCATCGTTCAGGAAGGCGACGTCGACGACCCCGACGGCCTGGCCAAGGCGGCCGCCGACGCCGACGGGGTCATCCACCTGGCGTTCCAGCACGAGGTGGCCTGGGGCGGCAACTTCGCGGCGGCCGCGGCCGCCGACCGACGGGCCGTGGAGTCCATGGGGGCGGCGCTGGCCGACTCCGACCGGCCCTTCGTGCTCGCCTCGGGCCTGCTCGGGCTGACCACCGGCCGGGTGGCCACCGAAGACGACGGGCTGGTTGCCAGTGCCGAGGTTCGGGCCAGCCCCGCCGGCCGCCGGTCGGCCACCGCCCTGCTCACGCTGTCCCTGAGGGGGATGGGCGTCCGCTCGTCGGTACTGCGCCTTCCCCCGACGGTGCACGGTGACGGCGACCACGGTTTCGTGGCCACCCTCGTCGACATCGCCCGGAAGCGGGGTGTGGCCGCGTACGTGGGTGACGGCACCAACCGCTGGCCGGCTGTGCACCGCTCCGACGCCGCCCGCCTGGCCCGCCTGGCCGTCGAGGCCGCCCCGGCCGGATCCGTCCTGCACGCCGTGGCCGACGAGGGTGTCCCGTTCCGGGAGATCGCCGGGGCCATCGGTCGTCACCTCGGCCTCCCCACGGAGTCGGTGCGCCCGGCCGACGCCGTCGAGCACTTCGCCCACCTGGGCCACTTCGTCGGCCTGGACAGCCCGGCCACGGCTCTCGTGACCAGGGAACTGCTCCCATGGGAGCCGACCGGACCCACTCTCCTCGAAGACCTCGAACAGGATCACTACTTTCACGTGTGACTCCGGACGACGGATCGAGCCGCCTCACCGTCGCCGGCGCCGATGGTGGACAGGTCCCGTGTCCCTGATCGTCGGCGCGCGGCATGCGTTCGTAGCCGACGCCGTCACCGGTGGTAAACAGGCTTGTGGGTGCTCACGATGTCGCCGATGCCGGTCCGACGCAGATGGAACGGCCCGCCATCTCTCCCATGCCGCCTCTGGCGTCCGGGGTCAGGATGCCCTGGGACGCTCGGATCGACGATCCCGTTGCCGTTCTGGCCGAAGCCAGAGCTTCGCTCGGCGACACGTTTGTCGTCGACAGCGGTGAGGATCGCTACCTGTTCGTCTTCTCCCCGTCCGGGGTGGCCGCGTTCTATGCATTGCCGGAGGCCGTCGCCAGCAAGGGGGTCGCCGACTGGCGCATGCTGAGGCGAAAGCTCCCCGACGAGATGTTCGTGGGCCGCCGCACGTTGCCGGGCCAGCTCTTCGGGCGGGACGACGTGGCCGCGTACGTCGGAAACGTCACTCGGGCCCTCGGGGCAACCGTCGTCGAACTCGGTGACGAGGGCGAGATGGATGCATTCGCCCTGTCGCGACGGCTGGGTCACCGGATCGGGCTGGCATCGTGGGGAGGTCCCGGTTCGGACGGTGGCGAGCGATTCGATCGACTCGTGGCGGCATTCGATGCTCTCGACGGAGCCGACTCCTTTGTCCATCCCGACGCCATGGCCGCCGTGGCATCGTCGGGAAAGTCGGCCGAGTACGAAGCCCTGGACGACATCACCGACGCGTTGGGGGCGGCCCTGGACGACCTCCCCGGTGTCGAGATGGAGCATCCGCTCTTTGCCCGGGTGGCCGCACGTTGGAGTGGTGATCCCGCCGAGGAGGGTCGGACCGGCCTTGCCCTGGATCTCGCACTCATACACATCGCTTCCATGTCGAATCTCTTTGCGGCCCTGGGCTGGGCCTTCATCGATCTCCTGGCACATCCCAGCGAGGCGGCGCGCGTCAGGCACGGGGACCGGAAGCGGGCCGAATCCTGCGCACTCGAATCCACCCGCCTCGCACAGCGGTCGATCATGGCCCGCTACGTGCTGGAGCCGCTATCGGTGGAGACCGGCCACGATCGGCATGGGGTGTCTCCCGGAGTGACCGTGGCGACGCTCCTCCCCCTGACGAACTCGAGCGCCGCACCGGGGCTCGACGTGTGGGACCCGGATCATTGGAACGGACGACGCCTGGCCGACACCTCGGAGTTGGCAGCCGTCGAGCTGGTCACGGCGTTCGGGCACGGTCGCCACACGTGTCCCGCGCAACCGTTCTCGCTGTCGGTGATGACTGCCGCGCTCACCGCCCTCTTCGCCGAGTTCGAGATGACTCCCGCCTGGTCCGGGAAGGCCTCTCCCGTGCGGGCCCAGATCGGGGGAGTGGCCCGCGCCGCCGATCCGTGTCCGGTCCACTATCGCTTGAGAGGCTGATCGACGAGTACTCCGTCGACCGCAAAACGGACCTCGGCGCGCGGTCTGGATCGATCCGGGGTGACTACGCCAGCCGCTTGGCCTCGGCCAATCCGGCCGCGCTGTAGACACCCTCGGGGAAGACCGCGTCCCAGGCATCACGCACCCCCCTGAAGTCGTCACTCGGGCCGTAGGCGGCGCGGGCGGCAGCCACCACCTCATCCCGGCGGGCGGCCACGGCGGCGCCCAGGGAGAACTCCAGCTCGGTGTCGATCTGGGCGATCGACTCGGCGAAGCGGCGTTGGTGGCCGATCAGGCGGACTGCGTCGGCGGGAGGGGTCATGGGGTTCCTTGTCGGTAGCGTGTCGGCGGAACGGGGTCCCGGGTGCTTCCTCGGACGGCCGACGCCGGCCTCGGCGCCCTCCGACGTGCCTCGTGGGCGTCCCGCCGAGGCAACAGTAGCGTCGGACCCCTCCATGGTTGTCGCAAGCCCGGGACCCGAAGGGCAGGTCCGGCTCATCTGGGCCCCGGGTCGACGGCAGAGCCGGTGACCCGGGGGCCGGGACCGTCTGGCCTACGCTGATCGGCGGCCGGGGCCCACCGAAGTCCCGGGTCGCTGGACGATGACGGAGAGAGTGCACGGCCATGTCAGACCTGAGGGGAGGGTTCCGGCCCGGCGAGGCAGGACATCGTGTTCGCCGTGCCTCCATGGTCGTGTCCGTCGTGGCCATGACCGTATGCCTGGCCTCATGCGGCTCCAGCTCGTCGGTGGGCAGTGGACCGGCTCGACACCATGGATCGTCGGCCGTCGACATCGTCGTCACCCGGGCCGGGTGTGCCACATCACCGTCCACTGCGCCCCCGGGGGTGGTCAATTTCACGGTGACCAGCAAGAACTCCTCGTCGGTCCAGGAGGTGGAGCTGCGACAGTCCGACGGCCACCGGTTGGCCGAACAACCCAACCTGGCCCCCGGCCTGCTGGGTGGGATCACGGCCGATCTGGGCGACGGCACCTACCAGATCTACTGCCCGGGAGCCACCGAGACCACATCCACCTTCACGGTGAGCAGCACCGCCCCCGCCCAGACATGGAGGAACAACGCCCGCCTCGAAGTGGCCACCTTCCGGTACCGCAGCTGGGTCCGTCATCAGCTGACCCAGCTGACCCGGGACACGGCGACCTTCGCTTCGGCCGTCGAGGCCGGCGACCTGACTCGGGCCGAGGCACTGTACGCACCGGCGAGAGAGGACTTCGAGAGCATCGATCCGGTCTCCGAGGCCTTCGACACGCTTGACCTGGATATCGACGGGGAGATCGAGAACTTCGGGAGTCGGGCGCAGTTCCAGGGCTTTCACGAGATCGAGGAGTCGCTGTGGGTCGATCACTCATTGGCGGGCCAGTCGAAGTACGCCACGGAGTTGGTCGCCGCGGTCCGACGCCTGCAGGCCGCCGCCTCCGGGACGACGTACCAACCCGCGCAGATCGGTGATTACGTCATCAGCCAGCTGGAGGAGGCGGGCAACTTCGTGGCCACCGGTTCCGAGGAGCGCTACTCACACCTTGATCTGATCGACCTGAAAGGGGCTCTCGAGGGCGCGTCGGAAGCCGTTTCCGTGGTGACGCCGGTGCTCACGGCCACGAGCCCCGCGCTACTGGCCCAACTGACCTCGGCGTTGGCGTCGGCTCGGGCCGCGCTGGCGGCGTTGGCGCAGAACCCCGGGTCGTCCGGTAGCGGGTACGTGTCCCTGACCTCGGTCACGGAGGCGCAGCGGCAACACCTGGCCGATGTGGTGCTGGCCGTGGCCGCCCCACTGGCCCAGGCCACCCGGTTGGTGGTCTGAGTCCGGTACATCGGTCCGCGCCCACTCGTCGTCCCGGGATGGACAGGCGGACTCTCAGCTGGAGTAGATCTTCTTGTCGAACGTGGTGGTCACGGTCTGGGCCTCGCCCAACCGGGGCAACCCGAACAGGTCCTCGATCGAGGCCAACGACGAGAAGTGGTTGTACGACGTCTTCGTCACCGTGAGCCCGGGGGCGATGAACGGCGAGATCAGGATGGCACCGACCTTGCCGCCGGCTGCGCCTGCGATCCCGTTCATGCCGTTCGATGCGGCCGGGCCGGCGGTCTCGCCGCAGCACTCGCTGTAGTCGGCCGTCGGTTGTTCGGCCTCGTCGAAGGTGATCTCGAGCAGACCGTCAGTCTTGAATGCCGGTGAGTTGGTGATGATGGGCACCCACGTCTGCAGCCAGGCGTTGGTGTCGGCGACGGACGGATCAGCGGCAGTCGGGTCGCCCCCGGCCGCGGCGCCGGTGGTGTTGGTGCACGCGTATGTCGCGTTGTTCTCCGGTACGACCCCACCGTCGTGACCGTCGTCGCAGAGATTCGGGACGATGAGGCTGTAGTTCGGGGTCGTGACGATCGACTGCAGGTCGGTGGCCAATCCGGTGACACCGGGCAACGTGCCTGCCGGCATGTTCCCACTGGTGTCGCCGAGCGGGACGTCATCCTGATCGCACTCGGGTGTGGTGCCGGTTCCGGTGATCGAGTGGAAGTAGACGAAGGGATTGTGACGGGTCACGTAGCCGTCGCTGGTCTCGGCGAAGAATGCTCCGATGCCCGAGGTCGGATGGCCGCACGAGGTGCCGTCGGTGCCGTCCCTGGTCGGGTCGTTGCCCATGTCCTCCATGTAGCCCTTCCACGTCAGCCCTTCACTGGACAGCTGGTCGGCGATGGTCTTCACCGCGGTGGGATACACGCAGCCCGCACCCTGCTGGATGCCCTGCGCATCCTGACCCTCCCCGGCGCCGAAGTCGGAGTACGAGAGACAGTCGATCTGGTTGTCGGAATTCGCGGGCTGGCCCGATACCAGGGAGATGTAGTTGTCGTTGGAGTAGTGACCGGTGGCGTAGTAGTTCTCGAGCAGTGCCCCTTCGCTGGGCAGCGTCTGGGCCAGGTACGGATCGTTCGACGGGGTTCCGAACGTGGTGGCGTAGTCGTTGTTCTCCAGCACGATCTGGAACACGTGACGGATGAGAGGCAGTTTCGACGTGACCGTAACCGTCAAGGTCTGATCGGTGGTGTTCACCTGACTGTCGGTGGTGTTGGTGGCCACGAGGTCGAGGGTGTAGCCGCCGGCCACAGCCAGCGGAGTCGGATCGGACAGCGTGGCCGTGCCGTCGCCGTTGTCGGTGAAGGTGGCACCGGGGGGGAGCGTGCCCGTCTCGGAGATGGCCGCCACCGGGTTGGCCTTGGTTTTCACCGTGAAGGTCAAGGCCTTGCCCTGTTTGGCGGTCTTGGTGCTCTTGCTGGTGAAGACCGGTGCCGACAGAGCCTTGGTCGCGGAGGCGGGCGGCGCGTACTGGACCAGTAGGACTCCCACCCCCAGCAGAACCCCGGCGATGGCGATGTTTCGGGCCGTCTTGCTCTTGCGCACAGTCACTCCCCCTAGTCGGGTCTCGCCACCTCGCCGCCGCAGCGGAACCACCGGCCGTCATCTGATGACCGGCCGTCCGGGCCAGACCTGTCGACGGAGAGTCTGTGGTAGCGGTGGTGTTTTGTCAATCACCTGGCCACGGCCGGTGGCCGAGGTCCGTGGAGCTCCGAATGCCGGCCGCCCGACCGCTCAGCCGACCGGCCTACCAGGCGCCGCGGTGCACGCTGTCGCCCAGGGTCCGTCGGGGCCGAGACGACGACGAGGACGGTGGATCGGGCTCGGCCCGCTCGCCCAGCAGCACCGCCCCCAGCCACCGGAGCCGGTCCGGGATGCCGAGCCAGGCCCGCAAGGTGTCCTCACCCCGGAAATTGCCCAAGAAGGCGGCCCCGATCCCACGGTCGGCCGCCCCCAGCAGCAGGTGCATCGTGGCGAAGGCGGCATCGACGAACCAGAAGGGCACGATCCACTCGATCTCCTCTCCGTCCCGTGGTTGTTTGTCCAGCTCCCGGTAGCGGGCCACGTACGCGGGTGGATCGGCGAATACGAGGACGATCACCGGGGCCCGGGACAGGCCGGCATACCGTCGCGACCGGCTCCGCCAGGCCCCATCGGTGGTGGCCTGCCAGAAGCGGTCGGTCTGTTCGGCCCCCTCGAGCACCACGAACTCCCGTCCCTGGGTGTTGCCGGCCGAGGGTGCCCGCAGCGCCAGCGACAACAGTTCGTCGACCACGCCGTCGTCGAGCGGGCTGGCGGTGAAGGACCTGGTCATGTGCCGACGTGCGATGACCTCGCTCAGCTCCACGGTGGCTCCATCGGCCGAGACGCTACTGGCCGGGGCAGGGGGCCGTTCCCGATTCCGGCGCCGACTCCGGCGCCGACAAGGGCGGTGGCGAGGGCAGGGGGGCGGCCCAGGCGGGAATGTTGACCCCGCTGGTAGTGTTTACAGGGAGTGACGAGAGCAGCGAGACCGGACCGACCGGTTTCCTCGTCGACGCAGAAGGATCGTGATCGCCGTGCCCACCTTCAGGGAGATGTTGGCCGAAGCCAAGTCGGCCGTTCGAGAGGTCGAACCGGCCGAGGCCGAGCAGGAGATGGCGGCCGGCCCGACCGTGGTGCTGGACGTGCGCGAGCCCGACGAGTACGAGCAGGGCGCGCTGCCCGGCGCCGTCCATATCCCGCGGGGCACGCTCGAGACCTCGGTGGAAGGTCGCATTCCCGACAAGTCCAGCCACGTGGTGGTGTACTGCGCCGGAGGCACCCGGTCGGCCTTCGCCGCCCAGACCATGCAGCAGCTGGGCTACACCGACGTGGCCTCGGTCGTCGGAGGGTTCAACCGCTGGAAGGACGAGGGCCGGGAGTGGTCGGCGCCCCAGGCCCTGACCCCGGAACAGCGCAATCGGTACCAGCGCCACCTGCTCCTCCCCGAAGTGGGCGAGACCGGCCAGCTCAAGTTGCTGGACTCGAAGGTGCTTCTGCTCGGTGCGGGCGGACTCGGCTCTCCGGCCGCCCTCTACCTGGCCGCCGCCGGTGTGGGAACGATCGGGATCATCGACATGGACGTGGTGGACGCGTCGAACCTGCAGCGGCAGATCCTGCACAACACCGATCGGATCGGCGAGCGAAAGGTCGACTCGGCAAAGAAGACGCTCACCCTGATCAATCCCGACGTGAACGTGGTCACCTACGACGTCCGCCTCGGAGCCGACAACATCCTCGACATCATCGACGGCTACGACGTCATCGTCGACGGCACCGACAACTTCCCGACCCGCTACCTGGTCAACGACGCCTCCCTGCTCAAGCGCATCCCCGTGGTGCACGGTTCGATCTTCCGGTTCGAGGGCCAGGCCACGGTGTTCAATCCGTATGTGGGCCCCTGTTACCGGTGCATGATCCCCGAGCCGCCCCCGGCCGAGCTCGCCCCCAGTTGTGCCGAGGCCGGCGTGCTCGGGGTGCTGCCCGGGATCGTGGGCTCCATCCAGGCCATCGAGGCCATCAAGGTCCTCTTGGACATCGGTGAGACGCTCCAGGGGCGGCTGTTGGCCTACGACGCGCTCGAGCAGAGCTTCCGGACGTTCAAGGTGCACCGGGATCCCCACTGCCCGGCCTGCGGCCCCGACGCGGCGCCGATCGTCATCGCCGAGTACGACGACCTCTGCATGCCCCACGCCGTGGCACCCCCGGCCGGCGCCTGAAGCAGACGACGCTTTTCCCGGCCGGCGGCCCAGACCGTAACCTGGGCCCATGGCTCCCCACAGCGCATCTGAATCCGAGGACCGGCGGTTCACCGACTCGGGCATAGAGATTCGTCCGGTCTACGGCCCGGACGATCTTGAGGGTTGGGACCCCGACCAACAGCTCGGTGTCCCGGGCCGGTACCCGTATACCCGGGGCATCCGGGCCGACATGTACCGCGGCCGACTGTGGACTATGCGGCAGTACGCCGGATTCGGTACGGCCGAGTCGACCAACGAGCGTTTCAAATTCCTGCTCGGTGCGGGCCAGACCGGTCTGTCGTGTGCGTTCGACCTCCCCACGCAGATGGGCTACGACTCCGACCACCCCCGCTCGGAGGGGGAGGTCGGCAAGGTCGGGGTGGCCATCGACTCCATGGCCGACATGAGGCTGCTGCTGGCCGGGCTGCCGCTCGACAAGGTCACCACCTCGATGACCATCAATGCCACCGCTGCCATCCTGCTGCTCTTCTACCAACTGGTGGCGGAGGAGAACGGTGTGGACCCCAAGCTTCTGGGCGGGACCATCCAGAACGACATCCTGAAGGAGTACGTGGCCCGGGGTACCTACATCTACCCGCCCCGGCCCTCCATGCGACTCGTCACCGACACCTTCTCCTACTGTGCCGAGCACCTGCCCGCGTGGAACACCATCTCCATTTCCGGCTACCACATCCGGGAGGCCGGATCGACAGCGGTGCAGGAGATCGCCTTCACCATCGCCAACGGAATCGCCTACGTGGAGGCGGCGTTGGCCGCCGGTCTCGACGTGGACGCCTTCGCCCCCCGTCTCAGCTTCTTCTGGAACGCCCACAACAACCTGTTCGAGGAGATCGCCAAGTATCGGGCCGCCCGTCGGATGTGGGCCAAGCTGATGACGGAGCGGTTCGGCGCCAAGGACCAGAAGTCCACACTTCTCCGGTTCCATACCCAGACCGGTGGATCCACCCTGACGGCCCAGCAGCCGGAGAACAACATCGTCCGGGTCACCGTGCAGGCCATGGCGGCGGCGCTGGGTGGCACTCAGAGCCTGCACACCAACGGCTTCGACGAGGCCCTCGGTCTGCCCACACAGCGGGCGGCCAAGATCGCCCTCCGCACCCAGCAGATCGTCGGGTACGAGTCGGGCATCGCCGATACGGTCGATCCATTGGCCGGGTCGTGGTTCGTGGAGTCGCTGACCGACGAGGTCGAGCTGGCCGCCTGGGAGTACCTCGAGCGGATCGACGCCATGGGGGGAGCCGTGGACGCCATCGAGGCCCAGTACATGCAGCAGGAGATCGAGCAGGCCGCCTACGCCTACGCCAAGGACGTCGACGCCGAAGCGAAGATCATCGTCGGTGTGAACAAGTTCGTGGACGAGGAGCTCGACCCGACCGAGGTGTTCCCGATCGATCCGGAGCTCCAGCGGTCCCAGGTGGCCCGGGTCAAGAAGGTTCGTCAGGAGCGGGACCAGTCGGCGGTGGACGGAGCCCTGGTCGACGTCGAGGCCGCCGCCCGTGGCACCCAGAACCTGTTGCTCCCGATGAAGGCAGCGCTGGCCGCCATGGCCACACTGGGCGAGGTGTCGGACGTGTTGCGGGGCGTGTTCGGGGAGTTCCACCCCAACGGCTGATCCCGGTGCCCTCCGGCCTGGAGTCGGCCTGCACCAGCCCCTCCGGATCTCCGCTTCTGATCGGGCATACCGACCACCTTCCGTGGTCTTCAATGTTCTCTGAGTGACTGTCACACCCCCCTGGTTCGATGTCTAAATGGACCTCGATGCTCTGACGGTGACGATCGACGAACTCCGCGCCTCGGATCCTTCAGGGTTCGCCGACGCCGGGTCGATCGAGGCGCTCCAGCGTCTCCAGGCCCGCCTCGAGTCGTTCGTCACCGAGTCCGTGGCGGCCTTCGACGCCGCCGGCAACTGGGAGCCCGACGGGGCTCGTAACGCCGCCTCCTGGCTGGTGTTCCGCTGCCGGCTACCACGGGCGGAGGCCCGGCGCCAGGTCCGCCGCGGTCGTGAACTCCGCCACCTGCCGGTCACCGCCGAGGCCTGGGCCCGGGGCTCCGTCAACGGGGCGCACGTGGACGTGATGCGATCGCTGCGCACGGACGCCACGCGAGAGGCGCTGGCCCGGGACGAGCGCATGCTGGTGGACCAGGCCGAGGGGCTGCGCTACGACCAGTTCACCCGGGCCGCCGCCTACTGGGGGCAGTTGGCTGATCCCGAGGGTGCCGACGAGGCCGGCGAGAAGTGCCGCGCCCGGCGCGACGTGTACCTGGTCAACAGCTTCGAGGGTATGTGGTTCGGCAAGATGAACCTCGATCCCATCGCCGGGTCCATCGTCTCGGCTGAGCTGGAGCGGATCGAGAGTCAGCTGTTCGAGGCCGACTGGGTCGAGGCCCGCGGGCGGCTCGGACGAGAGCCACAGGTGGCCGACCTGGCCCGCAACCCCGGTCAGCGTCGGGCCGACGCCCTGGTGGAGATGGCCACGCGCTCGAAGACGTGTCCTGTCAACGGGCGGAGACCGGCCCCCCTCTACACCGTACTGGTGGGCTGGGAGACCCTCCACAGCAGGATCTGCCAGCTCGAGGACGGCACGGTGCTCCCTCCGGGCTCGTTGCTCACCGGGCTGCACGCCGCCGACCTCGAGCGTGTGGTGTTCGCACCCGGTCGGAGGGTCGAGGTCGGCCAGTCCAGCCGACTCTTCACCGGTGCCACGCGCCGGGCCATCGAGGTGCGGGACCAAGAGTGCACCCACCCCTTCTGCGACGTGCCGGCACCGTCATGCCAGGCTGATCACATCCAACCCTGGGCCGTCGGCGGACCGACCACGCAGGAGAACGGACGGCTCCTCTGTGGTGACCACAACCGGATGCGTCACCAACGGCCGCCGCCACCGGCCGCGGCGTAGTCCCGCCCCAGAGACGGCCCCCGACCGGTGGGCGGATGCCGCTCAAGTGGAGGACTCGGCGGCGGAAGCTGCGGATCCGCTCGGCCACAGGTCCTCAGGCTCTCGTCCCCGCGTCTCGGGAACCAACCAGAACAGACCGGCCGCCAGAGCCGTGGGCAGGAATGTCAGCGCGGCGGCCCGGCCGAAGCGATCGCCGGCATCGGCCACCGCACCGAACGCCACCAGGCCCACCCCGGCTCCGATGACTCCCGCCGCCACCCACCACCCGGCCACCGAGGCGCGCACGGAAGTGGGGAACAGCTCGGCCAGTAGCGAGCCGAGGGGGGAGCGATGATCGATCCGGCCAGTACCCCCATGATGTAGCCGATGACCAGCGCGGGCCGCGACCCCGCGTAGGCCAGCGTGCCGAATCCGGCCAACCCGACCATGGCCAATGCTCCCGTGGGCCGTCGACCCACATGGTCAGCCAGCCAGCGGCCGACCAGCAGCCCACCCAACCCGGCTATCCCGGCACCCACCACCATGGCTGCGGTCACATACCCCGGCTGGTGCAGCACGTTCTGCGCGTAGAGGAACACGAAGCTGTTGGCCGGACCGGTGATCACCGAGATGGCCGCGCCCAGCAGGACGACCACGGCCAGTCGCCGTCGGAACCTTGGACCCACCGGGCCCAGGACGGGCAGCGGGTGGTCCTGACCCGCCGATTCGACCGTGAAGCGGTCGGGCTCCTCGATCCACCTCTTGAGCAGGGGCACCAGCGCCAACGGGACCACCGCCAACGCGAACATCCCCCGGAATCCGAGGAAGCCGGAAGCCAGGCTGTCGATGATGGCGATGAGTCCGGCTCCGACCCCGTATCCCGCCGCGGTGAGCGCCACGGCCGAAGCCCGGCCGCGGGTGCCGGTCTGCTCGGCTGCGGTCACCTGGGCCAGCGCGTTGGTGGCACTCAGCAGAGGCCGCCCACAGGCGAAGATCGCCACGAACCACCAGTAACCCGGGCTCAGGGCCGAGGCCACCGTCATGGCCAGGCCCAGCGTCAGGGTGCCGAGCAGCATGGTCCGACGGCCGACGCGGTCGGCTGCCCCGATGAAGGGCAGGCTGCCCAGCGAAGCCAGCCGGATGATGGCCAGTCCCACTCCGAGCTCGGTCCCCGACAGCCCCACCTGATCGGCGATGCTGGCTCCGTGGACGTGCTGTCCGAAGTCGCGGGCCACGTCTCCGAGCGCCGCCACCAGACCGAACTGACCGAATCCGGCTGCCAGGGCCGCCAGGGCCACCCCGATGACGGCGCGGTCGGCCCAGCCGTGGAGTCGCAGTGGCCGGGGTCGATCCGGTACGGGATGACCGGAGCTGGCCGACGTCACGGAGTGGATCCGGAGGCGCTCGGCGCCGGGGTCGCGGCGGTGTGGTGCCCACCCCTACCGGTTCCCCCACCGCCGACACCGCGGTCCGCCCGGCGGCGGGCCGGCCAGAACGGCGCGTCGAGCAGGGTGAACACGACGAGGGCCACCGCCGTCGCCGACAGCAGGTACCACGGCCATGGGCCCAGGAGACGCAGGAGGGTCCACTCGCCGGGCGGTCGACGCAGGAACATGTAGTTGGCTCCGGTCAGACCGTCGACGATACCGACCAGGGCGGCGTACCCCAGGGTGACGGCAAGTACCCGGGGCACGGATCCGGGCCTCGGCACGATGCGCAGGCCGACCACGAGAAACAGGGCCGCAGTGACGATGCCCAGATGCCCGGCCACGTACTGGAAGAACACCAGGTGCGGGAAGCCCTCGTTCAGGTCGGGCGTGAGCACGCCCTGCAGCGTGCCGGCCAGTCCCCAGAAGTACGTGAGCTCGACCAACAGGTTGATCTGCCACCAACAGGCCACGGCGGCGATGACGACGGCCACGTCGCACAGGGCCAACGGGAGCGAGGTCTTCGCCGACCAGCTCCCCTGCACCACCAGTGACACGGTGTAGCTGACGGCATCGGCGGCCAGCACCACTCCCAGTATCCGGGCGGCCACGATGGTCCACCCTCCGGGGCGCCGTCGGGCCGCGACGCACAGGCCGGCACAGGCCGCCGCGGCCAGCAGCGCCGATGACCAGTAGCTGATCGGGGAGACGGTCGCCGTCACGGTCCGGTTCCCGCGTCGACAGTGGGCGGTCTCACCGTTTCAACCGGGCAGTGTGTAGCGGGCGAACACGTGCCACCCGACGAAGGCCCAGACCGCGACGAGGAGCAGCCGTCCCGGCATGCTGGTCCAGCTGCGGGCGACGACGTGGGAGAGGCTGCTCCATCGTGAGCCCGGTCGGTGGCAGCGGACCTCCCAGGTGACACCGGCGGCGATGAGACCCAGCCAGAGCACGGTGACCGCCACGTCAGGCCACACTCCCCGGTCCCGCCCCCGGTCCCGCCCCCGGGACGGGTCGGGCGGACCCACCCGGGCACCGGCGTCGGCGCACCAGGGGAACTCCGGCCAGAGCCAGCCAGGCGGAGAAGAGAAGGAACCGCACCGGGTGTCGGCTCAGCGCATGGTCCACCACGGTGCTGAGCGTGGGGACGGTGTGGGACCGTCCCCCGAGGGCCAGTGCCACCAACTCGAGCACGAGCGCCATCCCGCCCAGGACGGCCCAAGGGAGAGCGGCGTGGAAGGTCCCGGTCGGGGGAGACCGGGTCGGGGAGACGGCGTCGTTTCGCCGGGGGCCGAGTGAGGTGCCGACGGCCACGACGGCCACCGGTATCCCCACGGCGGCGTAGGCCGCCCCGGTGAATGGGGCCACGCCGGTGGCCCACCACGCGTAGGCGGCCACGACGGCGATACCCGCTGGAGGCCCGATCAACCGGACCGGCGACGCGGGCCGTCGGAGCGTCGTCACGGTGTCACCATCCTCGTCCGGCCATGTACGGGAGCACCTCGCTCCCCTTCTTAGCCCGGGTCCGGGTGGCCGTTCCGGTCATGGGGCGCCGGCCGACCCCTTCCGGCGCCGGGGATCAGGGGGTGGACAACCGGTCGCGGACCGGGCCGGGGCGGGCCGCGTCTATCGCCGTCCAGGCCATGGCGACCGCCCCGTCCCTCAGGGCCTTGTCGGCCGACGGGGTGATGCACGCGGCGGCGAACTCGGGCTGGTGGTTGACCGAGCCGGCCGCATCGATACCCACCAGGGGGTGGATGGTGGGAACGGCCAGGGACACGTTGGCCATGTCGGTGGAGAACGTCGGTCGCGGGGCGCTCTCGTCGTCGAGGGGGAAGGAGCGCCCGCACTGCTCGGCGTTGGCCCGGTACAGGCCCAGGAGGGCGGCATCGCTCTCCATGTGCGAATAGGCGGGAGCCAGGTCGAGCCGGCGCAACGAGCATCCGGTGGCCATGGCACCGGCCTCGAAGCAGGCCATGATCCTCGGTTCGAGGTCTTCCAGTCCCGACAACGACAGGGATCGGACCATGAATCGCCCGTTGACGACGTCGGGGATGATGTTGGCCGCCTGGCCACCGTCGGTGACGATGCCGTGCACCTGGTCACCGGGCCGGAGCTGTTGGCGCAGCAGCCCCAGGGCCACCTGCGCCACCACCATGGCGTCCCCGGCATTGAGGCCTTCGAAGGGGGCGGCGGAGGCATGGGCGCTCTTGCCGGTGAACGTCACGTCGAAGTGGGAGACGGCCAGGCAGGTTCCCTCCAGCCGGTCGACCGGCCACGGATGGACCATCATCGCCGCGTGGACATCGTCGAACACCCCGTGCTCGAGCATGGTGATCTTGCCGCCGCCCCCCTCTTCGGCCGGAGTGCCGAGTACCCGGACGGTGAGTCCCAGCTCGTCGACCACCGGGGCCAGGCCCAGGCCGGCACCCACCGCTGATGCGGCGATGATGTTGTGTCCACAGGCGTGTCCCACACCGGGCAGGGCGTCGTACTCGGCGCAGATGGCCACCACCAGTGGGCCCGTTCCGATCTCGGCCACGAAGGCGGTGGGCATGCCGGCGGTACCCGTGGCCACCTCGAAGCCGCCGTTGGCCAGCGTCTCCGCCGTCCAGGCGCTGGCCCGGTCCTCCTCGAACGCCGTCTCGGGGTGGTCATGGATGTCGTGGCTGAGCCTGACCAGCCGGGACAGGTCGTCGTCGATGGCCTGGCGGGCCGCCTCCTTCTGCAGGTCGAGCTGGGCCATGGGTGGACCCGCTACTCGATGACGGCGATGACGTCGCCCGGTCCGACCGACTCGCCCGCCTGGACCTTGACCTCCTTGACCGTGCCCGCTTTTTCGGCACCGACGTTGTTCTCCATCTTCATGGCCTCGAGCACGCAGATGGTCTGACCCACCTCGACGGTGTCGCCTTCCGTCACCAGGACCTTCACGATGGTTCCCTGCATGGGTACGGCCACCGTCCCCGAACCGGCCCCGGCGGCGGCGGTCTTCGGTCGCTTGGGCCCCGCCCCTCGGGCCGCTCCGGTCCCGGCCGCGGCCACGACGGTGTCGCCGAGGTCGGGAACCCACAGCTTGACCCGATAGCGCCGACCGTCGACCTCGGCCGTCACGTCCCGAAGGACCCGGGGCACCGCCTCGCCTCCGTCGGTGGCGGGATCCTCCGAGGGCGCCGGGACCGCGGTGGACTCCACCCCGGTGAGATCGAGTGACTGCTCGACCCAGTTGGTCGAGTGCTTCCCGGAGACGAAATCCGGATGCGACAGGATGGCCACGTCGGCCGGGAGCGTGGTGGCCACGCCTTCGATGATCGTCTCGCCGATGGCCCTCAGCATGCGCCGACGGGCCGCTTCACGGTCGTGGCCCCAGACCACCAGTTTGGCCACCAGGTTGTCGTAGAACTGGCTGACCGTGTCGCCGCTCTCGTAGCCGGCGTCGAGTCGGACGCCGGGCCCGGCGGGCACGGTGAAACGGCTGATCGTCCCGGGCGAGGGGGTGAATGCGCCTCCGGCCGGGTTTTCGGCGTTGATCCGCACCTCCATGGCGTGGCCGTCGCGTCGCACGTCGCCCTGGGTGAATCCGAGTGGCTCTCCCGATGCCACCCTCAGCTGCCATTCGACCAGGTCCAGCCCGGTCACCAGCTCCGTGACCGGGTGCTCGACCTGCAACCGCGTATTCATCTCCAAGAAGAAGAACTCGCCGTCCTGGTAGAGGAACTCGACCGTGCCGGCGTTCACGTACCCGCACGCCTGGGCCACCTTGACCGACGCCTCGCCCATGGCCCGGCGGACCTCGTCCGGGAAATCGGGTGCCGGGCTCTCCTCGACCAGCTTCTGGTGCCGTCGCTGGGCCGAGCAGTCGCGTTCCCCCAGCCACAGGGTGTTCCCGTGGGTGTCGGCGATGATCTGCATCTCGACGTGGCGGGGCCAGGCCAGATAACGCTCGATGTAGCACTCGTCCCGTCCGAAGTAGGCCAGGGACTCGCGCATGGCCGACTCGAGGGCCTCGGCCGCGTCATCCGGTCCCTCCACCACCTTCATGCCCCGGCCGCCTCCGCCGAAGGCGGCCTTGATGGCGACCGGCCAGCCGAACTCGCGGCCGAACTCGATCACCTCGTCGGCCGAGGTGAGCACCTCGGACCGGCCGGGGACACCGGATACCCCGGCCCTCTCCGCCGCGTGCCTGGAGCTGATCTTGTCGCCCATGACCTCGATGGCCTCGGGTGGCGGGCCGATGAAGGTGACTCCCCGGTCGGTGATGGCCCGGGCGAAGTCGGTGTTCTCGGAGAAGAACCCGTAGCCGGGGTGGACGGCGTCGGCACCGCTCTCTTCGATGATGCGGAGGATGGCCTCGGTGTTCAGGTAGCTCTCCGCCGCCGTCTGGCCGCCCAGCGAGTACGCCTCGTCGGCCAGGCGCACATGGAGCGCCTCGCGGTCCAGGTCGGAGTAGACGGCCACGGTGGCCACCCCGAGCTCGCGGCAGGTGCGGACCACCCGCACGGCGATCTCCCCCCGGTTGGCGATGAGAACCTTCTTCAGCACGCTGCGCCTTTCGAATCGTCTGGGTCCGTGCCCGTGACTCCACGGACACCGGGCGATATAACACTGGCACGGCCCGTAGGGTGTGTGCCATGCCGGGCCCGAGGTTCACCGACATCCGGCACTTCCCGACCATCGATTCCACCAATCGGTACCTCCTCGAGGAGGCCCGGCGCGGGGCTCCCGACGGTGTCGTGGCCGTGGCCGGGCACCAGAGTGCCGGCCGGGGTCGACTGGGTCGTCGGTGGGAGGCACCCGAGGGAGCCAACCTGTTGATGTCGGTCCTGTTCCGCACCGGGCTCCCGGCCCGGCAGCGCTATCTGGCCGGTGCGGTGGTGGCACTGGCCGCAGTCGAGGCGGCCGAAGACGTGTCGGGGGTGAGACCGGGGATCAAATGGCCGAACGACCTCCTGGCCGGGGACGGCCGCAAGCTGGCCGGGGTGCTGGCCGAAGGCGACCTGGTCGACACCCGAGAAGGAGCGCCGCCGTCGGCGGGTCCGATCGTGGTGGGCATCGGGATCAACGTGAACTGGCCGCGGGACGACGGAGACCTTCCGGCTGACCTGGCCGGGTCGGCCACGTCGCTGCGGCAGCAGATGGGCTCCCCCTTGGACCCGGCCGAGGTGCTGGCCTCCCTGTTGGAGGCGCTCGGGCCCCGCCGGGACGATCTCGAGACACCGGCGGGACGGGCCCGTCAGGCCGAGAGTCTCCGGTTGGGGTGCACCACCGTGGGTACGGCCGTGCGGGTCGAACTGGCCCGGTCCCACTTCGAGGGCATGGCCGTCGACGTCACCGCCGAGGGCCACCTCGTGGTGGACGTGGGTGGCCGCCGCCGGACGGTCGTCGCCGGGGACGTGGTCCATGTACGCCCGCGGGGCCCGGTTCCCGGCCCGATCGACCCGAACTGACCCCGGCGCGGGTCCGACCCCGATCGTCGGCCCGGCCCTGGTCCCGGCCCGACCCTGACCGGCACCGGCCGCAGGTGACGGGCCCGGGGGGTCCTCCGGTGTCCGGCCGTGAGTAACATTCCTGCACTATGCGGCTTCTCGTGACCGGCGGCGCCGGCTTCATCGGATCGAACTTCGTCCGGTACTGGGTGCAGAATCACCCTGACGACTCGGTGGTGGCCTTCGATGTGCTCACGTACGCCGGCAACCGGCCCAATCTGGCCGACGTGGAGGACCGCATCAGCTTCGTGCAGGGAGACATCGGCGACCTCGAGGTCGTGGCCAAGACGTTGGCCGAGCACGAGATCGACGTGATCGTGAACTTTGCCGCGGAGTCGCACAACAGCCTGGCCATCCTGGACCCGGCCCGGTTCTTCCGGACCAACGTGCTCGGCACCCAGACACTGGCCGAGGCGGCCCGTCGTCACGGCGTGACCAGGTTCCACCACATCTCGACCTGCGAGGTCTACGGGGACCTGCCCCTCGACTCCGACGAGGTGTTCACCGAGGAGACCCCTTACCGGCCGCGGACCCCGTACAACGCGTCCAAGGCCGGTGCGGACCATGCCGTCCGGGCCTACATCGAGACCTTCGCCCTCCCGGCCACCATCACCAACTGCTGCAACAACTACGGGCCCTATCAATTCCCCGAGAAGGTCATCCCCCTGTTCACGGCCAAGGCGCTGGACGACCAACCCCTGCCCCTCTATGCCTCCACCCAGAACCGTCGGGAGTGGTTGCACGTCGACGATCACTGCCGGGCCATCGAGTTGGTGCTGCAGCACGGCACGGTGGGTGAGACCTACAACGTGGGCAGCGGGGTCGAGGCCAGCATCGAGGAGATCGCCGACGCCGTCCTGAGCGCCACCGGCAAGCCTTCGTCGCTGAAGGAGATCGTCCCCGACCGGCCGAGCCACGACCGTCGGTACCTCCTCGACTCGTCGAAGATCCGTCGGACTCTGGGATGGGAGCCGACGGTGCCCTTCGAACGGGGACTGGCGGACACGGTGGCGTGGTACGCCGACAATCGAAGCTGGTGGGAGCCCCTGCGTGACCGGGCTCCGGTGGTCGAAGGAGCATGGTCGAACCCTGCGACCGGCTCGTCGACCGGGCCGTGAGCCCTCCGACACCGTGAGGCGCCCACTGCGGGTCCTGCTCACCGGAGGGAACGGGCAGTTGGGGCGGGATGTGGCCGATGTCCTCTCCGGCCGGACCCCTGACGGGGGTCGGGCCGGCGGTACCGGAGGACACGGCATCCTGGCGCCGGTCTCGGAGGGGACGTTCGATGTGCTCTCCACCGACATCGACACCATGGACGTGGTCGACCGCGGGTCGGTCGGGGCCACCGTGGAGGCCTTCCGACCCGACATCGTGTTGCACGGTGGGGCGTTCACCGCGGTGGACGCCTGCGAGTCCGACCCCGACACCGCCTTCGCCGTCAACGCGCTGGGCACACGCAACATGGCCGAGGCGGCCCACGAGGCCGGTGCCCATCTGGTCTACATCTCGACCGACTACGTCTTCGACGGCACCCTCGACCGGCCCTACCTGGAGTGGGACCGACCGAACCCGCGCTCGGTGTACGGACGGAGCAAGCTGGCGGGCGAGACCGAGGTCCATGAGGTGGCCGGTCCCTCGGCCACGGTGGTCCGCACGGCGTGGGTCAGCGGAGCCCACGGCGCCAACATGGTGAAGACGGTCCTCCGCCTGGCCTCCGCCGATCCGACCGGGACGCTCCGGTTCGTGGACGACCAGCACGGGTGCCCGACCTTTACGGCCGACCTGGCCGCAGCCGTGGTCCGGTTGGCACTCGATCGCCGGCCGGGGACCTTCCACGTGACCAACCAGGGGGAGACCACCTGGTTCGGATTCGCCCGGGCGACCCTGGCCGCGGCGGGGCTCGACCCCGGACGCGTGCAACCCATCGCCACCGCCGAACTCGATCCACCCCGGCCGGCGCCGCGTCCGGCCAACTCGCGGCTCGACAACGCCGCCCTGCGGCTGTCGGGTATGCCCCTGCTGTCCGAGTGGACGGACGCCCTGGATCGGTTGGTCCGGGCCCTGGGGGCGATGAGGTGACGTCACCCGGGTGCCTCCACCGGCCGTGGCCGGGTCCTGTCGGCCCGGGTATGACTTCAGGGCGTGAGGTAACGAGCCGACATCAACTACGTCCGTTCGGCCCACGAACCGGTGCTGCCGTGAAGACGGGAACAAAATCATGATGTCGCTGATCACTGCCATGCTCGGAGGGTCGGACCCACCGTCGGGGGACCGCAGATCCGCCGACGGCCAATCCGGTGCCGTCCGGGGCCAGTTCGGTCAGGGCGGGTCGGGGGTGCGGGTGCTACCCCACGGGAAGGGCCACACGGTGGCGGTCATCGGGGTCGGCTACGTGGGCCTGCCCACGGCGGCCACGCTGGCTCACCTCGGCCACCGGGTCACCTGCGGAGATGCCGACCCGGGCAAGGTGGCCATGCTGCAGGCCGGAACTGTGCCCATCGTCGAGGACCACCTCGAAGAGCTGGTGCGCGAGGGCCAGGCGGCGGGTCGGCTCCGGTTCGTGGTCGGAGCGTCGGCGGCCATCGAGGGAGCCGAGTTCGTGTTCCTGTGCGTTCCCACGCCGCAGAGTCCCGACGGCTCGGCCGACCTCACCTTCGTGGAGGCGGTGGCCGAGGAGATCGGACCCCATCTGGTGCCGGGCACGATCATCGTGAACAAGTCCACCGTGCCGGTGGGCTCGACCCTGGTGGTCGAACGGGTGCTCGGCCGACCGGACGTGACCGTGGTGTCCAACCCCGAGTTCCTCCGGGAGGGTACGGCGGTGCCGGACAGCCTCCATCCCGAACGGATCGTGGTGGGTGCCGACGACCAGGCTTCGGCGGCCAGGGTGGGGGATCTCTTCGCCGGAACCCATGCGCCCCTCCTGATCACGGACGCGGCCACGGCGGAGACCATCAAGTACGCCTCCAATGCCTTCCTGGCCACGAAGTTGAGCTTCGTCAACGCCGTCGCCGGGCTGTGCGAAGCGGTGGGGGCCGATGTGCGGGACGTGATCCTGGGACTCGGCTACGACAAACGGATCGGCTTCGAGTACCTGCGCCCGGGCCCGGGTTGGGGTGGGAGCTGCCTGCCCAAGGACACCCAGGCGTTGGTCCACATCGCCGAGGAGGCCGGCTACGACTTCTCCTTCCTGCGGGGAGCCATCGCCACCAACGACGAGCAGTTCGAGCGGGTGGTGAACAAGGTCAGGACAGCGGTGGGAGACGAGCTCGAGGGCACTGTGATCGCCGTCTGGGGCCTCACCTTCAAGGCCGGTACCGACGATCTGCGGAACTCTCCGGCCGTCGAAGTTGTCCTGCGGTTGGTGGAGGACGGTGCCATCGTCCAGGCGTTCGACCCGACCGTGCACGTGGCCGACGGCGCCGCCTCGGCCCCGGTCGAGGGGTTGGCCGGGTCCGTGCCCGACGGCGACGCCAAGGGCTGGTCGAAGATGGTGCGGGCGTTCCCCGATGCCTACGCCGCCTGCGAGGGGGCGGCCGTCGCGGTGGTGCTGACGGAGTGGGACGAGTTCCGTTGGCTCGACTTCGCCAAAGTGCGCGACTGCATGGCCTCGGCGGTGGTGGTCGACGCCCGGAACCTGTTGGATCCGGCCCAGTTGCGACGGATCGGGTTCGACTACACCGGCATCGGCCGCCGATGAGCCGACGCCTGATCGTGCTGGGTGGGGGCGGATTCTTGGGATCACACCTGTGCGACCACCTCCTGGCCCGCGGCGACGAGGTGGTCTGTGTCGACGACTTTTCGACCGGCCGCCGGTCCAACGTGGCCCACCTGGACGGCCGCCCCGATTTCACACTGGTCGAGGCGGACATCACGACCTCCTTACCCGTCGACGGGGTCGTCGACGGGGTCTTCAACCTGGCCAGTCCGGCGTCGCCCCCCGACTACCTGGCCCTGCCACTCGAGACCCTGGCCGTCGGGAGCGAGGGCACCCGCCGGGGTCTGGAGTTGGCCCACCGGCACGGCGCCCGGTTCCTGATGGCGTCGACCAGCGAGGTGTACGGCGATCCGGACGTGCACCCCCAGACCGAGCAGTACTGGGGCAACGTCAACTCGATCGGCCCCCGCAGTGTCTACGACGAGGCCAAGCGCTTCGCCGAGGCGCTGACCATGGCCCACCACCGGACCCTGGGCGCCGACGTGGCCATCGTCCGCATCTTCAACACGTACGGTCCACGACTCCGTCCCGACGACGGCAGGGTGGTCTCGAACTTCCTCATCCAGGCCCTCCGGGGTGAACCACTCACCGTCTACGGTGACGGCAGCCAGACCAGGAGCCTCTGCTACGTCGACGACGAGGTGCGGGGGCTGATGGCGCTGTTCGACTCCGAACTGACCGGACCGGTCAACATCGGCAATCCCGACGAGTACACCGTGCTGGAGTTGGCCCGGACGGTGGTGGACCTGTTCCGGTCCCCGTCCCCGATCGTCCACCGGCCGCTCCCGGTCGACGACCCCACCCGCCGCCGCCCGGACATCACCCTGGCCCGGACCGCCCTCGGGTGGGAGCCCACCACTGCGCTCCGCGACGGCCTGGCCCGCACGGCCGCGGCAGTGGCCGAGGAGGAGGGGGTCGACCTTCCGGTACCGTCCACCATCGACGAGGGGCCGAGCGGCCACAATGGGAATCAGTGACTCGGCTCCGATGCCGAGCCACCGGATGAGGAGACCCGACTGATGACTGATGGCGACGGGGCCGTCGACCCGACCGCAGAGACCACCGGTCCTGACCGGTACCACCTGCTGTCGGTCATCGTTCCGGTCTTCAACGAGCGGACCACGGTGGCCGAGGTGATCCGACGTATCCGCAGCGTGAAGCTCCCGTTCGACGTCGAGGTGATCGTGGTGGACGACGGGTCCTCGGACGGGACCGACAAGGTGCTCCAGGCCCTGGGTGACTCGACCATCCGGGTCATCGACCACAAGGTCAACCTGGGCAAGGGGGCGGCCGTCCGGACCGGCCTGGAGGCCATCCGTGGCGATCTGGTCTTGGTGCAGGACGCCGACCTCGAGTACGACCCGAATGACTGGGCCAAGCTCCTCGAGCCGATCCTCAGGGGCAAGGCCGAGGTGGTCTACGGCAGCCGCTTCACCGGCGAGCGCAAGAACATGCTCCCGCTCCACTGGATCGGCAACCGTTTCCTGTCACTCCTGACGAACCTCCTCTACTCCTCGACCCTCTCGGACATGGAGACGTGCTACAAGCTGTTCGACCGGAAGGTCCTCGAGGGCATCACCATCGAGTCGAACCGGTTCGAGTTCGAACCGGAGATCACCGCCAAAGTCCTCCGGCGGGGCTACCGGATCTACGAGGTACCGATCTCGTATGCCGGCCGCGAGCCCGACGAGGGCAAGAAGATCACCTGGCGGGACGGGTTCGGAGCCGTCAAGGCGCTGGTCAAGTACCGCTTCGTCCGGCTCGAGTCGTGACCGGTCGCGCCCCCGGGCGCGAAGCGGGGGACGGGATCGGTGGAGGTCCGCGCACGGCGATCGCCGTCGTCGTGGTCAACTACGAGTCGGGTCCGGCGCTCCTCCGATGTGTCGAGGGGTGGCAGGCCGACGGGGCGGCCGAGGTGGTGATCGTGGACAACGGGTCCCGCGACGGCTCGGTCGAGCGGGTGCGGACACGATTCCCCGATCTCGAGGTGGTGGTGCCAGGTGAAAACCTGGGCTACGGCTCGGCGGCCAACCGGGGCGTGGCCGCGGCGGTATCGCCCATGATCCTGGTGTGCAATCCCGATCTCGACGTCCGGCCCGGGGCCCTCGCCACCCTGGCCGAGGCGTTGGACCAGAACTCAGAGTGCGCCATGGTGGGCCCGATGATCCGCACCAGCGGCGGGGAGCGATACCCCTCGGCGCGCAAGTTCCCGTCGCTCGTCGATGCCGGCGGGCACGCGCTCTTCGGTATCTTCGCCCCCGGAAACCGGTTCACCCGTTCGTATCAACAGGCCGACCTCGTGGATCGCCCCGACGGCCCGACGGTGGTCGACTGGCTGTCGGGGGCGTGCTTTCTGGTCCGCCGGTCCGCGTTCGAAGAAGTCGGCGGGTTCGACGAGTCGTACTTCATGTATGCCGAGGACGTCGATCTCTGTTGGCGCCTGCATGAGGCCGGGTGGACGGTGTCGTGGGTCCCCGACGCCGAGGTGACGCACCATCAGGGGGTCTCCACCGACCATCACCCCTACCAGATGATCCTCGAGCACCATCGCTCCCTCCTGCGCTTCGCCCTCCGGACCAGCCGTGGATGGCGCCGGGCCCTGCTGCCCCTGGTGGTGCTCGGGATCGGCGTCCGGGGGTGCCTGGCCGTGGTGGCCCGCGCCTCCCAGGGCTAGCTGGCGCGTCCGGGTCGCCAGATCCCAGGCTGTAGGGTGTCGTCCGATCATGGCCAGTAAGTCGACGGGCAAGAGCAACTCGACCGGGAGATGGGTGGAGCGAGCCGCCACCACCGGTGGCGGACGGACCTACCGCGGCCAGATGCCGGTGAACTGGTATGCCAGCCTGGCCATCATCTGCGTCATCGGCCTCCTGCTGATCGGGTTCAGCCGGTACCAGCGGACCCATCAGACCGCCTCGTCGTCGGGGCCGCCGACCACGAGTCAGCAGTGGTTCGCGGCGCTGGGCATCGATGTGTGCGGCACCATGCAGCCCAACCTGCCGGCCAGTACCAACTCGGCCACGGTCGGATTCACGGCCAACGGGAACGGCGTCCTGACCATCCAACCCAAGAACAGCTCGGAGTCCGGCAGCAACGCCACCCTGGGCAAGTTCGTCTCCGGGTACAAGGGCCTGGAGCTCAACTCCTCGACACTGCAGTATCCCGGAAAGCCGGCCTACACCAACGGTGACGTCTGCCCCAAGGGGACACCGGACGCGGGCAAGCCGGGCGTCGTCATCGTGGACAGCTGGCCCAGCTTCACGGCCAAGACGGCCACGGAGACGAGCGGGCCCCCCGAGGATCTGCTGTTCGAGAACGGCCAGCTCATCACCATGGCCTTCGTGCCGGCCACGGCCACGGTGCCCAAGCCTCCCGCCCAGGCCATCACGGCCCTGATCACCGCGGCGACCGGCGGGTCGACCACCTCCACCACCGCACCCGTCACCTCCACCACGGCGCCCACCACCTCGACGACGGCAGCGTCGGGTGGAACCACCAAGTGAGAGCGGTCGTCCTGGTCGGTGGCGAGGGCACACGCCTGCGGCCACTCACACTCACCACGCCCAAGCAGATGCTCCCGATCGTGGAACAGCCCATGATCGAGCGGGTTCTCGGTCACCTCAGCGACCACGGGATAGACGACGCCGTCCTCTCCCTCGGGTACCGGCCCGACGCCTTCATCAACGCCTACCCGGCCGGCTCCATCGACGGGGTGCGCCTGACCTACGCGGTCGAGCCCACCCCGCTCGACACGGCCGGTGCCATCCGCTTCGCCGCCGACCACGCCGGCATCGACGGCACCTTCGTGGTGGTCAATGGCGACGTCCTCACCGACTCGGACCTGTCGGCACTGGTCGAGTTCCACCGTGCGTCGGGGGCCGAGGGCACCATCGGCCTGACCCCCGTGGACGACCCCGGTGCCTTCGGCGTGGTGCCCACCGACGAACTCGGACGGGTGGAGGCGTTCATCGAGAAGCCGGCCCGGGACGAGGCTCCGACCAACCTCATCAATGCCGGTACCTACGTGTTCGAGGCCTCCGTGCTGGAGCGGATCCCGACCGGTCGTCGGGTCTCGATCGAGCGGGAGACCTTTCCGGCCCTCGTCGAGGAGGGATCCCTGTACGCACTGGGCTCGGACGCCTACTGGCTCGACGCCGGAACGCCGGACACGTACCTTCGGGCCCACCGCGATCTCCTGTCGGGCCGCCGGGCCGGGCCTCCCTCTCCGGGGGCGGTGCTCGACCCTTCGTTGGGCCCCGGGGTGTGGCGAATCGGCGAGGTCGACGTCCAGGGTTCCACCCAGACCGGCTCGCTGTTCGGCACGGGGGCCTCGGTGGCGCCCGGGGCCCTGGTAGGGGAGTCCGTGGTCGGAGCCGGCGCCGTCGTCGAAGAGGGAGCCTCGGTGATCGGCTCGGTGCTGTTGCCGGGGGCCCGGGTGGCCTCCAAGGCCACGGTGGAAGGATCGGTGATCGGGCCTGGTGCCATCGTCGGCCAGCGCTGCGTGATCCACCCGCTCTCGGTGATCGGTGCCGCCGCGGTCACCGCATCCGGCACCGTCATCGACGGGCAACGCATCGCTGCCGGAGTCTGACCGTGCGCATGCTGGTCACCGGCGGAGCCGGCTTCATCGGCTCCACGCTGGTGGACCGGCTGCTGGCCGAGGGGCACGCTGTCGATGTACTGGACGACCTCTCCACCGGCTCGTTGGCCAACCTGGCCGCGGCCCGGGCCTCGGCCGGCCATCAACTGACCGTCCACCAGATGGACGTGCGATCGGCCGAGGTGGTCGACCTCATGGTGCGGCGACGTCCGGAGGTGGTGTTCCACCTGGCCGCCCAGGCCGATGTGCGGGTGTCGGTGGCCGACCCGGTGTTCGATGCCGAGGTCAATCTGATCGGGACGTTGCGGATCCTCGAGGGATCCCGTGCCGCCCATGTCAACCGGGTGGTGTTCGCCGCCAGCGGTGGGACCCTGTACGGCGAGCCGGACGCCTCCGAACTCCCGCTGAAGGAGTCCCTGCCCCACCGGCCGCTGTCCCCCTACGGCGTGTCGAAGAAGGCGGCCCTCGACTACATGGAGGCATATCGCGAGCTGTACTCGCTGGAGTTCGCCGCCCTGGCCCTGGCCAACGTGTACGGGCCCCGTCAGGATCCCCACGGCGAGGCCGGGGTGGTGGCGATCTTCGCCGATCGCCTGGTGAGGAACGAGCCCATCACCGTCTTCGGCGACGGTGAGCAGACCCGTGACTTCGTCTTCGTCGATGACGTGGTGGACGCGTTCGTGCGGGCGGCCACCAAGGGCGGTGGCCTGCTGTGCAACATCGGCACCGGCCGCGAGACATCGGTGAACGAACTGGTGCGCGAGATGGCCGCACAGGCCGGGGTCGAGGCCCAGGCCCACTTCGAACCGCTGCGCCAGGGCGAGCTGATGAGGAGCGCGATCGACCCGGCCCGGGCCGGGATCCAACTCGGCTGGAGGTCGTGGACGGACCTGGGGACCGGTGCCGCCGCCGTTCTGGACTTCGTGCGTCGACGCCTGTCCGGGGCCGGGAACGCCTGAGGGACGGAGGCATCCGACCCGGTCGCCGGGCCATGCGCAGGACGATGTCGTCCGAGGCAGTAGTCTGGTCACGTCCTGGTGCGTTTGTTCGGCGGCAGGCCACACCCTGAGACGCAGTCCGCGTCCCTCCCCGTCGCTCGAAAGCGCCCCCATGCCCCCCTTGCAGCCGTCCTTCGCCTCCCTCGGCGTACCCACTGACATCGTCGCCGCCCTCGACCGCAAGTCGATCAGGGAGCCGTTCCCCATCCAGTCCATGACCATTCCCGACGCCCTGGCCGGCCGGGATGTCTGCGGCAAGGCCCCGACCGGTTCGGGCAAGACCCTGGCCTTCGGGATCGGGGCGGTGGCCCGGTTGACCGGCAAGCGGGCCCGTCCCCGCCACCCGAGGGTCCTGGTCCTCACGCCCACGCGCGAACTGGCGGCCCAGGTGGCGACTGAGCTCCAGGTGCTGGCGACACCCCGTCAGCTTCGTGTCGACTCCTTCTACGGAGGTGTCGGTTACGGTCCGCAGCTCAAGGCCCTGTCCCGGGGGGTGGACGTGGCCGTGGCCTGCCCCGGTCGTCTCGGTGATCTCATCGAGCGCGGCAGCATCCGGCTGGACGAGGTGGAGATCGTCATCATCGACGAGGCCGACCGGATGGCCGACATGGGATTCCTACCCGATGTGAAACGGATCCTCGACCTGACCCCGTCTGACCGTCAGACCCTGCTCTTCTCGGCCACCCTCGACGGGGACATCGACGTCCTGGTGCGGCGGTACCAGAACGACCCGGCCCGTCACGAACTCGATGTCGACGAGGACGACATCAACGCCGCGGTGCACCTCTTCTGGAAGGTCGCCTCCCCGGACCGGATCGACCGCACCGCCGACGTGGTGGCTGCGGCCGGTTCGACCATCGTGTTCTGCCGCACCAAGCACGGCACCGACCGGATCGCCCGTCAGCTCGAGCAGCGCGGGGTGCGCGCCGCGGCCATCCACGGTGACCGGAGTCAGAAGCAGCGGGAGAAGGCCCTGGACCTGTTCGTCCGGGGTACGGTCGACGCCCTGGTGGCCACCGACGTGGCTGCCCGGGGCATACACGTCGACGGCGTCAATGCCGTGGTGCACTTCGATCCGCCGGCCGATGCCAAGGACTACGTGCACCGGTCGGGTCGCACCGCCCGGGCCGGGGCCACCGGAGTGGTCGTGAGCTTCGTGACCCCGGACAAGGCCGCCGCGGTCAAGCGACTGCAGCGCGATCTGGATATTCCCGTCGGGACGACGCCTCCGGACCTGGCCGGTATCACCGCCGTGGTCGGTATCCCCACCCGGGCCCAGGCCCGGGACCGCGCCCCGGCACCGGCCGGAGGTCGCGGCCCGTCCAGGGGCGGCCGAAACGATCCCAACCGCCGGCAGGGAAGAACGTGGAAACCCCGATCCGAGTCCGACCGTGCCGGAGCCGCTCCGGATAGGAACCGGTCCGGCGCCCCGGCGTCGCAGGACCGCCCCCCGACCGGCAACCAGGCTGGCCCGGGCAAGGCCGGAAGGCCGGGCAAGCCGGGCAAGCCGGGCAAGCCGGGCAAGCCGGCGTCGTCATCCTCCCGACGGGCCAGGAGTGGCCATGCTGCCGGCCGTCCGTCGGGAAGCACCCACGGCCGGCGACGGGGTGGACCCGTCGGCGCCAAGCGGGGCGGCGGGGGCGGCGGGGGCAGAGGTGGTGCCGGGGGCAGCGGCGGCAGCCGGGGCAGCGGCGGTGCCGGAGGTTCGGCCCGGGGCCGATGACCGGGCCGCCCGACGATCTACAGTCGTCGGCATGCCACCCAACTCCAGACCAACCGTCACCATCCCCGACGGGCCTCCTCCGACCGAGCTGCTGGTAGAAGACATCGAGGTCGGTGACGGTCCCGAAGCGGTGGCCGGCAGTCCGGTCCACGTGCACTACGTGGGCGTCTCCTGGTCCACGGGTGAGGAGTTCGACTCGTCGTGGAGCCGGAGCGAGCTGTTCGAGTTCCCGCTCGGGGCCGGACACGTGATCCCTGGCTGGGACCAGGGTGTGGCCGGCATGGCGGTGGGCGGCCGGCGGCGGCTCACGATCCCTCCGCATCTCGGCTACGGCGCCCAGGGGGCCGGGGGAGTCATCGCTCCCAACGAGACCCTGGTCTTCGTGGTCGATCTCCACGAAGTGGGCTGAGACCGACCACCTCGGCACCGGGTCTCCACGCACGGCCCGCCGGCCGCACGCCCGGCCCGCCCCCGCGGCCCTGTCGACCCCACGGCCCGGATCAGCGGAACAGATCCTCGCCCGGGGGCCGCACGATCTCGTCGGCCACCGACGCCGGCCGGAGCCACCTGGGGTCCACGCCCCGGAGCACGGCGGCCGGTATGCCCCGGTCCTTCCCCATGACCAGTTCGGCCGCGCCGGCCAGTTCGTCGGCCACGCACACCTCGGTCGCCTCGAGGAGCCGACCGCTGGCGTCGGGGGTGCCGCGCAGGTCGACGACCCCGGCGACTCCGGCCACCCCGATGGCGACGTCGGTCACTCCTCGCCGCCAGGTCCGACCGAAGGTGTCGGAGACGATCACTCCCACCGACCGGCCGTACCGGTGCTCGAACGCCTGGCGGATCCGGCGGGCCGACCGGTCGGGGTCGACGGGTAGCAGCGCCGCCGTCCCGGCCTCGACGTTGGACAGGTCCACGCCGGCGTTGGCACAGATGAACCCGTGGGCGGTCTCGGTGATGAGGAGTTCACCGCGCCGGCGGATCACGCGGACCGACTCCGCCTCGACCAGGGCCACCTTGGCCGCGGGGTCGTCGGCGTCGATGGCGACGATGCGGCCCTCGGCCTTGGACACCACCTTCTGGGTCACCACCACGACATCCCCGTCGGCCAGCCCCCCGGGGACGGAGGGGCCCGGGTGGGTGCCGGCGAGGAGCCTCCCGGCCAGCAGCTCGGCCAGGTCGTCGCCGGCCCCTATCTCGCCCAGTCCGGTGACGGGATGGATCGAGAGGGCCTCCCCGTCACCGCGGGCCGGACCGCCGCCGCCGTCCGGTGACGGCCCGGGCCCGGGCTCAGGCGACGGCATCGAGGACCGTCCGTGACAACGCCGCCGAGCGCGCCACGCTCGACATGATGGTGGGGGCGACCACGCAACGGACCCCTTCGGCCTCGACCGCGGCGGCCAGGCCGGCGTCGGCCTCGTCGATGACGAGAGTGCCCATCCACGAGGCGTACCACCGGGCCACCCCGACCACGGACGACTCGAATCCCATCTCGCGGAGGAGCCGGTCGGCCGGTCCCTTGAGGGCGGCGCCGGCCACGATGGGTGAGACGCCGACGATGCGGTCCCGCCGGGCCCTCAGCACCGGGGACAGGCCCGGCACGGCCAGCAGCGGGGCGATGGACACCACCGGGTTGGATGGGCACACCACGATGGTGTCGGCACCATGCAGTGCGTCGAGCACCCCGGGGCCGGGACGGGCCTCATCCGAGCCCTCGAAGCGGACGCCGGCCACTGGAATGCCGTGACGGAGCTTGACGAAGTACTCCTGGAACCCCACTTCCGGCCCGTCGACCAGCTGGACGCGGGTGCGGAGGGGGTCGTCGGTCACGGGCAGCAGACGCAGGTCGAGGCCCCATGCCCGGGCCAGTTCCGAGGTCACCTGTCCCAGCGGGGCCCCTTCACCCAGCCGTTGGGTCCGGTAGCAGTGCGTGGCCAGGTCCTGGTCACCGAGGTTGAACCAGGTGATTCCGCCCAGGCGCTCGAGTGACTCCATGACCCGCCACGTCTCGCCGGCCAGGCCCCATCCGGTGTCGGGATTGATGGCGTCGGCCAGCGTGTACATCACCGTGTCCAGGTCGGGCGCGATGTGGAGCCCGTGCAAGACGGTGTCGTCTCCGGTGTTGACGATGGCGGTGATCTCGGAGGGCGGGACCACCTCGACCATGCCGCGCAGGAGCCGGGCCGCACCGACGCCGCCGGCCAGAGCCGCGATCATCGGGCTGCTCCCGACCGGCGTGGAGCCTCCGGTCCGGATCCGTCGGCCGGTCCCGATCCGATCGGGGTTCCCTCGTCGCACCCGGCCCGGAGCACCGTTGTGGCGGGGGACGTCATCCGGGGCAGGCTACCGTTCCTCGGCGGTGGCCTCGGCCCCGACCGGCGATGTGCAAGGCTCCCTCCGTGCCGCCGGAGCCATCTGCCTCGTCCGACCCGGACCGGCTGGCGGTGGGATTCGACGCCACACCGCTGCTGGGTCGGCCGACCGGGGTCGGAGCCTTCTGCTCGGGCGCCCTGTCCGGCCTGTCCGGCCTGTCCTCGGTGAACGTGTCGGCCTTCGCCGTCAGCTGGCGGCGGCGCCACGGCATCGCCTCCCTCGTCCCGTCCGGGGTCTCCCATCGGCAACGGGCCATGCCGGCCCGACCCCTGCACGCCGCCTGGGCCCACTGGTCGCTGCCTCCGGTGGAGTGGTTCATCGGTCGACAGGACGTTGTCCACGGGACCAACTACGTGGTGCCGCCCACCCGGCGCGCCGCCCGGGTGGTGACGGTCCACGACCTGGCCGTGGTGCTGTATCCCCACCTGTGCGATCCATCCACGTTGGCCTTCCCCGATCTCATCCGTCGGGCCGTGGCCGAGGGCGCGTGGGTCCACACGCCGTCTCAGTTCATCGCCGACCAGGTGGTGGCCGAGCTCTCGATCGATCCCGAGCGTGTCCGCACCGTGCACCTCGGTATCCCACCACCGCCCCCGGCCGGATGCCGGCAGGACCGACTCCCCATCGAGCTGCCGGACGGCTGCCGTCGCTACGTGCTGGCCGTCGGGACCATCGAGCCCCGCAAGGACTATCCCCTGTTGGTGTCGGCCTTCGACGCAGTGGCCTCGGCCCATCCCGATGTGGCCCTGGTGATCGTGGGACGTGACGGCTGGGGTGTCGAGCCGGTCCGCACCGCCGTCGAGGCCGCCACAGCCCGGGAGCGCATCGTCCGGCCGGGCTACCTGGACGACCGGGGGCTCGACGTGGTGCTGCGGCATGCCTCGGTGCTGGCCTACCCGTCCCGTTACGAGGGATTCGGCTTTCCGCCGCTCCAGGCCATGTCGGTCGGGGTCCCGGTCGTCGTCACCGCGGCCGGCGCCATTCCCGAGGTGGTGGGCGACGGGGCCCTCGTCGTCGATCCCGGTGACGGCGACGGCCTGGCTGCGTCGATCAGCCGGGTCCTGACCGGGGGAGTCGGGATCGACGAGCTGATCGACCGCGGACGGAAGCACAGCGCCACCTTCACCTGGGGCGCGTGCGCCGAGGGGCTGGCCGACCTGTACCGCGACGCCGCCAGAGGCCATCGCCCCGGCCGGATCGGACAGGGCGGCCGGCGCGGCCAGGGGTCCGGCTCCGTCGGTGCCCGGCCATGAGTCGCATGCGTCTGCTGATGATGACGGAGCAGCTGCGCAGGCCGGCCTCGGGCGGGATCGGTACCTACATCCGCGGGTTGATCCAGGGCCTCGACGAGCTCAGCACAGAGGAGGAGCCCGAGCTGACGCTGGTCGCCAGCCGGTTGCAGCCCGGTCGTGGGGACGCGGTCCGTCTCGTCGACCTCGGCCACCCGCTGCACGGGTACCCGGTGCCCGGACCGATACTGACCAGGTGCTGGGACCACGGCCTGCTGCGGTGTCCCCGCGGTTTCGATGTGGTCCACGCCACGTCACTGTCCACCCTCGAGCCGGGTCGGGCCGCCCTGGTCACGACGGTGCACGACCTGCTCTGGCGTCGGGTGCCCGAGGCCTATCCGGCCCGGGGGCGCAGCTGGCACGAGGCCGCGCTGCGCCGGGCGCTCCGTCGCTCGTCGCGGTTCATCGTGCCGGCCGATGTGGTGGCCGACGACCTGGTGGAGGCAGGAGCGGGTCGAGCCGACATCGCCGTCATCCCCATGGGTTCCGACCATCTGCCACCACCGGATCCCGAGGCGGCCACGGCCCTGCTGTCCTCGCTGGGGGTCCATGGTCCGTTCCTTCTGAGCGTGGGAACCTTCGAGCCCCGCAAGAACCAGTTCCGGTTGGTCGAGGCCTACGAGCGCATCCGGGGCTCGCTGCCGGCGCCCTGGCCGCTGGTGATGGTAGGGCCGAGCGGATGGGGCGAACGGGTCCGGCCGGCGACCGGAGTGGTGTTCGCCGGCCTGGTCCCGCCGACCGTGCTCTCCGCCTTCTATGCGACGGCGCGACTGCTGGCCTACGTGCCCCTCATCGAGGGTTTCGGACTGCCGCCGGTCGAGGCCATGGCCTTCGGCACCCCGGTGGTGGCCAGCCCGCTGCCGAGCACGGCCGGTGCCGCCCACGAAGTCGATCCCCTGGATTCGGACTCGATCGCCCACGGCCTCCTGGCCGTGGCCACCGACGATGTCGAGCGGTCGCGGCTGCAGGAGCTCGGTCGCAGGCGCTCCTCGGCCCTCCGTTGGTCGGGCATCGCCCGCCAGCATCTCGCCGTGTGGGACGAGGCCGACGGGACACGATCCGGTCATGCCCGCGGCTGACACGGTCCGCCTGTCGCTCGACGTGACGGCGGTGCCGACCGCGGCCGTGGGCGCGGGCCAGTACACCCTGCAGCTGGCCGGGGCGCTGGCATCGAGGCCCGACGTGGACCTGGTCCTGTTCGGCCGGCGTAAGGACGTCCGACCCTGGCCGGTGCTGGCCCCGGGGGCGAAGTTGGTGGCGCGGGCCCCCGGTCCCCGTCCGCTCCGCCTGGCCTGGGAGCAGGCCCTCCTACCCGGCCTGGTGGCCGACTCGGGCGTGGCCGTCCACCACGGACCGCACTACACCATGCCCGAGCGATCGCACGTGCCCACCGTGGTGACCGTCCACGACCTGAGCTTCTTCGAGGAGCCCCACTGGCACCAACAGTCGAAGGTCCTGGTGTTCCGGCGGGCCATCCGGGTGGCGGCCCGTCGGGCCACGGCGGTGGTGTGCCCCAGTCGGGTGACGGCCGAGGAGCTGGTCCGGTGGTGCCGGGTCGAGACCGAGGTGTTCATCGCTCCCCACGGCGTGGACACCGACCGGTTCCGGCCCGACCAGCCCGAGGAGGGGGCCGACCGGGCCACGCTGGCCCGGTTGGACCGTCGCCTGTCGGAGGGGCGCCCGTACCTGCTCTTCGTGGGCACGATCGAGCCCCGCAAGGACCTGCCCACCTTGGTGGACGCCTTCGCCCGGGTGGCCGGGCGGCACCCCGACGCCCTGTTGGTCCTGGCCGGGGGGGACGGGTGGGGAGTGGCCGATGTCGAGCGGGCCATCGAGCGGTCGGGGCTGGCCCCCCGCATCGTGCGGACCGGCTACGTGCCCGACGCGGCGGTCCCCGCCCTGCTGCGATCGGCCGTGGCCGCCGTCTACCCGGCTCTCTACGAGGGATTCGGCCTGCCTGCCCTCGAGGCACTGGCCTGTGGGGCGGCGCTGGTCACCACCTCGGGCACGGCCATGGAGGAGGTGTCCGGCGACGCCGCTGTCCTGGTCGGCCCGGGGGACGGCGCGGCACTGGCCGACGCCATCGAGGCCGAGCTGGCCGCCCGCCCCGGAGAGGGTCCGGCCGCCGCCGCCCGCCGACAGCGGGGATTCGACATCGTGGCTGGCCACACCTGGGCCGCCAGCGCGTCCCGGCACATGGAGGCCTACCGGTACGCCGTCCGCGGCTCCCCGCCTCCGCCGGATACCGGTGTGGCGGGGAGACGGTAGGGTGACCCGTCGTGCGCTCCCTCATCACCGGTGGTCGCGGCTTCGTCGGCACGTGGCTGGCTGACCATCTGCAGGAGGTCGGTGACGAGGTCATCGTCATCGACCACGAGGTGGACGTCACCGATCCCGTGGCGATCCTGTCAGCGGTGTCGGACGCCGCACCCGACGCCATCTACCATCTGGCCGCCCTGACCCACGTGGGCAGGTCGTGGGACGAGCCCCTGGGTGTACTCGAGGTCAACGTCATCGGCACCGCCGCCGTATTGGCCGCAGCCCGACAGTGCGGCACCGATCCCCGGGTACTCGTCACCAGCTCGGCCGAGGTCTACGGGGCGGTCACCGACCCGTCGCAACTACCGCTCGACGAGAACTCGCCCACCGCGCCCCTCACGCCGTACGCGGCCAGCAAAATGGCGGCGGAAGCCGTGGTGGCCCAGACCTTCCGCGGCTACGGGCAGCATGTGATCATCGTGCGGCCGTTCAACCACATCGGGCCGGGCCAGAGCCCCAATTTCGCCGTTCCGGCCCTGGCCAAGCGCATCGTGGAGGCCGATCGGCGGGGTGCACCGACCATCCCGGTCGGCAACCTCTCGGCCCGTCGTGACTTCACCGACGTCCGTGACGTGGTCCGGGCCTACCGGCTACTGATCGAGTCGGGGGTCCCAGGCGAGGTGTACAACGTCTGCTCCGGTCGCGACGTGGGCATCGGCGACATTGCCGACACGCTCCTGTCGCTGGCCGGCACCACGCTGGCCTTCGAGACCGATCCCGGCCTGGTCCGGCCGGTGGAGGTACCGGTGTTGCGTGGCGACCCGGGCCGGCTGGTGGAGGCCACTGGCTGGAAGCCGGAGGTGACGCTGGACCAGACCCTGTCGGACGTCTTGGCGTACTGGCGCCGCCACGCCGAGTGAGCCGACGCCGGTACGGTCAGGCGGCCGCGGTGGGAATGCGCGAACGGAGTTGCGTCCGGGCCTCCTTGGCCTGAACGTGCGCCTGCTTGGCCAGGTCACGGGCCTGGGCGGGCAGGCGGTCCTCCAGAGGGGCAACGGCCGCTTCCAACCGCTCGATGATCTCCTCGAACCGCACGGCCAGCCCCTCGACCGTGGTGTCGACGGTGTGAAGGGCGCCGCTGAGGTCGGTCCGCACGGCCGCCACCCGGTCCTCCAGTGCGAGCTTGGGATCGCTCAGCCGCTTCATGAGCTCCTGCCTCTGGACCTGGACCTGCTGGATGCCGAGCACGCCGGCACCGATGACCACGTAGGTGGCGTCCTTGGCCACGGCGGCGATGTCCTGGGCCGCCTTGGTCACGTCGGCGTTGATCTCGGGGATCTTGAACTCCGGCATCTTCATCTCCGGCTTCTTGATGGTGGCCATGGCCTTCTCCTTCACATCGGTGGTGCTGCTGACACATCGGTTGTGCTGCTCATCCACATGGGACCGCGTGGCCGGGGGTGGCACCGGCGGTGCCGCAAGTCCCGGCTCTGTCGGATACAAGTGTATCCGGAATGATAAACATTTGCAAGCACCGGGCACGCAGTGTCACCCGGAGCCGCGCCCCGATTAGCGGTTCGGTCCTGTGAGCAGCCAGTTCACCGCAGGCCGGTCCTGGCCCGATAGCCTCTGACCTCTGATGGAAACACTGGCCCCGCCGGTCGTCGCTGTCGTCGTCGCCCACGATCCGGGTCCGTGGTTCGAGGAGACGCTCGCCTCGATCGCCGCACAGGACTATGCGGAGCTCTCCGTGCTGGTCCTGGACTCGGGGAGTGAGCAGGACCTCACTGCCCGTGTTGCCGCCGTCCTCCCGACCGCCTACGTCCGACACTTCGAGGACAACCGGGGATTCGGCCCCACCGTCAACGAGGTCCGGGCCATGGTGGACGGCGCCGACTACTTCCTCTTGTGCCACGACGACGTGGCGCTGTTTCCCGACACCGTCCACCTGATGGTGGAGGAGGCGTTCCGGTCCAATGCCGGGATCGTCTCGCCCAAGGTGGTCAGCTGGGACGATCCCGAACGGTTGCTCCATGTCGGGATGACCGCGGACAAGGGTGGATCCGTGGTGGAGCGGGTGCAGCCCCACGAGATCGACCACGGCCAGCACGATGCGGTTCGCGACGTGTTCGTCGCCCCGGGAGGGTCGACCTTGGTCCGGGCCGACCTGTTCGAGGAGCTCGGAGGTTTCGACCCGACCATCGTGGCCATGGGCGAGGACCTCGACCTGTGTTGGCGGGCCCAGGTGGCCGGGGCCCGGATCATCGTCGCCCCGGACGCTCGGATCCGCCATCTCGAGGAGCTGGCCGGCGGCGCCCGGTCGTTGGACCCGACGCTCCAGGGACTGGGAGGGAGCGATGCCGCGCCTCCGGCGCACCCGGCCACGCTGCAGGAGCTCCAGCGCCGACACGAGCTTCTGGCCGTCCTCAAGTGCTACGGGCCGTTCCACCTCATCCGGGTCCTGCCCCAGGTGCTGGTGCTGGCCGTCGCCGAAGTGGTCGTGGCCGAGCTGGCCGGCAACCGGACCCGGGCCCGGGCCGTGCTCCGGGCCTGGCGCTGGAACCTGACGCGCCTGCCGACGACCCGGGCCCAGAGGAAGGAGCTCAAGGGACACCGCCGCCTGAGCGACAAGGAGATCCGGGTCCTCCAGATCGGGGGCAGCGCGCGTCTCTCCTCCTACTTCCGCCGGGTCTTCCAGCACGGATTCCACGGTGCCCACGCCGACGAGCTGGCCGCTGCCGATGCCGCCGCCGTCGCCGTCGAGACGGCCGGCACCGATGGGTCCGGTGCCGATGCCGGGTCATCGGGTCGGGACACCGCCGCGGTGCCGGGGGTGGACCCCGAGCCGGCCCGAGCGGCCCGCGGGCCGCGTGAGCGGTCGTGTGCGTCTGACCACCTGGGTCATCGCCACGGTGGTCGTGCTCATCGGAACCAGGGGGGTCCTCACCGGCAGGCTGCCCACCGTCGGCCAGTTCGTCCCGTTCCCGGGCTGGTGGGCCACGCTGACCCAGTTCGTGACGGGTTGGCACCCGTCAGGGGTCGGGACGACATCGCCCGCCTCGCCGGCCCTCGGTCTCGTGGGCCTGGTCGGCACGGTCTTCATCGGGGGCATGGGACTGACCCAGAAGGTGCTCATCTTCGCCTGTGTCCCACTCGGGGTCTGGGGTGTGACCCGGCTGTTGCGGCCGTTCGGGTCCCAACGCGCCGCCCTGGTGGCGGGTCTGGCCTACCTGGCCATGGCCCTGCCCTACGACGCGCTGGCCCTCGGCCGGTGGGAGGCGTTGGTGGTCTACGCCGGGGGACCCTGGGCGCTGGCTCGGCTCTTCCGGGCCACCGGGGCCGCTCCCTATGCCGGCGCCGACGACGGGGCGGCCGACCCGGATGGCAGTGGACCGTCCGTCGCAGGCGGGGCCGCATCGCCGTGGCGGTTGGTGATGTGGACCCGTGGGCACCCCCGGGCTCGAGGCGTATTGGCCCTGGGTCTGCTGGAGTCGGTGATGGTCTCGTTCGCTCCCGCCGCCGCCATCGTGGTGG
Source organism: uncultured Acidimicrobiaceae bacterium (assembly GCA_963756515.1). Taxonomy (GTDB): domain Bacteria; phylum Actinomycetota; class Acidimicrobiia; order Acidimicrobiales; family RAAP-2; genus Bog-756. The sequence continues at coordinate 201,872 of CAVWNV010000002.1, forward strand.
TGGTGGCGGCCCTGGCCCTGATGCTGTCCTCGGTGCTCAACCGGGACGGATCGGCCATGCGGCGGTCGGTGTGGCTGGCCCTCGGGTCGACCGCGGTGGCCGTGGCCGTATGCCTACCCTGGGTCATCGGCGTGTTGGCGGCTGGACGTGACGCCATCGTCGTGTTCGGCGTGCCGGTGCCGGCCGCGTCGGCGCCGACGTGGTCGTCCCTCCTGCGCTTCGCCGTGGGCCCCATCGGCGGCTCTCCCCTGTCGTGGGGGTTCGTCGTGGCCGCGGTGGCGCCTCTGGTGCTGGCCCGGGGGGTCCGCTTCCGCTGGGCCGTCCGGTTCTGGTCGGTGGCCCTGATGTTCTGGGTGCTGGCCTGGGTCATCGGCCGGGGATGGACCGGCAGCCTGGCCGTCGACCCGTTGGTGCTCCTGGCTCCGGCCGCGGCGGCCACTGCGGCCGCCATCGGCCTCGGGGTGGCCGCCTTCGAAGAGGATCTCCGGGCCGCCGAGTTCGGCTGGCGCCAGCTGGTGACGGTGGTGGCCACCGCGGCCGTCGTCGTGGGTGCGTTCCCATCGCTCGTCTCAGCCCTGCCCGGGCGCTGGGAACTCCCCGTCAACGACTTCAGCCAGTCGGTGGCGTGGATGCACTCGCAGACAGCCTCCGGCGCGTTCCGGGTCCTGTGGGTCGGTGACCCCCGGTCGCTCAATCAGGGCTCGTGGTCGGCCGGGGACGGGCTGGCCTATGCCACCTCGGAGGATGGCAACCCTGATGCCCGATGGCTGTGGAGCGCGGCCGACCCGGGCCCGGCGGCAGGACTGGCCTCGGCCATCAACCTGGCGCGTGCCAATCGCACCGACCAGATCGGGCGGCTGCTGGCCCCGTCCGGGGTGCGCTACGTGGTCCTCCTGACCTCGCTGGCGCCCGAGATCGCCGGTGAGCAATCGCCGACCGAGTACCCGGTCCCATCCGACCTGGCACCGGCCCTGTCCCGACAGCTGGATCTGAACCCGGTGCTGTCGGGGACCGGCATCACCGTGTACGCCAATCGCGACTGGATGCCAGAGCGGGCCCAGGTGGCCGCGGGGACCGCGGTGCCCACCGCGGCGGTGCCCGACCCGCTGTCCGGTGCTCCCGGTACGGGTGTCGTGACGGGAGCCAAGCCGGTGCTGCCGGGGCCGTCGGCGGCGAGGTCCTACTCCGGGCCGCTGTCGGTCGGCACCGTGACGGCGGCAGTGGCTCCGGCCGGTCGTTGGTCGCTGTCCGGGCCATCCGGATCCGCGCTGCCGCGCTCGGCCTCGTTCGGCTGGGGCTCCCAGTACCGGGTGGCCGCGGCTGGGGTCGGCGCCCTCGACTTCGACGGCGGGATTCTGGCCCCGCTGGCCGCACTCCTCTCGATCGTGGTATGGCTGGTGGTGGTGGCGCTCCTGATCGGACAGGGTCCGGTCCGGCCGCCTTCGTGGGCGCGTCTGCGCCGGCGAAGGCGGGAAACGGGGCCCGAAGCGAGCGGGGCCGTGGACACCGGGGCCGACGCGGAACCGACAGCGGAACCGACAGCGGAACCGACCGCGGAACCGACCGCGGAACCGACCGCGGACCGACCGGAACCGACAGCGGAACCGACCGCGGAACCGACAGCGGAGTCCTCCGCCCCATGACTCCGCCCGACGACTCCCTCACTGATCCCGACTGGTCCGACCCCGATTGGTCGGCACCCGAGGAGCGTGCCACCCCGCGGTGGGCCCGCCGGGACCGCCCGACCCCCGTCGAGCCCGAGCGGGGCAGGACTGCGGCTCTGGTGGCCGCGGCCTCGGTGGCCGTGGTGGTGGCCGTGGTGGCCGCAGTGGTGTCGGTCCCGGCCGCGACCCCGGCCGCCCCACCCCCCGACGCGGCGGTGGTCGCGCCGGGGGGTGCCTACTCCTCCTCGGCCTTCTGCCCGGCCGGCACCGGTACCGCCGCCACGACGACGATCTATCTGACCAATTCGACTCGACGGGCGGTCACCGGGGTGATGACCGCGGTGGGGACTCCCGCGAGCGGTGGAACCGTGCCTGCGACGCATCAGCCTGTGCGGGTCCCCCCGCTCGGGACCCTGGCGGTCGACCCGGTGGCGGGGCTCCCGGCCGGTAGCACGGCAGCCTCGTTCACTTTCGCCGGCGGGGGCGTGGTCGTCACGCAGGCCGTGTCGGGACCGGGTGGCTGGAGCACGGCGCCGTGCCCGTCGCAGATCTCGTCCCAGTGGGGCTTCGCGGGGGGATCGACGGCTGCGGGCAACTCCCTGACGCTCTCCCTGTTCGACCCGGCCGCCGTCGAGGCCGTGGTCAACGTCAGCTTCATCACCGAGGCGGGGGTGATCACGCCCCAGCAGTACCAGGGGTTGGTCGTGCCCCCCGGGCAGTTGGTGGACGAGAACGTGGGCGACTTCGTCCAGGGCCGCAACACCATCGCCACCCTGGTGGACGCCCAGGCCGGTGGCGTGGTCGCCTCCGAGTTCCAGCAGTGGTCGGGTTCCTCCACCGGCGTGTCGCTCCGGGCCGGCTCGCCGGCGCCGTCGACGACGTGGAGATTCGCCCAGACCACCGCCCTCCCGCAATCGACGGTCGACATCACCCTGGCCAACCCGGGCCAGACGGCGGCCACCGCCACCATCTCGCTCGGGTTGTCGTCCGGTTCGGTGGTGCCGCACCGGCTGGTGGTGGCCCCGTCGTCCGTGGCCGTCTTCTCCGCGTCGGGGACCGCCGGCCTGCCCGAGCAGGTGCCCTACGCGCTGACCATCACCTCGTCGGCGCCGATCGTGGCCGGCCGCTCGGTAGAGGCCCCCACCGGCTCGGTCCAGCCGGGGTGGGGTTCGTCGTCCGCCACAGCCACGGTGGCCACGCACTGGCTGGTGCCCGGCCCCGGCATCCCGAACGCGCCCGGAACGGCCGACGCCGCCGTCGACAGCCTGGCGGTGGCCAATCCGGGACCGTCGCCGGTCCGGGTCGTGGTGGGCACCCTCGGTGGGAGCCGTCCGGTGGCCGTGCTCACCGTGGACCCCGGCCGATTGAGTGTCCTCGGTTCCCCGCAGATAGAGGGTCTGCCGGTTCTCACCGTGTCGGCCTCGGGGCCCGTCAACGTCGAGGAGGACAGCGGGCCGTCAGGCGCCCCCGGTGTGGTGTCTTCGACCGGCTTCCCCCTGGCCGGGTAGGCCCGGTCCGGGCCGGGCCGCTACTGACCCTCGGGGATGGCGTCCCACCATTGGCACCACCACTCGGAGCCCACCAGGATACGCAACTTCGGATGCCAGCAGTAGGAGATCTCGTTGTACGGCTCGAGGTAGTAGAGGCAGTTCTCGCACTGCTCCTTGCCGGAGGGTTTTCCCTTCAGCACGGCGTTCGAGGCCAGGTGGCGCAGTTCGATCGAGAGGGTCTCGTCGATCTCCTTCGGTTCCGGGTCGGGAATCACGTAGTCGGACATGTCTGCAACCTACCGCCTCCGAACTGCACCGTCAGCCGCCGAGGTTGCCGGAGGGCGGCGACATTCGCCGCCGTTGGTGGTGCTCCGGCCCGGCGACGACCGCCGGCGCGACGATGGGGTCTACCGCGAGGTCGGCGGAGGAGGCGGTGGCGGCCAGGGGGCCTGCTTGGGCCAGTGACCCGGTGCCGGCTGGGTCGGCATCGGCGACGGCGCCTGAGGCCACCGACCGGACGGCGGAGGAGGCGGCGGCCAGGGCGACGAGCCCACCCCACCGTCCCCGGACGGGCGTCCCGGTTGGGTCGCTCCGGACTCGTCGGAGGCGTGCGTGGTCCCCGAAACCTCGCGATCGTTCGGTGGGGCCCCGGGTCCGGGGGCTTCCGACGGATCGCGGCCGGCATCGACGGCTCCCGATGCGCCCTCGGCCTCTGACGCGGCATCCCCGGGGGGGCCGTCCACGTTGTCGGATCCGGTGGGACCGTGCTGGGAGGCGACGAAGATGGGTGGAACGTTCTTGACACCGTGCTCATGGACCGGCCGCCCGTAGGCCGTGTCGACCAGCCGACCGACCGTCTCACCGTCGATGGTCTCCTCGTCGAGCAGCGCCCGGGCCACGGCGTCCAGCCCGCCGCGGTGACGGGCCAGGACCTCGAGGGCCCGCTCCTCTTGGACCCGGAGGATGATCTCCACCTCGTCGTCGATGATCTGACTGGTGTGCTCGGAGTAGTCACGCGTGTGCATGAGGTCCTCGCCCAGGAACACCTGGCCCTGGGAGCCCCACGCCATGGGCCCGATCTTGTCGCTCATGCCCCACTCGCGGACCATCTTGCGGGCCAGCTCGGTGTTGCCCACCAGGTCGTTGCTGGCCCCGGTGGACAGGTCTCCGTACACCAGCAGCTCGGCGGCCCTTCCGCCCATGCGCACGGCCAGGGAGTCTTCGATGTGCTGGCGCGGGTGGATGTGGCGCTCCTCCATCGGGAGCTGCATGGTCACGCCGAGGGCCATGCCCGTGGGCAGGATGGTCACCTTGTGGACGGGGTCGGCATCGGGGAGGACGTAGGCCAGCACGGCGTGCCCACCCTCATGGAAGGCCACCCGCTCCTTCTCCGCGCCCGACAGCACCAGGCTCTCCCGCCGCTGCCCCATCAGGACTCGGTCGCGGGATGCCTCGAAGTCGACGTTCTGGATGACCTTCGAGCCGCGGCGCACGGCGTGGAGTGCTGCCTCGTTGACCAGGTTGGCGAGGTCGGCGCCGCTCATGCCCGGGGTGCCGCGGGCCACGGTTCCGAGGTCCACGCTCGGGTCCACCCGCTTGTCTTTGCAGTGCACCTGCAGGATGGGGAGCCGCTCGTCGAGGTCCGGGAGGGGCACCACGATCTGGCGGTCGAAGCGGCCGGGCCGGAGGATGGCGGCGTCCAGGATGTCGGGCCGGTTGGTGGCCGCCATCACCACGATGCCTTCGGTCGGGTCGAAGCCGTCCATCTCCGACAGCATCTGATTGAGCGTCTGCTCCCTCTCGTCGTGGCCGCCGCCGAGCCCGGCGCCGCGCTTCCGCCCGATGGAGTCGATCTCGTCGATGAACACGATGGCGGGGGCCTGCTTGCGGGCGGTGGCGAACAGGTCCCTGACCCGGCTGGCCCCCACCCCGACGAACATCTCCATGAAGTCGGAGCCGCTCACCGACATGAAGGGCACTCCGGCCTCTCCGGCCACGGCCCGGGCCAACAAGGTCTTGCCCGTACCCGGGGGGCCCACCAGCAGGATGCCCTTCGGGATGCGGGCGCCGATGTCCTTGAACCGGGCCGGCGTCTTGAGGAAGTCCACCACCTCGCTGATCTCGAGCTTCACCCCGTCGTAGCCGGCCACGTCGTCGAAGGTGGTCGACGGTCGTTCCGTCGAGTAGAGCTTGGCCTTGGACCGCCCGATGGACATGATGCTTCCCATTTGGCCCTGGGCCTTTCTGCTGAAGTAGTAGAAGATGCCCCCGAGGATGGCGAAGGGCAGGATCCAGGTCAGCAAGATTCCGAGCAGGGGGTTCGAGGTGCCCGGGGACAGGTGGTAGTTGGAGCCCAGCGGCTTGAGGGCGGTGATCTCCGAGTCGATGATCGGGTTGGGACCGTTGACGGTGAAGGTGCCGCCGTTGGCCAGGTCACCGGTGATGACGCCGGTGGAGAGGTCCACGGTGGCGGTCTTGATCTGCTTGCTGTGGATGTCACCGAGGAACGTCTGGTAGGTCAGCGTGTTGGTCGTGGTCTTGGAGAGCAGGTTCGGGACGATCAGTACCGACAGGACCGCCACCACGATGACCACGTAGAGGACCATCCGGTTCTTGTTCTGACCCGGCGCTTCCTGACCCGTTCCGCCAGGCGTCACCGGTCCGTTGGGCGAGTCGGGGTTGGGTGGAGTCACCCCATCATGCTATTCGCACCTGGCCCCGATTGACGCATCGCCCCGGCCCCCGGGTCGGCCTGCCCGGTCACCCCGTGGTTCCGTCGGTATCGTGGAAGGGTGATCGACCGGTCCGAACAGGGGGCGGACCCCGCCGTGCCCTCGGGCCGGGAGACGCTGGGCCCGAGGCCGACCTCGGCGCGGCCGGGCACCGGCACGGGCGCACCGGAAGCCCGGTCACCAGGCAGGGTCGTCCAGGGCGGTACCGATCCCGACCCGCTTGGCCGGGACATCTCGCTCGGGCAGCAGTTGGCCGACGGCGGCGCCCCGAAGACCCGGTCGGACGCCTGGACGTGGCTCCTCTTCGCCGCCCTGGGATTCCTGGGGGGCCAGGTACTGGCGGCCATCTTCGTGACCGTCGCCGCCGCCGCCGACGGCACGCTGCACTCGCTCGCCGCCATCGGCAAGCTGAGCGAACCGCCGACCTGGTACATCATCTCGACGCTGCTCGGGCTGTGGGCCGGCTTCTTCGGCTCCGCCTGGTTGGCCACCGGGGTCCGCGGGACCCACAGCTTCGTCCGCGATCTCGGCCTCCGGTTCCGGTGGATCGACCTGATCGGGATACCGATCGGCGTGGCCGGCCAGATCCTGGTGGTCCTGATGTACATCCCCATCTCCCGCCACGTGCACGACTTCAACCAGCGGTTCGACGCCCCCAGCCAGCGGCTGACGGGCGGCTCCCACGGCACCGGGTATGTCATCGTCGCCGTCCTCACCGTGGTGGGCGCGCCATTCTTCGAGGAGCTCTTCTTCCGGGGGGTGCTGCTCCGGGCCCTGGCCCGCCTGTTCGGCACGGTGGGGGGTTGGGTGGGCCCGGCCCTGGCCATCGTCATCACCGGCGTGCTCTTCGGACTGGCCCACGCCGAGTCGCTCCAGCTCCTCGGCCTGGCTGTGTTCGGCATCATCCTCTCGGCCGTCTCCTACCGAACCGGGCGGCTGGGCATGAACATGGTGGCGCACGCCTCGTTCAACCTGGTGGCCGTGGCCGCCGTGGTGACACCCGTGGCCTTCGTCGCCGGAGCCAGGTTCTGAGATGACCACCGAGATCAGGGGCCCGAGATGACCGCCCGGGTGGAGGCGGCGCCGTCCGCCGCCGACGCCGCCGTCCCCGCCCTGGCTCCGTCCCGGTCCCCGGTCCCGTTCGGGTCACGGTTGCTCGGACGCTCGGCCTGGCCGGTGTGGGCCAATGTGGTCGTCGTGGCCGGTGTCACGCTGGTGGCCCTCAGTCAGCTCCATCCGTCGCTCCTGTTGGCCAACACCACGACCGCCGGCGGTGACACCGGGGCCCACGTCATGTTGCCGGCGTTCCTCAAGTCCCACCTCCTGACCCACGGCCAACTGACCGGCTGGGATCCGGACTGGTATGACGGATTCCCTCTCTACACCTTCTACTTTCCCCTGCCCGGCCTCATCACCGTGCTCTTCAACGCGGTGTTCACCTACGACGTGGCCTTCAAGCTGGTCACCGTGCTCGGCACCCTCACCCTGCCCGTGTGCGCGTGGGCCTTCGGGCGCCTGGCCGGACTGAAGGACCCCGGGCCGGGGTGCCTGGCCGCGGCCACCCTGCCGTTCCTGTTCGAGCCCAGCTTCTCCATCTACGGCGGCAACATCCTCTCGACCCTGGCCGGCGAGTACTCCTTCTCCCTCAGCCTGTCAGTGGCCCTGCTCTTCCTCGGCGTCTGGGCCCACGGCCTCCGCACCGGCCGACACCGGGCCCTGGCGGCCGTGCTCTTCGCCGTCACCCTGCTCTGCCACCTGCTGCCGGCGCTGTTCGCCATCGCCGGGGCGGCGGTACTGCTGCTCCTCGACGCCGACGTGGTGCGGGGCCTGCACCGCGGCCGGCGGGGTGGGCTGGCCCGTCGCCGATGGTCCCGACGTCTGGTCTGGTCGATGGTGGCCGGCGCCGTCGGCGTCGGCCTCAGCGCCTGGTGGCTCATCCCGTTCGCCACCGGTCAGGCCTACACCACCGACATGGGCTACACCAAGGTGCTCGGCTTCCCCCACCTCCTCTTCCCGGGATCGGCCCGCTGGGTCCTGGCTGCCGACCTGGTCGGCCTGGTGGCCATGGTGGTCCGGCGCAACCGGGTGGCGCTGTTCATCGTGATCATGGGGGCCATCTCGGCCGCCGCGGTCTGCCTCGACCCCGCCAACAAGCTGTACAACGCCAGGTTCCTCCCCTTCTGGTTCCTGTGCCTCTACCTCCTGGCCGGCTACGCCTTGGCCGAGGTGGTGGCCGGCATCGCCCGCCGCAGCCGTCGTCAGCGCCTCGAGCAGTGGGTGGCGGTCATCCGCGAGCGCCTGACGGTGATCGGTGAGTCGCCCTGGCGGCCCGGCGCCCGCATCAGCCGCTTCCGGCGACCCACTCCGGACGCCTCGCCGCCCGGCGCCGTCGTGGGTCCACTGGTGGCCCTGGCCGCGGCGTGCCTGGCCGTGGTCCCGCCCCTGGTGCTGCCCGCATCGGTCCTCAGCCAGGTGGGGGTGACGGCGAGTGCCGACCAGCCGAGCTCGTGGGCCGAGTGGAACTACTCGGGCTACGAGCGCAAGCCGGACTATCCCGAGTACCGGTCCGTCATCCAGATGATGGCCAAGGTGGGGGCCGGCCAGGGCTGCGGCCGGGCCATGTGGGAGTACGACCCCTCGGAGAACCGGTTCGGGACCACCATGTCGCTGATGCTGCTCCCGTACTGGACCAACGGTTGCATCGACTCCATGGAGGGCCTGCTGTTCGAGTCGGCCTCCACGACGCCGTTCCACTTCATCAACCAGAACGAGCTGTCGCCCGACCCGTCGGACGCGGTGGTGGGCCTTCCCTACGGCGGGCTCAACGTGCGGCTCGGCATCGAGCACCTCCAGCAGCTCGGAGTCCGGTACTTCCTGGCCGCCTCTTCGACGGTGGAGTCGGCTGCCGCCGACGACCCCGATCTGACCGAGGTGGCCTCGACCGGTCCCTGGAACACCAGCTACAACGGGGAGACCCTGGACACGACGTGGAAGGTGTACAGGGTGGCCGACTCGGCCCTGGTGCAGCCGCTGGCCAACCGGCCGGTGGTGTGGAACGGGGTCCGCCCCAGCCAGAGCAGCTGGCTGGCCCCGGCGGTGAGCTGGTACGACGACCCCTCCCGGTGGAACGTGGTTCCCGCCGCCGACGGACCCTCGTCGTGGGAGCGGGTCCCGGTCGGGAGTACCCATCCCACCGCGGTGCCCGAGCCGGCCACCACGGTGTCCCATGTCAGCCAGACCGACGGCTCCATCTCGTTCCACGTGGACCGGGTGGGTACACCGGTCGAGGTGCGGGTGTCCTACTTCCCCAACTGGGAGGCCACCGGGGCCGACGGTCCCTGGCGGGTGGCTCCGAACCTGATGGTGGTGGTCCCCACCAGCCACGACGTCACCCTGCACTACGCCAGCTCCACCTCCGACAAGCTCGGCGAACTCATCTCACTGGTGGCCCTGGTGGCGGCGGTGGCCCTGGCCGTGGCCGAACGAAGGTCGGCCCGTGACGCCGCCGAACGACGGTCGGCCCGTGACGCCGCCGGCCGAAGGTCGGGGCGACGGTCGGCCCGTGACGCCGCCGAACGACGGTCGGCCGGTGACGCCGCCGGTGCCTGACCGTTCGCAGTCGTCGAGCCGCACGCTCGGCATGTTCCCCCTCGCCACCGTGCTCTTCCCGACGGCCGGCCTGCCCCTGCACGTGTTCGAGCCGCGCTACCGGGCCCTGATGGCGGACTGTCTCGACCGTGACGGGACCTTCGGGGTGGTCCTGATCACCCGGGGGTCCGAGGTGGGGGGCGGCGACCAGCGCGTGGACGTGGGCACTGCGGCCCGAATCGACGAGGTGGCGGAGTTGGACGACGGACGGTTGCTGGTGGTGTCCCGGGGCGTCCACCGGTTCCGGGTCGACCGGTGGTTGGCCGACGCCCCCTACCCCCGGGCCGTGGTGGAGGACTTTCCGGTGGTGCAGGACGGACCGGAGGATCCGGCGCTGGCCACGGCGGAGGGGTCGGTCCGCCGGCTGCGGTCGTTGCTGTCCGAGTTGAGCGACGTCCCGGCGCTGGCCCACGGTCTGGTCCTGGACGGGGACGATGAGGAGGTCGGGTGGCGGCTCTGCGAGTTGGCCCCGCTCAACCTCGTCGACCGCCAACGGCTGCTGGCCTCCGTCGGGCTGCGGGCCCAGCTCGACCTCCTCGTCGCACTGTGCGACGCCATGGCTGACGACGTGGTCGCCCTCCTGGCCGGCGGGTTCGACGACTGACCGCTGAGGGACGAGCCGTGGCGGGTGGGGTCGGTGCCCCGGCTCAGGGGACCTCTTCAGCTTCGAGGAAGGCCGTGATGCCGTCGGCCAGTCCCTGGGCCGCCTGCTGACGCCACGTCGGGCTCTCGGTCAGGGCAGCGTCGGCCGGGTCCTGCATGTTGGCGCACTCGATGAGCACCTTGGGTACCGTGGTCAGGTTGAGCCCACCCAGGTCGGAGCGCTCGTCGATCCCGTCGGTCCCGGCGTAGTCCGAGACCTGTTCGCCGGTATCGGCGGCGAACGTGGTCCTGACCGTGGCGGCCAGCTGCGCCGACGCCGGGACGATGGCGATGTTGTTGCTGATGGCGCTGACCACGGGCCCCGGTTCGATGACATCGAAACCCCGGCCCGACACCGGACCGCCGTCGGCGTGGATGGCGACGGCGGCGTCGGCCCCGACCTCGTTGCCGATGGCGGCCCTCACGTTCACGCACGGCCCCACACCGGTGTCGTTGTCCCGGGTTATGACCACGGTGGCCCCCTCGGCCTGGAGCAGGGCCTCGAGACGGGTTCCGACGTCGAAGTTGAAGGCGTGCTCGGAGTAGCCCGATGCCGTCTCGGTCCCGACGGTGTCACAGGACTCGGTGCCGTTGCCGTTGTCGATGGGCTGGTCGATGAAGGCGGCGTCGCCGGCGTTGCCCCCGTCGTGTCCCGGGTCGATGGCCACCACTTCACCGACCATGGGGGGCACGTCCGCCGATCCGTAGAAGGGGGCGCCCCCGAAGTCGTAGACGCTGCCGTTCGACGAGAGGACCCGGTAGCCGGACCCATCGGTGGCGACGCCGACCGCGCTGCGCTGCAGCAGGCCGGTGGCGGCTCCGGAGAACCCGGCGTCGCCGAAGGTGAAGATGCCGCCGTCGGAGGCCACCAGCCAGTAGCCCGACCCGGTCGGGGTGGCCGCCATGCCCACCACCGGGCGATTGAGCCGGATCGAGCCGGTCGAACCGGAGAAGCCGGCGTCGCCGAAGGTGAAGATGCCGCCATCCGAGGCCACCAGCCAGTAGCCGTGGCCGGTCGGGGAGGCCGCCATGCCCACAACGGGCCGGTTGAGGTGCTGGCCCCCCTCGGAGCCGAAGAAGCCGGCGTCGCCGAAGGTGAAGATGCCGCCGTCCGAGGCCACCAGCCAGTAGCCGAGGCCGGTCGGGGTGGCCGCCATGCCCACAACGGGCCGGTTGAGGTGCTGGCCCCCCTCGGAGCCGAAGAAGCCGGCGTCCCCATAGGAGAACACCCCGCCGTCCGAGGCCACCAGCCAGTAACCACCCCCACCGGGCGTGGCCGCCGCCCCCACCACCGGCCGGGCCAGGGTGAGGGCCCCGGCCGACCCGTAGAAGGGTGCGTTGAAGGAGAACACCCCGCCGTCCGAGGCCACCAGCCAGTAGCCGCCGGTGGCCGAGTCGGTGGCGGTGGCCACCATCGGATGGGAGCTGGTGGGCTCGCCGGTCACGGCGCTCGACAGGCGCGGGACCACCGGCGTGGCGTGGCCCGGGCCGGCCCGGGGGGACGACGGGGCCGCGGTCCCGGCCGGGTGCACAACTCCCGTCGTCATCAGTACAGCCGCTACGACCAGTGCCAGCACTCCCAGGGCCAGCGCCGGGCGGACCCGGCCGTGGCCGTCGTTGTGCATCACGATCCGATCTTTCCATACCCGGTGGTGATCGTCGCCGTCCGTGGCCCACCTGTGGCCCACCCGTGGCCGGGAGGCGGGCTGGGTAGGATGGCCCGGCCATGACCAGCCTCTCCTCCGTCTTCAAGGCCTACGACATCCGAGGGGTGGTACCCGACGAGCTCAACGCTGACCAGTTCCGGGCCATCGGGATGGCGGTGGCCCGGTTCACCGGTGGGCCCGAGCTGTTGGTGGCCCGGGACATGCGCGAGTCCGGGGTCGAGCTCTCGGGCGCATTCGCGGCGGGGGTCCGGTCCGAGGGCGTGGCCGTGATCGACCTGGGACTGGCCTCCACCGACCTGCTCTACTACGCGGCCGGCAGTCTCGACGCCCCGGGCGCGATGTTCACGGCCTCCCACAATCCCGCCCGCTACAACGGGCTGAAGCTCTGCCTGTCCGGGGCCAGACCGATCGGGCGGGACACCGGCCTGGTCGAGATCCAGGCCACGGCGGAGGCCATCCTCGACGAGTGGGGTACGAACGGGCCCCCTCCGGTCGACCCCCGGGCTCTGGCGCCCTACGAGGAGCGCTCGGTGATAGGCGCCTATGCCGACCACGTCCGCTCGTTCGTCGACGTCGGATCCCTGCGTCCGCTGCGGGTGGTGGCCGACACCGCCAACGGGATGGGGGGACTGGTGGCTCCGGTCGTCTTCGAGGGGCTTCCCTTCGAGGTGGAGATCCTCTATCCCGAGTTGGACGGGAACTTCCCCAACCATCCCGCCGATCCCATCCAGCCCGAGAACCTGGTGGCCCTGAAGCAGACCGTGCTCGACAACGGTGCCGATGTCGGGCTGGCCTTCGACGGTGATGCCGACCGGGTGTTCCTGGTCGACGAGGGGGCCCGGACCGTCTCAGGCTCGCTGACCACCGCCCTGGTGGCCTCCTCCATGCTGGACAAGCACCCTGGCGCCACCGTGCTCTACAACTGCATCTGCTCGCGGGTGGTGCCCGAGGTCATCGCCGAGAAGGGTGGCGTGGGCGTGCGGACCAAGGTCGGACACAGCTATATCAAGCAGATCATGGCCGACACCGGGGCCGTCTTCGGTGGCGAGCACTCGGGCCACTACTACTTCCGCGACAACTACCGTGCCGACTCGGGCATCATCGCCGCCATGGTGGTGCTGGAGTTGATGAGCGTCACCGGACAGCCTCTCTCCGAGCTGCTCCAGCCGTTCCGGCGCTATGCCGATTCCGGGGAGATCAACACCGTGGTCGACGATCCGGCCCTGGCCGTCGAGTTGATGGCCGCCGACGTCGAGGCGTCCCATGGCGCCCTCGGTACCGCAGACCGGCTGGACGGGCTCACGGTGGACCGGGGCGACTGGTGGTACAACCTCAGGCCGTCGAACACCGAGCCGCTGCTCCGCCTCAACGTCGAGGCACCCGACGCCGAAGCGTGCGCCGGCCACGTGGCCGAGGTGCAGGCGGCCATCGAACGGGTTCTGGGCGGCTGAGCAGTGCCCGGGCGAAACCGGTTCCGGGGCGCGGTTCGACGAGATGCTGTTCTACGAGAGAGGAAGACGACATGACGCTGGACGCACTCCTGATCGACGTGCTGGCGTGTCCGGAGGACAAGGGACCGCTGCTGTACTTTGCCGCCGAGGAGCGGCTCTACAATCCCCGCCTCCATCGCAGCTACGAGGTCCGCGACGGCATCCCGGTGATGCTGATCGATGAGGCCACCACCGTGGACGACGCCGAGCACGCCCGGCTGACGGCCCTGGCCGACTCGGGCGGGGCCGTGACCACCGGCGAGTCCGCCGGTACCGCCGGGCCGGCCGGATCGTGACCGTCCGCTCGGACCGTGCGCCGGTGGCGCACCCATCCCCGCTCCCGGTCGACAGCCTCGACATGTGGTCGGCCACCGCCGGCCTGCCGGAGCAGGTGGAGGAGGCCGTGGCGGCCGCCCGAGGCGTCAAGGACCTGCCCCAACACCAGCGGGTCGAGAACGTGGTGGTGCTGGGGATGGGCGGAAGCGGCATCGCCGGGGACGTACTGGTGGCCGTGGCGGCCCCGTTCATGCCGGTGCCGGTGACCGTGGTCAAGGGCTACGACCCTCCCGATTTCGTCGGCACCGGATCGCTGGTGTTCGCCCTGTCGTTCTCGGGTGACACCGAGGAGACACTCGAGGCCGCGGCCGGGGCCTACGAGGCCGGCGCGTCGCTGATCGTGGTTTCCGGGGGCGGGTCTCTGGTCAGCCTGGCCGGCGAGTGGGACGTGCCGGTCGTGGCGGTGCCGCCTGGGATCCCCCAACCGCGGTCGGCCATCGGCGCCATGGCCATTCCGCCGTTGGTGGTGCTGGAGGAGATCGGGCTGTTCCCGGGGGCCTCCCAATGGGTCGACCAGGCCGTCGACCAGCTCCGTGCCCGGCGCGACGAGCTGGTGCGTCCGGGTAGCCGGGCCGAGGAGCTGGCCCGCCGCATCGGCCGCACCATCCCGCTGGTCCACAGCTCGGGTGACCTCGGCGCCGCCGCCGCCGTCCGCTGGAAGACCCAGATCAACGAGAACGCCAAGAGCCCGGCCTTCTGGAACGTCTATCCCGAGCTCTGCCACAACGAGGTGGCTGGCTGGGGGCAGCACGGAGACGCCACCCGCCAGCTCATCACCCTGGTCAATCTGCGCCATGACGCCGAGCATCCCCAGGTGAGCCGACGGTTCGACCTGGTCGCCGAGGTGCTGCGCGAGGTGGTGGCCGACGTGCTCGAGGTCCGGGCCGGGGGAGAGGGCGATCTGGCCCAGCTCCTCGACCTGGCCCTCATCGGCGATTTCGTCAGCCTCCACCTGGCCGGAAACGAGGGGATCGACCCGGGCCCGATCCCCGTCCTCGACGACATGAAACAGCAGCTCAAGCTGGGTTCCGAATGAGCGGCGTCCTCAGCCAATATCGGCTCTGAGCTGGGTGTTCACCCGGTAGCGACGCTTCCTCGGCTCCGGACTACGGGCCGTTGCCGGCGCATGACGACCTCGTGACGACCTCGTGAACTGAAGGGCCCGACCCCTGGTTTTCGGGCCGGGGAGGCGTACACTTGTGGACGTGAGCTGCGTGCGGGTCTGTGGTTGCAAGTCGAAGCCAGTCGCAGGCGAAACGACCCACGTAAGGCAACTCGTGGTTGCTGAGCATGGTGCGGCTTAGGAGTAAGACCTGCCCGTTGCACCCCCGGCTGTCGGGGGTGGGCGGAGATGAGGTGACGCGGCCGCACAACGGATCCGCAGGGCACACGGCCGGTGACGGTCGCTGCCGCCGGAGACGGGTCGCCACTCTCACTGCAGGCGAGTGTGGGGTCAAAGACCAGGTCAGCCGCTCGCAGCTCACATCGATGTCCCGACGACCGATCAGGAGGACCGGCCGACCGAAGAAGTAGTTAACAGCAGTAGTTCCCAACAGCGCAGTCTCAGGAGGCGAACAAGTGGACGTTGTCATTGCTTATGGCAGAAGAATCGTGTCCGACGAAGTGAGAGCACTGACGAAGGAGAAGGTCGGCCGGCTCGGCCATCTCTGCCCGGGACTCGATCGTGCCGAGGTCCACTTCTCCGAGGAGCACAACCCGAGGATCGCCGACCGGGAGCGCTGCGAGGTCATCATCATCGGCCACGGTCGTACCATCCGGGCCCGCGCCGCGGCCCCGGGTCCCCTGGTGGCGGTGGACCTGGTGGTGGAGAAGCTCGAGCACCAGCTCGAGAAGACCAAGGGTCGCCTGGTGGCCCGGACCCATCCTCGCCGCCGACCGGCCAACTCGGTCTTCGTGCTGCGCGAGCGGGTGCGCACGGCCTGAGGGGCATCCGGACTCCGGCACCGGTCCGGTGGCGGGGAAGGACGGTGGCGGGGAAGGACCGGTGCCGGACACGCCCGACGGTAGAGTGAGTGGCTCATGAGCGTGTTCACCAAAGTCCTGCGCGCCGGTGAGGGGAAGAAGGTCCGTCGCCTGGCCGAGCTGGTGCCGCTGGTCAACGCCCTGGAGCCGGAGATGGAGGCGCGCTCCGACCATGAGCTGGCCGCGCTCACCGGTGACTTCCGCCAGCGTCTGGACAACGGGGACAGCCTCGAGGACCTCCTGGTCGAAGCCTTCGCCCTGGTCCGCGAGGCGGCCTGGCGGGTTCTCGGCCAACGGCATTTCGACGCCCAGCTGATGGGGGGCATGGCCCTCCACTTCGGGTGGATCGCGGAGATGAAGACCGGCGAGGGCAAGACTCTGGTCTCGACGCTGCCGGTCTACCTCAATGCCCTCGAGGGCAACGGGGTCCACGTGGTGACGGTCAACGACTACCTGGCCACCAGGGACTCCGAGTGGATGGGCCAGCTCCACCGGTTCTTGGGGCTGACCGTGGGCCGGGTGGGCCCCGACATCGACGACCCCGAGGCCAAGCGACAGGCCTACGGCGCCGATCTCACCTACGGGACCAACACCGAGTTCGGCTTCGACTACCTCCGGGACAACATGGCCCGGTCGCAGGACGCCATGGTGCAGCGTGGCCACCACTACGCCATCGTGGACGAGGTGGACTCGATCCTCATCGACGAGGCCCGTACGCCCCTGATCATCTCGGGTCCCGCCGCCGAGTCCGCCCAGCTCTATTACCAGTTCGCCGGCATCGTGCGGACGCTCCGGGCCGAGGACGACTATGAGGTCGACGAGGAGAAGCGCATCGTCGTCCCGACGGAGTCGGGGATCGAGAAGGTCGAGAAGCAGCTCGGGGTGGGCAACCTCTACGACGCGGTGTCCGTCAACTACGTCCACCACCTGACCCAGGCCCTGTAC
The DNA here is from genome assembly GCA_963756515.1 of uncultured Acidimicrobiaceae bacterium. GTDB lineage: Bacteria > Actinomycetota > Acidimicrobiia > Acidimicrobiales > RAAP-2 > Bog-756. The sequence continues at coordinate 218,469 of CAVWNV010000002.1, forward strand.
GCCAAAGAGCTGTACCGGCGGGACAAGGACTACCTGGTGGCCCAAGGCGAGGTCAAGATCGTCGACGAGTTCACCGGTCGGACGCTCGACGGCCGGCGGTGGTCGGACGGACTCCACCAGGCGGTCGAGGCCAAGGAGCGGGTGCGGATCAAAGAGGAGAACCACACCTGGGCCACCGTGACCCTCCAGAACTACTTCCGGCTGTACGAGAAGCTGGCCGGGATGACCGGTACGGCCGAGACCGAGGCGTCGGAGTTCGCCAACACCTACGAGCTCCCGGTCGTCCCCATCCCGCCCAATAAGCCGCTCATCCGGGAGGACAATCCCGACCTGATCTACAAGTCGGAGGACGCCAAATTCGCCGCTGTGGTGGACGACATCGCCGAGCGCCACGAACTGGGCCAGCCGGTCCTGGTGGGCACGGCCTCGGTGTCCAAGTCCGAGCACCTCTCGAGATTGTTGGAGAAGAAGGGCATCCCCCACGAGGTCCTCAACGCCAAGCAGCACTTCCGTGAGGCGGAGATCGTGGCTCAGGCGGGTCGGGTCGGGGGGGTGACGGTGGCCACCAACATGGCCGGCCGGGGCGTCGACATCATCCTGGGCGGAAACCCCGAGGGACTTGCCGCCCGCGAGGCCGCGGCCCGGGGCATCGACATGACCACGGAGGATGGCCAGGCCGCTCTGGCCACCCTGCAGTCCGAGTTCGAGGAGACCTGCGAACGCGAGGGTGAGGAGGTTCGCTCCATCGGCGGCCTCTACGTGCTGGGGAGCGAACGGCACGAGAGCCGACGCATCGACAACCAGCTTCGGGGGCGTTCGGGCCGCCAGGGCGACCCGGGCGAGAGCCGCTTCTTCCTGTCCCTCGAGGACGATCTGATGCGTCTGTTCGCCACCGGCGCCATGAACTGGGTGATGGGTCGGGCCCTCCCTGACGACGTCCCCATCGAGGCCAAGATGGTGACCAAGGCCATAGAGCGGGCGCAGAACACGGTCGAGGGCCGCAACGCCGAATCACGGAAGGACGTGCTCAAGTACGACGACGTGATGAACGAGCAGCGCAAGGTGATCTACCGGCGGCGCAATCAGATCATCGAAGGCGAGGACCTCCACGACGAGACCATCGAGCTGCTCGAGTCCACCATGACCACCGTGGTGGCCTCGTGTTGCCCGTCAGACTTTCCCGAGGAGTGGGACCTGCCCCGGCTCGTCACCGAGATCACGCAGTACTACCCGACCAAGTTCGTGGCCGACGATCTGGCCGGCGCCACCACCGTGGGCCAGGTCACGGAGAGCATTCTCACCGAGGCGCTCGGTCTCTACGCCGAACGCGACGAGACCATCCCCGGAGGCGAGGAGACGGCCCGCCAGCTGGAGCGCGACATCATGTTGCAGATCATCGACCAGCGATGGCAGGACCACCTGGCCGAGATGGACTATCTCCGTGAGGGCATCAATCTCCGGGCCATGGGCAATCAGGATCCCCTGGTGGCCTACCAGCGGGAGGGCTTCGCCATGTTCGGCAAGCTCATGGACGGGATCGGTGACGACTACCTGCGCTACGTGTTCCACGTACAGGTGCTGAGCGAGCCGGCCGCCGAGCCCGACCTCGAGCGGGCCAACTACATCGCCGCCGACGATCCGGTCCAGGGGGAGGGGGCCATCGCCGCCGCCCTGTCCCTGACATCGCCGGCCGAGTTGGAGGAAGCCGCTGCCGCGGCCGGACTGCCCGGGGGCAACGGGTCCCACGCCGTGGGCACCGGCAATCTGGCCGAGGACGGCGAGACCCAGGTGCCCATCGTGAAGTCCGAGCGGGAGAAGATCGGTCGGAACGAACCCTGCTGGTGCGGTAGCGGTAAGAAGTACAAGTTCTGCCACGGCGCCAACTGAGATGGCCCCGGCCGATGGTCCCGCCCGGGGGGGCGGTGGGCCCGAGCGCTCCGACATCCCCGGTGCCCTGCAGGCCCTGGGGGACCGGCTGGCCGAGGCCGAGCGCTTCCTGGGCCGGGACCGGTTGCTCGAACGACGCACCGAACTCGAGAAGGAGGCGTCCGAGCCCGGGCTCTGGGACGACGCCGACCACGCCCGGGAGGTGACCACCGAGCTCGGTCGGGTCAACGAGGACATCGAGCAGCTGGCGGCCCTGGCCGAGCAGCTGTCCGACGCCGAGACCCTGAACGAGTTGATCGAGGAGGAGGCCGACGACTCGCTGCGGCCCGAGGTCGACCAGGTCCTCGAGGACCTCGACCGTCGACTGGGGGCCATCGAGCTGCGCTCGTTGTTCGCCGGACCCTACGACGACGGCGACGCCGTGGCCGAGATCCACGCCGGGGCCGGTGGCACCGACGCCCAGGACTGGGCCGAGATGATGTTGCGGATGTACACGCGTTGGGCCGAACGCCGCGGCTTCGACATCGAGGTCGAAGAGGCCACCCCCGGGCAGGAGGCCGGACTCCTGTCTGCCACCTTCATCGTGAAGGGCCGGTACGCCTTCGGGCTGTTGGCCGCGGAGCGCGGGGTGCACCGGCTGGTGCGCATCTCGCCCTTCGACGCGCAGCATCGGCGCCAGACCAGCTTCGCCTCGCTCGACGTGGTGCCGTTCCTGGAGGATGTCTCCGGCGAGGTGGAGATCGACGAGAAGGACCTCCGTATCGACACCTACCGCTCGTCGGGTGCCGGAGGTCAGCACGTGAACAAGACCGACTCGGCCGTCCGCCTGACCCATCTCCCCACCGGGATCGTGGTGTCGTGCCAGAACCAGCGGAGCCAACACCAGAACAAGGCCAAGGCCATGCAGGTGCTCGGGGCCAAGCTGGCCGAGCGGCAGCGGGCCGAGCACCAGGCCACCCTGGACCAGCTGTCCGGCGACCGGACCGACAACGCCTGGGGCAATCAGATCCGCTCCTACGTGATGGCTCCCTATCAGCTGGTCAACGACCACCGGAACGACGCCGAGACCGGCAACGTCGAGGCGGTCCTGGACGGGGATCTCGACGCCTTCATCGAGGCCGAGCTGCGGCGGCAGGCGGAGCTGCGTCGCCCTCCCCGCTGACCTCCCGGCCGGCGTCGCTCGGCGGGGTGGAACGAATTCGGGGGGATGCGGGGGTAGCATCAGAGGGAATGACCTCTCGGACCTGCATGTTCCCCTCTCCGACTGCGAGATCCTGCCAGTGATCAAGTTTCAGAACGTCACCAAGACGTACAAGGGCTCCACCGTGGCCCTCAACGACTGCTCGGTCGAGATCGACAAGGGCGAGTTCGTGTTCCTGGTCGGCCCGTCCGGCTCGGGCAAGACCACCTTCATCCGGCTCCTGCTGCGCGAGGAGATGCCCGACGCCGGCCACATCTGGGAGGCGGGCAAGGAGATCGGGCACCTGGCCAAGTGGAGGATCCCCTATCTTCGCCGCAACATCGGCTGCGTGTTCCAGGACTTCCGACTCCTGCCCAACAAGTCGGTGTTCGAGAACGTGGCCTTCGCCCTCGAGGTCATCGGGCGGCCCAAGCACGTGATCGCCACCCAGGTACCCCAGGTCCTCGACCTGGTCGGCCTGACAAAGAAGAGGGACAACCTGCCCCACGAGCTGTCCGGAGGTGAGCAGCAGCGGGTGGCGGTGGCCCGGGCCTTCGTGAACCGCCCGCTCATCCTGCTGGCCGACGAGCCCACCGGAAACCTCGATCCCACCACCAGCCTCGGGATCATGAAGCTCCTCGACCGGATCAACCGCACCGGCACCACCGTCATCGTGGCCACCCACGACGCCGGCATGGTCGACCAGATGCGCCGGAGAGTCATCGAACTGGACCGAGGGTTGCTGGTTCGCGACCAGGCCCACGGGGTCTACGGGATCGACAGCGCCGTCGCCGCCGCCGGAGCCGGGTCACCGACCGGGACACTGGTGGAGCAGGCGCCGGCACCGGTCGGCGACCTCCCCGACCGGTTCGCGGCAGGGGCCTGATGCCGGTCTCCGCTGCCTACGTCTCGCGGGAGGCGGCGACGAACCTGTGGCGCAACCGCCTCATGACCGTGGCCGCCATCCTCACCGTGGCCGTCTCGCTGGCCCTGGTCGGTTCGTCCCTGCTGCTGAAGCAGGGAGCATCCAAGGCCACCGTGCAGTGGCAGAACGGGGTGCAGGCCATCGTGTGGGTCAAGCCCACCGCCGGGCCCACACTGACCACGTCGATCGGGACCGAGCTGCACCAGTCGCCCTACATCAAGTCGTGCACGTACCGGTCCCAGGCCTACGATTACAACGAGGCCAAGACCATCCTGGCCTCGGACGAGTTCGACGCCACCACCCAAGCCGACTACCCCTCCTCCTACCGCTGCGTCCTCAACGATCCGTCCCAGGCCCCGGCGGTCTACCAACAGTTCACCGGTAAGTCCGGCGTGGCCTCCGTCAAGTACCCGGGCCAGCAGATCAAGACCATGCAGAGCGTGATCCGGATCCTCCAGTGGGTCTTCCTGTCGGTGGCGGTGGTGCTCCTGTTGTCGGCGTCGGTGCTCATCCTGAACACCATCCGTATGGCCATCTTCGCCCGACGCCGCGAGGTCTCGGTGATGAAGCTGGTCGGTGCCACCAACTGGTTCATCCGACTGCCGTTCATGGCCGAGGGCCTGATCCAGGGTCTGGCCGGGGCGGCGGTGGCCGTGTTGGTGGTCCTCGCCCTGTACTGGGGCATCGGGTTGGACACGACCAAGACCGCAGCCAACTCGAACAGCATCATCGCCCAGATGTCGTTGGGCGGATGGGAGGTGGCCGGCACGTGCATCCTGGTCGCCGTGGTCGGCGTGGTCGTCGGGGTGCTGGGCTCGGCCTTCGCCGTCCGCCGCTTCCTCGACGTCTGACCACCGGTCGCGGCGTGTCGGTCCACTCCTCACCCAGGGCCTCCTCGTACTCCCACCGACCCGAGGCCGGGTAGCCGTCCCCGGCCACGAAACCGGCGGCCACGACGACGGTGGGCCCGACGTCCTCGGCGCCGTGGCCGAGTGGCCGGTCGGTCACGCCGCCGTGGGGATCCTGCGCCTGGGCCGGCCCGACGGGGGGAGGGGCCCCGCCGTCACCGAGCTGGCCGGTGTGACCGGCCCGGCCGACCGGCCGTTCCCGTGGGCTTCGGTGACCAAGCCGGTCACGGCGCTGGCCGCGCTGGTGGCCGTGGAGGAGGGGAGCCTGTCCCTCGACGAGGCGGCCGGTCCCCCCGGGTCCACCGTGCGCCATCTCCTGGCCCACGCCTCGGGCCTCGGGCCCCGGGCCGGCCCACCGCTGGCGCCGCCGGGAACACGTCGCATCTACTCCAACGCCGGCTACGGGGTCGTGGCCGACCTCATCGCCGAGCGGTCGGGCCTGGCCTTCTCCGAGTACCTGTCGGAGGGGGTCCTCGGCCCCCTGGGCATGGCCGGCACCGTGCTGCGCCACAGCGCCGGCGGTGCCGCCGCCGCCGGGCTGGTCGGGCCGTTGGACGATCTCCTGGTCCTGGCCCGTGAATGGTCGACACCCACGTTGGTGAGCGCCGAGACCCATGGCGCCGCCGCCTCCACCCAGTTCGCCGGCCTGGCCGGTGTGCTGCCCGGGTTCCGGAGCTTCGAGCCCTGCGACTGGGGACTGGGCGTGGAGATCCGCGGCCACAAGCAACCCCACTGGACGGGTACGACCAACGCGCCGGAGACGTTCGGACACTTCGGTCAGAGCGGCGCCTTCCTGTGGGTGGACCCAGTTGCCGGCATGGCCTGCGCCGGACTCTCCGATCGACCCTTCGGGTCCTGGGCGGCCCGGGCCTGGCCCGCCCTGGCCGACGCCGTCGTGCGCCAGGCCACCGGCGGGAATCCGATCCCCGATCCCCGTTAGGCTTCGCCCATGAAAGGCGTCATCCTCGCCGGTGGTACCGGCTCACGGCTGCACCCGCTGACCCGCATCACGAACAAGCACCTGCTGCCGATCTACGACCGCCCGATGATCAATTGGGGTATCGAGGCCCTGGTCAACGCCGAGATCACCGAGATCATGCTGGTCACCGGGGGCACCCATGCCGGTGAGTTCCTCCGCCTGCTCGGCAACGGGCAGGAGTTCGGGATCGACCGCCTCAGCTACGGCTACCAGGACCGGCCCGGTGGGATCGCCGAGGCCCTCGGTCTGGCCGCCCGGTTCGTCGACGGCGAGCCGGTGCTGGTCATGCTGGCCGACAACATCGTCGAGCGGTCGATCAAACCGATGGTCGACGCCTTCAAGGCCCGGCCCGAGGGGGCCCGGATCCTCCTCACGCCGGTGGAGGAGGACGAACACCTCCGTCACCTCGGCGTCCCCACGTTCGACGATCAGCAACGGGTCATCGGTATCGTGGAGAAGCCCGAGCGTCCCGACTCCAAGTTCGGCGTCACGGGCATCTACTGCTACGACTCGGACGTGTTCGAGGTCATCCCCGACCTGGTTCCCTCGGGGCGGGGTGAGCTCGAGATCACCGACGTGAACAACTACTACATCGGACACGGCAGCATGGCCTATGACGTGCTCGACGGGTTCTGGGGCGATGCCGGCGAGTCGATCGACGCCTACTACGCCGTGAACGATTTCGTGCGGACACACGGGGCCAACAAGGGCTGAGTCCGGAGGGTAACTCAGCCCGGGGCGGGCGCCGCCCACGCCGCCGTCTCCGCCTTGTGCCGGGCGTAGTCGACCTTGCCCGCCGGGGACCGTCCGATGGTGGGGACGAAGTGGACCAGGCGGGGTGCCTTGTACCCCGCCAACCGGGTCTTCACCAGGTCGATCACCATCTCCTCAGTGACCGCCTGCCCGAGGGACCCGGGGTCGCGCTCCACCACGGCCACGATCTGCTCGCCGAACCGGTCGTCGGGAATGCCCACTACCACCGAGTCGGCCACGCCGTCCACGGTCTTGATAGCTTCCTCGACTTCTTCGGGGTAGACCTTCTCGCCGCCGGTGTTGATCACCACCGAACCCCGGCCCAGAAGATGGATGGTCCCGTCCAGGTCCACCTGGGCGAAGTCGCCCGGGACCGAGTAGCGGGTGCCGTCGATGGTGCGGAAGGTGGCCGCCGTCTTGGCATCGTCCTTGTAGTAGCCGAGCGGAATCCGACCACCCAGGGCCAGGACCCCGCTCCGACCGGAACCGGGCACGACGTCCTTGCCGTCGGTGTCGACGACCCGCACGTCCGGACCCAGGGTGAATTGGGCCGTCTGGGCCGACAGGCTGCCCGATGAGACGGAGTTGCCCATGCCGATGGCCTCCGACGACGAGAAGGCGTCGATCAGCAGCATCCCGGGATGGTGGCGCAGGAGCCCCTGTTTGGTGGACTCGCTCCACATCACACCGGACGAGATGATGCCGACCAGACTGGTGAGGTCCCAGCGACCCGGATGGTCGTCGAGAGTGGCCAGGATGGGCTTGGCGAAGGCGTCCCCGACGATGATGAGACCGTTGACCTGCTCCCGTTCCACCGTGTCGAGCAGCTCGACCGGATTGAACTGGCGCGACGGGAGCGTGACCACGCGGCCCCCTTCGCTGAGGCATTCGAGCGAGGTGAACCCACCGGTGCCGTGCATGAGCGGGCAGGCCGGCAAGCTGCTCGAGCCCGGTCCGTTCCGCTCCAGTTCGCGCCGGACGTCGTCGGGTCCGCCGTCCTCGGGGTAGCGGCGGAATCCTGAATTGTTGAGGCGGACGAAGAGGTCGTCGTGGCGCCACATGACGCCCTTGGGCATCCCGGTGGTCCCCCCGGTGTACAGCATGTAGATGTCGTCGGGGCTACGGCCCCAAGAGGCGCGGACCCGATCACCCTTCCCCCGGGTCGGGGCACCCCAGGGCGCCGAGGCGCCATCCTCGTAGGGGACAGCCCAGGAAGGGCACGGCGCCGATCCGTCATCGACCCAGAACCAGGTCCGGATGGCGGGCACCCGGGCGCGTATCCCTTCGATCCGGTCCACGAAGATGCCGTGGAACACCGCGGCCACGCAGTCGGCGTTCTCCCACAGGTACACGAGCTCGTCGTCGGCGTAGCGGTAGTTGGTGTTGATGGGGACGAGACCGATCTTGAAGCAGGCAAAGGTCGACTCGAGATACTCGGGACAGTTGTAGAGGTACAGGGCCACCTTGTCCTGGTGGATGACGTGAGCATCGAGCAGCCGACGGGCCACACCGTCGGCCCGCCGGTCGAGCTGGGACCAGGTCAGCGTGCGGTCACCGTGGACGAGGGCCGGTGCGTCGGGCAGTGCGTCGGCCGCGGCCTCCCACACGTCTCCGAAGTTCCAGTGGCTCACGTCTCGCTCCTCATTCCCGGTCGCCCCGACCGTGTCCCGGGTCCGACCCGGGGCCGCCACCCGAGCGTCCGGCGCTTATCCGACCCCGATAGCCCGAACCGACCCAGCCTACGCTGGCCACCATGGACTTCGCGCTCCCGTCCGAGGACGACCCACGGCGGACATCGCTGCGCCGTTGGTTCGATGAGCATCCCCACCCGACGGCCCGACAACTGGCCGAAGCCGGATTGGTGGCGCCACACTGGCCCGCCCCGTGGGGACTGGGTGCCGACCCGACCCATCAGCTCATCGTCGACGACGAACTCCGCCGGGCCGGGGCCTCGAGGCCCGACAACACCATCGGGATCGGATGGGCCGGCCCCACCCTGGTGCAGGCGGGCACGCCCGAGCAGAAGGACCGGTACCTGCTGCCCCTCCTGGCCGGTGAGGATGTCTGGTGCCAGCTCTTCAGCGAGCCCGGGGCCGGGTCCGATCTCGCCGCCCTGAGCACCCGGGCCGAGCTCGACGGGGACGAGTGGGTGGTCCACGGCCAGAAGATCTGGACCTCGTACGCCCACGTGGCCCGCTACGGCATCCTGTTGGCTCGGACCGAGCCGGAGAAGCCAAGACACGAGGGGATCTCCTACTTCATCTGCCCGATGGACGCCCCCGGCGTGACGGTGCGCCCGCTCACCGACATGACCGGCACCCACACCTTCAACGAGGTCTTCCTCGACGGGGTGCGCCTGGCCGCCGACAGCCTGGTGGGAGACCGGGGCCGAGGCTGGGCGTTGGCCAAGGTCACCCTGGGCAATGAGCGCGTCTCCCTCTCCGGTTCGGGCTCCCTGTGGGGCATGGGCCCGACGGCCGCCGACCTGGTCGGCCTGGTGCGCCGATCGGGAGGGACGGCCGATCCCCTGCTGCGCCAACGCCTGGCCGGACTGTGGGCCGAAGGGCAGATCCTCGCGTGGCTGCGGATGCGGACGGTGACGGCGGCCGTGGCCGGCCTCGAACCCGGGCCCGAGGTCTCCGTGCGCAAGGCCCTGGCCGATGCCCACGGCCAGAGGGTGATGGGTCTGGCCAACGACATGGCCGGAGCGGGGGGCATGATCCAGGGAACGGGACCGACCGGCCCCGCCGGTGCAGGTGCGTCCCAGCACCCGGTCGGGCCCGACCCCATCTGGGGCTTCGGGTTCCTGTTCGGGCCGGCGCTGACCATCGGGGGCGGGACCGCCGAGGTGCAGCGCAACATCATCGCCGAGCGCACCCTGGGCCTGCCCCGGGATCCCCCCAGTTGACCTGCCGGTGCTGTTGCTTCAGCCGGCCAGTCGGCCGGACTGCTTCAGCCGGCCAGCGGGCCGGCGTCCTCGTACCCCTGGCGCACGCCCTGTCCGGCCAGGCGGAGCAGCTGCTCGGGCTCGTAGAGCATCCAGTACGCGTTGCGGGCGTGCTTGCGGGCCCGATCGACACAGACCGCGGCCAGCCGGGCCGGATCGGCCTCCTCGCCCTCATGCACGAAGACCTCGAGGATGTGGGTGGAGGTCATGAGCTGGGCCTGCATGAGTCCCTGGGACGCCTCGTGCGCGCAGACCTGGTCGATGGCCGCCCGCCCCGGCATGCCCAGCGCCACCACGATCCGGCACCCCTCGCCCTCGATCAGCCGTTTGCACTCGACGGCCAGGTCCTTGAACCCGGGCACGGTCCGGCGGACCACCTCGAACACGGATCCGAAGCTGGGACAACCCTCCAGCTCGTCGACGGCCTCGGCCCCCATGTCGTAACGGGCGAACATGGTGTCGACGACGCCTATCCGGTCCATGTCCGGGATCCTACCGGCCGGTACCCGGGGCGGGTCCAGAGCCGGCGGGCGGTGCCGGTTCGACCCCGGCGGCCGGGTCGACAAGACTCGGCCCGATGACGGACCGGTCCGACCTCCTCGCCGGCGCCGACCCCTGGGTGGCCCGGGACGCCGCGGTGGTGTGGCACGGCTTCACCCAGATGGCCGCGTACCCCGACAACGCCCCGGTCATCGTGGAGCGGGCAGAGGGTCGCTGGCTGATCGACGTCGAGGGGCGCCGGTACTTCGACGCCATCTCCTCGTTGTGGGTGACCACCCTCGGGCACCACGTCCCCGAGCTCGATGCCGCTGTCGTCGGTCAGTTGGGGAAGGTGGCCCACGCCACCCTGCTCGGCAACGGGAGCCGAACGGCGGTGGAGTTCGCCGAGGCGTTGGCCGCGGTGGTCCCGGTCGACGCTCCCCACGTGCTGTTCGCCTCCGACGGGGCGGTGGCGGTGGAGCAGGCCCTCAAGATCGCCTTCCAGTACTGGGTCAACCGGGGGGAGTCCGGTCACCACCAGTTCCTGGCGCTGGGCGACGCCTACCACGGTGACACGGTCGGCGCCCTCTCGGTGGGTGACGGGGGATTCGGGACCGGCCTGTTCGACCCGCTGCGGTTCCCCGTGGTCCGGACCCCCGGCTATGCCGCGCCGGACTGGGCCGGCAAGCTGATCGGCTGCATCGAGGCCCAGGCGTCGTCGCTGGCCGCCGTCATCATCGAGCCCCTGGTGCAGGGAGCGTCGGGCATCCTGGTGGCCGAGCCCACGGACCTGACCCGCGTGGGGGAGGCCTGTCGCGCCAACGATGTGCTGCTCATTTGCGACGAGGTGGCCACCGGCTTCGGGAGGACCGGCAGGTTGTTCGCCTCGGAGTGGGGCGGACCGGGTTTCCGCCCCGACCTGCTCTGCTTGGGCAAGGGCATCACCGGGGGCTACCTGCCGCTCTCGGCCACTGTGGCGTCCGGTGCCGTGTTCGAAGCCTTCGACGGAGCCGATCTGGGCGAGTCGACCTTCTACCACGGCCACTCCTACGGGGGGAACGCCCTGGCCTGCGCGGTGGCTCTCCGACACCTCCAGCTGCTGGACGAGTGGGACGTGCTGTCCAACGTGGCCGGATCGGCCGAGCGGCTGTCCCGCCGGCTCGACCGTTCGGTGGTCGGACTCCCGGGCGTGGGGGCGGTCCGCCAACGCGGCTTGATGGCCGGTGTGGAGCTCGCCCCGCCGGCGGGGTCGACCCGGTGGGGTCGACGGGTCTGCGCCGGCGCGGTGGCCCAGGGCGTCCTGCTGCGGCCCCTCGGGGACGTGGTGGTGCTGATGCCACCCCTCACCACCACCGTGGCGGAGATCGACCACGTGGTCGACGTGCTGGCCCGGTCCATCGAAGCGGTGGGGCGGGAGGACGGGGCGTGAGCGAGACCGGCGGTGCCGTCGGCACCGAGCCGGCCTCGTCTCCACCGCCGACCTGGTCATGGTCGTCGTGGGTCGACGAGTCGTGTCGGGTGGTGGAGGCGTCGGGGCAGTGGCGGGGACCCCGCACCTTCGACGCCAAGGGGCCGGCCGGGGAGCTCGACGGTGTCCGGGGGACCGACCGCGGCCAGGTGGTGTCGTTCGCCTCCAACGACTATCTCGGTCTGGCCTCGCATCCCGAGGTGATCGCCGCCGCCCACGAGGCCATCGACCGCTGGGGCACCGGCTCGGGCGCCTCCCGCCTCGTGACAGGCTCCCGGCCGGTCCACGCCGAGCTCGAACGGGCCCTGGCCGCATGGAAGCGGAGCGAGCAGGTGGTGCTGTTCCCGACGGGGTTCGCCGCCAACCTGTCGGTGCTGTCGGTCTTCGCCACCGAGGGTGCCCACGTGTTCTCGGACGAGCTCAACCATGCCTCGATCATCGACGGGTGCCGGATGGGGCGGGCCGGTGTCACCGTGTACCCCCACGGGGACCTCGACTCGCTCGACGCCTCCCTGGCCGGCACCGGCGGTCGCCCGATCATCGTCACCGACTCGGTCTTCTCGATGGACGGGGACCACGCCGCCCTCGACGCCCTCGTCCGACTGGCCCGACATCACGGCGCCCTCCTGGTGGTGGACGAGGCCCATGCCGTCCTCGGGCCCGAACTGCCCGCCGTCACCCCAGGGCCGGACGTACTGCGGGTGGGGACGCTGTCCAAGACCCTCGGATCGCTGGGCGGCTTCGTGGCCGGTCCCCGCCGCATGATCGAGCTGTTGGTCAACCGGGCCCGGCCGTACATCTTCACGACGGCGACCACACCGGCCGACGCCGCCGCCGCCTTGGCCGCGCTCGGTATCCTCCGGTCCGGACAGGGCGATGCGCTGCGGGCCCGGCTGACCGGACATGTGGCCCGGGTGTCGTCAGCGTTGGGTCGCCCGTATCACCCGTCACCGATCGTCCCGGTGGTGATCGGCCACGAGGCCGACGCCGTGGCCGCCTCGTCCGAGCTCCTGTCCCGGGGGCTGTGGGTCCCCGCCATCCGCCCCCCTACGGTGCCCAACGGCACATCGCGGCTGCGGATCACGCTCTCGGCCATCCACACCGACGATCAGGTCACAAGCCTGATCGGGGGACTGGCCGGACTCGGGGCGGCCGGGCCGCCCTCGCCCCGGTCGGAGTCGGGGTCGGGACGGGATGCCGGTGCGCCCTGAACGATTGGTGCTGGTATGCGGCACGGGCACCGAGGTGGGCAAGACCTGGGTGGGCGGGAGGCTCCTGGCCGAACTGCGCTCCCGTGGGTGCTCGGTCTCCGCCCGCAAGCCGGCCCAGTCCTTCGACATCGACTCCGAGGGCGCCCGCCTGGGTGGTGCCACGGACGCCGAGCGACTGGGGGTGACTTCCGGCGAGCATCCGGACGAGGTGTGCCACCCGTTCCGTTCCTATCACCGGGCCATGGCCCCGCCGATGGCCGCGGAGGCCCTCGGACTCCCGCCCTTCACCGTGGCCGATCTGGTCGAGGAGATGGCATGGCCCCCCGACGGCGTCGAGGTCGGGGTGGTGGAGATGGCCGGGGGGGTCCGCTCCCCCCAGGCCGTGGACGGGGACTCCACCCACCTGGTGGCGGCGCTCTCCCCCGAGGTGGTGGTGCTGGTGGCCGACGCCGGACTGGGGACCATCAACGGGGTACGGCTGTCGATGGATGCCCTGGCCACGGTGACCGGCACCATGGACGGTGTCCGCACCGTCGTCGTGCTCGACCGGTTCGACGGCCGTCACGACATCCATCGACGAAATCGAGAGTGGCTGGTGGCACGGCACGGGTACGAGGTGATCACGCTGCCCGGCGAGGAGTCTGCCCTGGCCGACATGGTGCAGGCCGGGGCGGTCAGAACCCGAGACCGGCGGCTTCCACCACGGCCCGACTGAAGGGCCGCGCCAGCCCCCGGAGTTCGGCACAGCCCTCCTCCCCGAGGGCTTCGTAGGCGACCAGGGCGGACCGGTCGGTGAGGTCCTCGATCTCGTGGCGCAGGGTGACCCCGTCGTCGGTCAGGGCCAGTGACGCCGGATGGGTGTCGGACGCCTCGACCCGGACCACCAGGCCCCGGTCCTCCAGCCGGGTCACGCCGGCTTCCCACAAGGGGTCGGGCCACCCCCTGGTGCCCTTCAGGAATCGCTCCGGTAACTCGCCGGTGGCCAGGTGCAGCCCGAGCGCCTCGACCGGGGCCAGATCGTTCAGAACCAGGGCGGCGATGTGGCCGTCGCCCCGGAACTCACGCAGGAGGGTCTGGGCGTGCCAGAGCACGAGGTGCGGCGCCTCCGGCCAGGGCAGACCGGCATGGCCGGCGAAAAGCGGACGTCCCTCGTAGCGCTGGGCGGCACGCCCGGCGGCCCGGCGGGCCAGCTCGGAGGCCCGGGACATCTCCGGACCATCGACGACAGAACCGAGCACGCGCCTCAGGGCGGTGTCGGCCGCACCGAGGCGGGCCTCGAGCACCGCCGACGGTGACGCCGCCTTCCACGCGGCGGGAATGGCTGCCCGGACCAGTCCGGGGTAGAAGTTGAAGAAGGTGGCGATGACCGTGTCGGCCCCGACCTCCCCCATGGCCGCAGCCCGCGAGGCGAAGTAGCCGGCCTCCGGCTCGAGCCCCAGGCGGGTGTACGACTCGGACGCCTCGGGAGCGAAGTAGATCATTGCGTGGACAGGCTCGAGCGTGCGGCACGTCTTGCGGGCCGTGAGCGGTTCGACGGGCAGGGTGTCGGGCGGGGTCGGGACCATGGCCCACGGTATCCCGGGTCGGGGACGCGGCCCTCGTCCGAGGTCCGGGCCCGAACATGGCGAGCAGGTGGACGCCGTATAGTGCTGCCGGGGGCAGAGGCGTGGTCGTGAGCGCTCGGATTCGACGTCGGGAACGGAGAGGGCGATGCTGAACGGTGTCTCGGGCATGATCGGCGAGACGGCGGTGGTGAGGAAGCCGGTCTCCGACAGTCACGAGCCGGGCTCGGTGTTCTCACGGGGTGAGGAGTGGTACGCGGTCTCCCTGTTCCCCGGCACGAAGATCGAGGTCGGCACGACCGTGGTCGTGGCCGACGTGGAACGTGGCCTCCTCGTGGTCTATCCGACCGACGACGGCTGAGGGCGGTGTTTCTGGCCGAGCTGGTCCCGCCGGGCGGGTGGCCGTGGGGCGTGCCTACAGTGGGGGACAGGAGGTGGTCATCATGATCATCGGTTCCGTGGGTACATCGGTGGCGTTGTTGGTAGTGGCGTTGGCCGTCTTCTCCGTCATCGTGGTGTTCCTGAAGTCATGCCTCAAGGTGGTCCAACAGGGCTGCGTCGGCGTGGTGAAGCGGTTCGGCGAGTTCAAGAAGATCCAGCAGCCCGGCCTCCACGTACTGGTTCCCCTGGCCGACCGCATGGACAAGGTCGATGTCCGCGAGTTCCCCCGCACCGGCGACCAGCAGGCGGTGATCACCGCCGACAACGTGTCCCTCCAGGTGAGTGCCACCATCTTCTGTCAGGTCACCGACGTCAAGCTGGCCCTGTTCGAGGTCAACGACTTCGGGCTGGCCATCGACCAGATGGCCCGGACCGCCCTGCGGGCCGTGTTCGGTGAGCTGACACTGGACGAGTCGCTGTCGGAGCGGGAGACCATCAACTCCAAGATGCAGGAACACATGACCGAGGCCACGCTCAAATGGGGAGTGCGACTCAACCGCATCGAGATCCTGGACATCACTCCCCCGACCAACGTCCTGCAGGCCATGTCGGAGCAGAAGGAGGCCGAGCAGCACAAGCGGGCCGCCATCCTGAAGTCGGAAGGCGAGCAACAGGCCGCCATCAACAGCGCCCAGGGTCGCAAGCAGGCCGCGGTGCTCGAGGCCGAGGGCCAGAAGCAGGCTTCCATTCTGGCCGCCGAGGCGCAGAAGCAGGTGCTCGAGCTCCGCGCCGACGGCGAGAAGCGGGCCGCCCAGCTCCGAGGCGAGGGCGAGTCGGCGGCCCTGAATGCCATCGACACCTCGGTGATCCACCCGAACACCCTGGCCATCATGCAGCTGCGGGCCCTCCAGGCCCTCGCCACCTCGCCCAACTCGAAGATCGTGGTGCCCTACGAGGCGGCCGGCCTGGTCGGGGCGGCGCAGGTCCTGGTGGATGCCATGAAGGACGCCGGGGAGTCAAGCGCCTCGGCCAGCGGGAACGGTCGGGCCCCGACTCCGGCCGGCTGAGCCGGTCAGGTCGAGCTGGACTGTCGCCGCTTTCCGAATGCTCCTGTCCCTCTTGGGACTCGGCGGAGTGCTCGTGGCCATACAGAGCAACGCGCGACCTACTTCATCTCCACCTGGTCGAGGTAGTCGTCGTCCCAGTGGGTGAAGATCTCGCTGGGCAGCTTGAGGCAGTGGGTCGGCTCGAGGGCTTGGACGAAGGCCCGGTCGTGGCTCACCACCACGATGGTTCCCGGCCACTGGCTGAGCATGGTTCCGACCGCCTCGATGGACGAGGGATCGAGGTTGTTGGTGGGCTCGTCCAGCAGGAGCACGTTGGCCCGCCCGGCTGCCAGCATGGCCAGCCCCAGTTTGGCCCGCTCCCCACCCGACAGGGTCTTGGGCATCTGGTAGGCCGCCTTGCCGGTGATGCCGAACATACCGAGCAGGGCCCGACGCTCGGTCTCCTGCGTCAGGATGGTGTCATCTATGTTCTCCAGGACGGTGACGCCCAGGTCGACCTGCTCGTGCTCCTGGGCGAAGTACCCGACAGTGACATTGGCACCGAGCTCGACGGAGCCCGCCGTCGGTTCCTGTACCCCGGCCAGGCAGCGCAACAGGCTGGACTTGCCGGCGCCGTTCCGGCCGATGACCACGGCCCTGTCCCGCGCCGACAGTGGAAGTCGACCTTGTCCAGCACGGTGACGGTGTCGTACCTGACGCCAAGGCCCGAGGCGCGCAGCGGTACCTCACCGGACCGTTGGGGCGTGGGCAACCGGAAGGAGCTCTTCTTCTCCCGCTTGTGGACTTCGGTCTTCGACGATTCGAGCCGCTCGACCCGCTTGTCGAGGGACTTGGCGATGCGGGCTCGCCGGTTGGTACTGCCCCGCATGGAGTCGGCCAGCGTGGACAGGCGTTTGATCTCCCGGCCCTCGAGTTGTGCGGCCCGCTCCCGCTGGCTCTGGTCCGCCTCGAGCTGGACCATGTAAGAGGAGTAGGTCCCCTTGAACTCGTGGAGGTGGCCGTCGGACAGATGGAGCACCTTGTTGATCGAGCGGTCGAGCAGTTTGAGGTCGTGGGACACCACCAGGATGGCCCCGGGGAACCGTTCGAGCTCCTCCATCAACCACCGCTTGGCCGGAAGGTCGAGGTGGTTGGTCGGTTCGTCGAGGATCATGGTGTCGGGGCCCTGGAACAGGATCCTGATCAGATCGACCCGCCGGCGCTGTCCCCCCGACAGGCTCTCGATGTCCTCGAGGAGCAGGTCCTGCTTCAGACCCAATCCGTCGGCCAGGCGGGCCATGGTGGACTCGGCCTCGTAGCCGCCGTTCTCGCGGAACTGCTCCTCGAGATCGGAGAACAGCTCGATGTTCTCCGGCGTCGGGTCCTTGGCCATCTGCGTGCGGGCCTTGTTGAGGGCGTCGTCGAGGACGTCGAGACCCCGGCCGGACAGGACGTGGGAGAAGCCGTTGGGTTCGAGGCCCAGCCCGTGCGGCAGCGGCACCTGCGGCAGGTGGCTGTAGGTGCCCCGGATGCGGGCGTTGCCCGTTGATCGGACGTTGCGGCCGGGCTCGTCGATGATCACCGAGATGAAGGTGGACTTCCCTGTCCCGTTGCGTCCCACCAACCCGACCTTCTCGCCCGCGCCGACCACGAACGAGGCGTCACGGAGGAGCGTCCGGTCGCCGATTTCTATGGTGAGGGAGGAGCCGACGATCATGAGAGGGGCCGGGTGACCGGGCTGGGACCGGACGGCGTGTCCGGACCGGCGACGGGGGCTCCCGACTCGATCAACCGGTGGCAGTCTCCCACAGGCGGCGCGGTCTCCAGCGCGGCCTGTGCCCGGGCCGCCTCATCCCCCTGACACCAGGACGTCGCCGCCGGTTGGGGGCGTGGGGTCGTCCACGCCGTCGAGCCAACCGGGGGGAAGCCGAACCGGCTTCGGGCCATTGGTGTGCCCCCTGGGCTGGCGACGGGCCTCGTCGGGAAAGGCCAGGTGTCCATCCAACCCGTCCAGCAGCTGGTGGAGCTGAGCCAGGGAGCCGGCCTGGCCCAGCAGGCGGCGCACGGCCGGTCCTACCGGGAAGCCGGTCAGGTACCAGCCGGTGTGCTTGCGGAACTGACGCACCCCGAGTTCCTCTCCGAACAGCCCGGCCAACAGTTCGGCATGGGTACGCATCATGTCGACGATCTCGCCGAGCGGGGGAGGTGGCCGGGTGGCCCTTCCGGCCATGGCGTCGGCCAGGTCCCGGAACAGCCAGGGGCGACCGAGGCAGCCCCGGCCCACCACGACCCCGTCGCAACCGGTCTCGGCCATCATGGCCAGGGCATCGCCGGCCTCCCACAGGTCACCGTTGCCCAGGACGGGAATCGAGGTCACCGTGGCCTTGAGCTCGGCGATGGACCCCCAGTCGGCGGCGCCGGAGTACAGCTGCTCCGCGGTGCGGGCATGCAGGGTCAGGGCCGCCACCCCTTCGTCCTCGGCGATCCGGCCTGCCTCGAGAAAGGTCCGGTGCTCCTCGTCGATCCCGGTCCGAAGCTTGACGGTCACCGGCACCGATCCGGCCGCCGTCACCGCCGCACCCACGATGGAGCGGAACAGGGCCCGGTGGAGGGGCAGGGCAGCCCCGGCCCCCTGCCGCGTCACCTTGCCCGCCGGGCAGCCGAAGTTGAGGTCGATGTGATCGACGCCGATGTCGGAGACAAGGCGGTCCACGGCCCGTCCCATCACCTTCGGGTCCACACCGCACAGCTGCAGGCTGCGTACCGGCTCGTCGTCGGCGAAGGCCGCCATGCCCAGGGTCTTGGCGTTCCCCTCGACCAGGGCCCGGGCCGTGATCATCTCGCTGACGTAGAGACCGGCACCGAACACCCGGCACAGGCGTCGGAAGGCGATGTTGGTGACACCGGCCATGGGGGCCAACACGACGGGAGGATCGACGGCGACCGAGCCCAGCTTGAGCACGGGGACGGCGGCGGTGCGTCGGACGGTTGCGGGCCCACGCATCGCCCTCACCGTCCGACCCCGGCCCACAGGTCGGTGATGGCCACGTCGATCCCGGCCAGCAGCGACCGGAACAGAGGCAGGGACAGACCGATGACCGTGCTCGGATCGCCGTCCACGCCGTCGATGAACGGGGCCGACCGTCCGTCCAGGGTGAAGGCCCCGGCCACCGCCATGGCCTCGCCGCTGGCCAGATAGGCGTCGAGCTCGGCGTCCGTGGTGACACCGAACCGCACCAGGGTGTGGGCCACGCCGGTGGCCTGACGCCCGGAGTCGCCGTCGATCACACAGTGGCCGGTGAACAGGATGCCCGACCGACCCCGCATGGCCGTGAGCCACTGGCGGGCCTGTTCGGGCGAGGACGGCTTGCCGTGGGGGACGCCGTCGAACTCGAACATGGAGTCGCAACCGACCACCACGGCCGGGCCCGACCGGTCCGCCACCGCCCGGGCTTTCCGCACGGCCAGGATGCCGACCATCGACTCGGTGCCGTCGGCTCGGACATCGTCCTCGTCCACACCGCTCACCTCCACCACGGGGTCGAATCCGGCGTCCCGTAGGAGGCGGAGTCGGGCCGGCGACCCGGAGGCGAGAACCAGCGTCCGCGGGGCCATGTCAGCAGCGTAGGGCGGACGCGGTCGGGACGGGTCCCACCGGCGCGTCGGATGCGCGATCCTGGTGCCATGACGGATTCCGGCATCACCCTCGCCCCTACCCGGGTCGACCCCGAACTCGACGGCGACCACGAACGGATGTCGCACATCGTGCTCGAGGGATTCACGCCTGAAAAGGGCGACTTCGTCTCGGCCGGGCCGTCGGTGGTGGAGGGCATGGTCAACGGCACGGCGGTCAAGGCCCTCTGCGGCAAGATCTGGGTTCCGGGCCGCAACCCCAAGCGGTACCCGCTCTGCCCGACCTGCAAGGAGATCGCCGAGGCCCGGGGCTGGAAGATCCCGGCCGGCTGACACGTGCCCCGGGTCAGGGGAGTTCGCCGACACCCCGCATGGCCAGGTACACGGCGAAGACGATCTCGATGGTGATCCCGATCTGCCGGGCGTGCCGGGTCACGATGCCATGGGTGGCGTCGAGGAGCGGTTCGGCGCGCGGGCCGAGGACGGTGACCAGACCCACCGGGACGAGGACCGGCATCAGGGTGATCAGGTACAGGACTGTGAAGGCCACGATGCGGCCCGCCGTGTCGGCCGATGACCGGGTGATCTCGTGCAGGGCCGGGAGGAACAGGATCAGGGTCGAGAAGTTCACCATCATCCCGACGGCGCCGACGCCGACGAACCAGTAGGTCGGTGCGGTCTGGAGGCGTCCGGCGGTGCGTGTCTTCTGTTGCTCGGCCGACGTGGGCCGCTTCATCAGCGAGCGCACGGCCAGGACGGCCAGCAGCCCCGCCGCCACGAACATGATCATCGCACCCCGCCACGAGTGGTGGCCATGCTCGGCGGGATGCAGGTGATCGAGGACCGTGATACCGAGCAACGAGAAGGCGGCCAGGACCGATGCTGCACCTCCGGCCAGTGCCCAGGCCCGGGCCACGGGTCGGGTGGTGCCGGTGAGCACCAGAAGTTGCAGTGCCAGGAGGGTGGGGCTGATGGCCGCGCCGATGGCCAGCGGAACCACCGCGACCAGAAGAGCCGCCATCCCGTCAACCTATCGCTGCACCTCGTGGGCATCGGTGATGCCCACGAGGTGGTGTCGGTGACGCAGGTCTACGACCGGTCGAGCATCCCGTGGTCGGGGCACCGAGCCCGGTACCCGGCCGGGCTCACCTGTACCGTCAGCCTCCGGCCGCACGCCGGACAGAACCGGGGTGGATCGAGCGGGCGACCGCACCCGCCGCACTCATCGGCCGACGACCCGCAACCCGAGCAGAACCGGGTGGACGAGGTGACGTCGGGCACCGCTCTCGTGCTCAGAGCACGCCGGTGAGCGCACCGACGGGCATGCGTAGATCGGCGAGCATCCGGAGGTCCTCGTCGGCCGATCGACCGAGCGTGGTGAGGTAGTTACCCACGATGAGAGCGTTGATCCCCGACGTCATGCCCATGGACTGCAGCTCGCGGAGGGTGACCTCGCGCCCCCCGGCGTAGCGGAGGATCACGCCGGGCAGACCCAGTCGGAACAGCGCGATCCACCGGATCGCCTCCCATGCCGCCACCGGCTGTCCACCGCCCAGCGGTGTGCCGGGTCGGGGATTGAGGAAGTTGAGCGGTACCTCGGTGGGATCGAGCTCTTGGAGTTGTACCAGCAGCTCGATCCGCTGGGCATCGGTCTCGCCCATGCCGATCAGGGCCCCGCAGCACAGCTCCATGCCGTGGTCGCGCACCAGGCGGCACGTCTCCTGGCGCTCCTCCCAGGTGTGGGTGGTGACCACCTGCGGGAAGAACGATCGCGACGTCTCCAGGTTGTGGTTGTAACGGTGCACGCCTCCCTCGGCGAACCGCCGGGCCTGGTCCTCGGTCAACAGGCCGGCGCTGACGGCGACGTTGAGACCGGTGCGCTGGTTGACCATGGGAACCAGTTCGAGGATCCGCTGCATGG
This sequence comes from uncultured Acidimicrobiaceae bacterium, assembly GCA_963756515.1. Classification (GTDB taxonomy): domain Bacteria; phylum Actinomycetota; class Acidimicrobiia; order Acidimicrobiales; family RAAP-2; genus Bog-756. The sequence continues at coordinate 239,750 of CAVWNV010000002.1, forward strand.
TCCGCTCGTCGGGGCCCCGCACCGCCAGCACGATGCAGAACTCCGACGCACCGGCGGCCTTGGTCTCCTCCGCGGCCCGCAGCACCTCCCCGGCGTCGAGGAACGGCGTCGCCTTCACCGGGGTGTCGAACCGGGACGACTGGGAGCAGAAGTGGCAGTCTTCGGGGCATCCTCCCGTCTTGGCCGACAGGATGCCCTCGACCTCGACGGCGGGGCCGCACCACGACAGCCGGACCTGGTGGGCCAGCGCGGCCAGCGAGGTCACCCAGGAGTCCGGTAGTTCGGCCAGTTCCCCGAGCTCGGCTCCGGTCAGGAGCCGTCGCTCGTCGAGGAGCGCAGCCTCGGCGGAGTGGAGCCGGCTCCGGGCCACCGATGACGGGATGTCGGCCCGCTCCGGCTGGTCTGCCGGGGCGATTCGCCCGGGGCGGGCCAGCGTCACGGTGGTGCGGGTGGGGATGGCAGCGGAGTCGCCGGGCATGCCGTTACGGTAGTTGGCCCAGGGAGCCAACCGAAAGAACGACAGGGGGACCATCGTGGCATGGGACTTTTCCACGGAACCGGCGTTCGAGCGGCAACTCGACTGGATGCGCCAGTTCGTCCGTGACGAGATCTTCCCCCTCGAGACCCTGTCGCTGCCCTATGACGCCATGCTGAAGGCGGTCGAGCCCCTTCAGGACCAGGTCAAGGACCGGGGATTGTGGGCCTCCCACCTGCCGGCCGAGCTCGGGGGCGGCGGGTTCGGTCAGGTGAAGCTGGGGCTCATGCACGAGATCCTGGGCCAGACCCCCTACGGTCCGGTGGTCTTCGGGAACAACGCCCCCGACTCGGGTAATGCCGAGCTCCTGGCCATCGGGATCGAGGCCTCGGGGCGGGAGGAGCAGCGCGAGCGGTGGCTCCTGCCCCTGCTGGACGGGCGGATGCGCAGCGGGTTCTCCATGACGGAACCGGGGGCGGGTGCCGATCCGACCATGATCGCCACCACGGCGCAGCGCGACGGGGACGAGTGGGTGATCGACGGGCACAAGTGGTTCACCACCAACGGATCGGTGGCCGACTTCCTCATCGTGATGGCCGTGACCAATCCTGATGTCCATCCGTACCAGGGGTGCTCGATGATCGTGGTCCCCGCCGACACCCCGGGGGTGGATATCGTCCGGGACGTGGCCACCATGGAGGACCCAGTGGAGCACTTCGGCAAGTTCGGTGGCCATGCCGAGATCGTCTACCGCGAGGTGCGGGTGCCCTACGAAAACCTGGTGGGCGTGGAGGGCGAGGGATTCCTGTTGGCCCAGAAGCGACTCGGCCCGGGCCGGATCCACCACTGCATGCGGTGGCTGGGACAGTCGCGACGCGCCTTCGACATGTTGTGCGAGCGAGCCGTGTCTCGCACCACACACCACTCGCTGCTGGCCGAAAAACAGACCATCCAGAACTGGGTGGCCGACTCGCTGGCCGAGATGACGGCGGCGCGGCTGATGACGCTCTACGCGGCCTGGAAGATGGACGAACAAGGGGCCTCGGCGGCGCGGGTCGAGATCGCCATGATCAAGTACTACGGCGCCGGTGTCCTCTACAACGTGATCGACCGCGCCATCCAGATCCACGGGGCCCTCGGCTTCTCCACCGACCTTCCCCTCGAATCGATGTACCGGCACGCCCGGGCCGCCCGCATCTACGACGGACCTGACGAGGTGCACAAGGTCACGGTGGCCCGCCAGGCCCTCAAGGGGTACCAGCCGGTCGATGTCCCGACCGAGTACGTGCCCACCCGCCGGGCCCAGGCCAAGCTGCGCTTCGCTGACCTGCTCGAAGCCCAGACGGCTGATCACTGACGGGTCGACGGCCCCCGGCCCCCGGTCCCCGGTGGCGTGACGGCGGTGCGGCTTCTCTCAGCGCAGCTTCAGGGCGTCGGCGGTGCGGGCCAGGGCCCGCAGGTGGTCGTCGACAGTGGCGAGACCGGCCCGCATGGTGTTGACGGACAGGTGGCTGGCCCCGGCCTCGCGCCAGGCTTCCACCCGCTTGGCCACGTCGTCCGCGTCGCCACGCCAGTCGACCCTGCCCTCCATGCCGATGGTCCGCGGGTCACGACCGGATCCGGCCGCGGCCCCGGCGATGATGGCGCGTGCCTCGTCCAGTTTCGGGCCGGGCTGGACCATCGGGAACCATCCGTCGGCCAGCCGCCCCATTCGCTCGTACGCCCTGGGTGACGCCCCACCGAACCATAAGGGGATGGGCCGCTGGATGGGAGGCGGGGCCAGCCCGACCCCGGTCACGTGGTCGAAGCGACCGGACATGGTCACCGACCGGGTGGTCCACAGCTGTCGCAGCAGCCCGACCTGCTCTTCGATGCGTCGGCCCCGCGACGAGAAGTCCTGACCGAGGGCCTCGTACTCCACCGCGTTCCATCCGATGCCCACACCGAGCCGGAACCTCCCGCCGGTGAGTAGGTCCACCTCGGTGGCCTGCTTGGCCACCAGGGCGGTGGGTCGCTGAGGCAGGATGGTGATGCCGGTCACCAGCTCCAGGTCGGTGCAGGCGGCCAGGTACCCGAACAGGACGTAGGGCTCGTGGAACTGGGTGTCGATGTCGTAGGGTCCGTCCCAGCCGACGTGAACGGCGGGGTCGGCGCCGACCACGTGGTCGTAGGCCAGCAGGTGGCGATAGCCCAGCTCCTCGATCCCCTGGCCGTAGGTGCGTACGGCCGACTCGTCGGGGCCGAGCTCGGTCTGGGGGAGCACTACGCCGATCTGCATCTCCATCGCCCTCCCAGGCCTCGGACCCTCGACGGCCCGGGGGTCTTCGTGTTCCAACGTACCGGCCGGGATCGGGATGGGAGTCGCCGGTTCAGGGGGTTGGTGCCGGGCTCGGGTCCCGGAAGACCGGAGCCCGCTTCTCCCGAAGGGCGGCCACGCCCTCACGGTAGTCCGGACCGGCCATCATGGGGTCGAGGAGGGCCGCGGCGGCCTCGACCGATTGGGCCGCGGTCAGATGGAACGCCTCGTAGACCTGTCGCTTGGAGGCGGCCAGCGAGGCCGGAGAGACCGCGGTGGCCAGTCGGTGGGCGTACTCGGTCACGTGGGCGGTCAGCTGGTCACCGGGTACCACCGAGGTGACCAGGCCCAGGTCGAGCGCCTCGGCGGCCGGGACGGTCCGACTGGACAGGAGGAGGTCGAGGGCCCGTGACAGCCCGATGAGTCGCGGCAGTAGCCATGCCAGTCCGAAGGCGGCCGGCAGTCCGAGCTTTCCGTGGGCGGTGGTGAAGGTGGCCTCGCTCGCTGCCATCCGAAGGTCGCAATAGCAGGACAGGGCGAAACCGATACCGGCGGCCGGACCGTTGACGGCGGCGATGATCGGCTTGGGGATGCCGAAGTGGTAGGCCAGCTCGGCATCGAACTCGGGCCGTACCCCGAAACCGGGCTTCGGAAGGGCTTCGGCGTCCCACGAGCGATACGAGCCACGGTCGGCGTGACCGGCCAGGTCGTCGGCGTCCGCTCCGGCACAGAACCCCCGTCCGGCTCCGGTCACCACCACCACTCTGACGGCGGGATCCTGGCTGGCCCACTGGAGACACGTGCGGTACTCGGCGTTCATCGACGCGGTCCAGGCGTTGAGACGATGGGGCCGGTCGAGAGTGATGGTGGCTACCCGCTCGGCCACTGTGTAGCGGGTGGCCACCAACTGGGACGGTTCCGACGGGACCATCGGCGCGCCTCCCTCGACGGTACGCAATCGGAACCCCCGGCCTCCGGGCTCAGTAGCGGTAGGTGTCCGGCTTGTACGGTCCGTCCACCGGCACCCCGATGTACTCGGCCTGCTCCTTGGTCAGCACGCTCAACCGCACACCGAGGGCCTCGAGGTGGAGGCGGGCCACCTTCTCGTCGAGGTGCTTGGGCAGGACGTAGACCTTCTTGTCGTAGTCGCCGGCGTTGTTGAACAGCTCCATCTGGGCCATGGTCTGGTTGGTGAAGGAGTTGGACATCACGAAGCTCGGATGCCCGGTGGCGTTGCCCAGATTGAGCAGACGCCCCTCGGACAGGACGATGACGGCGTGGCCGTCGGGGAAGATCCACTTGTCCACCTGGGGCTTGATGTTCACACGCTCGATGCCGTCGATCTTGGCCACGCCGGCCATGTCGATCTCGTTGTCGAAGTGCCCGATGTTGCCCACGATGGCCTGGTGCTTCATCCGACTCATGTCCTCGGCCGTGATGACGTCCTTGTTGCCGGTGCACGTGACGAAGATGTCGGCGCTGTCGACCACATCGTCCAGGGTGGCCACCTCGTAGCCCTCCATGGCCGCCTGGAGGGCGCAGATGGGGTCGACCTCGGTCACCACCACCCGGGCCCCCTGGCCGCGCAGGGATTCGGCGCAGCCCTTGCCCACGTCGCCGAAGCCGCACACCACCGCCACCTTCCCGCCGATGAGGACGTCGGTGGCCCGGTTGATCCCGTCGATCAGCGAGTGTCGGCACCCGTACTTGTTGTCGAACTTGGACTTGGTGACGGCGTCGTTGACGTTGATGGCCGTGAACAGCAGCTCACCGGAGCTCTCCATCTCGTTCAGGCGGTGCACACCGGTGGTCGTCTCCTCGGATACGCCCTTGATTCCGGCCGCGATGGTCGTCCACCGGCTGGAGTCCTCGGCCAGGCTTCGGGTCAGGACGCCCAGGACCACGGCGAACTCCTCGGAGTCGGCGGTGGACGGGTCGGGGACAGCGCCGGCCTTCTCGAACTCGACGCCCTTGTGGACCAGGAGCGTGGCGTCACCGCCGTCGTCGAGGATCATGGTCGGTCCCTCGTCCGGCCAGAGCAGCGCCTGCTCCGTGCACCACCAGTACTCCTCGAGGGTCTCGCCTTTCCAGGCGAAGACGGGCACGCCGGCCGGCGCATCGACCGTACCGTCCGGGCCCACCGCCACGGCGGCGGCGGCGTGGTCCTGGGTGGAGAAGATGTTGCAGCTGGCCCAGCGGACCTCGGCGCCCAGGGCGGTCAGGGTCTCGATCAGGACGGCGGTCTGGATGGTCATGTGGAGCGAACCGGTGATCCGGGCGCCTCGGAGCGGCTGCTCGGCCCGGTGCTCGTCACGCATGGCCATCAGGCCGGGCATCTCGTGCTCGGCCAGCTCGATCTCCTTGCGCCCGAATTCGGCCAGGGAGAGGTCGGCCACCTTGAAGTCGGCGTGCTGGGTGCTGGGCATGAAGGCTCCTTCGCTGTGGCCGGCCACGGGAGGAAGCCGGGTGGGTGGCACCGGGCCCCATGGCCGGCGCCGTCCGGTATCAGCGCCACCCCCTGGCCTGCGGCCGGAGGTGGTCGAACACCGGATTCGACCACCGAATGCTAGCCCACCGGCCCCCGAGCCGACCTTCCGGGCCCCGGATGCTCCGTCCGGCTGCTCGGGGAGGGCCGGTACTCGGGCCGGTCGCCACCGGGAGGGCGGGGTGGGCGGTACCCCGGTCCGACGGGTCCTGCCCGGGCGGAGGCATGCCCCGGGCCGTCAGGGCGTGGTGACGGACGTGGTGAGGGGAAGGTCGGCCGAGGACGGACCGACCGAGAAGACGTACGTCCCCGGGACGGTGGTCCAACCCCCGCCGAGGTAGACCCTGAACGCCGACGCCGGCACCTCGAGTGTCACCCACCGGGAGCGGCCCGGGAGCAGGGTCACCGGTGCGAACGCCTCCAGCTGCCCGGGCGGCTCGTCCGCGGCGGCGGGGAAGGTGAGGTAAGCCTGCGGGACATCGGTTCCCTGGCGCGGCCCGGTGTTCGTCACCTTCACGCGCAGGGCATACCCGGTGCGGGCCCGGGCCAGCGTGAGATCGGCGAGGGAGAACCGCGTGTAGGACAGGCCGTAGCCGAACGGGAACAGGGGCTGGACCCCGGTGGCGTGGTCGTACCGGTAGCCGACGTCGAGTCCCTCGGAGTAGGTGGCGGTCAAGTCGACGCCGGGCCACTGGGCGGGGGAGTCGACAGACGAACCGGTGGCGGTGGCCGGAAAGGTGACGGGTAGTCGGCCGGCCGGGTCGACCTCGCCGTACAGGAGGGCTGCGATCGAGGCACCGTCCTGCTCGCCCGGGTACCACGCTTCGATCACGCTGCGCACCTGCGCGAGCCACGGCATCGACACGGGCCCGCCGGTGTTGAGGACCACCACGGTGTGGGGGTTGGCAGCCGCCACCGCCGAGATGAGGGCATCGGTGTCCCCGGGCAGGCTGAGCGAAGGCCGGTCGAACGCCTCGGCGTTGAAGTCGCCGGCGAACACCACGGCCACCGATGCCCTGGCCGCCGTGGCCGCAGCCGCCGCGATCCGACCACTGTCGAACTCCCAGCCGAGCGTCAGCGAGCTCGGGATGACCGACGACTCACCCGACGGTGTCAGGTTGTCGATCGGCTCCCAGTCGAGCCGGAGCCGGTAGTGGTGGCCGGCGGTCAGCACCATGCTCTGCGACCACCGTGCCAGGCCGTGGCTGAGGGTGTCCGACACCGCGGTGACGCCGTCGAGGGTGAGGCTGGCTGCACCTACTCCCTGGAGCGAGAGGGTGTACAGACCGCTGTGGGGTGGCGTGACCGTACCGGTCCAGGAGGCGGATACGTCCGACCAGCCCGGTGGCAGGACGATGTGCCTGTGGGAGCGGGCGCGGCCCGGCCTCGTCGACAGGGATCCACCCGCGGACGCCAGCGGATTGTGGAGGCGGTCCACCGGAGCGACGGACGCGTTGCCGGGGAGCAGATGACGGGTCGTGGCGTGGGGCCTCAGCGACAGGTCGACGGTGGGCTGGACGGAGAGGTCCGACCGGCGACCGACGACGTCGTCGGTCTGGGTGAGGGTGAGTGTGAGGCCGTGACCGACCCCCGAGGCCGGCCTCAGGTACGCCGTGGGCACGGGCGGGAGATTGCTGGAGGTGCTCCCACCGTCGGAGTAGCTCACCTCGGTGGACGTGCCGGCCGTGCTGCGGATGGCCGCCAGCGGTGAGGACACGAACGGGGCCACCACACGCGAGCTCCCGTAGCCCGAGGTCACGGGATCGGCGGACCCGTCGGCCCCGATCACCGCCACCGAGTGGTGCGACGACCGGTCGAGAGGAAGCAGTGACCCGGCGTTCTTGAGAAGCACGGCGGACCGCTCGGCCGCGGTCAGGGCGAAGTGGGCGTGATCGGCGCTGTCGACCGGGTCCCCGGGCGATCCGTCGGCTGGTCGGCCGACCAGCCCGTGGGCGAACATCTCGGTCAGGACCTTGGTCACGGCGGTGTCCACCGCGGTGAGCGACAAGCGGTGCTCGTGGACCAGGAGTGTGAGGCGGGCCACTGACGCCGGCTTGATCAGGTCGGTACCGGCCCCTATGGCGGCGGCCGGATCGTGGACCGAGCCCAGGTCGGAGCGCACGAAACCGGTGAATCCCCACCGGTCGAGTTGGCGTAGGAGGGCAGGGTCCTGGCACTGGAAGGTCCCGTTCAACTGCGGATAGGCGCACATGACCGACGACACGTGGGCCTGTCGGACGGCAGCCTCGAAGGGGGGGAGGTACAGCTCCTGCAGGGCCCGTGACGACACCACGTCGTCGATCTCGCCCCGATCGGTCTCCTGGTTGTAGACGGCGAAGTGTTTGGCCATGGCCATCGTTCCGGTGGATTGGATCCCCTCGGCGTTGGCGACACCCATGGCCGACACCAGCACCGGATCCTCCCCGAAGCCCTCGTAGCCACGTCCGTTCTGGGGGACCCGGTCGATGTTGAGGTTCGGGCCCTGGATGACGTCGATTCCCTGGCCCATGGCTTCGGACCCCTCCACCTGGCCGTAGGTCCGGGCCACACTGGTGTCGAAGGTGGCTGCGATCCCCAGGGGGGACGGGAGCTGGGTCACGTTGACGGCGCCGAAGGCCACGCCCTGGGGGCCGTCCTGGAGCGAGAGGGCCGGGATGCACAGCCGGGGGATCCCGGCGTTGAGGTTCTCGTAGTCGCCGGAATGGACCAGCACGATCTCGCCGAGCTTCTCCCGTACCGTCATGCGACGAAGAACCGATTCGGCCAGCACCGACGGCGCCTCGTGCCGATCGAGGGACGCCTCGAGCCACGGGCACCGGGTCACGTCGGCGACGGTCGACGGTCGTGGCGGTGTCGACGGGCTGGTGCTGCTGCCCGGCCTGGCGCCCGGGCCGGTCAGGCCCACCGGGGTCGTGCTCACCGCCACCAGGGTCACCACGAGGGCGAAGGCCACCAGTGCCGCCACGACGACGAGACGGGTGTGCCGTCGGCCCGGACGCAACGGTCGCCGCATCGGAACGCTGTCAGAGGATCCATTCACGGGCGCGGACCAACATAGCGATGAGCAGCGACGATCTTGTGTCGGGTCGGGTCCGGTCGGTCTCGGCCGCCGCCGGGCCGGCCGCCGCCGGGCCGGCCCGAAGCGGTGACATCCCCGGCGATCTGGCTCCGCTCCGACGGGGTGCGGAACGCCCACTAGTTGATCAATTTGCTCGGGTTTGCCAAGATTGGTCACTGACCCATGACGACCGGCGAGGGCGATCCACGCCCGGGGCCGGTACAAGGAGATGACCACCATGTCCGACTGGGGATTCGAAACCCGTCAGATCCACTCGGGAGCCACGCCCGATCCGACCACGGGGGCCCGGGCCGTTCCCATCTACCAGACGACCAGCTACACGTTCCGCGACACGGCGCATGCGGCTGCCCTGTTCGGGCTGGAGGAGCTCGGCAACATCTACACCCGGATCATGAACCCCACGCAGGCCGTGTTCGAGGAGCGGGTGGCCGCACTCGAAGGGGGCGTGGCGGCCCTGGCGGTAGCCAGCGGGCAGGCTGCGGAGACCATCGCCCTCCTCAACCTGGCCGAAAACGGCGGTCATGTGGTGTCCTCGGCGTCCCTCTACGGGGGCACGTACAACCTGTTGCACTACACCCTCCCGAAATTCGGCATCGAGGTGACCTTCGTCGACGACCCCGACGACCTCGACGCCTGGCGGGCCGCCGTCCGACCCAACACCAAGGCCTTCTACGCCGAGACCCTCGGCAATCCCAAGGGCGACGTGCTCGACTTCGAGCATGTGTCGGCCATCGCCCACGAGCACCACATCCCCCTGGTGGTGGACAACACGCTGGCCACGCCGTACCTGTGCCAGCCCCTCCGCCACGGGGCCGACATCGTGGTCCATTCGGCCACGAAGTTCATCGGTGGCCACGGCACCTCGATCGGCGGAATCATCGTCGACGGCGGCGCTTTCGACTATGAGGGCAGTGGACGGTTCCCCGGGTTCACCGAGCCGGACCCGAGCTACCACGGGCTGGTGTTCGGGCAGCTGCCCGAGCCGCTGTTCCCAGCCCGGTTCGTCCTCAAGGCGCGGCTGCAGTACCTGCGTGACACCGGCCCGGCCATCGCACCGCTCAACTCGTTCCTGTTCCTGCAGGGCCTCGAGACCCTCAGCCTCCGGATGGAGCGCCACGTTCAGAACGCGGCCACGGTGGCCGGGTGGCTGGAGGCCCGGTCGGACGTACCGTGGGTCACCTACCCCGGACTGCCGTCGAGCCCGTGGCACGAGCGTCAGCAGCGCTATCTGCCCAACGGCGGCGGTGCCATCCTGGCCTTCGGCATCAGCGGAGGGGCCGAGGCCGGAACGAGCTTCATCGAAGGGTTGGAGCTCTTCAGCCACCTGGCCAACGTCGGTGACGTGCGCAGCCTGGCCATCCACCCGGCGTCGACCACCCACTCGCAGCTGACCGAGGCCGAGCAGGTCACGACCGGGGTTACCCCGGACCTGGTTCGGCTGTGCATCGGGCTGGAGTCGATCGAGGACATCATCGCCGACCTCGAGGCGGGGTTCCGCGCCATCAAAGGGGCGTGAGCGGAGACCCAGGCAGAGGGCCGCGACCACCGGGCGAGGATCCGGGTGACCGGCCGTCGGTGACGCTCTTCGGGGACCGGTCGGGTCTCGAGCTCGACGCCGGGGGGTGGCTTCCGGCCGTCACGGTGTCGTTCGAGACGTGGGGCCGGCTCGATGCCGACCGGGGCAACGGGGTCCTGGTCCTGCACGCCATCACCGGAGACTCCCACGCTTCGGCCAACCCCGGTCAGGGGCAGCCGGGACGCCGGGTGGTGGGAGGGCATGATCGGACCCGGCGCGCCGATCGACACCGACCGGTACTTCGTGGTGTGCCCGAACGTGCTCGGCGGATGCCGGGGGACCACCGGTCCGGCATCGCCGGGGCCCGACGGGACCCCCTATGGCTCGCGCTTCCCGCTGGTGACCATCCGTGACCAGGTGGAGGTGGAGGCGGCGCTGGCCGACCATCTGGGCATCGACCGGTGGGCCGGAGTGGTGGGGGGCTCGATGGGTGGCATGCGGGTACTCGAGTGGTGTGTGGGGCGTCCTGACCGGGTCGACCGGGCGGTCGTGCTGGCCGTCGGCGCCATGGCCACCGCGGCCCAGATCGCCCTGTGCTCGCTGCAGATCCGGGCCATCCGGTCAGACCCCGACTTCGCCGGAGGTGACTACTACGACACCGGTGCACGCCCGGATGCCGGCCTTTCGCTGGCCCGGGGGATCGGTCAGTTCAGCTACCGCACCGATCTCGAATTCGAGAGTCGCTTCGGCCGGGGCGCCCAAGCGGAGGAGGACCCTTCCAAGGGAGGCCGATTCGCGGTCGAGTCGTACCTCGAGTACCACGGGGAGAAGTTGGCCCGGCGTTTCGATCCCAACTCGTACATCGTCCTGAGCGAGGCCATGAACCATCACGATGTGGGCCGGGACCGCAACGGGGTGGCCCGGGCCCTGGCCGGTGTCCAGGCCGAGGTGACCGTGGCCGGCATCGATTCCGACCGCCTCTATCCGCTCGGCCTCCAGTACCAACTGGCCCGCCTGCTGCCCGGTGACCGGCCGGTCACGGTCATCGAGTCCGCCTCGGGCCACGACGGGTTCCTGCTGGAGTTGGAGCAGGTGGGCGCGGTGGTGGCGTCCGCCCTGGCCTGACGGTCCGCTCGGCCGCCTCGAAGCGATCCCGGCCCGGGCCGGCCCTGGTCCCGGGATCGGACCCCGTCTCCCGTGGTCCCGGCCGCCACTGCCGGTCGTCTCACGCGGCTCCAATCCGTCTCGTCCCTTCCGCCCGTCCCCTGCCTCGACACGTCACCCGACCCGTCCGCCCCCACCCGTCGCCCCGACCGGTCACCAAGACGTAAGATATATAGTATTGTAATAATGTAATCAACCACATCAGGAGGCAGCGTGGGACGTGGAGCGAGCAGTGGACGCAGCGGCGGGCACGGACGGGGCGGGCGTGGTCGCCCGGCCGGGGGAACGTTCGAGGACAAGCCGTCCGTCGAAGGTCTGAGGGGCTGGCTGGCCGGCCGTCTCCCCGACGGTTGGTTCGAGGACGTGCCCTCGGTCGTCGTCGACCGCGACGAGATACTGGTGGTGGGTCGGGTGGCACCGCCGGAGGTGCCCGACGACGGCGACGAGGCGGATCGGTCAGCGGCGGAGCTGGGCCGCATCAGTCGCTTTCGGGAGGACACCCGGGACGAGCGGATGGCGGTGGCGCGCCAGGCCGAGCACCTGTTCGGTCGGAGCATCGCCTGGGGGGCGGAGGCCGGTTCGACCTCGGTGGTCTTCACCAATCTGGCGGTGCCGGTGATGACCCGACTGCGGCAGCCGGAACGGCTGGTACTCGACACCCTGGTCGACAGTGGCGTGGCCCGGAGCCGGGCCGATGCCTTGGCGTGGTGCGTGAAGCTCGTCGGTTCGAATGCCGACGAGTGGTTGCGGGAACTGCGGGCCGCCATGGAGTCGGTGGAGACCGTCCGCCAGCAGGGCCCCACCGTGACATGAGAGCACACTCCGCAGCTGACTAGCGTGGCGGGGTGGACGACGACGCATGAGGCTGGTGAGATCCGGCCCACGGCACCGTCGACGGCAGTGGATGTCGTTGGTGGCCCTGTGGGCGGTCTCGCTGCTCGGAGTGGTCGGTACCGGGGCACGTTCGTCCGCAGTGGAGACCACCACCGTGACCTCGGCGGCCACGCCCTCGTGGACCGTGTACCACCACGATGCCCAGGGGAGCGGGGTGGTCACCGGGGTGGCGTCGGTGGATACCGGGCGTCCGACCTGGACGTCGGCGGCCCTCGACGGATCTCTGTACGGGGAGCCGCTCGAGTACGGGGGACGCGTCTTCGTAGCCACCGAGAACGACACGGTCACCGCCCTCTCGGCGACCACCGGCGCCGTGGTTTGGTCGAAACATCTCGCGTCTCCCGTCCCAGCGTCTTCGCTGCCCTGCGGGGACATCGAGCCCACGGTGGGGATCACCGGGACGCCCGTCATCGACCCGGGGCGGAGCGAGATCTTCGTGGTGGCTGACGAGGAGACCGGCGGGCGGCCGGCGCACACACTGATCGGACTCAGCACCTCGACGGGTGCGACCGAGATGACCGACGACGTCGATCCGCCCGGAGCGGATACCGCCGCGCTCCTGCAGCGCACCGGACTGACACTGGACTCGGGCCGAGTGGTCTTCGGGTTCGGTGGCAACTACGGAGACTGCTCGAGTTATCGGGGCTGGGTGGTCGGGGTGCCCGAAGGAGGCGGAACACCACTCGACTTCGCCGTCGACAGCGGCACCGACGAGTCACAGGGCGCCGTCTGGATGGGGGGAGGTGCACCCGCGGTCGACGGGGCCGGAGACGTCTGGGTCGGCGTGGGCAACGGTTCGGTCACCACGAGCCGGCACGCGTACGACAACAGCGACTCGGTGCTCGACCTGTCACCGTCCCTCCAGCTGGAGCAGTACTTCGCTCCGTCGTCGTGGCCGTCGGACAACGCCCATGACCTCGATCTCTCGATGGAGCCGATCCTGTTGGCGGACGGTCGGGTGGTGATCGCCGGGAAGGCTCGGATCGCCTACCTCCTCGACGGCGCTCATCTCGGGGGCATCGGAGGGCAGGAGGCCTCGCTGCCCGCGGTGTGCTCCGACGACGTGGACGGAGGCAGCGCGACCGTGGGTACCACGGTCTTCCTCCCGTGCCTGAGCGGCATCGTGGCCCTCGACGTCGGGGCTTCGCCACCCGGTCTCAGGCTGGCGTGGAGTTCCGGCCGCGGTGGTGGTCCTCCGATCGTGGCGGCCGGTCTGGTCTGGACCATCGGTCAGGACGGTTCCCTGTACGGGCTCGATCCGGTCACGGGCTCCGTCCGGCAGCAGGCCGCCATCGGCGCGCCGGCCAACCACTTCCCCACACCGAGCGTCGGCGACGGCCTCCTGGTGGCCCCGTCGGCCGATCGGGTGGTGGCGTTCACGGCCGCGCCGACCGCGGTGCGGTCTCCGTCGGTCAGCACGACGACCACCGGGGTCACATCCCCCGTCGTCCCACCGAGCACCGGGACGGACGATGCCCTGCCACCGGCAGCGGTGGCGGCTGTCGTCGCCGGCGGGCTGGCCCTGGTGGCCGGTGCGGTGTGGCTCCGCCGGCTCCGCCGCCGCCGCCGCTCCGGAGCGGCGCGCCGGTGACGGGTCGGGCCCGGTTCACGACCCCCGGAATGAGCTGGCGTCGAAGGCCACCGTCGGGTCGTCGAGAGGGAGGACCATCCGCGGGTCCAGCCGCCGGTGCTCGTCGGCGACCAGTCGCACCACGGTGCCGTAGGCCGTGAATCCCACGGCGTGACGGGCGAAGTCCATCGGGCCCTCGGTGACCTTCACCTCCACGACGCCCTCACCCCGCATGGAAAGGGCCGACTGCTGCATGCGTTCCATGGCCGACTCGCGGGCCGCGTACATGGCTTCGGTGAAGTTCGTCAGCTCGACGTTCTGCGCCTTCTGCTTCATGGCCACACCCATCGTCCGTCGCGGTGCGTAGACGAAGCTGGAGCCCGCGGCCAGGCCCAGGGGAGCCCAGCCGGCCGCGTGGAGGAGGGTGAAGTCGCGACCGGACAGGTCGGACACGAAGACCGAATCGGCGGCGATCTTCTTCGATTCCACCGGACGGATGGCCGTGCCGAGGAGGGTCACGTCGATGTGGTGACGGTGGACCGACCATTCGACGTGGACGCCGACCACACCGTGGCCGCCGGCCCGGGCACACTCCTTGTGCATGCGATCGGTGGCAGTGGCGAAGGACCGGTTGAACGCGGCCGACGCCGACGTGATCTCGCCCTGCCCCCAGTTCCAGACCCCCACCGGTACGGCGTGGAGGGAGACGCCGCAGACGAGCTCGAGGGGCTCCCATCCGATCGAGTGCAGGGTGAACTCCTCGTCGATGGAGAGATCCGAGGTGGTGGAGGCGACGGTGGAAAGGGCCGGCTTGGCCATCGCCTGCGCCGCCGCCAGCATGTCGGCTCTGATGTCGACGGCGCCCCCGGGGGTGTCCCCCAGCCCTGGTCCGGGATCGCTCACAGCAGCCTGACCGTCGGTCGGGGAGCCGGAATCGGGTCGAAGGACCGGAACCGCCGGACGCGGTTGCCGCGCAGGATGCACTGGAGATCGGCATCCCCCTGGCCCAGCTCGCGGCCGGTGGTGACCATGGATGCCCCGTGCAGCGAGTCACCGCCCAGTTGGGAGCGGACGTGCTCGCGGGCCAGGCGGCGGACGGCCATGTGTGCCTTCGATGTCTGCTCGATCTCTATACCGGCGCCACCACCCTGGTAGCCCCAGGCACCTGTCGACCCCTCGGTGAGGTACTCGGTGATGCAGTAGGCCCAGACCCGCACCGAGGCCGCGCCGGCGACGATGGAGACCGGCGCATAACCGGCCTCGACCAGTTTGGCCAGGCGCTGTCCGGCCAGGTAGGTGGTCCAGGGCCGGTCGCCGGCCGGAGCCGGGCCGCTCGTCACCCGCACCGCCGTGCCCAGCACTCTGAACTCGAGAACCCCCAGGTCGCCGAGCGGACCCGTGGTGTCGACCAACCCCACCACGCCGTGGGCACCGAGGGTTACGGCCTCCTCCACCAGGCGGTCGTAGGCCGAGGTGAAGCCCTGCATCCAGGCATCCTCGACCCAGGCCTGCTCGATGTTCTGGCCCCAGCCCCGGTGCTCGGCGGAGACGAAGCCGTGGGGGCACTGCCAACTCTCCGAGTACCCCTGGGCACCACTCTGGTCGGGCCAACCGAAGCCCCCGTAGGGCGACATCGAGCCCCGCCACCCCCACTGCATGGCGCAGAATCCCTGCACGTACCCGACCGGCTCCAGACCCATCTGCATGCAGGCGGCGAAGTCGGGCACGCTGAGCCCGGAGGTGAATGCCCCGTCGGAGAAGCGTCGTCCGGCTGCTTCGGGTAGGTCGCCCGGGACCTCGACCATCAGTTGTCGAGCGAGATGATGGTGGTGGGTGTGGGCAGGCTCACCTTGTCCGACGTCTTGAGGACCGCCGTTCCCAGCGAGAGGAATTCGATCGTGTGGCTACCCCACTGGTGGGACTTCTCCTCGAGCCGGACGCCCACGATCCCCGACGCGCCCAGGCGGTTCGACTCGTCCTGCATGCGGGTCATGGCCAGCTCCCGGGCCTCGTACAGAGCCTGCGTGAAGTTGGGAAGCTCCACGTTCTGGCCGGCGGAGCCCAGGGTCTGGCCCAGACCGCGATGGGCGATGTGGTACACACAGGTGCCCATGACCAGACCCTGGGGGATGTAGCCGGTCTGCATCAGTGTCCAGAAGTCCTGGCCGGAGAGGTCGGAGGTGAACGGCTTGCCCTGATTGTTCCGGTGGGAGACCCCGTTCTCGGCCTTGACCGCCGTGCCTACGGCGATGAACTCGGCCGCGTCCTTGCCCCACTCGTAGTAGTTGACATCGAGCCGCACGCCCACCACCCCGTCGGCGCCCAGCTCGTCGGCCTCCTCCTCCATGCGGGTCATGGCCAGTTCGCGGGCCTCGTACATGGCTCCGGTCAACTTGGTCAGCTCCTGGCTCTGGCCCCACTTTCGGGTCTGGATCCCGGTGTGGTAGATCGACGATCCCATCACGAACCCGAGCGGATGGAATCCCACCTCCTTGATCAGTAGGAACTCGTTGACGGATAGGTCCGACGTGAACAGTCCCTGCTCGAGCTCCTGGAGCCGGCGGCTGGCGCCCTCGGGCAGGTCCTGGGGTGGGTCACTCATGGATTTCCTCCGATGACGATCGTCTCGAGCGCCAGACGGACGGCCTGGCTGTGGGCCGCCTCGACCTCGAGAGCGGCTAGCAGGCGGGCCAACCACCCATCGACGTCGACAGCCTCGCTGCGGATCCGGATGCCACCCGACGAGTGGCCGATGACGCAGGTCAAGCGATCCCCGTCCACGTCGGCGTCGAACTGGTCGTCGCCCATCGAGATCCGGATGGAGCGGATCTCCTCCGACCTCCGGAACCGCCCGGCCCGTGTGACCTGGAGACGGGTACCCAGCGCATCGCTCAATTTGTCGACCAGGACCTTGACCAGCAGCCGGACATCCGAGCCGTCGGCCCGGAGCGATGCCGCCGCCAACTCGAGATCCATCGAGTCGTCCATGCCGGTCACCTGTCGAACCTTACCGGCCCGGTCCGGCGTCGGCGCCGCGGCTCGGATCCGACGACCGTGACATGATCGACCGGTTGGAACCGACCCCGCCCCGGCTGCCGTGCCGATAACCCCATCCGACGGATCGGACCTCTTCTATCAGGTCACGGGGTCGGGCCCTCGACTCCTGTTCCTCAACGGCTCGGGTATGACTCTCGAGGATGCGGCCCTGCTCGTCGGGCTGTTCTCGTCCAGCTGTGAGGTCCTGTCCTTCGACTACCGGGGGCTGGGGCGGAGCGGCTCACTCACCGACGGTTATTCCATGGCCGACTGTGCCGCCGACGCCCGGCGGGTGCTCGCGGCGGCGGGCTGGAGCAGGGCGCCGGTGGTCGGTATCAGTTTCGGGGGCATGGTCGCCCTCGAACTGGCGGTCTCAACTCCGGAGCACATCGAGCGGCTGGCGCTCCTGTGCACCTCGGCCGGCGGTGGCGGCGGCTCGTCCTACCCTCTCCACGAACTCGAGGCACTGGACGGAGCAGCGCGGAAGGCGGCACGCCGGCAGCTCATGGACACCCGTTTCGACGAGGACTGGCTGGCCTCTCATCCGGGCGACCGTCGCCTGGTGGAGATGATGGAGGCCCGGGAGCCGGGCCGGGGCCCGGGCTACTCCGAACAGTTGGAGGCCCGGAAGGGCCACGACACGTGGAACCGGCTGGACGCCATCGACTGTCCCACCTTCATCGGGTGCGGTCGCTTCGACGGTATCGCGCCTCCGAGGAACAGCGAGGCCATGGCTTCGAGGATCCGGAGGGCCGAGCTTCACGTCTACCTGGGTGGCCACGCCTTCCTGGCTCAGGACCCGCAGAGCCTGCCCGACGTCCTCGCCTTCCTGCGGGACGCTCCGGCGTACTGAGTTCGGGAAGTCGCCGTCAGGGCCGGCTCGGAGGCGCGGCCACCCAACGGAGGGCACTGGCGAACACCCGGGCCGCCGGACGCACGGCGATCCTGTCCGCGGCCGGCAGCTGAGCCAGATGGAGCTGCCGGCGGGCCCACGGGGGGAGAACCCCCTGGGCGGCCGCTACGAGGAGCCCATAGGACGTGATCTCGTGGGGCCACCGCCCGACACCTCGGAGCACGAAGTTCCGCGCTGTCCTGGCCTCCCCGGTCAGGCGGAGCTCGGGCCGGACGGCACTGAAGTAGGCCTCCAGTTCGGCCACACTCCTGGGGACTTCGTCGGCGCCGAGGTCCAGGGCCACGCGGGCCATCTCGTCCACGTACCGGTCCTGTTCGGCGAGAGAGATCGGCCGGACCCCGTAGACCATGGTGGCGTTCAGGAAGCTCCGGACCTCGGCCGCATGGACCCACGTGATCAGAGCGGGGTCGCTGGCGGCGTAGGGCCGACCGTCGGAGGCGATGCCGACGACGGACTCGTGCACCCCGCGCACGCGGTCGATGGCCTCCTCGGCCTCGGCCCGGGATCGGAACGTGGTCGTCCCGAGGAACATGGCCGTGCGCTCCAGCCGACCCAGGGGATCCTGTCGGTAGTTCGAGTACTCGGCCACCCCGGCCATGGCCAGGGGATGGAGCATCTGGAACAAGAGGGCGGCGATCCCACCGATCAGCATGGGCGGCAGGTCGGCGTGGATCTGGCGGGTGATGGAGCCGGGCTCGAAGTAGGCAGTGGCCGGGTCGTCACAGGGTGGACGGGGCTGTCCACCGATCCCGAGCGAACGTCGGACCTGGGCCCGAACGTGGTTCTGGACCAGCCGGATTCCGTCCGTCGTCACCAGCTCGCCCCGGGCGCGCACCTCGTCGATGGGTGGCAGCCGGTACATGGATTGGCACCCTACCGGCGCGACCGCCGTGCCTGTGCCTCAGACCCGCTGGCGACGTCTCCCCGGCTGGTTCAGGTGGCGCTGGTCAGGGGAGCGACGCATCACCGGCTCGACGAAGCGAACGATCTCAGCGCCCGCTCGTGGGCGGGGCATCGGGCGGAAAGGGGAGTCCGAGCAGCTGGGCCACGGCGGGCGCCCAGAACGTGGAGCTCGGGCGCGACTGGCTGATCCGGTCTGCCAGCGCGACGGCACCGGGATGTCCTCCCGCCACCACGGCGACCTGAGGAGTTGTGCGAGGGCTCCCGTGGACCCCTCGAACGGGAATCTCGCGGGACGAGAAGTAGCGGCCTGGCGCCGACCAGGCCAGGACGGTGGTCGCGTCGATCCGCTGGACGCCGTCGACCCCGGGGACCTCCGTCATCCACTGGGCGTCGCGGGCCAGGTCCCCACCGGCCACGGCGACGGCACCGTCGTCGAGGACGATGCCTCCCATCCCTCGGTCGAGGGCTGCGCCGTGGAGGTCGATCGGCTCCGGTTCGGTCACCGTCTCTTGACTGTGATCGCTCACGATGATCACCGCCCACTCGTCCCACTCGTCCCGAAGTGGCGCCACGATCGAGCCGACGTGCGAGTCGGACCGGCCGTACTGGCCGAGGGCCTCATCACTGTCCGGTCCGAAGATGTGGGCCATGGTGTCCGTCTGGTTGAGTTGGGCGACCACCAGTTCTGCTCCCTGGCGGCACGCGTCGACAACCACTGGCGCGGTCTCGCGGTCCTTGGCGTAGCCGAGGATGTCGCGTGCGACCGAGTGCTCGTCCCGAGGCCAACAGAGGCTGGCCCGGCCGGCCCCGGTGGCGCCCACCAGATGGTGGTCTCCGAAGACGGCCGCGCTCGGGCGGCCGGATGCAGACATGGCATCGAACAGCGTCGGCACGCGCAGACCCAGCTCCCACGACGGCACCGGCCCGTGGTCGCCGGGGATGTCGTTGGCGACGAGGCCGTGCTGCGACGGGCCCACCCCGGTCACGAACGTGGCGTGGTTCGGATAGGTCGACGACGGCATCACTCCGATGCCGCCATCGAGACACCGTCCGCCCTCATGGGCCAGGGAGGCCAGGACCGGCATCAGCTCCCGGTCGACATGGCGGGGCGAGAGGCCGTCCAGGACGATGAAGAGGACCTTCACGACATCGACGTCGGGACCGGGGTCGTGGGAGCGGTCATCAGCCACCCATCGACGGTAGCGGGTGTGGGACGCCCTTCCGTCCGGTCTTCATCGGCGCCATCCTAGATGCGTAAGGGCCGGGATCCCCGTGAACGCCGCCGCTACCGATCGTTGAACGCCGCCGCGGACTCCGAGTTCTCGGCGGCCACCACCGTCTGTCCGATGAGCATGGCGATCGTCATCGGCCCCACACCCCCGGGGACCGGGGTGATGAGTGAACACACCCTGCTGGCCTCGTCAAAGGCCACGTCACCGGACGGCCCGTGGCTGTATCCGGCGTCGACCACCACCGCGCCGGGCTGGAGCCAGTGGCCACGGACGAACCCGGCTTTGCCGACCGCGGCCACCACGATATGGCCGGACCGAACGATGGCAGGGAGGTCGCGTGTCCGCGAGTGACAGTAGGTGACGGTGGCGTCCCGGGCCAACAGCAGCATGCCGACGGGCAGGCCCAGGATCGGGCTGCGACCGATGACCACCGCATGTTGGCCGGATGGATCGACGTGGTACTCGTCGAGCAGCCGGATGATTCCGGCCGGTGTGCACGACGAGAAACCGGGGAGTCCGAACGCCATGGAGGCGAACGAGTGCATGGTCACTCCGTCGACATCCTTGTCGGGACTGATGGCCTCGAAGGCGACGCGCTCGTCCACGGATGGGGGAACCGGGTGCTGCAGGAGTATCCCGTCGACGGCCGGGTCGCGGGACAGGCCCTCGATGGCATCGACCACCTCGGTGGTGGTGGCCACCGATGCCAACGCCACGACACGCGACGAAACGCCCACCCGCTGACACCGCCGTTGCTTCATCGCCACATAGGTCATCGACGATGGGTTCTCGCCGACCAGCACCGCGGCCAGGCACGGGGATCGACCGGTCCGGGCACGGAAAGCCGTGGCCCGTTCCGCTGTCTGGTCCAGCAGTTCGTGGGCCAGCGAGGCCCCATCCATGATCTGGGCCTGGTGTCCGTCCTGCACGAGTCCTCCTCGGGTCGATGGAATCGCCCAGGCGCACGGCTCATGTCAGCCGGCGCAGGCCACCGGACCGCTCCCCGGTGGTGGTCCACCCAAGCGCCAGTCACGGCCCGCCGAAAAGCGTATCGGACGAGGTCGGACCGGATGCTCAGGCGTACGTTCGTACCAGTTCCAGGACGTCGGAGACGTCAGGTCCGCTTCCGCGCAACGAGGTGTCCCGAGGATCTCTCCGCCGTGCCGCCACCGCACACAGCTCGGCCGCCTTACCCTCGATCGTCGTGATGGCGGACTCGTCGGGTTGGAATTCCCACCGTTCACCGGACGGGGAGTTCAGATGGAAGGCCACCGGCCCCCGCATGGTCCGGCCGGCCGATGCGAACGCGTAGGGAAGCGTGCGCCAGGCCAGTCGGGCGATCAGGTGGAGCCGCTCCGTAGGTAGCAGCTCAACGTCGAGAGCGGCGGCGACATCACCGGCATGGATCCAGGTCTCGGCCAGCCGGGTGGTGGCCAGTGATCGAGCGGACAGCTCGCCGACGACCCACCGGACCCGGGTGGAGAGGTCCATGGCGTCGAGGACACCCACCAGCCCGGCGGCACCTGACGTCCAACGCTCCACGACGTCCTCGAGTGGTGCGCCCCGCTCCTGTTCGACCATGGCGGCCACGTTCTCGTCGACCGAGGCGGCGCCGGTCCAGGTGCGGTCATCCCCTCCATGCGGTGGAGGCAACCGACCGGTCAGGCTGGCGATGGCCATCTCGTCCGATTGGGCCACGTGGAGCACGACGTCGGACACCCGCCAGCCTTCGCAGGGAGTGATGGCGTTCCATTCGACCGCGGTCACGCCGGCCAGCAGAGAGGCCAGTTCGGCTTGTTGTTCGGCCAGCGCAGTGACCACCGGATCCACGGTTGCAGAGCATAGATGGGCTTATTCCGCGAGGATGTCCAGCGTGCCCATGTCCCCGTTCGTGGCCAATCTGCGTTCGTTGGTCGGCAACGAACTCCTTCAGATGCCGTCGGCGGCGGCGCTCTGTCGTGACGAGTCGGATCGTATCCTGCTCGTGAAGCAGGCGGACTCGGGCCGGTGGTCGACGCCCGGCGGCGTCATCGAGCCGGGGGAGGGACCGGAACAGGCCGCAGCCCGGGAGGTCTACGAGGAGGCCGGGCTGGTGGTGGAGATAGACAGCCTGCGCACCGCGGTCGGTGGTCCCGACTATCGGACCATGTACCAGAACGGAGACCGGCTCTCGTATGTCGCGCTCATCTACGACGCCCACGTCGTGGGTGGACGACCGACCCCCGACCACCAGGAGACAACCGACGTCGGATGGTTCCATGTCGACGAGTTGTCACGGCTACCGCAAGAGCGATTCCTCGCTCTACTCCTGCGCGACGAGGTGGTCCGGTGACGGGGACCGGCCCTCCCTCCAACTGGTATGCCGATCCGGACGGTAGTGGGGGCCTGCGCTACTGGGACGGTGTGGCATGGACCGGACACCGGGTCCCGGTGGCACCGCCCAGGTATCCCGGGTATGTTCCCTGGGGGCCGCCGCCCTGGAAGGGAGCACAACTGGGGCGACCGGCCTACGGACCGGGTGCGCTCGCCGACCCCGGGCATCGACTGGCGGCGAGGATGCTCGACTGGGCGGTGATGCTGCCGGTCTTCGCCGCGCTGCTCGTCGTGTCGCTGCTCGTCGCCGCGCCCCACTTCGGTCCGATCCTTCCCCGAACGAATCTGAACTATCCCAACGCCACGGTGCCCGTCCCGGGCCTCGTGTGGATCTATCTGACCGTCTTCGGCTGCATTGTCTGCACCGGGCTCGTCATGGTGGCCTACGAGACCGTCGGCGTGGCCCACTTCGGTCGGACGCTGGGCATGGCGTGGCTGCACATTCGACCCGTCCGGGTCTACGGAGGGACATTGGGATGGGGACGATCGTTCGGAAGGGCTGCAATCTTCTGGCTGGCTGGAGCCCTCGGTTGGATCGGACTGCTCGATCCCCTGTGGTGCCTGTGGGACGACAGGCGCCAGTGCCTTCACGACAAGGTTGCGGATTCCATCGTCGTCAACGACATGGCCGCATCCGGGCATCGATCCGTCGCTCCGGTCAGCCAGCCGGCCGACGCGTCCCAGGTGTGAACGGCCACATCGTCTAGGCGACCCACTCGGGATCGCGTCCGAAGAATGCCACCAGCCTGCTGCCGGCATCTGCGTCGGCAGGGACCGGGACGGCCGGGCCGAACATCCCGGAGGCCCGCAGCTGCTCGTCGTGAGAGAGAGCGGCCTGAAAGGAGAGCTCGCACAGGAGTTGATCGAGCTGGGGATCGACGTCGATGGCCCGGGCCAGATCCCAGGTGTGGACCATGACGTCGGTGGTGAGCATGGGCAACAACGTGTCGAGGCCCAACTCCGTGGCTCCGGACCGTCCTGCCTCCGTGCCCCATGCCACCGTCTCCATGGCCGAGTCGATGGCGGACACGGTCACACTCCAGCGGGCGACCGGATCACCTTTCGGGCGGGACGGCTTGGCCCCGGTCGGACCGAGGAGGAGCACGTCGTGGAAGCCGATGACGTGCTCGACGACAGCTTCAGCGTCCCATTCGCGGCACGGAGAGGGATTGGCCCAGGCGCCGCCGCCCTGGACGACGACGGCGGAGAACCCCTCGCACGCCCGACGATGGTTGGCGAGGATCCCCTCCATGTGCTCAGCCTACCGGCGTGGCCGGTCGTCTCCTCGAACGAGGGGGCTTCGAGAGAGTGCCTACGAGAGCGGGAACGAAAAGGTCACGACCCCGTCGTGGTCGTGGTGGTCGAGGCCTCGGTCGTGGTCGTGGTCGTCGGGGCCTCGGTGGTCGTCGTGGTGGTCGGAGCCTCGGTGGTCGTGGTCGTCGGGGCCTCGGTGGTCGTCGTGGTGGTCGGAGCCTCGGTGGTCGTGGTGGTGGCGGGCGGCTTGGTCGTCGTCGTGGTCGTGGCGGGCGGCTTGGTCGTCGTCGTGGTCCCGCCGTTGGTCGTGGCGGCCGGCGATGACGCACTTGCCGTCGTCGCCGCAGGCGTGCCGGACGTGACCGGCTTCTTGGCCAGCTGACTGAGGAAGTAGAGCACGCTCAAGAAGCCCTCCACATTGGGGTCCGACTTCGTCGACGTGACCGGTGCGAGGGCAAAGACGGGATTGGGCACCGCGGTGGTCGTGGTGGTCGGGTCGGTGGTGGTGGTGCCCGAGTCGGCCGTCGTGGTCGTGGACCCGTCGGTCGAGTCGCTCTGACTGGCCGCGTCCGCCTGCTTCGTCACCGAGACCGCGCTCTGATGGTGATGATGCGCGGCGATCCACAGCGGCCCACCGATGCACAGAATGAGTACGAGTCCGAGTCCCACGATCCCGGCCACCAACGAGGGCCACACATTGTCACCGGGCTGGCTGAACTCTCCCACAGCGGCAACCATACCCGACCCGCGAAATGCCGGTTTGGGCCGGTGGTGGCCATGCGTCGAGGTCGTCGACGACACGAGTCGCACCCACTACTGAACGCGCTGACCTCACCGCTCCCAGTGCTATTCCAGCCGGCGCGCACCGCATCTTCCTGCTGTGGCATTGCATGCGGATTAATGAAAGGACCCGGAAGTGAGCGCGTCGCCGGGCCCGGGCCATCTGGGCCGGACGGAGGGGCGCCAGCGCGGGAATTCCCGGTCCGGTAGGAGAAAAAGCCCAGCGGTCCACCGGGCGCCGCCTCTCCCGTGGCATCCGATGACGCCTCACCGACACTTCGGGATCCGAGGCGGAGTGGACCCACCTCAAGGTGGAGGCCACGTGGGCCGATGCCTTTGAGGTGATCATCAGTCCGAAGTACGTGGCCTGGGGGCAAGGTACCGAGCCGGTAGCGCGGACCCTCGAGGATGACGTCGACCTCGAGCGTTGGTCCGATGATCAACTCAGTGCCGACCGCGACCGTCGTATGGAAGAGCTGTCCGAGCTGACCCGGCGATCCGCCGACCCGCAGCTGATCGACAGCATGGCGCGGGACGTGGAGCTCGTCACGAACGAGCTCGTTCGCCGGGCTCGTGCCCGGCACCCATCGGCGCAGCGATAGTCGGAGCGGACCCGAGGTCTTCGGGTCTCGACCGGTTGACCGAATGGTGACGCGACGAAGCGCGTCGCGCTCTCTCGAGCAGAAGGCACCTTTCCCGCTCGTTGCGGGTCAGCGACGCCGCCCGTTCGAACTCGGCGCCCGCTTCGTCCGCCCGCCCCATTCGCTCCAACAGATCGCCTCGAACACTGGGGAGCAGGTGGTAGTCGTCGAGGGTCGGGTCAGCGGCGAGGGCATCCACGAGCCGAAGGCCGGCTTCTGGACTTTCCGACATCGAGATGGCCACGGCGCGGTTCAATTCGACGACGGGGGATGGGGTGAGAGTCGTGAGCCGACGATAGAGCGCCGCGATGGTGGCCCAGTCGGTGTCCTCGTAGCGAGCCGCTTGCGCGTGGCAGCCGGCAATCGCCGCCTGGATGGAGTACGGGCCATCGCCGGCCTGACGCAGGGCTTCCATGCCCCGGCTGATGAGCATCCGGTTCCATGTGGACCGGTCCTGGTCGGCGAGGAGTACCGGTTCGCCGCCGGGGTCGGTACGGGCGGCCAGACGCGAGGCTTGGAACTCGAGGAGCGCGGTCAGACCGTGGACCTCGGGCTCCGTCGGCATCAGGCCGGCCAGGACGCGTGCCAACCTGAGCGCGTCCTCGCACAGGGCCGGCCGGGTCAGGTCGTCTCCGGCAGTGGCCGAGTAACCCTCGTTGAAGATGAGATAGATGACCTCGAGAACGGACGAGAGGCGGGCGGCCCGCTCGGAGCGGGAAGGCAACTCGAAGGGGACCTGGGCCTTGGCCAGAGTCCGCTTGGCTCGAACGATGCGCTGAGCAATGGTCGGCTCCGTGGACAGAAAGGCACGGGCGATCTCTTCGGTCGACAGACCACCCAACAGCCGCAATGTCAGGGCGATCCGCGCCACCGGGGACAGGACAGGATGGCACGCGGTGAAGATCAGCCGTAACAGATCGTCGTCGATGTCGTCCTCATTCACCGGCTCGGCCGGCGGCACCTCCTCCAGTGTCCGCCCGACCGAGGCCAACTTCCGGACGTAGACCTCCCGACGTCGCACCAGGTCGACAGCCCGGTGCTTGGCCGTGGTCATCAGCCAGGCACCCGGGTTGTCGGGCACTCCCGACTGCTTCCATGCCTCCAACGCGATCACCAGTGCGTCCTGGGTCAGCTCCTCGGCGATGCCCACGTCCCGCACGATGTGGGCGACGCCGGCGATCACGCGGGCGCGTTCTATACGGAAGACCGCCTCGACAGCGCCTGTCGCCTCCGGAGCGGTCACCGTCGCCCATCAGACCAGGCGCACGGGCGCGGGGCAAGCTTTTGCCGGTCAGCCCCCGACGATCTCGCGCACCTCCGCGGTGACGGTCCAGTGCTCCTCGTGGACCTGCAGGAAGCGCTTGGTCCACTCGAGTGCCTCCGCCTTGTCCTTGGTCTGGAGGATGGCATATCCACCGATGACCTCCTTGGTCTCGGTAAATGGCCCGTCGGTATAGCTGAGCTTGCCGCCGGACCAGGTGACCCGGGTGCCCTCCGAGGTTGGCGTGAGTCCGGCGGTGTCCAGCATCACGCCAGCCTTGGTGATCTCTTCGAACAGACTGCCCATGCGGGCCCTGGCTTCAGGGCTGAGGCCCTCGGCGGGGGCATGCTCTTCATCGACTCGGATCATCGAGAGGTAGCGCGGCATACGTACTCCTTGGTCGTGGAGGCCGGGATTCTCCCGGCTTGTCACCCTTACGTCGAACGGGAAGGGTACGGATCGACAATTGTGGCTGAATTTCTCCGATGACCCTCCTTCGCAACGTGAGTCGGCCACCTGGAGGTCCGGATCCTATGCCTGTGTCGGCATCTGTTGATGCGTGGGCAGCGGGTACAACGGTTGATCGGTGGAGATCTCGAGCAGGTCCCCCTGGGTGCACCCCTTCGCCGCTATGTACCCGGGATCGTTGCGGGTACCGGGGAGATCGGGCGCGGACAGGTCCTTGTGGTCCATCTTCAGGGTGGCGGTGAGATCTCCGACGGTCGAACGCCGCCACGCGCTCAGGTTCGGAGCTCTCACGCCGAAGCGTTCCTCGACGAAGCGAAGCTGGGACGTGTGATCGAAGGTTTCGGAGCAGATCCTTCCGCCACGGCTGAACGGTGAGATGACGAGCATGGGCACGCGGAACCCCAGTCCGATGGGTCCGGCGAATCCGTTGGCCTTGTCGGGCAGCGGGTCGACGGTCAGGTACTCGCCTTCGGTGCCCGGCGCGGCGACGGGAGGAGCCACGTGGTCGAAGAATCCGTCGTTTTCGTCGTACATGTGGAAGAGCACCGTCTTCGACCACACATCGGGATTGAACAGCAACGTCTGCAGAACCTGATCAGTAAACCATTCGCCCAGGAAGGACGGGGCCGGCGGGTGTTCGTCGTAGCCGATGGGAGTGCTGATCCAACTCACCTTGGGCAGACGGCCGGAGCGGACATCGGCGACGAAGTCCTCAGGAAAGCTGGGAAGGAATGCCTTCTGGTAGAGCGGTGACGACGGGCGCTGGTACTGGGAGAAGTAGGGAAGCACGCTGTCGGTGGTGAGTCCGAGGGTCTGCATGGTCTTGATGCTGTACAGGGGACCGGACGGGTTGTAGTACTTCCAACTCACTCCGGCGTCCTCGAGAACCTCCGGCATGGTGTCCCAATGGACGCTGAAGAGCGCCGATGGCGACCCGTTGGTGATGATCACCGGCCCTCCGGCCTTACCGGCCGGATCGATGGTTCCCGACATCTGCATGAGTCGGTTCGGATGGGTCGGTCCCATGACGGAGCAGTGGTAGCCATCACAGATGGTGAAGGCATCGGCGAGGGCGTAGTAGTAGGGCAGGTCGCCCCGCGTGTAGTAGCCCATCGTGATGACCCCCTGGGGCCCCTCGTTCGCTGCCTCCGTGTGGACCTGCACGAACGCGTCCATCTTCCCGCCGTTGCGACACTGGTGCTGGGGACCCCAACTGTGGGTCAGATCGAAGGTGCAGTCGGCACTGTCGGTGTGGACGGTGTCGAGATGGAACGGCAGGAGTCGCCCGTCGGCGGTCGAGCCCGACTGCGGGTAGGGCTGGGAGAAGACACCGAGGTCGTTGCTGGGGTGGTCGTCGAAGCCCCGCACGCCCGGATAGGAGCCGTAGTAGTGGTCGAACGACCGGTTCTCCATCATCAGGAAGATCACGTGTTCGACGGCGCCGAGGTCCGAGCCTGCCGGCGCGACCGCGGCCGAGCGGTTCACGGTCGAGGCCGACGGCGATTGTCCGCAGGCGGCTCCCAGGACGCCGATCCCGGTAGCGGCACTGGCCGCCAGCAGCTGGCGGCGGGTGAGCATCCCTGTCGGGTCGTGGTCGCCCCTGGCGCGCCTGGTCACCTCGGTTCCCCCCTTCGTCGCCGACTCCGGGCCGTCACCTGGTCGTGACGTAGCGCCGCGGAGGGATCGTACCCGGCCCTTTGGTCAGACACCGTTCCGCCAGCGCCGGGTCGATAGGAGCAGCCAGTGCAGGGGGCGTGAGAAACGCCGGTGGAGCGGTCAGATCGATGCTGTCCAGCAGGTTGTCCGCGGCCGCGTCACGGTAGGTGAGGGCCGGGAGATTCCACTTGGTCTCGACCAGTTTGAGGATGGACGTGAAGTCGTGGACCACATGGGAGGCGTAGTCCCTCCGGGCATACGGTGAGACGATCCCGGACGGCACCCTGAACCCGTAGCGGTTGAACACGGCACCGCGGGGGTCGGTGGCGGCCAACATGGGCGGCACGGAGTCGGGCTTTACGGCCGGCGGAGGCGGCACATGGTCGTAGTAGCCACCGCCCTCGTCATAGGTCCACACCAGCATGGTGTTGGGCCATTGGGGCGAGTGCATCACCGCGTTGACCACCTGGGACAGGAACTGATCTCCGAACTGGACGTCCTGGGGATCCTCCTCGGAGGAGGTGGCGAAATTCGGATCGATCATGCTGTAGGCGGGAAGTGTTCCCGCCGCAGCATCCTCGAAGAACTCACTGATGCCGACCAGGTGTGGCGCAATGTTCGGTTCATTGGCCAGATAGGTCCAGATCAGGCTGGACGGCGCCACGGAGTAGTAGTTCTTCCACGAGATGTCGTGGGCGTTGAGACTCTCGAAGATCGTCCCGTTCGGAGGCCTGTCGTCGTTGACGGTGTCGTCGATCAGCCCGTAGGAGGTTCCGGCCATGAAGTAGCGACGATTCGGATAGGTCTGCGCCATCACCGAGGAGAAGAACCGGTCGCACACGGGAAAGACCGACGCCAGCGAGTTGACGAAGGGCAGAATCGTGGCGTCGTAGTAGCCCATCGACACCGGTCCGCTCTGGCTCTTGACGAAGCCGTCCATTCTCCCTTGGGCATACGACTTATATCCCGCCTCCCACGTGTTGTACGGGTGGGAGGCGAGTTGGCACGGCGTGGGCATGGGGAAGGCACGGACTTCGGCATGCCGGAAGGGTGGAGGCGTCGAGGAATCTTCGGGCCAGGGATTGGAGTTGGTGGGACGACCGTGCGTGTTCGTCGTGAAACCATCCCCACCCGACAACATCCCGAGGAGGCTGTCGTAGGTGTGGTTCTCCATCATCACTGCGACGATGGTGGTGATCTGCGGAAGCTGGTCGCTCCCGGCCGGCGCGCTCGGATTGGGCAACGATCCGGGGAGTGGCCTTCCCGATGAGGATCGGGCGGCAGGCCCGGCCGGTCGTCCGGCCGCGGCCGCTCCGCCCGAGGACAGTCCGACAGCGGCGGCTCCGGCCAGGGCGCCACCCAGCAATGCCCGCCGAGAGACACGCACGGAGTCGCCCATGTCTCGGGACGCTACCAACGTCCCGAGAGAGGAACAATCGATGGAGCCGAACGGCACTCCGGGATTCCTCCCGGCCTGGTTGTGGGTGGATTCGGGCTACCCGGGAGCGTGCCGGATCCGCGGATCGGCTGCGGTCGGTGCGCCGAAAGATCGCCTCCGGCTCGGGCCGGTGCGGCCGCTACCATGAGTGTGTCCGGCCCGCAGCGAAAGACACCCATGGAGAAACTCGACAGCAACACTGTGTGGGTCCGGTGCCTGCGGACCACCGTCCAGAGCGTGGCCTGATGAAGGGATTCGTCCTGAGCGTCGAACGGTTGATCCGTGCTTCGCCCGAGGTCATCTTCGATGTGTTGGCCGACCCCGCGAGGCACGTGCTCATCGACGGTTCGGGCATGCTCCGGGGGTCGAAGGAGACCGGCTCGCAGCGGCTCGCCCTCGGAAGCACCTTTGGGATGGCCATGAAGATGGGAGTCCGCTACTCCACGGTCAGCACCGTGGTCGAGTTCGAGGAGAACCGCCTCATCGCGTGGCAGACCGGACCCAAAGGAAGGCTCGAGGACTGGGTGGCCGGTCGGATCTGGCGCTACGAGCTCGAGCCCCGGGACGAGGGCACGCTGGTCCGGGAGAGTTGGGACATCACGACCGATCATCAGCGAGTGCTGTTGAAGCTCGGAGACATCTGGTCGGGGAAGACCCGCCGGGACATGGAACTCACCCTGGCCCGGCTCGACACCGTGGCGACGGCGTCGACTCCTTGACCGCGGTCAAGGGGAGGAGGCGGTACCACGCCGTGCCGTTGGCCCGGAGCCTCGACTATGTGCTGGATCTCCGAAGCACCCAGCTCGAGGCGCAACGGTGAATGCCAGGATCGCCACCGCCGGTCGGGCCCTCCTCGGATTCGGGGTGAGCGCCTCCGTGGTCCTGGCGGTGTCCACTCCGATTGCCGCAGCCGCACCACCGGTGAAAGGCGGTTCGTCCAATGGATCAGATCCGATTCATCCCGACGTGGTTGGTCAACGCTTCGTCATGCCGGTCGAGCTGGACGGAGGGGTCGTGACGATCCGCCCGGCACCGGCCCGAATCCGTGCGGGGACGAGCGAGGAGCGGGCCATGACGCAGATCTGGGCCACGGCCCAGATCATGGGGTTTCGACCTCAGGCGCTCGGATTTGGGATCGTCACGATCACCGAGCACGCAGCCGGAGTCCCGTCGGTACGGGACCTTCCCGCCTGGGTAGGTCTGGCCACCGACGCTCAGATCGCTTTCAACTGTCCGATGATGAGGACCGCACCGGCCCGACCCGAACGACCCCTTCCGACTCCGGGTGAGGCGGCCGTGGTTCTCGGAGATTCGGTCGATGGACCGGCAGTCGTCTACCGGGCTCGGAACGGCCCGTGCGGCTCGGTCTCACGGTCCAGTCTCACCAACGCGTCAGAGGTCCTGTCCGTGCCTTGGTCGGCGCTCGGACCGGTCGAATCAGAGGTCCTCGCGGTGCGTGTAGCCGTCCCGGCCTGTGGGGGCATAGGTGGGATCGCCACCGGTGGATCGGCTTCGGCGATGATGGTGACGGTCTACGCCCTCGTTCCCGAGCGCCCGGTGGCCATGAGCTGTGTTCCGGATCGTCAGGTCACCAGGACCGTTGCGCTCGGCCCGGGGGACATCCCCGGGGCTCCGCCTCCCCTGGTGTCTCCGGCGACCGAGGTCCTCCACGGTCAGCTCGGGCCGACCCGGGTAGTGGGTACACAGTCCTGAGCAATAGGATCGGTGCCCATGAGCCACCATGGCCCAACCGACGCGGGTTCACGCCAAGGCGGACGAGTCGAACCGGGCTCGGCGGCCGGGATCATCAGCAAGTTGTCACCTGATTCGGTGGCGGCGACCCTGACCAGGTTCACCGAACTCGTCGAAGCACGGGGGATGAAGGTCTTCGCTGTCGTAGACCACAGTGGTGAGGCGAGCCGGATCGGCCTGGAGCTCCGCCAGACGAAGCTGGTCATCTTCGGGAGCCCGGCGAGTGGCACCCCGGTGATGCAGGCATCACCACTGGCCGCCCTCGATCTGCCGCTCAAGGTACTCGTGTGGGACAACCAGGGGCGGACGACCATCAGCTACACCGACCCCGACACGTTGGCGGCCCGCTACCAGCTGACGGAGGAGTTGGCATCCCGTCTGGCCGGGATCGGCCCGCTCACGGACGCGCTGATCGCTTGATCTGAACCAGCCGAGCTACGTCACCCCGATCGCCGACGGGCAAGGCAACGTCCTCAGTCTGAGAGTGTCGGCAGTCCGTTGGCCCGGGCTACGGAGCCGAACCAGGCCGCACTGGGCTTGGGATGACGGTCGAATGTCTTCCGATCGACGTCATGGAGTCCGAACTTGGGCCCGAATCCGCTCGACCACTCGAAGTTGTCCAGCAGGCTCCACACGAAGTACCCGCGAATGTCCACACCGTCATCGAGAGCCCGGCGCACACCGCGCAAGACCTCCGCCAGGAAGACGATCCGCTCGGAATCGTCGTCGGTGGCGATGCCACTCTCCGTGAGGAGCACCGGTATGCCGGTCATGGCGGCCGCCCGGCGGGCGCAGTGCTCCACCCCCTGTGGCCAGTACTCGTATCCCATCTGTGTGACAGGTACGCCCGGTTCGTTGGGAGCCTGTCCTTCGGCGCCGAAATGCACCCGTGAATAGCACTGGACGCCGATGAAATCGTCACCCTCCGTGGCTCGGAAAAATCTGTTCTCGAGAATCTCCTGCGCTGCCTCGAGCACACCTTCTCCACCCGGCTCCGCCACCATCTCATCCATGGACAGCGTCAGTCCCACCGGGAAGTCGCCCGGACCCGCCCGCAGGGCGTCGACGGCCAGCCGGTGGGCCCGGACGATGGCTTCGTTGACCGCCAGGTGGCGGATGAAGTCGTCTTTCACCCCGGGTGGGGAGGATCCGAGGGCGTAGCCCATGACGCCTATGAGGTTGAGCTCGTTGATCGTGCAGGCCCAGCCCACAAGGTCGCCCAGGTGGGCGGCGGCCCGGGTGACGAACCGGGCGAACGCCTCG
Organism: uncultured Acidimicrobiaceae bacterium; assembly: GCA_963756515.1. Lineage (GTDB taxonomy): Bacteria > Actinomycetota > Acidimicrobiia > Acidimicrobiales > RAAP-2 > Bog-756. Next base: position 272,199 of record CAVWNV010000002.1, read on the forward strand.
GGTGCGTCCGCCGCCTCCCACCCGCCACGGGCGCAGAGCCAGTTGGGGGTGGTGAAGTGGTGGAACGTGATCACGGGAGCGATGTTCCGCTCGAGACATGCCGCGCAGATACGGCGGTAATAGTCCAGTGCGGCGATGGAGAACTCGCCTTCGGCGGGCTCGATCCGACTCCACTCCAGCGAGAACCGGTAGGCGCCCAGTCCCATGCCGGCCACGAGTTCGACATCCTCAGGCCAGCGGCGCAAGGAGTCGCATGCATCCCCGCTCGACTCGGCGCATCCCGAGTCCGGATTGTGCTCCCACGTCCACCAGTCGTTGTTGACGTTCCCGCCCTCGATCTGGTGGGCCGCAGTCGCCGTACCCCAAAGAAAATTGTCGGGGAAGCTGATTTCCAGGTCAGTAGCGTCGGTCGGGCTCACGATCGATCACTGTACTGCCCGGCGCCCACCTCGGCCTCCCTCTGAGGGTCCCCTGATAGCGCGCATGGTCCTGCAGCTCGGAGGTGATCCTCACCTGGTGCCGGTGGCACGAACCGACCTGAGGCCTCCGCGGAGCCAGGTGCGGCGAGGGCTCGCCTGTCGACGCGTCCGGACTGCTAGGACGCTCGGTCCGCCGACTTGGGTCCGTCGAGCGGGCTGTTGACGACCAGAAAGGCTTCGTCGAGCGTGCCCTGAGCGGCGAGGTGCTCCCGCACGGCAGCTACGAGGTCGTCGATGGCGTCCCATCCGACCGCTGCGCTCCAGTCGCCGCAGCTGCACTGGACGAGGACTCCGTCCGCGTCGTCGTCCATGTGGATCCGGTGTTGCCGGGGCGGAGCCTCGGTTGACACCCGTGGGTCCGGATCGGTGGCCCCCCCAGTCGTCGAGAGGCCCGGGAGCCCGTTCACCAATCGGAACTGTCGGGCCAACTCGGGGTCCATGACATCCAAGGCGTCGGCGGTCTCTTCCAGAATCAGGAACCTCTCGCCCATCGCACTCATCGCTGCCTCCTCAAGACCGGGACCAATCGAGCATAGAAGTCCGGGCCGCGAGTGACAAGGGGTGGATGTCCTGGCTAGACCCCGGCGAAGAGGTCTCCCCGATCCCCGATTCTCTGGATCACGATGTCGGACGTGAAGCGGAGATCTTCGGGGTCGCCCGATCGGATGCACCCGTCGACCTCGTCCCAGCCGACCGGGGTCGACACCGTCGGTTCGTCCCGCGCCCTTAGTGAGTAGGCAGCCACTGTGGTCTTGGCCGGATGGTTCTGGCTCCAGTCGATGAGGACCTTTCCCTGGCGGAGGCTCTTTCGCATGTTGGACACCACCAGGTCGGGGTGGTCCTGTTCCAGTTGAACGGCTATCTGGTGGGCCCGCGTTCTCACCTCTTCCCACCCCGGCCGTCCCGTCAGCGGGACATAGAGCTGAAGGCCCTTGGACCCACTAGTCTTGGGCCAACAGCCCGACCGGCCCTCGTCCAGACATTCGGATACCAGCGCGCCGACCCAGCAGCACTCGACGATCGACGCGCCTTCCCCCGGGTCGAGGTCGAACACCATGTGGTCGGGAGTCGCGGGCAGCACCTTCCTCCGCCCCACGTGCCAGAGGGGGACGTGGAACTCGATGGCGGCCAGATTCGCCGCCCACACCAGGGTGGGGCGATCACGAACCACGGGATACTCCACCGGATCGCCGTCCGACGTCGACGGAACCGCCTTCCGGCCCACCCACGAGGGAGCGTGGTCCGGGATGTGCTTCTCGAAGAAGAAACTGTGGTCGACCCCGTTGGGATAGCGCTTCATGGTCAGCGGCCGGTCCTCGACGTGCGGCAACATCACCTCGGCCACCCGGACGTAGTAGTCGATCATCTGTCCCTTCGTGAATCCCGTAGTGGGATACAGCACCTTGTCCAGATTGGAGATGACGAGCTCCCGACCGTCCACGGAGGTCCTGATGGAATTGCTAGGACTCACGACGCACGTCACTGGTCGTCTTGTCGGGGCGGAGCCCTCGCCAGACCGGATGACGAAGGTGGTCATCGGCTGTCCACTCGCTGTAGCGGACCTCGCCGACCAACCTCGGGGTGACCCACCTGGCCCCGCGCTCTACGGCTGGAGGAAGCCTCTCGGAAAATGGACTCGTCGCTCGGGCCAACCGCTCGAGCACGGGTAGGAGCTCCCGTCGCGTTCGTTCGGAGAAGCCCGTTCCGACCTTGCCCACGAAGGTGAGTGATCGGCTCTGCGGGGACGGCAGTCCGAGCAGGAGGGCACCGAAGTCCGATCGCCGGCTGCCGCGTCCTTCGGTGTATCCCCCGATCACCACCTCCTGCATGAGTTGGCTCTTGACCTTGATCCAGTCGCGGCTGCGTCGACCAGGTTGATAGGAGCTGCTGCGTCGTTTGGCTACGACGCCCTCCATACCCATCTCCACTGCCGTACGGAAGACGTCAGACCCCGCCTCCGCCGTGAAGGATGGTGTCAACGCCCAGCTGGGTGCGGCGATGTCCAGCTGGCTCAAAGCGGCGCGGCGGTGGTCGTAGTCGAGGGGGAGCAACGAGGTGCCGTTCAGATGGAGGAGGTCGAAGACCACCAAACTGACCGGATTGGCTGCTGTCGCCCTCTGGATGCTCGTCGGGGAACTTGCATGCATGCGGTGTTGAAGTCGGGCGAACGACGGTCTCCCATCGGCGCCGAGCACCACCAGCTCACCGTCGAACACGGCCTGATGGGATCCCATCGCTTCTCCGAACCGGCGCAGCTCCGGGAACGAGGCCGTGATGTCGTTGTCGTTACGACTGACGATCCGGATCCGGCCTCCATCGACCCACAGCAGTACCCGCATGCCGTCCCACTTGAACTCGTAGGCCCACCCGTCGTCGTCGGCGGGCAGGGGACCGGGCACGGCGAGCATGGGGCTGATGTGGGCGGGAAGGGGCTCGAAGCCGGCGGGGGGCGGGTCCATCCTGTGGATCATCCAGTTCCTGCCCCGGGTGGGGAAGAGGACATACCGACCTCGGGCGCGCCGACCGTGCAGGACCACCTTGATCTCGCCAGGCTGCCACTTCTCACATTCGTAGTCGCCGTGGTCCCAGATGGTGACCTCGCCGGCACCGTACTCTCCGCCGGGGATCGAACCGCTGAACCGTCCGTACTCCAGCGGGTGATCCTCCACCTGCACGGCCAGGTGGTTCTGATCCGGCGACAGGGGCAGGCCCTTGGGCAGAGCCCACGACGCGAGCACTCCCTCATGTTCCAGACGAAAATCCCAGTGCAGGCTCGATGCGTGGTGCTCCTGGATGACGAATGTCGGCCTCTTGTCGGCCCTGGCCGGCGTCGGCTGCGACTCCGGAATGGGTTCGGGCGTGTGACCGGCTCGTCGTTTCCGTCGATAGCTGCCCAACGAATCCGGTGTCACGGGTCATTTCTACCCTCGATCCGGGGGATGGGAACCGCCCGATCTACGGCTGAAAGCAACCGGGCACCCGGGGGCCGACCTGCGGCCCGTCAGCCAGTCAGGAGGAACGCAGCATCCGGACCTGTGGTGCCGGCACCGTGACATGTCGAAGCGCAGGGTGGTCCAGCGCCTCCACCACGATGACGTCGCGGTCGCAACCCCTCGTCGTCGCAGCCCGTTCGACGAGATTGCCCAGGTAGATGGCGAGATTCAACAGATCGATCCGGGATGAGCTGCCGACGAAGGGGATCGGCTCGATGTCGGGGTCCATGGTGCCCGCCTCGAGAACGGCCTGCCTGATCCGCCACATCTGGTCGAGCGCGTCCTCGATGTCCGTCCCGCTGGCGTGCATCCAGGCCGTGAGGCCCAGTTCAAGGGCCAGATCCGCCTGCGTCGCTCCAGACGGCACGAGTACGTGCAGGCTCCGGAGCACGGCGGCGGCGTAGTCGGCGGTGTCTGGCTTGCTCACGGCCTCAGTGTGACAAAGGGGTGTATCAGGGGTGGTGGATGGGTCCTGACCTGGGTAATGATGTAGCCATGCCACGAACCATCTGGAAGGGCGCGCTCAATTTCGGCCTGGTCAATGTGCCCGTCGGGCTCTACTCGGCGACCCAGGACAAGACGATCCACTTCAACCAGTTCGAGGAGGGTACGTCGGACCGGATCCGGTACCGGAAGGTGAACGAGCGCACGGGCAACGAGGTGCCGACGAGCAAGATCGTCAAGGGATTCGACCTGGGTGGCGGTGAGTACGTCCTTCTCAGTGACGAGGAGCTGGAGGCGGCGGAACCCGAGAAGTCCAAGCTGATCGAGATCACCGACTTCGTGGACCTCGATCAGATCGACCCGATCTTCTACCGGTCCACCTACTACCTCGCACCCGAAGGCGAAGCTGCCAACAAGGCCTACGCCCTGCTTCGCCAGGTCATGCGCAAGGCGAACAAGGTCGCCATCGGGACCGTCGTGATGCGGAACAAGGAGTATCCGGTCGCCATCCGGCCCGACGACGACGTGCTGAAGCTCGAAACCATGTACTTCGCCGACGAGATCCGGTCTCCGGCCAAGGACCTGCCCGACCTTCCCGAAGCGGACGAGGTCACAGATCGAGAGGTCCAGATGGCCGGCCTCCTGCTCGAGTCCATGGAGAGCGAGTGGGACCCGGCCAAATACCACGACACCCACCGTCAGAAGGTCGAAGCCCTCATCGAGGAGAAGCGCAAGGGCCACGTGGTCGTCACCGACGTCGAGTCGGCGCCCGCCTCGACCAAGGTGGTCGACCTCATGGAGGTGCTCACCGCCAGCATCGACTCGGTGAAGGCGAATCGCCAACCGGCTCCGGCCAGGAAGACGGCCAAGCGGACCGCTCCGGCCAAGAAGGTGGTGGCCAAGCGGCCGACGCCGATCAAGAAGCCGGTCAAGGCCTCGAAACCGAAGGCACCGGCGCGACGGAAGGCCTCGTAGCCCGGCTGACCGTTCCGCTGGTCGACGTCGAGGCCACCTGGGACGGCCCAGAGGGTTCCAGGGCTACGCACCGTCATCGTCCGCTGAGGCTCGCCCATGCCTGCCTGTGGCGTTCGGAAGGTCCGGCCCGTGCGGACTCAGATCGGCAGGTGGAGACGGTCCATCGAGCACGTCGGTGGAGGTGGGCCTCGACAGGATCCGACCTCGGGCCGGCCGCCATCCGATATTTGGCCTTGACTATTCGGCAGGGTGATGCGCTACCGTCGAATGGAAGGGGTTGCCGAAGGGCGACAAGTGGGGGGCAGACACGTGGGCACTACCTATGACGGGGCACTGACACCCGTTGAATACTCGTTCGCAACCCTGCAGGATGACCCTCATGGCCACTATTTGCGTCTGGCGACGCAGCGACCAGGCTGGGAGGGGGTGGGTTTTCTCCACTGTTTCAGCGACGACGGCCAAAAGATCACGGCGGTGATCGAGGATCTCGAGTACTTCGACCTACTCATCGGGACTCGATTCCGGTGGATCAGCGGTGCGGTCGACATTCCGTCCGACAAGATCGGTGCAGTGTTCATGGGCTGGCCACAGGAGTGGGCCAAGTCCTCATAGTCGCCACCAATCCCGTCGTATCCATCGGTGAGATCGACGCCCCGGTGGCAATCGTGGATCCACGGCTGAGTCCCGGTAGCCGGTCGCCCCGCACCTTCCTCTGGCCGGTCGCAGACCCACTCGGGGGACTTACGGAATCCTTAACCTCGGCTGTGATACTCCGAGGATGAAGGTGTGGCGGCCCGAACCGAACACCAGCTTTCGATCCCGGTTGGCCGTCCTGACCTCAACCGCCGTGGCGCTCGTCATCGTCGGTATCGCTCTGGTCACATACATCGGTGCCGAACACATCGTGTTCCAGTCGATCGACAATACGCTCGTCAAACAGTCGGTCAACGCCATCGGTGAGGCCGAGTCATCCGGCAATCCTCTCGTCCGTAACGACTTCTATGGCAGCATCGCCTGGATAGTCGAAGCCGGGGGATCCGCACGGGGAGATCCTCTTCCCGTGACCATCGATGTGCGACGGGTGGCCTCGTCGGGACGCGGCACATACTTCACCACCGTGGATCTTCACGGAGTACCCGAGCGTGAGATCGTGATGGCCGTACCGAGTGGGCTGACGGTGGAGGGCGTCAACGGTCCCTTCCCGCTGCGCTCAGGGGGTGCATTGCAGCTGTCAACCCCACTTCAAGAGGTGGACCGCGAACTTGGACTGCTGCGGATCGGCATCGTCGTCGCCGCGCTCATCGGCATCGGAGCCGCGGTCGCCATCGGACTACTCGTCGCACGACGTGCCATGCGACCCCTCGATGAGTTGACGGAGTCGATCGAACACATCTCGACGTCGATCGAGGATGCGGAACGTCTCAGTCCCGAATCGGACGACGAACTCGGCAAACTGAGGCGGGCATTCAACCGGCTGCTCAACGCTGTTGATTCGTCGCGATCGGCGCAGAGGCAGCTGGTCCTGGACGCTTCCCATGAGCTCCGAACCCCGATCACGAGTCTCCGCACGAACATCGAGATTCTTCCAAGGGTGACTGAACTGCCGGAGGACGACCAACAGATGATCTTCCGGGACATGCTTTCGGAAGTGGGAGAACTCACCAACCTGGTCGGCAACCTGACCGAGCTCGTCCGGGGCGAACAACATCCAAGTCCGGCTGTGGAGTTCGCGTTGCATGAAGTGGTCATGAACTCGATTACATCGGTCACCCCGTACGGCCATACCCGTGAGATCGAGATCCGGGCCATCGTGACGAAGTGTTCGGTGTCGGGTCACCCCGACAAGGTCGGAACGGCAGTCTCGAATCTTCTGAGCAACGCCATCAAGTGGGGACCGATCGGGAGCATCGTGGAAGTGACGTGCTTTGATGGAGTGGTCTCAGTGCGGGATGAGGGACCGGGGATCTCGTCGGAGGACCTTCCGCATATCTTCGATCGCTTCTACCGATCGAGCGCGTCCCGCGGACTTCCTGGGTCAGGCCTCGGATTGGCTATCGTCGCCCAGGCGGTGCAGGGAGACGGCGGCACCGTGGCTGTTGCGAATCGCGAGACAGGCGGATCTGAGTTTGTCATCAGCCTCCCTTGTTCTGTCGCGCCGACGGGCCCAGAGAGCGCCGTCAGTATGGCCAGGCACTAGTGTCCTGACCCAGAGATTCTTACTGAAATAGGAATTTCCCTGTCTTTCTGCGCGTTTCTCCCATCATCAGCGACGATGGGAGGCAGTGATGGCACGACGTGGACGGCCAACAGTCGAAGTGGTTCTCACCGACGATGAGCGCGAGACGCTCGAACGTTGGGCGCGACGTCCAAAGAGCGCACAGGCTCTGGCACTGCGGTGTCGGATCGTGCTGTTGTGCGCCGGGACCGACCTCACCAACGGCGAGATTGCGGACCGCCTTGGGGTGACTATGCAGACGGTCGGCAAGTGGCGTCGTCGCTTCGCCGAGCACCGTCTGGACGGACTCCATGATGAGCCTCGCCCTGGTGTCCCCCGCACGGTGAGCGACGAAGACGTCGAACGAGTGGTCGTCAAGACCCTTGAAGAGACACCGGACGATGCCACCCACTGGTCGACACGGTCGATGGCCGCCGCCACGGGCATGAGCCGTTCGAGCATCGGCCGGATCTGGCAGGCGTTCGGGCTGAAGCCCCATCTGGTGGACAGCTTCAAGCTCTCACCCGATCCGCTGTTCATCGAGAAGGTCCGTGACGTCGTTGGTCTCTACGTCAATCCACCCGAGGCTGCCCTGGTGCTCTGCGTGGATGAGAAGACCCAGATCCAGGCCCTGGATCGGACCGCCCCGGTCTTTCCCCTCCGACCGGGTCTACCCGAGCGCCGAACCCACGACTACGTCCGCGGTGGCACGACCAACCTCTACGCCGCCTTGGACATCGCCTCGGGCAAGGTGATCGCTGACATGACCGACCAACATCGTGCGGTGGAGTTCAGGAAGTTCTTGAACCTGATCAACCGGTCGGTGCCCGAAGACCTTGACGTCCATCTCGTCGTCGACAACGTCTCCACCCACAAGACTCCCGAGATACGCCGCTGGCTCGTGCGCCATCCGCGATTTCATCTGCACTTCACACCCACCTACAGCTCGTGGATGAATCTGGTGGAACGATGGTTCGCCGAGCTCACCAACAAGTGGTTACGACGTGGAACCCATCGATCGACAAAAGAACTCGAAGCTTCGATCAACGACTGGATCGATCGATGGAATGAGGAGCCGAAGCCCTTCGTCTGGCACAAGAGTGCCGACGAAATCCTCGATTCGCTGGCTGGATATTGCGCGCGAATCTCTGGGTCAGGACACTAGGACTCCGGTGGCAGGACATCCGGTGATCGCGCGTCAGATCGAGGTCCGCTGCACGCCTTCGCCGATGGTCGGGGATATGCCGGGCGCCATCACTGCTCGGGGTTCGGGTGGTGCGTCTCGGTGTCCCAGGTCGGTGCCGAGTACGGGTGGCCGCACGGCGTCGAAGTCCTTCTCCGCGAGAGACGCCGAGTAGCGTCGGTACCATGACCGATGCACATCCCTACAAACTGCGCGTCCCTCTTGATTCGGCGTTCGATGCAACGATTGGATTCGTAGTTCACGAAGATGTCGAGATCGACCGATGCTCGGGCCACCTGCCGGTCCGGCCCCAGGTTTGCCAACCACTCGGCATGATCCATGGAGGGGTCTACGCCGCAATTGCCGAGACCCTTGCTTCGACGGGGACGGCCCGCGGCGTCTATGAGACCGGCGGTGCCGCTCTCGGCATGGCCAACAACACGAGCTTTCTGCGTCCGATAACCGAGGGTTCAGTCCATGGCTCTGCTGTGGCGATCCACCGGGGCAGGACCAGTTGGGTATGGGACGTCGAGATGCGCGACGATCAGGACCGCCTTTGTGCAACATCACGTGTCACGATCGCGGTGCGACCGCGGGCTCAGATGCGCTGAGAGTTTCGCCCCGGTCTTCTCACTCCTCATGCATCACGTTGAGCGATGAACACGAACTCGCGACCCGGTCGATCGGGTGCATCTCGGACCTCTCGCACGATCAGGCCGGCATCAACCAGGGAATCGGCAAGTTCTGCCCGGCTCCTAAAGCGCAGAGTCGAGTCGGACGTCAACGCTTGTTCGTCCCGGTCGAACACGTACGTCGATCGAAAGGTGACGAACTCTCCCGAGACGTCGAGGACGTCGACGTAAGCCTCGACGGTCCCGATTGATGGAATAACCGTTCGCGAGAACGACTCCTGTCGGGTCCATCCCAACCATGCTTGGGCCTTGGGATCCCGGCTCTCGAAGACCAACCAACCGCCCGGCCGCAGTACCAGGCGTACGGATCTCAGTGTGGCCGCCCATTCGTCGTCGGTCAGAAACACCTGGGCCACATTTCCGGTCATGATGGCCAGGTCGACCTGCAATGGGGGCAGGACGGTTGGATCTGCCTGTAGCCAACGCACCTGGTCCGCCGCGGGTTTGCGTCGTGCCACGTCCAAGGAAGCGGCGGCAGGATCGACGCCGATCACCTGTACTCCTAGCAGGGCCAACATGCAGGCAAACGTGCCGGTGCCGCATCCGACGTCCAAAACGACTCGGGCACCGAGCTCCTCCACAAGTGCTGCATACACATCGAGGTCGGGCCGGTCAGGGTCGAAGTGATCGTAGATCTCCGCGAGTCGGGGAATCTCGAACTGAGGGTCGGCCACGGCTCTTCAGTCTTCGTCTGCGGTGAGCGCTGCGGAGGTGAACCACACGGCCAGGGTGGTCGATGATGGCACCGGTAGCCACTTGTTGGGTCGATTGGCCAGCGTCGCTGGTCCCGTGCTCACGAGGTCATCTCGATCTGGTATCAGCCATTCGGCCGGACGAGGTCATGACAGATGAATAATGCCAGCAGATGTTGGACGAAAGCCACAGGTCTGGAGATAGAACGGCTCCAACGAAGCGTCGAAATCCACATGGAGCCACTCGCAGCCCGCTCGCCGGCAAGCCTCACGGGCGCTGGTGACAAGACTGGTTCCAGTGCCGCTACCCCGATGACTTGAGGCCACCATTACGTCTTGGATCCAGGCATGCACCATGCCATCCCAAATCACGTTTACAAACCCGACGAGCGTGTTGCCGTCCCTTGCGGTCACCCACCCGAGACTGTGTCGGGAAACGAGGTGCTTCCAATCCTTCTCTTCGTCCATGGAAGCGGGCGTCTCGAATGCATCCGTATGGAGGGCATCCAGTTCGACGTTCTCGAAGTCGCCACGCCACTGGTAGATGGTGGGCATCGACGTAGGCTATGCCACGGAATCTTCAGTGCACGTGCCTCCACAACATGCGGTGGTAGCACGGGAGCTCCGCTGGTGATGTCGGCCATTGCCGACGTCAAGTTTCCCCGTTTGCCACCTCGTGGGCGTACTTCGAGGCCAACTGACGAGAGAATCCCCATGATCGCCCAACTCCGCCAATGCTCTCACCTTCGGCAAGCTGGGCAGCAATGAGGGAGAGCCGGGCTGCATGCCGCTGGTGCTCAAAGTTGAGGAGGGCGTCAGTAAGATCCTGACGCCTCTGCGCGGCGTCGTCCCGCATGATCGATGCGGTGATGTTCGAATGTCGACGAAGCTCCTTCAATGTTCGACGGTATACGGCCTCAGCTTTGACAATGGCGGCTCGGAGTCGCCGCGTCGACTCCAAGAGCTGTTCGGTCTCATATGCAGCAGCATCGTAGTGATCGAACATGCTCTGAGACTAGGACCCGAACGAACCCATGTCGCGGACGCTGCCTGGCTACCTGATTCCACCAGGGCATGACTATCGCACCGTGCCGGCCGGACGTTCGCGTACCTCCTTCGCATAGCGGGATGCCAGCTGCCGGGAGAATCCGTAGCGCCGACTTACCTCACCGATCGACATGCCGTCATCGAGGCATTTCGCAATAACCGCGAGCCTGAGTTCATGACGGGCTTCCTCGTAGTGCTTCAGGGATTCACGGACATTGGGCCGCTCACTGACCGGAGGCATACCGAGCAGGGTGTCGGGGACGCTTTGGGTCTCTCGTAGTTTCCCGAGCGCTCGATTGAGAATCCGTTCGCTTTCCTTCATCGCTCTTCGAGCGTCCTGGTTGGCGGCAATCACTGCGTCAATACGACAGGCGACCTCATCAATGTCTTTAGCCACACCGCGAATCCTATGACACCCTCCGTAGGCAATCGTCACTACCGGTTCGGATCCTAAAGATAGGAGAGGAGACGGTGGGCAAGACGTCTTGCGCAGTACCTGTTACGCAACACGTGTTGAGAATCCCCTAAAGCCCGGTGAGTTTGGTGACGAAGCCACTTGGGTGAGTCATTCCTCGGATGTCGCTGGCGCTCGACGCCGCCCATGGTTCACTGGTCTCCTTGTCGTGGGGACGGCAGCGTTCGCCGTCGTGTGCACGGTCGCGGCACTTGCCATCGTCGCATTTCATGTTCAGGTCCGGCCCGTACTCACCGGAAGCATGGTTCCAACCTACGGTCCGGGGGCCATCGTCATCTCCAGACCGGTCCCGGTAGACGACCTGCGCAGAGGCATGATTATCCTCTTCGTCCCTCCCGGCCAACACGCTGAGTTCGCCCACCGGATCGTCTCGGTGAGCGGCAGCCGGTCCGAACCGATCATCACGACAAAAGGTGACGCCAACAAGTCGCCAGACCCCTGGCACGCTCAGCTGACTTCGTCCACCGTGCCCCAGGTCATTGGCTCTGTGCCCCGTGTCGGTCGGCTGATGGTCGGACTCCGCGGCCCCGTCCAACTGCTCCTGATCGTTCTTGGGGGTCTGGTGGCTGGCGTGAGCGGGACCCGTTGGATCTTGCGTCCTCCCCCGTCCCGACCGCTGACGGTCTGATCGCCCCGCTGTACCCCAATAACCAACCACTAGAGAAATGAGCATCGAATGAGCCAGCACCGCCACGCCAAGCGGACCAAAGTCAAGCGATCGGGAAGAACGGTATTCGCCGGGCTCTTCGCCGTATCGGTTGGGATGCTCACCGTCGCCGGTGTCTACGCTGGCCTCTCCGGGGTCGCCACCGGTTCGGAGGCGGTCACGTCGGGCACCTTGAATCTGACCCTCAGTGCCGACGTCGGAGTGGGGTTTTCGAACTTCACCGGCAAGATGGCCCCCGGGGACACGGATAACGTGTATGTCAACCTCAACAACACAGGCACGTTGGCCTCGGCGTCCGGTATGACCCTGTGGGTAGCCGGTACACCGGCGAACGCGCTCACCAACGGCACTGCCCCTGGTGAGGGGCTGACTGTCACCGCTACCCAGTGTTCGGTGGCCTGGACGCTGGCCACCGGGGTGTGCTCGGGCACGACCACCGCCATCTTGGCCTCGACCCAGATCAGCACCATGAACACCTCGGGTACGGCAGTGAACCTGTCCAACATCCCGGCGCTGATCGCGGCGACGGGTCAGGTGGCGCACGTTCAGGTGAGCTTGGGTCTGGTGGGATCCGAAACGTCAACCAACGGCGTCGCCCCCACGCCGACGGTCCAAGGGCTTTCGACCTCGCTCACGTACACCTTCACTGAGCAACAGCGGACCGGTGTCGCCACCAACCAGTAGCTGGCGGGTCCGAATGCGGCTTCACCGCTATGGCACACGCAGGACGGTCGCCTCTGCGACCGTCCTGCTGTGCCTGGGGCTTTCGATACCGATTTCGGCCGGAGCGGCCAGCAACAAGGGATCCGTAAAGGGCACGGAGGCGATTACGAGTGGGACGTGGGCCGCAACTGCAGCCACCACCTCGATGACCTTCACAGCGAATACGGACCAGACCTCGAAGGTAACCAATACCGGCACCATCGCCCTCAGTGCCATCAGCTACAAGGTCACCGTCTCCAACCCGGCCTCGGGTTCGCCCACGTTCAAAGTGTTCGCCTGTGCCGTCGCCTGGGTCTCCAATCTGTGCAGTGGGGGGGCGGGGACCCAAGCAGGGGGAACGCTGGCCAAGAACTCCACCACCACGGTGAGTTCCACCGTTCTCCCCGCGGTCGGAGGAGCCGTCTATCTCCAGGTCGAGCCAGCTACTGTCACATCTTCGACGACGGTCACGCTGGGGACCTCGATCACTGCTCCCACTCAACTGCGCGCCGCCGTGAAGACAAATCAGTGAGTTCGGTCCCGGCAGTGGCAGACCATCAGCAAAAGGGTAAAGCCCGGGTTACCCTCGACTGGTGAGACCGATCCGTTACGGCCTAGGGGGGTGTGTACTCGTGGTGGCGGTGCTGCTGGCGAGTTGCTCGGGCCAAGCCGTGCTACCTCGGCCCACGTCCCACGGCCAAGCTGGGTACCGGTTCTCCGTGTCCTTCGCCCAGCCGCCGAGTGTCCGGATTCTTCAGTTGTCGGACGCCGAAGGCCAGGCGCTGTACGGAACGAGCGTTGCCACCCGAAGGATCTGGTCGGGTGGCACGACCACGGTATCGGTGGACACATTGACGAAACCGGTTCGTCCTGGCCGCTTGCCGTACCTGCTCCGAAGCTATCTTCCCTCTGGACCGAGCGGTCGCAGGCTTACGAAGACCGGAGACGCCGCCATGATCGGGGTTGTTCCCGGGTGCGTTCCCACTGGTCAGTGCTCGGGCTTCGCGGGCGGCCTCGTCATTCTGGACGGTCAGACGATCTACGACCTGACCACGTCTCAGAGCACGTCGTCTGCGGCCTACGCCATCCTCCACACGTTTCGTATCGATCACTAGACAGCCGACCGGGCCGGCTGCCAAGCCGCACATCGAGGGAACAGTTCACCCGATCGCTGGCGGATGGTCGATTTCACCGAGCTCCAGCGCCACAGCGAAAGTTCGCGCCCGGATAGCTCGGGCGGGCTCATTCGGCACCCGGATGCTCTGGTCAATATGCCTCTGACCTGCGAGTTTGGTGGAGGCGATGGGACTCGAACCCACGAACCTCTTGACTGCCAGTCAAGCGCTCTACCAGCTGAGCTACGCCCCCGCGGGTTGGGTCAGGTTAGCAGGAGGTCGACCGGGCCTCGGATGCCCGCTGGCCTTGGCGGCACGACGGGGCTGGGGACCGGGGATGGCTCCGGACCTCGGTGTACCCCGGGGTTCGGATGGCTGCGTAATCGGTCCGGCGGGCATCGTCCCACCGGGTCAACGTGGTCCCTTCGCGGGCCTGACCGAACCTGCTGACCGGTCCGGTCCGGAACCTCGGGCGGCATCTGGGGGGGCAGACCGGGGCGGGGGTGGTCCACCGGTACGATCGTGAGTCATGGCACGGGCCTACGACGTCATCGAAATCGAGAAGAAATGGCAGCGACTGTGGGCCGACGAGGGCACGTACGAGGTAGATGCCGACGACCCCCGGCCCCACTCGTACGTCCTGTGCATGTACCCCTACCCGTCCGGGCCGGCCCACATGGGCCACGTCCGTAACTACACCTTCGGTGACCTGCTGGTGCGGCACCGGACCATGCTCGGCCAGGCCGTCCTGTCCCCGTTCGGGTTCGACTCCTTCGGTCTGCCGGCAGAGAATGCCGCCATCAAGACCGGAACCCATCCGCGGGTGTTCACCGAGGCCCGCATCGCCGAACTGAAGGAGTCGATCACCTCCCTCGGCGCCGTCTACGACTGGCGCCGCGAGATCCGCAGCCACGATCCCGAGTACATCAAGTGGAATCAGGTCATCTTCCAGAAGCTGTTGGCCTCCGGGTTGGCCTATCGGGCCAACGCCCCGGTCAACTGGTGTCCCGGGTGCAAGACCGTCCTGGCCAACGAACAGGTGTTGCCCGACGGCACCTGCGAGCGCTCCGGGGACGTCGTGGTCAAGCGGGATCTCGAGCAGTGGTTCTTCCGCATCACCGAGTACGCCGACGAACTGTTGGCCGGTCTGGACGAGCTGGAGTGGCCCGAGCGGGTCAAGACCATGCAGCGCAACTGGATCGGACGATCGGAGGGGGCCGAGTACGACCTGGTCGTCGACGGTCGGGACGGCAGCGACGGACAGGAACGGCTGGCACTGCGGGTATTTACCACCCGACCGGACACCTCTTTCGGGATGACCTACGCCGTCGTGGCCCCTGAGCACCCGATGGTCGACATCCTCACCACACCGGAACATCGGAGCGAGGTCGAGGACCTCCGGCAGCGGGCCGCAGTCACCAGTGAGCTCGACCGCATGTCGGAGAGCGGCGCCTCGAGCCTGGCCAAACGAGGGGCCTTCACGGGGTCCTCGGTGATAAACCCGTTCACCGAGCAGGCCGTGCCGGTCTATGTGGCCGACTACGTGTTGATGGGATACGGCACCGGCGCCATCATGGCCGTGCCGGCCGAGGACCACCGTGACTGGGATTTCGCCCAGGCCTACGGTCTGCCCGTGGTGCGCACCGTACGACCGCCCGAGGGTTGGGACGATGAGGGGGGACCGGGGGGTGCGTACACCGGCACCGGCGAGAAGATCAACAGCGCGTGGCTGAACGGCCTCGACATCTCGACGGCCAAGGCCCGGGCCATCGAGTGGCTCGAGGCCGAGGGGATCGGAAAGCGGACCGTCAACTACCGGCTCCGCGATTGGCTGGTCTCCCGCCAGCGGTTCTGGGGCTGCCCCATCCCGGTGGTCTACTGCCCCGAGCACGGCATCGTTCCGGTGCCGCCTGATCAACTCCCGGTCCTGGCTCCCGACGACGTCGAGTTCCTACCCACCGGGGAGTCCCCTCTCGCCACCAGCGCGGAGTTCCTCACCACCACCTGCCCGGTGTGCGGTGGCCCGGCCACCCGTGAGACCGACACCATGGACACGTTCGTCGACTCGTCGTGGTACTTCCTGCGGTTCACCGACCCGTGGACGGCGGACCTCCCCTTCGATCCGGACGTGGCGGCCCGATGGATGCCGGTGGACCAGTACATCGGCGGCATCGAGCACGCCATCCTCCATCTGCTCTACGCCCGCTTCTTCACCAAGGCCCTGGCCGATCTGGGCATGGTGCTCCCGGGCCTCCGCGAGCCCTTCGACCGGCTGTTCACCCAGGGGATGATCCGGATGGACGGCAAGAAGATGTCGAAGTCCAAGGGGAACCTGGTGGCTCCATCGAGCTACCTGGCGACCGTCGGGGCCGACGCACTGCGGCTGTTCCACCTCTTCGTCGGACCGCCGGCTGACGATGTCGACTGGACCGAGCAGACCGACCAGGTCATCGACGGTTGTGCCCGGTTCCTCGACCGGGTCTGGCGTCTGTCCGTGTCGGACGGGTCGGGCACCGCCGTGCCACGGGCGGGTGATCCCACCGGCGAAGATCTGGCCATGCGGCGGGCCACGCACCGACTGATCGACCGGGTCAGTGGCGAGTACGAGCGCTGGTCCTACAACACCGCCGTGGCTGCCTGCATGGAGTTCGTCAACCTCGTCCAACCCTACGTGCGTGGCGACCCGCACCGTCAGGTCAGCGATGAGGCAGTGGACACGCTGCTCCTCCTGCTGGCCCCCATGACGCCACATCTGGCCGCCGAGGCCTGGGAGCGACGTCACGGCGACCACATCCATCTCAAATCGTGGCCGGTCGCCGATCCGTCCCTGGTCGCCGAGGACTCGGTCACCATGGTCGTTCAGGTCAATGGAAAGCTGCGGGACCGCATCGATGTACCACCGTCCGTCTCGGAGGACGGGGCCGAGGCGTTGGCCCTGGCGTCTCCGGCGGTGATCGAGACGCTGCGGGGCGCAGTGCCCCGCCGGATCATCGTCAAGCCGCCGAAGCTGGTCAACATCGTCGTCTGACCGGCCGGCCTCAACCGGCTACTTGAAACCGGCGAGTACCTCGGCCCAACGCTGGGGCTCCATGGGGTAGGGGGCGTAGAAGTTGAAGCGGTCGACGACACCCTCGAACCGCTTGCGTACCTCGCCGGCGATGTCGTCGAGCTCGCCGACAACGGCGAAGGTGTTGAGCATCTCGTCGTCGATCAGATCGGCCATGGCGTCCCAGGCCCCCCGTTTCGACAGTGTGTTCAACTCGGTCTGGAGGTCACCCCAGCCATGCAGTTCGAGCACCGGGCGGTATGCCGGGGTCGAGCCGTAGAAGGCCAGTTGCGTCTTGACAGCCTTGGTAGCCGCCGCGAATCCCTCTTCGTCGGCGCCGGTGACCACCATGCCCGGGTACGAGATCTGGACGTCGCCGCGCCCCCGTGCGCTCCGGGCCAGTCCGCGCTCGAGGGCCGGCACCGTCACCTGGCGCAGGTAACGCTCGCTGGTGAACCCGTGGGCCAGCAGACCGTCGCCGACCTCGCCGGCCACCTCGCTCATCTTCTCACCCACCGCGGCGAGGAAGATCTGTGGGTGCCCGTAGGGATTGGGCCCCGGGTCGAACATCGGCGTCATCAACGTGTGTCGGTAGAACTCGCCACGGAAGGCCAGACGGCTGCCGTCCGCCCAGCTGGCCCAGATGGCCCGGATGGCCAGGATGAGCTCCCGCATCCGCGGCGCCGGATGCGACCAGGGCATGGAGAACCGCTTCTCGATGTGGGGTTTGATCTGTGATCCCAGCCCGAGCATGAACCGTCCCTTCGAGAGGGTCTGGAGGTCGTTGGCCACGACGGCCAGGGTCATCGGGTTCCGGGCGAACGCCACGGCGATGCCCGTGCCGAGTTTGATCCGCTCGGTGTGCTCGGCCGCCAGGGCCAGGGGGAGGAACGGGTCGTGGCTGGTCTCGGCGGACCAGATCCCGTCGTAGCCGACCTCCTCGGCCAGCCGAGCGCCTTCGATGACCCCGCTGGGATCGAATCCGATGCCTCCGTCGACGTCCATGCGCCACGCTATCCCGGGCCACCCGGGGCGGGCGCCCGGTCCACCAACGACCATCTGTTGCATCGCGACAGCGGTCTGGCCCACAATTCGCCGGGTGGCCGATGATGCGGAAGGTGGTCGCCCACCGCCGGGCGAACCCTCGTCCCCGACCCCGGCCACAGTGCCCGATGTCGAGGTCTTCGGGGACGTCACCGCGCTGGCTGATTCGCTCCTCCACCCGGCCCAGGGCGGACTGGTCGAACCCGAGGTCATCACCGACGAGGAGAGGAACCGCTACGGATCATTGCTCGACCGGGCGGCCGAGCGTGGGCTGCTCGAGCCCGCAGAGTACGAAGTGCGGCTGCAGGAGTTGGCCGAAGCCACCTCCACCCAGGAGATGATGCGGATCGTTACCGAGCTCCCGGTCTTCGACCCGTTGACCCAGAGCTCGGCACCGAAGAAGACCCGGCCGGCCCGGCACACCATGAGCCGGGGGGCGACGCAGCCGGGTTCCCGGAGACGGGTGACCATATGGGCTCTGTTGGGCCTGTTGGTCGTCGTCGCCGTTGTGTCCCTCGTGATCCTGGCCGTGTCGGCTGAGCGCCTGACCCACCGGCAGGGAGGTGGGTCAGGGACGGGACACGTCCCATCCCCAGTCCTCAGTGGCCTTCGCCTCTGAGGAACTGCTCCAACTCGGCCGCTATCTCGTCCCCGCTGGGCACCTCCATGTCGAAGCCGGTCGGAGTGACCTCCTCCGAGTCGAGCGCAGCCTCCAACCGATGCACCATCTCGAGATGATCGGGGTTGGCACCGATCAGCTCGTCGACCTGACGGCGGGACGCTTCGGCGGCACTGCGCAGCGAGGACGTGTCGAGCACCGTGCCGGTCACCGCGCACAGCCCCTCGATCAGCGCCGCGCTCGGCCTCGGGGTACGGCATGGCCGACACGTAGTGGGGCACCCTCGCCCACAAGCCGATGACCGGCACCCCGGCCTGTCCCAGTGCCACCTCCAGTGCCGCCTGCACGCCGGCCGGAACTTCGAGTGTCCCGTGGACGGTGCCGACCCGTCCGGCCAGCTCCACTGACTGGGGCGGCACGGTGGAGGCCAGTCGGACCGGACGTGTGTGCGGCGTCGGAGCCGGAAACGCCCCGAGGCCCACGACCGTGCGGACCTCGAGATCGCGGACCAGGCCGACGACGGCGTCGATGAACGTGGGCCAGCGGAAATCGGGCTCGGGACCGGTCAGGAAGAGGATGTCGGCGCCCACACGGTCCTTGCCCGCCACCACCTGGATGGTCGGCCAGGTCAGTTCGGTGGTGACTCCGTCCTCCAGGCGGGCGATGGGCCGCCGGGCCCGCTGGTCGATCAGCATCTCGGTGTCGAACGACACCACCACCTCGGCCGGGGTCGCGGCCATCAACGCGGCGATGGCGGCCGACGCCCCCAAGCCGGCGTCGACCCAACCCTCGAGGGCGACGACCATGACAGGGTGGGACAGGCGTCCCTCGGCGGTCGCCATCCACTCGGGGTCGAACTCGAAGAGGGACGACGGATCTCGATCGGTCACAGGGACTCCACCTCGGCCAACGCTCGCTCGCCTAATCGCCCGACGTGGGCGGCGAACTGCTCGACGCCTGATCGGTCGCCGGCGGCGGCCCCTCCGGCGTAGCGCACATGAACCCCTTGGAGGATACAGGCCAGCTTCCAGAATCCGAACGCACGGTAGTAGGAGATCTGCGACACGTCTCGTCCGGACGCGGCCGAGTAGCGGGAGAGCAGGTCCGAGCGCCGGGCGAAACCCGGCAGCGCGGTGGGGGCCACCCCCAGGACCGCCTGATCGCCGTCCTCGGGCTCGGCCCAGTACACCAACAGCAGGCCGAGGTCGGCCAGAGGGTCGCCCAGCGTGCAGATCTCCCAGTCCAAGATGGCCTGGACCATACCGGCGTCGTCGAGGACGGTGTTGTCCAGGCGGTAGTCACCGTGGACGATGCTCACCCCTTGCTGCTCGGGGATCCTGGCCGCCAACAGCTCGTGGACACGGTCGATGACCGCGGGTCCCGGCCGGCCGTCATCGACCGACTGGGTGAACTGTGCGTGCCACCGCTTAAGTTGGCGCTCGATGTAGCCGTCGCGCCGGGCGAAGTCACCGAGCCCGACGGCGTCGACGTCCACCGCGTGGAGCTGGGCCAGCGTGTCGATAAGCGAGTCGCCGGCCCGGCCCCGGGCCACCTCGGTCAGCTCCGCGGCGGCACGTTCGTCGCGCAGGATATGACCTTCGACGAAGGACATCATGTAGAAGGGGGCTCCGTTGACAGCCACGTCGGTGCACAGACCGAGCGTGCGGGGCACGGGTACCCCGGTATCCCCGAGGGCCGTGATCACCGTGTGCTCACGTGTCATGTCGTGGGCGGTCGGGAGCACGTGGCTCAGGGGGGGGCGCCGGAGTGCAAACGACTGGCCTGCGTCATCGGTGACCCGGTACGTGAGGTTGGAACGGCCTCCGGCGATGAGCTCGAACGTGAACGGGGCCTTGGCCTGGGCCACAGTGGCCGTGATCCACTCCGTCACCCGCCGACGGTCGATCCCCTCGACCTCGACGGCGGCGGCTGGTGACCCTGCGTCCATGTCCCACGACGCTACCCGCCCCGTGACCGGATCCCCGGCCACGGGGACCGGATCCGGACGGCCCACGCCCGTCGTGGCCGGTCGGATGGCGGATCCGCTCCCGGTATCGTCTTCTGGATGATCGATGTCACCGACGCCACGTTCGAACAGGAAGTCCTCCAACGGTCCTCCGAGGTCCCGGTGGTGGTGGACCTGTGGGCGCCGTGGTGTGGGCCGTGCCGGACGCTCGGTCCCATCATCGAGCAGGTGATCGAGGCGACCGACGGGGCAGTCGCCCTGGCCAAGGTGAACGTGGACGAGAACCCGGCCATCTCGGCCAGCTTTCAGGTGCAGTCGATCCCCGCCGTCTTCGCGCTGAAGGACGGGAAGGTGGTCGACGGTTTCATCGGCGCGTTGCCCGAGCCGGCCGTGGCCGAGTTCGTGGCCAAGCTCACGCCGGCTCCGTCCGAAGCCGACGAGCTGGTGGCCGAAGGAGAGCGCCTCGGTACCGAGGAGCCCCTCCGCCGGGCCCTCGAACTCCAACCCGATCATGAAGGGGCCATCACCGCCCTGGCCGCGCTGCTCATCGCCGGAGGCCAGACCGACGAGGCCATCGCCCTCCTCAACCGCATTCCCGAGACCTCAGAGATCCGGCGCCTTCTGGCCGAGGCCCGCCTGGCCGGCCAGGAGGTCGATGTGGAGGCCGATGGCGTCGAAGGTCTGCTGGACGGCCTGCTCGACCGGGTCAACGACGACCCCACGGCCCGACAGGAGTTCTTGGACCTGTTGGAGACCTTGGGACCTGACGATCCCCGGACCTCGGGATACCGGAAGGCGTTGGCCGCTCGCTTGTTCTGAGGGGCTGCGAGACCGGCTCTCACCGTCGTGCCGACGGCCCCGGAAATTCCTCGGGAGTCGGTTCCCTCCGGTGGAGATAGCGTCACCACCGTGCGTGCCGACCGTCTGAGCCTCGGGGACCGGAGCTTCGACATCACCGACCGGGCCCTCATCATGGGCATCCTCAACCGCACCCCCGATTCCTTCTACGACAAGGGGGCCACCTTCGCGCTCGACCAGCTCGTGCAGCGGGCCGAGCAGCTCGTCGACGATGGGGCCGACCTGCTCGATGTGGGCGGTGTCAAAGCCGGACCGGGACCCGCCGTCGACGAGGCGGAGGAGCTCGACCGGGTCATCCCCGCTCTCGAGGCGCTGCGGGCCCGATTCGACGTCCCCCTGTCAGTCGACACCTGGAGGGCATCGGTGGCCAAAGAGGCATACGCGGTCGGTGCCGTTGTCGGCAACGACATCAGCGGCTTCGCCGACCCCGAGTATCTGGCCGTGGCGGCGGCGGCCGGGGCCACGGTTGTGGCCACCCACATCCGGCTCGGTCCCCGGATCCCCGACCCCGAGCCGGTCTACGACGACGTGGTCGAGGCGGTCCGGAGCTACCTGCTCGACCGGGCGTCCAGGGCCATCGCCGCCGGGCTCCCACCGGATCGCATCGTCCTCGATGCCGGCCTCGACCTGGGCAAGACGGCCCAGCAATCGCTGACGTTGCTGCGGGCCTCGGGGGAGCTCGCCGACCTCGGCTATCCGCTCCTGCTGTCGGCGTCCAACAAGACGTTTCTGGGGGTGGTGCTCGGCCTCGAGATCGGCGAGCGCCGTGAAGCGTCCCTGGCGGCCACGTCGATCGGTGCGGCGCTCGGCTGCCGGATCATGCGGGTGCACGATGTCGCAGCCCACCGTCAGGCTTGTGTGACATTGGCCGCCATCGAGTCGGCCCGGCGGACCCCGGCCGGCCGGTGAGCGGGACGAGGGTATGAGCGCCACCCGAACGGCCGACGGCGTGGGGTCCTCGGACCGTCCCACCGCGGTCGAACCTTGCTATCTGATCCGGGGCACCGACCCCTCCCTGGTGGCCCAGGCGGCCCACGCCCTCACCGCCAGTCTGGTCGGCGGGGGAGACCCGTCTCTCGTAGTCGAGGAGTTCGGCGGGCCGGGTGTCGAACCGTTCGACGTCGGGGCCGTCATCGATGCCTGCACGACACCCCCGTTCCTGGTCGAGCGCCGGGTGGTCGTGGTGCGCGACGTCGGCCAGTTGACACCGGGCGACGCCAAGCGGTTGGTGGAGTACCTGAAGGAACCCCTCGGGACGACAGCCCTGGTCCTGGTGGCCGGGGGCGGGACGCCACCTCAGGCCCTGGCCAAGGCGGTGGCCGCGTCCGGACAGGTGGTGAACACCTCGGTCGGGAACGGCCGGGCCCGGTCGGAGTGGTTGGCCGATCACCTGCGAGGCGGGCCGGTGCGGCTGGACGGGCCGTCCGCCGCCCTGGTCTCGGAGCACCTGGGCGAGGACCTGGGCCGACTGGAAGGGCTGCTGGACACGCTGGCCGCCGCCTACGGGCCCGGGGCATCCGTGACCGTCGACGACCTCGAGCCCTTCCTGGGTTCGGCCGGTGCCCTGGCCCCGTGGGATCTCACCGACGCCATCGACGCCGGCAAGACGGCCCGGGCGTTGGGGGTACTCCACCGCATGCTCGCCTCGCCGGACTCGCATCCGCTCCGGGTGCTGTCCGTGCTGCACAGCCACTACCGCAAGATGCTCCTGCTGGACGGGTCCGGGGTGAACTCGCCCGAGGCGGCGGCCCAGGTCCTGGGGCTCAAGAGCGCGTTCCCGGCCAAGAAGGCGCTGGCCGAGTCGCGCCGGTTGGGGATCGAGCGCATCGCCCGGGCCGTCCGGCTGGTGGCCCGGGCCGACCTCGACGTCCGGGGAGTGACGGCGCTGCCGCCCGAGGCCGTACTGGAGGTGCTGGTGGCCCGGCTCTGCCGACTGGCGTCCGCCGGGCGGTAGCCGCGTCCGGGTGGACGGGGCCACCGCCCGGCTTTCAACTGGCGACCGAGTCCCGCGACTGGCTGCCGGCGTCGGCGACGTTCTCGGTCCAGTGGAACCCGTCCCAGTAGCGGAACTGGTGACGGCCGGTGGGGTCGGCCTTCCATCCGGCCGGGACGGTGGGCGTGGCATCCTCGCTCTCGTTCAGGCTGGTCCGTTGCCGGGGGCGGTAGGCGCGGGCCAGGCCGATGGAATGGAGAGCGGTGCGGGTGGCTGTCCCGGTCCCACCGCTGCTGAAGAAGGTCTCCGACACCTCGTAGATGGGGGCCTCCACGATCGGCTCATCCCAGGGACTGGCGGCCGTTCCTCTGATCTCACCGAAGCTGCCGAGCCCCACCGGTGCCGCGACATGACCGGCGGGCAAGCCGTCCTCTCGTGGTTCGGCGGCTTCCTCGCCGAATCGCTCGAAGGGCAGACTGGCGGCCCGGCCGGCGGCAGCGATGGGTGACACCTTCGGTCGTCCCTTGAAGACGTAGAGGGCGACGCCGACGATGGGCACCAGCACCACCAGAATGAGGTAGGCCGTCTTGCTCTCCTGGGCCCGCTTCCACGCCCACCCCGGTTGACGTATGAGGTCGACGGCTCCGACGATCATCGAGATGCCGACGATCAGCCCTACCAGTTCGAGCGAGAACACGCTCGGTCCTGCAATCTCTCCACTCATGTCTACTGCCTCCTGTTGTCCCAATTGCGCTTGTTGGTGGGCATCGCCCCGGAGGCTCTCCGTCGGTGGGTCTCCTGCGGTACCACTGGTTTCCTGCTCGGCCGGACCGTTGGTGGCCCGACGTTGATGCGAGTGCGCAATGGGAATAATGGTGAGGCTGTAGCACTCTGAAGTATCACTCTTAGTGTTGATCAAAACGCGAACAGTAGTCAAGATGTTTACCGGAAATCTCGCGACGTCGGCACCGGGCCCAGTTCGAGGGAGTCGAACCGCTCGGCCACCAGAGTCATCGACCCTTCGGACCGTTCGATCCTGCCGCGGACCAGCAGGGCCGGACACGATCTGGCCACCGGCTTCCACCGGACCCAGGCGCCGCGGGAGCACACGACGTTGACCATGCCGGTCTCGTCCTCGAGGTTCAAGAAGACCGCCCCGTGAGCGCTCTCGGGCTGTTGGCGGTGGGTCACCACACCTCCGACGGTGATCCGGTCCCCGGCCGGCCTCGACCGGAGTGTCGCCGCGGCCAGTACGCCTCTTCGGGTCAGCCCGTCGCGAGCCAACTCCATGGCCGTGGTGTCCGGCGTCATCCCGAGCGACCACAGGTCGTCGGCCACCTCCTCCCACTGGGTGGGGGGAGGCAGGGCCGGTGGATCCGATCCGGTGACCACGCCCGGGAGCCGATCAGGGGTGGCCTGGGAGGCTGCTCCCGCCCCCCACACCAGCGATCGTCGGCTCCGCCCGGCTCGCCCCACCCGCTCTTGTCCCAGGGCGCCGGCTGTCCCCATGCCGTCCAGGGCGCCGGCGGTCCCCAGGGCTTCCAGCTGGGCCCGGGTGACGCCGGCCCGGCGCACCAGGTCCTCCATGCTGGACCAGGGCCCTCCCTCGGCGATCCTTGTCGCCGTCTCGGTCCCGATACCGCGCACCGAGGACAGCCCGAGCCGCACCACCGGACGCCCCGACCGGGTTCCCTCGTCGTGCTCGAGGCCGGCGTGGGGCCGGCCGGCGTTCACATCCGGACGCCGGACCGCCACCCCGTGACGTTTGGCGTCGGCCACCAGACTCTGGGGGGACCAGAATCCCATGGGTTGGGCGTTCAACAGTCCGGCGGTGAACGCCGCGGGGTAGTGCACCTTGCACCAGGCGGTGGAGTACACCAGGTGGGCGAAGGCCACGGAATGACTTTCGGGGAAGCCGAAGTTGGCGAAGGCAGCCAGCGCCGCGTAAACCTGCTCGGACACCTCGGTGGAGACCCCCCGGGCGGCCATGCCGGCGAACAGCCGGTCACGCAGCCGGGCCATCCGTTCGCCCGACCGCTTGGCGCTCATGGCCTGGCGCAGCTCGTCTGCCTCGGTGGGGGTGAACCCGGCCACGTCGATGGCGATCTGCATCAGTTGTTCCTGAAAGAGAGGCACCCCGAGGGTGCGCTCCAGGGCCGGCTGCAGCAGTGGGTGGAGATAGGTGACCGGCTCGGATCCGTTGCGCCGCCGGATGTAGGGGTGGACGGCGTGCCCTTGGATGGGACCGGGTCGGATCAGGGCCACCTCGATGGCCAGGTCGTAGAAGCAACGGGGCTGGACGCGGGGGAGGGTGTTCATCTGAGCCCGTGACTCGACCTGGAACACCCCGACGGTGTCGGCCCGGCACAACAGGTCGTAGACGGCCGGGTCCTGGTCGAGATGGGCCAGATCGATGGTCACCTGGTGGAACTGGTCCACCAGGTCCACCATGTGGTGTAGCGCGGTCAACATACCCAGCCCGAGCAGGTCGAACTTGACCAGCCCGGCCGCGGCACAGTCGTCCTTGTCCCACTGCAGCACGCTGCGCCCGGGCATCCGACCCCACTCGACGGGGCAGACCTCGACCACCGGGCGGTCACAGATGACCATGCCCCCCGAGTGGATGCCGAGGTGGCGCGGGAAGTCGATCAGCTCGGTGGCCAGATCCTTGACCAACGGCGGCAGGTCGTCCCGTTGGTCGAACGGCTCGCCGCGATCCACCGATTTCGACCAGGCGTCCACCTCCTCGGCGCCGTGCCCGAGGGCCTTGCCCAGGTCGCGCAGCGCCGAGCGCGAGCGGTAGGTGATGACGTTGGCCACCTGGGCGGCGTGCAGCCGGCCGTAGCGCTCGTAGACGTACTGGATGACCTCCTCACGCCGGCCGGACTCGATGTCGACGTCGATGTCCGGCGGCCCGTCACGGGCCGGGGAGAGGAAGCGTTCGAACAGCAGTCCGAGGGAGACGGCGTCGACGTTGGTGATGCCGAGGGCATAACAGACCGCCGAGGTGGCAGCCGAGCCCCGACCCTGGCAGAAGATGTCCTGCTCCTTGCAGAATCTGACGATGTCCCACACGGTGAGGAAGTAACCAGGGAACCCGAGCTCCCCGATGATGGTCAGCTCGCGGTCGAGTTGGTCCCAGGCTCCGGGCACCCGCTCGGCCTTCCGGGGGCCGTACCGCCCGACGGCGCCCTGCCGGACCAACTCGACCAGCCAGGTCTGTTCGGTGTGTCCGTCCGGCACCGGAAAGTCGGGTAGCCGTGGCGCCACCAGGCGGAGGTCGAACGTGCACCCGGCAGCGATCTCGGCGGCCTGGTCGACCACCCCGGGCCACCGGGCGAACCGCCGGCGCTGCTCGGCCTCTCCCCGTAGGCAGGCGGTGG
This sequence comes from uncultured Acidimicrobiaceae bacterium, assembly GCA_963756515.1. Taxonomy (GTDB): domain Bacteria; phylum Actinomycetota; class Acidimicrobiia; order Acidimicrobiales; family RAAP-2; genus Bog-756. The sequence goes on from CAVWNV010000002.1 coordinate 298,727, forward strand.
CCGACGGGGGGAGCCATCCCTCGAGGTCGGTGAGGGTGCGCCGTGCCCGTACCGCGGCCAGGGCGGTACTGAGGGGGAACCGGGCCGGCGTGGCGTAGTGCACGTTGTTGGTGGCCACCGGGGTCACACCCCGCTCGGTGGCCAGCAGGGCCAGGGCATCGTTGCGGGTGGCGTCGATCGGGTTGCCGTGATCCCACAGTTCGACGGCCAGGTTGTGACGGCCGAACCGTCCGATCAGGTGGTCGAGGACGCGTACCGCCGCCGCCGGACCTCCGGTGGTGAGGGCGGCGGCCAGCGCTCCCTTGCGGCACCCGGTGAGGACGTGCCAGTGCCCGCCGTGGTGGTCGGACAGCGCGTCGAGGGTGATGACCGGCTTTCCCTTCTCCCCCCCGGCCAGATGGGCTTCGGCGATGACCCGACTGAGGCGGGCGTAGCCCTCGGGGTCCCGGGCCAGCACGACCAGGTGGGTTCCCTCGGGGTCGGCCACTCCGGTGCGGGTCCCGGCCGGGGCCACCCCGGTGCGGGTCCCGGCCGGGGCCACCCCGGTGATGGTGAGCTCGGCGCCGAAGACGGTGGGCAGACCGAAGGACCGGGCCGCTTCGGCGAAGCGGACCACGCCGTAGAGACCGTTGTGGTCGGTCAGGGCCAGGGCGGACAGGCCGAGTCGGGCCGCTCCTGCGGCCAGCTCCTCGGGATGGCTGGCGCCGTCGAGGAAGGAGAAGTTGGAGTGGGCGTGCAGCTCGGCGTAGGCCATGTCGGTCGGATGCTCGGGCTATCCGTAGGTGGCTTCGACCCACCAGCGGCCCCGTTCGGCCAGCAGCAGGTGGGCGGCCGGCCCGATGACCGTCTGCAGGCGGGCGCTCCTGCGGCGGGACCTCGACCACCATCGTTCGTCCGATGGCCACGGCCCGGCCCAGGCGGTCACTGACGACCACGGCCCCCGTTCCACCGACAGACGGCAGGGAACGCCGGTGAGAAGCCCCCGTGCCGACACCGCGAGCGGCTCCCCGTCGGCGTCGACCAGTTCGGCCGGCAGGGGAGCGGGGTACACGACTGCCGGTGCCGGCGGAGGGATCTGGCCGGGCCATGGGCCACCGACGACGCCGTCACCGTGGGTGGCCCGGGCGCTCCAGGTCACGAAGCGGGCTCGCTGGGCCGGCCCGCGGCCTCCTTGGAGATGGGCCGTTACCACCTGGTCCGGACCGAGGAGGTCCTGGACGGCGGTGAGGGCCCGGCCGGCCCGGGCATCGGTGTCGCTGACCCCGCCCCAGAACCCGGACTGACCGGCCTCGGTGCCGGCGCCGGCACCGTTGCCCCGGCCTGGCGACCGCCGGCCGACAGCGGCCTGGTGCAGGTCACCCAACTCTCCGCTCCGAGCCCGGGCCACGCGGTGGCCGGCGACTCCGTCCGACCCGAATCGGCCCAGAACATGGGGCTCGGGGAGGGCGGCGAAGTCACCGAGGGTGCGGATGCCCAACCGATCCAGCAGTTCGGCCAACTCGGGCTGACCCAGGACGCCGACCGAGAAGGGAGCCAGAAAGTCGGCGGTCCCCCCGGCGGGGACGACGAGACCGGCCCGGGCGGCGAGCACCGCGGCGAACAGACCGTCAGCCACACCGACCTCGACGGTGGTGATGGCCGAGACGGCCTCGGTCATCGACCGGACCAGTGGACCCTCGCCGCCGAAGTACCGGGCCGGCCCGCGGGCGGGGAGCGAACAGATACCGGAACGCACCGTGGTGACCCACGGGCAGTAGGCCTCGACGGCCTCGACCACCCGGGTGAACAGTCGGAGCGCGTCACCGCCCTCGTCCTCGTCGAGCAGGTCGGGGCAGCGCACCACCACGAGTCGGTTCATGCCGGTCCCACCGGTCCCACCGGTTCCACCGAGTCGGCCTCGACCACGGGCCCGGAGGGGGACGGGAGCCACAACTGGTGGTGGCGGGGGCGTGCCGCCGACCGGCGGCCGGTAGCGGTCACCGTCATCCGCCGTCGCGACAGGAACCCCTCGCCGGTCCCGACGCCGTCCCAGTGTGCCCCGTCGACGCTCAGGCACAGGTCGGGAGGGTCGGGCCATCCGGCCCGACCCGGCACCACTACCAGGACGGACCGGCGCTCCCTGGTCCGGGCCACCAGCCTGCGGGCCATGGCCTGACGGGGTGGGAACGGGGGGCAGAGAACCACCAGGTCCAAACCGTCGATCAAGGTCGCGGTGGCTTCCGCCCAGGCCACGTCGGGGTGGGGGATCACGACCAGTCGGGCCAGGTCGATGCCGGCTTCGTGCGCGGCGACCGCACCCAGGCTGTCCAACCCGACCAGCGCGCACCACGATCCGCCCCCAGATGCCGCGGCGAGGAGGGCCAGTGCCATGCTGACACTGCCATCGGCCGCCCGGTCCATGTCGGTGCCCCGACCCGGTCCGCGGACCACGATGGTGGTCCCCCGACGCAGGCTGCCGTCCGGGAACAGATCACTGAGGGGCGGGGCCACCGGCAGCAAGCGGGTCTGGCTCGAGGAGACGGGCCGTGTGCGCTCGGCCAGCAGGGCCAGGGCCGCCAGGTCCCGCTGGCGGTCCAGTCTCCGGGCCGGGAGCGTCCCTTCCGGGCCTTGGGCATCCGCGCCACGAGAGTGGGGAGGTGCTACGAACATATGTTCGATAGTACTGATCCGGTGGGCGGTCTGCCCAGCCCGCCCGGATCGGACCCGGGCGACTCCCCCCGACCCGTATTTCCGGACCGCCCGGGGTGCCGTCTTTTCGGGAATAGATATATTTCGTATAGCTATCTCGTATACCTATTCCGGAAAAAGACCTGCCGGTTCGCCCGCCTCCGGAGCATCGCCGGCCACCGACGAAACCCTCGTGCCCCCCATCGTCCCGAGACGGAATTCTCGCTCGGAATGAAACAGACCGTGCCGCGGCCGGCGCTACCATGTGCTCACCAGAGAGAGGAGGTGGTCCAACTGAGCAGTCAACGTTTTGGGACCCTGGAGGTGGCTGGCCGCTGAGGCGGCTCGCTGTACCACCTGGCGAATCCCAGCCAGACACCCACCGGGCGACTTAGCCGGACCCAGGTCCCATCCGGCGTCTCACGGGAACCCCGGTGCACAAATCAGCAAACTTGTACCTGCAGGGCGTCTCTTCGGAGGCGCCCTGCAGCATGTTCGGGACCGGGACCTCTTGCCCAGGACCGCTCAGGGGCGCATGGTGGTCTCGTCGACATCGAGCGCGGCCCGCACCCCGTCGGCCACCCGCTCGCTGATCTTCCTGCGGGTCAACAACTGGTCGAGCTCGCTCCGTTCCGTGTCGATCACCAACTTGCGAAGCTCGTGTTCGGCCTGCAGGCCACGGACGGGGTCGGTGACGGACCGGACGCCCGGGCCAGCCCCGTCGCCCACGCCGGCCCCCTCGTCCTCACCGACGCTCATCGCGGCGAGCCGCCGCTCGATACGGGCCAGTTGGGATTCGTAGCCGATGCGGATGCGGTCCACCACCTCGTCGGGGAACCGGTCGGAGCGGGCCAAGTCGTCGAGTTGGGCCAGGGCGACGACGGTCAGTCGCCGGCGGGCCTCGGCCACCAGCACCGTGTCCTGTTCGTTCCGCGTCACCAGGCCGAGTCGACGGATGAGAGGCGGGAGGGTCAGGCCCTGGCCGACCAGGGTGGCCACGATGACGGCGAAGGCCAGGAACACCACCAGGTCCCGTTGGGGGAAGGACTGCGGAAGGGCCAGGGCCGCAGCCAGGCTCACCGCACCGCGCATGCCGGCCCAGCCGACGACGGTGGTCTCACGCCACGTCCGGGACGAGCGCCGGGCCGCGCCCAGAAGATGCGGACCGCCCGGCAGGGCGGCGGCTCCGAAGAGCCAGACGAAGCGCACCACGATGACCGCACCGACCACCGCCAGCGCCTCGACCGTCAGGGACCCGGACTCCCGGTTGACCAGGCTGTCGAGGATCGGCCGGAGCTCGAGCCCGACCAGTAGGAACGAGAGCCCTGTCAGCAAGAACACGATCAGGTCCCAGATCTCCCGTTGTTGGAGCCGGGCCCCGGCGGTCAGCGACGCCGAGCCGAAGCGGCCGAAGTACAGGCCGGTGGCCACGACGGCCAGGACCCCCGAGGCCCCCACCTTGTCGGCCGGGAGGTACGCGGCAAAGGGGAGGATGAGGAGCATGGTGTTCTCGATCACGGGCGTCTCGGTGAATCGGAGCATGCGGCTGCCCATCCAGCCCACGGCGATGCCGATGGCCACGCCGACCACCACGGCGAACGCGAAGCGGCCGAACACCTCGGCCACGGTGAACGCCGAGCCCACGGCGGCGATGGCCAACTGGTACGCGGTCAGCGCGGTGGCGTCGTTCATCATCCCCTCGCCGCCGAGGATGGTCACCAGGTGGCGGGGTAGACCGAGCTTGCCGGCGATCTGGGTGGCGGCCACCGAGTCCGGAGGCGACACGATGGCCCCGAGGGCGAAGGCCACCGCCCAGCTCATGCCGTCGACCAGCGAGTGGATGACCACGGCCACCGTCACCATGGTGACGGCGACCAGCCCCACGGCCAGGAAGAGGACGGGGCGGATGTGCTTTCGGAGCTCCCGTGCCGAGGTGTCGAGGGACGCGTCGTAGATCAGTGGGGGAAGGAACACCAACAGCACCAGGTCCGGATCGAGCTCGACCCGGTGGTGGACTGGGATCAGGGCCACGCCGATGCCGACGATGACGAGCAGGATGGGGTAGGCGATGCGCACCCGGTCGGCGATCGTGGCGATGACCACGACACCGATCAGGAGGCCGATCCCGTCGGCGATGCTGATCAACGGATCAACGGATCAATGGACCAACCGAGCAAGGCGCACGGGGCACGGGCTCGGATGGTCGGGAGGAACGGCCGTCACGGCGGACAACCTACTCAGGACGGGTGGAACGGTGGAAGCCACGAAAGCACCGATCCGACCCCGGTCCGGTGCGCTCCGCCTTGTTGATCCCGGCCACCGGCCCGGCCCACCGGCCCGGCCCCCGGCCACGGCCACGGCCACGGCCACGGCGGCGGTGCCGCTGATAGCGTGACGCCCGGACCACCGGGGTCGCAGGAGCGGGTCCACTCACCGTCTCAGCTCGGAGGTCAGGATGTACACGTCGATCGTCGTCGGGACCGATGGTTCCGAGCGGGCCACCGTGGCCGTCAGGGAAGCGCTGAACCTGGCCAAGTTGACCGGTGCCGTCGTGCACGGGGTGTACGTGTTGCGGCCCATGCTCACGGCGGCCAGCGCTCAACTCGATGCAGCCGCACTGGTGATCACGAATGCCGACCGTCAGGAGGAGGCTGATCGCGTCCGGGCCGACTTCCTGGCCGAGGCCGAACGGGCCGGTGTGACCGCGGACATCGACGTCTTCGACGGCGACCCAGCCGACGCGTTGATCAAGGTGGCCGAGGTGGCGGACGCCGACCTGATGGTCGTAGGCAATCGCGGTATGGCCGGGATGAAGCGCTTCGTGTTGGGCAGTGTGCCGAACAAGGTGTCGCACCGGGCCCCCTGCAGCCTCCTGATCGTCGACACCGACCACTGATCATCGACCACGACCGGGGCTGAACGAGATGGTCCCCGATGGGGATTCGCCCCGGTCCCACCGCCGGGCCCTGGTCCTCGGCGGGGGAGGTATCGCCGGCATCGCCTGGCACACCGGTGCGCTGCTCGGACTGGCCGACGCCGGCCTCGACCTGGAAGGTGCCGATCTGGTGGTGGGCACGTCGGCCGGCGCCACGGTGGCGGCCCAGTTGGGAAGCGGCACACCGATCGAGGCGTGGTTCGAGCGCCAGATCGACCCGGACCTCCAGAACCGTGAGCTCGCCAACACCGGTCTGTCCATCGGTGAGCTGTTCGAGATGATGGTGCGCCTGCACGAGGAGATCCCCGACCCGGCCGAGCGCCGCCGCCGCATCGGGGCCGTGGCCCTGGCCGCCGATACCGTGCCCGAGGCGGTCCGCGCCTCGGTGGTAGCTGGGCGGCTGCTCGACCATGCCTGGCCCGAACCAGCGATCGCCGTGGTCGCCGTCGACGCCTTCTCCGGCCGGCGGCGCGTGTTCGATCGCAACTCAGGCGTGGACCTGGTGGACGCCGTCGCGGCCAGCTGCGCCGTGCCCGGGGTCTGGCCTCCGGTGACCATCGGGGCCTCCCGCTATGTCGACGGGGGTGTCTTCTCGTCGTGCAACGCCGACCTGGCCGCCGGCTACGACCGGGTCCTCGTGCTCGCCCCGGTGGTCGACCCCGCCCTCGACGAGCAGCTGACCCTGATCCGTTCCACCGGGAGCGTTGAGGTCCTCTCGCCGGACGACGCCTCGCAGGCGGCCTTCGGCCCCGACCCCCTCGACCCGTCGGTGCGATCACCGGCGGCCCGGGCCGGCCGGATCCAGGGTGAGCGCGTCTCTACCGTCCTGCGCGCCTACTGGAACGATCCGGAGTAGGCCCCGTCGGGAGCCGGTGGCCCCGCAGGAGCGATCAGGGAAGGTTCCGAGTTCCTACACGCCCTCCCACAGACCCACCGGAGCCTGGCCCACCCGGTAGTGGCCCGGCTCACGCTGGCCGGATGCGGCCTTCTCCATCCGCCTCTGCATCCCTGGAGTCAATGCACCGGCGTTGATCATCTCGATGAAGGTGGCGGTGGCGTTCCCGACGTCGAAGAAGTCCCGTTGCCAGCTCCACCTGAAGTCGCCGGCATAACGGAACCAGCTGCCACCCAGTCCGGCGATCTCGTAGTGAGTGCCGTCGGGCCGGGTCGCATCGGCGATCTGCTTCCACAGGCCGAGGATCTCACCCTGCACATCGTCGATGAGCACCCGTTGGTACGGGTAGGTCCAGCCGCCGAAACCGTCCATCTCGAGGCCGAGGGCGAGATCGCGGATCTCGTCCCTGCCCACCGCCATGAACTCGTCCTTCGGGCCGACGTTCCAGCCGTAGGTGGCGTCGTCGGTGTACATCTCGGCCATGGGGAGCCAGTCCCGCTGCTCCTCGCAGCGTCGATTGATGTCCAACCACTTCTGCATCATCTCTTCGAGCTCACTGCGTGGGAATGACGGCATGGGACTACTCCTCTTCGACGATGTGAAGGGCGGACGTGGGGCAGTAGCGGACAGCGGCCTCGACTTCGGGGCGCGCCTCGTCGGGTGGTGAACCGTCCAGGATGGTCACCTTCTCGTGTTTGGCCAGTTCGAAGACGGTGGGTGCCTCGGACTCACAGACACCGTGTCCCTGACACAGGTCGAGGTCGACGGTCACCCGCATCAGCTGCCGCTCCCGACCGCCGTCGGCCTCGGCCCGACCCCGGCCTTGCGCCGGTACCGGACCACACAGGGCTGCTGGAGTTGAACCACCATCTTCGAGTGGTCGTTGCGATAGGTGTCCGAGGGTTGGGCCAGTTCGAACTCCCACTCCAACAGCAGCACCGAAAAGATGGCCTTGAGCTGCATCATGGCGAAGGCCGCCCCCACGCACCGGTGGCGTCCCGCACCGAAGGGGATCCAGGTCCACGGATTGGACCGATCCTCCTCGCGGGGCTCCAGATAACGGGAGGGTTGGAACCGGTCGGCATCGGGGAAGTCCTCGGGGATGCGGTTCGACACGGACGGGCTGGCCCCGACCATCTGTCCGGCCTTGATGGCATAGCCGTCCACCTCGAGGTCCTCCTTGGCCACCCGCAGCAACAGGATCAGCGGCGGGTGCAGGCGCAGGGCCTCCTTGATGGCCGACTCGAGGTGGGGCATGGCCCGGAGGGCCTGGTAGCTGACCTCGGCGCCTCCGGCGTAGAGCTCGTCCAGCTCGAGGCCCACCGCGGCGAGGTCGTCGTGGTTCCGGAGCAGTTCGATGAGCGTCCATGCCGCCGTGCCCGAGGTGGTGTGGTGGCCGGCGAACATCATGGAGATGAACATGCCGGTCACCTCGTCGGCCTCGAACCGCGGTGAGCCGTCTTCGTTGGCGATGGACATCAGGACGTCGAGCAGATCGCGCTCGTCGTCGTCGGACGGGGGCGCGGATGCCCGCCGTTCCATGATCCCCTCCACCAGCTGCACCAGCCCGGCCCGGGCGGCATCCCGACGGCGGAAGCTCTCGATGGGAGCGTAGGGATCGACGTAGGCGATGGCGTCGGTGCCCTGCTCGAGGTCGTGGTAGAGCTGGGCGAACCGCTTGTCCAGCTCCCGCCGGAAGCGTTTGCCGATGAGGCAGGCCGAGGAGGTGTAGATGGTCAGCTCGGCGAACCAGTCCAACAGGTCGATTTCACCCTCGTCGTCCCAGCCCGCCACCATCTGCTCCACCTCGGTGGCGATGGTGGCGGCATGGCCACGCATGAACTTGTCCCGTAGGGCCTGGTTGTGCAGCATCTCGCGCCGACGCTCCGGAGGGGCGTCGAACACGACCCCCTCCCCGAAGACCGGCGTCATGAACGGGTACGCCTCGGCCTGGTCGAGCACCTCCTCCGGTGCGCGGAAGAAGAACTCATTGGCTCCGGCCCCGGTCAGCAGGACCACGTCACGCTGGGCCAGTCGGAACACCCCCACGTCCCCGCACTCGGCCCGGACCCGGCTCATGAGTGCGATCGGATCGACCCGCAGCTCTTCGAGGTGGCCGTTCTCCTCCTCGCCCCCTGATACCCGGGGTGGCTGTTTCTGGTCGAGTGCGGTGCTCATGGCTCTCCCTCGTCGTTCGGTTCGGTGCGGATGGGTGCTTCCGGTTGCAGCTCGATCACGGTGGCGTGGGTGCCGCGGGGCAGCCCGACCACGGCCACGATGGCCTGGGCCACGCCGGAGGGTCGCATGAAGTTGGAGTGACGGGCGAAACCCCACGCCTCCCACTGGCGGATGACGTCCCCGGTGGTGGCCGGATCCCAGTCCATCCCCATGCCGGTCAACGTCGGCCCCGGACGGACGATGGTGGCCCTGACTCCGGTCCCCTCGAGCTCCATCTGGAGCGAGTTGACATATCCCTCCAGCCCCCACTTGGACGTCACGTAGGCGGCCATGGACGGGCGGGGTCGCTCGGCCACATCGGAGGTGACGAAAACGATGTCGCCCCGCCGCCGCTCGGTCATGGCCGGGACAAGAGCCCGGATCAGGCGGTGCGTCCCGCTGAGGTTGACCGACAGCACTCCGTCGAACGACTCCGAGGTGGTGTCGAGCACCGCGCCGGCGATGTTCTGGGCGGCGTTGGACACCACGATCTCGACGTCCCCGAGGGCCTCGACCGCGGCCTTGGCGAACTGCTCCACCGAGTCGGCGTCGGCCAGGTCGAGTCGGATGGCCACGGCCTGGCCACCCTCGGCCCGGATGGCGGCTGCGGTCTCCTCGCACTCGGCGACCCGCCGGGCCCCTAGGACGACGGGGTGGCCCTGGTCGGCCAGGGCCTGGGCCGTGGCCTGGCCGATGCCCGACGAGGCACCGGTCACGACGGCCGGGCGGCGCTCCGGGTTGGGTTCCATCCGGGCCATCAGCGCAGTGTCACGGTGGTCGGGAGCGCGGCCAGGCCCCGCACATTGATGGAGTGGACCCGCTCGATGCCGGCCGGGTCCACGTCGTAGGTGGCGACGCGCCCGACCAGCTCGGTGAGGGCCACCCGGGCCTCGAGCCGGGCCAGTGGTGCACCCATGCAGAAGTGACGGCCGCTCCCGAAGCTGACCAGTCGGCTCGTGTCGCGGTCGAGGTCGTAGCGTTCGGCGTCGGGGAAGACCGACTCGTCCCGATTGGCCGAGCCGACCAGCAGCAGCACCCGGTCCCCCTCGGGAATCAGGGTGCCGTGGAGCTCGATGGGCGTCCGCGTCACCCGCAGCAACATCTGGCTGGAGGTGTCGTAGCGCAGGGTCTCCTCGATCCAGCTGACCACCCGGTCCCGATCGGTGAACGGCTTGGTCCGTTCGTCGGGATTGCGCCATCCCCAGTACCACGCGTTGCCCAGCAGCTTGGTGGTGGTCTCGTTGCCGGCCACCACCATCAAGAACAGGAAGGCGATGATCTCCTCATCGGTGAGCTTGTCCCCGTCGATCTCGGCGTCGAGCAGGGCCGAGGTGAGGTCGTCACGCCGTGACGCCCGCCGTTCGTCGACCATCCCCTGGTAGTAGGCGACCAGGGCCATGGCGGCTTCCATGCCGGCCGGTGGGACGTCGAGCACCCCGTCCTCCCGGTGCACCACCACGTCGGCCAGCCGCCGGACCTCGGCCCGGTCCGCCCGGGGAACGCCGACCAGTTCCGAGATCACGTCCATGGGCAGCTTGCCGGCGAAGTCGGCGATGAAGTCGAACGTCCCGCGCTCGAGGGCCGGCTCGAGGTGCTCGAGGGCAATGGCCCGGATGTGCTCCTCCATCTGGGCCACCTTCGACGGGGTGAAGCCCTTGCCGACCAGCGACCGCATCCGGGTGTGTCGGGGTGGATCGAGGGCCAGGAACGACATGAACTTGTGGGCGTCAGGCCCGAAGGCACTGGGCTCCAGCGACACCCCCTGGGCGTTGGAGAACCCGTCGAGATTGCGGAACGCGGCCAGCACGTCCTCGTGTCGGGACAGGGCCCAGAAGTCGAGCTCGTCGTTGCGGTACACCGGGGCCTCGGACCGCAGACGGGCGTAGACGGGGTAGGGATCCTCGTGGATCTCGTAGGCGTAGGGGCTGTAGGCGACGGGCTGGAGGTCGGTGGTCATCGGCTCCCCACCCGCCCCCGGTCGGCCGCCCCGGTCAGGAGCGTGGCCGCGGTGGCCACGAACTCGGGAATGTCCATCGAGGACATGTGCCCGGTGCCGGCAGCCAGCAGTGCCCCGGAGAACGACGTCTGGAGCACCAGCACCACCATGGGGTCCACATCGGGGCCCACCGCCGCGGCCAGGCGGTGATGGATCTGGCTGCCGATCCGGTCACGCAGATGCTTGACGTCGGGATTGGTGCTGAGAAGCGCCTTGGTGGAGGCATCGACCAGGGCTGGACTCCCGGTGGTGAACAGGACCATGGCCCGCACGGCGTCGGACACGCGGTCGTGCACCGATCGACCCTCCTCGTATGCCACCGCGGGCAGGGCCTGCATGCCGCGCCAGAGCACCTCGGCCAACAGGTGGTCCTTGGAGCTGAAGTAGTTGTACGCAGTGGCCGGGGCCACTCCGGCCCGCCGGGCCACGCTCCGCACGGTGAGCCCGCTGTAGCCGACGGCCTCGATCTCGTCCTCGGCCGCCCGCACCAACTGCAGGACCACCTCGGCCTGGCGGGGCGAGAGCCGGCGCCGGGTGGCCTCGAACCCGTGCGAAGTGTCGTCGAGGAGCACCACGTTCTCGTTGATCGGTCGGACCGGACGGGGCACGGCTCAGCCCGCACCGGATGGCGTCGGTCCATGCGGGATCCCGTCGTGCATCGGAGGGAGCTCGACGTCGGCCGCCGTGGTCATCGTCGTGACCGTGGTGATCTCGACCGCGGGCCGGTGGCGGGAGTCCCCATAGCGGAAGTCGGCCCGGAACTCGCCGGAGTGGTCCGTCACCCCGCCGTCGAGCACGGGCAGCCCGAGGGCCGGGGCGGCGTTGGTGTGGGTCATGGGATTGGACTATAGTCTGGACAGCTGTCCAAGTACAGCGGCACCGCCACCGGCACGGGCCAGGTCCGCCCAGCCCGGTAGGGGCGGACCCGGTTGCGCACGGACCGATGCATGCCATCATCGCCCGAAGTGAAAGCAAGAGACCGACCGACAGGGGGACATCCAGTGCCGAACGACCAGACTTCCGGCCGAGCCCGGTCCGATGCCGTGCCGACCGTCGGCGTCATCGGACTCGGAGACATCGGCAACGGGGTCGCCACCAGCGTGCTCCGCCAAGGCCTTCCCCTGGTGGTGTGCGACGTCAGGCCCGAGGCCACCGAGAAGTACCGGGATACCGCCGAGGTGGCCTCCTCCCCGGCCGACCTGGTCAGCCGCTCCGATGTGGTGGTGGTGGCCGTGGTCAACGACGAGCAGGTCCATGCCGTCCTGTCCGGGCCGGACGGCGGACTGGCCGCCGGGGGCGCCGGCACCACGGTCATCGTCGTAAGCACCATCTCGGCTGCCTGCGTCCAGGCCATCGGGGCCGAGGCCTCGGCCCTCGGCGTGCCCGTGCTCGACTGCGGGGTGACGGGTGGCCCGGCCGCCGCGGCCTCCGGGGACCTGGTGTGCATGGTGGGTGGGGATCCGGACGTGATCGAACGGGCCGGGCCGGTGTTCGACGCCATCAGCTCCCTGGCCGTGACCATGGGACCGTTCGGTACCGGGCTGGCGGCCAAGCTGGCACGCAACCTGATCACCTACGGCTCGTGGCTGGCCGCCTACGAGGGCCAGAAGCTGGCCGAGGCGGCCGGCATCTCCCTGGCCCAACTGGCCGAGGTGGTGAAGGCCAGCGACGTCCACATCGGGGGCGCCTCCCGTCTGATGTTCCGGCCGACGGTGGCACCCTTCACCGAGGCGGATGACAAGGGTCTGGTGGGGGCCATGCAGTCGGGGGCCTCGTTGGCCCACAAGGACCTCCGGGCCGCGTTGGAACTGGCCGACTCGCTCGAGGTCCGGCTCCCGCTGGCCACGATGACCGAACACCGCGTTGACGAGATCTTCGGACTGGGAGAGGTGCCATCATGACGACAGCGACGGACCAGGTGGTCGGCGAGGAGCGGATGCTCATCGACGGACACCTCCGACCGGCCCGCTCGGGCCGCACCTTCGACGTGGTGAACCCGGCCACGGAGGACACCGTCGGGGTGGTGGCCGACGGCAACGCCGAGGACCTCGACGACGCCATCACCGCGGCCCGACGGGCCTTCGACGACACCGATTGGTCCACCGATGTCGCCTTCCGGGTGCGGGGACTGCGTCAGCTGCAGGCGGCCTTCGTCGCCCACGCCGACGAGCTCCGGGCCATGACCGTGGCCGAGACGGGCTCGCCCGTCTCCTTCACCTACTCCGCCCAACTCGACACGCCGGTCGACGGTCTCGGCTGGGTGGCGGATCTGGCCGAGAGCTACCAGTGGGAGACCGACCTCGGTGATGCCTCGCCCATGGGGATCCCGTCGCACCGCTGGGTCCGCCGGGAGGCCACCGGTGTGGTGGGCGCCATCACCCCGTGGAACGTCCCCCACCAGATCAACCTGGCCAAACTGGGCCCGGCCCTGGCCGCCGGCAACACCGTGGTGCTGAAGCCGGCCCCCGACACGCCGTGGTGTGCCACGGTGCTCGGTCGGCTCATCGCCGAGGAGACCGACATCCCGGCCGGGGTCGTCAACATCGTGCCGTCCTCTGAGCACACGGTCGGGGCGCTGCTGTCGGGCGATCCTCGGGTCGACCAGATCAGCTTCACCGGCTCGACGGCCACCGGCAAGCGGGTGATGACCTCGGCGGCCGAATCACTCAAGAAGGTCTTCCTCGAGCTCGGCGGCAAGTCGGCGTTCGTGATCCTCGACGACGCCGACCTGCGCGGGGCCTGTGCCACCGCCGCGTTCACCGTCTGTACCCACGCCGGCCAGGGTTGCGCCATCACCAGCCGGCTGCTCGTGCCCCGGAGCCAGTTCGACGAGGCGGTCGAGTCGACGGCCAAGGTGCTGGGCAAGCTTCCGGCCGGCGACCCGACCGACCCCGGGACGATCTGCGGTCCGTTGATCAGCGCCCGTCAGCGGGAACGGGTCGAGGGGTACCTCCGTCTGGCTGTGGACGAGGGTGGGACGTTCGTCACCGGTGGGGGTCGACCCGAGGGCCACGACCGGGGCTTCTTCGTCGAGCCCACGCTGATCGTCGGTCTCGACAACGGGTCACGGGTGGCGCAAGAGGAGATCTTCGGCCCGGTGCTGGTCGTGATTCCCCACGACGGTGATGATCATGCGGTGGCCCTGGCCAACGACTCCGCCTACGGTCTGTCCGGATCGGTCTGGTCGGCCGATCGGGAACGGGCCATCGGCGTGACCGATCGGATCCGCACCGGCACGGTCGGCATCAACGGAGGGCTCTGGTTCAGTCCCGACATGCCCTTCGGTGGTTACAAGCAGTCCGGCGTCGGGCGCGAGTCCGGTGTCGCAGGGTTCGAGGAGTACCTCGAAATCAAGTCGATCGCCGAGCCGGCGTGAAGAGGAAGGTGGCCCACCATGAGTGACCAGGAGACGGGTCGGAGTACGAACGGCGTCGGACGCGATCCGAATTCGCCGCGTGCCCGGGGAATAGCGAAGATGGAGGAGGTCTACGGGTTCTCGGTCGATCCCGACGAGATCGCCGGACCGTACGTGGACTTCACCGTCGACCACCTGTTCGGAGCGGTGTGGACCCGGCCCGAGCTGGACATCCGCGATCGGCGGCTGATGACCATCGGGGTCCTGGCCGCACTGGGCCAGCCCCAGTTGGTCGAGATCCAATTCCAGTCGGCTCTCGACCGGGACGAACTCACCGAGGACCAGGTCCGCGAGGCGGTCCTGCATCTGACCCACTACATCGGTTGGCCGTTGTCGACCGGGGTGAACGCGGTGGCCGAGAAGGTCATCGCCAAACGACACCGGGAGGAGGGCTCGTGAGCGGTCGCACCGAGGCGGCCGAGTCAGCCGTAGAGGCTCCGATGGTCAGGTTCGACTTCAGCGGCAAGACGGTCATCGTGACCGGCTCCGGGGGCGGCATCGGGCAGGCCTACGCCGAGGCTCTGGCCACGGCGGGCGCGTCGGTGATGGTCGCCGACATCGCCGAGGAGAAGGCGGCCGAGGTGGCCGCGGCCATCCGGGCATCCGGTGGTGTGGCCGACTCGGTACGGGTCGATGTGGCCGACCCGGACTCGGCCCGATCCCTGGCCGCGGCGACGGTGGAGCGGTTCGGGGGCATCGACTATCTCGTCAACAACGCCGCCATCTTCGGCGGCATGCAACTCGATCTGCTGCTGACCGTCGACTGGGAGTACCTCAACCGGTTCTTGTCGGTCAACATGCTGGGTGCCCTCAACTGCGTGCGCGCCTGCTACCCGGCCATGAAGGAGCGCGGCGGTGGGGCCATCGTCAACCAGTCGTCGACGGCGGCCTATCTATACGCCGGCTTCTACGGACTGGCCAAGGCGGGCGTCAACTCGCTCACCCAACAGCTGGCCCACGAGTTGGGCGGCCAACACATCCGGATCAACGCCATCGCCCCTGGGCCGATCGACACCGAGGCCTCCCGCACCGTCGTGCCCGACGCCTTCATGAAGCCGATCCTCGAATCATTGGCCCTCAAGCGACAAGGGGAGACCTCGGACCTGGTGGGCATGTGCCTGTTCCTGCTCTCGGACGAGGCGTCGTGGATCACCGGTCACGTCTTCAACGTCGACGGTGGGCAAGTGGTCCGCCCGTGACCGAGCACCGGATCGTCGTCGAGGATGTCGACGCGGTCCGCCTGATCGCCTTCGATCGACCCGAGGTCCGCAACGCCTTCGACACCGCCATGTACGAGGCGGTCAACGGGTCGCTGGCCGAGGCTCTGGACGACGACGGTATCCACGCCGTGGTGCTCACCGGCCGCGGTGCTGCCTTCACCTCCGGCCAGGACCTCCGCGAGATGGTGTCGATCGCCACCGGCCAGACCGGACCTGATGCCGGATCGGGCTTTCGCCAGCTCCTCGACACCGTGGTGATGTTCGACAAGCCACTGCTGGCCGCGGTGCACGGGGTCGGCATGGGCCTCGGGTGCACGCTTCTCGGCCATGTGGATCTGGTGCTCATGGAGCAAGGAGCGCGGCTCCGGGCCCCCTTCGCCGAAATGGGGGTACCGCCCGAGGCGGCCAGCAGCTGGCTCCTCCCCGAGCGACTGGGCTGGCAACAGGCGGCGGCACTGCTGCTGGCCTCGGAGTGGATCGAGGCCGAACAGGCGGTCGAGGCCGGCCTGGCCCTCCGGGTGTGCGCCACCGGCACGGTGGTGGAGGAGACCATGGCGCTGGCCCGACGCATCGCGGCGTTCCCACCCAATTCCGCCCGTGACATCAAGCGGCTGATGATGGCCGACCGCCGCCCCGCCATCGTCGCCGCCCGGGCCCGCGAGGAGGCGGCATTCGCAGCGCTGTTCGCGGATCCGGTCGCCAATCCCGGTGCCAGGCTGGCTGCCGGCCTGGAGCGCTGAGCCGGCCATGCGTCTCGGTATCACCGCCTTCCTGACCGATCGCGCCATGACCCCGGCCGCACTGGCCCGGGCGGCCGAGGAACGGGGATTCCACTCCCTCTACTTTCCCGAGCACACCCATCTCCCCGTCCGCGACGATGTTCCTCCGGCGCTGGTCGAGGGAGTTCACCTCGACGACTACAAACGCAGTCTCGACCCGTTCGTCGCCCTGGCCACGGCGGCGTCGGTGACGGAACGGATCCTGCTCGGGACCGGCGTGGTGCTGGTGGCCCAACACGACCCGATCGTCCTGGCCAAGCAGATCGCCACCCTCGACCATCTGAGTGGAGGTCGCGTGGTCTTCGGCATGGGCTTCGGTTGGAACCGGTCCGAAGCCGCCGACCACGGGGTTCCCTTCGAGGCCCGACGGGAAGTGGCCCGGGAGCACGTGCTGTGCATGCAGGCCCTGTGGAGTCAGGACCAGGCGGAGTTCCACGGGCGGTTCGTCTCCCTCGACCGCTGTTGGAGCTGGCCCAAGCCGATCCAACAACCCCGCGTGACGACGCTCGTCGGCGGTGGGGCCAACCTCGGGGTCTTCGCCGCCATCGCCGAGTACGCCGACGGGTGGATGCCCGTCGGGGGCTCAGGGTTGGCCGAGGCCCTTCCCCAGCTCAGGCGCGCCGTCGAACAGCACCACCGCCATCCCGACCAGGTCCGGGTGGTCCCGTTCGGGACTGTGCCCACCGAGGAGAAGCTGGCCCACTACCAGCGGCTCGGGATCCACGAGGTCGTGCTCCGAATTCCTTCGGGACGACCCGACGAGATGCTGAAGGCACTCGACGCCCATGCCGATCTGGTGGACCGCTTCGGTGGCGACGATGAGTGAGTCTCAGCCGTCGGCTGAGTCGCCGCCGACAGCTCCGGACGCTCCCGCCGGCAAACCCTGGAGCGGTGGCGGCCGCGAGGAGTTGGCCGATGCCGTCCGCCGGCTGATGGCCCTGACCGTCACAGCCTCGGCGCCCCCCGAGGTGCTCTTCGAGGCCGCCCGGCGGGCCGGCTCGTTGGCCGACGAACTGGAGAGCCACGTCGTCCCGTGGGCGGGGGATGGGCCGAGGGCCCGGTTCGCCGAGCATTCGGTCCAGTCCGACCAGGTCGAGCTGTTGGCCACGGCCATGCCTTTCGATGTGGTGATCGGTTCCTGCAACCCGGTGGCGCTCCCCCTCAAGGTCGAGTTCGATCCGCCCATGGCTGTCGGCCTGGCCACGTTCACCGCCCCCTACGAAGGTGCGCCCGGGTGTGTGCACGGCGCGGTGTTGGCCGGCGCGTTCGACATCATGCTCACGGCCGCCAACGTGATCGCCAACGGCGCCGGGCCGACGGTCAACCTGTCGATCCGCTACCCGAAGCCGACCCTGATCGGCCAACCGGCCCGCTTCGAGGCATGGGTGACCGAACAGAGCGACCGTCGGACCCACAGCCGGGGACAGCTGATTCAAGGCGGCATCGTGACGGTGGAGGCAAGGGGGGAGTTCGTCAACATGGACCGGACACGGATCGATGCCATGCACCGCCGCGAGACCGAGCCTCACCACGGAGACGTCTAGTCAAAGGGCCGCGTCGCAATCGGCCCGGACGGCACGTAGAGTGGGCGACCACACGAACAGGGGTCAGAGTCTCTAGAGTCTCTGGGAGCAAACCGCAGGGGCACGGACAGATCACCGGGGTCTCGACGGACAGGCGAGCATGGGGAGTGACTGTCAATGAGGACCATCGAGGCAGGGACGGCATCGACGCGACGGCGGTCGCGGGCTGCGGTGGCGGTCAGCGCGGTCGTCCTGGCGGCGTCGTTGGCCGCCTGCTCGTCGACCAACAGCGCCACCGCCACTACGGCGGCGTCCACGTCGG
The DNA here is from genome assembly GCA_963756515.1 of uncultured Acidimicrobiaceae bacterium. Taxonomy (GTDB): domain Bacteria; phylum Actinomycetota; class Acidimicrobiia; order Acidimicrobiales; family RAAP-2; genus Bog-756. The sequence goes on from CAVWNV010000002.1 coordinate 316,696, forward strand.
GCACGTCGGGCAAGTCGGGCAAGTCGACCGAGCCTCCCATCCCGGCCAGCGCCTTCAGCGACCACACCGGAATCACCGCCACCTCGGTGTCGGTGGGGAACGTCTCGACCCTGGTGGCCGGGTTGTTCAAGGGAGCTGCCGTCGGCACCGAGGCATACGCCGACTATGTCAACGCCGTGGGCGGGATCAACGGTCGCAGGATCCTCGTGGACAGCAGCGACGACCAGTATTCGGGCGGTCCGAACAAGCAGGAGACGCAGGCCGCCATCGAGAAGGACGTGGCCTTGGTGGGCGGCTTCTCGCTCGAGGACAACTTCGGCGGTCTCGTGCTGGCGACCCATCCCGAGGTACCCAACGTGACGGTGTCGTTGGACCTGGCCACGAGCGACCTGCCCAACTCCTTCAGTCCGGCTCCGGCCGCCAACGGATGGCAGCTCGGTCCGCTCACGTACTTCAAGAACAAGTTCCCCAGTGACATCACGCACACGGCGGCCATGGTGGCCGGCGAACCGTCCGCCATCTCCAAGTGGAATGCGGAGAAGCAGGCCATGAATTCGATCGGCTACAAGGTGGTCTACGACCCGACCTTCGAGATCAGCCAGACCGACTTCAACCAGAACGTGATCGCCATGAAGAACGACGGCGTGAAGATCCTCTTCCTCGAGCAGATGCCGCAGAACTATGCCGGCGCCGTGATCAAGGCCCTCAACCAGCAGAACTTCCACCCGGTGGTGGTGCTGGGCGGGTCGACCTACAGCGAAGAGCTGGTGCCCAGCTCCGGAGGGGCCGCGGCCATCGACGGTTCCTACATGGAGCAGAACACCGCCCTGTACCTGGGAGAGGACGCGTCGGCCCTACCGGCCACCACCACCTTCCAGGCCTGGGTGCAGAAGGCCTCACCCGGGTTCAAGGCCGACCTCTACACGCTGTACGGATGGTTGTCGGCCGAGCTGTTCGCCCAGGCGCTCCACGCCGCCGGGCCGAATCCGAGTCGGGGCTCCATCCTCCAACAGCTCCGCAAGATCACCTCGTTCTCGGGGGGATACCTCACCGGCACGTCCAATCCGGCCGCCAAGAAGCCGACCAACTGCTACATCATCGCCAGGGTCGAGAACGGGACGTTCAAGCGCCTGGACGACCCCCCGACCAAGGGACCCAACCACGGTTACCGCTGCGATCAGCCCTTCTACTACGCCAAGTAGGTCGACGGCGGATCAGGCTGATGCCGGCCCACATCCGGCGACCGGCCCGCTCGCCCGAGCGGCCTAGAGTCTGGCCATGTCCGATCCCCGGGGTGTCGTCGTCGTCACCGGGATCGGAGGCATGGGCCAGGCCGTGGTCCGCCGGATCGGGTCCGGTTCGACGGTCATCGTCGCTGATTCCGATGAACGACTGCTGGAGGAACAGGTCGACCTGCTGACAGCGGCGGGCCACGATGTGGTCGGCCACGTGGTGGACGTCTCCCACCCGGGATCGGTCGAGGCACTGGCGGGGGAGGCGGCGGCACGGGGCCCGGTGACCGCCCTGGTCCACACGGCCGGGCTGTCGCCAGTGCAGGCTCCGGTCGACGCCGTCCTACGAGTGGATCTGTTGGGTACGGCGCTGGTACTCGACGCCTTCGGCGGCGTGATGGCCTCAGGCGGAGCCGGTGTGTTCATCTCGTCGATGGCAGGAACGATGGCATCCCTGGATGCCGAGTTCGAGCTCCGACTGGGCTCGACCCCGACCGGGCACCTCCTCGAGCTGGACGAGCTGAGGAGCATCGCGGACTCCGCCACTGCGTACGTCGTGGCCAAGCGGGCCAACCAGATCAGGGTCAGGGCGGCGTCGCGCCGCTGGGGGCAGCGGGGGCGCGGGTGAACTCCATCTCCCCCGGTGTCATCTCCACGTCGATGGGCTCCGCGGAACTGGAGGGACCCAGCGGAGGTTCGATGCGGGCCATGATCGCCGGGAGCGGGACCGGCCGGATCGGAACGGCCGAAGACATCGCCGGTGTCGTGGATTTCCTGGTCAGTCGCCATGCCGACTTCATCACCGGGACCGACGTGCTGGTCGACGGCGGAGTCGTCGCCTCCCTCCTGTTCCCGGCGACCTGACCGATCGCCGGTTGCATCGGGTGCCTTCCGTGTCGGCGGCGGAGCTTCACCGGTATGGTCAGTCCGATCCCGTCGCCTGGTTGAGGGCCGGAATCGGGTGATGGTTCGCCATCCAGGCGGCGAAGGCGGCCGGCGCCAGGGGACGGGAGAGGTAGTACCCCTGGGCAGTGGGGCATCCCATCTCGGTCAGGTGCTGCCAGACCTCGGCCGTCTCCACCCCTTCGGCCACCACGCTGAGGCCGAGATTGCGGGCCAGCTCGAGGCAGGAGCGCACGATGGCGAAGTTGCCGTCGTCCGATTCCATGTCGGTGATGAAGGTCTGGTCGATCTTCATCTCGCTCACCGGTAGGTCCTTCAGGTAGGCCAACGAGGAGTACCCGGTGCCGAAGTCATCGATCGACAATCTGGTTCCGTGACCGGCGAGGTCACGGAGGACGGCCATGGCTCGTTCCGGGTCGGTCATGATCGCGGTCTCGGTGAGTTCGAGTTGGAGGCGGCCGACCGGAACCCCTGTCTCGTCGAGCAGTCGGGAGACCCCGTCGGCAAAGCCCCCCTCGAGCAGGCACCGAGGGGAGATGTTCACGGAGACCCGCATCGAAGGCCCGTCCTCGGACCACTCCTGGATCTGTTCCAGCGCCTTGCGCAGGATGCACCACGTCAGCGGCCGGATGATCCCGGTCCGCTCGGCCAGGGGGATGAAGACGCCGGGTGGGATGAGCCCGTGCACGGGATGCTGCCAGCGCACGAGGGCCTCTGCCCCGGATATCCGACCGGTGGCCAGGTCCGCCTGCGGTTGGTAGTGAACGAGGATCTGATCCGGTTGGGCGATCGCCATCCTGAGGTCGGCGAGCAGACTCAGCCGGGCCGGGTCAGAGGTGTCGAGCATGGGGTCGAACGCCACCACCTCGCTGCCGTTCTGCTTCGCCGCACACATCGCCACATCTGCATGCCGCAGCAGGTCGTCGAAGTCCCCTCCGTGCTCGGGCGACGAGACCACTCCGGCCGAACTGTCGATGGTCACCATGACTCCCTCGAGCAGGAACGGATGCTGGAGCGCGGCGGTGAGCTTCTCGGCCACCGTCAGGGCCTGGTAGGGGAAGTGAAGATCTGGCAGCATCACGACGAACTCGTCGCCACCGATCCGGGCGACGGTGTCCGAATCGCGGAGCTCGCCCCGCAGGCGGGGGCCGATCTGCTGCAGCAGCAGGTCGCCGTACGGGTGCCCCAGGGCCTCGTTGATCTCCCTGAAGCGGTCCAGTTCCATCAGGATCAGGGCCACGTGGGCGCCGCTCCGACCGCTGGCCAGCATGGCCCGCTCCGTCCGGTCCCCGAGTAGGAACCGATTCGGTAGGCCCGTCAGCGCGTCGTGGGTGGCCTGGTGTTCGGCCGCCTTGGATTGCCGGGTCAGTGCACGCGACGCCCCTACGACCAGCCGGAAGAGCGCGGCCCAGAAGATGAGCAGGCCGACGGCGAGGAGTTCGAGGATCGATCGGACATCCGAGTCCGCCTGCCGGTTGGTCGGGCCCAGCGGTGTGTAGGAGCTGACGACGGCCAGGATCGGTCCCGTGGACGAGAGACGGACACCCCGTTGGACCAGCAGCAGATCGCCGTACCGTCGAACCAGGCGTTGCTCGGCCGCGGTCATACCGCGGCCGCCGGTGTCGAGGGTGCGGACCTGGGCCACGCCTCTCAGCGCGGCGGCGAAACCGGCCGTCCGGGGGACCGTGGATGCCACCGGCGGTCCTGCCGCGCCACCGATCACGGTGCCGTCAGCCAGGACGGCGTCCACGGAGACCACGTTGCTGTTGTCCACCAGGACGTGGGCGGCTGACGAGATGACACCGGCCTGAGCCAGCTGCTGACCCCCGGTCTCCGGTATGCCGTTCGCCCCGTACGTCAGGCCCGTCACGATGGTGTGAATGGTGATGGCGGTGGCGATCTGTGTCGTCGTGGCCAGCTCGGCGACGCTCCTGCGGGTCACCTGGCGCTCGATCAGGCCCCCGAGGACCACGCCCAGGGCCAGGGTCAGTACGAGGCTCAAGACGCCGAACGAGACCGTCAAGGGGATGGAGCGCCTGGCGTGGCCGTCAGGGTGGCGAGACGGGAACATCCTCCCTGCGGGGCGTCCCATTGGTCACACTCCTATTCGGGTATCCACCGATGGAGTACTGGACGAGCCGACTACCCGGACGAGCGGGCGCGAGGACAATCGAGTCGCACGATACGGGATCGTGGTCCTACCTTTGATACATCGGTACGGCAGCCGCCGACTTGAGGGATATGCGCCCGGGCGGGGAGGCGATGACCCCCGTCCGGTGGCGATTACGGGTCCCTCTGCTGCCTGGGTGGGCCGATGTGCGTCTCGGCCGTGGCCACGACGGCGTCGATGAAGTCGGCGAACTCCTTGGGGTGGGTACGGGGTGCGAAGTGTCCCACGCCGTCGGTCGCACGCAACCGGGCGTTCGGGAGGCGGTCGACCAACCAGCCGGCGCCGGTGGCGTGCTCGGAGACTGTGGCCGTCCCGTAGCCCACGAGGGCCGGTACGAGCACGTCTTCGAACTCGAAGGGAGCGTCCAACTCTGAGGCCATGTCGATCTGGAAGGCCAGGCCCTCGGCACGGAGTTCGGCCCGGGCATCGGGGCGGAGCCTCTCCCAGCCCTGGTCACCGAGCAGCATCCGGTACATACCCTCGATGTCGTCGGCCGGGTCCTCCGACCGGGCCACCTTGGCGTTGTACCGCTTGGTGCCCCGTGGCCACCACTCCACCCACGGGAGTGGCGGTTCCCACAGTCCGATGGTGGCAAAGGCACTCGGGCGTACGGAGGCCGCCAGCATGGTGAGGTTGGACCCGAAGCTGTGGGCCACGACGACGGGAGGGGCCGGACAGTCGTCGAGGACGGCCAACAGGTCGTCGGCGTGATCGATCATGGCCCGGGCCGGCGGGGCGCTCAGCGATCGTCCGTAGCCTCGGCGGTCGTACAGGACGACACGGCGGTCGGTCAGGTAGTGGAGTACGTCTCGGAATCCGGTCGAACGGTCCGGTGCTCCGTGGACGAGCACGAGCTCCGGGGTCGCCGGTGGGCCGTGGACCTCGACGTAGAGGCGTGACCGGTCCATGGGATCATCGTAGCGACGCCCGGTGCGGCACTCACCGATCGGGGCCGACGGCGACGGACCGCCCGACGATGGGCTCCAATCCCGCCGACCTCTGGCGCGTGACGACTCCGAGCTCGTAGCCGAGCCCGGGCCAGCCGCCCGGCTCAGGCCTCGGCGTGGGCCGCAGCCCGCTTCATGAGGCGTGACTTGCGGTTGGCGGCCTGGTTCTTGTGGATGACACCTTTGGCCGCGGCCTTGTCGATCCGCTTGACGGCCAGGCGCAAGGCGTCCTCGGCGTCCTCGGCGTCTCCTTCGATGGCACCGATGGCGCGCTTGGTGCGGGTCCTCAGCTCGGACCGCACCGCCTTGTTGCGCGCCTGGCGCTTGACGGTCTGGCGGTTGCGCTTGATCTGGCTCTTGATGTTTGCCACTGCGAGTCCTCTGGGTCCGGGTCGTGTCGGCGTGACGGTCGTTGCCGCCCACACCGTTACGGGGGGAAGTGACCCCGGCCGACCTCTCGGGCCAACACCGGGGACATGACACGATAGCAGTCGGATCCGGATCGGTCCGAACGGGCCACAACCGGTGGCGGGCCGGCGTGGTCCCGGGCCGACGGGGACGGACCACGGGCCGGCTTGGGTACGCTGGCCTCCCCGTGCTCCCCGTCGACCGTATCCGGAACTTCTCCATCATCAGCCACGTCGACCACGGCAAGTCGACCCTGTCCGACCGCATCCTCGAGCTCACCGGAGCCGTCGACCCCCGTCAGATGCGCGAGCAGTACCTCGACTCCATGGACATCGAGCGGGAACGGGGCATCACCATCAAGGCTCAGAACGTCCGGGTCAACTGGCAGGACCATACGCTCCACCTGATCGACACCCCCGGCCACGTCGATTTCGGCTACGAGGTCAGTCGCTCCCTGGCCGCCTGCGAGGGGGCGGTGCTCCTGGTCGACGCCTCCCAGGGGATCCAGGCCCAGACCCTGGCCAACTGCTACCAGGCCCTCGAGAACGACCTCGAGATCGTGGCGGTTCTCAACAAGATCGATCTCCCTGCCGCCGACCCGGCCCGGTGCGCGGCCGAGATCGAGCAGGTCCTCGGACTCGAGGCCGCCGACATCATGCACATCTCAGCCAAGACCGGCCAGGGCGTGCCCGAACTCCTCGATGCCATCGTGGCCCGCATCCCGGCGCCGTCGGGCGATCCCACTGCACCCTTGCGGGCCCTCATCTTCGACTCGGCCTATGACCAGTACCGGGGGGTGGTCAGCTCCATCCGTGTGATGGAGGGCACCCTGGTCGGCGGGGAGAAGCTCCGTTTCATGCAGGCCGCCGCCAATCACGAGATCGAGGAGATCGGGATCAGGACCCCGATCACCGTCCCCGTGGACGAGCTCGGACCGGGCGAAGTGGGATACCTGATCGCCGGCATCAAGGACGTGGGCGGGGCGCGTTCGGGTGAGACGGTCACGACGGCCGCCCATCCGGCCCCCACCGCTCTCGACGGCTACCGGGACCCGAAGCCCATGGTGTTCTGCGGACTGTTCCCCATCGACGGCGACGAGCTGCCCGACCTGCGGGACGCCCTCGAGAAGCTGCGCCTCAACGACGCCAGCTTCACCTACGAGCCGGAGTCGTCCCGAGCCCTCGGCTTCGGGTTCCGGTGCGGTTTCCTCGGCCTGCTCCACATGGAGATCGTGCGTGAGCGCCTCGAGCGCGAATTCGACCTGGCTCTCATCGCCACCGCCCCGTCCGTGGCGTACCAGGCGTTTCTCGACAACGGCACGCTGGTCGACGTGGACAATCCGAGCGAGCTGCCCGAGCCGAACCGACTCGACCACATCGATGAGCCGATGCTGCGGGCCACCATCCTCACGCCGGCCGAGTACACCGGCACGATCATGGATCTGTGTCAGGGTCACCGGGCCGACATGGTCCGCATGGAGTACCTCTCGCCCGAGCGGGTGGAGTTCGTCTACTCCATCCCCCTGGCCGAAGTGGTGGTCAACTTCTTCGACCAGCTGAAGAGCCGGACCAAGGGATACGCCAGCCTCGACTACGAGCCCGAGGGGTACGCCACCTCGGACCTGGTCAAGGTGGACCTGCTGATCAACCACACCCCGGTGGACGCCTTCTCCACCATCGTGCACCGTACCCAGGCCGACGCCTACGGCCGGAGGATGACGGAGAAACTTCGCGAGCTCATCCCCAGGCAGATGTTCGATGTGCCCATCCAGGCCGCCGTCGGCGGCCGGATCCTGGCCCGCCAGACGGTCAAGGCCCGGCGCAAGGACGTGCTAGCGAAGTGCTACGGCGGCGACATCACCCGCAAGCGGAAGCTCCTCGAGAAGCAGAAGGAGGGCAAGAAGAAGATGAAGAACATCGGCCGGGTCGAAGTCCCCCAAGAGGCCTTCGTCTCGGCCCTCACGCTCGACGACTGACCCCCGTTCGACCCGGGCCGGGGCGCTGGGATCCGGCTGTCCGAAAGGGTGGCCGGGGTAGGATTGCCTGTGGTCAGTGAAGGGACATCGGGCAGGGGTCCCGTAGGCGATCGCGCCGGGCATCCCCTTCCGGTACCGGAGGCTCCGGTCCCACCCCTTTCCGTACCGGACGGACCGATCTCGGGTCACGCCAACGCCAGCGGCCGGCAGCTGGTCCGCAACATCACCAACTCCTACGCCAGCTTCCTCATCGGTCTGGTCATGACCCTCCTGCTGACGCGGGTGCTGCTCCGGCACCTCGGAGCCGGCACCTACGGGCTGTGGGTCGTCCTCCTGGCCCTGGTCGGCTACCTGGGTCTGCTCGACGTCGGTGTGGGGACGGCCGCCGTCCAGCGGGTGGCCCGGCTGACGGCGAAAAACGACACCGAGGGTATGGCCGACCTGATCCGGACGACCTGGATCTTCTTCGCCGCCTCGGCCGTGCTGGCCGTGCTCATCACCGTGGGGCTGGCCCCCTTCGTGGCCTCGTTCCTCAACCTGGGCAGCGTCAGCCCCAGCCTGGCCGGGGCCACGCTGATCATCCTCGGCGTCATGTCGGCGCTGATGTTCCTGTCCACCGTTCCCAACGCGGTGCTGTTCGGCTCCGGACGGAACGACCGGCAGACCCAGATCGGTCTGATCACCATGCTGCTCGTGCAGGTGGGTCAGATCGTGGCCATGGTGGCCGGTGCCGGGCTGATGGCGGTAGCTCTCCTGCAGACCGCCGGGGTGGCGGTGACGCTCGTCATCAGCGCAATGATCGTCCACCGGATCACCGGCGCCTCCATGCGCCACGGGCACTTCAGCCGACGGCTGCTCCGGGAGCTGCTGAGCTTCGGAGGGGTCCAGACGGTGGTGGCCCTGGGCGGGGTGGTGGCCTACCAGTTGGACTCCCTGGTGATCGGCATCATCCTTCCCGTGGCCCAGGTGGCCCCGTACAACGTGGCCCTGAACACCTCGAACTTCACCCGCACCCTGAGCACCCAGGCCACCACGTCGCTCCTGCCGACCTACGCCCACTTCGAGGAGGTGGGTGACCGTGAGCGTCAGGCCACCTACTTCTTCCGGGCCGTCATGGGGTGCCTGGTCATCTCGGCGCCGATCGTCATCGCCCTGGCTGCCTACGGGGAGCCGATACTCAAGCTCTGGCTGGGGACGGTCCCTCCCAAGACCTACGAGATCATGATCGCCCTCGGGCTGGTGACAGCCCTGCAGCTCCCCGGTCACCAGTGCTTCTTGTTCCTGACCGGGACGGGCCGGAACCGGGCCATGGTCCGGCTGGCCCTCATAGGGGCCACGGTCAACCTGGCCGGCAGCATCGGTGCCACCTACTGGCTGGGTCCGGTCGGACCGGCCATCGGTTCGCTGCCGGTGGTGCTGATCCTCGACTCGATGGTTCTGCCGGCCAGGGTCTGCGGGTACCTCGGGGTGTCCGTCCGTTCCTATGTGCGGTCCGCCCTGGTTCCGGTGATCCCGGTGGCACTGGCGGCCGGAGTGACCGCCCTCGCCCTCATCCACCTCCACCCCGAGCACAGCGGGCTCGAGGCCATCGCCGGTGCCGTGATCGTCTGCCTCGTGGCCTGGATCACCCTGGCCGCCATCGTGTCCCGCACCGAGCCCGACCTCCGCAACGCCGTCATGGAGCGCTTGCGGTCCCGCCGTCATCCCGCCCGGGCCTGAGCGGGGAAACCGTCGGTGCCGCGACGGCGCCGGTGTCCGTTCGGGACGGTCGATCAGCCGACGGAGGGGCGGTGGCCCTCGATGGCCGACACACTGACCAGGTCGAGAACGGCGCGGTCGCTCCGACGGAACATCGCCCGCGCCCCGCGTCGGGAACGGACCGCTCTGGGGAGCCGCCGGAAGGCGGAGCCGTAACCGGTCAGGGTCCCGGTGTCCCACCGCAGCAGGGCCACCACGAATCGCGGTACCAGCCACAGGACATGCTCCACCAGCAGGGTGGGGTCCGTCACGTCCTTCCAGACCATCAACAGCTCGTTCTGGCGCACGAACGAACGGAGCTGGGTGGCCGTGAAGACCCGGGCGCTGGTCTTGCCGCCCATGTGATGACAGACCGACCCCGGCGCGTACACGATGCGGTAGCCGTTCTTCCAGGCCCGGTAGGAGAGCTCGATGTCCTCGTGGTACATGGGCCACAGCAACTCGTCGATCGAGCCCATGGCGGTGAGGACGTCCCGACGGTAGAAGGACTGGCCGCCCACGGCGAAGAAGCAGTCCGTCGACTCGGCGCTGTGCGGCAACGGTTCGTAGAAGAGCAGGCCGCGCTGCCAGTAGCCGGCCGTCCTGGTTCCCTGCTCGGCCCCGTTGCGATCGAGAACCCGCGAGCAGACGGCGAAGATGTCGTCACTGACGAAACAGTCCAGGGCCCGCTCTACGAAGTTTTCCTCCACCACCATGTCGTTGTTGCAGAACGCCACGAACTCGCCGCGGGCGACGGCCAACCCGGCGTTGAGGGAGAAGATGTAGCGGTTCTCGGGCAGCCGGACCAGCCGGACGGAGGGGAACTCCCGGCTGACGGCGTCGGCGCTGCCGTCCTGTGAACCGTTGTCGACCACGATGATCTCGTCGGTCGGTCCGACGGCGGCCAGCATGGAGCGGACGCAGGCCAACACCAGGTCGCGCTCGTCGTAGTTCAGCACCACCAGCGAGCACCGCACCGACCCTCCAGAGGCGGCGTCGGACGTCCCGGGACGCTCCGAGGTGTCGCCGGGTGGGTCGTCGTCGATCCGCTGGCTCCCGGACCGGATCTCCCTGGGGTTCGCCATCTCGGTGGACGCTATCGCGGCACCCGTCGAGGGCCGGCTCACCGCGGAGGGCGAACTACCATGGCCCCGTTGTCCCCGCGGATGACCGACGGTCACTCGGCCTGACCATCCGGTTCCCGACCAAGCTTCGAGAGGAGGCGCGCCGTGGAACGTGCCGACCCGTTCGACGTCATCTGCCTGTCGTTGGAGCCGTGGGACGAGGTCTGGCGTCGGAACCAGCACATGGCCCGCGAACTGCTCCGCCTTCGACCCACGTTGCGGCTGCTGTTCGCCGAACCCCCGGTCGACGTGGCCTGGTCGTTGCGACAGGGGCGATGGCCGAAGCGGTCACTCCTGCGCCCGGTCGGAGACAGCGGGCGTCTGTGGGCCATGGCTCCCCGTAAGTGGCTGCCGAGGCGGATCTGGCCCCGAGGGGACCGCTCGTTGTCCGACCAGGTGATGGAGGCCGGACGCCGGCTCCGATTCGACCGGCCCGTCCTGTGGATCAACGACAGCACCTACGCCCCGCTGATCGAGCACAGCGGGTGGCCCAGCGTCTACGACATCACCGACGACTGGGTGCTGGCCAAAGGTTCCGACCGGCAAATGGAGCGTCAGCATCGCAATGATGCCGCCGTGCTCGGTCACGCTTCGGAGGTGGTGGTCTGCTCGCCGGCTCTGGCCGAGAGCCGCGGACACCACCGCTCGGTCCACCTGATCGCCAACGGGGTGGAGGTCGACCACCTGCGGGCGCCCACGGAGCGACCCAGCGACCTGCCGGCCGGACCCGTCGTGCTGTATTCGGGCACCCTCAGCGCCGGCCGTCTGGACATCGACCTGTGCGTCCGGCTGGGCCGGGCCGTGGCCGGCCGGGCCGCGCTGGTGTTCGTCGGTCCCAACAGTCTGACCAGGGAGGTAGAGCTCGAGCTGCTCGGTGCCGGCGCGGTGATCCTCGGCAGCCGTCCCTACCGTGACGTGCCGGCGTACCTCCAGCACGCCGACGTCCTGGTCGTGCCGCACCAGATCACTCCGTTCACGGAGAGCCTCGATCCCATCAAGGCCCGGGAGTTCATGGCGGTGGGTCGGCCGGTGGTGACGACGCCGGTGGCCGGCTTCCGCGGGCTCGGGCCGCCCTTCACCGAGGTCGACCGCGAAGGCTTCGTCGACGCGGTGTCGGCCGTGCTGGACCGTCCGTCCCTGCCACCGGGACCCGGCCCCCTGGTGGGCCGGCCCGAGACGTGGGCGGGTCAGGCCACCGAGTTCCTGGCCGTGCTCGACGCGGCGGCATCCTGACGTCAGGCTGGGCGGCCTCCGTCCTTCCCGGTCGCCGCGAAGTTGGTGACCAGGAATTCCTCCTGCACCTCGATGAGCCGTTGGCGCTGGCGCTTGACCCACGACGCGTGATCGAGCTCGTCCAGTACCACCAGTCTGAAGTTCGGGTCCTCCTGCAGTCTCCCGAGCCGCCCCTCCGACCCGATGGAGACCGGAAGCAGGTCACCAGGGCCCGAGACCAGCAGGGTGTTGACGTCCTCGCCGACGATGCGCTCGAGGGTCCCGATCCCCGGGTGTGCCATCAGCACCCGATTGGCGAGCCACCACGCGGCCGAAGGGATGCGGGGATGCCGGGTGGCGATCGCCACCGGCCATGTGCCCACCTCGAGCGCCCGGGTCCACCGGTTCAGCTCCACCGACCGGCGCGGGCCGGCCGCCAGCCGCAGTGCCAGCTGGGCCGGGCGTGCGAACCACCGTCTGGTGTACTGGCGACCGGGTCGCTCGGCGGTGAAGGCGGGTTCGGGGGGGAGGAACGAGAAGGTCGGGTTGATCACGCAGATCCCCCGGGGCGGATGGGCGAGTGCCTGCTCGATGACCTCGTAGGCGCCGGAGCAGAAGCCGACCAGCACCACGTCGGTCGGATCGTCCGGGCGAATGGCCCGCATGGCCTCGTAGACGTCCTCGATGGCCTCGGGGGCCCGGCCGACATGGGCCTGTTGTCCCGGCCGGGTGCCGCTGTCGCCGATTCCGCTGAGGTCGAAGCGGAGCACGCGGAATCCGGCCGCAGCCGCCCGGCGGGCCAGGTCCACCCAGATCCGGGCCTGTCCGATGTGGTGCGTGTTGCCTTCGTTGACCAGGACGACGGTCGGCCCGCGGGTGGTCCCGCCCGGCTCCGTGACGATCCCGAAGAGCCCGAGGGGTCCGAGCCGGACCGTGCGCTCGACCACCGGCTCCCCCGTGGACATCTGGCTCACGAGGGTGGACGGACGGTCGGGTGGTGTCACCGGCACCGGCCCACCGTCCAGCGCGTCACACAACCACTCGGTCACCCGGCCGATCGTGGCCAGGGGGGGCTCCTGGCGGCTCGAGTCGAGCAACAGGTCCTGGCCGGTGGCCTCCTGCCAGTCCACGTCGGCTCCTTCGAGCCGGCGTTCGAGTGATGTCGGCCTGGACACGTCGGGTGGGATCAGCACCAGGGTGCGACGGGCCAGGGATCCGGGCATACGGCGCACATCGAGGTCCGAGAGGGCTTTGACGGTCTCGGGCTCGAAGCGGAGTCCCGGCGCGTCGACGGCCTCGGAGTCCTGGTCGGATCCGGACCCGCTCAGGAGCCGGAGGAACCGCTGCTCGCGTAGGAACGAGCGACCGGACAGGCAGGGGTCCCAGAGCACCAGGGCATCGACGCCTTCCCGTCGGGTGGCTTCGTGGGCGGCGAACAGCGCGCCCATCCGCACACCGACCAGGCCGACGTTGTCCACCCCCAGCGCCTGTAGCGCATCGGTCGCGGCCGACACGCTCTCCAGCCATGCGTCCAGTCGATCGGGGTCGTCCTCCATTCCGGACGAGTCTCCGGTGCCGTCGTAGTCGAAGCGGAGGACGGCCAGCCCGCGCTGGGCCAGGCGTTCGGCCAGCAGTCGATAGCTGAAGTAGACGCAGATAGCCTCGATGCCGAGGGGCTGGCAGAGGACAACCCCGCCTCGCACGACCCGGCCGGCCGGCAGATGCAGCCAACCGAAGAGCTCGCGGTCGCCCGGCCCGAACCAGAACGGCGTCGACTCGGCCTGCTCGCTCACCGGTTGCTCTCCCAACATCTCTCCTTACGCCGGGGTGCCCCGTCGTTGTGCCCGAGGCAACATGGCCCCGGTGGTTCGGCCTGCCTGGACCGCCCCTGACGCGACGACGGCAGGGGACTGTTCCTGGCAGTGGAGTCATCGTCCCCGACGGGTGGGTTCTTGAGCCTCGGCCGGCGTCGCCCCGGGGACCAACCGCTGGCGTGCCCGTGCACAACCGGGTGACCGAGGCACCGGCCGGTCAGGCCGGTCAGGCGGTCATGCGGTCAGGTCGGACCTCGGGGGAAGGGAGGCGTAGGCGGCCATGGTGGCCTGGGCCACGTGGTCCCAGGTGTACCGGTCGAGGATCCTGTGCCGGAGCTCGGGTGCCGGCGGCGTATCCCACGCCTGCCGCACGGCGTCGAGGATGGAACCCGGTTCCCCCGGGTCGCAGTACCGGGCGAACCCCTCCAGGTACTCGTGGGCATAACCCCGGGACGTCGACACGAGGCTGCAGCCGCTGAGCGCGGCCTCGAGAGACACCAGACCGGTGGTCTCGAACCAGCTCGGCACCACGTGCACACGGGCACCCCGGTAGAGGCCGGGAAGCTCGGATCCGTCGAGGGAGAAGTGGAACTGCACCCAGCCCTCCCCGGCCTCCCGGCACGCCTGTACATAGCGGGGATGGTCGGGGTGCTCGTGTCCGGCGATGACCAGCGGCAGCCTCGAGCCCCGTAACGCCTCGATCAGGCCGAGCTGGTTCTTGTGCGGCTCGATCCGGCCCACATAGAGGACGTAGCCCCGGTCGCCGAAGGGCGCGGGCTCCATCGCGAACCGCTCCGGGTCGACGCCGTTGGGGACCGGATGGATGGGGGTCGACACACCCAGATCGCGACGGATGCTCTCGCCCTCACCGACGGCATTGGGGAGGAGGAGGTCGGCGGACTCGAAGCTGGCGTACGAGCTCCGCTCCTGGTGGTCGACGGCCATGGCCGCTTCGATCAGGCTGGCGCGACCTTTCATTGCGGCCAGACCGAACTGGGCCGCTCGCACGCCCCGTCCGGCCAGGGCGCGTGTCGACGGCCGTCGCCCCCCTCCGTCCATGCGGTAGGAACGTTCCCAGTAGATGGTGGAGAGTGCGACAGGAACACCCCGGCTGTGCCAGTACCGGATGTCTTTGGCCTCGAGGCCGAACCCGTGGACCAGGTCGAACCGGTTCGACGGCAGCGTGGGCGTGAACTCCGTCAGCACGTCCAGGCCGGCCGCGCCGAGTGCCGCCGCCGTCCTCTCCAGCTGTACGACGTGACCGCCGAGCACCCGGCGTCCCGAGGGCATCCACAACAGGACGCGCTGTGGTCCGGCCGGGCCGCCGGCCGGCCGATCACCCGGGTTCACTCCTGCCGCTCGGTACCGGTCGCGGCCGGTGAGGTGTTCCGTCGGGCCGACGGGATCAACGCACGGTCCGGGTCTCGGCATTCCACGTGTGACCGGACGGGACACCGGCCGGGGTGTAGTTCGGCGGCCTCGTCTTCTCCCGAGCCAGATTGGTGCAGAAGCTGAGGGAGAACCACAGGTCGTACTCGTGCTCGCTGATGGCACTCTCGTCGCGGTGGCCGCGCAGCCGGACCCAGGCCAGTTGAGCTTGGGTCCGCAGCCTTCGCGCTCGCAGCAGGCTGAGGTCGTCGTGGAGCCAGTGGTGCCACAGATAGGCGTGGCTGGACCCGTTGATCTGGGCCAGGCGTTTCATGGACCGGTAGTCGAGCCGGTCGGCGGAGAGGTGGTGTTCCACGGGGGGGCCGGTGCTCCCCACCAACCGGTAGCCGGCCGCCTTCAGCCGCAGATTGAACAGCACGTCGTCGGCCATGCCCCGCGCCCCTGGTCCGAGCTCCTCGTCGAACCCGATGGACCGGGCCGCCTCGGACGATGTCGCCATGTTGGCGCCGACCATGCCCGGCTTGTCCCCGGACACGTCCAGCAGCTCGGCCAGACTGGTCCGCAGCGCCGGGGTGAGCCAGCTGCGCTCGAGATGCGGGGCCAGGGCCACCCGGCCGCAGACGGCGTCGGCCTCCCCGTCGAGGATCGGCGTGGACATCTCGTCCACCCATGCTTTCCCCACGTGGACGTCATCGTCGGTGAAGACGATGGCCCGGCCCCGTACCTCACCCAATGAACGGTTGACAGCTCCCGACTTGCCGGGCACCGGGTCGTCGACGGTGCGGAGCATGGGCCACGACGCCGAGAACTCCTCCAGCATCTGACCGGTGTGGTCGGACGAGCCGTTGTTCACCACCAGCACCTCGGTCGGGTGTCTGGAGGACCGCGCCGACTCCAGGACGGTGGACAGACTGGCGGGCAGATGGTCGGCACGGTCCCGCGTGGCGATGAGAACGGTCACGTCGGGCCCGGCCATCGGGCCAGCATAGTGATCGGCACCCTGACCACCGGGTGTCCGCCGACCCGCCGACCCGGGCGTCGGGGCTTCGACCGTTAGCCTGAAGGTCGTGCTTCCGCGCCCTTCTGAGCCACCGCCGGTTCCGGTGTCGGCGGCAGGACCGACGGTTGGGGAGCCCGACCACGAGGAGCGGGCGCACCGTCGCCGGGGTTCGCGCCGCGAGATCGCCGCTGCCGCCGTCCTGCTGGTGGCCACGGCGATCGGAGGGGTGTGTGTGGCCCATGGGACCGACCCGTCGTGGCTCGACACCTGGTTCCCGAGCTTCATCGCCTCCGGCCATCGTTCCGTGCTCACCGACGTGACCTCGCTGCGGTATCCCGTGGTGATCGTGGTCGGGGCCGTGATCATCGCCGCGGTCGCCTTCCCGAGGGATCGGACTCGGGCCCTAGCCTGCCTGTTGGGACCGCCGCTGGCCCTGGTGACCTCGGAGTTGGTGGTCAAGCCGTGGGTCGGACGGATGTTGGGCGGGGGGCTGTCGTACCCGTCCGGTTCGACGGTCGGGGCGTCGGCGCTGGGGATGGCGCTGGTGTTGGCCGTTCCGGTCCGGAGACGGACCGTCGCCATCGTGGTGGCCGCGGTCTACGCGCTGTGGATGTCCGTCGCCGTGGTCTCGCTCCAGTGGCACTATCCCACCGATGCGGCCGCCGGGCTGGCCTACGGAGTCGCCGTCGTCCTGCTGCTCGACGGTGGGGCGTGGCTCGTGGTGGACCGCATCCGCCCCCCGACCGTCCGTCGTCGGGTCGACTCGGATTCGGATGGCGTGGTCACCACCACGTCCGACCGCCCCCTCTCCCGAGGCCGGTAGGACCCGGTCCGGCTCACGACGTCGCCGGCTCGGGGGGATCCGTCGCGGGCGGATCCGCGACGGGGGGTTCCACCACGACCGGACGCCGGATGACGGCCACCGTATCGGCCGGGCTGTCGGGGTCGAATCGCAGATCGATGGGCTTGTCCGGATCGTCCGGCTGGCCCGATGCCGTGATGACGAAGGCCGGCTCCTGCTTCGGCAGCTCCAACGCCTGCTGCAGTCCCACCGCGATGCCGGTCATCACCGCGCCGGTGGCCGACCGCTTCATCCATCGATTGAAGCGGAGCGGGTCGCGGCTGTCGTCCCCGGTTGCCTCGGTCCCGTCGACGGACCCCTCGGGGTCCGGAGCGCTCTCCGCTGACGGATCAGGGGCGGCCTCGTCCGCCTCGGTCCCGTCGGCCGGCCCGTCGTCGAACCGGTCCGGACCGGGACTCTTTTCCACGGGTCCACGGTACCCCGGGGGCCGAAGGGGCCGGGTCGCCCGATCGTCGGGCCTCCACCGGGGGTGAACGCCAGGCACCGTCGGTACCGTAGGATCGGCCCCGTGCTGGACCGCTTCCACCCTCCGGTCGAGGAGTACCTCGAGACCATCTTCGCCCTCGAAGAAGAGGGCATACCGGTCATCCAGGCCCGGCTGGCCGAACGCCTGGACAAGGCCGCGCCTTCGGTCTCGGAGATGCTGGACCGGCTCGAGGCGGACGAACTCATCGTGCGGAGCGCCAGGCAGATCGCCATGACCACGAAAGGGACGGCCCTGGCCGAGGGCGTGGTGCGCAAGCACCGTCTGGCCGAGCGTCTGCTCGTGGACATCATCGGGCTCGACTGGGACAAGGCCCACATCGAGGCGGGCCGGTGGGAGCACGTCATCTCCGACGATGTGGAGGAGCGCCTGGTGGTCCTGCTCGGCAACCCGACCACCTGCCCGCACGGCAATCCCATCCCCGGTGTCGACGGGGTGGGGCCGGAGCAGCACCGCCTGGCCGAGGCCCAGCCCGGCGATCGGATCCGCCTCGAGCGCATCACCGAAAGCGTGGAGCACGACTCCGACTCGCTCTCCTATCTCGGTGACCACGGCCTGACGCCGGGCACGACCGCCCTCATCGGGGCCCGGGCCCCTGACGGCACGTTGACCCTGGTGGTAGGGGACGACACCGTCGCCCTCGGGCCGGCCATGACCGAGCGCATGTTCGTCGCCACCGCCTGATCGGTCGATCCTTCCGGCGCCCGCCGGCCCGGTGGCCCCGGGCCCGGCCCTCGTGTCGAACGGGCCATGACTGACCGTAGGGACTCAGCACTCACTAGAGTGGAGTGCCAATACGAAGCGAACCAGGTCCCGGCCGCTTCACGTGGGCGGTCGGGGCCAATCGCAACCGAGAAGCCCATGCCCACCACCGAGGACAGCCGTACCGAGGACCACATCCCCGATGCCGGGGAGCTGGACGCGCGCAAGGCGGCCATTCTCAACGCCGTGGTCACCGAGTACATCGGATCGGCGCAGCCGGTGGGCTCCCAGCACGTGGTGGACGCCCCCGGGGTGAGCGTGTCCTCGGCCACCGTCCGCTCGGACATGGCCGCGCTGGAGCGGGACGGCTTTCTGGCCCAGCCGCACACCAGCGCCGGTCGTATCCCCACCGACAAGGGGTACCGGTTCTTCGTCGACCACCTGGCCGGGCCGGGCTCACTTGACCCGACCGGCCGTCAACAGGTTCGTCAGTTCTTCGACCGCGCCCACGGCGAGATCGAGCTCATGCTGGAGCAGACCTCGGGCCTCCTGGCCGATCTCACCGACTGCACGGCCATGGTGGTGGGCCCGTCGCACGAGTCGTCCGTGATCCGCTCGGTGCAGCTGGTGGGGCTCGGTCCACGCGTGGCCCTCCTGGTGGTGGTGCTGGCCGACGGTGCCGTCCAGAAACAGTCGGTCGAGTTCGAGGTGGACGTCGACGACGCCCGTCTGTCCCACGCCGGCGCCCGTCTGGCCGCCCACGTTCTCGGTCAGCCGCTGGCCCGGGTGTCGGACTCGGTGGTGAGCACGGGTGACGCCGACACCGACGCCGTGGTGTCGACGGCGGCGGCAGCCCTGCGGGCCCTGGGCACGGCCGAGCGGGTGGAGCAGCTCTTCGTGGGGGGATCGTCGCGCATGGCGGCGGCCTTCGACGCGGTCGACACCGTCCGCTCGGTCCTCACCATCCTCGAGCAGCAGCTGGTGGTGGTCACGCTGCTCCGCGACATCCTCGACACCGGGCTGTCGGTAGCCATCGGGACCGAGCACGGCGTGGAGCCGCTGGCTTCCTGCGCCATCGTGGTCATGCCGGTGTCGGTCGACGGCGCCGAGGCCGGCACCATCGGCCTGCTCGGACCGACCCGCATGAACTATCCCCTGGCCCTGGCGGCCGCCCGGGTCGTGGGGGACCGACTGGGCCAGCGGCTGGGCGAGGCCGGCCGGTGAGCCGCCCGGTGGCCCGAGCATGACCACTGTCGACTTCTACGAGGTGCTCGGTGTCCGCCGCGACGCCTCCGACGACGATCTGAAGCGGGCCTACCGGGCCAAAGCCCGGGAGTTCCACCCCGACGCCAACCGGGGCGACGCCGACTCCTCCGAGCGGTTCAAAGAGATCAGCATGGCCTATGAGGTGTTGAAGGATCCGGAGCGTCGGGCCCGCTACGACCGGTTCGGCGCGGACGGGGTCTTCGGTTCGGGCGGGGGCGGCGGTGCCGGGGACCCGTTCGGCGGGGGCCTGGGCGATCTGTTCGACGCCTTCTTCAACGGGATGGGCGGCACCGGCGGCGGGCGAACCCGCCGCACCGGGCCCGTGCCCGGACCCGACGCGGAGATGGTCCTCCGGCTGAGCTTCCGCGAGGCCGTGTTCGGGGTCCAGCGCGAAGTCGACGTGCAGACCCCGGTGCACTGTGACACCTGTGAGGGATCGGGGGCCCGGCCCGGTACCGCCCCCGTGCGCTGCCCGGACTGCCAAGGGGCCGGCGAGCTGCGGCGGGTGCGCCAGTCCATCCTCGGCCAGGTCATCACGGCCGTCCCGTGTCAGCGGTGCCAGGGGAGCGGCGAGTTCATCGAGCGACCGTGCCCGGACTGCGGCGGTGAGGGCCGGCGGACCGAGCCCCGGACCCTGACCGTCGACATACCCGCCGGCGTCGACGAGGGCTCGACCCTGCGCCTGGCCGGTCACGGGCCGGCCGGATTCCGGGGCGGGCCCAACGGCGCCATCTTCGTCCACATCTCCGTGCAGGCCGACGCCCGGTTCGAGCGGAACGGGGTCGACCTCCACGCCAAGGTCAACGTGCCGATGACCGTGGCGGCCCTGGGCGGGAGCGTGGGCTTCGACACGCTGGACGACAGCCGCGAGCTGGCCATCGCGGCCGGCACCCAGACCGGCGCGGTCATCCCGCTGAAGGGGATGGGCGTGCCCAAGCTGCGCGGCCGGGGACGGGGGGACCTCTACATCCGGGTGCAGGTCGACACGCCGACCGGCCTGGACGACGGCCAGCGGGAGCTCCTGACCGCGCTGGCCGAGGCCCGCCGCGAGGACCTCGGCACCGCTCCCCAGGCCGACGGGATCTTCTCGAAGTTGCGCTCCGCGCTGAGCTGAGCATGCCGATCGGGCCCGGTCGTGGGGAGGCGGCCGGACCGCCGCCGGCGCCCGACCCCGACCTGCTGGCCGCATCGGCCATGGCCTTCGTGCCCGACCCGGCTGCACCGGTGCTGTCCGGGGACGACGCCCACCACCTCCTCGACGTCCTCCGGCTCCGATCGGGTGAGCTGGTCATCGCCGGGGACGGGGCCGGATCGTGGGCCCCGTGCCGGGTGCGGGCCGGGTCCGGGCCCCGGGGATCGCGGGGAGTGGACCCGGCCTCGGCGTTGACGGTCGAGGGTCCGGTGGTCTTCACGCCCCGTCCGGCGCCGGAGATCACGGTGGCCTTCGCCCCGGCCAAGGGTGACCGGCCCGAGTGGGTCACCCAGAAGCTGACCGAGGTGGGGGTGGACCGCATCGTGCCCCTCCGTGCCGCCCGCTCGGTGGTGCGCTGGGACGGCGACCGGGGCCGACGGGCCGTGGCCCGGCTCAACCGGGTGGCGAGGGAGGCCGCGGCCCAGTGCCGCCGGCCCTGGTTGCCCGAGGTGACCGAGGTCACGTCGCTGGACGGCCTGGCCCTCGTGGCCGGCGGGCCCCCGGAGCTGGCCCAGCCGGGCGGTTCGCACGTCTCGCTGGCCCGCCCGGTGGTGGCGGTGGGGCCGGAGGGGGGCTGGGACGCCGACGAACTGGACCGATTCGGCCCCGGTGTGGGCCTGGGGCCGACCGTGCTCAGGGCGGAGACCGCGGCGGTGACCGTCGGGACCCTCCTGTGCGCTCTGCGTAGCGGGGCGGTCAGGTCGCTTGCGTAACCACGCTACGTGAGGGAAACTAGGTGGGGAGGCAGGGACTCCTGTTTAGGAGGACGATCGCCCGTGCCCGCACTTCGGGTCCGACGATCGCAGACAGACATGCACCTGCGTCACATTGGCAGAGCCGGAGCTCGGGGGGCGATCGGTGGAGATCAGCGGAGGTGCAGATGTCGGTGGTTGACAAAGGTGTCGATGTGCTCGACGAAGACGAGCAGGAAGAAGCGGCCCGGATCGTCTACGCCCGGGCCGTGGGGGCTCGCCTCCGAACCATGCGCAAGCAGATGCGCCTCTCGCTGCAGGCCGTCGAGGCCATGTCCGAGCAGGAGTTCAAGGCCTCGGTGCTCGGAGCCTACGAGCGGGGCGAGCGGGCCATCTCGGTCCCCCGGCTCCAGCGTCTGGCCAAGCTCTACGACGTCCCGGTGGACCAGCTTCTCCCGCCCGACGACGCCACCATGACCCGATGGGGATCGACGGGGACCACCGAGGAGATCGTGACCACGTCGGCCCGAAGGGCCAGTCTCACGGCCTCGGGGACGGAGAAGGTGGCCATCGACCTGACCAAGCTGCACACGGTGAGCGGACCCGAGCGTGACCTGTTGCGCCGGTTCCTGAGCATGATCCAGGTGCACCGCCAGGACTTCAACGGGCGGATGATCACCATCCGGGCCGAGGACGTGCGGGCCATCGCCTGCCTGTTCGGTGTGACGCCGGACAGCATGGGCACCCGGTTGGACGAGCTCGGACTCCTCGTCAGCATCTGATGGGCGCCGCGGGCCCACCATGACCGAGCAGATTCGCTGGCTGAGCACCAAAGAGGCCTCGAATCGGCTTGGGGTGACACTGCGGAGTCTCTACCGTTTCATCGACGAGGGCGATCTGGTCGCGTACAAGTTCGGTCGGGTCATCCGCCTGCAGGAGACCGACGTCGACCGGTTCATCGAGGCCAGCCGGATCGAACCGGGCAGTCTCGAGCACCTCTACCCCGAGATCAAGGGCAACGGCCGACCCCCATCGCCCCCGACGGCCGCGCCGCGTCCGGGGCCTGAACGGCCCATGGCCGACTGCCTGTTCTGCGGGATCGTCACCGGCGACGTGCCGGCCGAGGTCGTGCGGACCGACGAGCGCACGGTGGCCTTCCGGGATATCAACCCCCAGGCCCCGATCCACGTTCTGGTGGTCCCGAAGCGCCACATCGTCAACGCCGGTGAGGTGACGGCGGCCGACGCCGACGACGTGGCCGCGTTGCTGGTGGCGGCCAAGGCGGTGGCCGACGCCGAAGGCGTGGGCGGTGCCGACCGCGGTTACCGCCTGATCTTCAACGTGGGACCCGACGCCCTCAATTCGGTGGACCACCTCCACGTCCACGTCCTCGGGGGGCGAGCCTTCGAGTGGCCTCCGGGCTGAGCGCACGCCCGGCCGGCGGGGACCCCTCCCCGGCCGTGGCGGCCGCCATCGGATCGCCTTTCCCGGCGCGCTGCTAGGGTCACCCACAGAGCTCACGTGGCAGGCACCCAGGTCAAACTCCTCGTTCCCGGCAACCACCTCATGGCCGGCCTGCTGGGCCAGCGTGACGAGTTGCTGCGACTGGTCGAGGGGGCGTTCGACGATGTCCGGATCGCGGTCCGCGGCAACGAGATCTCCATCGAGGGGGACGGGGCCGAGCGGGTGGGCGCCCTGTTCGAGGAGCTGATCATCCTGCTCGAGTCGGGTCAGGGCCTCGACGCGGTCCAGGTCCACCGCACCATCGACATGATGCACGACGACGTCCGTCCCTCCGAGGTCCTCACGGCCGAGCTCCTCCGCTCGTCGCGGGGGAGGGCGGTACGACCGAAGACCGGCGGGCAGAAGGAGTACGCCGACGCCATCGCCGAGAACATCGTGACCTTCGGCATCGGTCCGGCCGGGACGGGCAAGTCGTATCTGGCCGTGGCCCTGGCCGTCCAGGCCCTGCAGGCCCGCCAGGTGAACCGGATCATCCTGACCCGTCCGGCCGTCGAGGCCGGTGAACGCCTGGGCTTCCTGCCCGGGGACCTCATGGCCAAGGTGGACCCGTACCTGCGCCCCCTCTACGACGCCCTCCACGACCTGCTCGAGCCGGAGGGTGCCCAACGGCTCATCGACCGGGGGGCGGTCGAGGTGGCCCCACTGGCCTTCATGCGGGGCCGGACGCTGAACCACAGCTTCATCATCCTGGACGAGGCCCAGAACACCAGCCCCGAGCAGATGAAGATGTTCCTCACCCGCATCGGGTTCGGGTCCAAGGCCGTCATCACCGGGGACATCACCCAGATCGACGTCCCGGGCGGGCGATCCGGTCTGGTCGGCCTGGAGCCGGTGTTGTCGGCCGTGCCCGACCTGGCCTTCGTCCATCTGACCCAGCGGGACGTGGTCCGCCACCGCATCGTGGCCGACATCGTGGCCGCCTACGAGCGCGGCCCGGCGTCGGAGGATCCCCGGTGACCCTCGAGCTCTACGTGGCCGACGAGCAGGCCGACCAGCCCGTCGACGTCGAACGGTGGGCCGTCCTGGCCCGGTCGGTGCTCCAGGCCGAGGGGATCGTGCGCGACACCGAGGTCTCGCTGCTCTTCGTGGACGAGACCACCATGGCCTCACTCAACGAGCGGTTCCTCGGGAAGGAGGGTCCCACGGACGTGCTGTCCTTCCCCATCGAGGACGAGGCGTCCCGCAGCGGCCGGTCGCCCGACGAGGGCGGCACCGGCCCGGGCTCGATCGAGGAGGACACCGGACGTCTCCTGCTGCTCGGCGATGTGGTGGTGTGTCCGGCCGTGGCCGCCCGCAACGCCGCCGAGCACGGCGCCACTGTGGACGACGAGCTCGCGCTCCTGGTCGTCCACGGGATCCTCCATCTGTTGGGCATGGACCACGAGGTCGAGGTCGAGGCGGAAAGGATGGAGCAACGCGAGCAGCAGCTGCTGACTCGCTTCTACCGCGTCGCCTCATGATGGGGACCGAGTTCGCCGGTGTGGTGGCCACCACCGGTTCCTTCACGGTCAGCGACGGCATCCTGTTGGTGGTGGTGGTGGTGCTCCTGGGCATCTCGGCCCTGCTGGCCCTGGCCGAGACCAGCCTGGTCCGCATGAGCCGGGCCAAGGCGCTGGGCCTGGTCGAGGACGGGCGCCGCGGGGCCCGGGTCCTGCTCCGCCTGACCGAGAACCCGCAGGGCTTCCTCAACCCGGTGCTCCTGATGGTGCTCATCTGCCAGCTGGTAGTGGCCACCCTGGTCGGGATACTGGCCGCCCACTGGTTCGGGGCCTGGGGTGTGGTGGCGGCCACCGTGTTCGAGATCGTGGTGATCTTCGTCCTGGGCGAGGCGGTTCCGAAGAACTGGGCCGTGCACCATCCGGAGCGTGCCGCCCTGTTCAGCGCCCCCCTGGTGTCGGCCATCGTGCGCTTCTGGCCCGTCCGGGTGGTGTCGGGGGCCCTCATCGGCCTGGCCAACCTGCTCATCGGGGAGAAGGGGCAGTACCTCGGGTCCGAGGTCACCGAGTCCGAGCTGCTGGCCATGGCCGACGTGGCTCTCGAGGAGGAGGTCATCGAGACCGAGGAGCGGGCGCTGATCCACTCCATCATCGAGTTCGGCGACACCGTGGTGCGGGAGGTGATGGTGCCCCGTCCCGACATGGTGACCATCAGTGCCGACGAGACGGTCGAGGCCGTCCTGGAGCGGGCCTTGGAGGTCGGCTTCAGCCGGATGCCCGCCGTCGGGCAGCAGGTGGACGACGTGGTCGGCATCGCCTACACCAAGGACATGATCCGGACGGTGCGACAGGATCACGGATCCGACGCCGTGCGGGCCCATCTCCGGGCGGCCCACTTCGTCCCGGAGACCAAGCGGGTGTCCGACCTGATGCGGGAGATGCAGGCCGACAAGTTCCATCAGGCCCTGGTGGTCGACGAGTACGGGGGCATCGCCGGGCTGGTGACCCTCGAGGACCTCATCGAGGAGCTGGTGGGGGAGATCGTGGACGAGTTC
Source organism: uncultured Acidimicrobiaceae bacterium (assembly GCA_963756515.1). Lineage (GTDB taxonomy): Bacteria > Actinomycetota > Acidimicrobiia > Acidimicrobiales > RAAP-2 > Bog-756. Next base: position 341,820 of record CAVWNV010000002.1, read on the forward strand.
GACGTCGAGGAGCCGCCTGTCGAGCGGCTCGACTCCGGTGAGTTGCGGGTCAGCGCCCGCCTCCCTGTGGACGAGGTCAACGAACTGGCCCACGCCAATCTCCCCGACGGGGCATGGGACACCGTCGGGGGACTGGTCTTCGATCTCCTCGGACACGTGCCGGTGGCCGGTGAGTCCGTCGACGTGGACGGGTTGCGACTGGTGGCCGACCGGGTCAACGGACGGCGGATCGAGCGGGTCCGCATCGTGCCGATGCCCGCCGGCGGGGGCCCGTCGTGACCACCTTCCGATCGGGGTTCGTGGCCGTGGTGGGTCGACCCAACGTCGGGAAGTCGACCCTGGTCAATGCCATGGTGGGCGCCAAGGTCACCATCACCTCGCCCCGGCCGAACACCACCCGGTCCGCAGTGCGCGGGGTGCTCAACCGTCCTCACGCCCAGGTCGTCTTCGTCGACACACCGGGCCTGCACCGGCCTCGGACCGCGTTGGGTCAGCGCATGAACGAGTCGGCGACATCGTCGCTGGACGACGTCGACGTGGTGGTAGCCATGGTGGAGGCCACCGGCGCCGTCGGACCCGGCGACCGAATGGTGCTGGGCGCATCGGCCCGTCGGGTCCGCTCCCTGGCCCGGTCGGCGTCGGCTGAGCGGGCCGCCTCCGGCCCTGGCGCCGGGAACGTCGGGGAGGTCGGGGACGTCGGGGAGCCAACCCTCCTGGTCGTGGTCAACAAGATCGACCGGGCCGACGGTGACGCCATCCTCACGCACCTGGCCGAGGTGGCCGAGATCGTCGACGCCATCGCCGAGGAGGGATCGGGGACAGTGCCGGTGGAGTACTACCCCGTCTCGGCCGCCACCGGCGAAGGCGTGCCGGCCCTGGTCGACGCGGTGGTGGAGCGTCTCCCGGAGGGTCCCCGGTACTACCCCGAGGGGATGGTCACCGACGTGGCCGAGGCGTGGTGGGTGGCCGACCTGGTGCGGGAGGAGCTCCTCCACCGCGTCGACGACGAACTGCCGCACAGTATCGCCTGCCGGGTCACCGAGTGGGAGTGGCCCCGGGTCCGGTGCGAGATCCTGGTCGAACGGGACTCGCAGAAGGGCATCGTCATCGGCAAGGGCGGGAACACCCTCAAAGAGGTGGGTACGGCGGTCCGGAAACAGCTGCCACCCGGGGCCTACCTCGAGCTCTTCGTCAGGGTGGAGAAGCGGTGGCAGCAGCGGGAGGACGCCCTCGACCGATTGGGGCTCTGACCGGCCCGGGTCGCGGGCCGGTCAACCGGCCGCTTCCGCCAGACGCTGCTCGACGCCGTCGACCATGCCGGACTTCGAGAAGTTGCGGGCCACGTGCCGGGTGCACGCCTCGCCCAGCTCCGGCTCGCCCCGGCGCCAGTCGAGCACCTCGCGCAGTTTGGCGGTGAGCGCCCCCACGTCGCCCGGGGGCACCAGAAACCGCGTGAACTCGCCGGTCAGGGCTTCGGGAATGCCGCCGATCGACGACCCGATCACCGGCCGACCGGTGCTCAGGCCCTCCAGCACCGTGCGGGGGAAGGCGTCTTCGCACACCGATGGCACCACCACCACGTCGGCGGCGTGGAGGGGGGTGACCACGTCAGTCCTCATGGGCAGGTGGTGGATGGGGACGCCGGGGGCGGAGCCGAGCAGGTCCCTCCCGTAGGTGTCCTCGAGGTACGGGCCCATGAGGACCACCTCGACGGTGCGGTCCCCGCCTCGCAGGCCGGCCACCGCATCGATCAGGACGTCGACGCCCTTCTCGGGGGACAGCCGCCCGTAGAACAGGGCGATGAACGAGTCCTGCGACAGCCCGAGCTCGGCCCGGGCCGCGGTCCGCTCGGCCTCGTCGCCGGGCGGATAGTCGTCGAGGTCGATCCCGTTGTGGACGACGTCGGTGCGGGCCGGGTCGCCCCCCGCGGCCACGAACCGGTCGCGGACGAAGTTCGAGACACAGATGAACCGGCGGGTGAACCGCGACAGGTTGCGGTTGACCACGGGAGTGCCGATGCCGACCAGCCCGTGGAGGTGGCACACCACCGGCGCCCGGGCCAGGGCCGAGGTGGCGAGGGCCCAGGGCAGCGGCTTGAACCGGTTGAGATAGATAACGTCGGGTCGGGTGGTCGCGCCGGCCCGGACGGCCGGGACCAGCCGGGGGATCTGTCGCGGTGCCCCCCGCAGCTCGAGGTCGAGTGCCGGGACCTGGCTCATCGATCGGCAGAACGAGTCGTAGCGCCCGCGGAAGGGCCCGTCCTCGACATAGACCAGGTCGAGTTGGTGGCCCCGTTCGGCCAGGTCCTCGGCCACCTGCAGGGTCTGGACGGAGATTCCGGTGTTGGGCGAGAGCGTGGCCGAGTTGACGAGGATCCTCACCGTCTCCACCCCGGGCCGTCATTCCGGCCGGTCGTCGCGCCTGTTCCCAACGATGGCCTCCTGCCGCCGATCCCGTGCCGTGGTGGCCGGCTCGTCGTGTCCAGCCTAGTGAAGGCCACTCCGTCATCCCCGCATTGCCGCCAGGTCAACCGGTACGCCCGGGTCACCAGGTGATCGGTCAGGCCTCGGCGGTGACGCGGGTCAGGAACGCCTCGACCTCCTGCCGGTCCACCGTCCGCTTCATGGGTGGCACCCGGGCCAGCAGTGCACCCCGGTAGCTGGCCGTGGCCAGACGACTGTCCAGTACGGCCACGACTCCACGGTCGTGCGCCGACCGGATCAGACGCCCCGCTCCCTGGGCCAACAGGGTGCCGGCCCGGGGCAGGTCGACCAGACGGAAGGCCCCGGCCCCGGCGCGCTCCCGACGGGCGTCCAGCACCGGCTCGTCCGGACGCGGGAACGGGATCCGGTCCACGGTCACCAGGCTCAGGGTGCGGCCCGGGACGTCGACTCCCTGCCAGAAACCCAGAGTGGCGAAGAGGCACGTGCTCTCGTCGTCGCGGAACGCCTCCACCAGGGCCGGTTTGGGCAGGTCGGACTGGGCCAGGACCGGGACGTCCAGGCGGTCCCGCAGCGCCTCCACCGCGGCCCGCATCGACCGCCAACTGGTGAACAGGGCCAGGGTGCGGCCGCCGGCCGCGGTGATCAGCGCCGCCAGCTCGTCGTGGAGGGCGGGTTCCGACTCGGGCCGTCGGCGGTCCGGCAGTGCGCGGGCCACGTACAGCAGGGCATGGTCCCGATAGTCGAACGGACTTCCGACGTCGAGCTCGTCGTACTCGCCGGCGGGCAGTCCGAGCCGCTCGCCCAGCCCCAGCGGGACGGTGGCCGACGTGAGCACCCCGGTCACCTCCCCCCACAATCGCTCCGACAGCAGCGGGCCCACGTCGATGGGCGAGACCCGGAGGCTGGGGGAGCGGTCCCCACCGTCCACCCAGGCCACCTCGTCGTCGGTGAGGGCGGAGAGCCGGCCCAGGTCGGCGGCCAGGTGGCCGGCGGCCAGCAGGGCGCGGTCCCGCCGGGACCTCGAGGAGTTGGACTCGTTGTCCCCCGCCTCCCGCTCGGCCTGGCGGAGGCGGTCGACGACCCGGCCCACCCGACCGGTGGCCAGGGCCAACACCTGGTCGAGACCCACCTCGGCGCCCGGTGGCGCCACCGCCACCGGCCCCGGTGGCGCCGCGGTCATGGCGAGACCGAGCTCGAGGGTGTCCGGGGGCTCACCCGGACCGGACCGCTCCGGGGACCCGTCTCCGGGCACCAGCGTGTGGCTCGGGACCCGCCGGCCGGCCAGGGGGCGGAGCACCCGTTGGAGGAGCTCGGACACCTCGCCCACCCCGTCGATGTCGGCGGCGGCCCCGGCCGCTCCCAGGTCGACCAGGGGCCGGACCGACGCGGCCAGGGCCCGGAAGCGGCCCGGGCCGATCTCCACCCCGAGGCAGTCGGTCATGACCTCCTCGACTTCGTGGGCCTCGTCGAACACCACCACCTGGTGGGGCGGGAGCACGGCCCCACCGCTGGCCAGATGGGCGCCGTACAGGTGGGTGTTGACCACCACCACGTCGGCCTCCGCGGCCCGGGACCGGGCATCCTCGGCGAAGCAGTTCCGGCCCGACGGGCAACGGAAGGCCCCCGGACACTCGCGGGCCGAGGTCGAGACAGCCGCCCAGGCCCGGAAGTGGGGCTCGAACTCGAGCTCGGCCCGGTCCCCCGTGGTCGTGGTGTCGGCCCACCGCACCAACCTGGTGACCTGCTCGCCGAGATGACCCACGGAGCCGGGGTCGGGTGCCGTGCCGCCGACCGACTGCTCGGCCCCGACAGTGCCGGTGGTGTCGATCGGATCGGGAGTGAGTGGGTCGTCGGCGTCAGGGGGGGCGGCAGGGTCGGGAGGGAGTGTCATCTGCTCGCCGCGTCCGCCGATCTCGGCCACGCGCTGCCGGCAGACGTAGTTGCTACGACCCTTGAGCACGGCGAACGTGAACTTCCGGTCGACGGTGGCCGCCACCTGGGGCAGATCGTTATGGGCCAGCTGGTCCTGGAGGGCCTTGGTGGCGGTGGCCACCACCACCCGTTGGCCGGAGAGGGCCGCCGGCACCAGGTAGGCCAGCGACTTGCCGGTGCCGGTGCCGGCCTGCACCACCAGATGACGGTGCTCGGCCATGGCGCGGCCCACCGACTCGGCCATCCGGCCCTGCCCGTCGCGGCTCTCGCCGCCGCCGGGGAGCGACGCCGCCACCTCGGCCAGCGTGGTGGTCACGTCGTGGGCCATGGACCGACCCTATCGGTGCCTCCGGCGGGGCCCCGACGACTCAGGGCCACTCGACTCAGTGCCACTCGACGGCCAGGCCCACCGCCACGCCCAGGCCTACGATCACGATCACCCAGCGCAGGAGCGGGGCCGGCAGCCGACGACCGTAGCGTCCCCCGACCTGGCCGCCGATGATCGAGCCGGCGGCGATGAGGGCCGCCACCGACCACGAGATGTGCGTGGAGGCGATGAAGATCAGCCCGGCCACGCCGTTGACCACCAGAGCCAGGACGTTCTTGGCGGCGTTGAGGCGTTGGAGATCGTCGTCGATGAAGATGGCCAGCAGGGCGATCAGGATCACTCCCTGGGCGGCGCCGAAGTAGCCGCCGTAGACCCCGGTGAGGTAGACGCCGACCAGCAGACCGGCGCCGCCGTGGGTGGTGGGGCGGCCCCGGCTCTCGAGCCCGGCCCGCATCCGGGGCTGGGCCGCCATCAGGAGGGCGGCCACGGCGATGAGGACCGGGACGACCGCCTTGAACACGCTGTGGGGCAGGGACAGCAGCAGCACGGCACCGGACAGCCCTCCGAGCAGGGAGGCCGATCCCAGCCGCACCAGCCGCGGCCGTTGGCCCACCAGCTCGTGCCGGTAGGCCACGACGCCGCTCACGCTGCCGGGGACCAACCCGACCGTGTTGGACACGTTGGCCAGCACCGGGGGATAGCCCAGGGCCAACAGGATCGGGAAGGTGATGAGCGAGCCCGATCCCACGATCACGTTGACCGTCCCGGCGGCCAGGCCGGCAGCGAAGATGGCCAGGGCGGCCTGCAGGGACATGGGGAGGGTCTAGCGCCCCGAACGCGGGCCCTCAACCAACGGCTCCGTCGATCGCCCGCGACCGGGCCGCGCCGCCACCGCCGGGCACGGGGTCACGGTACGGAGGCGATAGGTTCGCAGGGTGGAATCGGATGAGCGTCGGCCCCAACCGGTCAGCCCGAGCCCGGTCGTGTCGGTCGCCGATCTCGCCGGCGGACCGATCCCCGCCCACGTGGCCTGCGTCATGGACGGGAACGGCCGGTGGGCGGCCCGTCGCGGCCTACCCCGGACCGAGGGGCATGCGGCCGGGGAGGCCGCACTGCTCGATGCCGTGGAGGGCGCCCTCGAGCTCGGCATCCCGTGGATCACCATGTACGCCTTCTCGACGGAGAACTGGCGCCGTCCGGCCGACGAGGTCCGTTATCTGATGGGGTTCAACGAGAGCCTGCTGGTACGCCGCCGGGACGAGCTCCACGACAAGGGTGTCCGGATCCGGTTCGCCGGGCGACGCGACTGGCGGGTGCCCAAGCGGGTGTTGCGGCGCATGGACGAGTCGATCGAGCTGACGGCCGGTAACCGCCGCTGCACGCTGACCATGGCCTTCAACTACGGCGGCCGGGCCGAGATCGTCGACGCCGTCCACCGACTGGTGTCCGAAGGTGTACCCGCCGACAAGGTGAACGAGAAGGCCATCCGCTCCCGCCTCTACTTTCCCGACCAGCCCGACCCCGACCTGGTCATCCGGACCTCCGGCGAGCACCGGATCTCCAACTTCCTGCTCTGGCAGCTGGCCTACAGCGAGCTGGTGTTCGACGACGTGCTCTGGCCCGACTTCCGCCGGACCCACCTGTTCGGGGCGGTGCGCGACTTCCAGCAGCGCCAACGCCGCTACGGTGGCGTGCAGTGAACGCCACCCGGGACCCGGCCCCCCGGAGCGGCCGACCTACCAGACGGAGCCCCGGCGACACCGGAGGTGTCTGGATCGTCACCGGCATCGTGCTCGGGCTCCTGGTCTACGCCGGCATGGTGCTGATGCTGGTGGCCGGTTTCTCCGGCGTGGCGCCGATGGTCGTGATCCCACCGGTACTGCTGGCCCTCATCGCCGCCAACAACCTGCTCGGGGGAGGGCGGACCCACGGACGGTCGTCGGGCCGACCGGTGGGCCAGGGGCAGGCCCCGCTGTCGTCCAGCGGCCCCAACGGATCCGTGGCCGGCGACGGGCTCCCGCCGTCGGGGGACTCCCTCCATGAGGGGCCGAGCGGGATCCGATGACCCTCTTCCGGGACCGGGGCATGGTGCTCCGCACCATCCGACTGGGCGAGGCGGACCGGATCGTCACCCTGATGACCGAGCAGAACGGCAAGGTCCGGGCCGTGGCCAAGGGCGTGCGCCGGACCACGTCCAAGTTCGGGTCCCGTCTGGAGCCGCTGAGCCACGTGGCCCTGCTCGGTTGGCAGGGTCGCGGCGATCTCGACATCGTGAACCAGGTCGAGGTCATCGACACCAACCGCGCCGTGCGCGAGGACCTCGACCGCATGTCGGCGGCCATGTCGATGCTGGAGGTGGTCGACCAGATCGGCCAGGAGCGACACGGCAACCCGCGCCTGTACGGGATGCTGGTCGGTGCCGTCGCCGCCCTGGCGGAACGGGCGTCGCCGATGGTGGCGCCGGCCTTCTTCCTGAAGGTACTGGCGTTGGAGGGATCCGCCCCCGTGCTCGACATGTGCGTGTCGTGCGGCCAGGAGGACCCCGACCTCCTGGTGGCGTTCGACCTCGTGGAGGGAGGCGTCCTGTGCCGGAGCTGTCGGAGGGGACGGCCACTGTCGCCCGGTGGACTCGTCCTCCTCCGCCGCACGCTCGGAGGAGGACTGGCCGGGGTCCTGGCCGAGCCCCGCTCCGCCCTCACCGACGAGGTGACCGCCCTGGCCACCGAGGCCATGGAGGCCCATCTCGACCGCCGGCTGCGCTCGGTCCGGTCGAGCCAGGTGTCGTGACATGGCCGGCGGCACCGGCCGGACCACCGTCATCTGGTTCCGGCGCGACCTGAGGACCGCCGACCATCCGGCCCTGGCCGCGGCGGTCGAGGAGGCCTCGGCGTCGGGGGGGCGCGTGGCGCCATTGTTCGTGGCCGACCCGGTCCTGCTGGCGCGGGCCGGGGCCAACCGCCGCTCGTTCCTGGGCTCGTCGCTGGAGTCCCTCGACGAGGGACTGGACGGCCGCCTGGCGCTGCGCCGGGGCCGGCCGGACCAGGTGGTGCCGGCCTTCGCCGCCGAGGTGGGGGCCCGCACTGTCTTCGCCACCGGGGACGCCGCCCCCTACGGGCGCGGGCGGGACGCCGGGGTGGGGACGGCGCTGGCCGCGGTCGGCGCCCGGCTGGCCCTGGTCGGGTCACCCTATGCCGTCTCGCCGGGACGGGTCCGTTCCGGCGGCGGGCGCCCCTATCGCGTCTTCACCGCCTTCCGGCGCGGGTGGTCGGCGGTCGGCTGGCCGCGGCCATCGGGGCCGCCGGTCGGGGCCCGTTACGTGGACGCCGGGTCGACGACCACTCCGGCCGAGATCGGATCGGTCCCGGACTCGCCCCACCTGCCCGAGGCCGGTGAGACATCGGCCGAGTCGGCCCTGCAGGCCTTCCTCGACGGCCCGGTCGGGCGCTACGCAGAGGACCGTGACCGAGCTGACCGGGACGGGACCTCGCGCCTCTCGCCCTACCTGCGGTTCGGGACCCTCCACCCCCGCCAGATCCTGGCCCGGCTCGCGCCCGGCCCGGGCACCGACAGCTACCGGTCGGAGCTGGCCTGGCGCGAGTTCTACGCCGACGTGCTGTGGCACCACCCGGGATCGGCCTGGGAGCCGTTGCAACCGGTCGGGCGCGAGGTGCGTTGGGACACCGGGGCCCGGGCCGACCAGCGGTTCGAGGCCTGGTCCGCCGGTCAGACCGGGTTCCCGTTGGTCGACGCCGGCATGCGCCAGCTCCGGGCCGAGGGGTGGATGCACAACCGGGTCCGGATGGTGTCCGCGTCCTTTCTGGTCAAGGACCTCCACCTCGACTGGCGCCGGGGAGCCCGACACTTCCTCGACCTGCTGGTCGACGGGGACCTGGCCTCGAACAACCACGGGTGGCAGTGGGTGGCCGGCACCGGCACCGACGCCGCGCCGTTCCATCGGGTCTTCAACCCCGTGCGACAGGCCGAACGGTTCGATCCCGACGGCGCCTATATCGGCCGCTACGTCCCCGAAGCCGGGGGCTTCGGCTACCCGGCTCCCATCGTGGACCATGCCGCCGAGCGGTCCGAGGCCCTGGCCCGGTGGGAGGAGGCCCGGCTGGCCGTGGCCCACGGTGCGGCGGATCGAGCGGTCACCGATCCCGCCGACAGGACGGTGACCGGCCCGGCCGGCACCGGCAACGGGGACCGGTGAGCATCTCCCGCCCGTTCGGGGTCTACGTCCACGTCCCGTTCTGCCGGTTCCGGTGTGACTACTGCGCCTTCGCCACCTACACCGACCGGGACCACCTGATGGGTGACTACGCCGAGGCGTGTGTGACCGAGATCGAACGGGCCGGGTCCGACGGGAGCCTGCCGCCAGCCTCCTCGGTGTTCCTCGGGGGAGGGACGCCGTCCCGGATGCCGGCCGACTCCCTGGTCGGGATACTCGCCGCCATCCCGCGGCGGCGGGGGCCGAGGTCACGGTGGAGTGCAATCCCGAGGACGCCCACCCCGACCGGTTGGCCACGTACCGGGACGCCGGGGTGACCCGCATCTCACTGGGGGTCCAGTCCACCGTGCCCCACGTGCTGACCGGCTTGGGCCGCCACCACGGCAGCGACGAGGTCGCCGGCGCGGCCCGTGCCGTGGCCGCGGCCGGGTTCGACTCGTGGAGCATGGACCTGATCATCGGGGGCGCGGGAGAGCGCGACGCCGACTGGGAGCGGAGCCTTCGACGACGTTCTCGACCTGGCCAGCCCGCCGCCCCACGTCAGCGCCTACGCACTCACGGTGGAGGCCGGGACCCCACTGGCGTCGGATCCGGGCCGCCATCCCGACGACGACGTGATGGCCGGACGGTACGAGCGGGCCGACCGCATCCTCGGTGACGCCGGGTACCGGTGGGAGGAGATCTCGAACTGGGCCCGGCCGGGCCACGAGTGCCGGCACAACGGCCTCTACTGGGACCAGGGCGACTATCGGGGCATCGGCTCGGCCGCCCACTCGCACCGGGCCGGCCGTCGCTGGTGGAACGTGCGGACACCGGACCGCTACGTGGCCGCGGTGGAGGCCGGTCGGTCACCGATGGCCGGGGAGGAGGTGCTGACCGCCCAACAGCGGGAGTTCGAGTGTCTGTCCCTCCGGCTGCGCACTCCGGCTGGCGTCCCTCTCGACGCGCTCCCCGACCATCCGGACCTCGACGGCCTGGTGGAACGGGCGGCGGGGCGGGCCGTCCTCACGTTGCGGGGACGGCTGCTGGCCAACGCCGTGACCACCCGGCTCGTGACCGGGGGGGCGGACGGGGCCGGGGCCCTGGCGGCACCCGGTACCATGCGTCCCTGATGTCCGCCCCGGAAGCCGCCCCCGACGGCCCGACGCGGCCGGTCCGACCGCAGACCTCATGGAGAAGGTGGTCGGGCTGTGCAAGCGGCGCGGCTTCATCTTCCAGTCGGCCGAGATCTACGGCGGGTTCCGATCCACGTACGACTACGGGCCGCTCGGGGTCAACCTGCTCCGTAACGTCAAGAACGCCTGGTGGGAAGCCATGGTGCAGCGGCGGGACGACGTGGTCGGGCTGGATGCGGCCATCCTCTCCCCGCCGGCCGTGTGGGAGGCGTCCGGCCACCTGTCCAACTTCACCGACCCCCTGGTGGACTGTCGGAAGTGCCACCAGCGTTGGCGCCAGGACAAGATCGACGGGGTGTGCCCCAACTGCGGCTCGACGGAGTTCACCGAGGCGCGCGCCTTCAATCTGATGTTCAAGACCCACGCCGGACCGCTGGAGGACGAAGGGGCGGTGGCGTACCTCCGTCCGGAGACGGCCCAAGGCATGTTCATCAACTTCGCCAACGTGGTCCAGACGACCCGCAAGAAGCCACCCTTCGGCATCGCCCAGGTGGGGAAGTCGTTCCGGAACGAGATCACGCCCCAGAACTTCGTCTTCCGCACCCGCGAGTTCGAGCAGATGGAGATGGAGTACTTCGTGCCCCCGGACCAGGCCGACCAGTGGTTCGCCTACTGGCTGGACGAGCGGTTCCGCTGGTACACCGATCTGGGCATCCCCACCACCGAGTTGCGGCTGCGCCACCACGACCCCGACGAGCTGTCCCATTACTCGACCGGCACCGCCGACGTCGAGTTCCGCTTCCCATGGGGCTGGGACGAGCTCGAGGGCATCGCCAACCGCACCGACTTCGATCTCAAGGCCCACGCTGCCGCGTCGGGCGAGCGTCTCGAGTACTTCGATCAGACCACGGGTGAGCGTTACGTCCCCTACGTCATCGAACCCGCCGCCGGGGCCACCCGGACCATGATGGCGTTCCTCCTGTCGGCGTACCACGAGGACGAGGTCGGCGGGGAGGCGCGGACCGTGCTCCGGCTCCATCCGCGATTGGCCCCCTACCAGGTGGGTGTTCTTCCGTTGTCGAGGAAGGAGACGCTCGAGCCGCTGGCCCGGCAGGTACTGGCCTCCCTCCAGCCCCACTTCATGTGCGACTACGACGTGACCCAGTCCATCGGCAAGCGCTATCGGCGCCAGGACGAGGTGGGGACTCCGTGGTGCGTGACGGTCGACTTCGACTCGTTGGAGGACGGCGCAGTGACGGTGCGGGACCGCGACACCACCGAGCAGGTCCGGGTGCCGGTCGAGGGCCTGGTGGCCGAGTTGCGCTCGAGAGCGGACCGCGCCTGAACCAGCCGTGGGGCCGGATCGACGGCCCGGGCCATCAGCGCGTTACCGCAACGGGTGTGCGAACATCGCGGGGTGCGCAGGCCGAGCCGATTCACCCCGGCGGCACGGATCGGTGTCGCCCTGGTGGTCCTGGCCGGGCTCACCGGCGCGTTCTCGTTGGTCCTGTCGGGGGATACCTCGGCCCACGCCGCCACCGTCAATCCCTACCAGGTCACCCTGGTGGCCCGGCAGTGCCCCAACTACACCGACATCATGGCCAACCTGGCCCGCAACAACATCCAGGAGAGCCAGCAGGACCTCGGACCCGACAGCGTCTACCGCTCGGGCCAGCCCATCTCACCGTCCATCGAAGCTGCCAACGACCCGGAGTGCACGCCGCTGGACGGCTGGCAGTTCACCTTCGGGAACGGCATCAACGGCCAGACCCCGGGCACCCACCTGTCCCGGGTGTCCAACCCGGTCTCCCCGCCCGTCACCGTGCAGCCGTCGGTGCCCCTCCTCGATCCCCAGGGCAACCCCACCGGCCAGTCCATCGCCGCCGCCACCACCGTCACCCTGACCTCGTCCCAGGTCACCGCGGCGTTCAACCATCAGCTGTGGGTGCAGGGCGGCACGACCACCGACCCCCTGGGCACGGGCACCTTCGGAAGCCGGTATGCCTTCGGTGCCCTCCGGTGCGCCATCGACAACCTCAACGGTGACAACGTGGAGTGGGTCGGCTTCCCCTCGGGCCAGACCAACGTCTTCTGCTACTACTACGCCGTCGACCAGACCCCGACACCCGGTACCGTGATCGTCCGGAAGCAGGTGGCCGCGGCCGAGCCCGAGGCCAACACGTTCCAGTTCCAGGGCAGCGTGTCCTACAACCCCGGCGCCACCCCGAGCCCGGACGACAACCCGTTCTCGATCACCGTGCCGGCCAATTCGACCGCTCCGGCGTCGGTGAGCTTCGTCCGTTCCTCGGGCGTGGTGTGGAACTTCACCGAACTGACCAACCCGGGCTGGGCCGCCCCTTCCGCCCCCGTCTGTACCGGCGGCCCGGTCACCATCTCGGGCGCCTCCGTCTCGCTGACCCTGGCGGCCGGGGCCACGGTGACCTGCACCTACACCGACTCGCGCCCGGACCCGCCGTCCAACCCGACCCTGACCGTCCTCAAGCAGACCACCGGGGCGAGCGGTGGTCCGTTCCAGCTGTCGGTCACCGACCCGTCGGCCACCACCACCCCGCTCGTGGCCACCACCGACGCTCCGGACGACCCGGTGGCGGCCACCCTCGCCGACGGGACCGCCTTCGCCCCCATCCTGGCGGCGGGGACGTACACCATCTCGGAGGACCTCACCTCGGTCAACAGCGCCGGCGGAGGCAGCTGGGCGCTGTCCAATTTCAACTGCGACGGCGAGGCGGGCACCCCGGTGCCCAACAATCCCACCGCCTTCACCTTTGTCTACCCGCCCATCACGCCGCTCCCGGCGCCGGGGGACTCGCTCGAGTGCACCTTCACCAACGCCTTCACCCCGAGCGGCTCCATCACCATCACCAAGACCACCATCGGGGGCGTGGGTACCACCGACTTCGTCGTCACCCCGGTGACCGACGACACCGACACCACCGTGCCGGGTGACACCACCGAGCCGGTACTGACCGCCACCACCAGCCAGGCCGGGGTTCCGGTCACCGCCGCGCAGACCTCGGGCGCCCCGCTCGACCCGCTGGTGCCCGGCCAGTACTCGATCGTGGAGGAAGGACCGCAGGACTCGACCCTGGGCGCGTGGGCCCCGGTCTCCATCGTGTGCAACGGCGGGTCCACCGATCCGACGTCCTCGGACGTCCTGGTCACCCTGACTCCGGCCGACCCTCACGTGACCTGTGCCTTCACCAACGCCTTCACCGCGGTGGCGCAGGCCTCCACCTCCTCGACGACGGTCCCGACCACGGCGGCCCCGGCCACCGGACCGGCCCTCGCCTCCACCGGCGCCGACATCCGACCGCCCCTGGCCCTGGCCCTGGCTTTGGCTGTGGCCGGGTCGGTCCTCCTCGTCATCGACCGCATCCGGCGGGCCCGTCGGGCCGTGCCCCTGCGCGTGGACGACGAGACCCCCGACTGACCCGATGACGACCGAGCGGCGACCGTCGCCGCTGGCCGTCACCGGCTGGACCTTCCTGGCCCTGGCCGCGGTGGTGGCGCTGTTCGTGGCGTACCAGCTGTGGGGGACCGGCCTGGTCCAATCCAGCCGGCAGGACTCCCTCCGGCTCCGGTTCGAGCGCTCCCTGGCCCTTCAGCGCGTGGTCGACGCCCGCCGGCCGACGTCAGGTGGTTCGTCGGGCCCGGGTCCGGCCACGCCGGTCCCGGCCGTGGGTGGCCCGGTCGGCACCCTGGACATCCCCGAGATCGGGGTCGACCAGGTGGTGGTGGAGGGGACCGGGTCGGCCCAGTTGGCCGTGGGGCCCGGCCACTACATCGACACTCCGCTGCCGGGTCAGCCGGGGAACGTCGGGATCGCCGGGCACCGGACCACCCACGGTCGCCCCTTCTACGATCTGAACCTGCTGGTGACCGGGGATCCGATCACGGTGACCACGCTGCAGGGCACCTTCCGCTACCGGGTGGTCCGTTCCGCGGTGGTGGCACCGACCGATCTCAGCGTGCTGGCTCCATCGACGGTGCCGGAGCTGACCCTGACCACCTGCACCCCGCGCTACAGCGCCGCCCAGCGCCTGGTCGTGGTGGCCCGACTGCTCTCACCGGCCGCTCCGGCCACGCCCGTCCCGGCCCGCTCCGGGACCGCCGGGGCGGCCACGGTGGACCCCACCCGTCAGCCGGGGAACTGGATCCGGCTGGCCCTGTGGGCCGTGGCCACCCTGGGTCTGGTGGCGGCGGTCGTGGTGGTCCGACGGCGCGTGGGTCGCCGCCGGGCCTGGCTGGCCCCGCTGGTGGCCGTGCCGGCGGCCCTGATCCTGCTCTACTTCCTCTTCGGGGCGGTCAACACGGTGCTGCCGGCCACGTACTGAAGGGCCGACACGGTTCGACTGGCCAAGCGGGCGGCACGCGCCGGCCACCGGGCGCGGCCCGCGGGTTCGTCGATGTCCCGACAGGCGACGGGTAGGCTGGTTTGCCCGGGCCGTAGCATCGCCGTCGGTCCGTGCCACCCTCCGAATCCAGTCCAGGAGCCCCCCTGCCGATGCCCTTCGTTTTCGATTTCGACCATGCCCATCGCAAGCCCCCCATGGACATGAAGGATCTCCTCGGGGGCAAGGGTGCCAACCTGGCCGAGATGACGTCGGTGCTCCGACTGCCGGTGCCGCCCGGGTTCACCATCGGCACCACGGCGTGCCGGAGCTACATGGAGTCCGGCTGGCCCGACGGGCTCACCGACCAGGTGGCCAAGGCACGGGCCCGCCTGGAGAAGACGATGGGCAAGCGGATCGGCGACCCGAGTGATCCCCTGTTGGTGTCGGTTCGCTCCGGGGCCAAGTTCTCCATGCCCGGGATGATGGACACCGTGCTCAACCTGGGCCTCAACGACCAGTCGGTGGAGGGCCTGGCCAAGCAGACCGACGACGAGCGCTTCGCCTTCGACTCCTACCGCCGGTTCGTGGCCATGTACGGCCGCATCGTGCTGGACATACCCGGGGACGAGTTCGACACCCTCCTCGACGCGGCCAAGGAGTTGGCCGGGACCACGTCCGACGCCGGCATACCCACCGAACTCCTGCGGTACCTGGTCGACGCCTATCAGCAGATCGTGGAACGTCACACGGGGAAGCCCTTCCCCCAGGATCCCGACGAGCAGCTCCGCGGCGCCATCGAGGCCGTGTTCGCCTCGTGGAACGGGCCCCGGGCCGTTGCCTACCGCGAGCGGGAGCGCATCTCCCACGACCTCGGGACCGCCGTCAACGTCCAGGCCATGGTGTTCGGCAACCGGGACGACACCTCGGGGACGGGCGTGGGCTTCACCCGCGACCCGGCCACCGGGGCCACCGGCGAGTACGGCGACTTCCTCGTCAACGCCCAGGGCGAGGACGTGGTGGCCGGCATCCGCAACACCGAGCCGCTGTCGGCCCTGGCCGACCTGTTCCCGGCCATCCACGTCGAGCTCCTGGCCATCTTCGGCCGGCTCGAGGCCCACTACCGGGACATGTGCGACACCGAGTTCACCATCGAGCAGGGGAAGCTCTGGATGCTCCAGACCCGGGTGGGGAAGCGCACCGGACGGGCCGCCCTCAAGATGGCCGTGGACATGGTGGGGGAGAAGACCATCAAGCTGACCAAGGAGGAGGCCCTCGACCGGATCACCGGCGAGCACCTCGAGCAGGTCCTCCACCCCCAGTTCTCCGGCTCCGGCCACACCGTGCTCACCCGCGGCCTCGGGGCCAGCCCGGGGGCGGCGGTGGGCCGCGTCTATCTGACGGCCGACGATGCCCAGGCCGCGGCGGAGCGGGGCGAGCAGGTCGTCCTGGTCCGCAGCGAGACCTCGCCCGAGGACGTGCACGGGATGCTGGCCGCCGAGGGCATCCTCACCGCCCGCGGCGGCCTGGTCAGC
This sequence comes from uncultured Acidimicrobiaceae bacterium, assembly GCA_963756515.1. Taxonomy (GTDB): domain Bacteria; phylum Actinomycetota; class Acidimicrobiia; order Acidimicrobiales; family RAAP-2; genus Bog-756. The sequence goes on from CAVWNV010000002.1 coordinate 357,754, forward strand.
CATGCCGCCGTGGTGGCCCGGGGGTGGGGGAAGCCGGCCGTGGTGGGCGCCGAGGCGCTGCGCATCTCGGGCTCCTCCTTCGCGGTGGGGGACACCGTGGTCAACGAGGGCGACTGGATCTCCGTGGACGGCACCCACGGGACGGTGGTGCTCGGCCAGGTCCCGGTGTCCGAGGGCGAGACGCCGCCCGAGTTCGAGACCGTGCTGGGCTGGGCCGACACCGTCCGGGCCGGCCATCTCGGGGTGCGGGCCAATGCCGACACCGGTCCCGACGCCGCCAACGCCCGCCGGCACGGGGCCGAGGGCATCGGCCTGTGCCGCACCGAGCACATGTTCCTGGCCGAGGACCGGCTGCCCGTCGTCCGCCGCATGATCCTGGCCTCGAACCCGCAGGAGGAGGAGTCGGCCCTCGAGGCGCTGCGGGTGGCCCAGCGCTCCGACTTCGAGGAGATCCTCGAGGCCATGGACGGCCTGCCCGTCACCATCCGCCTCCTCGACCCACCCCTGCACGAGTTCCTGCCCGACACCCAGGAGCTGGCCATCAAGGAGGCCACCGTCGGGCTGACCGAGGAGGAGGGACGGCTGTACGAGGCGGCCAAGACCTGGCACGAGTACAACCCCATGCTGGGCACGCGCGGTGTCCGGCTCGGGGTGATCAAGCCCGGCCTCTACGCCATGCAGGTCCGGGCCCTGATGGAGGCGGCTCTCGACCGTGTGGCCGCCGGCGGCCACCCCATCGTGGAGATCATGATCCCGCTCACGGTGTCCCGTGAGGAGCTGGCCCTGGCCCGCTCGTGGGTCGAGGCCGCCATCACCGAGGCCCAGTTGGCCAGTACGACTCCGGCGACGCGCCGACGGAGTGGGTCCGGAACGCTCGAGGTCCTGATCGGCACCATGATCGAGACTCCGAGGGCCGCACTGCGGGCCGGGGAGATCGCCGAGGTGGCCGACTTCTTCTCGTTCGGCACCAACGACCTGACCCAGATGACGTTCGGCTTCAGCCGTGACGATGTCGAGGGTCGGATGATGTCGGCCTACCTCGAGTTGGGACTCCTCAAGCGCAACCCGTTCGAGGTCGTCGACCCCGATGGGGTGGGTGAGCTGGTCCGCCTGGGTGTCGAGCGGGGCCGGGCCACCCGGCCGTCGCTGAAGATCGGGGTCTGCGGGGAGCACGGCGGTGATCCCGAGTCCATCCGCACCTTCGCCCAGGCCGGCCTGGACTACGTGAGCTGCTCGCCGTTCCGGGTGCCCATCGCCCGGTTGGCCGCGGCCCAGGCCGTGCTGGCCGGTGACACCGCCTCGCGCCCGGCTTCGGCGGCCAGGTCACCCAAGGCCGGGACGAAGTCGGCATCGAAGACCAAGGCCAAGGCCAAGCGGTCGTAGGCGGCGGTCCGGGGCGGGCGGCGACGCGGTACCGTCGTCACCTATGGGCATTCCCGACGAGGACGTGGCCCGGGTCCGGGCCGAGACCGACATCGTGGCCCTCATCGGGGAGCACGCCGCGCTGAAGCGGGTGGGGCACCGCTGGGTCGGCCTGTGCCCCTTCCACGGCGAGAAGACGCCGTCCTTCAGCGTCAACGCCGAGGAGGGCTTCTACTACTGCTTCGGCTGCCTGGCCAAGGGTGACGCCATCAGCTTCGTCCGCGCCATCGAGCACCTCGACTTCGTGGACGCCGTCCACCGCCTGGCCGACAAGGCCGGGATCACCATCCGCGAGGACGCCTCGTCCGGCCGGGACAGTCAGCGCCGCAAAGTCCTCTTCGACGTCATGGAGCGGGCCACCGAGTGGTACCACCGGCGCCTGCTGGACGGACCCGATGCCGGCCAGGCCCGCGACTACCTGCGCAGCCGGGGCTACGACGGCGACGTGGTCCGACGGTTCCGCCTCGGGTGGGCCCCCGACGACTGGGACGCGCTCTGCCGCCAGCTGAGCCTGAGCGAGGAGCACGCCGTCGGGGCCGGGCTCGGATTCGTCAACCGCCGTGGCAAGCTGCAGGACTCCTTCCGGGCCCGCATCCTGTTCCCCATCTGTGACCCGTCCGGACACCCGGTGGCCCTGGGGGGCCGGGTGCTCCCGGGGGGCACCGACCCGGCCAAGTACAAGAACTCGACGGAGACGCCCATCTACTCCAAGCGCAAGACGCTGTATGCCCTCAACTGGGCCAAGCAGGAGATCATCGCCACCGACGAGGTGGTGGTGTGTGAGGGGTACACCGACGTCATCGGCCTGTTCGAGGCGGGCGTGCCCCGCGCCGTGGCCACCTGCGGAACGGCGCTGGCCGAGGAGCACGTGAAGCTGCTCCGGGGCTTCGCCTCGAGGGTGGTGCTGGCTTTCGACGCCGATGGCGCCGGACAGTCCGCCGCCGGCCGCTTCTACGAGTGGGAGCGGCGCCTGGCCATCGACGTGGCCGTGGCCTCCCTGCCGGCCGGCTCCGATCCGGGGGAGATGGCCCGGAGCGACCCCGAGGGGCTGAAGGCGGCCATCGAGGGAGCCAAGCCGTTCCTCCAGTTCCGCCTGGAGCGCATCCTGGACGCGGCCGAGCTGACCACGCCGGAGGGCCGGGCCAGGGCGGCCGACACCGCGCTGGCGGCGGTGGCCGAGCATCCGGACAACCTGGTGCGGGACCAGTACCTGATGCAGGTGGCCGAGCGCTGCCGTCTCGAGCCCGTGCTCTTACGGGAGCGCCTCGAGCAGCTCCGTAGCGAGGGCCCCCGTCCGCAGCCGGACCGGCCCGGCCATCGGGGCCAGGGGAACTCCACCGCCGCGCCCCGTGACCACCGCACCGACAGCCGTCGTGCACCGGGGGGAACCGACGACCCCTGGGTGCGTGAACCTGACGACGACGGAGGATGGGATGCCGGCGGCGTCGAGGCCGGGGCGAGCTGGGCCACGGACGTCGATCCCCGCCGCCCCGCCAACGGCGCCCGGGGCCGCCCCGCCAACGAGTTCCGCCCCGGCCTGGAGGCGCTCCGACTGGCCATCCACCGACCCGAGGAGGTGGCCGACCGCCTGGAGGCCGCCCTGTTCCGCGACGAGCTCCAGCGGGCCGCGTTCCTGGTCCTGGCCGAGGCGGACGAGGAGCCACTGCACCAGGTGATCGATCGTGCCCCACCGGACGTCCGGGACCTGCTGGTCCGGTTGACGGTCGAGGAGCCGATGAGCCGTCCCGACGAGGTGGTCCTCCAGCTGGTGCGGGACGCGGCACGGGGGGAGTTGATCGTGATAGCTGCCGAGGCCCGGACGTCGCCGGAGGCGGGTCAAGAGGCCGCTGACGTGGCGTCCTGGGTCCAGGAGCTGGACGATCCGACTGCCTCGGTCGCGGCGACGGCCAGGTTGGTAGCCTGGCTGGTGGTGAGGGCACAGACGAGGACACCGGAGTTCCGGACGTGATCGCCAGGCCCGCGTCGGGGGACCTGGCCCCGGCGCCGTCAGATGCAATCGGCGGCCCCCCGGTGCGGACGCCGGCGGCCGGTGCGGTGCTCGACGTGCTCCCGGCCGACCAGTTCGATGCATTGATCCGGCTGGGCCGGGCCCGTGGCGGCCTGACCCAGGACGACGTGATGACCGTCCTCCGCTCGGTCGAGCTCAGCGCCGACCTGATCATCGAGGTCGTCGAGCGGATCCGCCAGGCCGGTATCGAGTTCACGTACGACACCGGTGAGACCACAGTGGTGCCGATGACCGGCGCCACCGCCGACGACCTGTCGGGCCGACTGCAGGACGAGTTCCCGATACTGGCCGACCGACGCGGGGCCCGGCCGCCCAACGACGCTCCGCCGCCGCCCCGGATCGTGGCCTTGGAGACGACCCGACCGGCCACCCCGCGGAACGGTCGGGTCGGCGTGGCCGGGTCCACCGCCGACGCGACGGGGCGGGATCCTTCCCCGACCGCCACCGCCACCGCCACTGCCACCCCGGCGCCGGCGCCGGCGCCGGCGAAGAAGGAGCGTGCCCCGCGTCGACCTTCCGGCGGCGACGGGTACTCCGACGGCGACGGGTTCAGGGGCTCGGCCGCCGATCCGGTGCACATGTATCTGAAGGAGATCGGCAAAGTAAAGCTGCTCGACGCGGCCCTGGAGGTCGAGCTGGCCGAACGGATCGTGGCCGGCAACGAGGCGGCGGCCCGGCTGTCCGAGTCCGAGGGCGCCGGCGCGTACACCGGTCGGCACGCCGACCGGGTCCTGGTTCGTCGGGGCCAGGCGGCCAAGGAGGCCCTCATCGAGGCCAATCTGCGCCTGGTGGTGTCCATCGCCAAGCGGTACCGCAACCGGGGGCTGGCGTTCTTGGACCTCATCCAGGAGGGCAACCTCGGACTCATGCGGGCCGTCGAGAAGTTCGACCACACCAAGGGCTTCAAGTTCTCCACCTACGCCACGTGGTGGATCCGCCAGGCCATCACCCGGGCCATCGCCGACCAGGCCCGGACCATCCGGATCCCGGTCCACATGGTGGAGACCATCAACAAGGTGGTGTGGGCCCAACGACAGCTGCTTCAAGAGCTCGGGCGTGAACCCAGTGCCGAGGAGGTGGCCGGTCGGGTCGACTTCTCCATCGAGCGGGTGCGGGAGATCCAGCGCATCAATCAGGACACCGTCTCCCTCGAGCAACCCATGGGGGACGAGGACGACTTCAGCCTGTCCGACCTGATCGAGGATCGCGAGGCGGTGGTGCCCGACGATGCCGCGGCCCGGATGATGCTCGACGATGCGGTCCGCGAGGCACTCGGTCACCTCTCCCCCCGCGAGCAGGATGTCGTCCGTCTGCGGTTCGGGCTGGAGGATGGGAAGATCCGCACCCTCGAGGAGGTGGGCAAGGCGTTCGGCGTGACCCGTGAGCGGATCCGTCAGATCGAGGCCAAGACACTGGCCAAGCTCCGGCGACCCGAGTCAGCCCAGCTCCTCCGCGACTACCTGGACGAGGCCTGAGCCAGCCGGGGAAGTCAGCGCCGGCGGCTGTTGAGGGCCGTGGCCAGGTCCTCGGCCAGGTCCAGGGCGATGGCATCGGCGGCTTGGTCCCCGTTACGCCACCCGAGACGCACGCCGACGGTGTCCTTCATCCGCTCGACCCCCAGGGCCAGGACGGCCTTGGACTTGTCCGTCACCAGCGTCGTGGTACCGGCCACGGGGGCCGACCGGCCGACCTGTTCGGCCACCCGTACGATCTGCAGGTAGCGCTCGCGACCGGCACGCGCTCCCAAGGTGTACCCGATGACAAAAGCCAGAGCGGTGCCGACACGGAACTTCACCGACCCATTGTGCCCGGCCGAGGGGGACGGCGCATCTTTACCCGTTGGGTGGCCCGGCACCGGCTAATGTCCTCAGGCACGCCGGGGCACAGGATCTCCCGGTGGTCGGCCCTTCCGGGGTAGCTCAATCGGCAGAGCGAGCGGCTGTTAACCGCTAGGTTGAGAGTTCGAGTCTCTCCCCCGGAGCATTTTCCTGGTCACACCGGAACGCACCAGACCATCTCGACGGACGGGCGGTGGGCGCGAACAGCGCCGTGCGTTCGCCTTCGTGAGACGCTCTCGGCTTGGCTCGGGACGCGTTGACATCGGACCCATGGACTTCACGCTGCCGGCCCGGTAGGTTGAATGCCTGGCTTTATCTTCAGCCGTACCGATCAAATCGCCGGGGGGCATGAGTGACTATCGATCCGTACATCGTGCTCGGGAGCGCTCTCGTCGGATTCCTGGTCGGGCTGACCGGGGCAGGTGGCGGTGCGTTGATGACGCCGATGCTGATCCTCCTGTTCAGTGTCAAGCCATCGACGGCGATCTCCAGCGATCTGGTCGCGGCCGTGTTCATGCGGCCGTTCGGTGCCGCTGTGCACATGTCAAAGAAGACGGTGAACTTCCGGTTGGTCGGTTGGATGGTGGCCGGATCAGTGCCGATGGCCTTCCTCGGTGCCTACCTGCTCCATCTCATGGGCCACACCACGACATCGCAGACCAATATCGAAAGGGCGCTGGGTGCTGCGCTACTCGTTGGGGCGGCAGCCATGGTGATCCGGTACTTCCTCGATCGCCGGGGCGGCCACGAACGAAAGGCGGTGGTGCACGATCTCGTGGTCAGGCCGATCCCCACCGTAGTGATCGGCATGGTCGGTGGGCTCATCGTCGGCATGACGTCGGTGGGGTCGGGCTCCCTGATGATCGTGATGCTCCTGTTCCTCTACCCGATGCTGGGTGCCAATCAGTTGGTGGGCACCGATCTCACCCAGGCGGTCCCCTTGACCGTGGCGGCTGCCCTCGGTGCTCTCACTTTCGGACACGTCGAGTTCTCGGTCACCACGTCGATCATCATCGGAAGCATCCCAGCGGTCATCGTGGGTTCGTTCATCTCATCCAGGGCACCGGACAAGTACATCCGACCGGCCATCACCTTTGTGATCTTCGCCTCCGGCCTCAAGTACGTTGGGCTGGGCACTACGGCGCTCGGTTGGGCCCTGTGTGTGACGCTGTTGGCCGTCGCCTCTATGTGGCTGTTCTACGTGCGTCCGTGGCAGAGCGGCGCCCCGATGTCGGGTCCCACGGCCGTGTCGGATGAACAGGACGCTTCGGTCAGAGCCAGATCGTCCCCGTAGAACAGCAACGGTGGCTGGCGATCTCTTCGTCGGACATAGTCTCGCCCCCATGAAGGTGATCGAGGTGTACGCCGACATCTGGTGCCCATTTGCCCACGTAGGTCTCCGGTGCGTCGTTGAACGCCGAAGAATGTTGGGACGCCAGGATGTCCATCTCCACATTCGGGCCTGGCCCCTCGAATTCGTCAACGGCGCACCGCTGGACCCGGCGACCACCGCTCACCATATTCACGACTTGAGAACCCAGGTCGCTCCCGACCTCTTCAGGCGGTTCGACCCAGAGCACTTCCCCGACACGACCGTTCCGGCGTTGGAAATCGCCCATGCCGGTTACGCCCGATCTGTCGAGGCGGGAGAGTCGGTAAGTCTTGCCCTGAGGGACGCGTTGTTCGAAGAAGGCCTGGACATATCCCGACCCGAAGTGCTCGCTGACATCGCACACAGACACCATGTCGAGGCAGTGGATGTGATGGACGAACGGTCGGTACGTGACGATTGGCACGAGGGACAGAGGCGGGGCGTGAAGGGCTCTCCCCACTTCTTCTGCGGCGAGCTCGACGCTTACTGTCCGTCGCTCGAGATCTCAAGAGGCGAGACCGGACAGCTGGAGGTGAATCCCAATCTGCGCGTATTGGATGCGTTCCTCACCAACTGTTTTGAGCAATGAGAGCGAGGTGAGCCCTATGCCGGTGTCGAGTGGTCGGCGTTTCGCAGGGGAAATAGTCAAGACCTGTGGATGAGAATCTGATTGGCTACGCGGCGACCTCCTCGTTCTTGTCTTCAGTTCGCTCGACCATCACCCCCTTCTCGAACGTCACCCCGGCCCGGACCAGCGCCACCAGGTGGGGTGCGTTGACCGCCCGCCACCGGCTCTGGGCCTGCTCGATCAGCTTGTAGGCCATGGCCAGGCCCGCCGCCCGGGAGCCCGGTCCCTTGGTCACCTTGGTGCGGAGCCGCACGGTGGCGAAGGTGGACTCGATGGGGTTGGTGGTCTTCAGGTGGACCCAGTGCTCGGCCGGGAAGGCGTAGAAGGCGAGCAGCTCCTCCCGATCCTTCTCCATCTTCTCGGTGGCCTTGGGCCACTTGGCCTCGTACTCCTTGATGAAGCCGTCGAGGGCCTTTTCGGCATGCTCCCGGTCCTCGGCGTCACGGACTTCCTTCAGCGCAGCCCGGGCCGCCGGCTGGGCCGACTTGGGCAAGGCGTTCATGACGTTGGCCATCTTGTGCACCCAGCAGCGCTGGTGGGCGGTCTCGGGGAAGACCTCGGAGAGGGCTCCCCAGAACCCGAGGGCTCCGTCACCAACGGCCAGCACCGGGGCGGCCATGCCCCGCCGCTTGAGGCCCCGCAGCACGTCGGCCCAGGACTCGGTGGACTCCCGGTGGCCGTCGGAGATGGAGACCAGCTCCTTGGTCCCGTCACTGCGGACACCCACGATGACCAGAGCACACAGCTTGGCTTCCTCCAGGCGGACGTTGAAGTGGATCCCATCCGCGTACACGTAGACGTAGTCGACGTCCTTGAGGGACCGGTGGGCGAACTGGTCCCGCTCCCGCTGCCAGTCGGTGGTGAGGCGAGTGATGACCGAGGCCGACAGCCCGGCAGCCGAGCCGAAGAACTCCTCCAGAGCGGGCACGAAGTCGCCCGAGCTCATCCCGTGGAGGTACATCAGCGGCAGGACCTCGGCCACCTTCGGGGACTTGCGGGCCCACGGCGGCAGGATCGAACTGCGGAACCGCAGCTTCTCCCCGGTCACCTCGTCCACCCGCCGGTCGTCGACCCGGGGAGCCCGGACCTCGATGGGTCCCGCCCCGGTGACCAGCGTCCGGGCCACGGCGTGGCCGTTGCGGACCACCATCCGGTGACCCTGCTCGTCAAGCTCGTGGATGAACGAGTTCACATAGCCGTCGACCTCGGCCTCCAGGGCGACGGCCAGCATGCGCCTCGCCCCTTCGGCGATCAGTTCGTCCAGCGTGGTGGACAGCTCCGCGTCCGCGGTCGCATCAACATGTACTCTCAGCATTGGCGTTCCTTCCTCGCCGGCGTTCCACCGCCAGCGTTTCTCTGATGTGTTCAAAGAGGAAGGTACGTCGCGCCCTCGGTCAGGTGGTGCATCCACAAGTTCTGGTTATAACTCGTTTCGCAGCGCTCGAGTGATCAACGTGACCACAGCTAACGTCGCCAATACAGTCAGTACGGCAATCATGACTTCCTCCACGCCTCGGTAAGACCTGCTCCCATTGTGGATGCCTTTGGCCCGGTCGAACAGAGGCGAAGGTCACGATGTCAGATGTCGCAGCCTCACCCGGAGGGTCACACTTACGGTCGACTCCCAGGGGTACACGGCAATCCCCGGGAGGGGATCGCCGTGCCCGTTGCTGAGCACTTCCGCCGGTTTCTTGCCGGCTCGATCACCACCCCGCCTTCGGCATGAGAGCCGGGAGCCCAATCCCCGCCGGGTCACCTACTTACCGGGCAGTGCCTTCGCCAGTGCGGCTTCGATACCGACGAGCTGTCTTGTCTGCCATTTCTGATAGGTGGTGTTGGCCGGATCCAGGGTCTCCGTGATCGTTGCCCAAGGAATGTGCTCGGCCTTTACCTCCGCCAGCTGCGCCTGGACATCGGGCGTGACATTCTGGCTGTTGTACACGTAGATCTTGATCAAGTGGCTCTTGATCTGATTGTCGATGGTCTCCTTATCGGCAACGGTGACGTCCGTCCCCTCACTTATCGCCTTCAGGAAGGAGTACGGGGTGATGACGTCAAGTCCCAATGCCGGGGCCAGCATCGAGAAGATTGACTCGGAGGCACCGACCGGAGTTCCCGAGTACCTGGCTTTGATGCTCGCGATCAAGGAGTGGTACTGCCGGAGCGACACGCTGTTGAACACGCTCGCCTGCCGAGAGAAATACGTCCCGTCGGCTGGATCCAGCGTCTGATAGTCGCCCACCATCTGGCGAATGACGGCCTGAACATCGCCCGGGTTGTACCAGCGATGCGGGTTTCCTCCCACGGGGATACCGAGAAGTGTGCCCACATTGAGGACGGTGGGATGGGACTGATCGGCAGCCAGCAGCTTCGGTGCCCAGGGGTCGTACCCGATTCCATCCTCGATCACGAACTGAGCGGTGGCAATGGTCTTGGCGTCAGCCGCCGTTGGCTCGTAGGAGTGCGGATCGGTGTTGGGGTTGGTGATGACGCTGACCACGTGGACGTGCTTCCCACCGATCTGGCTGGCGATGCTGCCCCAAAAGTTCTCTGCGGCCACGACTTGGATCACGGTCCCCTCACTCCGGGCCGACGCATCGGATTGGGTCCCGGTGGCGCTACAGGCCGTGAGTCCTATGGCCCCGGTGAGCGCCAGGAGCAGCACCAGCAAGCGTGAGCACGTTGAGATCCTGGATCGTTGCACGGGTATCGACTCCTTCACCGGGTGTCAGGGATGGCGGCGGCATCCTTCCGGATCTTGACCATAAATGAGAATGGTTCTTGATTCAAGTCCCTACCCGGAGCTGAATGGACTGGCTGCCGTTCTCAGTTGATGAGAATCAGTCCTGACCCAGTCGGCCAGAAGACCACTTCGACCTGGTCATGACCCGTACCTGGCAGTCGGGGGGTTCCGGTCAGATTGCAAGGGTCGAAGCGGCTGTCGTCCGAGGGGACCCGGGGTTTCGTGTGCCCTGAAGCCGTGAAAGGCACGGGTCGAGCGAAATTGAACGCCCAAAAGTGCAGGGTGCTGACCGACATATCAGGGTAGGCGCCTTCTCAGCTGACTCTTAGTGTCTTTACTGCGCAGCCGGGCATTGGGCAGGGGCCGCGCGGGGAGAGACAAATCCATGACTCATCTGCGTCAGTCCGCATTTAGAGCTGTTTCCGCGTGCGCTCTCGTGACAATGATCATCGTCGCGTCGGTGTCAGTTGCAGGACGGACGGCAGCCGCGGCATCGGCTCCACCGGAGCTGAATCTCAATGTGCTCTTGATCGGCACCGGGTCCACCGACCCGACCACCGCAGCGTGGGAGGCGGGGTTGAAGAACGAGGGGGTCGCCTATACCGAGGCCACCGCGGCTGGGACGTACGGCGCCGAGACCGTCACGTTGCCCGCTCTCACCAGCGGAACAGTGGGCAACTTCAACGCCGTCGTGATCGCCGACTCGCCGGCTGCCTTCGCCTCAGGCCAGCTGACGGCGCTGGACTCCTATGAATCGACCTACCAGGTGCGCCAGCTCGACGGCTACACCGCCCCCTACGCCGGGGTCGGGGAGGTGGCCTCTTCCACCACGGCCGTGCTCGATGGCACCACCGGCACCCTGACAGCGGCGGGCCTGGCCGGACTGCCCGCTCTGGCCGGGACCGTGCCCTTCGCGACCGGCACCAACGGCTACCCGGCCACTGCTGTGGCCGGAGCTGCCTTTACCCCGTGGCTGGACTCCAGCTCCGGCGCCATCCTCGCCGGCGTCTACCAGCACCCGAGCACCGACCCCCAGGCCGGGGTGTCCGAGCTCGCTCTCAACTTCGACTACAACGCCACCATGATCCAGTGGGAGCTGCTGGCCCCCGGCCTGATCAACTGGGTCACCGACGGCACGCACTTCGGCCTGGACCGCAACTACGTCGAGATGGACATCGACGACACCTTCACCCCCGACAATGCCTGGAGCACCGCCGTCCACGACAACGACTACTCCGACGCCGACTCCCAGCGAATGGATGCCGCTGACGTGATCAGTTCGGCCGACTGGACCAACCCGAGCCAGGAGAAGGACACGGCCGCCCGACCGACCGGTGAGCCGTCCACGCCATTCCGGTTGGACCAGCTGTTCAACTACGGGGGCACTGTCGAGTACCAGAACGGTGAGCTGGACCTGCCCGGCGAACCGGCCTCGTGCTCCACTGCCGGCGATCCCGCTGGCACCTGCGGGGCCGACCCGCTGCTGGCCCAGTTCCAGGCCACCGACCCAGCCACTGGCAAGGCCTACGCCGATGACTTCGGCTGGCTCAGCCATACCTACGACACCCCCTACCTCGACGTGGGCTGTGCCAGTCAGGACTACATCGAGGCCGAGCTGAACGAGAACACCAGCGATGTCACCGCGGCTCCGGGGGCGACGGCCGGGACCGGGGGCCTCGGGCTCAGCGAGTCGACCATCCCCACCGGGTCCACCGATGTGGCCAATCCCTACGGGACCTACAACCCCCAAGTATTCGTGCCGGGCAACCACTCCGGCTTCGCCGACCTCGACCCGGGCACCCCGGCCACCGTCGACCCGCCCGACCTGGATGAGGCCACCGCGGCCACGACCGGTGGGACGCTCGGCAGCGGTACCTACGAGTACGCGGTGACCGACCAGTTCAACGGGGCGGACTCGACGAGCACCGACCAGTCCCAGGCCTATGTGACCGACGGCCTCCAGGGCGACCTCGCCCCCGTCGTGGTGACGGGGGCGACCGGGTCGGTGTCCCTCGTGTGGCAGTCCATCTGCCACGCGGCCAACTACATCGTCTACCGGGCACCGGTGACTGGCACCACGGTCGGTCCCTGGACCGAGATCGGCACCTACGCCACGCCCGCCTCGGCCACGCTGCCCGACAACAGCTCCGGTGACACGAGCCCGGCCCAGAGCGCCACGGTGTGCTCAGGGCCGACCTACGCCCCCACGTCCTGCGCCGGTGAGCAGGAGCTCACCTTCACCGACACCGGGGGGACCACCACCACGCCCCCCGCCGGCGTGACCTACCTGGACACCGCCATGCCGGCTGGCTGGACGCCACCGGTCGTGGAGGACGCCAACGAGCTGCCCTGGGAGCAGAACCCCTATTTCAGCTCCGCCCTCAGTGCGGTCGGAATCACCACCGTCGGGGCCGATGCCTCCAAGGCCTACCCGGACCCCGCCGATGACGAGTTCGGCATCGGGGCCACCTACACCGGGGCCAACTACGCGGCGGGTCAACCCTTCGTCGATGGAACCTCCCAGGTCGCACCGCGGCACCCGATCAACGTCTTCTACAACGCCGCCACCAACGCCCAGGAGCTCGACGAGTACAACACCCTCTACGACGCCGATGCGCCTGACAGCCAGTGCCACAACACCACCACCACCACGTGCTCGACCACGCCGTTCACCTTCGCGGATGTCATCAACCAGGTCGTCTCGGGCATGTTCACCAACATGCTGTCCAACGACCCCGAGGTGAGTTATGTGCACCAGACCAACACCATGGGGACGCCGCCGTACTCGAGCATCCTGCCCCCGGCCAACTACGTGCCGGCGGCCACGGCCCAACCCGGCACCGACGGTGACGGGACGCTCTACGAGGTCCTCAACCCACTGATCTCGGAGTACGAGTCCTACTTCAACGCCACCACCCCCTACGAGCAGCTGACCCTGGGTGGCATCGGCAACGTCCTGGCCGACCAGTCGGCCTGGTCTGCGGCCCAGACAGCCGGCACCGTGAAGGCCACCGAGCAGAACGGCACGGTGACCATCACCAACACCGGCTCCTCCGCAGTCAGCGTGCCGGCCACGGCACCGGGCGGCACCACGGTGGGCACCGCCGCCTACGGCCAGGCCTACGGAGGCGAGCTGTCCACCTGGACCAGCATCCCCGCCGGTGGATCCCTGGTCCTGAGCGAGCATGTCGCCCCGACCATCATCAGCGCCAACACGGCCAGCTCGATCGTGGGGGCACCGTTCACCACCACCGTCTACACCACCGGTGAGCCCGCCGCCGCCATGTCGGAGACCGGCAGCCTGCCGGCCGGACTCACCTTCGTCGACAACGGCAACGGCACCGCCACCATCGCCGGGACGGCGGCGGCGAAGAGCGGAGGGAGCTACCCGATCATCATCTCGGCGTCCAACGGCTCGGGCACGACGACCCAGGCCTTCACGCTGACCAACTCGGAGGCCCCGTCGATCACCAGTGCGGCCACGGCACCCTTCTACATCGGATACAACGGCACCTACACGGTGACCACGACCGGATTCCCGGCCGACACCATCACCGAGACAGGGACGCTGCCGGCCGGTCTGACCTTCGCGGCACCGAGCCCGGCCACGGGCACGGCCACCATCAGCGGGTCGACGACGGCCGCGGTCGGCACCTACCCGGTGTCCATCTCGGCCACCAACTCCTCGGGGTCGACAGCCACACTGGCCCTGTCCGTCACGGTGGCCACCTCGGGCCCACCGGCCATCACCAGCCCGGCCACGGCCGACTTCAACCTGGGTCAGGCCGGCGAGGTGGCTGTCACCACCACCGGCGGCCCCACACCCGCCCTGACCGAGAGCGGGGCCCTGCCGGCCGGCCTGAGCTTCGTGGCCTCCACCAACGGCACCGCGCTCATCGAGGGCACCGCCACCGTGGCCGGCGTCACGGACGTGACCGTCACCGCCACCAACAGCGTGTCCACCGCCACCCAGACGCTGGCCATCGTGGTCGACGCCGGGCCGAACTTCACCAGCGCGGCATCGGGCACCCTGATCCAAGGGGTTCCGGGCAGCGTGACGGTGACCACCGGTGGCTACCCCGCCCCCTCCCTGGGGTGGAGCGGATCGCTCCCGGCCGGCCTGTCGTTCACCGACAACCACAACGGCACGGCCACCATCGCCGGGACGCCGGGCTCGGCCGGTGTGACCACCCTCACGCTGTTGGCCACCAACACCTACGGCTCGACCAACCAGAGCTTCACCTTGACGGTCAATCCCTCGACCGGGCTGGCCGGCGGTGACCGCCTGGCCGCCACGGCTGACGGCCAGGGCTACTGGATCGTGACACCGAGCGGCACCATCACCGACTACGGAACCGCCGTCAACTACGGCTCCATGGCCGGGCACCACCTCAACCAGCCCATCGTGGCCATCGCCTCCACGCCGGACGGCCAGGGCTACTGGCTGGTGGCCTCCGACGGTGGTGTGTTCACCTTCGGTGACGCCGTCTTCTACGGCTCGACCGGGAACATCCACCTCAACCAGCCCATCGTGGGCATCACCTCCACGCCGGACGGGCACGGCTACTGGATGGTGGCCTCCGACGGTGGCATCTTCACCTTCGGTGACGCCGTCTTCCACGGCTCGACCGGCAACATCCGGTTGAACAAGCCGGTGGTGGGCATGGCCTCCACGCCCACGGGCAACGGCTACTGGCTGGTGGCCTCCGACGGTGGCATCTTCACCTTCGGTGACGCCGTCTTCCACGGCTCGACCGGGAACATCCGGTTGAACCAGCCCATCATGGGCATGGCCTCGACCCGGGACGGCAACGGCTACTGGCTGGTGGCCTCCGACGGTGGCATCTTCACCTTCGGGGACGCCGTCTTCTACGGCTCGGGGGGCAGCGCCGGCAAGACGGCGGTGGGCATGATCGTCTCGCCCACCGGCCCCGGCTACGCCCTCATCGACGCCGACGGGACCCGCAACAACTTCGGGTTTTGATCGAGCGGAGAACGCCGGACGGGGCCCAGCACGCCTGTCCGGGGGGCCGAGCGTGCCCGTCCGGCGTTCTCACCTCTTGCTTCGAGGAGACCTGACTCGTAGTGCTTCCGACGGAATCTGGTCGTCACGAGTCTGTCCCACCGCCAAGATGTCCGGTGGCGGTGGGAGCGCCTGGGATCGTGCCATGCCGAACCCGTGAGCCGCGCCGACTGTCGTCATAGGGGCCGGATCACTTGCACACATCTGACAGGTCGACCGTGGAGGTCGCGCCTGCTTTGATCACCACCGTCTGGCCATCGGGGGTGGGCCCGGAAACCGTATAGGACCCCGGCGGTTCGGTGAAGTTGAATATCCCATGGATGACCGGCGCATCGACAGCCTGCGTGTCGAGCACCGTCCTGGTCGAGATCACCTTGGTGCCGCGCCGGAGGATGACCTTGATCGTCCAGGCGTGCGCGGTCTTGAAGGTGGCGGGCGTCGTGCACGGCGAGGCAATGCCCTTCAACACCCCGGTCGGCGCCCCAGCGGAGCTGCTGCAGGCGCAGCACAGGACACTGAGTGTCAGTGCGGCCAGCACGGCCAGTCGTCGCCAGCCGGCCGCTGTCACTGCATGCTTGGCCGGGTGTTCCATCATCGTGTCCATCCGCTAACTATGACCCATCAGATTCTCGAAAGGATCGACCGGGTGGGACGATGGAGTTCCTCCGCGATGATTCTGCATACGCAGATCCTCGCCCCGGAGCCGTTGACAGGCCCGACGCCTGCTCCAGATCCGGGGACATCTGGAGGGTGAGCTGATGCACGGGTGTATATTTCGCCGCCATGGAGGCCATCAAGCCGGATACCGCCGTACGGGCCATTCCGCGGGTGCAGTTCCTGCCGGTGGAGTTCGACGGTCGACATGTGGGCCACCTGACGGTCGAAACCCCCGGCGAGCGGGACGAATGGGAGATGCATCCTCACCAGGACGAGTTCCTGTACCTGCTCGAAGGAGCGATCGACGTGCACCTGCGTGGTGCTATCGAGTCGGACGACGAGCAGATGATCCACCTCTCCCAAGGTGAGGCGTGCGTAGTGCCCAAGGGAATGTGGCACAGGCAAGTGGTCGTCGACCCGTGCAAGATGCTGTTCCTCACGCCCGAGACCCTTCATCGGTCCCACACGCCGGGTCGGGGATGGTCAGACGACGAAGGTTGACCTAGTCCCCGACCTGACCGTCGATCTCCTCCCGCATCACGTCGAGGTGGCCGGCATGTCGGGCCGTCTCCTCCAGCATGTGGACCATGATCCACCGGAGGCTCACGTGCTCACCCAAGTCGGTCTGTCGGGCACTCAGGGCATCTAGAGACGGGGCTTCGTGGGCGATCCGTCTCGCCTCTTCGACCTCCGCCCGGTAGAACGCCAGCACGGATGCAACGGTGTCACCGCCGCCGATGGCGAACTCGGCCGAGTTGTCACCGTCGGCGTCGATTGCCTCGACGTCCTCGCCGGCGAACACGTCGCGAAACCAACCCCGCTCGACCCAGCCCAGATGCTTCACCACTCCGAGCACGGACAGGCCGGAGGTTGTCATGGCCCGTGTGGCCTGGTCGAGACTGAGGCCTTCGATCTTTCGTTCGGCCACGGCCCTGTACCAATCCAGAAACCCTCCGAGGGTCTCACGTTCATCTCGTCGCACACCCAGGAAGTCCTCCATGGGCGGAGCTTACGTTCAGGGGCCGAACGGCCCGGTTCCGGCCGGTCCTCGGCCCGACGCTCCGGAACGGGAGCGCTGCTCGCCAGCGACCGGCGGGCGGGACGACCGGTGACCTGGCGGTGCCGTGGGCGTCCTCCATCGACGACGGTTTTGCCGGGGGAGAAGTAGGGTTCGACGACCGGCTGAAGAGCCGGAACGTTGCCGCCCTGGCCAATCGAAGGGCGGAGACCGTCGGTACGGGGGAGACAACGTGAGCTCGGTGAGTTTGGAAACGGATCGCCTCCACCTGCGGCCCCTCGCCATGACTGACGCCGGCTGGATGTTGCCGCTTCACCAGAGCGCGGACATGCAGCGGTACTTTGGCGACGGACACGTCTACACCCCTGAAGAGAGCCGGACCTGGCTCGAGTGGCACGTCGCCCTCTCCGATCTCGAGGGCTTCAGCTTCTTCGCCGCCATGCTGAGGTCGGACGACAGGTTCGTCGGATGGGTCGGGCTCAACAGGGTGATGGACGATTCCGATCTGGTGGGACAGACCGAAATCGGCTGGTTCATCGACCGCCGGTACTGGGGTCAGGGCCTGGCCACCGAAGGTGCGCTGGCATCACTGGGCTTCGGGTTCGATTCGCTAGGCCTCGATCGCATCATCGCCCGGTACCGGACCGACAATGTCGCATCAGGCCGTGTGATGGAGAAGATAGGGATGCGACTCTGGAAGACCATCCCCAACCCGGTGGTTGAGGGGACGACCGTCACCATGTACGAGATGGACGCCGACAGCAGGCCGGTGCGGTGAACCGACACGGGCTCGGGCGGGCAGGCCGCCGAGACGTCACCAACCGGGCCTGGCGATTCGGCCTGGCCGCTGGCTCCCTCATGCTCCTGCTGGCGTCCGTCCACGTTCCCGACGTGGCTGCTGCTTCGGGTGCGCCGGCAACCAAATCGGTCCAGGCCTTCATGACGCTCTATGGCTATGTCGACAACTCGCCTCCCGGCCCCGTCATCGCCCACCCGTGCATTCATTCCGGTGCGGGCGGGATCGGCACGTTCGAGGATCCCATTACGTTTGCCACTGACGTCCACGAGTTGGCGTGGTGCAAGATCATCTACGTCCCCTATATGGAGCGGTACTTCATCCACGAGGACGAGTGCAGCGAATGCGACACCGATTGGTCGCGGTGGCATCTCTACCGTTTTGACATGTGGGCCGGCGGGAATGCAGCTTCGCTCCACCAGCCGGAGCGCCGGGCGCTCTTGCAGTGTGAGGACACCTGGACCCGCGCCGACTCGGTCCACGACTCCGACGATCCGACCGTCATCATCAACCCACCGTCCAATCTCCCGGTGACCACGAATCCGATCTTTGCTCCGCCGACCACCTGCTGGCAGCCGATCACCGTCACCAATCCCGGTAATCAGTCGACAACCTGGCCTGCAATCCTGATCCGCCTGCGGATCTCTGCCACCGATTCATCGCCGGGCAGATCCCTCCGGTACGGGGCGACCGGCCTCCCCGTCGGTCTCACGATCGACGCGCAATCCGGCCTCATCACCGGGACACCGACCGTGCGGCAAGACACGCGTGTCAGCGTGACCGCCGCTGACACCTTCAACTCAGTCAGTGTCCAGTTCCGATGGGCGGTCAGGCCCACTCCCAAGGCCCCGGCGGGATGAGGAGTCATTCGGTTTCGGGAGGACATGCCACACCGGCCAGGCGCATCAGTAGGGAGAACGTGGACCGGGCCATTTTCCACTTGTGGTCCACCAGGACGGCCTCGCCTCGTTGATCCCACAGAAGTCGCTGGTCACCCATCCAGACGGAGAACCGGACGGCGGCACGGTCAACGCGGTAGAAGCGAATCTCGTCGGCCGATATGGTCACATCCGATCCGTCGGCGATGATGCCGCGGTGGCGGTCGTTGGCCAGGGTCAGCGTCGGGCCGAGGTCGTCACCCCTCTCCACGGATGGAACAGATCGACCGTCTTCGCTCGGTATCCGACTGGTCAGGAACGCCGTCTTGATCTCCGCTCGTGCCGCGTCCGCGTCGTCGGGCTCGGGTCCTGCCGACGGTACGTCAGACGATGCCTCGGAGACCCAGGAACGGTCGATGGTCGCGCCCGACCCGAGGCGGAGCGACCATCGACGAACGCAACGCTCGCAGATGAAGGCGTCGTCGCCGGATACCAACCGGCCCGACTCCGGGGGTGAGAGCCCACAGAATGAGCACGTCACGACCTGGGCCCGACTCCTCTCTCCAGCGGACCTTCCTCGTCCTGGCTCCATCGCATCCGTCGAGGGCTGATCGCCACGGAGCTCGACGAGCCGTTGCGTGATTCGCTGACGGACGCTGGCGAGATCGACCCCGAGGCTGGTGAGTGCCTGGGCGCCGACACCCCGGCCCTCCCGGATGAGACCGAGCAGGATGTGCTCGGTACTGATGTATCCGTCCCCGAGTTGCTGTGCCTCTCGGAGGGCGAGTTCCAGAACCATTTTCGCCCGGGGCGTGAAGGGTGGCGATCCTGTCGATGGCCCACCGAGCGGGCGGATGGTCTCTTCGACCTGCTCTCGGACCGCGGCCGTCTCCACGCCCAGGTCGGTCAGTACCTGGGCGGCGACGCTGTCGTCGGTGCCGATCAGGGCGAGGAGGATGTGCTCGGTGCCGATGAAGGCGTGGTCCAGCCGCTGGGCCTCCTCCTGGGCCAGGACCAGGACCTGCCTCGACCGGTCGGTGAAGCGCTCGAACACAGTCCAAGCCTGGCACTTGGAGTGGTCGATGGACAGCAGGCATCGCTGTTCGCTGTGGGCCGAGGCGCCCAACCGGCCGTGACAGGGTCTCCGGCGGTCTGGCTGTCCAACCGCGACGGCCGCCATCTGCGGCTGTACTCCGGCCGGACGCGGTGGGAGAGGTGCTGGTATCCGCGAGTCGACAACGGCAACCAGAGGATCCGGTCGTGCGGGACGGATCCGATGCGGCCGCATTTCGAGGAGATTCTGGGACCCCCGCTCCTGTAGCCCCAGCCCGTTTTCCGCCGGTCGGCTGGTGTCCAGCCATGATGGACCAGACTTCGGTAGCGTCAGGGAGATGATCTCCGATCCCGCTGCCTCAGACACGACGGGGGCTCGACATGCCCGATGAAGCACCGCGCTATGGACAACCGGGAGGACCACAGCTGCCGATCACCACGGCTCTCGACTTCCCGGAATGGAGCATCGAGCGCAGCCTGGGAATGGTCTTCGGTGTCGTGGTGCGCTCCATGGGCATGGCCAAGGGCATCTCGGCCGGCTTCAAATCCCTGGCCGGAGGCGAGGTCAAGCAGTACACCCGCCTGGTCGAGGACAGCCGCCGGCATGCCATGGACAGAATGATCGAGAACGCCCAGCTGATCGGGGCGAATGCGATCGTCTCGATGAGGTTCGACTCCTCCGAGGTCGGACAGACGCTCACGGAGATCGTGGCTTACGGCACCGCGGTCATAGTGGGCGCCCGGTCCTGAGACAGTGGGAGCTGTGATTGGGATCCTCGTCCTGGTCGTGGTGGTCGGGTTTGTCGTCGCCAGCCTGTTCGTGCGCCGGCACCGGGAGTCGGATCGACCCGGTCCGGATTGGCGCCCCACCGACGAACTGTTCAACGATCCCTCCACCGACCGAGTGATGCGGGTCTGGCTCGACGCCGCGGGCGAGCGCCACTACGTGCGCGAGGCAGACCGACCGGCCATCTGAATCAGTTGCGGGTACACGAGCCCGCTCATATTCAGGAGTACATCAGCGATCCGGGTGTCGTCAGCAGCTCGCCGGATTCCAGCCACGTCTTGAGGCCGGAGAGAATCATCGGCCATCCCCCGTAGATCTGATCGTTGGCTCCCTCCCGCATCTGGTCGTGCGTCACCGTCAGATGGCACGAGTCGGCCACCGGCTCGATCTCCCACGTGACCCGGGAGACACCCTCGCTCTTGACCTCGTCGCTCCATAGAGCCGTCATCGTGTGGACCAGCCGTCGGGGAGGATCGACCTCCAGTACCTCGCCCTCCGCGAGCTGTACGCCCATCTTCTCGACGCCCATCTCCAGCCGGGACCCGACCTCCCACTCCGACTGCACGGCGGCGCCGAAGTTGTACTTGCTCCTGATCTCAGGATCGATGATGGCCTGCCACAGTCGCTCAGGCGTGGTGCGGATGTAGATCTCGTAGATCTTGTCCATGTCACTCTCCAATCGTTGTTTGATGTCGCTGAGCCCGGACACCCACCGCTCGGCGTATTTGCTGACCCAACGGTCGTGGACGAGACGGATCGGGACGGGGTTCAAGAAGTGGAGCTTTTCGCGGCCCCGTCTCCTCGTCACCACGAGCCCGGCCTCCTCCAACAGCTTGAGGTGCTTCATGACCCCGAACCGGGTCATGGAGAAGCGATCCTCGAGGGCGCTCAGGGTCTGGCCGTCCTGAATGAAGAGCTCGTCCAGCAGCTCCCTCCGCGTCGGATCAGCCAAAGCCCTGAAGACAGCGTCCATAGGGAGACAATACGTGACCAAATAGTAACATGTCAACCAGCAGGTGCGGCTGGTGGGCAACAGGAGCCAGCCACCGTGCTTGGAGATCCCTGAACGAGCCGTTCATCTGGGGGTGTGAACGGGCTTCGATCGTCCCGCCGACGCCGACGCCGACGCCGACGCCGACGCCGACGCCTCGCCGGCCCGCACCGAGGCCCCATGGGCCGCTTGGCGCGTCGGGACGGTCAGGCATCGCTCCAGCCCCGTCGGAGCTGCGGTGCGGCCCGGATCAGCTGCCGTTGGCTTATCCCGGGTGCGACGGCGTGGTCGGGGTCATCGGCCTGTGCTGTCAGCCGGGCCAGGGGTGCAATCAAGCCGGACGGGATCGGCCATGGACGCTCGGCCGGCGGCAGAACGGCTCTGACCACCCGGTGACCGGCGACAGGCCGTCGGGAGGACCTGACCGATCCGAGCTCCTAGGAAGCGTTGAACACCGGTGTCGTCACCCCGATGAAGCGGTTGGAGTTCAGTCCGACGGCACTCACCGTGCTGGGTGTCAGCCACACTCCGTATGTGTTGTCGAAGATCGTGTTCTTGGCTACCACGAAGCTGTAGGGCGTGGCGTCCGACCAGATGAGGATGCCCGTCGTCTCGTTGCTGATCGGCGTCGAGTCCGTGCCGTCGGCAAGGTCGACGTTGTTCTTGCCGATGGTGTTGTAGATGAAGACATTCCCATTGACGTAGGCATTGGCGGCGTGGCTGTGCACGGAGATACCGGCCAGCCCGTTGCCCTCGATGTAGTTACCGGCGACGACGTTGTTGTAGGAGGCGGTGTAGCTCTCCGGAGCGAACACCCCGACGCCGGCTCCGTAGCCTTCCACGCCGTTGTCGATCGACTTGTTGTCGAGAATCCAGTTGTTGTAGACGCCGCCGAACGATGGATCGAGCTGTCCGGTCGTCGGGTTCAAACCGAGGTTGTGACTGGGGATGGTGATCCCACAGTCCTTCGTGTTTCCTTCGACGTAGTTGCCCTGCACCAGATTGTCGTGGTTCGGACCGAACTCGTCAGTGAGAAGGACGCCGCCGGCATTGCCCACCGATTGATTGTCGATCACCGATGAGTACGCCACGCTCAGGAGGTGGATTCCCTCTCCGCAGTCAGAGCCGCCGGTTGTGGTACAGAACGCGTACGGCGAAGTATCGAGACCGAAGCCCAGGTCGTTGCCCGTCACGTTGTTGTCTTCGATCGTCACGTGCGTGATGGGCGTACCCGTGTAGAGCTGCCTTCCCTGCACCACCGGTCCTGCCACAGGATCCGGGTTGATGGCCAGAATGCCTTCCCCCTCGGCCCCCTCCACGGTGAACCCCTTGACGGTGACGTTCGACGACTCGATGGTGACGCCGTTATAGGGAGCCTGGCCGAGGATGGAGCCGATGGGCGCCCCGGCGAGACCCGTCGCATCGATGGTCGCGTTCTGCCCGATCAGGGTGACGGGCTTGGTGATGACGGCGTCCTCGGTGTAGGTGCCCGGGCACACGACGACCGTGGCGCCGGGGTTGGCGGCCGCCAGGGCCGCGCCGATGGTCGAGTAGGGCGCGTTGCCACAGCCCCAGCCGCCGGCTTGTCCGTACGATGGACCGGTCTGTGTGTGATTGGCGACCACCAGGGTCTGCATGGGCGGACCCCACCCGCCGGCGCCGGCGGTGCCCGATTCGACGACCACGCCGACGGCTCCACTCAGGAGGACGACGCCCGCCAGGGCCTGGACAAATCGGGACTTCAGGGACATCGAACCCCTCCTCGGGCTTCCAGCCACCGCCAACCCTTGGCGCAGCAAAACGCCCTGCCCCTACCGGAGATGATGAATGAAGGGTCCGGAAATGGCAAATCTACATCTCACTCAGCGATCTAAAGCAGCTACATCGCAATAAGCGATCTAGGGCAAGTTGATCTTGATTAATGATCAGAGCCGTTCAGCGACCGGTCGACGAAGGGAGACCGCACATCGGCGGATGGCCCCCCCAGGTTCCGATCCGCCGACGTGCTGATCTCCCGCCCCACGTCCCTCGAGAATGATCCTGCCTGTCAGTCGCGGGCCCACATACATTGGAACATCCGTACGTAAGCCCACCATTGGACAGCGCTAAGAATGGGCTAAATCCCTCACTCGACTACCTCGATCGGGTTCCACGATGATCGCCGAGACCGGCTGGGCCGTGAACCGTGCCGACCACCTTCAGGATGGCCGCCGTGCCTAGTGAGGGAGCTCCCGAGTCAGCCGTCGGTCCGGAATGAACCAGATCAACGAGACCGCGATGTAACAGGCGTAGGCGGCGTAAGGGCTGAGGAAGGCCAACCCGATGCCCACCGCGTACAGGACCGGCGACACCGTCCCCTTCACGTCCCGACCGACGGCGGCAGCCAGGTGGGTATCGGCCGGGTTGGCACGGAGAATGGACCTGAGCAGGGCAAAGTAGGCAAGAGCCGCGCCCAGTGCGACCACACCGTACGTGGCGGCAGGCAGTGGGCGGGCGTGGGCCGCACCCACCCATTCCGTGGCGAAGGGAATCAGCGACAGCCAGAACAGCAGATTCAGATTCGTCCACATCACCGAAGAGCTGATGGTCTTCGTGGCCCGAAGGAGATGGTGATGGTTGTTCCAGTAGATCCCAACCACGGTGAAACTGAGGATGTAGACGAGCAACGGGGGGACCCGGTGGGCCAGACCGCGGATGTCGGCGGTGACCGG
Organism: uncultured Acidimicrobiaceae bacterium; assembly: GCA_963756515.1. Taxonomy (GTDB): domain Bacteria; phylum Actinomycetota; class Acidimicrobiia; order Acidimicrobiales; family RAAP-2; genus Bog-756. The sequence continues at coordinate 381,700 of CAVWNV010000002.1, forward strand.
CGTCTTCAGTTCGAACGCCATGATCGTGATGATCACGGCCATAACCCCGTCGCTGAAAGCTTCGAGCCTATGCGTGTCGTTGGCATCGCTATCGGCAGGATCGGCCCGGGATGCGGAGCCCTCGCTCATCGAGGGCATGCCGACGATGCCGGGGTGCCGCCCCGCCTATGACGTCGCGCCGTCTGATGAGGTGTGCCCACGTGCCGGGGCCTCCGTTCGGATGGTGCGGAATCCGATGACGGATCCGCGGACGATAGGGCCGGCCCGCATCGTACCGACAGTTTCCCGCCGCAGGCCCTAACCCGCCGTCGGCCTACCCTGCGGTCGGATCGACCACTTGGGCCTCGAACAGGATCGCTCCGGTGTGCGTGTCCCGAATGAGGAACAGGTAGGGGTGGTCGATGGACATCGACATGGTGGCCGCCCTGGCGTCCGTGGGATCTACACCGATGCCGGTGGCCGCCGTCGCCTCGGTTCCCCAAGGGGTCACGTCGAGGGTGTCCTTCTGGGCCACCGCAGTGACGAACAGGGGCACCGGGCTCATGGCCGAGAAGTCGGCCCTGTTCAGGTCGAAGGCATCGTTGATCCCGAGACCCTCGAGCGTCGGGATCAGGTCGTCATGGGAAGCGGTGAGGGAGAGCGACGGCATGGTGAGATCGAGCATCGCTGGCGACAGATCCGATACGAGATCGGCAAGAACAGGCTGGGAGAGCGAGGCGGACAGCCCCGACACCGAGCCCGAGGTGGGCATGATGACGAGCGCGGCCAGCCGGCCTCCCTGGTATGGCAATTGCACCTCGTCCACGCCCGATCCGGCGTAGGCCGACACCGAAAGGGGGCCGTTGGTTGACGAGTGCATGAACGGGACCGAGGTGGTGGTCCCTCCGCTGAGGTGAAACGGCCCGACCGAGGTGGTCGAATCGAAAGGCTGTTCCCAGTCCGCCTTGAGGTACACGGCATTGGCGAGGACCAGTGCGGTCTGGCGGTTGATACCACCAGGACCGAACAGCGAAGTGATATGGCCGTGCGTCTCCTTTGCCACCCAGGTGTTGAGGGCGTCGATCGCCCCGGCCGGATCCGAAGCGAAGTCGACCTGCCACACCCCCGAGGCGAAATAGCGGCTGAGCGACGACATGAAGGACGGGTCCATGGCCAGGCCCTTCTGCAGCCACAGGCTGTTGGCCGACTGGATGGCGATGCCACCGGTCGCGGCCTCGGCGGCAAGCTCGGCACTCAGGGCCGACCATCCTTCAGCCTGTTGCTTGGCGCTCAGGCCCGCAGATCCGAGAGCCTCGGCCATCTGGGCCTGGGTGTCCCCTGCAGCCCCCAATTCCAGCATCGACAGGGCGATGGACAGGCTCGATGGCGAGACCAGGATGTTCGCGGATGGAGATCCTGAGCCAGACAGCTGGCGGAGAATGGACAGCGAGAACTGCTGCTCGGATCGTCCCACCGCCATGGAAGACCCGCTCGTCGGTGCGGATCGGGTGGGTCCGGTAGCGGAGACCAGCTGAACCGCGGGGCCGGCCGTCTCGGCCACGTGCACGTCAGCTTCGGTGTTCGACTTGCTCCTCAGCCCGATGGGGACGAGGGTCGCAGCCAGCACCACGACGACGAGAGCGATGGCCACGATTCCGCCTCGGTGACGGATCCGACGCACCCTGGCCTTCCGTCGCAGTTCAGTCGGCGCCATCCACATCCCGACGTCCGGCGCAACCTTCGACAGCTCCGCCAACCTGTTGTCGACCGCCTCGTCACTGCTTCCCATGGGTCATCTCCTCCGTGATGTCGAGGGCCGAGGCCAGATGAGCTCGACCTCGAGCGAGCCACGACTTGACGGTTCCCTCCGGCGCCGACAATTCCGCAGCCGTTTCTTCGACCGAGAGCCCGCACACATGGTGGAGAACGACGGCCCGTCGCTCCGCCACGGGCAGGTGCTGCAGGGCGTCGATGACCCCGGTCTGTTCGCCCGGCAGCTCGACCCGCTGGTGGTGCACATGGGATCGGAGGAGCAGCTTGCGGCTACGACGCCACCGCCCAACGGCGAAGCGGTAGGCGACCCGGCGGACCCAACCCTCCGGATCCTCGTACGTCGAGATGCGGTCCCAGTCGACCCAGGCTCTGACGAATGCCTCCTGGACGAAGTCCCTGGCTTCGGAGGCGTCGCCGCATACCGCCGCGATCTGGACGACGAGCCGATCGCGGCTGGTCCGGTACAGCTCGTCGAACTCGTCCTCCGCACGCAATCGTCCTCCTCCACACCAAGACACGCGTCGGAGGCCCTCCAGGTTGCAGCCATCTGATAATTCGCATGTCTCGGGAACGCCGTAGCCTCTTTAACACGGCTCGACGATCCGGAGGGCACATGGCCAGTATGCGTTTCAACCCCATGGAGCTGTCGTTTCCGGTCGGGACGCTGACCCCGGAGTTCCGCCAGGACGTCGACGCCTTCTACTGCGGCGTGCTCGGCTGAGATGCCCTCGATACCCAGGTGGTGGGGCAGTCGTGTCACAGACTCCGACCGGACGGCGGGCACTTCGTCCGTCTGGCTGAAGCAGACGAGCCGATGTCGTCACCCGGGTATGACCACCCCGGTCCGCTCACGGAGACCCGTACCGCGGTCGACGCGGTGTTGGCCTAGTGTCTGAAGTTCCACGAGAAGGACCGGCGCCGTCGAATCAAGCAGTACAAGGGTCCACCTCGGCGATCGAGGGCCAGCTGACGCGGCGTGCACCGGTCGATCTCCCTCCGTCAGGCCGATGGGCGTAGGGTGCAGAGAGGTTCGACACCGATCCGGCCACCCGCCCGCTCCCTCGGGTCCGCTCCGGTTCGGCGGGCGCGGCCGTCGATCGGAAGGATCAGCGATGACAAGTGTTGACGACGCAGGAGCCCAGCTCGACGAGCACCACGTCCCCGAGACGAACGGGCGGATGTCGGTGTGCAGGCGGTGCGGGAGTCGGACCGACGGTCCGAACGGCCTTCACCACACGCCGGCCGAGCGCCAGGTGGTCCAATCCAATGCCTGGCTGCTGGATCAGGCGCGGATCAGCCACATCGACCGGGCCCGAGAGCAGCGCGGGAACAGGATCAACTAGGAGTGGTGGCGCTCTACGTCGTAAGCGGTACAACGCCCAAGTTCGCGTAGAGGGCTATCCCGTCCGCGCCGGGGATCCATGGCCCGGCCACGTTGCGGAAGAAGGCCAGGTATCAGTTGGAGACTGTGGCCTCGATCGGTTCGTGGTGAATCATCGTGGCGTCCCACTTCTCCTCGATGTTTCCGAAGTGCCACCACAGGACGGCCGCGGCCCACGTGGCGGCAAAGGCACCGACGATCACGAATCCTGCCGTGTTGATGTTGAAGTTGGCAAAGAAGTTGAAGAACGGGTCGTTGACGTTGAGTTCCTGACCGATGAGGCCCACCAGTTCGATGGTTCCGATGAACAGGGCCACGAAGACGGAGAGCCCGGTGATGGTCAGGTTGTAGAAGACCTTGCGAATGGGCTTGGAGAACGCCCAGTCGTAGGCGAAGTTCATGAAGCAGCCGTCGATGGTGTCGAAGAGGCACATGCCCGCCGCGAACAGCACCGGCAGGGACAAGATGGCCCAGAAGGGCAGGCCACCGGCCACGGCGTTGCCGGCCAACACCAGCAGGGCCACCTCGGTGGCCGTGTCGAATCCCAGTCCGAAAAGCACTCCCACCGGGTACATCTTCCAGGGCTTGTCGATCCGTTCGGCGTAGCCGCCGAAGAACCGGTTCATCAAGCCTCGGTTGTTCAGTTGCCGTTCTAGTTCCTCGTTGTCGTACTTGCCCCTCTTCATCATCTTGTAGACGTTGGCGATCCCGACGAGCACGATCAGATTGAGGATGGCGATCAGATACAAGAAGCCACCCGATACCGCCGTACCGATGACGTTGGTCGCCCGGTGGAGTCCCGAGGAGTCGTTCGAGACCTGGGAATCGAGTGCCCGAATCCCGAAGTTCAAGAACACCGCCAGCAGGAACACGATGGTGGAGTGGCCCAGGGAGAAGAAGTAGCCGACGCTCAGAGGGCGCTTCCCGTCGTTGACCAGTTTCCGGGTGGTGTTGTCGATGGCCGCGATGTGATCGGCGTCGAAAGCGTGACGCATACCGAGGGTATAGGCCAGTACGCCGGTGCCCAGGCCCAGTAGACCGGTCTTCGAGATGTGGTAATGGTGGCTGGAGGCTGCCGATACCAGGCCCCATCCGATGATGTTGAGGGCCACGATGGTGAGGACCATCCCACCGATGCCGAGCCACTCCCGCGGCGTCAGGCCGTTCCGGAGTTTCGCCAGCCTGCCGGGGTAGATCGTCCCAAAAGCGGCGTCTTCGCTCACGAGTACCTTCTCCGAATGGCCATCATCCGATAAGCTATGGCAAATACGAACTATATGCAACAACGCCCCCAGAACGTCCGGACGCCGAACGCGACGAATCGTTATCCTGTGAGCATGGGCAAGGTGATGGACCCGGCAGAGGTGGCGGATTTCTCCACCGTCGACGGCGTGATCGCCTTCCTCCGCAACCGGGGGAGCCGGGTGACGTCCTCCCGCCGGCTTCTGTTGGAGGTCCTGTTCGACGCCGACGGTCACATGAGTGCCGAGGCCATCGCCGAGGCCGTCCAGACGAAGGCACCGGATGTGCACCTGTCGACCATCTACCGGAACCTCGAGGAACTCGAGCATCTCGGAGTCATCTCCCACTCCCATCTGGGCCACGGACCGTCGAGCTACCTCCTCGCATCCCATGCACACGCCCACTTCATCTGCGCCGACTGCGGCACGATGATCGAGGCTCCGGATGCAATGTTCCGCGGACTGGCGAAGGCGGCCGACGAAAAGTTGGGATTCACCATCGATCCGTACCATTTCGCCATCCTGGGCCGCTGCGCCGCCTGCTCGGGCGCTTCCGTCTGACACCTGTCGGTGACGGCCCGGCCGTGCCCGGGGTGGTTCCGGTCGAGCATCCGAGCCGATCATCGAGCGTCCAGTCGGGGGCCTTTGGGCCCTGACGCCTGGACGGGTGCCTCCGAGTCCCCGGCGTGATAGAACTGTGTTGACCTTCTGCAGCGTAGGGTTGGCCAGAGGGGCAAAGGTGGGTCGTCTCGTGCCTGGTCCTGTGCCCAATTCCCTGCCCCGCCCACTGCCAAGTCTCAGCCAGCCGTCGTTGATAACGGACGCTGAGCACGAGCTTTCGAGCGTCCTGAGCGAGTTCGCTCGGACCATGCTCACCGAGTTCCCGATCCAATCGATCCTGCAGCATCTCGTGCACCGGATCGTGGACGTACTGCCTGTCACCGGAGCGGGAGTGACCCTGATCGACCCGATATCCGCACCCCGATATGTCGCCGCCTCCGACAGCGAGGCTCTCCACTTCGAGGAGCTCCAATCCGAACTCGGCGAGGGTCCGTGCCTCAACGCCTATCGGACCAGAGCACCGGTGCTCGTCGCCGACCTCGAGCACGGGAACCAGTTCGAGGCGTTCGGGCCTCGGGCACTCGAGATGGGACTCCGGGCCGTGTTCACCTTCCCCCTGCGGCAGGCGAACGGCTGTCTCGGGGCCCTCGACCTGTACCGCGACGTGGCTGGACCGCTGAGTGACGATGAGGCGGCCTCGGCCCAGACGCTTGCCGATGTGACGGCGGCCTATCTGGTCAACGCCCAGGCACGGGCCGACCTGCTGGTCGCCTCGGAGCGCTCCCATCACCGGTCGATGCACGATGCCCTGACCGGGTTGCCGAACCGGGTGCTCCTGTTGGAGCGGATCGAGCATGCCATCATCCGGAGCGGCCGGTCGGGAAAGGTGGTGGCCGCCCTCTTCGTGGATCTCGATCATTTCAAGGCGGTGAATGACTCGTTCGGCCACCAGGTCGGCGACGAACTCCTGATTGCGGTGGCTGAGCGCGTGACGTGCGCGCTGAGACCGGCCGACACCGTCGCACGACTGTCGGGAGACGAGTTCGTGATCCTGTGCGAGGAGCTGGATCGTGACGACCAGGTGGAGATCGTCGCCTCCCGGGTCGTCGACTCCCTCGGAGTGACATTCGTTCTTTCCGGTATCGAAGTCGAAATATCCGCCAGCATCGGTATCGCCTTCGCCAGCCAGACCAATCACGATGCCGAACAGCTGCTCCACGCTGCGGACGTGGCCATGTATCAGACCAAGCGGAAAGGGGGAGCCAACTTCCAGATTGTCGATCTGAAAGCCCATCACCTGGCTCAGGACCATATGGATCTGAGGGTCGCTCTGAGCAGGGCGGAGGAACGAGGTGAACTCCGACTGGAGTACCAACCCATCGTTCGTACCGTCGACGGGCGTTTCATCGGAGCGGAGGCGTTGTTGCGTTGGGACAATCCCGGTCGAGGGGCGATCGCACCCGCCACCATGATCCCTCTCGCCGAACAGTCGGGACTGATCTTCGAGATCGGGCGGTGGGTGCTCGAGCAGGCCTGTATCGATCGAGCGCTGGCGGACCCGACCGGCAACGGCTGGATGATGTCCGTCAACGTGTCGGCCCATCAACTCATGGCCCCGGACTTCTTGCCGATGGTGACGACGATCCTGTCCGACACCGACACCGATCCGAGGTGTCTGACCCTCGAGATCACCGAGGGGGCTCTCGTCCGCGACACCCAGCGGGCCCGAGTCGTCCTGACCGAACTGAAGCATCTGGGGCTACTTCTCGCGCTCGACGATTTCGGCACGGGCTACTCGTCACTCGGCTACCTGAAGCAGTTCCCGGTGGACGTGGTCAAGATCGATCAGAGCTTCGTCACGGACCTGGAGCGGGACAGTTCGAGCCGGGCCATTGTGTCGAAGACCATCGAGATGGCACACCTGCTCGGCCTGGTCGTCATCTGCGAAGGAGTCGAGACAATGGCCCAACACCAGGCCGTCACCGATCTCGGCAGTGACTACTGCCAGGGTTTCCACTTCGGACGCCCCATGTGTCTCGATCCTCTCCGTGTGGCGGCCGGGTGAAGACAGTGACCCCTTTTTGCGCCCCAGGGCGTGAGGAGGTCCGTCCCTGCCGCCGCCGCCGGCCAGCTTGAACTAGAGGCTGTTCTCGCCCGGGTCGCCGTCGAGCGCAATCTCCTCGATCAGTGCGGGTCCGTCGTTCCTGACGTTCCCCACGTTCCTGCCCACGGGATGGTGGACCAAGGTGCCGGCCGTGGTGGGAACCAGCAGCGGCTCCAACCCGTGCCGATCGGTCACCTCGGGATCGAGCCAGAGGTCCCAGCTGTCCCGTTCGAGCACGACCGGCTGACGGTTGTGTATGGGCATGTCGGGACCGGCTTCGGTAGTGATGACGGTGGCGGTGTTTAGTTCGACACCCCCGGGGTCCCGCCACCACTCCCGCAATCCGGCCAACACCACCGGAGCACCGTCGGCCCGGGTGAACGCATACGGCTGCTTCTCCTTGGGTCCCAACCGGTGCCATTCATAGAACGCGTCGACTGGTATCAGGATCCGCCACTTCCGAAACGCGGTCCGGAACGTGGGCTTGGTGGCCACGGTCTCCGCTCGGGCGTTGAAGGTCCCTTTGACGTCGCCCGGTCTCGTGGCCCAGTTCGGGATGAGACCCCATTGGTAACGATGGAGCGTGCGACGACCGTGGTGCTCGGACACGCCGAGGATCGGATCGGTCGGGGCGACGTTCCACTTCGGTTGCCAGCCCTCCAGAAGTTCAGGGTCGACCCCGGCGCCGAGGAGTCGGGCCAGCCGACTGGGTTCCTCATACAGGGCGATACGGCCACACATGGACCGGAGCCTAGGCAGCCAGCTCCTGGTGGCGAACCATCCGGATCGCCGCAGATGTGGCAGCCTGGGCAGGCATAGTCGCCGTCTGGGAGGACCCCTTTGTCGGGAGCCGTATGGGAACTAGGTTCGCGGGATTGAGAAAAACCAGTTCAGGGGGCAGTAGCTCAGTGGTCAGAGCAGGGGACTCATAATCCCTCGGTCGCAGGTTCGATCCCTGCCTGCCCCACTGGACCTGTGTGAAGTCCCCGGGGTGATTCTCGAGGAATCAGTTCCGGGTGATGCTTCACAGAGGTCCGGTAAATGCTTGACAGCGTTCCGGTTGATGCCTGACACCTCGGACCCGCCGGGCCCGGTGACAACGGCAGCAAGACAGTCGATCCGAAAGAGGAGAGCCATGGACATTGAGGAGTTCTACAGCGCGGACGAGCGTCGTCGGCAGTCGGCGGAGGTCGAGTTGGGCACCAACTGGTTCGATGCCAAGGGGAGTCGGTACGAGCTGAGCTGGGTCGAAGACACCGGCGAGCTCTACGTGATGCTGGAGCTGGTTCCCGAAGTTGACACGTGGACACCCTTCGGGGACAGCGAGGTCGAGGAGATCCCCGTCGACCGGGTACTGGTCATGGTGGTCGGGTACATCCCGACCCTCGACGAGGTGGAGCGGATCCTCTCTGGTTGGCCGACCGAGATGGCGAAGCCCGACGGCATCTCCTGGGTGGCGGAACGTCTCCGGTCGAGTGGGGTTCCCGCAGTGGCGCCGTCCTGACCCACCGGAGCCGGAGGGCCGGGCTCAGCCGCCAATCGCAGCCCGAGCGCCAGTCGCTGTCCGAGTGCCAGCCGCAGTAGGGTCCGTTCCGGCGTGGGGCCGAGTGAGGAGTGATCAGAGGGATGGAATTGGTGATTGACCTTTCCACCGGGGGAGTAGCCCTCCGGCGCCGTGAGGAGATGCAGCGGTTTTCGGTGCAGGCCATAGCGGCCGACTCCGACGACGAGTCCCTCGATGCCCTGGCCGCCGTTCTCGGCACCAACGCCGCCGGCGCCATCGGACCGGACGGCGATGTCCTGGTGCCGGTGGACGTAGTCAGAAGACTGGCCGGCGATGCGGCCGAGGAGGACGGCAGATTGCTCGATCCCGACTGGGAGTCGGCCTTTGCCGGCATGGTCGACTACGCCGCCTCCAAGGGGTGGACGGCCGAGGACGGCTCCCTCCGGGCCCACGTCGAGTGGGAGGCCTGACCCATGCGCTTCTCGTACGCCGAGTCCATGGTCGATCCGGTCCTCTATCTACCGTTGGCCCAGGCCGCCGAGGAGGCCGGCTATGACGGCATGGTCGTCCCCGACAGCATCTGCTACCCGAAGGAATCCGATTCCACCTACCCGTTCTCGCCCGACCACAGCCGCGAATTCCTCGAGGACAAGCCGTTCATCGAGCCGTTCTCGCTCATTCCGGCCCTGGGCGTGGTCACCGAGCGCCTCCGGTTCATCACCTTCGTCCTGAAGCTCCCGACCCGACACCCCCTGTTGGTGGCCAAACAGGCCACCTCGGTGGCCGTCATGACCGGGAACCGGCTGTCCCTCGGGGTGGGCACCAGCCCATGGCCCGAGGACTACGCGCTGGTGGACGTCCCCTGGGAGGGTCGTGGCCGGCGTATGGACGAAGCGGTGGACATCGTGCGGGGCCTCTCCGCCGGCGGCTACTTCGAGTACCACGGTGAGGTCTACGACCTGCCCGCCATCAAGATCAGTCCCACGCCCACCGAGCCGATCCCCATGCTGGTGGGAGGGCACGCCACCCCGGCCCTTCGACGCGCCGCCCGCTGCGATGGGTGGCTGCACGGCGGCGGGGACCCCGAGGATCTACCCGGGCTCCTCGATCGGCTGCGACAGCTGCGCGAGGAGGAGGGCACCGCCGATCGTCCTTTCGAGATCCACGTCATCTCGCTCGACGCCTTCACCGTCGACGGCGTCCGCCGGCTCGAGGAGCAGGGCGTGACCGATGTGATCGTGGGCTTCCGTTGGCCCTACGTGGTGGGACCCGACACCGAGGGTCTCCAGTCCAAGCTGGACCATCTCCGCCGCTTCGCCGACGACGTCATCGCGGCGGTGCGGTCGTGACCACGGCCCGCGAGCTGGGTCAGGCGTCCATGGCTGCCGTCGAGGCGCGCCACCGCGACGCCTGGCTGGCCCTGTTCGCCGAGGACGGCGTGGTGGAGGATCCCATCGGACCGTCTGCGTTCGATCCCGAGGGCCGAGGCCATCGCGGGCTGGCGGCCATCGCCAACTTCTACGACACGGTGATCGCCGCCAACGAGTCGATCACCTTCAGCATCCGCCAGTCCTTCCTGTGCGGGGACGAGGCGGCCAACGTGGGCGTGATCCGTATCACCTTTCCCGGAGGCTCCGCCGTCGAGGTGGACGGGATCTACATCTACCGGCGCTCGCCGGACGACAAGATCGCTTCGTTGCGGGCGTTCTGGGAACCGGACCAGATCCGTACGGTCGGCTAACCCCGGAGGGCCATCGGCGCCTGCCAGTCGGGCATGGCCATGACCATCTGAACGTCGCTGATGTGTCGCTCGAAGAAGGCCCCGGCGCAATAGCAGAGGTAGAGGTCCCAGACCCTCTGGAACCGGGCATCGAGGCCGAGCGAGGAGATCTCGTCCCGGTGCGCACCGATGTTCTGGTACCAGCGGTCCAGCGTCTCGACGTAGTGGCGACCGATGTCCTCCAGGTCCACCACCGCCATCGGGGTCGAGCGCCGCAGGGATCGGCAGATGGCCTCGACGGAAGGCAGGCACCCGCCGGGGAAGATGTATTCGAGCACGAAGTCGGTGCCGTTTTTGGCCCGGTCGTAACTCCGATCGTCGACCGTGATGGCTTGGAGGGCCATCAGGCCGTCGTCGCGCAGGAGCGAAGCGCAGGTGCTGAAGAAGGAGTCGTGTTGGGTCCAGTCGACCGCCTCGATCATCTCGATGGAGACCAACTTGTCGAACGTGCCGGTGAGGTCCCGGTAGTGGCGGTCGAGAACGGTGACCCGGTCGGAGAGGCCGGCATGGGCCACCCGCTTGGAGGCATACCGGAACTGCGCGTCCGAAATGGTGGTGGTGGTGACGCGACAGCCGTAGGACGCGGCGGCGTGTACCGCAAAGCCTCCCCATCCGGTCCCGATCTCGATCACGTGGTCGGCGGGCCCAAGGTCGAGTTTGGCGCACAGGCGATCGAGCTTCACCCGCTGGCCATCGGCCAGGCTCAGGCCGGGGCGGTCGAAGATGGCCGACGAGTACATCATGGTCTCGTCGAGCATGAGCCCGAAGAACTCGTTGGACAGGTCGTAGTGGGAGCGGATGTTGCCCCGGTCGGACTCCGGGTCCGGGGATCGGATACGACGGGACCAGTCGGTGGCCCGGCCCCACGCCAGCCCGACCCGGTCCTGGAGGGCGGTGACCGGTCGTAGACCGCGGGACAGCACCCGGACCAGTGAGGTGAGGTCATCGCTGTCCCACAGGCCGTCGGCGTAGGTCCGCCCGAACCCGACCGAGCCCTCGCGGAGGACGATGGCATAGACAGCCGGATCGTGGATGACCATGGTGCCCTCGGGCTGACCGGCACCGAATCGGTGGGTTCCCTGTCCGTCCACCAGGACCAGCGATCCCCCCCTGATCCGAGACGCCATCAGCCGGAGGAATCGGGCGGCCAGTCGGTCGGCCGCCGCCGTCACCCGGGCACCGCCGGTACCGGGGCCTCGGCGTCCGGGTGGGGATGGACGGGTACACCCTTCCGTCGCAGGGCCAGTGCCTGTCGGTAGATCGCCCACGACACCCGCATGGTCATCAGGGGGTATCGCCACAGGACTCGGCCGAGGGCCCGGTGGTCCGGGTGGCGGCGGTGCAACACCATCGACGCCGAAAACACCCGCTCGCCCTGGTCCAGATCGTCGACACCGACCACCAGGCGCGGGCCGGGCTCGCCGATCACGAAGCGGTGACTCAGGTCCATGGGCAGGAAGGGCGACACGTGGAGCTCCTTGGCCACGAGATGGGAACCCGAGCCGGGAAGCACGTAGGCAATGCGTTCGTGCCATGGGGTGTTCGTAACCTCCACCACGGTCTGGGTCACTGAGTGTCCGCCTCGGTCGAAGCAGTAGTAGATGCTGATGGGATTGAAGAGCCAACCCCAGGTCCGAACCTGAGTCAGCAGGGCGATGGGACCGTCAGGTCGTGCACCCCCTCGCTGCTCGACCAGGTCGCGGACGGCGGTGTCGAGGGGGACGGTCGGGTCGCCCAGGTAGTCGCGCCGGCGGAAGGACACGGCGTTGGACCGCTCCTCGGACCACAGCGGGTGGCGGCCGCACACCGCCTCCACCTCGCTGAGGTCGATGAAGGTCATAGCGATCCGGTAGGAGAACCGGTGATCGACCGGTTGGAATCGGTGGTGGACGACCGTCCCCTCGTAGATGGCACTGCGCAGGCTGGTTGCAGTGGAGCTGGCGCCGGCCTCTCCGGGCTCGACGGTGGCTGACGACGAGGGAGTCCCTGTCGTCGTCACAGGCTCTCCCCGGCCAGCCGTCGGCACACGGCGAGCGCGCTCTGGACGCCGTCCTCGTGGAAGCCGAAGCCCCAGTAGGCGCCACAGAACCAGGTCCGCCGCTGCCCGTTCAGCTCCTCGTGGCGCCGCTGGGCGGCGATGGCGGGGCGGTCGAACACCGGGTGCGCGTAGTCGAACCGGGCCAGCACCTGCTCGTCCCGGATGACGTCGTCGCGGTTGAGCGTGACCAGGATCTCGTGGGCGGAGTCGATACCCTGCAGGCTACGCAATCGGTAGGTCAACGTCGCCTGATCGGGCTGGTCGGTCAGCCGGTGGTAGTTCCAGCTGGCCCAGGCCCTTCGGTTCCTCGGGAGGAGCCGGGCGTCGGTGTGGAGCGTGGCCCGGTTGGCCTGGAACCGGATGGCGCCCAGCACCTCGCGCTCCTGGGGCGAGGGATCCGACAGCAGATTCAGGGCCTGATCGCTGTGGGTGGCCACCACCACGTGGTCGAACCGCTCCGGCCCGGCCTCGGACTGGAGTTCCACCCCGTCGTCCCGGCGGCTGATCTTCGATACCGGCGAGGCCAGTCGCAACTCACGGCCCAGCGGCCTGGCGATGGCCTCGACGTACCGTCGTGAGCCACCGACCACGGTCCGCCACGAAGGTTGGTCGCCGTAGCGCAGGAGGCCGTGGTTGTCGAAGAAGCGGGCAAAGGTGACGGCCGGCATGTCGAGGAACGTGGCGGGGTCGGCGGACCAGATGGACGATCCCAGGGGCACCAGGTACCACTCGGCGAAGCGGGAGGAGAACCGGCCCGACGCCAGCAGGTCGGCCAGCGAGAGTTCGGGCTCCTCCGACGACACGAGCAGTGCCCGGGCGGCGCGGTTGAAACGCACCACGTCCGCCAGCATGCGCAGGAAGGCCGGACGCACCGCGTTGCGACGCTGGGCGAACAGGGTCGTCAGCGAGGTGCCGCGCCACTCGATCCCGCTGTCGTCGTCCGAGACGCTGAAACTCATGTCGCTGGCCTTGGTGGCCACGCCCAGAGACTCGAAGAGACGCACCAGACCGGGGTAGTTCCGGTCGTTGTAGACGAGGAACCCCGTGTCCACATCGTGCGTCTCGTCGGCCAGATCCACCCGAACAGTGTGGGCATGGCCCCCGGGCCGCTCGTCGGCCTCGAACACGGTCACGTGGTGACTCCGTCCGAGGACGTGGGCGCAGACGAGGCCGGAGACACCGGAGCCCACGATGGCAATCCTCATCGGTTCGGCAGCTCCTCGGTCGATCGTCGGTTCCGACACCCGTATTCGGAGCGGCGGCCATGTCTGGATGATCTCATGCGGGGATCGTCCCGGTAGGTTTTGGGGTGGGCCGGCGCCATCGAGGCCCAGGAGAGGACGGCCCATGGCCCGGTACCGCGGAACAGTCGTGTCGGAGCGGTCGGTGGAGGAGACGTTCGACTACCTGGCCGAGTTCTCCAATGCCGCCGAATGGGACCCAGGCGTGGATCGGGCCGAAAGGCTCGACGAGGGACCGGTGGGGGTGGGAACCGCCTTCCGCCTGGGTGTGAGGGTCGGTGGCCGGGTCACGCCGCTCGACTACCGCGTGGTGGCCCATGACCGTCCCAGTCGCGTCGTGCTGCTCGGCGAGAGCAACACCATCCGCTCAGAGGACACCATCACGGTGGTGCCCAGGCCGGGGGGCGGTTCGGTCCTCACCTACGACGCCGACCTCCGGCTGCTCGGTGGCCTGTCCGTGTTCAACCCGGTGCTGTCGGCGCCGTTCCGGCGGATCGGGGACCGGGGTCTGGCCGGGCTCCGGCGGGTCCTGTCGGGCCAGGCCGACCCGGTGCCGGACGCACCGCCGGCGGGGGCCTTGGCCGCACGGGTGGTCGACGAGGTCCTGGAGGGCACGGTGGTGGGCAGCTTCAGTTCCATCGGGCCCGAGGTCAGGAGCCGAATGGCCGGGTGGCGGGCCCTCCCCCGCATGGAGGGAAAGGTGGCCCTGGTCACCGGCGCCACTTCTGGCCTGGGTCTGGCCACCGCAGTGGGGGTGGGTCGCCTCGGTGCCACGGTCCGGTTCGTAGCCCGAAGCCGTGAGCGGGCCGAGCAGGCCGTGCTCACCATCAGAGAGGCGGCCCCCGGTGTCGACGTCGACTTCTTCGTGGCCGACCTGGGCCGACTCGAGGAGGTCCGGGCCCTGGCCGGCCAGTTCCGGTCGGCGCACGATCGGCTCGATGTGCTGGTCCACAACGCCGGCGCCCTGTCCCGGCAGTTCACCACCAACGGGGCCGGCATCGAGGTCACCGTGGCCACCCAGCTGGTGGCCCCGTTCCTGCTCACCGGCCTGCTGCTCGAACCCCTTCGGGCATCGGTGCCGGCCCGGGTGATCCAGGTCTCGTCGGGCGGCATGTACACCCAGCGGTTCGACCTCGATGACTTGGAGATGGGACCGGACGGGTACGACGGCACGGTGGCCTATGCCCGGGTCAAGCGGGCCCAGCTCGTCCTGATGCACGAGTGGGTCCGGCGCCTGGACCGGTCGGGGCTGCTGTTCCACGCCATGCACCCCGGGTGGGCCGACACCCCCGGTATCCGGTCCGGCCTTCCCGGGTTCGCTCGTGCCATGGGTCCGCTGTTGCGCACGCCGGAGCAGGGCGCCGACACAGCCCTATGGCTGGCCTCGGCGCCCGTGTCGGTCATCGACAACGGGCGGTTCTGGCTGGACCGCCGTCCCCGGTGGGAGCACAAGGTGCCGTGGACCCGGCTGTCCGAGGACGAGTTCGTCCGGGCCGGGTCGGACCTCTGGTCGTGGTGCGCCGGGCCAAGCGGATGGGACGGAGTGGCCCCGGCACCTTGATGTCGGGCCGGTCACTCCCAGCCGGCGAAGCCGTACTGCTGGTGGGGCCCCATCACCGCGCACTCGAACATGCCGTAGCCGACACGACCCTCATAGGTGAACCGGGCCGCATACTCGGTCAGCGCCCAGGTGGTGTACGACGGATCGGCCGGCGGTACCGTCTGGCCCTGGACGACCAGCTCTCCCTGGTACATCCCGTGCTTCCAGTCCGGCTCGAGCCCGTAGCCACTACCCAGCAGGAGCGGGAAGGCCAGCAGGGTCTCGACGTCGACCTCGGCCGTCTTCTCCCCGTGGGCCCCGAAGTAGGTCAGGGTGGCACCGGTGACCGTGCGGGTCCCGGGAGCGAAGCGCAGCGAGTGCTCAGGCCGGCCCAGCCACTCGGGCTCACGTCCGGAGCCGATCGGGAAGACCCGGTGCGCGTCCTGCATGATCCGCTCGCCGCTCGGCCGTTCCTGCACGATGGTGACCAGGGCATGGTCGTCGAAGCGCACCGGGGCGTAGATCCAGAAGAAACCACCCTCGGTGTCGGTGGCCCGAATGCCGGGGGGTTCGGGCTCGCCAACCGGGCGCACACCCCACGATCGGTCGCGGGACCCCCAGTACCGGTCGGGCGTGAGCCGGACCTCTCGGTCTCCGACCTTCAGTGTTCCGCTCCACGAGCCGACCTGGGCGAATCGGGTGGAGTCGAAGGTCACCCGGGTGAACTGACGGTCGAAATGCCTCGACTCGAGGAGGGCCTCGGAGAAACCGTCGTAGACGGCGTCGAGCTCGATGCCCCATTCATTGGGCTCCACCACGACCCGGACCTGTTCGAGACCTCTGATCACCTCCACCCGGATCGGACCCACCGAGGCGTCCATGCGATCGGCCCCCAGGGTCCGGGACGAGCGCACCACGCGGTGCTCGTCACCCCAGAGCACCGACACGAAGGCGTCGGCCACACTGAGGTTCGGGTACTGGCCGATGCCGATGACCGCGAACAGCTCGTCGTCGGTGCCGTGCACCCCGTCGGCGCCGTGGATGTTGAAGTAGTAGCGATCGTAGAAGTTGCGGTCCGACGTCCCCACGAAGCGCATGGGCTCGGAGATCTGGTGGACCGGGTAGTCGTCAAGCGGTGAGAGCATCGACGCTCCTCGAGGTCGGGGCGCGCTGGGCGTCGTTGACGGCCCGTTCGGCGCACGGCTGGCCTGGGGAGCGTAGCGAGGATCGGGGCGATGGGGCGGTGGGGTCGGCCGCGGGCTGGCAATTTCCGCCAGCGGTACGCCTTCCGGTCCTCTCCCCGTCGTGGAGCGATCGGACTGGCGTGCCGGTCCGATTCGAACCAGGGAGGGCCCGTGAAGTCGTACGATCGTCTGTTCATCGGAGGAGAGTGGGTCGAGCCGTCCTCCACCTCCGTCTTCGATGTGGTCTCACCGACCACGGAGGAGCTGGTGGGCCGGGTGCCCGAGGCCCAGAACGCCGACGTGGACCGGGCCGTCGCCGCCGCCCGCGAGGCCTTCGAGCACGGTCCCTGGCCCCGCATGACACCGGCCGAGCGCGGGGCCGTGCTGACCAAGGTGGCCGACGCCATCCGCAACGACATGCAGGGTATCTCCGAGCTCATCTCGAACGAGATGGGCTCCCCGATCTCGTGGGGCACGTTGGCCCAGGTCTTCGCCCCCACGATGATCCTCGACTACTACGCCGGCCTCGGCTCGACCTTCGCCTTCGACACCGTGAAGGACGGGCTCATGGGTCCGGTCCTGGTGTCCAAGGAGCCGATCGGCGTGGTGGCGGCCATCACCCCGTGGAACGTCCCTCTGTTCCTGGCCTGCGCCAAGTTGGCCCCGTCCCTCCTGTCGGGCAGCACGGTGGTGTTCAAGCCGGCGCCGGAGACTCCGCTCGATGCCAACGTACTGGCGGAGATCTTCACCGAGGCCGGGCTGCCCCCGGGTGTCCTCAGCGTGGTGCCGGCCGGCCGCGAGGTCGGTGAGCACCTGGTCAACCATCCGGGCGTCGACAAGGTCTCGTTCACCGGGTCCACCGCGGCCGGCCGCAAGATCGGGGCCGCCTGTGGCGCCAACCTCAAGAGGGTCAGCCTCGAGCTGGGAGGCAAGTCCGCCGCCATCCTGTTGGACGACGTCGACCTGGCCGAGTCCATCCCCCTGCTCCTGCCCAACGCCATCATGAACAACGGGGAGGCCTGCATCTCGCTGACCCGGATCCTGGCTCCGCGTGACCGGTACAGCGAGGTGACCGAAGCGCTGGTGGAGCAGGTGCGATCGATGAAGGTGGGCGATGCCCTCGACCCGGCCACCGAGGTCGGTCCGTTGGTGGCGGAGCGGCAGCGCGACCGGGTGGAGAACTACATCCGCGTGGGCCAGGAGGAGGGGGCCAAGGTCGCCGTGGGCGGCGGTCGGCCCGCGGGGATCGACAAGGGCTGGTTCGTCGAGCCGACCGTCTTCGTGGACGTGGACAATTCGATGCGCATCGCCCAAGAGGAGATATTCGGCCCCGTCCTGTCGGTGATCCCGTACGACGACGAAGCGGACGCCGTCCGGATCGCCAATGACTCCGAATACGGGCTGTGCGGCGGAGTGTTCACCGGGGACAACGATCGCGGCCTGGCCGTGGCCCGCCAGGTGCGGACCGGTACGTACATGGTGAACTCCAACATCCCGATCGACTTCTCCTCGCCGTTCGGGGGGTACAAGTCGTCCGGTGTGGGTCGGGAGTTCGGTGAGGACGGCCTGGAGCTGTTCCTCGAGAAGAAGACCATCAACCTTCCGGCCGGGTACGACCCGGCCGTGTGAGGCGGGCCGGCCTCCCGGTCGGAGCGCGGCCGTCGGACCGGCGGGCAAGTTCGGTCCGGACGGAGGAAGCAGTCCTGGTAACCGGGTGGTCGGATGACCGGATGACGGTCGTCCGACCCGGGGAGAGGGACGCACCCCGTTGGGGTGCGTGGAGGCAGACAGCCCGATGAGTACTGGGGCCCACACATCGTCGAAGAGGACCCGAAGCCCGTTGGTGGAGACAGGTGAGGGTCGGGGTCGCCCCGTCGTGTTCAGCTACGTCCCCGCCCTGGATGGGCTCCGGGCCGTGGCGGTGGCGGGCGTTCTCCTCTACCACGGTGGTGCACCCGTAGCTGTCGGGGGATTTCTGGGTGTCGACGTCTTCTTCGTCCTGTCGGGATTCCTCATCACCTCCCTGCTGCTGGGCGAGTGGGCCAAGCTCCTGACCATCAGGCTGGGTGAGTTCTGGGCCCGCCGGGCCCGCCGGCTCCTTCCCGCCCTGTTGGTGATGCTGGTCGGCGTAGCCCTCTTCGTGAAACTGTTCGGCGGCCCGGGCGAGTTCAGCGGAGTCCGCCTCGACTCGCTCTCCACGCTGTTCTATGTGGCCAACTGGCACTTCATCGTCAGTGGTGGCAGCTACTTCGCCTCGACGGCCCAGCCCTCACCGCTGCAGCACATGTGGACCCTGTCCATCGAGGAGCAGTTCTACATCATCTGGCCCCCGGTGGTCTTGGTCCTGCTCCGCATGGGCCGGAAGCTCCGTCCGTCCAGGCGCCTCTGGCCCGTCCTGGCCGCGGCGGCGGTCGGGGCGGTGGCGTCGGCTGTCGACATGCGCCTGTCGTTTCAGGGCGGAGCCTCCATCATGCGTCTGTACGAGAGCACCGACACCCGCAGTCAGGACATGCTGGTCGGGGCGGCCCTGGCCTGTGGGATGGCCATGTGGGCCCAGCACAGGAAGGCACTTCCCGCCGTCGAGATGGAGGTGCCGAATTCGAGGAGCGTGGCCCGGGCCCACCCGGCCGCCGGTACCGCCGGTGCCTTCCCCCCCCACCGGCTCCGACGCGACCTGCACCGTCGCCGGGGTCTCGGGATCAGACCCATCGAAGCTTGGGAGATCACGCCCAAAGCGGCCCGCGTCGCCCTCCAGATCGTCGGATGGGCGTCCATGGCCGCCGCCGTCGCCCTCTGCTGGCGGGTCACGGGGCCCGGGGCCTTCCTGTTCGAGGGCGGGTACTTCCTCTTCGCCCTCGGCGTGGCCATGGTGATCTTCTGTGTGGTCACCACCCAGGCCGCCTCGCTCTCACAGTTCCTCGGCAATCCGGTCTTCCGCTATCTGGGCAAGATCTCCTACGGCACCTACCTGTGGCACGTGCCCCTCTTCGCCCTGTTCAGTGCGCAGCGGGTGCACCTGGGTGGCTATCCCCTCCTGGTGGCCCGCATCGCCATCACCCTGATCGTCGCCACCGGCTCCTACTACCTGGTCGAAGAGCCGGTCCGCCGACGGCGGACCCGCACGTTCACCGAATGGAGAGCCTGGGTGTTGACGTCGCTGGCCTTCGTGGGGGTGGTGGTCGTGACGGTGGTGGCCACGCTGCCCTCGGCCGCCGAGGCCGCCGGGCCTCTTCGGGTGGAAGGGGCCCAGTACGTGGGCCCACCGGTCAAGGTCCTGGTGGTCGGCGACTCGGTGGCATGGCGCATGGCGTTCGCCATGCTGGCCAGCCAGCCCCAGAGCAGCTACGACGTGGACATCGACAACGGAGCCATCGTGGGCTGTGGGGTCATGCGGAGTACCCAGTACCTCCTCTACGGGTTGGCCCACACGGTCGTCCCGCAGTGCAACACCTCCTCGCCGGCGTCGGTCCAGTGGCCGACCCAGTGGAAGGGTGACGTCGATCAGTTCCACCCCAATGTCGTGGTGATGCTGGCCGGACGGTGGGAGGTGTCGAACCGGCTCATCGACGGCCGTTGGCTGCACATCGGCCAGCCGGCCTTCGACGCCGACCTCCGGCAGTCGTTGGAGCAGGCGGTGCAGGTGGCCACCTCGAACGGGGCCCTGATGGTGATGATGACCTCGCCCTGTTTCGCCCCTATCGAGCAGGACAACGGCCAGGTGTGGCCGGAGGACACGTTGGCCCGGCTCAACGCCTACAACAACATCGTGCGCCAGGTGGCGGCCGAGCATCCGGCCACCGTGCAGCTGAACGATTTCGAAGCGCAACTGTGCCCGGGCGGCGTCTACCACGAGGTGCTCAACGGCGTGCAGATCCGTGACGGGGACGGCCTGCATATCGTCCCCACGGCTGCGGCGGGCGAGTGGCTCGACACCCGGGTGCTACCCGACGTGGTCAGGGTGGGCCGGATGCAGATGGCCAGCCAGCCGTTGTCACCCCTGGCCTCGTCGTCGTCGACCACGGGAGGATCCGAGGGGTCTTGAGCATCCGAGCGGCGGAGCCCTGCGCGTGGCATCGGCCACGCCGAACGGTCAGGGCGAGGAGACGGGTGCCGGTGGGGGGATGGATGATGGCGGCGGTGCCTGGTCGAAGGTCGAGCTGTCGGCTTGTTGGCACTGCTGTTGCAGCGCGGTGATGAGGGTCGTCTCGGGGACCCGGTTGCTCTCGGAGACGGTGGTCATGAGCGCCTGCCACTGGCCGTCCCGGTAGGCGGCCTGGGCCGCGATGGGAAGCGCCTGCCGCAACTGGTCGTAGGCCTGGGCGGCCAGCTGGGCCGACTTGGTCGTGTCGGTCTGGTGTCCGGATTCGTCCAGGAGCTTGAGGGAGCGATCGATGTGACTGCACGCCTGCTTGGCCAGAGTCGTACCGTCGTTGCCGCAGGCGGTGAGGGTGGCTCCGAGGCCGATGACGACGATCAGTCCGACGGCCAGGCGCCGCGGCGTACCCCGAAGTCGGGTCCGGCTCACCCCAGCCAACTGCCGGCGGAGTCGAGCAGGTAGCGACTCACGGCCAGGCACCGGTCGAACACCTCGCACATCATCTCCTCGCCGGCGAGGATCCGGGTCAGCGAGACGGGGGAGCGGGCCACGATGTTGAGTCGTCGCTCGGCGGCGTCGGTGGCCGAGGCGTAGGAGTCGATGGCCGAGACTTCGAGAGGCAGCTCGATACCTCCCACCCCGGCCAGGTCTATGGCCAGCCGGAGGAGGTCGGGACCGTTGGGCAGGGGCGGGAGGGCCCAGGTGAAGGTCAGGGGGAAGTGGAAATCGTCCGGTGGCTCCTCGTCCTCGGGCAGGCCGAACACCGCGTCCTCGAACGAGAGCAGCGTCCTCGGGTCCACCTCAAGGGCGAGATGCAGGTCGAGGGGTCCGCCGCAGCCGTCCTCGGGGTGGAGCTCCACCTCCCACACCTGTCGCAGGGAGTAGGTCTCCACGAAGTGACGCTCGTCATGCACGTGGAAGCCATGGTCGACCGAGTGATCCTTGAGGTCGGCCACGTATCCGGCCACATCGATGACTGCCACAGTTGACTCAGCCTACCGGGAGCCGGACGGCTCCGGTATCGTCGGCCCATGGACGACGATGGACTGCTCGAGGTGCTTCACGCCACGGCCACGGCGGTGGCCAAGGCCCTCGAGGATCTGGGCGACTGGGGTCTGGCCGGAACCCGCGACGGCCAGTACCGGTCTGACCTGGCCGCTGACAGTGCCGCCGTGGCGGTGCTCGACGCCGCCGGGCTCGGTGTCATGTCCGAGGAGTCCGGCTCCCACCGGGTCGATCGGCCCCTGGTGGTGGTGATCGACCCGGTCGATGGCTCGACCAACGCCTCCCGGGGCATCCCCTGGTATGCCACCAGTCTGTGCGCGGTTGACACTGACGGACCCCGGGCGGCCGTGGTCGTGAACCAGGCGTCGGGCATTCGCTTCGAGGCGGTCCGGGGGGGCGGGGCCCGCCGCGACGGGATCCCGATCCGACCGTCCGGGTGTGAGCAGCTGGGCCAGGCCATCGTGGGATTCTCCGGTTACCCGCCCCGGTACTTCGGGTGGTCCCAGTACCGGGGGCTGGGAGCTGCCGCCCTGGATCTCTGTGCCGTGGCCGAAGGCGTGCTCGACGGCTACGCAGCAGTGGGGGGTTCGCAGCTGGGCAGTTGGGACTACCTGGGCGGCATGCTGGTCTGCACCGAAGCCGGGGCGGTGGTGACGGAGTCGGCCGGTCGGGAGCTGGTGACCTTGGAGCACGAGGCCCGACGGACCCCGGTGGCGGCATCGACGCCGGCGCTGCTCGAGTCCCTGTCGTCTGCGGTGGCGCAGTAGCGTTGCCACCTCGGGCGTTTAGCTCAGTTGGTAGAGCAGCTGGCTTACAACCAGCAGGTCATCGGTTCGAGTCCGGTAGCGCCCACGACCTGGGTAGACACCTACGAGGTGCCGAGCACTGAGTATCAACACCTGATAGGTATCGGGGCATGCAACAGGTCAACAGACTCGCCATTGACGACATCGAGGAACTCGAACGTGGGTTCGAGCTGAGTCTCCGTTCGGACCCGAGTGCATGCCCATAGCAGTCTGGTACGTCACGAATCTCCGTCGCCGAGATCCACTGATGCCCACCCGTCCGCTCGTCGAGGGTGACGTCCCCAACGAAGTTTGGAAGGTGCCAGCCCAGCTGTTTCAGTGCCTGACGGTGATCGAAAGCGGAACGATGTCCACCTTCGCTGGCTTCGATGAGTCGGCCACTCGGAGGGTGAAAGCGGCGGCCTTGAGCCCATTTGGTGTGCCAGAGATCTCTCCTGTTGCCGAATCGAGCGTGAGTCCTTGCGGTAGCGAGCCGTGACGTAACGTCCATGTGTATGGAGGAATACCTCCCACCGCCGACAGGACCCGTTCGTAGGGCGCGCCGACATGACCGTTCGGGAGGCGGTGGGTATGGATGACGAGACGCGAGACTTGACCTTCAATAACGTGCTCGAATGCCGCTGCAATCTGGACGGCTCCTTCGTCGTTCGGGTCGTCACCACCGAAATTGGGACACTCGATGTCGAGCCATGAACAGGCGTCGACGACGTCAACCGGAGCCTTTCCCCATTGTGAGGAGATCTGCTTGAGATCGGTGACTGAGAACGCTCCTTGGACGTTGGCCGTCTTGCTAGGCCCGTACAGATTATCGAGTCCGTTGTTCAACGTGACGACCTCTGGGATCGTCGCCAACGCCTGCTGGCGGAGCGATCCGCCGGAAAGCCAGAGACCGAGGACGGGATCGAAGTAGGACATGCCGAAGATGCGGACACGAGGAGCCGTTGTATGGAGCCCGGTCAGTATCGTCTCCAGATTCTTTTCCATTGTGGCGTCGGCTTGAGGGAAACACTGGGGATCAGTGCTCAGAGCACAGCCCTCGACGTCATTGCCCCCGATGTCGATCGTGACGAAGGCCACCTTCCGCCGTTCACTGTGCAGAAACTGCACCGCCTCGGCGTACTGACCGTCTTGGAGCATCGAGGACGTCGTCTCCCCGGACACGGCGAGGTTGACAAGCTGCAGACCCGGGTAGCTCGATTGGTACTTCTGAAGGAGAAGGTTCGGATACGAGTTGGGACCATCCCACACCGGGACGGAATCGCCGAGGGCGAGGTAGTAGGGACCCGAATCCGACTGTGAGCCACCTCCTCGGTTGAGGATGTCATTCCGTCCGACGGCCGTACAAACGGACGGCGAAGCGCAGGAAACTCCTGTAAGTGAATCGAGAGCAGGGACGGCGATGCTCTGGGTGGACCAATTTGATCCCCCGTCGTTTGTGCCAACGATGGCGGCGCTGGCATTGATGATCGATTGGCCCACGGCGGTGCAGACAGAGGCCGTCGGACAGGAAACACCGCCATCAGGTGAGAAATCGATACCGGGGGGAACGCTCTGCGGGGACCAGTCTTGACCGCCGTCGCTTGTCCCGATAATGAGGCTACCGATGCTCGATCTTCCGACGGCAGTGCAGCTCGAACTCGAGGAACACGAAACCGCACTCAGGTCGACAACATTCGGCGGCACGCTCTGCGCATGCCACGTCGCTCCACCGCTCGTGGTCGCAACGACGGTACTTCCGTCAACAGCCGTGCAATCAGAGGCGGTCGGACACGAGACGCCAAACAGTGCTTCAACCCCCGTGGGAAGGAGGCCGTTCGTCCACGTCAGTCCACCGTCCGTGGTCGTGATGCTGACTCCTCCGTACGAACTGGTATTTCCGACAGCAGCGCAATCGGAACTGTTCGGACAGGAGACAGCATTCAGCTCGAAGGATCCCATGGGGGCCCCTTGAAGAATCCATGTCAAGCCCCCATTGGTGGTGGCCACGATGGCGGGTGAGTATTCGGGGTTTCCACCCGAGTAACCCACTGCGATGCAGTCGAGTGTCGATGCGCAAGAGATGGCATTTAGTTGCGATACTCCCGACGAGACGGCTTGGCCGCCCCACTGTGAGCCTCCGTTGGTGCTGGCAATGATGAGGGCACTCGGCGTACCTGACGAGTCGGACCAGCCGACGGCAAAGCAGTCAAGTTTTGACGGACACGAATCGCCGATCAGATCCTGTGCTTCAGAAGGAACAGCCTGACTGTGCCAAGTTTGAGATTCCGTGCGGGCCGCTACCGGTCCCGCCGGGAATGACAACAAGGTGAGTCCCAGAATCAAACCGAGAACACCACATAATCTTGCAAGCCAGACAACAGTAGCGGCATTGAACCTGACCCGGCGGTAATGGAATGAAACGCCCCGATGCCGCCTCATGATCACAAGAACTGGCGCTATCAACCACGCCTTTAGCACCATGGGCTGGCCCCCTTGCAAACCACTATACAACTGAGGCTGTGTGACGTCCCAGCGGAAGACCTCCCAGCAGATTCGAGTTTCCAGAAACGTTCACTTGTGCGACCTGACACGCGTGCCACCGAAGTGTTGTTACATGGGTGGTCCACGGGCCCTGGACTGAGGGTCGTCGAAGCACACTCGGGGCTCCCCGTCGATGAGCTGACTCGAACTAGCAGTCGAGTGCGACGGTCGGGTGCACATCCCGTTGCCGAGCGTGCGCCGTGATCAGCAGCCAGCCCTCGCATGTCGGCCCCAGCAGCGGGGTCCGGGAGCGCATCGGTTCGTCCATAGTCCGCCTCTACCGCCTCTACCGCCTCTACCGCCTCTACCGCCTCTACCGCCAGCACCGCCAGCACCGCCAGCGAGGTATTGCCGTCACCGACGGGTCGAGGACAACGAGCTGCAGAACGGCCACTCGATGGGGTGGGCGCTGAGATCTTCTAATGAAGAGGGCCAATGGAGCGTCATCGTCTTCGAGAGAGTTCGCTCCTTCTGATGCGATTTCTGAGAGACGGGTTTGTCCGCTGGGGCCTCGACATTGCCGTGGATCCAAGCGCGGTCCACTGGTGAAAGTGATAGAAGTTGGTCGGGGGATCGTGGATTCCCGGTAGGCATCGGGCACGTTCTACCCTGATGTAAAGGGGGAACTGTGACTGATCCACGTTTGAGCCGTCGTCAGGTATTGGCCGGGGGCATCGGGGGAGCGGCAGCGCTCGGCTTGGCTTCGCTGGGCGGTATGCGGACGACGGGGGCAGATACGGTACGCCGCGCCGCCGAGGTGAGGCCCTCGGGGAACGATCTCAGCGCGATCAAACACGTGGTGTTCCTGATGCACGAGAACCGTTCGTTCGACCACTACTTCGGGTCCATGGGCGGTGTGACCGGCTTCGATGACGCCAACAATCGGGGTGCATTCACCCAGGCCTGGCCGGGAGGCCCGCAGTCGACCCTCCTGCCGTTCCACATGAACACGAACAAACAACTGGCCCAGTGCACCTATGACCTCGACCATTCGTGGCCAGCCGAGCACTCCTCGTGGAACGGCGGAATCATGGACAGCTTCGTGTCCACCCACACCTCGTCTACCTACGAGGGAGCGTTGGGCATTAACACCATGGGCTACTACAGAGAGGCCGACCTGCCCTTCTATTACAGCCTGGTCAAGAACTTCACGGTCTGCGACAACTACTTCTGCTCGGTCCTCGGCCCCACTCACCCCAATCGCCTCATGGCCATGACCGGAACGATCGATCCATCTGGCGAGGCCGGTGGTCCGATCCTCGTGACCAACTCGGAGCAGAAGCCGTTTCAATGGACGTGCTCGTGGGAGACCATGCCTGAGGTCCTAGAGGACCGCGATGTCAGCTGGAGGGTCTACAACCCCTACGGAGCCAACTATGCACCCAATGCCCCCTACTTCTTCAGCAAGAACATGTTGCTCTACTTCAAGAACTACAAGGATCCCAGCTCCCCGCTGTACCAGAACGCGTTCAACTACTACGGCCCCAACGTCATTGGCGGCGCGACCGGTGGGGTGGGGCCCAACAACTTTGCTGCCGACGTGGCCAACGGAACCCTCCCTCAGGTGTCGTGGATCCTCCCTCCGCAGGAATACGACGAGCATCCCCCCTCTCCACCGGCCCTCGGCGAGTGGTACTCCCAGCAAGTTCTCAACACGCTGGTGTCCAATCCCGAAGTCTGGGCCAGCACCGTATTGTTCATCATGTACGACGAGAACGATGGGTTCTTCGATCATGTCCCACCGCCTACGCCTCCCGCTGGGACGGAAGGGGAGTACCTGACGGCCGACCCACTGCCCTCCACGGCCCAGGGCCAGGCCGGGCCCATCGGATTCGGGGTGCGTGTACCGATGATGGTGGTGTCGCCCTTCTCAACGGGGGGAAACGTGTGTTCGGACGTCTTTGACCACACCTCACAGCTGCGCTTCCTCGAATCGGTGTTCGGCGTGTCGGCTCCAAATATCTCTCGTTGGCGGCGCTCGACCGCCGGAGACCTCACGTCGGCTTTCCGGACTGGTCCTCCAGAGACCAGACTGCCCAAACTCCCCGTCACCTCCGACAGCACGACCAGTCCTCCCGTCGGCCCTCTGTCGACCGCTGGAGGCGTCGACGGGGAGTGCACCGGACCGGAGCTGATCGGACTCGACCAGGCCGCAACCGTCATTCCGTTCGCCATTGCCAAACATCAAAAGATGCCGGTGCAGGCCAAGGGCTCACTCACGCGTCTCACCGGTGATTCATGCCATCACTCTCCTCCGCACAGACCCTCTTGGCCGGTTCGAGGAAAGACGTCGCCACACGATCGAATGCGGTCTGAGTGGTCGACACCACATGAGTCAGGTCGAAACCACCCCGCTCCGGGGTGGAACTGAGGAACCCTCGGACAAGTGGACCAGTACACATAGCCATCAGCCTGTCATCTCTTGCCGTAAATCCGCGTTGCTGGTCGGTCGGTCATGATGTCGGCTAGGTGAGAGAACCAAACCACCGGGCGCGACTGGTTGATCGAACGCTAGGGCTCAGTGGGGCACTCCGTCGGGAGACACGACGATCACACCACCTCACACGTCCGTGGGTTCGTGGAAGTGCGAAGCCATGATCGCCGTATCTCGCAAGCATCCTGGCCGCACCTCGCCGTCTGGTTCCAACTCACTCGACGGCAACTTCATCTCGAAGCTGATGAGCCTGGTTACAGTGACGGAGTAGGCGTAGGTTCGAGGTCCGCGAGGTCTGTCTGCGTGACTGTCATGCCCGCTCCTTTGTGGGTCCTACTCTCGGGATCGGCGCAGGTCGCAATCTCCGTGAGCACCCAAGGGTTAGAGACAGTGAATGACGGTGGCAAAGGCAGCGAGCTGACAGCACGGCGCGTAGCGGAAAGGACCTCGGCGGTCGGGAGCAGGCATATCCGGTGTCGAGGGCCACTCTCTAGCCGCCCGATCCCACTCGGGATCCAGGGGGCCACGGTGTGCAGAGCAGTTGTCGTCAGCGTTGGATTTTGGTAACCATTCACGAGGCGGGTGTGTGCCGTGGCACCCTAAGAGCGGAAGGTGTTGATGGTCGATGGGTGTTGGACGTCGGACTGGTCTGCGGGCCCTACTGGCTGGTTCGCTGGCCAGATTTAGCCTTTATGCCCCTGGACGAAGGCGGAAATCGGCGATGACCACCTCCCTACGGGTAGTCGCGATCGGCGTGCTGTCGGGCCTCGTGTTCTCGTTGATGGCTACGGCGAGCGCCTCTGCAACTACCGGAAAGCCACATGCCCGGTCTTCCCTCGCGTTCGGATTGAGTACTACGAGCCCGTCGGTCATTCGCCTCGACACGGCTGCCCAACCCAAGGCCGCTGGTGGCCTGACCATCGTCCCGATCTATTCGTGTCCGACGTATAACCCCGTCGAGTGTGAGCGGGTGGCAAACGACCCGGACGCCGCCCAGATCGAAAGTGCGATCGGATTTGCCCTCAGCCAGTTCGAGGCCCTCTACAGCAACCCAATTACCGTCTATATCCACTTCAACATGACCACTGACCCCGGTTTGGGCACGTCGCTCACGTACACCAACGGTCCTCACACGTATGCCTCGGTAAGAACTGCACTGATCGCGAACGCTACGACCCCTGACCAGGAGATCGCCGACGAATCCCTCTCACCGACCGATCCGACCGCCGGTGGAACCTTCGCTCCGACAACGGCGGAGGCGAAGGCACTCGGAATGGTGCCCGCTACTCAAGTTGAGGACGATGGAGACGTGTATCTCACCGCTCAGAATAGCTACACCTTCGATCCGAATAACCGTGCAGTGGCAGGAGACTTTGACTTCATCGGAATCGTCGAGCACGAGGTGTCAGAAGTGATGGGACGCAACGCAGGTCTGGAACCGAGTTCGTATACGCCAAACGACCTCTTTCGCTATACGGCTGCTGGGGCCCGGAATCTGACCGCATGGGTACCTGGCGGGTATTTCTCCATCGACGGTGGTGCCACCAATCTCGTCAATTTCAACGCCGTGTACCCGTTCGATCCTCAGGATTATGTGACATCTACACCAGACTCGTTCGACGCCAACACCAACACTGGGGTGGAATCACCGTTGACGGCGGTCGGGCTCACCAACATGGATGTGCTCGGTTACAACCGACTAGCGGCCAGTTTGTCGATCAGCCCATCCACCCAGGACATCGCCTCGGGTGGCACGGAGAGCTATAGCGCCGACGGCATTGACACGCTCGGGAACAGCATCGGTGCGGTAACCGCATCGACGACCTTCACGATCACCCCCGACGGGTCTGGTTCGTCAACGGGTGCATCGTGCGCAGGCGACAGTTGTACCGCTACGGTGCCAGGCACCTATCTGGTAACTGGCACCGATGGATCGGCCACTGCCACCGCGCTGTTGAACGTCGGATTCGCCATTGCCACGACGTCCATTCCGAGTGCAACGACGAATATCGCCTATGGCCCGGTTACCCTCCAGGCAACCGGAGCTGGGGTGAGCGCCACGGGCTACACCACCACATTGAAGTGGAAGAAGGTCAGTCTCCCCAAGGGCCTGAAGTTGTCTTCGACCGGGGTTCTGTCGGGGACGCTAAACAAGAGTCTTGTCGGCGGTCCAAGTTCGGTCTCGTTACAGGTGACCGAGACGGTGACCACGCTGAACGGCAGACAAAGGACAAAGACCGATTCGACGGTCCAGGCCACGATTCCGTTGACCATCATCCAACCGCAGCCAGTGGTGACGTCGGTCCACAAGAGTTCGGGTCCCTCGACAGGTGGAACCGAGGTGTCGGTCAAGGGCACAGACCTACAGGGCGCGTCGGTGGTCAAGTTCGGGTCCATCGATGCGACCAGCTTGACCGTCAATGCTGCCGGAACCGTCATCACCGCCTCCTCCCCAGCGGAGATGACAGGACCGGTGGATGTTACGGTCACCGATCCGGGCGGAACGAGTTCGACCGGTCAAGATGACGTGTTTACCTTCACGCCGTAGAGGTCGACTGGTCTGCGAGATATGGGTCGTTCGTCCTGACACATGCTCCTGAGGCAGGGGAGTGATGACGTCGTTTGCGCGGATCGACCTCCTCCATCATCGCAATCGATGCAAGGGTCGAGGCCCGGCCGGTCGATTGCGCCTGACTTCGAGGATTCCAACCGTACGATCACGCAGATAAGTTTGCCGATTTAGCTCACGATCAACCTGAACAGACCCTGCTCCGCGCAGTGTTTGGTCGCCAATGGCTTACAACCAGCAGGTCATCGGTTCGAGTCCGGTAGCGCCCACGAGTTCCCACTGGTCCGAAAGCTTCCCTTAGGGGTTACGAACTCTCGTCCCGTGCTTCGGTGCCGTGCTCGTCACGCTTTCCATTTGCATAGTGAACATCAGTCGCCGCAACGAGAGCATCCATTACCTGGAGATACACCGTCTGGAGCCTCCGGCGAACTAGTCGACCCATCAGCGTCTCGTCCCATGTCGCGACCCACCGGATCGAGGTGCCACTAGGAACGTTAGGTGTCAATGTGATCTCGGCCCGATAGTTCTTGACCGGGATGCCTCGCAACACGGTGTAGGAGATCCTTGATGGTGCGTCGACCTCGAGGATCTTCTCGACCGACGTTGTGCGTCGTCCGAATGTGAACCATTGGATGGATCCAGGTTGGGAGGGACCTTTGCCGGAAGGGCCGTACCCTCCGTCGTTCCACGGACCCCATTTCGCATACGTGTTGGCGTCAGACACGAGTGCCCAAACGGTCTCCACATCGGCGCTGGTCGTCCCTTCGGCCTCAACGTGCAACCGGCCCATCCGCTGTCTCCTCTCGACTGTACCATCTGGTACACGTACCAGATGGTACAGTCGTAAATGGCCATGGTTCAACCGAAAGCCCGACTGCTGGACGCAGCAGTGGACCATGCCCTCGACAAGGGGATCGTGGACCTGAGCCTCCGGGAGATTGCGTCCGCGGTCGGCACGAGCCATCGGATGCTCATCTACCACTTCGGATCGCGACAGGGCCTGCTCGTTGCCGTCGTGCGCGAAGTCGAACGTCGTCAGCGCGAAATGATCTCCTGGGAGTCAGTCTCGCCGGACGAAGCCCGCCAAACGTGGGAACGGCTCATCGACCCTTCTCTTCGCTCTCAAGAGCGGCTCTTCTTCGAGATCTACGTGCATGCGCTGCTCGGCCGTCCAGGCACAGAAGGGTTCCTGCAAGGGGCGCTCGAGGGCTGGATCGCACCCATGACCGATTCGCTCGTCAGCACAGGCGTGGAGCGTGATGAGGCACGGGCACTATCTCGACTGGGCGTCGCGATGACTCGCGGTCTGCTCCTTGATCTGTTGGCCACGGGCGACAGCGCCGGCGTCACTCGTGCCCATGAGCTCTTCGCCTCGTTGCTCGAGGCCGGCAACCCGGTCATTGAAGGGGTCGGACGGGCATCGACGGGTTCTTGACCAAGGGAGCGGTGAATCTTCTACTCGGTTGATCACGGAGCCTGAGGGTGGATGGTCTCACCTCGGGCCAGCATCTCGACATACTGGTCGATGCGCCTGGAGCGGGTTTCGGGTTTCTTGGCGTTTCCGATCCTGTAGAGGATGGCGTACCGATTCGCACTCGTGAGCGTCTCATACATGGCCTGTGCGCGGGGATTGGCACTCAAGGCAGTGACGAGATCCTCCGGCATCTCAATGCGGGCCTGCCCGGCGTAGGCGGCCTCCCATCGACCGTCCTCTTTCGCCTGCCGCACCTCCTCTTGGCCAGCTTGATGCATGCGGCCAGTGGTGATCAGTCTTTCGGCGATGCCAGCGTTCCGTTGAGACCACGGGCTGCGAGCTTTTCGAGGCGTGAAACGTCGTCGAAACGTAGCGCTGTCACGACGCCCTAACTGACCATCGATCCAGCCGAAGCAGATCGCCTCGTCAAGCGCCTCGTCGTACGAGACAGTCGTCGGATCGACCGTTCCCTTTTTGGCCAATACCAGCCAGACACCCAGTGAATCGGCGTGGTGGACACTCAACCATCTTCGCCATTCGCCGGCGTCCCCGACCAGTAGCTCCGGGAGATCCACGGCGTTCACCGTATCCCCGCTGCAACGGATCAGCCGAACAATCGACTCATCACTGCTGAACGGGCACGGGCAACGACGGCTTGATCGTCGTGAAGGACGCTCACGATGTTTGTCCCGGCGAGGATGACGTCGAGTTCGAAGGCGATCTGTCCGGAGTCGGTGTTAGGCGGAAGTTAACCCCTCTCGACGGCAGTGTCGGCCTCGCTTTCGAGCAGGTCCCGCCACTGCTGTTGGATGCGGTCACTTCCGAGTTCGGGTGGATCACCGCTACTGGTGACTGATCCGGTTCGATCGGGGCGCTGGCCGACCATCTGCTTCCCGTCCCCAGGCGGAGAGTTACCTCGCAGGAGTGCGTGGCACATGTGCCGGATGCGGTCAGGTGTCCACTGGCAAGCAAACCCCGGTCAATAACGCCTCCCACCCGGGTGTCATGGGTCTGTCGCAACGGGATGACAAGTAGATAAAGTTTTATGTGGCGAATAATGCCGATCCAACTCAGGGCTGGTATAGCGACCCCTGGGGCATCGAGTCGCTCCGATGGTGGGATGGGCAGGAGTGGACTGGCCATACTGCATCATCGGGCGACGATCCCCTCCGTGCGGTGGAGGTCCAACGAGGAGCATCAACCAAGGCGGGGGACGCCATTCGTGCCGTCCAGTTTCGAGAAACCCTGAAGGGATACAAAAAGGACGCTGTTGACGAAGTGCTTAGCCATGCCGCAGCGGAAGTTGAGGCTGGACGAGCTCCAACAACGGCGTTGACGCACACGACTTTTCCCGAGTCCCTCAAGGGTTACCACCGCGATGATGTGGACGACTTCTTTCGACATCTTGAAGCCTCGCCATCAATGTTCTCGGACGCCACTTCGACGGTTCCGTCCGTCCATGACGCCTCGATCTCCTCGTCACACTCCCGGACTACGTCGAATCAGAATGGGATCTGGATGAGCAACTCGACCAAGCTTCCTCGTCGTCGTTCCGTTGCTAAGGGATGGACGCCGCTCAAGTGGGTGCTGTCCGCAATCTTTCTCATCGGCGGGGCGTTGGCGGTCATTGCTGGCGGGGCAACCTGGCACTCGGTGGCCTCACGGCCCCGTGTGGCAGCCGCGGTGACGAGCCAGTTCCACTGTGTCACCGATCCCGACACCGGTCCCGCCTGTGACGAGCGGATCGTATTCGAGGTAGGTAATCGACAGATTCATACCGTTGTAAGAGGGATCGATCCAAGCCGTGACTTGTATGGTCTTCCCGGTCACCAGTCCATAACCATCTTCTACGATCCGACTGCTCCCACTCATGTCGAGGGAGTCGACGGAGTGGCTCTCAGCGGCATCGCGATGATCCTCGGCGGCGTCGCCACGATCATCGGAGTGGTTGTTATCGGCGCACTGATAACCCGGGACGGGAGGAGGTTGGGCTCAAGTCCGGAGCCAAGGTCGGAAATCTACCGCTCCATCGTGAGCTGAGTGAGGAGCGCCACGCCCAAGACGGCGCAATTTAAGGGCATCCCCAACGTGCCAGTCGATTCCGCTACCGCATCGCAAGCAGACTCCAGTCGATAACGCACCCCTAGCCGGCGGCAGGTGGCACCGTAGACGTAGTCCGAACGGTAGCGTATGGCCCTCGCCGCATACCGTCAGGCCAGGACTCACGACAGCATGCACGACGTTGTCGTTACCGATCCCGGCGCCCAGCCACGCTCCTGATGGACCGACACGGAGGCAAGGAATGATTTTGAAACCTATCGGACGGCGGATACTGATCGTTGTTGGCGGAACGGCGTTGTTGGTGGGCCTGGCCGTGGCGATTCCCTCTGCTTCACCGGCCGAAGCGACGACGACGCCCTATACCGTGGCTATCGCAGGGTGCTTCAAGCAACCTGCACCCAGTGACGGCACACCTGCCATCGGGGCCTACGTCGAGGTCCAAGCTTACGGCTTGCCTTCCAGCGCCTATCTCGTAGGGTCCAACGGAATTCCCAATACGGTGTTCTATGTCCAGGGTGGAAACCAAGTCCAGCCCACTGGAACTCCGTGGCCCGCAGCCCCCCGCAACGGGGTCCCTTCGGGCGCCGCCGGAATCCTCGGCCTGAGCGGCGAGGCGAGTATCCAAGTCGCGTACTTAACGCAACAGAACACCGTGGCCCGGCTCCCCGTCGTCCACGTAACGATTCCCGACGGTGCCACCTGCAGCACATCCAATGTCACCTCGATCGGTACGCCCCCTGGCGCGGTTACCGCGCCAGTTGTGGGTATTGCGAGCACCAGTGACAACCTCGGGTACTGGCTCGCCGGCGCCGATGGCCGCGTCTACGGCTTCGGAGATGCACTCAACTTCGCCACTTCAAGTGGCTCCCTCGATTTCAGCGCGCCGATATTGAACCACCCGATCGTGGGGATTGCTGGAACTCCCTCCGGCAACGGCTACTGGCTGGTGGCCTCGGACGGCGGGGTGTTCACATACGGCGACGCGGGATTCTACGGATCGACGGGAGGCATGCGTCTCAATCAACCCATCGTGGGAATGGTACCGACGCCGGATGGCGGGGGCTATTGGTTGGTGGCATCTGATGGAGGGGTTTTCTCTTTCGGCGATGCTGTCTTCTATGGCTCGATGGGCGGCTCTCACCTGAATCAGCCCATCGTGGGGATGGCCGCCGATGATGCCACGGCGGGATATTGGCTCGTGGCCAGCGATGGTGGAATCTTCAGCTTCAATGCGCCGTTTGAGGGATCGACTGGGTCCATGCGCCTCAATCAGCCCATCGTCGGCATGGAAGCAGCGACCAACGGATCGGGATATCGGTTTGTTGCTTCTGACGGGGGTGTCTTCTGCTTCAACGAGCCCTTCTCCGGGTCGACGGGCAGCATGCACCTCAATCAGCCCGTCGTTAGCATGGCGGCCTCGGGCACCAACGGTTACTGGTTGGCAGCCGAGGACGGTGGGATCTTCAGCTTCGCTGCGCCCTTCTACGGAAGTACGGGTTAGCAAGCTTCGGCCGTCCCCCATGTGCCGAGGACAGTCGGAGCGATCGGCAAGCAGCGGGCTGGGATAACGCCTCGCACTCGGCGTTCTGGCACGCTCCCCGGAATCCGACGGCTCCCGCCAGGCGACAGGCAGCAGGAATCCGGCACGTGCGTTTGGGAAGAGGCCCGGTCACCTTGGGCCGGAGCGGTGCAGCCGACAATCGCTCTGGTCGGTATACGAATCCGGGACAGCACACTACGTTCCGATGATCAGTCGGTTGAGATTCTCGATAGCCGGTTCTGAATATTCGAGGTAGCGCTTCAGCGCCGATTGTGTCTGCGGTTCAGCCATGTGCTCACCAAGTCCTCGCGAGGCATTGAGCCGGGAACTCTCCAGCCAGGCACCCAAGTCGGCATCTCTATCCCATGCCGCCTGAGCGCGCCAGGAAATCGAACTCGAAGTGAGCCATTCGATGGCCGCGTCAGGATACGGGTTCGGTGGGCACAATCGGTTCTTTTCCTCGAGGTCCTCACGTGCGCCCTCGAGGTATCCGACAAGGGCAGCATTGAAGGTAGGTTGGCAAGTTCGAATTTGCTGCAAGGTGATCCGGTGGCGCTCGAAAATCGGGCGAGCCGGGGACACCCTGAGCCCGGCTGCCGTGCAGTCGATATGAATCTGTCGGCGGTCTGTCGGGATCGATCCCTCCTCCAGAAGGATCTGCTCACTCCCGATGTTTCTGACTCCTCCTTGGCGGATCACATTCCGGATACGACCCAGGCTCTCTATCTCGCCCCGGCTCACCGTTGCACACCGATACATAGTGGGATCGACAGCCGGGTCGAGGCGGATCAGTTGGCCGCAATCTTCGAGTCGAAGGAAGAGGTCGTCCACAGTCTCGGCTTCTGCTGCGGACTGCAGGTTCAGCGATACCCCTTCCAGCAACGAACCGACCAGCTCGAGTGGCTGGGTAAACGCCCGATTGAGTAGCCAAGCGTCTCGAGGACGAATCCATCGAATCAGGTCAGGATCCACGTCATTGTCGAGGAGCCACGTACACGCGTCCATGGCTGTCTTGCCGGCGCCGATGACTGTGAACCCACTGCCCGGAGTGCTCAAACTCACTAGGTCGTTGACGGGCATGAATCGGACGTCGGAGTCCACCGTGAAGGAAGGTGAGTGGAGTGAGGGGACGGGTGTTTCGAGGTAGGTGGCATCAATCAGCTTCTGGCGGACATGGACTTCGGTTATCTCGCCAGTGAGCCGGGACTCAAATTGGTGAGTGCCGGATTGTTCACCGAGGTAGTCGCACATACCGAAGAACCGGACTTGTCCCGACGGAAGGAACTGCTCATCCAGCACTCGCTGGAAGTAATCGAGGATCTCGACCCCTGTGACCCGTTCGTACATTCCGGCATTCGGACCCGCGACGTCAATGGAGTCACTACCCAGAACACGCGAGTTGACTCCGTAGAATGCCGCAGGTTGGTGAAGGCGGACGAACGGGTAGGCGTTGTTCCAGTGACCGCCTGGACGGTGACGGCGATCGACCAAGACGACGTCTACGTCTGCCACAGTGATCAGTGAATCTGTGAAGGCCACACCTGCTGCGCCTGCGCCCACGACTAGGTAGTCGGTCTCTATCGTCGCCATAGTTCGAATGGTAATTCAACGCATCATTGACGCTGACTGCCGGGTGCTTGAGCAGCCGTCTACCCCCTCCGGTCGGGGGAAGTAGGCCCACTCGTCTGGTGCACTCGGGTGGCGCTCCGTCAGGCAGTCAGGGCGCCCTGCCCGGGCTCCGGTCGCTGATGACTGGTCATTATCGCTCAGGAGTCCTGACCCGCCGGGTGCCCTCAAGGTGCGGTACGGCGCAGGGCATAAGCGCCATCTACCCGGCGTGTGGAAGCAAGGCGTCGGCCAGTCGGGTCGCGGAGAGCCGATCTCACTCGGATCATCCAGTCGCAGGTGGGATCGGCAAGACCATCCCGCTCCGCTCGTTTTGCTTGCCGCCACGGTCGCGGTCACGGTCACCGGCGGTCGGCAGAGACGGCTCGCTTCTGGGCACCGAAGAGTACGAACTCGTCGATGACCTGACCTTCTACCTATTTGGGGACCATGCCCGACATGCCTGGTCGGATACGGGCGATGACCGCCCATCAACCGCGGTGCGGGGCACCCTGGATCACGCTGAGCGGCACCTCATCCCCGATGGCCGACCGGTACCAGATTGATGGCATCCCTATTGACATCTATTACCTATTCATGGCATGCTGCATGACATGAATCAGAAGCGGGCCTATTCCATGGACGTCCGTGGCAGGCAGGCTGCAGACACCCGTCGACGCATCCTCGAGGCTACGCAAGAGTTGTTTGCGGTCAAGGCCGGCGAGTTCACCTTGGAGAACGTTGCCGCCGCGACGGGGACGAGCGTTCGGACAGTCCTCCGTGTCTTCGGGAGCAAAGAAGCCCTCATCCTGGAGGCAATGGGCTCGTTCCGTGCCACCGTGCCGGCTCGGGACGAGTTGCCTAGTTCCGTCGGCGAAGCCGTGGCCACCCTCGTGGATGACTACGAAGTGATAGGCGATCGAGTCATCGGCATGCTGAGCGAGGAGCACCGGATCCCCGGGCTCGAGGTGGTGGCCGCCGAGGGCCGGCAAGGTCATCGGGAGTGGGTCGAGGCGGCCTTCGACGAGCAGCTGGTACTTTCGTCGTCCCCCGATCGCGAAGCCGCCTTGATGGCGGTTATCGCTGCCACTGACGTCTATGTCTGGAAACTTCTCCGCCGCGACCTGGGGCTCGACCGAGAGCAGGCGCAGGCGGCCATCGAACTGCTGGTGACGGGCGCACTCGTCAACGACAAGGGGGAATGAGGGATGGCACGCATCATGTGGGCATGTTGGGGCGGTGGGGGGAATCTCACCCCAAGCACCGGCATTGCCCAGGCACTCGACCGACGAGGGCACGACGTCCGCTTTCACGGTCGATCGGAGATGGTACCCCGGGTCCATGCGGCAGGGCTGACCGCAACCGCGCTGAACAACGCCCGCAAGGACCTCGATCGATACGCCTTTCACCCCATGGCAACGGTGTTCGGCTACACGAGTTCACCGGCTGTCGGCGAGGAGTTGGTCACCGTGGCGCACGACGAGGATCCTGACGTTGTGGTCATCGACGCCATGTTCAGCGCCGCGCTCGACGTCGCTCCACAACTCGACCGCCCGACCGCCCGACCGCCCGACCGCCCGACCGCCCGACCGCCCGACCGCGGTCATGCTGCACACGTTCTTCGACCAGTTACTGGATGGGTGGCGGGCAAATTTCGCCATACAGGGCGAGTCACGACAGCGTGCCGGCTTCGCCGGTCTGCCCGACCTGGACACCCTGTGGGGTGACCAAAATCTATTCCATGTGAACACGTTCAGTGTGTTCGATGGGGAGCCGGCCACATCGTGGAAGCACGTCGTACACGGAGCGCCCGTGTTGAGCTCCGAACGCCGAGCTGTGCCGACCAATCTCCCTTGGGATGACGATGACCCGACGCCCATCGTGCTCCTCAGCTTCAGCACCGTTCCCGAGCAGCGCAGCCCAGAGATGCTGCAGCGCGCCCTCGATGCACTTGGTCAACTGCCCGTGCACGTTGTTGCCACGACGGGTGACATCGTCGATCCTGCGGAACTTGCGGCGCCGAAGAATTCCTTCCTCGTCGCCTTCGCAGACCACGACGCCTTGATGGACCGTGCCGCACTCGTCCCTGCCATGGGGGCCACGGGACGACCATGCGGGCGCTGCACCACGGGCTCCCCATGGTGGGTTTGCCGGCCAAGGGAGCCGACCAGGCCCTAATCGCGAGCCTGCTCGAAGAGTGGAACGTCGGCCGGGCCCTTCCCAGCGATGCCGGCGTCGGCCAGATCAGGGCAGCTGTCGAGGCCGTTCTGGCCGATCCCCGCTGCCGAGCGGAAGCGGAACAACGGTCGTTGGCCTTCGGCGAACTCGACGGTGCTGAAATCGCAGCCACTTCGTTGGAGTCACTCTGCTGACTGGTCAGGATGACCGTGGATCCTGCAGCCGTGGAGCTACGGACCCGGTTGGGGTGATGCCAGACTGTCGACCCGGTTGAATGCGCCGAGCATGGCGGCCGCCCGGATGCCATAGGTGCTCAGTCCGAGGAAGTACGTGTCAACACCACCATCCGCCCGAGGCACACGATGCGCCCGCACGACACCCATGCGGGACAGCTGGTCGACGACTGACGGCATCTCATTCCAAACCGCATTTTTGTTGGCCGAGGTTCCGGCAAGAATCGCCCGCTTCTGTTCTGGCGTGTACTTCATGATTCAGATCGTAAGCACATGAACGATCGCAATAGGTGGATAGGTCAAAGCCAAGAAACTGTCATCACGAGCACATGCGACTTGACCCGCCTGGTGGGAGATTCGAAGCCTGTGGATCCTCGTCGCAACTCGCGTCGCTGAGTAGGTTGGGAGCGTTGGGATCAGCGCCCTTTGGTCAGGACCCGGACCACTTGATTGCGGCGGGAATGAGGAATCTGGTCGGGCTTCGAGCGCATGCTGCTCTATTTCGAGGCACCCAGGCTGCCGTTGACATCGGAAAGCACTTACGACCCCACTGGTAGGCCCCGAGGCGGAATAGCGGGCTGGAGAAAGGAAGTCCTCCTTGCCGTCAGGTAGTGACGATGGTGGAATGGGAGCTATGGACGAGTTGGAAGTAGCTGAGCCATCGCCGAGTCTCGTAGCTGTGATCGTTGGTCACTTCTTGGTTGGACTGTTGGTGGTGTTGGTCACCAAGAGTCTGTTCCGGCAGAAGTTCGTGGTGGCTGTAGTGGCCGGGCTCCTCGCGCTCGCAGCACATCACAACTTCGATGCCCCGGTCGCACGGAAACTGAGCGAACTGGGTCTGTAGCGCAGGCGCACTGCTGCACGGACTTCGTCCCCTCGCATTGCCCGCGGCGACTAGCTCCGTTGCGCCATGGGCACTTTGGTACCAGTGGAAAGCCCAGGAGCTAGACGGGTGTGTGGAAGTCATCTGCTCAGGCGTTTTGAACCGGTGACGACACCTGCCCTGGGCCTCGACGCCGCGCTCCGGAATCCAACCGATAGCAAGCAGAATCCGAGGAGCTGTAGGCCCTTCGTAACAGGAATCGCAATGCTGACCTTGCCCTCATAGGGAAGGCTGATTACCCGATGTGCCCAGTAGTACGTGACGGACACCAGCCAAATCGCAAACACAAGATTGGCCGTTGGCTATAGCTGAGCGTGTACGCAGCCCCGAAGATCTCGTTGCTCTAGCCGTACGATCCTGGTGCGCCACAACTGACCACCCTCGGCACGGCACTCCGCGGGACGGCCGAACTAGGTTCGTTCTCGCTGCGTGTACTCAACTGTTTCATTCATCCGGCCCATTGCGCCGTCCATTCGCCGGCCTCCTGCCCGGTGATGACATTGAGTCGATTCCAGGTGTTGATGGCCGCTATGCAGATGACCAGCGCAGCCAGAGCCTGATCGTCGTGGTGCTTGGCCGCCTCTTCGAACACCGCATCGGGAACCGGTTCGGCCTGATCGGCCAGTCGGGTCCCTGCCTCGGCCAAGGCCAGCGCGGCCCGCTCGGCGTCGGTGAAATACGGGGCGTCCCGCCAGGCGGCCAGGGTGAAGAGGCGCTCGTCCGTCTCACCGGCCTTCTTCGCTCCGCGGGTGTGCATGTCCAGGCAGACGGCACAGCCATTGATCTGGCTGGACCGCAGGTTCACGAGTTCCAGCGTTCTTTGCGGGAGACCGGCCTGCCTGGCCGCCTCGTTGGCTGCCTCGGAGAGACCCTGGAGCGCGTCGAGTACGCCGGGCACGCTGAGGGCCGGATTGGATATTCGGGATGGCATGGCGACTCCTTGTCGAAGTGGATGGGATCGATAACGTCACCCCCATTGACACCCGGCAACTCGGGAGTGTGACCGTCCCGCGCAATACCACCCCTGATCAGCGGTTTTGTGAGTCTGTGCCTCTCCAGACATCCGGTTCGCCGGTTCGGGGCTCGTAAGACAGCGGCGAGCCCAGTGTCGCCTGCGGCGTGGTCCACCTCTTTCTGTCACATCGGGGTCCCCGGTGGGGTCATGGTGG
This sequence comes from uncultured Acidimicrobiaceae bacterium, assembly GCA_963756515.1. Lineage (GTDB taxonomy): Bacteria > Actinomycetota > Acidimicrobiia > Acidimicrobiales > RAAP-2 > Bog-756. The sequence goes on from CAVWNV010000002.1 coordinate 422,599, forward strand.
TGACCCTTTCGGCGAGGATGTGTGTAATGGACGAGAAGGACTGGCTGGCGGAGCGATTCGAGGAGCAGAGGACCCACCTGCGGGCGGTCGCCTACCGCATGCTGGGCTCGCTGGCCGAGGCCGATGATGCTGTCCAGGACGCCTGGGTGCGAGCGAGTCGGGCCGACGTGAACAAGATTGAGAACCTCGGTGGGTGGCTGACGACGATCGTCGCCCGCGTGTGTCTCAACATGCTCCGCTCACGCAAGGTCCGGCGTGAGAAATCCATGGAGTTCCACCTCCCCGATCCGGTGATCAGCCCAGCCGGCGAGCTTGGCCCAGAGGAGGAGGTGCTACTGGCAGACTCGGTCGGCCTGGCTCTCCTCGTCGTGCTCGACGCTTTGACCCCCGCCGAGCGTCTGGCTTTCGTTCTCCACGACATGTTCGACCTGTCCTTCGAGGAGATCGCGCCAATGGTGGGTCGATCGCCGGCTGCGGCGAGGCAGCTGGCGAGCAGGGCACGGCGCCGGGTCAAAGGCTCTGTGATCCCCGACCCCGACCTCGCTCGTCAGCAGGCGGTGGTCGACGCCTTCTTTTCGGCGGCCCGCGGCGGTGACTTGGACGCGCTAGTCGCCCTGCTCCACCCCGATGTCGTCCTGCACGCCGATTTGGGCCCGAGCCGCCCGACTACGTCCATGGTGGTCCGCGGCGCAGCGGCCGTGGCCAGGCAGGCGCGCCTGGGCGCCCATCCGGCGGCACTACTCCATCCGGCACTGATCAACGGGGCGGCTGGTGTCGTGATCACGCTGGATGGGCGGCCGCACGCCGTGATGGCCTTCACCATCGTCAATGACCAGATCGCCGAGCTCGACGTGATCGCCGATCCTGAACGCGTCCGCAGAGTCGCCGCGGCTGTCCTTGGGGGCGAACAGCCTTGAGGCGGACAAGCGGGCATTTCGTCCAATGGCCAAAGACTCGGATTGGGCTCAGACCTCTGCTGATTCGGGTGGAATCGGGGTTTACCCGAGCCGTCGCTCAGTGCCACGTCGGAACCACGGGGTCCAGTAAAGAAGAGCAAGACCGAGGCCAATGATGCCGATGAGGAGCAGGGCAAACGCCAGGATGGCGAACGGCGCGGTGCTCTGCACGACGAGGGACGGTCCGTGCACAAAGTACCGGGACGGAGGCGCCATGGGCCCGGGACCGAACAGGCGAGTCGATCCGGGTACCTCCAGGATCCGGCGCACCGGGGCGGCGACGGCGGTGCTGTGACGACCGACGATGAGTGCGGCGGCGCCCACAGCCGTCAGGAACGCGGCCGCTACCAACGCCAGTGTCAGGGCCGGTCGATACCAACGCCGATGCCCCCGTCCGGCGAGTGGAGGCGGGGACCACGCGGCGGTACGAGCAGTTACACCTCGAGCACCCGCCCAAGCTGCCGCAAAACGGCGAGGTTCGAAGAGGCTGGTGCCGAGAACATCCTCTGCGGATCCTCCTTCAGCCTCGGCTTCATCGATGTCGGCTGTCAGGTCCGCAGCCATCTCATTGGCGATGGGGTCCGGGACACCTAGTCGTTTCCATTCGCGACGACATTCCTCGATGAACTCAGTCACGGTGCTACCTCCACTCTTATCAAATCGAGGGCTCCATCAATGGCGTCGCGCGCCGCCTTCCACTCCTCCACGCCTGACTCGAGTGCCCGCCGGCCGTCGAGCGAAAGGCTGTAGTACTTCCGGGGCGGTCCGCCATTGCTCGCTTCCCTACGGGTTTCGACCATGCCGTCCCGCTCCAACCGTCCCAGGAGTGGATAGATCGAGCCTTCACCGACGATGGACAAGCCACGAGCCCGAAGGCGTTTCGTCATTTCGTATCCGTAGGCCGGTCCTTCACCCATCACGGCGAGCAGACAGAGGTCAAGGACGCCTCGGAGCAGTTGGCTGCGTCGGCCATCCACTGATGCCATGCACCACAAGGTACTCGTGGGTACCTTGTCGTGCAAGTCATGAGCTATGGCTAGACGGAGTGGGGAATCCGGGATCGGCCGATCTCGTAATTCGGCAGAGCGAGATTGGATCGACACACGGCGTTGGCGATCGGGGGACGCCTCGGTGGTCGTTGATGCCGGTAGCGACAAATCGAACTTGTCCCGTCGTAAAAAACTCCTGTTGGCCGGTCACTATTGATGTAGGCCCGATGAGAGAACCCAGTCACCAGGAGTTTGAGACCTTCATCCTGAGGGTCGAGCCGGGGCTGCGCCGCGCGCTCTTTGCGGTCCTCGGAATTGACCGTGGAAGGGAGGCGACGGCTGAGGCCCTGGCTTGGGCGTGGGAGCACTGGGCCGGAGTGCAGAAATTGGAGAATCCGACCGGGTATCTCTTCCGGGTTGGTCAGAGTCGAAGCAGAACCCGGTCATCACCAGTGATGTTCGTTCGACCTGAATGGAATGAGCCGATGGTGGAACCGGGCCTCGGGAAGGCCCTGGAGGAACTGACCGAGACACAACGGACGGCCGTCATTTTGGTGCACGGCTTTGGTTGGCATCTTCGAGAGGTCGCAGAACTCACCGGTGTACGAGTCACGAGCGTGCAAACACATCTGGACCGGGGTCTGAAAAAGCTACGTGCAGCATTGGAGGTTGATGATCATGCCTGACCTCGCGGAACGCATTCGTGAGCTCGTCGATGGGGCCGAACCACCGGTGACCGTTGCCGATGTCGTAGCCGTTGTGGGGGGACGGCAAGGGACCCGACACCACGTGCGCAAACCGATTCGATGGAGATGGGTCGCTGCTGCCGTCGTCGTTGCGGTCGCCGCCGCGGCCGTGTTTCTGGTCGGGATTGCCCCCTCGTCACCCTCAAGGATCAACATTGGTGCGAGCACGCCAGTAGTTCTCGACGTTCCCTCGACTCCGAAGCTCGCAGTCAAGATACCCAGCTACGCCATCATGAGAAACAAGATCAGCTGGACCAAAGTCCCGGCGTACGTGCCTCTCTACTCCGGCGGCGTCCTGATCGGGTATGTGAAGAAGGCCGGAGTGGAGCACCCGCCCCTCATCGCTGCTCCCCTCACGAGGCTCCGGTCACCCCTGCCAGGGAGGCACATTTGTCCCATGTTGTCGTCGGATAGCCCCGAGGTCGTTGATGTGTTCAATGGCTCGCACGTTCTCATCGGCCAGATCTATCCGGACCTGGGGTTTGTCCGACTCGGTCATGAACCCGCCTGCAACTGATCCCGCGGCACGGGCGGTCGTGACGTTCGGTGTCCGCATCACCATCGAATGGAAGTCCCAGCCCGGACCAACAGCGCGAAACCTGAATCGCGGCGGGCCCTCGTGTGGGAGCAGTTACTGTCGGATTCGCCTGCGGCCCGGCGACTCCCTGTTCGGCACGGTGCTTGGGACGACATGAGTTCAGACAGCCCGTCATCGGTTCGAGACCGGCAGCACCGACTGAGTGAGTTCGGTCCGTGGGATGATTGACCCCATGGTTGGCGGAGAGCGCCCACGTGCGGGCGTCGGATGCGTGGGCACACTCGTCGGTCTGCTCGTGCTGGTGGCCATTGTGGTGACGGTGATTTTTGTGGGAGTCGTCGCTTTGGGTGTCCTTGCCGCACTGTTGGTAATTGGGCTACTCGTGCTGGTCGTCGACCGGATAGCACTCGCACTCAGCCCGAAGCGTCGGGAGCGGCGTGCCAATCAGCAGGGGATGTTCATCTGGCGGTCCGGTCAGATCCACCCGGGCCATGTGGTCGACGCCCGGGTCATCGACACCACCGCGACCCTTGACGAACCGAGCTCACGTGAAACCGGGCCAGACGAGACCGGGTCGTACTAGGACTGCAATGCTGGAACCGGGGTTCGCTACAGTTTGGACATGAGTCCGGACGTTCACAGCGGGTTCGATCATGTGACGATTGCCGTGATCGATCTCGTCGAGGCTGAGCGATTCTTTGCCTTGCTTGGCTTCGAGAAGACCAAGGCCACGGTGGTGTCGGGCGAGGAGATGTCGCGCTACATGGACATTCCCGACTGGGAAGCAGACCACGTGACTCTCGAACTCGTTGGCGCTGCCACCCATCAAGAGGTTCAGCTCCTCAGATTCCGTCACCCCACCATCCCGTCCAATCCCACAGAATCGAATCTGGCCCGCTTGGGGTTCAACCATGTCTGTTTCGCCGTCGATGACCTCGACTCGACCCTCGACCGGTTCACGGCGGCCGGAATCGAGTCCCGGAGCGATGTGCTGGATTTTCACGACCGAAGGCTCGCCTTCATCGTGGGGCCAGGTGACGTGACCATTGAGCTGGCGGAGTGGGTGGATCCATCAGGCGGGTGAGCCACGAAGGCCGAGCAAGAAGTGGATCGCCCCGACCGGACCAGTGGATGACCTACGCGTCTGGCCCCCGGTGTTGGTTTGATTCCCCGGCTTGATGATTCGCTGCACTGACGCGAGAATTCTGGCGTGTGTTATTTCCGACGTGTCCCGCTGATGGGCGCAGATCCGGACTCGGATGGCTGACCGGACAGGTGAGCGAGATCCTCATTCTCCCGAGGACGCAGCAGACATCGTTGTCGACGAGTTGATGGCCGACCGAGGTACCAGTGAGAAGCTGGCCAAGGAGGCCGAAGGGGCCGCCGAAGATGTCGAAGAGGAGGAGGATGCCGAGTAACCCCGCGATGGGTGGCGACCTCCTGTGCCTCGTTATCCACTGACCACTCCGGCCGGTGGCCCGGAGTCGAATGCCTACCCCCGACTCCGTCCCGATCTCTGATTGGGTGTTGCTGGTGCGTGGGGGACTCGTATGGACAGATGGGCCGAGGTGCATTCCACCCGGACTCGCCGGCAATGCTTCTGCGCCTAGCGGAGCATCTGGCGCAGCCACCTCACGGCCTCGATCCCCTGGGCCAGCTGGAACCGCCGGACGGTCGGGAGCCCCGGAGGAGGCGGTTGCGCAGCACCGTAGATGAAGAATCCCGCCATCCCCGCAAGTACGGAGCGGACGGTGTCACCTCTGGCGCCGTTGGCCACCGGGTGGCTCCAAAAGGTCGCCTGGGGGTCAGGGCCTCCCTGCATGGCCACGCTGGGGAGGAAGTAGAGGAGGTCGAGCCAAGCCGCACCCACCGTGGCATGCGGCCAATCGACGAAGTAGACGCGCCCGTCGGTCAGGAGGATGTTGTCAGCGCGGATGTCGCTGTGCAGGAGGGTACTGCCTTCGAACGCCTGACCGGAGGTGGTGGCGATCTTCGTGAGTCGATCCAGATTGTCCCGGACCCAAAGGTCCAGTCCCACCAAGGGGATGAGTGCGGCCGGTTCGTCAGAGAGCATCGCCCAGTAGTTCTGTTCTCCTGGAATCGATGCCTTGGGTGCGGACAGTGGACTTGGAGTCAACTGGTCGGCGAGAAGTGTGAGTGCCTCGAGGACACGGTCAAACTCCTGTTCCTGCCATGGAAACGCGGGATGCCATCCGTCGATCTCCTCGAACAGGAGCACAACCCAGTCGTCGGCCTCCCAGCTCTCCATGAGGCGCGGAACCGGTGCCGACCCCGGAAGACCTGCCGCGATGCGTGCCTCCCGTCGATAGATGTCCTGGCCCCCGGGGGCACCCGACTCGTAGTCCGGCCCTATGGCTTTCACGAAGACTTGCCTGCCGTCGGCCAGGCTCAGTCGCGATGCCAACGCTGGGGAGAACCCGTGTATCTGGCTTTCCGCTCGATCGACGGTGGTGCCGAGGTACCTCTCCACCGAGTCTCGGACCCCGGGCGGAACCCATTGCCACGAGACGCGAGTCCCCCCGACTCCTGCCAGGAGCGGATCGGGTGGACCCTCGGGCACCATGGATCAATGGTCCCACTTCGTGGGAGTTGCGTAGGTGACGGACTCGACCAAAGGCCTAGGCCGCGCGTTGGACTTTGCGAAGGGCCCGCTCAAGGGGATTTTTACTGACTATCGCCATTGACTCGGGTTGAGGGTTCGGTGCGTTGGGCCGAGGCTTTCGGCCGCGATTCCGCCAACTCGGAGCGTGCCCCCCGGCCCTCTTCCCAGGGGAAATGGCGCGTCGAGCTCTGTCGGCGGCCGCTCCTTCGATGAGATCCGGCCGTCCCGGCACCCGACCAGGGGATCTGGAACCCACGGTTGTCGGCCCTCATCAGAGGACCTCGATGGCATACTCGCCGGATGCATTACATCCATCTCCACGACGACGGACGTCAGGCACGGTTCGAGGATCGTGAGATCTCCTTCGAGAGCGCGGTGTTCGCCCCGCCGGCACCACCCCTTGACGTCTCGAGCGTGCTACCGGCCAGGGAGATCATGTTCATCCGATTTCCAGCCGGCTGGACTGACGCCGCGCACCCGGCCCCGGCCCGACAGTGGATGTTCGTGCTGTCGGGCAGAGGTGAGAGCACGGCGGGCGGGGAGACCAGGCTATGGGGACCAGGGGACGCCTTCCTCCTCGAGGACACGTCTTCTCCTGGCCATTCGAGGACCGTTCTGGAGGACACAGTCATGGCTGTCGTCCGCTGCTGACTGCAGCTTGACGACCAGAGTCTGTGACGGCAGTAGCTACCGCTGATCCCACTACTGTCGTCAGAGGTGACATCCAACGAATACACGTCGGGCGAAGCGGATGCCGATCCGTATATCGGATGGTGGGTGGGCTCCGATGGGAACTGGCACCCCCCGGATGAGTCCTTCGACCCCGAACACCCGAAGAGGCGACATCCCATCCGACGAGTGGCGGTGGTCATCCTTGCTATCGCGTTGATTGTTGCCACATCGGTGGGGGCTTGGGAGGGAGCCAGCTCGTCTTCCGCGTACGGTGGACCCTCACTGGCTCAGTTGACCACTCAGGTTCGGCTGGTGGTGACGGGAACGGGTAGCGACCAGTTTGGGGTCGCAGGGGTTTCGAGTGTGCAGTGCCATCGGCCTGGTTCATGGAATGTGGGTGATCGCTTCAGTTGCGAGGTCTACGGAACTTCACAGAGCCTGGTGGGTCACTATGACGGGGTGGTGGCGGCGACCTCCTCCTCCGGCGAGTGGCGATGGGACGGTGCGTGGAAACCGATTCATCGTCCGTTGGCCACTGATTGAAGTACTGGAGTCGGTAGGGGGGGAACCGAGGCTACTGCTCCCGTCGTCGTCCGTTCTCAGTGGTTATCGGTCTCGTCCACCGCCAGTCCTGAGGGGAAGGCCTGGGCGATTCGCACGCGTAGGAGTCTCCCGACGAGAGGCTTCGGAAGCGGCGAGTCGATCGGGAATTGGAGTGCCCCGCGTGATGTCTTGTACGGAGCCAGGTCGTCGTCTAGGGCGGGAAACACCGAACCACTGTGGGGGAGATAGCTGAGATGCTTCTTGAATGCTGCGAATCCTGCGATGACCTTCCCCTCCAATCGGAAGGCAGGCACTCCGTAGGAGATCCCCTCCTCCGCCTCAGGGACGATTTCGAGGATTGTCTCACGTAGGCGCTGCAGCGTTGAACGCTTGGGCTCTTCGACGCCGGCCAGGTAGTCGTCAACTTCGGTGCTGGACACGGGTTCGATTCTCGGCGCGTTCTCCACCGAGGTCAACAGATCGTTCGGGTAGACCCCATCTCAGTCGAAGAGGATGTGGTCGAACTCGCGGTAGGAGGCCAACAGCGCATCACGGCCATCGAGGATGTGCACGTCGGCAGGGAAGGCAACACGGCGAGGTTCGAGGATCAGGACGATCCCACCCTCTGGCTGTCCTCCATCGTGAAGGCGGTTCGGTGCCCTGAACGGGGCAATGGGAAAGGGCCGGACGGTTCCAGTCGGCCGAGCTGCAGGAGGTTGTGCCATGGTCGGGACGTGCCACCAACTCGGTCTGGGCCAAGTGGGTCGATGAGGCCCGGATGCAACCGGTGACGATCGCGTAGTCCTGACCTGACGCACCGGAGCGCGGGGAGGGCTACGTCCGACGAGGTTCGCCATATTTCTCGTCGTTGCTGGCCGGGAAGATGCGGGACACCTCGCCGGCGGCAGCCCTCACGGCATCCTCGTGGCCCATCCCGGCCACCTCGACCGTCAGCCGGATCGAAGAGCTGTCGCCGCTGTAGCTGACCAGCCGATTCGCCGACCGTTGGACCGCGTCGAGAAACCGGCGGGTCTGGTCGTCCAGCGCCTTGGCCATGGTCACCTCCACCTCGTAGTTCATGGACCGCGACGGTAGCGAACATATGTTCGTAATACAATAGGCAGCCATCGGGGCGAGGGCAGTGGGTCATGGTCGTCCGACCTCGATCCCATCGTCGGCATGAAGGGACCGGTTGAATGGCCTCTACGCCGTGCGAGCGCAGTCGGAACGCTATGAGCAGGAGGATGGTGGCCGGGCCCGGGCCACCGTCATCGCCGAGGTGGGCGTGACACTATTGGGTCTGGCGACGAATGGATTGACCATGGAAGATGAGGAGACGGGGATCTCCGAGGTCGAAGTAAGTAGGGGAGAGCGGCCCGACGCCCACGTCGGCCCCTCTTCCTCGCACGCCAGCGTCGACGACGTCCGCCCGCTGGTCGGCGACATCAATTTTGAAGACACACTGGGTGGATTCGAAGTCTGGTATTCGGACCGGGTTGCCAGCGACTATCCGGACCTTGTCGACGAGTCCGCCGATTGGCTCGAAGACCAACTCGGAGTCCTGAACCTGGGCCAGATCGATGGCAAGGTCCTCGTGGCCGACGGACTTCTTACCGACGAGATCAAGAACGGTCTAACGGCGTGGTGGAAGTCGAAGATCGACGATCTCGACCTGAGATGATGGATGCCGGGGGCGGTGCCGTCGTCGATCCTCGGCTCATGGAGTCTGTTCGTATCGCGCCTCGCTCTGCCGTCACCTCTACCTGAAGTGACGCGAAGAAACAGAGCCTGGCCCCGCTCGGCCCTACCGGGTTTTCGCCCGTCTGACGGTCGGTTGCCGTTGCATCCTCAACCGGATGAGGGCCCGGGTCCCGATGGTGACCGTCCCGATCTGGTGGGTGCCCGGGTGCCGTCGGGGCTTGGCGCATCGTTGCCACTCACCTGCCGCGAACATTTCCCAGCGGCACCTCTGGTCGGGCATCTGGCGTTCCGGCATCCCGCTTCTTACCTGACCAGGGTGCGTGAGGGCAAGACTGGCGGCGGGGCGACCTCGTACCGAATCCGTCCCCGTGGTCGACGGTTCCGGCCATCGGGGATGGCCGTAGGCACGGCACATTCTTCTCCGATTGTTATATGATTCTTACTCCGGGTACAGGTTGAACGGTGAAGCTGTCCCCATGGGAATTATCGGTTACATCATCAGCCTCGTCATCGTCGGCTTCGTGATCGGAGGGTTGGGTCGTCTCATCATTCCGGGCCCGAACCCGATCGGTGCTTGGAGGACCTTGGGTGTCGGTCTCATCGGTGCTTTCGTCGGCAGCCTGATCGGGGGGATCCTCGGCCTCGGGATAGTCACGATCGTCGTCGAAGTGGCGGTTTCGGCCGGAGTTGTCTACGCGGTCAGCGGCCGGTCGCGGCGGCTCACCTCGGGCGGACCGCGCTAGCCGTGTCGGTGATGATTGGGGTGGACAGCTCCGAGACCGTGGCCCGGGGATGGACGCCCGCGGGACCAGGTTTCGTCTCCGTCTTGGGCACCGCCGCCGCTGCGGTCATCGCCGCCGTTCTCTTGGCCGGTGCCCTGGTCGTGACGGCCTCGCTCGTCCTGGTGGCCATCGTGGCCTGTCTGTGTGCGGTGGCCTTCCGCGGTGCTCGGCGCGCTCTTGTCCCCCGGTCTCGCCTCCGGTACGTGGGCCGGCCAGAGCCGCCCCGGCGTCAGGTGATCGAGGGCACGGCGACGGTCGTCCGGACGACCGAGCCTCACTCCCGACCCTGAGTCCGGTCGGCGCCCCCACCTCAGTCTGCCGGTACCGCGCCGAACGCGGCACCGGTCATGTCTTGCCGGCCTCTGGCTCGGGGGTCGTGCGGGGTCACCACCTCGCCCCAATGGTGACCCCTCACGGCTACATGCGTTGCCGTCCCGCCGGGGCAACCGTGAACAGCATCGGTGGGTTCCTGCCGGCACTGAAGGAGATAGGAGCTACCCGCTGAAGTGCAGGGCCTTCCCTCCGTCCGGGGCCTGGCGGCGGGGTGACTGGCTTGGGTCCCCGGAGCGTGAGCGGCGTCGGTGAGGACGGTAACATCGTCGTCAACACGCAGATGGCACCGGGGTCGCCCATGTCGCTCTCCGAAGACCACATTCGACGGGCCGTCGACGAGGTCCTCGAACCGGTGTGGCCGGTCGAGGCCCGTCGGGCCGCCCGATCCTGGAACCTCGCCACTCTCGCTCGAGCCACGACCGGCATCGTCGGAATCGGACTGCTCCTGACCGTCATACAGCTGATCGAAGGTCGCAGCTTCCCCTGGACGTTTCTCGCCTTCATGGCCGTTCTCACCATGGCCGTCGCCTTCCACGCCGCCCGGGATCCCGAGCACCTGCGCCGCCAGTGAGCCGGTTGCCGGCGGGTCTCGCAACCCCTCTCCCCGTCAGTCGCCGAGCAGCCAGGCCAGGATCCTTCGACTCGTCAACACGACCCCGAGCCCCAGCATGAACAGTCCGCCGACGAGCAGTCCCTCCACCGGGGTGCCGGTGAACGGTAGGGTCACGAGCGTCGACCCTCCGAGTCCGGCCGCACCTGGGTTGGCCTGACTATCGACTACCGGACCCGACGCGATTGTGGGTGCGACCACGTGCCCCGAGGAGCAGGTGGCGATGGTGCGCTGGTGGCCGACGACCTTGTGCCAGTGCCCGGGAGTGCGGACCAGGGCATCGGCCTGAATCAACCCGCAGAAGCTGGGGTAGTTGACGACCAGGTCACCCGACGTGCCAACAGCCGCCCCGATGAGGGGAGTGCCGGTGACCCCGCGTTCGTCGACGAGCAGCATCCACTCACAGGCCGGGGCCTGTCGGACGGTGTGGCAGGACGGCACCGGGATGCTGAGAACCACCTGGTTGGAGGTGAAGGTGAATGCGGCGTGTGTTTCGGCGCCGGCAGCACCCATGGGACCAATCAGCGCCACCAGCGCGACTCCCACTCCCACCAGGTACTTGCTCACGGGTTCACCAACCCAGGATCGTCGGCGGCTACCTCTGTCCAGCTTCTCGTCCCGGCGACGACGCTAGCGCTCCCACCAGCGATGGGACAGCGATGCCAGGCCGCTCTCCGTGTCCCGTGCCGGCCGTGTCCGGCGCTGCTCCATCGGAGCGGCCGGTACTCAGCGATCGCCTGTGCGCAGTTTGAACTGGGCTCCGGCCGGGTCGGTCACCGTCGCCATGCGGCCGTACGGGGTGTCGGTCGGTTCGGCCAGCACCGAGCCGCCGAGGGTGGCGACGAGGGCGGCCGACGAGTCCACGTCGTCAACTTCCCAGTACGTCATCCAGTGGGCCGGCACACCCTCGGGCAGCCAGCCCGCAGCCTCCATGATGCCGGCCAACTCGAGCTCGCCGCTGTGGTCGTTCAACGTCGTATAGCGGAACTCAGCGGTGTCACCGATCACGGTCATCTCCAGGTCGAACACCGAGTGATAGAACGAGACCGCACTGGCATGGTCCCGGGTGTACAGCTCGAACCAGCTCGGGGCGCCGTGCTCGGCCAGCACGGTGAACCCGGGGAACGTGTCGGCCTGCCATATGCCGATGGTGGCGCCGGTCGGGTCGACGAAGACGCCCTGCGATCCCAGATCCGCTATCGGCATGGACGGGACAGTGATCTGGGCCCCGGCGGCCTCGGCCATCTGAAGGATCCGGGAGACGTCGTCGGTATTGAGGTAGATCTTCCAGGAGTCGTTGGGCGGCATATCGCCCATGGCCCCCATGGCCCCCGCCACGGGCACACCGTCCCGGGCGAACATGAAGTAGCCGCCGAACTCGGGGCTGGGCTCGAGCGCCTCCCAACCGAAGAGGTCGCAGTAGAACGTGCGGCTGCCTCCGACGTCGGAGGTCCACAGATCGGTCCAGCACGGCGCCCCGATCGGAGTCTGCTCTCGGATGGACATGGCCTCTCCTCGGTGGTTCCTCAGCGGTTCGGTGCACGTTCGGCACTCCGAATCATGGCCCAATCCGGCCCGCTCCGCGCCCATTGTGTACCTGCCCGCGCCGGCGGAACCCGCCGCCCCTAGGGGTTCGGCGCCATGGTGAGCGGGATGATCTCGCCTCCGATCTTCGGCCGGGCCCGCGGTGTTCTGGTCGTGGTTCTGCCCTACGATCTGTCGGGCCGGGGTTCGACCCCGCCCAACCGGACGAAAGTGGGGGGACAGAAGATGGGGCGAGTGAGCGGGACGCGACTGGCGGTCGCAGGGGTTGTCGGAGTGCTCGGGATCGGGACCGTCGCCGGCCTCGGCGGCATGGCCGGGGCTTCGGGCCCCTCACCAGCTGCACCGAGGTCTCATGCCTGGACCGAATCGAAGACGGCCGGACATGAGTCCGCCGGCGCGGTCACAACCGCGCACTTCAACTTCTCCGTGGCTCTCACCGGTCTGGCATCCGGGACAGTGACAGTGACCGGCTCGGGTCAGGCCGACGAGAGGAACCAAGCCGTCTCGCTGGACGTCAACATTCCTGCCGCGGCGGCCACGCTGATACCTGGGGGTTCGGCAACCCCTGAAACCGTCCAGGTCGTCCTGACCGGAGACACTGTCTACGCGGACATCCCCGGTCTGGCCACCCTCATCGGTGAGCCCTGGATCTCCGTGGCCCTGCCGTCCAAGACCGCCGCCCACCGCGGGGCGGACGGGACCAGGTTGGCGTCGGCGTTCGGCAACGTGGATGCCATCGTGGCCTTCGCCCAGGCCCATCACGCCACGGTTACGTCCCTGGGGAGCGCCACCGTGGACGGAGTACCGGCCGTCGGCCACAAGATCGTGGCCACGCTCTCGCCCAAGGGCCGGATCCACACGGTGACGGCATCTCTCTGGTCCGGTGCATCCGACCGGCTCCTACAGGCCGACCTGACCACCTCGACAACGACCCCGGTGGGCCCAGTCGGCGTCTCGGCCGTGGTCAACCTGACGGGGTACGGCGCACCGGTGACGATTTCGGTGCCGCCGCCGTCGCAGGTGAAGGCCGTTCCCCTCTCGATGGTGGAGATGCTCCTCGGGAAGGGCCACGGCATCCCCCACCTCTGACACCAGGGGGGGTGATCCGCCCCGACCCCGGTACTCCCAGCTCAAGAAGGCGATCACACCTGCCGATGCTGAGTGGGACTCGTGTCGCGGCGGCCTCACCCGATCCAGGCAGCCCCGCCGCGCGGAATCCGTAGGCAACCAGGGGAGTACCCGGCATGAACACCGATGGGGGACATCCTTACGGTTCGCTGCGCCTGGCCGCGTTGGTCATGACCTTGTCGCTGACCGTCTTGATCATGCTCGGAGCTGAAACGCCCGGTGCCGCGTCGGCCTCGACATCGGGGGCCAGTTCGAAGTCTGCCGCTGCCATCATCGCCGAGGCGCGGGCGTCCATGATCCGAGCCGGATCGGTCCGCGCCACCGGCGGAGGGACCACTTCGATCCCGGGCGTCGGAAAAGCCACGCTCACCGAATCGGACTATTCCAACGGGACGTCCGGAAGCCAGGTGTTGTCGATGACCTCCGATCGGGCGCGACCGGGCCAACTTCCCTCGGCCACGACCCTGGACGTGGACGGCAGCGTGTATGTCGATGCCGATGCGCCTTTCTGGTCGAGCTCGGTCGGCCTCGACAGTGTCGAGGCGCTCCAGGTGGCGGACCGCTGGGTGCAGGTCCCGCGGAGCAGCCCTGTCTACGGGCCGGCCGCCGCCGATCTGACCATGCCCAGCCTCACCCAGGATCTGTTCAGCGGGAAGAGCTACCACAAGGGCGCCGTCAGGAAGATCGACGGCGTGCAGTCCGTCGAGATCACGTACACCAACTCCGGCCAGGATGCCGGACCGGTGACGTGCTTCGTGGCCGTCGGGGGCACGCACCTCCCGGTCTCGGTGGCCATCGGCGGACTGGTGCTCCACCTGGGGTCGTGGGGATCGTCAGAACCTCCGGCCGCCCCTGCTGGTGCCATACCGCTGCCTGCTCGAGCCACGCCGGAGCCGTCCGGCGCCGGCGTGGTGGCCTGAGCTGGCCTGGGCCCTCACGTGGCCCGGTGACTCCGGGGCCGGGGCGGTAGGATGGCCCTGTCTCCCCGGGGTCGGCATCAGACCGTCGAGTCGGATACCGGGTACCCGGACCGAAGGGTCATTACCCGGCTCGGACGGGTGCGGGTGAGATCGGCGAGAGGAGTGGTGGCCATGGCGGCATTCCGGCTTCACCGGGACGAGCGGGTGGCGTTGTTGCGAGGGGTCAGTCTGTTCTCGAGCTGCTCCAACGAGGAGCTCCGCCGCATCGCCTCGTTGGTCACGCTGCACGAAGCACCGCAGGGAAGCGTGCTGTCGGAAGAGGGCCTGGCCGGTCTGGAGTTCATCGTCATCGTGGAGGGTTCGGCCAATGCCACTCGCAACGGCGTCCGCCTCGCCCACCTCGGGCCGGGCACGTTCTTCGGGGAGTTGGCGCTGCTCGACGGTGGAACGAGGACGGCGACCGTGGTGGCGGACACCGACATGCGTCTACTGGTTTTCTCGCGTCGGGAGTTCTCACAGTTGCATGCGTCCTCTCCCGGTGTGGCCTACAAGATGCTGGCCGAACTGGGCGCACGTCTCCGCCGGGCGGACAGCCTGTTCGACGGGGATCCGCCCGCCGGTTTGGCTTCCTTCCAGTCGATCTAGTCCTTCGCCCCACGGCCGCGCTGTCCGCTGCGGCCCCCGGTGGCACCTTCCGGCCGCGACCGGTTCGGGGTTGCCGCCACCAACTCCAGCTCGACCGCCACCTCGTCGCCTTGGTGCTCCGCGGCGATGAGCCTGGCCAGACGGGAGGCGTTGGTGCGGAATTTATCGTCGCCGAGTACCTCGTGGACGGCGCCACGGATGGCATCGGTCGACGCCGAGGGTGACAGTCGGACTCCGGCCCCGAGGTGGACGACACGGGCCGCGGTGTCGTTCTGGTCGCGTCCCATGGGGATACAGACCATCGGCACACCCGCGGCGAGGGCTCGCATCGTCGTCCCGTGGCCGCAGTGGGAGATGACGACCGATGCCTCGCTCAGGATCGCATGGTGGGAGGCCGACGTCACCACGTCCACGTTGGAAGTGGAGGCAACCACGGTCGGATCCAGCATCCGGCCCAGGGTGACGACGCCACGGAGCGGGAGCGAGGAGAGGGCTCTCACGATCCGACGGAGCAGTGCCGCCTGGTTCTGGTAGGTGGAGCTGAGGCCGACCAGTACCAGCGGCTCGCGTCGGGAGTCCCGGGGGGCCTGCCAGGGCCCGGCCCAGCTCGGATCGTCGAGGACCGGACCGACGTAACGGGCGTTGCCCGGGGTCGATGCCGATGCGTAGTCGAAGGTCTCGCTGCTCAGGACGAGGATGCGATCGGCATGCAGCACCTGATCGTAGAGCGAGGTGAGCGGCCGGAGGCCCCGTCGAGCCCGGGACGCGTTCAGCGCCGGTAGTCCCTTCCGGCACACGCGGTTGATCACGCCCAGCACGGCGGCATCGCGGGCCCGGCCCACGGCCGTCCTGGCCGGTGGGAAGCCGGGACCGAACGACGGGGCCCCCTTCGAGGGGAGGAGCCAGATGTTCGGCACCAGTGCCGCCACCGGTAGCCCGGCTGCCTCGGCCGCGACCATGGAGCCGAACATGAAGGAGTCCGGTACGACGCAGTCGGGTTCGAACGCGGCGATGGCGTCGGCGGTGTCGTCGGCGAATTCGGCGGCCGGGCCGGCCAGCAGCCGGTCGCGGAGGCGCTGGAGCAGGACGAGCGGGTTCTTCGTCTCCCAGTCCTTCATCACGTCCTCGGTCGGGTCCAGTGTCGAGCGATGGGGGGCGCGCTGCCACGGCGAGAAGGTGCATCCGGCCTGCCGGGCGGACTCGTCGATCGTCGGGTCCGCCACTACGTGCACGTGGTGGCCCCGCTCGACCAGGCGCTGGGCCACGCCCAGTTCTGGCGGGATGTTGCCGCCTCCGTCCCACGTCGTCATCAAGAACCGACGGGTCGTCGTGCTCATCGTGAATCTCCTCTCATGGGTCGGGCCGGGCCCGATCTCCCGCGTCGATCCACCCACCTCCGGCGCCGTCGACCTCGGCGGAAACCCCGACGACCGATAGTCGAAGTCTGAGGGCTCCACCGCGGGGTGTCGAGGTGGTTGGCCCCACGCGTCCGCTTCGTGGTGGCATCCCCTCTGTCCCACCCGGTGCCGCCGTGGCGACGACTGATCGGGGCCGCGGTGGATCCGGTAACGTCGAATCGTGGACGACCAGCGCCGCGTCCGGGAGATCGACGACTACCTCCGGTCCCTGGGCGCCACGGACGAGCAGATCCGGATGGGTTGGGCCGAGTCGCGGATCGTCCAATTGGCCGGCGACCTCGTCGTGGCTGAAGGAGCCCATCTGACCGGCACGGAACTGGCGGCGCGGGCCGGGTCCGACTCCGAATTGGTCCTCTCGCTCTGGCACACCCTGGGGGTGGTGGTTCCGGACGGGGACGCGCCCATGTTCACCGAACGCGACGCCGAGCTCACCTGCTTCCTGATCAGGGAGAACCCGGTGGGATCCGACGGGCATGAACTGCTGCGAGTCCTGGGTGCCTCCCTGGCCCGGGTGGCCGAAGCCGCGGTCTCGCTCTACGTCCAGACCCAGGAACCGGCCCAGGACGCCCGTGACGCCGACGTGCTGGCCTGGGCCAAGGAGCTGGTGGCGGTGAGCCTGGCCGCTCTCCGCCTCGGGGACTCGATGGGCTCCATCTTCTCCCATCACCTGCGGGACGCCATCGATCGGCAACGCGTGGCGCAGATCGGAGTCAGCGAGCGGGCTCTGTATCGCCTGGCCGTGGGCTTCGTCGATCTGGTCGGGTTCACGCCACTCTCGCTCCACACCGACCCCGTCGAGCTGCTTGCACTGGTGAGCGACTTCGAGGACAAGGCGTTCGAGGTGGCGTCCAAGCATGACGGACGGATCGTCAAGCACATCGGCGACGAGGTCATGTTCGTGGCCCTCGACGCGGCGTCGGGATGCGCCATCGCCCAGGAGATCACCGCCGCCTTCGGGGACGGCATCGAGCCCCGGGGCGGGGTCTCGTTCGGAGCGGTGATCGCCCGGCACGGTGACTACTACGGGAAGGTGGTCAACCTGGCGTCACGACTCGCTGATCTGGCCGTACCCAGTGAGGTGCTGGTGGACGCCGAGACCGTGGAGTCGGCGGGTGAGCGGGTGGAGTTCCGCCCGGCGGGGAAGCGCCTCCTCAAGGGCTACGACCATCCGGTGGAGGTCTTCTCCGTCGGCTCCGTCGGCTCCGTCGGCGTCGCGGCCGGCTAGCACGGCCCCGACCGTGCCGGTCCAGATCGCCGTCGTCGGGGGAGCGGATGCACCGCCTCCGGTCGTCGCCGTGGCCGAGTCGGTGGGTGCCGCGCTGGCCGCATCGGGGGCGGTGCTCGTCTGTGGTGGCCTCGGAGGGGTCATGGCCGGCGCCTGTCGCGGGGCCAAATCGACCGGGGGACTGACGGTGGGCCTGCTGCCCGGGCCCCATCACTCCGACGCCAATCCCTGGGTGGACGTGGTCATCCCGACAGGCCTGGCCGAGGCCCGCAACGCCCTGGTCGTCCTGGCCGCCTCGGCCGTGATCGCCATCGGCGGCGAGTACGGCACGCTCTCGGAGATCGCCCTCGCGCTCCGCTCCGGGGTGCCGGTGATCGGAGTGGGGACGTGGTCCCTCACGAAGCCGGGTGGCGGGTCCGACTCGGGGATCGTGCTCATCGACGATCCCGTTGCCGCCGTCGCCGCGGCGATGCGGCTGGCGTCCGGTTGATCCGCGGCGATTGCCGCCTCTACCTGCAGGTCCTCCACTTCGGGAGCGAAGTTGCCTACACTCGTTCGTGCGGGTCGTCGGAGGTCGTCAGCAGAGGAGTTCCGGTTATGAGGTCAACGGTTCGCCTGTTGTACGGCTACTGCCCCACGTGTGGCACGGACGCTCTGATCGAGACGACCGAGTCGACGGCCGGTCCGCAGGAGTTGCGCCGGACCCGGATCACGCGGGTCGAGTGCAGCAATGTGGACTGCCTTCACTACCCCACGGTGCTGCAGGCCCGCTGAACGCCTCTCCGGCACCGTTGTCCGAAAGCGTGGGCATTCGAGCACGCTGAGTGGTGACACTCGACGTGGTCGTTCGCTCACCGTACAGTCGACTCCCGTGTCCATCCCGGTTGGCGAAGCGCAAGTCAGGGCGACGCTCGAGCGGGGCCACGAGCTCTTCGATCTCCGGTACTACGGATCCGAGGACATGGTGGTACCGGCATGGTGGCTTGGTGTCTTCGACCCTTCCGGCGGTCTGCGCCGGACGGCGGTCTCGCCCCGACCCGACCTCTCTCCCACCGAGTTGACCCTGTGGTTGCGCCCGCTGGTGGGGCGGGATGTGGCCGAGGAGCTGGTCCGGCTGGTCACCGAGGCCGTGGCCACCACCCGGTCCGAGCGGCGGACGGCGACCAACTCCCGGTGAGGGGCCGTTCGGGCGTGGCACCGTGACGACCGCGCCATCCGATCTGATGAGGGCGGCGGTCTACGTCGGTGACGGTCGAATCGACGTGGACGAGGTGCCGGTGCCGGAACCCGGAGCAGGCCAGGTCCTGGTGGAGGTGGCCGCGTGCGGGATCTGTGGCTCCGACCTCCATCTGGTCCTGGAGAAGTACGCCAGGCCCGGCTCCATCCTCGGGCACGAGTGGTCGGGGATCGTGGTGGCGGACGACGGGGGCCGAACGGATCGGTCTGTTGGCGACCGCGTCGTCTTCGCCCCCACACCGGGCTGCGGCGTGTGCCGGCCATGCCGTCGTGGGCGACCTTCGGTCTGCCTGCGCCTCCCGGTGTCGGACATGCTCGACTCCCGCGGTGCCTACGCCCGCTACACGGCGGTGTCAGCGGCCAACACCGCGCTGGTCCCGGATTCGCTCTCGCTGCGGGCCGCGGCCCTGGCCGAGCCGACGGCGATCGCCCTCCATGCCGTGCAGCTCGCCGACGTGCGGCCTGAGGACCGCGTCCTGGTCACCGGAGGCGGCCCGATCGGACTGATTCTCGTGGCGGTGCTGCGGTCCATGGGCGTGGAGGACATCACCGTGACCGAACCCGTCGCCATCCGGCGGGACCGTGCCCTGGCCGTGGGCGCGGCCCGGGCTCTCACTCCCGGCGAGCTGGAGACGCCTCCGTCCGTCGGGGTGGTGGCCCAACCCTTCGAGGTGGCATTCGAGTGCTCCGGTCGGGGCCAGGCCGCCGCCCAGGCGCTGGGGCAACTCGATCGCGCCGGGACGCTGGTGTTCGTCGGTACCGGATCGGAACCGGCGCCGGTCAACCAGAACCGGATGATCATCTTGGAGCTCGAGGCCCTCGGCACCTTCAACTACAGCGCCGACGGATTCGCACCGGCCCTCGAACTTCTCGACGGCGGTACCATGCCCGTGGATCTTCTGGTCGAGGCCGACGACGTCCCCCTCGAGGGCGTGATGCAGGCCATGGAGCGGTTGGCGCGGGGGGAGACCGCCGCCAAAGTGCTCGTGAATCCGGAGGCCACATGAGTGCCGACGACGGGAACCGCGACCGGCTGGGTCCGGTGATCAATCACGTGGCCATCACCGTGGACGCCGCCGTGCTGGACCAGGCCGGCCGGGCGGCACTGCTCGACTTCTACGGTGCCGTGTTCGGGTGGGTCGAGGGGGACAACAGCACGGAACGTGGCAATCCGCTCATCGTCTACACCGGCGCCATGCGCCAGTTCCTCTACCTGCTGCCGTCCTCGGAGGAGTACCTGCGAGCCCCCCGACTCGACCACTTCGGACTCGAGATCGCGTCCCTCGAGGAGCTGGTGGCCATCCTGGACCGCGCCAAGGCCTACCGCGACCGGGACGACCGGGTCACCGTCATCGATCTCGACGAGATGGTCACCCACGGCCCGAACTCCGACTTCACGTTGACCAACGCCTATATCGGTTTCCTGATCCCGTTGATGATCGAACTCCAGCACATCGCCGAACGCCCGGCCGACTGAGGCTCCGTCACCGTCAGCGAAAGTCGAACGCCACCTTGATGGCGTTCGACCGGTCCTGCGTGGCCAGGGCCACGAAGGCGTCCCGCCACTCGGCCAGGCGGAAGGTGTGCGTCAGCATCCCGGACAGGTCGACCCGTCCGGAACCCACCAGCTCGAGGAAGTGGAGCATGGCGTGCTGGCGGACGCCTTCCACCTCCTCGGTTCCGAAGGCGTTCGAACCCACCCACGTGAGCTCCTTGAAGTAGAGCGGTGACCACTCCCAACGGTCGGGCGGGTTCACCCCGCTCTTGACCAGCGTGCCGCGCGTCCGCAGGACCCGGACCGCCACCTCCGACGTCTCGGTGGTGCCCACCGTGTCGTAGACCACGTCGACGCCGCCCGGGTGGGCCATGGGCAGGCCGAGCGGAGTGGGTTGGAGCACGCCTCCCGACCAGGCCACCACCTCCTCGATGACGTGAGCGGCCGGTTCGGACCGCACCACCTCGGCGCCGAGGGAGCGGGCCAGCGCCGCCTGGGCCGGATGCCCGGCCACCACCATCACCTCGACGTCGGGGTACAGGGACCGGAGGATCGCCGTGGCCGTGGTGCCCAGGGCACCGGCCCCGTAGACGAGGGCGCGACCGCCCGGAGGCGGGGGGTTGCGGGTGACCGAATGGAGGGACACCGAGAAGGGATCGGCCAGGACGGCGGTCTCGTCGTCGATCGAGTCCGGGACCGGAAACAGCATCGAGTCGTGGGCCGGAAAGTAGTCGGCGAAGCCGCCCGGGGCGTCCCGGCAGGTCCCGGTGTGGATCCCCGCGGCCAGCGGGCCCTCGGTGAAGTGCCAGCAGATGCTGAGATCACCGGCCTGGCACGAGGGGCACGGCGGGTCGATCCCTCTCGGCAGGCACGACAGCCAGGGGTTGAGGAGGACGCGCTGCCCGATCTCCAGCCCCTCGGCGTCGGGGCCCAATCGGCTGACCTCGGCCACCACCTCGTGCCCCATGACCACGGGAAAGGAGAAGTACGCCGACAGGGCGCTGTCGGCGTAGGTGTCGTTGAACTCCCCGAAGACCTGCTTGGCCTCCGACCCGCAGATGCCGGCCAGGTGGGTCTTGGACACCACCCAGTCGGGGTGGGGGGGCTCGGGGTCGTCTTGTTCGACCAGACGCATCGGTACCTTGGCCAACCCTTCCAACAGCGGGTTGGAGGGGTCGGGCGACTCCCAGCGGTCTGACGGCACCCCCCACAGCAACGCTTGCATCGTGTCCCCTGGTTCGAAGGTCGGCTGTCACGGTAGCGCGCCGGCGTTCCCGGGTGCGGCCCGAACCCGTTCGACCCGACTCGGCCCGACTCCCGCTCAGCGCACGAGCCACGCCATGACGAGGCCGAGGGGCAGGAACAACCACCCCCACCGTGCCGCCACCATCACCACGCCGGAGCGGTAGCCGTAGAGCACGGCCTGCTGAGGCGGGTTGAACGCCGGGGGCCCGAACGCCGAGAGGACGGCGATGACGGCCACGGCGGTGGACCCGGTGATGATGGCCAGTGCGCCCAGGTACGCGACCCGGATGCCGGTGAGCACCAGCCAGCGCCAGCCGTCCGCCGCCGTCGTGGTGACCGAGGCGTTGTGGGGATGGAACACCGAGCCCGTGTACAACGCCGCGCCCACGAAGGCCAGCAGGGGCCCGGCCACCACCAGCACCCAGTGGGATGCGGCCGGAGCCGGCCCGGCCAGGTGCAGGGCCAGGCCGAGGCCCACGGCCACCAGCATGGACTGATCGAGCCAACTGGTCGAGTGGCGCTGGCGGATCGGCGCATCCCGCCGCATCAGGTGGACGCATACGGCGTTGGGGGCGGCGTAGACCGCGTTGGTCAGGGCGGTGATGGCGCTGGCGGTCGGTCCGATCAGGGCCCCGGCGATCGGCAGCACCCAGAAGGTGGAGTTCGGGAAGGCGGCCCACCCCTCGAGCTCGGCCAGACCGGTGCTACGCGGCCCCCGGATCAGTTGGGAAGCCACCAATAGCACGCCGCCCACGGCGGCCAGGACGATGGGGGCCACGATCTGGTGGGGTGCGGTGAGGCGCCACGCCGAGAACAGCCCGAGCAGCGCCGCCGTGGCCACCAGTTGCGCCCGCAGGTAGACCGGCCAGCCCTTTCGGAGCCTGGGCCCGCCCCGGTGGACGGCCAGGCCGGTCAGCGCGCCGGTGGCGTAGGCGCCGAAGGTGATGGCCAGGCTCAAGCGACGACAGTAACCGATGCCTGTCGGCCACGGCGCGCCCGGGCCGGGGTGGAAGGGTCGACGGGGCCGGTCTGTACCCCGGCGGCCCGGCTATGTGACCATGGCAGCCATGGATCCCGAACGGGTGGTGTTCGACGGCTTCGAGGGCGTGCGGCTGGTGGCCGATGTCCGGGGTGAGCCGGACGCATGGCCCGTGCTCTTCCTCCACGGCGGCGGTCAGACCCGGCACGCCTGGGGCAGGACGGCCGAGACCGTGGCCGCCGGCGGGTGGCGGACCGTCGCCCTCGATCTGCGGGGTCACGGCGAGAGCGACTGGGCACCCAACGGTGACTACTCGTTCACCGCCTTCTGCGCCGACTGCGTAGCGGTGGCGGACGCCCTGGGCCGACCGCCGGTGCTGGTCGGCGCGTCCCTGGGCGGCATGTCGGCCATGCTGGCCGAGGGGACGAGCGACCGGGTGGTGTCCTGTGGGCTGGTCCTGGTGGACATCACCCCGAAGACCAACGACGAGGGCATCCAGCGCATCGCCACCTTCATGCAGTCGGGAGTCGACGGCTTCGACACCCTGGAGGACGCCGCCGCCGCCATCGCCGCCTACACACCCAACCGGACCCGGGCCTTCAATCCGGCCGGCTTGCGGAAGGTGCTGCGCCAGCGGGACGGCCGGTGGTACTGGCACTGGGACCCGAAGGTCATCTTCCAGGACCGTACCGAAGTGGTACCGGACCGACTCGTCGGCCTGCTCGACGTGGCCATCAGCAATATCCACGTGCCCACCATGCTCGTCCACGGGCTCCTCAGCGACGTGGTCACCCAAGAGGGTGTCGACGACCTGTTGGCCCGGATACCCGGGGTCACCGTGGTGGCCGTGGACGGGGCCGCCCACATGATCGCCGGGGACAAGAACGACGTCTTCTCCGACGCCGTGGTCACCTTCCTCGAGGATCGCATCCGGCCCACCCTGCCCTGATCGGACCCACCGGTCGGGGTCAGCGCAAGTGGGGGGCGGCCCGCCCGGAATACGGGGGCAGGTCGAGATAGCTCCGGATGCCGGGCTCGGCGGCGACGACGGCGGGAACCGCGCTCACGCAGTGGGTGGCCGTGGCCACGATGCCCGGATTGCGGGCCAGGCCGGCCTGGACGGAGGCCGGGTGCCACCCGTGGAACGTCACCAGGCTGGAGGGGTCTCCGGCCACCTCCACCTCGAACCGCTCTCCCGCCGGTCCGAAGGTCCAGGCCGGGTCGAGGTGCTCCTGGCCCATGAACCAGTTGGTCCGCACCGTGATCACCGGTCGGCCCCGCACGGTGGCCTCCCAGCAGAACTTCTGGGCCGCGATGCGTCCCGCCGCGATCGGACCGATCGGTGACCCGATGGGAGCGGTGGCCACGGCCACCTCGTGGGTCACGGTCAGGCCCTCGTCGAGGGCGAAGCCGAGGGCGTGCCCCACCATGGCCACCGACTGGCCGAACCCGTCACCGAGGATGGCCGGCATGACGCTCGAGGCCGCCTCCTCGGGGGTCTTCCCGAACAGCATGATGGCACCCACCACCGCCGGGGCCCCGTAGCTGCGGATGTCGGAGAACTCCTCGGCCCGGACATGGGTGACGGACTGGGACAGAGCCGAGACCATCAGCGGGAACCGCTCGGTGATGCCACCGGGGTGGATACCGGTGCCGTGGACGGTGGAGCTCCCCTGTCGGCACGCCTCCTCGATGAGGGACTCGTGGCGGCCGCCGGCGAAGAACCAGTTGAGCGGGGTGACGACATTCTTGCCCGACGCCAACAGCCGGGCGACGACGGCCGGGTCGGCCATGAACGGGGCGTAGATCACGCACTCGGCGTCCAGGGCCACCAGCGCTTCGACGTCGTCGGTGGCCAGCACGCCCAGTGGACCCGTGCCGCACAGTTCGCCCACGTCCACGCCGGTCTTGTCGGCACTATGGACCCAGCAGCCCACCAGCTCCAACTCGGGGTGGGCGACCACGCCGGCCACGGCGGCACGCCCGACACCCCCGGTGGCCCACTGGATGACCCGGATCGGCATCGATCTCCCCCTTGTCCGTCATGCTCCTGGCGACCCGATCGGAACCCGGCCGCATCGGCCACCGGCCCTCAGGATACGAGGCTCCGCCCGGCCCTACGGGCCCGGACCGGGACGGCCCCGTGGCCTAAATCGTTGGATATGTGTCATTGACGCCATCGGGGGAGGGGATCAGTGTGGAGAAATGAGCGAGCGCACCGTGGTCATCCTGGCCTACCCGGGGATGCAGTCCCTCGATGCCGTGGGGCCGTTCGAGGTGTTCGCCGGCGCCACCCGGGCCGCGGCGGCCACCTCCGCTGACGGGTACGCCGTGCAACTGGTCTCGGTCGACGGTGGCGCGGTGGCGTGCGGCAGCGGGGTGGTCCTCCAATCCGACCGGTTGCCACCGGAGGACGCCAGCATCGACACCCTGGTGCTGCCAGGGGGGGACCAGGCCCGTGCCGCCCGGGCCGACCCCGTCCTGGTGCCGTGGATCACCGCGGTCGCACCCCGGTGCCGCCGGGTGGCCACTGTGTGCACCGGGGCCTTTCTGGCCGCCGAGGCCGGTCTCCTCGAGGGCCGACACGTCACCACCCACTGGGCGTCGGCCCGCCAGTTGGCCATCGAGTACCCGGGCCTCGAGGTGGATGCCGACCCCATCTACCTGCGGGACGGGAAGTACTGGACCAGCGCCGGGGTCACAGCCGGCATCGACCTGGCCCTGGCCCTGGTGGAGGAGGACCTGGGCGGCGAGGTGGCCCAGACGGTGGCCCGGTGGCTGGTGATGTTCCTGCACCGGCCGGGGGGCCAGACCCAGTTCTCGTCGCCGGTGTGGGTCCCCCGGGCCGACCGGTCGGCGGTGCGGGCGGTACAGGTGCTGGTGGAGTCGGCCCCGGCCGGGGATCATCGGCTGCCGGCCCTGGCCGCCGCCGCGGCCATGAGCGTGCGCCACTTCACCCGGGTGTTCACCGAGGAGGTGGGGGAGACCCCGGGCCGGTTCGTGGAGCGGGTCCGCCTCGAGTCGGCCCGGGTGGCGTTGGAGACCACGCCGGACACCCTGGACGTCGTCGCCACCCGGTGCGGCTTCGGTACGGCCGAGACCCTGCGCCGTACCTTCCAACGCCGACTCAACGTCACCCCCGACAGCTACCGGCGCCGGTTCCGGACCGGTACCACCGATAGGAGATCGGCATGAACGACAACGTGCAGGTGGTCATTCCACTCTTCCCCGCGGTGACCGCGCTGGACGGCGTCGGACCCTACGAGGTGCTCCAGCGTGTGCCCAGCATCGACGTCACCTTCATCGGACACCGGCGGGGTGAGGTCCGGACCGAGAACAGGCTCCTCGGCCTCACCGTCGACGCCACCTTCGAGGAGTTCCCCGAGCCGGACGTCGTGGTGTTCCCGGGCGGTGCCGGGTCCCGGCGGCTCCTCGACGACCAGCGGGTACTGGCGTGGGTGCGCCATGCCCACCTGGGCACACTCCTGACCACCTCGGTCTGCACCGGCTCGCTGGTGCTCGGCGCAGCCGGACTTCTCGACGGGCTGACCGCCACCACCCACTGGTCCTGCTCTAGCGAACTGGCCGCCACCGGTGCCACGCCGGTGCCGCAACGGGTGGTGGAGCACCTCGACCGCCGGATCATCACCGCAGCAGGGGTCTCCAGTGGGATCGACATGGCCCTGCGTGTGGTGGAGCTGCTGGTCGACGACACGGCGGCCCGTGCCTCCCAGCTGATGATCGAGTACGACCCCCAGCCCCCCTACGACGCCGGCGCCCTGGACAAGGTGGACGGGGTCGTCGTCGACCGCGTCATCGAGTACGCCCGTCACCGTCAGTAGAGCGTTCCGTCCGGGCGGTGCGCCTGTGCCGGGCCGGTGGGGACGGAGGGTCGGGCCCAGGGGCGCGGTCCCCGTTGATCGGTCTCACCGTCGGCCCCCTCGATTACAATGGTCGAGGACGTCGTCGGCGCCGAACCACACACCACCGAGGCCGGAGAGGAGGGGTGAGCCCATGCGTCGAAGAATGATGAACGGGAAGATCCACCGGGCGCGTGTCACCGATGCCGATCTGAACTACGTGGGATCCATCTCCATCGACCCCATCCTGATGAAGGCCGCCGACATCGTCCCCAACGAGCAGGTGGCGGTGTACAACCTGATGAACGGGTCCCGGCTCGAGACATACGCCATCGAGGGGAACGACGGGCAGATCTGTCTCAACGGGGCCGCGGCGCGCCTGGCCCAGGTGGGCGACCTGGTCATCATCGTGACCTACGTCGATGTCGAGGACGCCGACATCGACCGCCACCGGTCCTCGGTCGTCGTGGTGGACGAGGACAACCGCCCGATCGAACCGGCCTGAGCGGCCCCCTTCTCCGCACCGCCGTCTGACCGCGCTTCGCCCGCCGTCCCCCTCCCCCGGTCAGGAATCTGACCTTCGGTCCCGACGATGAGCGTCCGGTACGCTCGGCCGCGGTGACCCCAGCATGACCGAGCATCACGAGGTGCCGAGCATCCGCTTCCAGGGTGACAGCCCCGGGGACGGCCGGTTCCCGATCCAGTCGGCCGAGCAGCGGCTGCTCGAGATGATCCGGGACTTCGACGATCCCCGTCAGGAGTGGCGACGCCTCTTCGGCGAGTTGTTCGGGACATTCCTGCTGGTCCTGGTGGCGGCCGGCGGTGGGATGATGAACGTGGCCTTCCCCGGCAGCGTCGGCCGCGCCGCCGCCGCGGTGGCCACGGGCCTGATGCTGATGGCCGTCATCCTGTTCATGGGCAAGGTGTCCGGGGCCCACCTGAACCCGGCCGCCACCGTCGGCTTCGCTCTGCGCGGTGACTTCCGGTGGCGTCGGGTTCCCGGCTATCTGATCGTGCAGCTGAGTGGGGCCGTACTGGCGGCGTGGTTCCTCCAGGCCGTGCTGGATGTCTCGGCCCGCTACGGATCGACCTACCCGGCCCGGACCACCTCGTCACTGAACGCCTTCCTGTTGGAAACGGTGCTGACCATGGGGCTGGTCAGTGTGATCTTGGGCACGGCGTCGGGAGCCCAGCAGGTGGGGCTGTTCGGTGCGCTCGGCGTGGGTGGTTATGTGGCTCTGGCCGGACTGTGGGCCGGCCCCCTCTCGGGCGCCTCGATGAACCCGGCCCGGACCTTCGGCCCCGACATGGTGGCCGCCGACTTCGCCCACCTGTGGGTGTACCTGGCCGGGCCGCTGGCCGGGGCGGTCCTGGCCGTGGGCATCGCCTGGATGCTCCGCGGGCCGGGCGGGGGACGGACAGGCTCGTTGACCGCCCAGGGGACCCTCCACACCGAGATCCTCCGTCCCGATAAGGAGTGAATCATCCTCCCACCACCCGGGCCAGGGCCCGGGAGTGCCAGGTGGACCGGCCCGAACGCTGCTCGGCCCGGTCCGCGCTCTCGGCCAACCGCAGCCCGGCGTTGATGCCGAGGTAGCGGAGAGGCTCGGGCTCCCACCGCCTGGACCGGTGCCCCACCCAGGGCAGCGCCGTCAGCCCCGAGTCCCGCTCGAGGATGAGGTCACAGAGGGTGCGGCCGGCCAGGTTGGCGGTCGACACCCCGTCCCCGACGTAGCCGCCGGCCCAGGCCAGACCGGTGGCACGGTCGAGCCCGACCGAGGTGAACCAGTCGCGGGCAATCCCGAGCGGCCCACCCCACCGGTGGGTGATCTCGACCCCGGCCAGGGCCGGGAACAGGTCGACCAACGTCCGGCGCAGGGCTTCGTGCACGCCGGCGTCACGGTCGTACTCCGGTCGGATGGCCGACCCGAAGTGGTAGGGAGCCCCCCGACCGCCGAAGGCCATCCGACCGTCGTCCGTGCGCTGACCGTAGATGACCAGGTGTCGGAAGTCGGCGAAGGTCTGCCGGTCGGCCAGTCCGGCTCCGGCCCAGAACTCATCGGAGAGCGGCTCGGTGGCGATCATCAGCGAGTACACCGGCACGATGGCGCGCTCCTGGCCCCGGAGGGTCCGGGTGTAGCCCTCGGTGGCACGGACGACGGTGGTGGCCCGCACCGTCCCGCCGGACGTCTCGACCGCGCCGGGCCGGATGGCTCGCGCCTCGGTGTTCTCGTGGATCACCACCCCCCGTCGTTCGACGGCCTCGGCCAGTCCCCGCACCAGGCGGCCCGGGTCGACGGCGGCGCAGTGCGGCGTGTAGGTCCCCCCGAGCACGCTGGTGGCCCGGGCCATGGAGGCGGCCTCGGCCGCGGACAGGAGTCGGAGGTCGACCGGCCCTACGCCGGCGGCCCGCGCCTGGGCCAGCTCGTGGTCCATGCGGTCGAGCTGGACGCCGGACCGGGCCAGGACGACCGTGCCACCCCGGGCGAATCCGCACTGGATGGCCTCGTCCTCGACCACCCGGCCCACCTCGGAGACGGCGTCGACCATGGCCCGGCGCATGGCTGCTCCCGAGCCGGGTCCGGCTGTCCGGTCCAGCCTGTCGCCGGACACCGCGAACAGGGCCGAGCACCACCCACCGTTCCGACCCGAGGCCCCGAAGCCAACCACATCCCGCTCGATGACCACGATGCGGAGGCGGGGGTCGGCCTGGGCCAGGTAGAAGGCCGTCCACAGGCCGGTGAAGCCCCCGCCCACCACGGCCACGTCCACGTCGGTGTCGCCGGTGAGCGGGGCCCGGACGCCGACCGGGCCGGGCAGGCCGTCCCACCAGAGGGAGAGTCGTCGGTAACCCTCGCCCGGCGACGGGCTCAGAGCTGCTTCCACGCTTCGGTCAGGACCGACCGCAGGATGGAGGTCATCAGTTCGAATTCCTCCTCGCCGCAGGTCAGAGGGGGAGCGAGCTGCACCACCGGATCTCCCCGGTCGTCGGCCCGGCAGATCAGGCCGGCCTCGTAGAGGGCTCCGGACAGGAAGCCCCGCAGGAGTCGCTCGGCCTCGTCGTCGTCGAAGGTCTCGCGGGTGTCCTTGTCCTTGACCAGCTCGATACCGTAGAAGTAGCCCGCCCCCCGGACGTCCCCGACGATGGGGAGGTCGAGAAGGGTGTCCAACGAGGCCCGGAAGCTCGCCTCGTTCCTGCGCACGTTCTCGAGCAGGCCTTCCTTCTCCATGACGTCGATGTTGGCCAACGCCACCGCCGCGCTCACCGGGTGCCCACCGAAGGTGACACCGTGGAGGAAGCTCTCACCGCGCAGGAACGGCTCGACCAGACGGTCGCTGACGGCCATGGCCCCGAGGGGGGAGTAGCCGCTGGTCAGTCCCTTGGCCATGGTGACGATGTCCGGCTCGTAGTCGTAGCGCTCGGCCCCGAAGTAGTGGCCCAGCCGACCGAAGGCACAGATGACCTCGTCGGACACCATGAGCACGCCGTAACGGTCGCAGATCTCGCGTACCCGCTGGAAGTAGCCGGGCGGAGGGGGGAAGCACCCACCGGCGTTCTGTACCGGTTCGAGGAACACCGCCGCCACCGTGTCGGGCCCCTCCATGAGGATGGCCTGTTCGATGGCGTCGGCAGCCCACCGGCCGAAGGCCTCGAGGTCGTCGGCGAAGTACGGGGCCCGGTAGAAGTTGGTGTTCGGGACCTTGATGGCGCCCGCCACCAACGGCTCGAAGGGGGTCTTGATCTCGGTGACGCCGGTGATCGACAGGGCCCCCATGGTGGCACCGTGGTAGGCGATGCTCCTGCTGATCACCTTCGAACGCTCGGGCTGCCCGGTGATCCTGAAGTACTGCCTCGCCAGCTTCCAGGCCGACTCCACTGCCTCGGACCCTCCGGTGGTGAAGAAGATGCGGTTGCAGTCGCCCGGCGTCAGCTCGGCCAGTCGGTCGGCCAACTCGACCGCCATGGGATGGGCATAGCTCCAGATCGGAAAGTAGGCCAGCTTCTCGGCCTGACGCGCCGCGGCCTCGGCCAACTCGGTGCGACCGTGCCCGACCTGGCTGGTGAAGAGGCCGGACAGGCCGTCGAGGTAGCGCTTGCCGTACTGGTCGTAGACCCACACACCCTCGCCGCGGACGATGGTGGGAATGGGGTTGGTCTCCGACATCCGGGTGAAGTGCATCCACAGGTGGCGGTGGGCACTCTCTTGGAGTGCCTCGTTGGAGTATTCGGTCATCTGGTCCCCCAGGCATAGGTCTGTTTGGTCAACTTCAGGTACATGAACGTCTCGGTGTCGCGCACGCCGGGGATCTGGCGGATGACTCCGTTGAGGAGCTCGAGCAGCGCGTCCTCGTCCTCGGTGACCAGCTCCACCAGAATGTCGAACGACCCGGTGCACAACACCACGTAGTCGATGTCGTCCACCGCGGCCAGGCGCTCGGCCACCACCCGGGTGTCACCGTCGGCGCGGATGCCCACCATGGCCTGGCTCCGGAAGCCCACCTGCAGCGGGTCGGTGACGGCCACGATCTGCATGACCCCGGCGTCACGCATCTTCTGCACCCGCTGGCGGACGGCCGCCTCGGACAGGCCGACCGCCTCGGCGATGGATCCATACGTCCGTCGTCCGTCCTGTTGGAGCGCCTCGACGATGGCCTTGTTCACGTCGTCGAGGAGGCCGCCGGGCCCCGCAACGACCGCTGACGAGGTCACGACCGACGGCCTGGTCGGTGACCGACCGGCCCGTCGGGACGGCCCGCGCTGTGATTCCCGGGAACGAGCATGCACTACCAGTTATAGCAGTTAGAGCGGAATCCGCGGAGAATTTCGAACGAAATCGAAGCCAGACTGAAATTCATTTGAGAAAAAGCTTGTCTGCGGGCTGATCTTCGGTAACTATGACGTCGTCGAACGTTTGGAGTGCAGGTCATACGCCCCGCCGGGTCCAGCGCCGACGGGGCTTCGGACAGACCGGGGAGGGTCGAATGAGCAGCCAGAGCTCGGAGCAGGGAACCAGCAGGGCCGCCGGCCTGTCCAACTTCATCGGTGGGGGCTACGTCGCGACCAGCGACGGGTCCTCCTCCACCCTGGTCGACCCGAGCACCGGCGAGGGGTATCTCGAAGCCCCGGTATCCGGGGCCAAGGACGTCGATGCGGCCATGGCCGCGGCGTCCGCGGCGTTTCCCGCCTGGCGGGACGCCACCCCCTCGGAGCGCAGCCTGGCCCTGTTCCGCATCGCCGACGCCTTCGAGTCACGGGCCGAAGACCTGGTGCGGGTGGAGTGTGCCAATACCGGCAAGCCGGTGGCCGTGACCCTGGCCGAGGAAATCCCCCAACTGGTCGATCAGGTTCGCTTCTTCGCCGGGGCTGCCCGCCATCTCGAGGGCAAGTCGGCCGGTGAGTACCTCAAGGACCACACCTCGTTCATACGGCGCGAACCCATCGGGGTATGCGCGGCGGTGACACCGTGGAACTACCCGTTGATGATGGCGGTGTGGAAGTGGGCGCCGGCCCTGGCCGCCGGCAACACCATGGTGCTCAAGCCGTCCGACACCACACCGGCCTCCAGCCTGCTCATGGCCGAGATCATGTCGGAGTTCCTTCCCGACGGGGCCATCAACGTGGTGTGCGGCGACCGCGATACCGGGCGCCTGCTGGTGGAGCACCCCACGCCGTCCATGGTGTCCATCACCGGCAGCGTGCGGGCCGGCATGGAGGTGGCCGCATCCGCCGCCGCCGATGTGAAGCGGGTGCACCTCGAGTTGGGGGGCAAGGCGCCCTGCATGGTCTTCGACGACGCCGACGTCGGCGCCGCCGCCGAGGGCATCGCCATCGCCGGGTACTTCAACGCCGGCCAGGACTGCACGGCGGCCACCCGGGTGCTGGCCGGCCCCCAGGTCTACGACGACTTCGTCTCGGCACTGGCCGAGCAGGCCCGGGCCCAGACGGTCGGAGGCCTCGAGACTCCGGACGCCGACTTCGGCCCGGTCAACAGCGCGGCCCAGCTGACCCGGCTGGAGGGCTTCTTCGACCGGCTCCCGGACCACGCCGAGGTGGTCACCGGCGGAACGCCGGTGGGCGCCCGGGGCTTCTGCTTCGCCCCGTCGGTCATCGCCGGCCTGGAGCAGAGCGACGAGGTCGTCCAGGAGGAGATCTTCGGCCCGGCCATCACCGTCCAACGCTTCTCGGACGAGGAACAGGCGCTGTCGTGGGCCAACGGCGTTCGCTACGGCCTGGCTTCCAGCGTGTGGACCCGCGACCACGCCCGGGCCATGCGTATGGCCAAGGGTCTCGACTTCGGCGCGGTGTGGATCAATACCCACATCCCCATCGTGGCGGAGATGCCCCACGGCGGATTCAAGCATTCCGGCTACGGAAAGGACCTCTCGTCGTACGGTTTCGAGGACTACACCCGCATCAAGCACGTCATGAGCTACATCGGTGCTTGACCCGCTACCCGCCGGCGCCCTGAGAATTCGGCCCAAGTTCCGGACGGCCCGAAACACACCATCCGGAAGGGTCGGATGGCCGTAAGGAGCCCATTGCCAACAAGGAGAAGCCGTTGAGTACGACCACAGAACCAATTGCCGAGGCAACCCCATTGGCAAGCAAGGGCCTGAAGTCCGGTGCCCTCGGGCTCATCTCCAGCACCGTGGTGGGCGTGGCGTCGACGGCTCCCGCCTACAGCCTGGCCGCCACCCTCGGCTTCGTCGTGGTGGCCATCGGCCTGCAGGCGCCGATCGTCACCGTGATCGCCTTCATCCCCATGCTGTTCGTCGCCTACGGCTACAAGGAGATGAACAACGCCGACCCGGACTGTGGCACCACCTTCACGTGGGGTACCAGAGCGTTCGGACCAAAGACAGGTTGGATGGGTGGGTGGGCCATCGTCGCGGCCGACATCCTCGTCATGGCCAGCCTGGCCCAGGTGGCCGGACAGTATGTGTTCCTGCTGTTCAACGCCAATGGAATCGGCTCGGACCCCAGTAGTGGCTGGGTCTTGCTGGTCGGGATCCTGTGGATCGTGGTCATGACGGCTATCTGCTACGTCGGAATCGAGATTTCGGCCAACTTCCAGAAGGCACTGCTCGGGATCGAACTGACCATGCTGTTGGTGCTCTCCGTGTGGATGCTGGTGAAAGTGGGGAACGGCACTGCTCCTGTCGGGCACCTCACACCTTCGTTGAGTTGGTTCAATCCCTTCAAGATCCCCTCGGCCTCCGCCTTCATCAACGGCGTGCTGCTGATGCTGTTCATCTACTGGGGCTGGGACACCACCGTCTCGGTCAACGAGGAGACCGCCAACCCGGAGACCGTCCCGGGCCGAGCGGCCGTGCTCTCCACACTCGTCCTACTGGTCACGTACGTTCTCGTGGTGCTCTCGACGCAGTCCTATGCCGGCATCGGAACCACGGGCATCGGACTGGGGAACCCGGACAATCAGAACGACGTGTTCTATGCGCTCGGGCATTCCGTCTTCGGTACCTCCGGCTTCGGAAGCTTCCTCTTCCACCTGCTACTACTGATGGTATTGAGTTCGGCGGCCGCCTCTACGCAGACGACCATCCTGCCCACCGCGCGCACGACGTTGGCCATGGGGGTGTACAAGGCCATCCCGAAGGCGTTCACTCGGATCCACAAGCGCTTCCTGACGCCCACCGTGTCGACTGTGGTCATGGGCGCCGTCTCGATCGTGCTCTACGTGATCTTGAACTATGTGTCGGCGGGCACCGTAATCGCCGACGCGGTATCGGCCCTGGGCGTCATGATCGCGTTCTACTACGGCCTGACCGGATTCTCGTGCGTCTGGTACTACCGGGCCACCCTGACCGAAAGCACCCGCACCCTCTGGCTGCGGGGGATCCTGCCCCTACTGGGCGGGTTGATGCTCTGGGCCGCTCTCGTCTACAACCTCTGGTTCTACTGGCAACCGGTGAACAGCTACACCACGTGGCAGATGACGTTTTGGCCCCATTGGCACATCGGCGGAGTCTTCCTGATCGACCTGCTCTCACTCGTCCTCGGACTGGTGCTGATGTTCGTCTATGCCGCCATCCGCCCTCCCTTCTTCCGGGGTGAGACACTCAACAAGTCGACGAAGACGTTGGTGCCCGAGGACCTCGGCACCGAGGTAGGGCTTTTCGGTATCCGCGAGGAAGACGATGCCCCTCTGGCTTGAGCCTGGGACCATGGGTTCCTGTGGTCGGCGACTGACTGACGCGCGTTGGGCGTTCCTTTCGATCCCACCAGGATTCCCGTCCCGATGATCGTCGGGGTCCCCAAGGAGGTCAAGGACGACGAGTACCGGGTGGCCATCACCCCGGCCGGTGTGCGCGAGCTCACGTCGGCCGGCCACGCGGTCTACGTGGAGAAGGCGGCCGGCCTGGGTTCGTCCATACCTGACGAGGAGTTCGCCGCCACCGGGGCCACCATGATGGCCGACCCCGACGACATCTGGGCCGAGGCCGACATGATCCTCGGGGTCAAGGAACCCATCAGCGAGGAGTACCCACGACTGGGGCTCCGTTCCGGCCAGGTTCTCTTCACCTACCTCCACCTGGCCGCGTCACGGCCGTGCACCGAGGCCCTGATGGCGGCGGGAAACACCGCCATCGCCTACGAGACGGTCCGCATGGCCGACCACTCCCTGCCGCTCCTCACTCCCATGAGCGAGGTGGCCGGACGGATGGCCCCGCTGATGGGTGCCCACCACCTGATGCGGCCCGGTGGCGGCCGGGGGGTGCTGGTGTGCGGCGTGCCCGGGGTGCGGTGCGCCAAGGTGGTGATCCTCGGCGCCGGGGTGGCCGGCATGGCCGCGGCCACACTGGCCGTGGGGATGCACTCCGAGGTGTACATCCTCGACCGGAACCTCGAGCGTCTGCGCCAGGTCGACCACCACTTCCGGGGGGCGCTCGAGACGGTGGCCTCCAGCACGCACGCCATCGAGGAGACCTGCGTGGACGCCGACATCGTGATCGGCGCGGTGTTGGTGGTGGGAGCCAAGGCCCCCAAGCTGGTCTCCGACGATCTGGTGGCCCGGATGCGGGACGGCTCGGTGCTGGTCGACATCTCGGTGGACCAGGGCGGCTGCTTCGAGTCGACCCGGCCCACCACCCACTCCGACCCCACCTTCGAGGTCAACGGCTCCATCTTCTACTGCGTGGCCAACATGCCCGGGGCCGTTCCCCACACCTCCACCCACGCCCTCGTCAACGCCACCCTGCCCTATGTGCTGAGCATCGCCAACCACGGATGGCGCGACGCCGTCCTGACCGACGCCGCCCTGGCCGAGGGCGTCAATGTGGTGGAGGGGTCGGTGGTCTACGAACCGGTTGCCGCCGCCCACGGTATGACCACCACTCCGCTGGCCTCGTTCCTCGACTGATCGAGGTGATGCCCCGTGCCCGATTCAGCCTTCGTCGAGGTCGCGCCACGGTGTGACCCCGGGGGCCACGGAGCCGTGGGCGAGGTGGTCGGGCACGGTGATGCCGGACCGCAGACTCGGATCGGCCACCGGATCCAACCGGACGGTGCGCAGCGGTATCTCGCCGGCCCACACATCGAGCTGACCGTCCGGACCGTCCCCGTCGTCGGGTGGCCCCTGGCTGACCTTGAGCGACGCCTCGGCCAGGTCGAGGCGCAGCACGGTGGTGGAGGCCAGCTCCTTGGTCGACGGGTACCGGGCGTACCCCCACTGCCCCGGGACGATGTGGTCGCTGATGGTCTGCAGGCCGATCAGCTTCTGTCCCTCGTCGGTCAGCACGTCGGGGACGCCGTAGACCATGGCGCACCGGTAGTTGACGGAGTGGTTGAAGACCGATCGGGCCAACACCAGCCCGTCGACGAGGGTCACGGTCACGCACACCGGCACGGAGCCCCGGGCGGCCCGCAGGCTACGGCTGGCCACCGACCCGTGCAGGTACAGGTGGTGGCCGGCCCTCCCGTAGCTGGTGGGTACCACCATGGGGCCGTCGTCCACGTCGACGCCGAGGTGGCACACGAAGCCGGCGTCGAGGACGGCGACGAGGTCGTCCCATCGGTGGGAACCCTGTTCGGGCAGGCGGCGAAGCCGGGTCCGTTCGGTCATCGGGCCATCGGCACCGTCGTCGCCGTCGTCGCCGGACCCACTCCGGCGGCGTGGACGGGGATCGGGCATACGGCGAGTCTGCCACGGAGGCCCGGCTGCGATGCGCAGGGTCGCAGCCGGACGAACGAAGGGAGCGATGCCAGGTGAATCGGATCGGATCGTCACTCGAGGGCGACCGCGCCCGTACGACACCGGTGTTCGACCCGGCGTCCGGTGAGGTGACCGCCACGGTGGTGTTGGCCTCGAAGCGGGACGTGGACCGGGCCGTGCAGAGGTCGCAGGTGGCCTCGGCCCACTGGCGCGATGTCTCGCTCACCGCCCGCTCCCGGATCCTTTTCGCCTTCCGCGAGTTGGCCGACCGCCACCGTGACGACCTGGCCCGCCTCATCACCGCCGAGCACGGCAAGGTACTGGACGACGCCCGTGGGGAGGTGGCCCGCGGCATCGAGGTCATCGAGTTCGCCTGTGGCCTGCCCCATCTGTTGAAGGGGGAGTTCTCCGAGGATGTATCCACCGGCGTCGACGCATCGTCGGTACGCCAGCCGCTGGGAGTGGTGGCCGGCATCACCCCGTTCAACTTCCCGGTCATGGTGCCCATGTGGATGTACCCGGTGTCCATCGCCTGTGGCAACTCCTTCATCCTCAAACCGTCCGAGCGCGATCCGTCGCCGTCGCTGCTGATCGCCGATCTGTGGCGGGAGGCCGGCCTGCCCGAAGACGTCTTCACCGTGGTCAACGGCGACTCGGTGGCCGTGGACGCGCTGCTCGACCACCCCGGAGTGGCCGCGGTGTCGTTCGTGGGCTCCACCCCGGTGGCGCGCCACGTGTTCGAACGGGCCACGTCGGTCGGCAAGCGCTGCCAAGCCCTGGGCGGGGCCAAGAATCACGCCGTCGTCCTTCCCGACGCCGACATCGCCTCCACTGCGGACGCGCTCACCGCGGCCGGGTACGGGTCGGCCGGCGAGCGCTGCATGGCCGTGTCGGCGGTGGTGGCGGTAGGCGACGGCGATGCCCTGGTCCGCGCCCTGGCCGACCGCGCCGCCGCCCTCACCACCGGTCCGGGCACCGACCCGGGATCGGACATGGGTCCGTTGATCACCGCGGCCCACCGGGACCGGGTGGCCGGCTACGTCGGGTCGGCCGGGGCCGAGGGAGCCGAGGTGGTGCTGGACGGCCGCCAGGTCGAGGTGCCGGGAGGAGAGGGCGGATTCTTCATCGGCCCGACGCTGATCGACCACGTCACCCCGTCCATGGCTGTGTACCGGGACGAGATCTTCGGACCGGTGCTGTCGGTCCTGCGGGTGGACACGTTGGACGAGGCCATCGCTGCCGTCAATGCCAACCCGTACGGCAACGGGACGGCCATCTTCACCCGGGACGGTCACGCCGCCCGCCGGTTCCGGCGCGACGTGCAGGTGGGCATGGTCGGCATCAACGTGGCCATCCCGGTGCCGATGGCCTACTACTCCTTCGGCGGTTGGAAGGACTCGCTGTTCGGTGACGCCCACATCCACGGCATGGAGGGGGTCCGGTTCAACACCCGCCTCAAGTCGGTGACCACCCGCTGGCCCGAGACTCCACCGGCCGGCCCGTCGCCCGGGTCGGCACCCATCGAGCTCCACTTCCCCTCGGGCGACAGCCGCTGAGATGCCGCCGACGCCGATGACGTCGAGTCACCGCCACGGCGGCCGGTGTTGTCGGGGACTGGGGCCGGATTGGTACTGTTCCGGACGGATGGGGTCCGGCACCGCAGAGGAGGAGCCATGAGGATCGTGGTCACCGGAGCCGGCCTGGTCGGGCTGTCCAGCGCCCTGTTGCTGGCCGAGGATGGCCACGAGGTGACCGTCCTCGAGCGGGACGCCGCCGCTCCTCCGGATCCCTCGTCGGCCTGGGAGGGGTGGGAGCGACGGGGCGTCAACCAGGTCCGGCTGCCCCATCTGTTCGCGCCGCGCTATCGGGCCCTGATGGAAGCGGAGCTGCCCGACGTGTTGTCGGCCCTGCTGGGTGCCGGCGCCCTGCGTTGGAATGGATGTGACCGTCGGGCTGCCGCCTCGGTCTGCGGACCGACCCGACCGGAGGATGCCGAGTTCGACGCCGTGACGGGCCGGCGGGTGGTCGTCGAGTCAGTGGTGGCCAGGGCGGCCGACGAGTCGTCGGGGATCGAGGTACGCCGGGGCGCAGCCGTCGGTGAGCTTCTCGCCTCGGCCACCGACGCTTCCGGTGTGCCGTCGGTGGGTGGTGTCCGGCTCGAGTCCGGAGAGGAGATCCGGGCCGACATCGTGGTCGACGCCACCGGCCGGCGTTCCCCGGTGCCGGCCTGGCTGGCCGGGCTGGGGGCGGCACCGCTGACCGAGGAGACCGACGACTCGGGTTTCGTCTACTACGGACGCCACTTCCGCTCGGCCGACGGCGCGCTACCCGACGTGCCGGCGCTGGTGCCGATCGAGGACTACGGGACCATCTCCCTCCTCACCCTTCCGGCCGACAACGGCACGTGGTCGGTGGTCGTGGTGACATCGTCCGAGGACAAGGCGCTGCGCGGTCTGCGGGACGCCGACCGCTGGGCCGCCGTGGTGCGCAGCCTGCCCGGGGCCGAGGCGTGGTTGGACGGGGAACCGATCGACGACCGGGTCATGTCCATCACCAAGCTCGAGGACCGGATCCGATCCCTGGTGGTCGACGGCCGGCCGGTGGTCACCGGACTGCTGTCGGTAGGCGACTCGTGGTCCTGCACCAACCCGTCGGTGGGCCGCGGTGCCTCCATCGGTTTCCTCCATGCGGTGGCCCTGCGGGACCTGTTGGCCGACCACGCCGACGAGACGCCGACGGAGCTGGCCCTGGCCTGGGACCAGGCCACCCGCGCCTCGGCGACCCCGTGGTACGAGTCCACCGTGTCCGGTGACCGGCACCGCCTCAACGAGATCACCGCGCTGCTGGCCGGTCGGACCTACGCGCCCGAGGACCCCGGCTATGAGATGGCCAAGGCGCTGCGCTTCGCCGCCACCCGGGATCCCGACTGCGCCCGGGCCCTGTTCCGGATCGCCGGCGTACTGCAGCTCCCGACCGAGGCCCTCGGTGCCGACGGCGTGTTCGAGAAGGTCATCGAACTGGGTGCCGGATGGAGGGACGAGGCACCGGTCGGGCCCAGTCGCGACGAGCTGGTGGCCCTGGCCACGGCCTGAAACCGACCGTGCATCCCCGAGTACCGGCCGCGAACACCAACAGCGAGGACAGACCATGCACATCGAGAACGACGGCATCGACATCCACTTCGAGGTGACCGGTGGGGGGCGTCCGGTGGTGCTCCTGCACGGGTTTCCCGATTCCGGCCGGCTGTGGCGCAACCAGGTCGAAGCCCTGGCCTCGGCCGGGTTCCAGGTCATCGTGCCCGACCTGCGCGGCTACGGGTCGTCGGGAAAGCCGACCGACGTCGAGTCCTACTCCTTCCTCCTGCTCGCCGGCGACGTGCTGGCCATCCTCGACCACCTCGGCGTCGAGCGGGCCCACATCGTCGGACACGACTGGGGATCGGCGCTGGCCTGGATCATGGCCGCGCTCGTCCCCGACCGTGTCGACCATCTGGTGGCCCTCTCGGTCGGGAACCCGATGGCCGTCCGGGCTGTCGGGTACGCCCAGCTCGAGAAGTCGTGGTACATGCTCCTCTTCCAGTTCGAGGGCATCGCCGAGCAGTGGCTGTCCGACAACTCGTGGGACAACCTCCGCCGGTGGTCACTCCATCCCGACATCGACGCCGTGGTCGCCGATCTCGAACGGAACGGCTCGCTCACGCCCGGCCTCAACTGGTACCGGGCCAACATCGCCCCTCAAACCCTGGTCGGCCCACCCCTCGACCTGCCACCGGTTCGTTCGCCCACCATGGGGGTCTGGAGCACGGGCGACTTCGCCCTCACCGAGGAACAGATGACCGGGTCCGCCGCCCACGTGACCGGTCCATGGCGCTACGAGCGGATGGAGGGTCCCGGTCACTGGATGGCCCTGGAGGCCCCGGACGACCTCAACCGGCTCCTGATCGACTTCCTCCCGGCCTGAGCGCGGCGGGTCCGGTCGGCCCGCCCGCCGGGACCGGCCGGTACCCTTGGGCGGTGAGCGCGACCGCCGACGGGACCCGATCGCAGGTCGTCGACGTGGACGGTCCCCTGCACGTGGTCGACATGGGGGGACCCGAGGACGGCCCGCTCATCGTCGGTCTGCACGGACTCGGTGGTTCCCACCTCAACTGGTCGGCCATCGCTCCCGGATTGAGCCGGCACGCCCGCCTGGTGGCGCTGGACCTGGTCGGCCACGGCCTGACCCCGACCGGGTCGAGGACCGCCGACGTGGAGGGACACCGCCGTCTGGTCAGCGGCTTCCTCCGGGCTTCGTCGGGAGGCTCCACGCCCCGGCCCGCCATTCTGATGGGCAATTCGATGGGTGGCCTGGTGGCGGCGTTGCAGGCGGTCGAGGAGCCCGACACCGTGGCCGGCCTCATCCTGATCGATCCCGCCCTCCCCACGGCGCGGCTCGGTCTGGTCCACCCGCGCGTGGTGGCCAATTTCCTGGTGTGTGCCGTGCCCGGGGTCGGCGAGTCCTACCTCACCGGTCGTCGCCGCCGGACCACGGCCGAACAGACCGTCCGCCGGGTGCTGGGCGTGTGTTGCGTCGACGCCTCCCGGGTGCCCGACGGCGTGGTGGAGGCCCACATCGAGCTGACCGAGCGGTTGGACCGGGCCCAGGCCGACGCGGCCTACCTGCGCTCGGCGCGTTCCCTCGCCTCCATGATGGCCAGGCCCGGCGAGACGATGGGAAAGCTCCAGCAGGTGGGTCAGCCCACCCTGCTCCTGCACGGGGCACGCGACGTGCTGGTTCCCATCGGGGCGGCCCGACGCATGCACTCGGCCCACCCGGACTGGCGGCTGGAGGTCGCCCCCGACATCGGCCACGTGCCGATGTTGGAGGCGCCGGGATGGACACTCGACGCCATCGTCGGGTGGCTCGGTGGTGGCGGGGCCGGAGCCGGAGCCGCGACCCGAGCCTCCCCGGCCGGGCCCTAGCTCCCACCGGTCCGGGGGTCAGTTGACCTGGCGTTCCCGTCCCTCCCAGTAGGGTGCGCGGAGCCTGAACTTCTGGAGCTTGCCGGTGGCCGTGCGGGGCAGTGTCTGGCGCAGTTCGACCCGCTTCGGGCACTTGTAGCCGGCCAACGCCGTCCGACAGTGGGCGATCACCTGGTCCTCGCTCAGCCCGCCGTCCTCCTCGGCCACCACCAGGGCGATGACCATCTCGCCCCACTGATCGTCGGGCACTCCGATCACCGCCACCTCGGCCACTCCGTCCAGCGAGAAGATGACGTCCTCCACCTCGATGGACGAGACGTTCTCGCCGCCGGAGATGATCACGTCCTTCTTCCGATCGAGGATGCTCAGGTGGCCCTCGCCGTCGACGATCCCGCCGTCGCCGGTGTGGAACCAACCGCCGGCCAACGCGGCCTCGGTCTCATCGGGCTGGTTCCAGTAACCCTCCATGACCGTGTTGCTGCGGACCAGGACCTCGCCGCCGGCATCCACCCGGACGGTGGTGCCCACGGCCGGCGAGCCGGCCCGCATGAGCTTGCGGGCCTTGCCACTCGTCGGGTGGTCGTCCCACTCGGACCGGTGGCGGTTGATGGTCAGCAGGGGGGAGGTCTCGGTGAGCCCGTAGATCTGGTTGAACTCCCAACCGAGCTCGGTCTGGATGCGCTCGATGGTACGGCTGGGCGGCGGCGCGCCGGCGACGACGATGCGGGTGCGGTCCCTCCCCGGTATGGGCCCGTCCCAGCCGGGCAGGGCGTCCAGGATGGCGTTGACCACGGCCGGTGCCGCGCACAGGAGGCTCACGCCGTGCCGCTGCACCCGGCGCAGTATCTCGGTCCCGTCCACCTTGCGCAGGGCCACCTGTGGGCAGCCCATGGCGGTGGTGGTCCAGGGCATGCCCCAGCCGTTGGCATGGAACATGGGCAGCGTGTGGAGGTAGACGTCACGGTCGGACACCTGGGCGTGCCATCCGAACAGGGTGGCGTTGACCCAGCAGTTGCGGTGGGTGAGTTGGACGCCCTTGGGCCGGGCCGTGGTGCCCGACGTGTAGTTGAGGGTGGCCGTGGCGTTCTCGTCCGGCGCCCACGGTTCAGGCTCCCGGGCCGGCGAGCCGCCCGGACCGGCCGGGAACAGCACCTCGTCGCTCTCGGCGCCCAGCACGAACCGGTGCTCGACGGCGATGCCGGACAGGTCGGCATCGACCTCGGGGTCCACCATGAGCACCGAGGCGCCGGAGTGCTCCACGATGTACCCGACCTCGGCCGGCGCCAGGCGGAAGTTGACGGGCACGAGGATCCGGCCCCAACCGCACACCCCGTAGAACGAAGTCAGCAGACGGGACGAGTTGTGGGAGACCACGGCCACCCGCTCGCCCCTCCCGATACCCAGCCGGTCCAACCCGAGGGCCTGGGCCCGGGCCCGGGCGGCCAGGTCGGTGAAGGACAGCGGCCCCCAGGCCTCGGCGGGCTGGTCGGGCTCGTCGATGAGGCCGATCCGGTCCGGATAGGCCACCTCGGCCCGGTCGAGGAAGTCACGGACGTTGAACGGCACGATCATCGGATCCCCCTCCGTGTCTACGGCCGCACCCTGCCGCCGGTAGTTCTGGCTGCATCAAACCACTGATCGGCACGGGCCGCGCCGTCGGGCCGACACCCGGAGGGCGGACGACCCGGAGGGCCGGCCGTCGGCGCCACCCGATCTGGTCCTCTCGTCGGCCCGGTCGCTAACCTGCGGCCATGGCCCAACCCCGTATCGCCGTCGGTCCCGTGCACGCCGCGTTCGCCACCGACGCCGTCGCCGCCGGCGGCGGCGAGCTCGTCGACATCGCCGACAACCCGGACGCCCTGGTCTGGCTCGATCCGGCCGAGGTCCAGGGCCTCGCCGACCAACTCGCCTCGGCCCCCAGTGTCCGCTGGGTCCAGTTGCCGTTCGCCGGCGTGGAGCGGGTGCTCTCGTTCGGACTGTTGGACCACGACCACGTCTGGACCTGCGCCAAAGGCTCGTACGCGGAGCCGGTGGCCGAGCACGCACTCGGACTGTCCATCGCCGGGCTCCGTCACCTGCCCACCCGGATCAGGGCCAGGTCCTGGGGAAAGCCGGCCGGTACCAGCCTCTACGACCAGAAGGTGACCATCCTCGGGGGAGGGGGCATCACGTCGTCGCTCCTCGAGCAGCTGGCTCCGTTCCGGGTCGAGGCCACCGTGGTTCGCCGGAAGCCCGACCCGTTGCCCGGAGCCGCCCGGACCGTCCCCGTGTCGCGCCTCCACGAGGTCCTCCCCGGCGCCCTGGTGGTGTACCTGGCCCTGGCGCTCACGCCGGAGACGACCGGCATCATCGGTGCCGGGGAACTCGAGCTGATGGACGAGACCGCCTGGCTGGTGAACGTGGCCCGCGGACCCCATGTCGACACCGACGCCCTCGTGGCCGCGTTGCGGTCCGGTTCGATCGCCGGCGCCGCCGTCGACGTCACCGATCCCGAGCCGCTGCCCGACGACCACCCGCTCTGGGACGAGCCCAACTGCATCATCACCCCCCACACGGCCGACACCATCGAGATGGTGATGCCCCTGTTGGCCGAGCGGATCCGCACCAACGTGTCCCGGTTCGCGGCCGGGGACGAACTGGTCGGGCTGGTCGATCCCGACGCCGGCTACTGAGCCGGACGCTCGTCGCTCAAGAGTCGCGCCGGCCCTAGGCCTGGGCCGCGATGCCGACCACCGGATGGACCGGTACCGAGTTCGGGCCGTAGTTGGCGGCGTCGCCATAGGGGAA
Source organism: uncultured Acidimicrobiaceae bacterium (assembly GCA_963756515.1). GTDB lineage: Bacteria > Actinomycetota > Acidimicrobiia > Acidimicrobiales > RAAP-2 > Bog-756. The sequence goes on from CAVWNV010000002.1 coordinate 466,711, forward strand.
GTAGTTGCCGTCGCTGGCCACCAGCCAGTACCCGTTGCCGGTTCCGTTGGCGGCCATGCCCACGATCGGGGCGCCGTACGGCGCGCCACCGTGGGAGCCGAAGAACCCGGCGTCACCGTAGGTGAAGATGCCCCCGTCGCTGGCCACCAGCCAGTAGCCGCCACCGTCGGGTGTGGCCGCCATGCCCACGATGGGCTGGTTGAGGTGCGAGCCACCGTGGGAGCCGAAGAACCCGGCGTCACCGTAGGTGAAGATGCCCCCGTCGCTGGCCACCAGCCAGTAGCCGCCACCGTCGGCCGTGGCCGCCATGCCCACCACCGGCTGGTTGAGGTGCGAACCGCCGTGGGAGCCGTAGAAGACGGCGTCGCCGAAGGTGAAGACGCCCCCGTCACTGGCCACCATCCAGTAGCCCAGCCCGTTGGCGGCGTTGTTGCCGGCGATACCCACGATGGGCTGATTGAGGCGGATGCTGCCCAGGGAGCCGTAGAAGCCGGCGTCCCCGTAGTTGAAGATGCCGCCGTCGCTGGCCGCCATCCAGTAGCCCTGGCCGTCCTTGGTGGTGGCGATGCCGACGATGGGCTTGGACAGGGAGAGCTCACCTGCGTCGCCCACGTCCTGGGCGGCGCCGTAGGCGTACAGGCAGCCGCAGTTGGCCACCACGTAGATGCCGGTGGAGGCCGGCGGCGTGTGGGGGACGACCCTGGCACCGGTGGCCCCGGCCGCGCCGGCCGGGGCCGAGGCGGCCGGGCCGACCATCGACGCCACCAGGAAGGTGCCCAGCAGACAGGCGGATGCGAGCGTCAGGGTACGGGTGCGAAAGCGAGTCAAGGTATTCGAATCTCCTACGCGGCCCTGCCCGGTGCGTGCCGCCGTCCGATGAGAGTAAATGCCGTCCGGTCGGGTGTCCAACCCGGGTGGGCGGGAACTGGCCCGGTCGTCCCGAGGGCAGGGCGGACATCCTGGTCAGAGTGGTGTCACACCCTTCATCCATGATGACCGGGTCATGGAATCCACCGCCATACCGTCCAACTCAGGAGGCACCGCCATGCCGCCCACCGCCATGCCGCCCACCGCCATGCCGCCCACCGCCATGCCGCCCACCACCGTCCCCACCGCCGTGCCGGTGGCCATGCCCGGCGTTCGGCCCGACCCAGCCGACCGATCGGACGCTCCCGAGGCGTTCTCCATCGACTGCGCCGACTGCCGGCACCAGCACACGCCGGTGTGCGATGACTGCATCGTCACCTTCATCGTCGGGCGCGAACCCGAGGATGCCATCGTGGTCGACGCCGACGAGGCCCGGGCCGTCCGACTTCTCGAGCAGGCCGGCCTGGTCCCCGGCGTCCGCCACTCCCGACGGGTGGGCTGAACCCGGGTCCGGCGGCGCCTCGTCGTGGTGCCGCCATCCTCCGTGCCACCATGGGGCGTGCCTCGCGTCCCCGCACCCGTTCCCACGTCGATGGCCCCGGACGAGGTGCCCGGCCTCGGTGCCGCCCTGGTCGAGGTCGGGGTGTCCTCGGGGCTGGCCGCGGTGGGCATCACCCACGCCGACGTGTTCGAACAGACCCGCCGCGACATCCGGCAGAGAAAGGAGCGGGGGCTCCACGGTGACATGCAGTTCACCTACCGGAATCCCGACCGCTCCACCGATCCGACCCGTATCCTGCCCGAGGCCCGGTCCCTGGTGGTGGGCGCCTGGAGCTATCGCCGCCGGCCCGCCGCCCCCTCGTCCGGTCCTGGCGCCGGGGCTCCCACGGGCGAGGTGGCCAGGTACGCCCGATCCGACCACTACGCCTCCCTACGCGGCGCCCTGGCCCGGATAGCCGGCCACCTCGGCGGCCTCGGGTGGCGTGCCGTTGTGGTCTGCGACGACAACGCCCTGGTCGATCGGGCCGTGGCCCACCGGGCCGGCCTGGGTTGGTACGGCAAGAACACCCTCCTGCTCCTGCCCGGACTGGGCTCGTGGTTCGTGCTGGGCTCGGTGGTCACCGACGCGCCGCTCCTCCCCACCGCCACGGACCCCGAAGCGCCCCACGGACAAGGGTGTGGCCGCTGTACCCGGTGCATCCGGGCCTGCCCGACGGGAGCCCTGGTGGCCCCCGGGGTTCTCGATGCCCGCCGCTGCCTGGCCTGGCTGCTCCAGGCCAAGGGCTCCTTCCCCCTCGAGCACCGCCGGGCCCTCGGAACCCGTCTCTACGGGTGCGACGAGTGCCAACGGGCCTGCCCCATCAACGAGGTGGCCGAGCGGCGGGACCCGGCCCCGGTGGGCGTCGGGGAGGAGCACGCCGTCGACCTCGTGGCGCTGCTCGAGGCCGATGACGACGAGCTCATGGCGGCCTACGGGCGCTGGTACGTTCCCGATCGGGACCCGCGCTACCTGCGAAGAAATGCCCTGGTGGCCCTGGGCAACAGCGGGCTGACCGACCATCCCGGCACCGAGCGGGTCCTGCGGCACTGGCTCGCGGCGACGGACCCGATGATCGTCGAGCATGCCGAATGGGCGGCCCGACGGTTGGGCCGGGGTGACCTGGTGGTGCAGGCCCGGTGACCCACCTCCTGGTCACCAACGACTTCCCGCCCAAGGTCGGTGGCATCCAGGCCTACCTGTGGGAACTCTGGTCCCGGATGGATCCCACCTCGTTCGCCGTCCTGACGGCACGGTCCCACCCCGACGCGGCCCGGTTCGACCGGGAGCAGGCGGCCCGGGGTGTCCACATCGAGCGGGTGAGGAGCCCGGTGCTGGTCCCGACGCCGTCACTGGTCCGTCGGATCCGCGACACCGCCCGTCTGGTGGGGGCCAGCCTGGTCGTCCTCGATCCCGTCTTCCCCCTCGGGCTGGTCGGTCCCGGGCTGGGCCTTCCCTACGCCGTCCTGCTGCACGGAGCCGAGGTGGCCATCCCTGGTCGAGTGCCCGGCTCCCGTCAGCTGGTGGCACGGGTCCTCCGACACAGCGTGCTGGCCGTCTCGGCCGGGGGCTACCCGGCCTCCGAGGCGGCTCGCGCCGTCCACCACCGGGACATGCCCCCGGTAGTGGAGGTGCCCCCCGGTGTCGACCTCGGGCGCTTCCGACCGCTGACCTCGGACGAGCGGACCTCGGCCCGGGTGGCGTTGGGCCTCCCGGTCGACGGCCCGTTGGTGGTCAGTGTCAGTCGCCTCGTGCCCCGCAAGGGGATGGACGTGCTCATCGACGCCGCCGTCCGCCTGCGCCCGGACTGGCCGGATCTGACCGTGGCCGTCGCCGGCCGTGGCCGGGACTCGGACCGGCTGGCCGGCCGCATTGCCGAGAGCTCCGCCCCGGTGCGCATGCTCGACGCGGTCACCGACGACGACCTGCCCGGTCTGGTGGGCGCGGCCGACATCTTCGTCATGCTGTGCCGGAATCGGTGGCTCGGGCTCGAACAGGAGGGATTCGGCATCGTGTTCCTCGAAGCGGCCGCGGCCGGAGTGCCCCAGGTGGCCGGCGCGTCGGGCGGGGCCGGCGAGGCGGTGGAGGACGGTGTGACCGGCGTGGTGGTCGGCCGACCGACCGATGTCGGCGCCGCGGCCGGGGCGATCGCCCGCCTCCTGGCCGACGCCGAGCTCCGCCATCGCCTGGGCACGGCGTCCCGACAGCGGGCCGAGGCATCCTTCGACTATGACAAACTCGCCCCTAGGCTGGCCGCGTCGCTTGCCGACGTGGAAGGCTGAAGGGCCGCCTGGCCCGCGACCGGCTGGCAGATCGATGGAAGAGGAGGGCTGATCGTGGCGGAACAAGCCACCGAGCGCATGGTGGTGTCGGCCACGCCGGCGCGTTGCTTCGAGGTCAGCTCCGATATCGCCGCCTATCCGCAGTGGGCCGCCGACATCAAAGAAGTGACCATCGAGGCCAGTGACGAGCAGGGCCGACCCGAGCTGGTGACCTTCCGTGCCGCCGCGTTCGGGCGGAGCACCAGCTACACCTTGGCCTACGACTACTCCGGGGCGCCCGAGGTGCTGGCCTGGGTCCAGACCCGGGGTGACATCACCTCCAAGCTGGACGGCCGGTACGTCTTCGCCGCCAGCGGTGACGGTCGCACCGAGGTCACCTACCACCTCGAGGTCGAGATGAAGGTGCCGCTGCCCGGCTTCATCAAGATGCGGGCCCAGAGCCGCATCATGTCGATCGCCCTGCGTGAGCTGAAGGCACGGGTCGAATCGACGGCGTGACCGACCGCCGGCCGATGACCGCGGTCGCGGGCTCGACGGATCCAACCGGGTCGGCACCGTGAAGGTCGGCATCACGCTGCCGCAATTCCGTGATGACGCCGACGCCGCCATCGACGCGGCCCGACAGGCCGAGGCCCTGGGCCTCGACGGCGTGTTCTGCTTCGACCACCTGTGGCCTATGGGGCAGCCCGGTCGACCCGCCATCTCGTCGGCGCCCCTTCTCGGGGCCCTGGCCGTCTCCACCTCGACCATCGCCATCGGGACCCTGGTGGCTCGGGTGGGCCTCGTCCCCGATGACGTGCTGAGTTCGGAGCTCTCGACCCTGCACGGCCTGAGCGGCGGACGGCTCATCGCCGGCATCGGTACCGGCGACCACCTGAGCCGACCGGAGAACGAGGCGTTCGGTGTCCCGTTCGAGCCCGCCGCCGAACGGCGCGTGCGCCTGGCCACGGTGGCGGCGAGCGCCCGCCTCGAGGGCATCCCCGTGTGGGTGGGCGGTGGGCTGCCGAGGACGGTCGAGCTGGCCCGCTCCCTGATGGTGGCGGTCAACCTCTGGGAGGGAGAGGCCATCCGGGTGGCCGAGCTCACCGGATCCGGGGTCGAGGTCACCTGGGGCGGACCGGTCGGTGAGTCGGTCGACGGGGTGACGGCACGCCTGGTCGAGGTGGCCGGGGCCGGAGCCACGTGGGCCGTCTGTGCCTGGCCCAGTGACCTCGGTGTGGTGGCGGCGGCGGCCGAGGTGGTCGGCGGCGCGTCGCCCCCGGTCTGAGAGCGGGGGACGGGACCGCCGGGCCGTCCCCGTCGGGTCGGGGTGTCCGGGCAGTGGGTGGTCCGGCGGTAACCTCGGGGCATGGAGTTCCGCCGGATCAACAGCCTTCCGCCCTACGTGTTCGCCACCATCAACGATCTTCGGGACGCCGGTCGGCACAGTGGTCGGGACGTCATCGACATGGGCTTCGGCAATCCCGACCTGCCGTCGCCGGACGTGGCTGTCGAGAAGCTGGCCGAGGCCGGCCGCAACCCGCGCAACCACCGCTACTCGGCCAGCCGTGGCATCCCGAAGATCCGCCAGGCCATCACCGATCTCTACCTGCGCAAGTTCGAAGTGGAGCTGGATCCCGACACCGAGGTGGTCACGACCATCGGCGCCAAGGAGGGCCTCTCCCATCTGATGTGGGTGCTGGTGGGTCCGGGTGACACCGCCCTCGTGCCGTCACCGTCCTATCCCATCCACATCTACGCCCCCCTCTTCGCCGGTGCCGACGTCCGCAACGTGCGGCTCGACGCCCCCGGCACCGAGACCGGTACCAGCCCGGGGGAGGTGTTCTTCGACAATTTGATGGAGGCGTGGGAGTCGGCGTGGCCCAAACCACGGGTGGTGGTGCTGTCGTTCCCTCACAATCCGACCACCGAGTGCGTCGACCTGGCCTGGATGACCCGGCTGGTCGAGTTCGCCCGCGAGCACGACATCGTGCTGGTCCACGACTTCGCCTACGCCGACATCGCCTTCGACGGCTATTCGCCCCCGTCCATCCTGCAGGTGCCGGGGGCCAAGGACGTCGCCGTCGAGCTGTACACCCTGACCAAGTCGTTCTCCATGGCCGGCTGGCGGGTCGGATTCCTGGTCGGCAACGCCGCCATCGTCCAGGCCCTGACCAAGCTCAAGAGCTACCTCGACTACGGAACATTCCAACCCATCCAGATCGCCGCCATCGTGGCCATGAACGAGGCCCCCGACTATCCCAAGTTCATCAACGAGACCTACCAGGCCCGTCGGGACGCCCTGTGCGACGGGCTCAACCGGATCGGCTGGGACATCACGCCGCCCCGGGGCACCATGTTCGTGTGGGCGCCCATCCCCGAGCCCTACCGCGAGATGGGCTCGCTCGAGTTCTCCAAGTTCCTGGTGTCCGAGGCCGACGTGGCCACTTCGCCCGGGGTCGGCTTCGGTCCGGGCGGCGACGACCACGTGCGGTTCGCCCTCATCGAGAACGAGCAGCGCATCGGTCAAGGCGTGCGGAGTCTTCGCCGGGTGCTCACCCGGCTGCGCTGACGACCGTTCGGGCCACGGCCGGATGGGTGGCCACGTAGCCCTGGCGACAGAAGGAGATGGCCGCCTCCGCCACCCGGTCGGCGTCCTGGCCCTGTTCGAGAACGAGGACCCGGGCCAAATGGCCGGTGACGCCGACGATGGCCATGGCCAGGGTGGTGGGGTCCTCACCCCGGAGCAGGCCGGCGGTGATGCCGGCGCTCACGTGGGGCAGGGCGTCGGCCAGCGTCTGCTGGTCCCCTTGTCGGATGAGGGTGGCGAAGCGCTCCTCGGTCCGGGCGAATTCGAGCAGGACGAAGAGGTGCCGGTGGTCGGAGAGCCACCGCAGGGTGGCCCGGATTCCCCACTCGATCCGACGGGCCGGGTCGGGCTCGCCGGCGATGGCCTCCCGCTGGGCCAGGCGCATGGAGCGGAGAGCCTCGGCCAGGATCTCGGCCAGGAGCTCGTCCTTCGACGGAAAGTACCAGTAGAAGACCCCCTTACCCACGCCGAGCTCGTCGACGATGCTCGTGACCGAGGTGGAGTGATAGCCGTCGGCCGCGAAGCGGCGGGCGGCCAGGTCCATGAGCTGGCGGCGCCGCCGGGCGCCCCTGGGTGTGAGCCGGCGGGCCATGGTCCACTGACGCTACGGGGCCGCTCCGTCGGGGTCAATCGGGGATTCCGCGTGCGATGGCCCGTTCAGGCCGATGCCCCTGCGGTCACGATCTCGGCGGCGCCGAAGGATGCCCGCATGGATGCCGCCGACGACGTGAACAGGGCCCGCTTGGGCAGTCCCAGGGATCGGAGCTCGTCGGCCATGGGATGGTGGCCGAGGACCAGTGTCGCCCCGCCGATCCGGCCGGCGGTCCCCTCCGACGAGCTGGTCCACAGGGTGCGGCGGAGGACCCCGTCGGCGAAGGAGTAGCTCGGTGGGGCCTGGGTGGGCAGATGGAGCGGGCCGCCGGCGGCCACGGTGAGCGTCAGCACGTGCGTCCCGTCGTCGACCAGTCTGACGATGGTGCCGGTCCCCGCCCCCGAGCCGGTCGGAGGGGGCTCGTCGATGTCGATTGAGGTCACCCACTTGGGGAAGCCCCAGATATCCCGCCCGGCCGCGCACGTGAACGCCTGGTCCACCGGCAGGCGGTGGATGTAGGCCCCGATGGCTCCGGTGAAGAACTCGCGGGTCCGTTGGGCCCGCGTCGGCCGGGGTGGGGCGTCGTGGGGCCGGACCACGAAGCTCACCGCCACCTCGTGGTAGGGATCGAGATCGGTGTCGTCGTAGCGGCAGACGGCCAGGGCCACGAGCGCCCGTCCGGGGACGGGCCCGGTCACCTCGAGCCCGGAGGGCCCCACGATGCGCTGGGCCGCGGCCGCCGGGACCAGGTACTGCGCCCCCCACTGACCGGCCCGCCGCACCTCCACGGGGAGCCCGATGGTCCGGCCCATGACCGTCCACGAGTCGACGGCCCGTGCCTCCGCGGCCGGGCCGCTCCCGGTCGGGCCGGGCTGGGGCAGGGTGTCGGACCCGGTGGGCATGGAGTGCAGTACAGCACAGCCGGCGGTACCGTGGCGCGTGGCCTACTGGATCTTCAAGGTGGTGCTGAGCCCGTTCTTCTTCCTGTTCTGGCGGGTCAAGGTCGAGGGCCGGGAGCACGTCCCGGCCCACGGGCCGGCGGTGCTGGCCGCCAACCACCAGTCGTTCTGCGACTCCTTCTTCCTCCCCCTGGTGCTGCGGCGCCGGGTGACGTACGTGGCCAAGGCCGAGTACTTCGACAACTGGAAGACGGCCTGGTTCTTCCGGGCTGCCGGTCAGATACCCATGAGCCGAACCGGGGGCGACGCATCGCAGCGGGCCCTCGACACCGCCACCACGGTCCTCGACGCCGGGCACCTCCTCGGCATCTACCCCGAGGGGACCCGGGCTCCGGACCTGCGACTCCACAAGGGCCACACCGGTGTGGCCCGACTGTCCCTCCGTTGCGACGTCCCGATCATCCCGGTCGGGCTGTGCGGGACCCGGGTCGTCCAGCCCCCCGGAAGCAACGTGATGAGACCGTTCCGGTCGGTGACGGTCCGGTTCGGACCCCCGTTGTCCTACACGCACGACGGCGAGAGTGTCACCACCGGTGCCTGTTCCGACCCGGTCGGGGCCGCGGTCACCGTGAGCAGGGACATCGAGCAGGCCGAGCTGCGGTCACTGACCGACGCCCTCATGTCGGAGATAGCCAGACTCTCCGGCCAGGAGTACGTGGACCGCTACGCCACCCGGGCCGGCACCCGCTGACCGACGGGCGGACGTCGGTGCGGCCGGTATCGGTGGATCGAATGCCGGTGATCGGATCACCCGATGTCGTAACGAGCCCGAAACAGTGTGTACACAGTGACGGCCTACCCTGAAGAGGTGTTCAACTACCTGATCAGGGTGCAGCTCCCCGATCGACCCGGCGCACTCGGGGCCGTGGCCAGCCGGATCGGTTCGGTGGGCGGGGACGTGGTCTCCATCGAGATCCTGCAGCGGGACAACGGGATCGTGGTGGACGAGCTCGGGGTCGGCCTGGCCGCCGACGGGCTGATCGACCTGTTGCGGGACGAGATCCTCGAGGTCGACGGCGTGACCATCGAGTCGGTGCGACCGGTGGAGGGACCATTGCCGGACCGCAACGCCGAGCTCCTCGAGGTGGCCACCGAGCTGTTCAAGCAGGACTCCCTGGCGGGACTCTTGGACCAACTGACCAGCCGGGTGTGCCGGAGCCTGGCCGCCACGTTCGCGGCGGTGCTCGACACGGACGCGTGGTCGGTGGTCCGGTCCCAGGGCGAGCTGCCCGAGCACGACGAGTTGACCGCCATGGCCCTGCGGGCCATGAGCCCGCCGCCGGACCAGGTCGAGCCGGACGCCACCGTCGCCATCGCCTTCCTGGTCTCGGCCGAGATGGTCCTCGTGGTGGGCCGCAGCCATCCCATCCTGCGGAACCGGGAGCGCCAGTGGATCTCGATCATGGCCGAACTGGCCGATCACGGCGGGCAGGAGCTCTCCTAGGGGGTGTCGACCGGCGGTCCGGCCCCTTACCCGGTCCCGGTCACCCACCCCCGCGAGCGATCGACGGCACGTTGCCACGCCCGGCGGGCCGGTTCGGCGTCGTCGGACGGTCCGGCCGGGGAGAAGGTACGGTCCTCGGTCCACCGTCCGGCCAGGTCGTCGAGCGATCCCCAGACCTCCTCGGCCAGCCCGGCCAGCGTGGCCGCTCCGAGGGCGGTGGTCTCCACCGACGTCGGCCGCACCACCTCCAGTCCGGTCTGGTGGGCCAGCAGTTCCAACAGGAGGTCCATGGCCGCGGCGCCACCGTCGACCCGGAGGACGGTGGGTGCGGTGGGTCCGGTGGCCATGGCGTCGAGTACGTCCCGCACCTGGAAGCTCATGGCCTCGACCATGGCCCGGGCCAGGTGGGCCCGACCGGTCCCACGGCTCAGGCCGAGCACCGTCCCGCGGGCGCCGGGATCCCAGTGGGGGCTGCCGAGACCGGTGAACGCCGGTACCACGACCACCCCGTCGCTGGAGTCCACCGAACGGGCCAGCGGCTCGAGGTCGGAGGCCCGTTCGATGAGTCCGAGCCCGTCCCTCAGCCACTGCACACCGGCACCGGAGACGAACACCGATCCTTCGAGGGCGTAATCCACCGATGGACTTCCGGCGGCTCCCCCGGCGTCACCGAGGTCCCAGGCCAAGGTGGTGATCAGGCCTTCCACCGGGTCGGGGCACACGGGCCCGGCGTTCATGACGACGAAGCTCCCCGTCCCGAACGTGACCTTGGTCATGCCGGGGTCGAAGCACGCCTGGCCGAACAGGGCGGCGTGCTGGTCGCCGGCCATGCCGCTGACGGGGACCCCCCGGAGCGGCGACGCTGCGCCCAGAGCCAGTTCCGATACCAGGCCGAAGCGGCCACAGGACGGGCGCACCTCGGGGAGCGACCGCAGGGGAACACCGAAGACCGCGGCCAACTCGGCCGACCACCGCCGGTCCACGATGTCGAAGAGCAGGGTGCGCGAGGCGTTGGTGGCGTCAGTGGCGAACGTGCCCCCCGCCGCCCCACCGGTGAGGTTCCACAGCACCCACGAATCGACCGTCCCGAGGGCCAGCCCCGGGCCGGGGGAGAGGCCGCCCTCGTCGAGCAGCCACCGCATCTTGGTGGCGGAGAAGTAGGGATCGAGTACCAGCCCTGTCCGCTCCCGGACGAAGGGCAGGTGGCCGGCGTCGGTCAGGGCCCGGCACATCGGCGCGGTCCGGCGGTCCTGCCACACGATGGCGCGGTGCAACAGGGTGCCGGAGCCCCGGTCCCAGGGCACCACCGTCTCCCTCTGGTTGGTGACCCCGACGGCCCGTGGCACGCGGTCGTGATCGGACAGGCGTCCGGCCACCTCGTCCAGGGTGGTCCGCACCGCGTCCCAGATCTCGGCGGCATCGTGCTCGACCCAGCCGGGTCGGGGGTAGTACTGGGTCAGTTCGCGGTAGGCCACGTCGACCACGTCGGCCCCCTCGTCCACCACGAGGGCCCTGACCCCGGTGGTCCCGGCGTCGATGGCGATGGAGACCGGCGTGTGGGGGGCCATCCCGGGGACTGTACCGAGGAGACCGGGGGCGGGCGGAAGGCGGGGGTCCTTCCCGGAGGAAGGTGCTCGCGCTGAGCAATCATTTGCAATTCTTCGCGAACGCCCCCCGAACAGGGATTTCGCTCCCCGAATTCGCCCCGATCGAGCCGGAATTGGTTGACAGGGGTGTAACTACGCTGCTGTAATGGACCCACTATCTCGTACCTCGGGGGAGGGTTAACCACAACATATAGTGTTTTCCGGGGTTTCACGGGCCAGTGAGCCCGTATGATCGAGTGAGCCGGCCGTTGCCGCCCAGCTCACGGACGGCGTCACGGATCCGAGGGGCTCCATGACCCGGTGTCGGACCCGGATGCGAAGCTCACAAGACCACGGACCCCTTCCCCACGTGCCCTCGGGCCGAGCCCCGATCAGACAAGCCAGACCCGACCACCCAGCCGACCGATCGACAACCGACCAGAAAGAGGTTCACCCCCATGGCCATAGCCCCCCAGCGCATCGGCATCGGCATCCGCCGCCACTTCACCACCGCGGGTGTCCATCCCTACGACGAGGTCGTCTGGGAACGACGCGACGCCCGGATCACCAACTACCGGGACGGGGCCGTGGCCTTCGAGCAGCTGAACGTGGAGGTGCCGGAGGGCTGGAGCCTCAACGCCACCAACATCCTGGCCCAGAAGTACTTCCGGGGGACGCCCAACACCGACGAGCGTGAGTGGTCGCTGCGCCAGGTCGCCGACCGGGTGGTCGACACCATCACCACCTGGGGGGTGAAGGACGGCTATTTCGCCGACGACGAGGAGGCGGAGATCTTCCGCGACGAGCTCAAGTACCTCATCGTCCACCAGATGGCCGCGTTCAACTCGCCGGTGTGGTTCAACATCGGAGTGGCCGGCGTCCCCCAGCAGGGATCGGCCTGCTTCATCCTGTCGGTCGACGACACCATGGACTCCATCCTCAACTGGTACACCGAGGAGGGCGTGATCTTCAAGGGCGGCTCGGGGGCGGGGGTGAACCTGTCCCGCATCCGCTCGTCGCACGAGTTGCTGAAAGGTGGAGGGACCGCCTCCGGCCCTGTCAGCTTCATGCGGGGGGCCGACTCGTCGGCGGGAACCATCAAGTCCGGGGGCAAGACCAGGCGGGCGGCGAAGATGGTCATTCTCGACGCCGATCACCCCGACATCGAGGACTTCATCTGGTGCAAGGCCATCGAGGAGCGCAAGGCCCGCGTCCTGCGCGACGCCGGCTTCGACATGGACCTCGACGGTAAGGACGCCATCAGCCTGCAGTACCAGAACGCCAACAACTCGGTGCGGGTGACCGACGACTTCATGGACGCGGTGGTGTCGGGGGACGACTGGGCCCTGACCAGCCGGGGCGACGCGCAGCCCATCCGCTGGGTGCCGGCCCGCGATCTGTTCCGCCAGTTCGCCCGGGCGGCCTGGGAGTGCGCCGATCCGGGTATGCAGTTCGACACCACCATCAACAAGTGGCACACGGCTTCCAACACCGGGCGGATCAACGGGTCCAACCCGTGTTCGGAGTACATGCATCTCGACAACTCGGCCTGCAACCTGGCCAGCCTCAACCTCATGAAGTACCTCCACGACGACTCCTCGTTCGACATCGAGGGATTCCGGTCCGCCATCGAGGTCATCTTCACGGCCCAGGAGATCATCGTGGGTAACGCCGACTATCCCACCGAGAAGATCACCGAGAACTCGCGCCGCTTCCGCGAGCTGGGCATCGGGTACGCCAACCTCGGAGCGCTGCTGATGGCCCAGGGTCTTCCCTACGACTCCGACCAGGGTCGGGCCTGGGCCGGTGCCATCACGGCGCTTATGACGGGTCACGCCTATGCCACCTCGGCCCGCACCGCAGCCAGGATGGGCCCGTTCGCCGGGTACCACGACAACATCGAGCCCATGCTCAACGTGTTGCGCATGCACCGCGATGCGGTGGCCGACATCGACGAGGAGGAGGTGCCCACCGACCTGCTGTCGGCCGCTCAGGAGGCATGGGAACTGGCCGTGGAATTGGGTGAGCAGAACGGCGTCCGCAACTCACAGGCCAGCGTGCTGGCCCCGACCGGCACCATCGGGCTGTTGATGGACTGTGACACCACCGGCGTGGAGCCCGACCTCGGACTGGTCAAGACCAAGAAGCTGGTCGGGGGCGGAACCATGTCGATCGTCAACCAGACGGTGCCCCGGGCCCTGACCCGACTGGGGTACTCCGCCGATCAGGTGGACGAGATCATCGCCTACATCGACGTCCACAAGTCCATCGTGGGTGCGCCGTACCTTTCGGCTGACCACCTGGCCGTGTTCGCCTGCTCCATGGGTGACAACACCATCCACTACCTCGGTCACGTGCGCATGATGGGGGCCGTCCAGCCGTTCATCTCCGGTGCCATCTCCAAGACGGTCAACCTCCCCGAGGAGGTGTCGGTCGAAGACGTCGAGCAACTCCACATCGACGCATGGCGCATGGGGATCAAGGCCGTGGCCGTCTACCGCGACAACTGCAAGGTGGCCCAGCCCCTGTCCGCCACCAAGGAGAGTGCCGCCACCGACGACGGGACCGCTTCCGACGGCGTGCCGGCGGCGTCCGAGGCCGAGGCCCACGCCCGCGAGCTGTCCGAGAAGATCGCCGGTCTGGAGGCGGCGCTGGTCCACGAGCAGGCCCGTACCGCCAGTACTGTCGTGGTCGGCGCCGTGCGGGAACGGCTGCCCCGTCGGCGCACGTCGTCGACGTTCGCCTTCCGGGTGGCCGACTGCGAGGGGTACGTGACTGTCGGTGAGTACGAGGACGGGCGTCCGGGGGAGGTGTTCATGAAGGTGTCGAAGCAGGGCTCGACCCTGGCCGGGATCATGGACGCCTTCTCCATATCGGTGAGCCTCGGATTGCAGCACGGCGTGCCGTTGGCGACCTACGTGCGCAAGTACACCAACATGCGCTTCGAGCCCGCCGGCATCACCGACGATCCCGAGCTGCGTATCGCCACCAGCCTGGTCGACTACATCTTCCGCCGGTTGGCCGTCGACTACCTGCCGATGGAGGAGCGGGCCGAGCTGGGCGTGCTCTCGACCGCCGAGCGGATGCAGCCGACCCTGCCCGGCGTGGAGGAGACGGCCACCGAGTCGACCGGTGTGGTCGATACGGAGCTGGTCGATCCGGTGACGGCCACGGTGATAGACGGGAGCGAAGTCGACAGCGACGGTCCCGAGGTCGACAGCCTGACCGGCCCGATGCAGCGCACCGGTCCGGTGGGCCGGATCGATGCGACGTCCACCGCGGACCAGCTGTTGGCCCGGGCCGAGCCCCGTGACGCCCCCTACTGCTATCAGTGCGGGAACGCCATGCAGCGGGCCGGGTCGTGCTACGTGTGCGGGAGCTGCGGCACCACCAGTGGCTGCTCGTAGCGTGACGCTGCATGGGCGCACCGGTGGTGAGCCGGCCGGGTCTAGCCGGACCGCGGCCCACTCACCCGTCGGCGGCGATGAACATCGCCGCCGACGCCGGTAGCCGGCCGCCCGTCGTCTCGGCCGGTGGGTCACGCCGCGCCCGGCCCGACGTGACTGTGCATGCCCCCCCCGCCCTGTCGGGTCCAGCCGGTTGAACGACCCGGTGTCGCCCCGTCCCGAGGATCCGTCCGCCCGAGCCCACGGTTCGGGCCACCGTCACGACCGCTCGGTGGCGGGACTGGCCGACTACGTCTACGGCACCATCTCGACGTTGGTGGCGATCTCCGGCCTCACCTTCGAGAAGAATCCGGGCGATCTGACGACGGCGGGGGTGGTCGTGGTGGGGGCGGTGGCCATCTGGCTGGCCCACGGCTTCTCGCAGCTGGTCATCGTGCGGCCGTGGCAGCGGCTGGAGCTCCGATGGATGCACCTGTGGGACGAGCTCAGTGCCTCGTGGACGATCGTCGCGGCCGCCATACCGGCCACCTTGATCTTCGTTCTGTCCGGTGCCGGGCTGTGGACGGTGCGGACGGCCTTCGCCCTGGCCGAGATCGTCGGTGTCCTGGCCCTGGCCGTAGTGGGATTCGGCACCGCCGGCCGTGGGACCGGGCTGTCGTGGAAGAGGCTGGCCTACGTCGGGAGCCTGGTGCTGGTGGGGGTGTTCATCGTCCTGCTCGAGCTCCTCGTGCACAAGCTGTAGGGGTCGCCCGGTCCGGCGGTAGAGTGGGAGGCGAGGTGCCAGAGTGCGTCCGACCGAATCCGACAGGAGACCGATGGTGGATGACCACGATGATGGTTGGGTTTCCGGGACCGTGACGGTGGTGCCTGGGTCCGAGGCCGGGTTCACCGGGGCCGGGTTCACCGAGGCCGGGTTCACCGAGGCCGAGCTGACCGAGCTGGCCCTGGCGGCCGATCCCGACGCACCGATCGACGAGGATGCCGTCCCTCTGGCCGACTACCTCGGGCAGGTGGATGGCCTGTTGCCATCGTGGTACATGCCTACGCCGATGGCCCGCACCGGCAAATCGTGGAGGATCCCGGTGGTGGTGGCCATCGTGGCCGCTTTCGTCATCATCGAGGCGCTGGGACTGTGCAGCACCTTCGGCCAGCTGGTGCCGGCCTAGGTCTGCCCGCTACTGCCGGTCGCGATCTCTCCCCTGGTTGGGTCCGGGGCCGTCCTCAGCGCTTCATTTCCCTTGTCAGGGTCTAAAATGCCGCTCGGCGCGCGTGATGCATCACTCCTAGTGGTTGCCACGGCAATTTGCCACGGAGCGCGTTGCCTTAGGTCGCGACCGCCCTGCACTATGGAGTCACGGGTTGTGGACCGAGCCATCATCGGTCCGGCGCCCGCACTGGGAACGCAGGGGCGATGCTCCTACGGAACGAAGGGCAACCGATATGTGGGCAAGACGTCTGATCGTTGGAACAAGCCTGGCCGTGGCCTCTCTGGCCATGGTGCCGGGCATCGCTGGAGCCGACAGCTGCACGCCGGCCGGGTCGGTGACCGAACCGGGTGGGTGTGTGGTCACGCCGACCGTTCCGGCCACGCCGGATCCGACACCGGTGGCTGTGAGCTCCGGTTCCGGCACCACCACGACTGTCACGACCTCCAGCCTCCCCTTTACCGGAGCTGATGTGGCCGAGCTGGCCCTCGTGGGTTCTGGCGCCGTCCTGGCCGGTGGCCTGCTCATGCGCCGCCGCCGCCGGGCCATGGCCTGACCAGCCGGGTAGATCTGGCGAAGGCCGGGCCGGGTACCACGGTCCGCTCCCAGACGGGGCGCGGTCGAGGACGCGGAGGGGCGGCCCGGCTGCGTCAGTAGCTGGCCGGTAGCAGGGGCGCCACGGACTGGAAGAAGAAGAACACCACTCCCAGCCAGACCAGGGTGCCCACGCCCAGGATGGCGAGGCGCCGGCCACGGACGGTCCGGAGGGCGGCCATCCACACGCCGACGGTCAAGGTGGCCACCCCCAACCCCCACAGGATGGCTACCGCCCAGTTCTTGCGCGGCGGGGCCGGAGCCGGAGCCGGGGAATCCTTGTGCACCTTGGGCTTGGCCGCCGGCACCACCGTGGCGTGGACCAGTTCACTGGCGGTCAGCTGGGCGTGGACCACCAGTCGCTGGCTGGCGCTGTAGCGCGGATTGCAGGTGGTGAGGGTCAGCTGGGGCGTGGGAGTGGGATCCACCACCGACACGTCGGTCGGAAGCACGACCTGGCTTCCGATGACCCGGTAGAGGAACGTCCCTTGGAGCGTGGTGATCAGGATCACGTCACCGGGTACGAGCGCATCGAGGCTGTAGAAGGGGTGCAGGTACGTCGTCCGGTGTCCGGCGATGGCGGCGTTGCCCGCCTCCCCCGGCAGAGGGGTGGTCGGATAGTGCCCCGGACCCATCTGCAGCTGGGCCTCGCCGGTGCCCTCCACGATGGTCATGGCCAGATTGATCTTCGGGATGCGGATGATCCCCACCGGGCTGCTGAGGGGCGGGTCGGCGATGGTCGGCGCCACTTGGGGCGCAACCGGGGTCGTGGAATGGGCCGGAGCCTGGACGTGACCACTCGGGTGCGAGCCGGCCTTGTCCTGGGCTTCGCGGAACTGGGATGTCAACACAGCCTGGTTTCGGGCCGTGATCAGCCCGGTACCCCACAGGAGGTACGGGATGAACAGCAGGACCAGGATGCCGGCGACCAGCACCACCCGTCCCACCCCCACTCGGATGGCCGTGAACGACACGTTGGGATGCTAGCGGTACGGCCGTTCGTTCTTGGTGCAGGTCGCGGTGCCTGGCCGCGACGAGACGGCCGACGTCTCGATGATGACACAGGGTTGAAACCCCGGTCCGGTACCATCGAGGGGTCTGACGCCTACCCGTCGCGCCGATCGACCCGGGCCGCGGGCCCCGGTCGCGCCGGCGCCTGGAGTATCGAGTGGTTGCCGTGACCAAGAAAGCCGGTGGGCGGCGACGCACGTGGCTGATCGTGGCTGCCGTCGCGGTGGTGATCCTGGTGTGGGGAGGGTTTCTGGCCGCACGTAGCTGGTCCGCCTACCAGCACGACCGACGGGGACTGGCCCACCTCGAACAGGTGAGGACCGATCTCAGCCCCGGGCAGCTGACATCACCCGGTTCCGTGCAACTGCTCGACGCGGCGCAGGCCGAGTTCGCCCAGGCGCAGTCGGATCTCTCGTCACCCCTGTTCGCGCCGGTCACGATCGTGCCCGTGATCGGGCGGCAGTTCCGCTCGGTCCGGTCCCTGAGTACGGCGGCCGGCACGGTGTCGTCCGTCGGTGCGACATTCCTGTCCCAGGTGCACGGCATACTCGACCAGCCCAACGGCGCCGGGCCCCAACGGGTGGCGTCGCTGCGCCAGCTCTCCGCCATCGCGGCATCGGCCCGGTCGCAGCTGAACCACGTCGACACCGGCCCCTCGCAGGCACTGGTGTCGCCGCTGGCCTCCAAACACAACGAGTTCGTGCGGCAGCTCGACGAGGCCCGGTCGAGGTTGACCAGTGCCGCCGCCGTGTCGACCGCCGTGGCCTCGATCCTCGACGGTCCACAGACCTACGTGGTGCTCGCCGCCAACAACGCCGAGATGAGGGCGGGGTCGGGGACGTTCCTCGATGTCGGGGTGGCCACGACGTCGGCCGGGTCGGTGCAGGTGGGTGACATGGGTCCCTCGGGTGACCGGACGCTGCCGGCCGGAGCGGTGGTGGCCACTGGTGACTTCGAGCGGAACTGGGGATGGCTCAATCCGACGTTGGACATGCGCAACCTCGGGTGGACACCCCAATTCAATGTGACCGCCCCGCTGGCTGCAGCCATGTGGACCAAATTGACCGGCCAACCGGTGAACGGAGTCATCTCGTTCGACGTGGCCGGGCTGCGCCAGTTGCTCGAGGCCACCGGACCGGTCCAGGCCGGCGGGCAGACGGTGACCGCCGACAACGTGGAGCAGTTCCTGCTCCACGATCAGTACGCCGGACTGACCGACACCTCCACCGGGGACAGCGATCGCCAGGACGCCCTGGGTTCGCTGACCGGCACGGTGCTGAACCAGCTGCAGGGCCAGAGCACGGACATCCGGGCCCTGGCCACGGCGGTGTCGTCGGCGGTGGCCGGTCGTCACTTCATGGTGTGGTCGCGCGACCCGGTGGACCAGGCCGCGTGGGTCGTGAGCGGAGTGAGCGGGAGTCTGACTCCCCGTTCGGTGGACGTGTCGGTCGTCAACCTCGGGGGCAACAAGCTGGACCAGTACCTTCCGGTGCACGTGACGGTCACCACGGCGCCGGCCGGCTCGGACACGTCGGTCACGCTGACGACCAAACTGTCCAACATCACGCCGCCGGGACAGTCGCAGTTCATCGCCGGACCGTTCCCCGGGGAACCGGTCTCCTACGCCGGCTACCGCGGTCTGGTGGCGGCCAATCTTCCCGGAGCCGCCAGCGATGTCTCCATGACCGGAGCCGGACCGCTCGCGGTGAGGGGAGCCGAGGGGCCCACGTGGGTGCTGGCGGCGCCGGTCACCATCCCCCAGGGCACCTCCTCCACGGTGGTGATCCGCTTCCGCATGCCCGGTCGCCACGGGTCGATGACGCTGGTTCCGTCGGCCCGGATCCCCGCCGAGCAGTGGACCTCGGGGGGGACGACCTTCGACGACAGCTCGGCCACCACCATCAGCTGGTGACGGTCGTTCCACCCCGGAGGGTGCCTCCGGTCGCCCGCAGTACGATGCGCCGGTGGTAGCGCCAGACGAGCAGGCTCTGCCCCCGTCTCGTCCGGGCGATCCGGGCCGGCTGCGGGTACTGCGGGTGTCGAAGAGCGGCGTGGTCTCGGCGTGGAGGGAGCGCGATCGGCAGCTCCGGGCCATGGGGGTCGACGTGACCCTGGTGGTGGCGGCCCGTTGGGAGGAGGGCGGGTCCGAGGTGGCGTTCACACCCGACGGCGACCAGTTCGTCGTGCCGGCCCGGACCGTCGGTCGTCATCCGAACCTGTTCCTCTACGACCCGCGCCCCCTCTGGCGTCTCCTCGGATCGACGCGTTGGGACCTCATCGACCTGCAGGAGGAGCCGTTCGGCCTGGCCGTGGCCGAGGTGCTGCTCCTGCGTCGGCTGCGCTCCCTGCGCACACCCTTCGTCGTCTACTCGGCCCAGAACATCGACAAGCGGTACCCACCACCCTTCCGCTGGTTCGAGCGTTGGACCCTGCGGCGGGCGGCCGGCGCCTACCCCTGCAACACCGAGGCCGGTGCCATCCTCCGGCGAAAGGGTCTGCGGGGTGCGCTGACCGTGCTCCCGCTCGGCGTCGACGTGGAGCGGTTCGCCCCGATCGAGCACCCACCTCCGACCCGACGTCTCCGGGTCGGGTTCGTCGGCCGTCTCATCCCCCACAAGGGTGTCGACGTGCTGATCGAGGCGGTGGCCGGCGATGACCGTCTGACGGCCGAGATCTTCGGCGCCGGACCGGAGTCCGACCGCCTGGCGGCCCGGGCCGACCGCCTGGGCCTGGCCGATCGCATCATCTTCCACGGGCACGTAGACGAGGAGGACATCCCCGGCGTGTACCGGAGGATCGACGCCCTCGCCGTCCCGTCGGTGCCCATGTCCGGCTGGGTCGAGCAGTTCGGTCGGGTGGTGGTGGAATCACAGGCGTCGGGGATCCCGGTGGTGGCCAGCGCCAGCGGCGCCCTTCCCGACGTGGTGGGCGAGGATGGTCTCCTGGTCCCCCCCGGCGATCCGAGGGCGCTCCGGAATGCCCTGGGCCGGCTGCTGGACGAGCCGGGACTGTGGTCGCGGCTCCGGTCGGCCGGAGTGGACGCCGCCCGCCGGTGTTCGTGGGAGAGCGTGGCCCGGTCCCAACTCGCCCTGTACGAGACCGTCCGACGCCATCCGCCGGCCTGACCGGGCGTCGCCCCGACGCTGGTGCGGCGGGGACGCCACCGCCGGTCGACCGTCACCGCCCGTCGGGATTACCTCCGGCCATGACCTGCCGGTAGACCGCCTCGAGTCGATCGACGTGCCGCGGCAGCGAGAACAGGTCCCGCTGCCGCTGCCGGAGCACGGACCCGACAGTCCGGCGGAGGGAGAGGTCGGCCTGCAAGCGCACCAATGCCTGGGCCGCCGCCCCCGTGTCCCCGGGGGGGAAGAGGAGCCCGTCGTCGGCCAGCGTCTCGAGGTGGCCGCCGGCCCGGGCGGCCACCACGGGTACACCGTGGGCCATGGCCTCCACCACCGAGAGCCCGAACCCGTCGAGGTGGCCCGGTGCCAAGAACACCGACGCTCCGGACAGGAGTGCGTCGGTATCGGCGACGTAGCCCAGGAACTCGACGCTGTCGGCCACGCCGAGGTCCTGGGCCAACTGGACCAGGGACCCCCGCAACTCGCCCTGGCCGGCGAGGAGCAGGCGCCAGCCCTGGTCGGCGAGCCCGCTCCGGGCCCAGCAGCGGATGCCCACGTCGGTGGCCTTCTCGGCTTCCAGTCGCTGCAACATCACCACCTTCGCCGTGACGAGCGCGGCCTGATCGCGATCGGGGACGCCGTTGGGGATGACCACGGACGGCCCGGAGATGCTGTCGGCGACGAACTGGCTGATGGCAATGTCACAGGCGATGGCGCGGCTGGTGACCGCGGCCAAACCGCGGGCCACGACGCTCGAGCCCCGATCACGCGCGAAGTGTCTCGTGGCCACGATGGGGGAGTGCTGCCATGGTCTCGCCAACCATGCCGCCCCTTCGGCCGCGGTCATGTGGACATGGACGACGTCCACATGACCGACCCGTGCCAGCGCCCGGGCCGCTGCCGTCAGGCCCGCGGCCGGAATGTTCGTCACGTCTGGGGCCAGCTCCTGGTGCATTCGGTCTCGATCGCCACCGACGGTGACGATGCGGTGGCCGCGGCCAGCCAACTCGTTGGAGACCTGACAGAGGTAGCGCTCGACTCCGGCGAAGGCGTCGGTGACCACCAGGTGCACCACCGACAGGGGCGATTCCGGACCCGGCGTCACGACCGGTTCTCGACACGGCACGGGCCCTGGCGGTAGAGGTGGAAGCGGTAGGCCGCCTGGCGGGCGCGTTCACGCCGAAGGACGATGGCGCGGACGAACGCCCCGACCAGGGCCCCGGCCCGGTAGACCTGCCATCCGACGGGTCCGTAGTACTTGCGCACGAAGCGTTCGTGCGAGGCGTGGAAGTGGATCTCCCGCAGCGACGAATCCCCCCCGGTGCCCGCCCCGACGTGGATCGCAGTGGCCTCGGGGCACACGGCCACGTCCCAGCCGAGGTCACGGGCCCGACGTTGCCAGTCCGTCTCCTCGGCGTAGAGGAAGAAACGCTCGTCGAACGGGCCGACGGCATCGACGGCGGCCGAGCTCATCATCAGGACCGAACCGATGACGAAGTCCACGTGGCGCCGGAGTCGACCCAGTCCCACCGCCTCGATCCATGCCCCCGCCGGTGTCGGAAACGGCCACCCCACCCGGGCCGCCTGGCCTCCGACTTCGTCGACCTGGGCCGGAGCCACGCAGGCCAGATCCGGGCGGACCTGGAGGCACTGGTGCAGCCGGGCCACGTCCGCCGGTGCGATCTGGGCGTCAGGATTGAGCAGCAGGACGTCGCGTCCGGACACGTGACCGCGCTCGAGGCCGAGGTTGACACCTCCGGCGAAGCCCAGGTTGCGTCCGGGGTCGATGTAGCGGGCGCCGTGTCTGCCCGCGACCGAACGGACCGACGGATCGGAGGAGTTGTCGACCACCACCAGGGGTAGGGCGCCCTCCAGGGCGCTGAGACATGCCTCGAGGAGCTCTGATGCTCCGAAGGCCACCACCACGACATCGATCTCCCCGGACGTCGTCGGCGCGCCCACTTCGGCCGACCGGTCCGCCTCGACCTCCGGTCTCGGTCCACGGCCGGTGAACGGTCGCCCGGACCGCGCACCCCCCGTCGAGGTCATGGTCGGTAGGCGTAGGCCTGGTAGGAGTCGGCCGAGGTGCGGCGGGCCCGGTTGAGCGCCACCCCGAGGACCCGGCAGTGGGTCGACTCGAGGCGACGGATGGTCCGGTCGAGGTCGCCCCGATCCGTCTTGCCCTCTGACGCCACGACGACCGCTCCCCGGGCGAAGCTCCCGATGATGGCGGTGTCCGGTACGGCCAGTACCGGGGGAGTGTCCACCAGGACGACATCGGCCAGCACCGAGAGTTGGTCGATGACGGGCTGCATGCCCGGGCTGCCGAACAGTTCGCTGGGGTTGTCGAGCTGGATACCGGCCGGCAGGATCTGAAGACCCCAGATCCCACTGTCGACGAGGTGGGAGGCGACCGAGGCCGGATCGGAGACCGGTGCCGGCTCCCGAGTCTCCCGCGACGGATCGCGCCTCCCCGAGTCGGGACCGTGTCCGTCGACGGGAAGAGCCGGCAGCCCGGACAGCGTTGTCAGGTCCGGGAGCCCGGGCAGCACGGGCAGCCCGGGCAGCTCAGGAAGTTCGGGCAGCTCCGGTGGCTCAGCCAGATCCTGTGGATGGCCCGGATCCGGTGGTTCGGTCCGGTCCCGAAGATCCGCCCTGTCGGTCTTGTCGCGGATCCCCGACTGTTGACGCTCCGGGTCCGGTGTCTTCCAGTTGGCCCGGATCAGATCGGCCAGCCCGGCATGGGAGTGGAGGGGCAAGCCGAAGATCTCCTCGAGCCGGGGCCGGCGGAAGTCCGCCGACACCACGATGACCTTGCTTCCGCTCATGGCCCATGCGCAGGCCAGGTTGGCGGTGATGAACGTCTTGCCGTCCCCGGGTTGGGGGCTCGTCACGACGATCATCGGACACGGCGTGTCGTGGAGGATGACCCGAAGGCTGGTGCGGAGTTCGCGGACGGCCTCGGCCATCTGGGACTGGGGCGCCTGCACCATGGCCAGGGCGACACTGCCCGAGCGCACTTCGACATCCTCGGGGAGCTCCGCCAGGATGGGGGAGTCGGTGATCGACCCGATTTCGGGGCTGGTACGCAGTCGGTTGTCGAGCTGGTCGCGTGCCGAGCGCGATGCCGCAACCGACCAGCAGTCCGGCCAGGAGCCCGATGGCGACGAGCTTGGACGTGCCGAGTCCGGACGGCGCCCCGGGTCGTTGGGCGGCCACCTGCACGGTGGCGTAGGGCACGCCGAATTGGATGCTGTTCAGCTGGGTCTGCAGTGTGCTGTAACTGGTGGTGAGCCCGGCGATCTGGGCCGCCACGACCGCGTTGTTCGAGGAGCTCTCCGTGCTCTGCAGGCTCCCGATCTGGTCCCGCAACGAAGCCAGGTCGCTGGTGATCTTGTCGATCTGGGCCTGTACCAGCGCCGAGATCTGTTCGGTGTACGCCTTGGAGTAGGCCTGGGCTACGGCCTGGGCCCGTTCGGGACTGGCGTCGGTCGCCGTGATGCTCAACTGGCCGGTGGTGGCGTCGACGGTGCCGGTGACCTCGCTGGCCACGGCGCCCACGTCGGAGTCACCGAGGATCTTGGCCGCTTGTTCCTGGACCGCGGTGCTGCCCAGTTCCTGAACAGGGTCCGGCAGTGAGACCTGGGTGCCCTGGCTGGTCTGACCGGTCTGGGCCCCCGCCAGGGTGGACTCCTGGATGAGGGCGGTGGATTCGTACTTCGGGGTCTGGATCGTGGAGTAGGCCAATGCCGCCACGACCGCGACGATGACGCTGACCGCGATGATCAGCCGCCGGCGCCAGAGCGTCGAGAGAAATTCGCGGAAGGTCAGTGGGTGCTCGCTTTCACGGCGACAAAGAGTTCATCCCGAGGATAGGACGTCGGGGTGTCCAGAAGCGGCACCCTCGGCCGGGGTGCCGATACGCTGGACGCGGAGCCCCGGCGGTTGGCGGTGGTGTGAGAGCCCGGGCTCAGGGTTGCCATGTTCGTTCCTTCATGCCGGACACGTGATCTTCGGAGCCACGCCGAGCTGGCGGCGACGGTGGGCCGCTACGTAGTTAGCGTCGACACGGTCGGGGCCTACCTTGAGGCGCGCCTTGACCAGCCCGGTCGGGCCGCAAGAGCCACCGAACGGCCCGGACCGGCAGCTACGCTTCAGGGGTCGCGGCGGCGGACACAACCGAGGCCGAGCCACCGAGGTCCGATGAGCGAGCACCTGATGCACCCATGAACCGGATCCGGAACCTTCTCCCCGATCGGTCGGGCGGCGCCTTGTCGTGGCGTTCGGACCGGCGCCAGCTCCTGCGGACCCTGGGCCCCTGGCTGACCGTGGTCGTGGTCGCCGCGGTGACAGGCGTCATCGCCGGCGGAAGTGAGCGGATCGGGCTGGCCCTGGCCGCATTGGTGCTGGGACTCGGGATCTACCTGGCCGATCCGATCCTCCTGGCCGTCGTCGTGCTCCCCGGGGCCCTGCTCCTGCAGAGGGTGGGCGGGTCCGGAACCAACCTCAGCGTCGCCGACCTGCTGGTCTTCTTGGCCGGCATCGTCTGTGTCTTCCATGTCCGGTGGCGCCAGGCGCCCTATCTCCGGCAGTTCCTCAAAGGCATCGTCTGGTACCAGGCCATCCTGATCCTGGTGGTGATGGCCCATCCCAACCGGTACGACATCGTCGAGTGGTTCCACCGCTTCTCCTATCTGGGCGCCAGTGTGGTGGTGGGCTGGGTGGTGGCCTCCAACGGCCGGACCCGCCAGACGCTCCGGCTGTTCCTGTGGTGCTCGGCGATCCTGGCCGTGCTGGCCATGGAGCACGCCGTGACCGGCCACTTCCAGCCGGCCCAATGGGGCAGCTATCAGAAGAACGCCATTGGCGCCGTCATGTGGGTGGCCGTCGCCGTGGCCCAGATAAACCCCCCGTGGGCCCAGTTGCGGCGAGCAGAGACCCGGGTGCTCGAGGTGATCTGCATCGGTGGTCTACTGGCCTCACAGTCGAGGCAGTCGGCCATCTCGCTCATCGTGGCCCTGGTGGCCATGACCGTGTTGAACCCCGACGTCCGGCGCCGTTCGAAGTTGGCGCTCCTGGCCTTGGTCCCGTTGGCCGTGGCCGTCTACTACAGCTTCTCGATCGCGGCGCGCAACAACCCGCAATTCAACTCGGTGTCGATCCGGTTCGGCCAGATCGGCGATGCCGTCCACGTATGGCATCTGAGCCCGTTGCTCGGCCTCGGTATGCGCTTCTACTACTTGCCCCAGTACGTCACCGTCACCTCCCCACCCAACGTGATCATCGACAATCTGGCCTCCACCGGCATCATCGGATCGATCGCCTTCTTCTATCTCGTCTACATGACCATGCGCACCATGGGCCGGCTTCCCCACGTCTTCGGAACGCTGGGTCTGGCCATCCTGCTCGGGCACTACGTCGATGGCCTCTTCGACGTCTTCTTCATCGGCGCCAGCATGATCCCGCCGTTCCTCATCGCCGGCATCTCCCTGGGTGTGGCCGATGCAGATCGTCGGGACACTGACGGCGCACCGATGGTCGCGTCCGAGGCGACGGCGGGGGTAGCCCGACGGCCCCTGGTGGACCCGGGACGACGCGGTCGGACGAGAGCTCCGGGCCGTTCGGGGGTTGCCGCGTCGACCGTTCGATGGAGATCCCTACTCCCCACCACGCCGAATCCTCGGTGACGCCATCTCTCCCGCGGATCCTCTACAACGCCCTTCCCCTCGACGTCCGAGGCGGCGGTGTGAGCACCTACATCCGCGAGCTGCTGGGAGCCATGACCACCGAAGTCCAGGCCGAGCTGGTGGCGGCGGTGGTTCCGTCGGGTCGTCCCGAACTTCCCTCGGGGGTCACGCCGGTCCTCCGGCGGGAGTCGCGGGGGGTCAGCCGGGCGTTGGCCGGAGCGTACGGGTTCGGTCGCGCCGACCTGTTCCACGGTCTCGACGTGGACCTCCCCCTGCACCGATCCGGGCCGACCGTGTCGACGGTCCACGACATGGCCGTCTTCGACGTGCCTTGGGCCTTCCCCCGCCACCGGGTCGTGGGC
Source organism: uncultured Acidimicrobiaceae bacterium (assembly GCA_963756515.1). Lineage (GTDB taxonomy): Bacteria > Actinomycetota > Acidimicrobiia > Acidimicrobiales > RAAP-2 > Bog-756. The sequence continues at coordinate 492,936 of CAVWNV010000002.1, forward strand.
GAGCGGGCCCTGATCCGGCACGCGCTGCGCCGGGCCGATGTCATCGTGGCGGTGTCGGCCTTCACCGCCGATCGGGTCCGGGCCCTGGTCGGCCGGGACGCCGTCGTCGTCCATTCGGCGCCGGCGTCGGACATGGGACCTGCCCCGGAGGAGGAACTGGATCGGGTCCGGGCGCAGTATCGCCTGCCCGACCGGTTCGTGCTCCACGTGGGCAATATCGAGCCGCGGAAGGACATCGCCACCCTGGCCACCGCCTGCCGACGGGTCTCGATCCCCCTGGTCCTGACCGGGCACAGCCTCTGGGGCCACCTGCCACCCGACGGCTCTCTCGAGATCGGTCACGTACCGGTCTCCGACCTCCCGGGTCTCTTCGGTGCGGCCACCGTGGTCGGCTATGCCTCGCGCTACGAGGGATTCGGCCTCCCCCCGATCGAGGCCATGGCGTGTGGGGCACCGGTGGTCTCCACCCCGGTGCCCGCCGTGGTGGAGGTGGTGGGAGACGGTGCGGCTACGTTCCGTCCCGGCGACATCCAGGGATTGACCCGGATCCTGCGCCATCTGCTGGACGACGACTCCCAGCGGGCCGCCCTGGCCGAGCGGGGCACGGCCCGGGTGGCCACGCTGAGCTGGACCCGGACCGCCCACGGGACCGCCGGGGCCTACCGGTCGGTCGGGCTGGCGGTATGAGCCCGGCCCCAGGCCCCGGAGGGGCGGGCCCGCACCTGGCCGCGGCCCCGCAACACAGGCGGGGCCCGTTGCTCCACATCCGTCCTTCAGAACCAAGGAGAAGATGCCGATGAAAGAACGTGGTTTCGGTGCGTAAGGGCGTTCGGAGAGCCGTGGGGAGACAGAGCCCCACCACTGTCGTGACCGCTTGCGACCTACTCGGAACAGAAGGGGTCGACCGCGCCGGTGATGAGGTCACCGCGGGCCTGTTGTCCGACCTCCACCACCCCAGGCTGATCATCACCGCCGAGTACATCGGCCCCGACCGACGGGCGCTCGACCGCCGGGAGGAGCGCCGGTACCGCCGGGAGTTGGGTCGTGCCCCGGATCGGAGGGAACGGCCCCGGCGGCGGTCGGACCGCGGCGAGGAGAGCGCCGGCACGACCAAGCGGCGGTGGTTCCGCTAGTAACGGTTCACCCGCCGCGCTCGGCCTCGGTATCGGGGCCGACGAAGGACACTCGAGGGTCGGCCCCCCACTCCTCCCGGAAACTTCAGCTGGCGTGGGTTTCTGCCGATCAAACGGGATGGATTCCATCCTGACGGAGCTGCCGTCCGTCGCCCCGGAGCGTGTAGCCGCAGTGCCCCCGACGCGTACGGACGCGGTCGGGCCGGTCGACGTCCCCGAAGTGCCGGCGGAGGAGCTCGTCGATCTTCACGACCCGGACCTCGTCCTCTCGACCGGCTACATCGGCACCGACCGCCGGGCCGGCTCCCGTCTGGCCCGTCTGCGCCGGCTCACGTTCTCGCAGCGGAAGTCGTTGCTGCGGGTCGAAGGGGTGATCGCCGTGGCCGTCGTCCTGGTGGTGGCCTCGGTGCTGATACTCGACAGCCAGACCCACGAGGAGCCGAAGGCGGCCGCCTCGACCAGCTCTGGCCCGGCCGCAGCCGTTACCCGCACCCCCTCCACGTCGGTGCCGGCCGCGGCCACGACTCCACCGACCACGTCACCCGCCCCGACCACCACGGTGGCTCCTACCACCGTGGTCCCGGCCGCCGCCGCCCCCGCCGCCGTGCCGGCAACCGGCGCCGCCCTCACCCCGGACCAGCTCGGGGCCCAGGCCCTCACGCTGGTCCGCTACCCCTGGCAGAGCCTCCCCGGGTACTCGATCCAGTTCCTGCCCATCAGTGACGCTCCCTCACCCGGCTTCTACGGCAACACCACCTTCACCTGGGGACAGACGGGTGGCCACTCGGTGCTGTACGTCTACCCGGGCGAGACCGTGGATCGCCTGGCGGCCATCACGGCGTTCGAGATCGCCCACGAGGTCGATGCATCGGCCGTCGAACCCCAGGGCGGCGAGGCTCAGATCGAGAACATCCTGGGCATCCACCCGTCCAGCTGGGCGCCCGATTGCGACTGCGCCGAGCAGGGTTTCCTGTCCGGTTGGTACGCGGCCGCCTTCTCCAACTACTGGTCACCCGGAGTGGGCGACTGGAGTTCCGTCGCCCCCGAGCCGACCGGGGCAACCCTGACCGCCGTCGAGCCCTGGCTGAATCCGACCGTCCCGTGAGCTACCGATGACCCGTATCGCCCTCCTTCCCAGCGCCTATCCGCCCGCACTCGGCGGGGTCGAGGAGCTGACGCGCCATCTGGCCCTGGCCCTCGTCGACGCCGGGGACCAGGTCGAGGTGTGGACGTTGCACGGTGACGACGCCCGACCGGAGTCGGTCGAGCTCCGCGACCAGCTGGTCGTCCGGCGCTTCCCCATGCCGTTGCCGGGTCGGAAATGGTCGTCGCTCCGGCGGTCGGTCACCATCGGACCGCGGAGCATCTCCGCCCTGCGCCATGCGGTGGCGGCGTTCCGTCCCGACATTCTGCATGTCCAGTGCTTCGGTCCCAACGGCGCCTACGCCACGGTGCTGGCCCGGCTCACCGGGCTGCCCCTCGTCGTCACCCTGCAGGGGGAGACGATGATGGACGACTCCGACATCTTCGAGAGCTCGCGGGTCCTGCGGGCATCGCTCCGCTCGGGCCTCCGCCGGGCCGCCGCAGTCACCGGATGCTCGGCCTTCACACTCGACGACGCCGAACGCCGGTTCGGACTGGCCCGAGGTCGCGGACAGGTCATTCCCAACGGTGTCGACCTGCAGGAGACGGCCTCGGTCGGTACCGGGCCCGACGACGGTCCGGTTCCTCCCGACCGGCCCTACGTCTTCGCCGTGGGGAGGATGGTGGAGAAGAAGGGCTTCGACCTCCTGCTCGCCGCTTACGCCGGCATGGACGGGTCACTGCGCTCTGCCGATCTGGTGATCGGGGGGGCGGGGCCGGCCCTCGATGACCTGAAGGCGTTGGCCGACACCCTCGGGGTGGCCGACCGGGTCCACTTCGTCGGGCGACTGAGCCGCCAGCAGGTGGCCCGTTTCACCGCCCGGGCCACAGTGTTCGTCGTGCCCAGTCGGCTCGAGCCCTTCGGGATCGTCATCCTCGAGGGGTGGAGGGCCGGTGTAGCGGTGGTGGCCACCTCACGGGGTGGGCCTCCGGAATTCGTCCGCGACGGCCGAGACGGCGTGCTGGTGGACCCATTCGACACCAGCGCACTGGCGTCTACCCTCGAGGGACTGCTTTCCGACGAGGATCGGCGTGACGCCATCGCCGCCGCCGGCCGGGCCCGCGTCGGGTCCTTCGCGTGGCCGGTGATCGCCGGTCGCTACCGGGAACTGTACGACTCCGTGGTGGAATCTGGTTCCCGACCGCTCTCCGCACCTGACCGAGCCGACCAGCACGGGCAGACGGTCGGATGAGCGCCATCCGCTCGACCGTTCTGGGCCACGCTGGGGTCCCGACCCGACCGCGGTCGGAGTTCGACTCATCGGCCCCGGGCACGGGCGTCATCGATCTGCAGTGGGCGGGCGAGGGCCCGGTACCTCCGATGCGGGTCGGCATCGACATGGTGTTGGTCGCCGATGTGGCCGACTCGGTGGAGCGCCTGGGCCATCGATATCTGCATCGGGTGTTCACACCGCACGAGCGGGCGTGCTGTCGCATGGGCAGGTCAGCTCGGTCCTCGGCCTATTCGATGGAGTCCCTGGCCGCCCGTTTCGCGGCCAAGGAGGCTGCAGTGAAGGTGCTGCGTCCCATCGGTATCCGACCCGAGTGGCGGAGCATCGAGATCCACCGGGTCGACGGCGGCTGGTGCGAACTGCGTCTGTCGGGACTGGCCGCCGCACTGGCTGACGACGCCGGCATTCGGCGATTCGCCGTCAGCCTCACCCACGAGTCGTTGATGGCGGCGGCGTGCGTGGTGGGGATGGGAACAACCGTTGAGCGGACCGCGGTCCGTAGCTCAGCTACCGACCGGAAAGGAGAGTAGTCATGGATGAGACGATTCGAGAGGTGTTGACCGAGCACGGCCGGTTGGCCGTGGACGCCGGTGCGATCGACGAGGACGCCGACCTGTTCGCGGCCGGCATGACGTCCCACGCCAGTGTCAACGTGATGCTGGCCCTGGAAGATGCGTTCGACATCGAGTTCTCGGAGAAGATGCTCCGAAAGTCCACGTTCGAATCGATCGTCGCCATTCGGACCGGTGTGCTCGAAATGCAGGGGGTGACGGCGTCATGACCAGCGTGACCCAGGACTCCCCGACCGTCTCCGACGCCGGCGACGTGGCCGGAATGATGGCCCGCATCGCCGAGCGGGTGGCGGCTCCGGCCGCCGACGAGGTGGATCAGCAGGGCCGCTTCCCGGCCGAGACCATCAGTGCCCTGCGCGCCGAAGGTCTGTTGTCAGCCCTGGTTCCGAGATCGCTGGGCGGGATGGGTGCGTCGTACTCCCAGATCTCCGAGGGCCTGGTGGCGTTGGGCCGCCAATGCGCGTCGAGCGCCATGGTGGTGGCCATGCACCACATCCAGGTGGCCTGCCTGGTTCGCCACGGGCGGAACGACCTGCTCCGCAACTACCAGGTGGAGTTGGTGGACCGCCAGTACCTGTTGGCGTCGGCCACCACCGAGATCGGTACCGGTGGGGACGTCGGGAGCAGCGTGTGCGCGGTCGACGTCGCCGACGGTACGTTCCGTCTCGAGAAGCAGGCACCCGTCATCTCCTACGGGCGGTTCGCCGATGGCATCCTGGCCACCGCCCGCCGATCGGCCGACAGCCCGGAGAACGACCAGGTGCTGGCGTTGTGCCGTCCTCCCGAGCTGGTGCTCGAGCAGGTCGGGGAGTGGAACGCCCTCGGATTCCGGGGTACCTGCAGCCCGGGGTTCGTCCTGCGGGCCAGCGGCGATGCCAGCGCCATCCTCGACGATCCCTATGCCGACATCTCCGGTCAGACCATGTTGCCGGTGGCACATCTCCTGTGGAGCTCGCTGTGGCTCGGTATCGCCAACGCCGCCACCGACCGGGCCCGCCGGTTCGTACAGGCCGAGGCCCGCAAGCGGCCGGGGATGACGCCGGCCGCGGCACTCCGTCTGGCCGACACCACGGCGACCTTGCAGCAATTCACCGACCTGGTGCGAGGAGCGGTGTGGCGGTTCGAACAGATCCAGGACGATCCCGACCGCCTGTCGGCGCTGGGCTTCGCCATCGCCATGAACTCACTCAAGGTGTCGGCCTCCACACTGGTGGTCGACGTCGTGCGCCAGTGCATGATGATCTGCGGTCTGGCCTCCTATCGGATGGACACCCCGTACAGCCTGGGCCGCCACCTGCGTGACTCGATGGGTGCATCGCTCATGGTCAACAACGACCGGATCATGGGCAACAACGCCCAGATGCTCCTGGTCCACCGAGGGGAGTCCGACCGATGAGCCAAACCCTGAACCCTCCCGCCTCGTCGGGCCAAGGCGCCGCCGCCGAGCCGGCGGACACCGAACCGTGGGCGGAGTTCCGCCGGGACCTGCTGACGTCAGGACTCCTCGTCCCGACCGGCGTCGACGGGCTCTACGGACGCTCGGGCACCTATGAGTCGGTGGCCGACGCCATGGACGGGCTGGTCCTGCGGACCGGAGCCGACCAGGGGGCCACCTCGGTCCGCTTTCCCCCGGTCATGCCGTGGGCCACGTTCGAGAAGAACGGCTATCTGGAGTCGTTCCCCGACCAGATGGGATCGGTGCACACGTTCCGGGGCGACGAGCGCCAGCATGCCGAACTCCTGCGCCGGACCGAGAACCACGAGGACAGGGCGCCGATGCTCGAGAGCACGGACATGGTGCTGTGCCCGGCCGTCTGCCACCCCCTCTACCCGACCATGACCGGCGTCCTCCCCGATGAAGGTCGGCGGGTCGAGGTCTACGGCTACTGCTTCCGTCACGAGCCGAGCACCGATCCGTTCCGGATGCAGGCCTTCCGCCAGCACGACTACGTCTATCTGGGCTCCCCCGACGGGGCCCGGATCCACCGGGACCGGTGGATCGAGCGCGGCCTCGATGTGCTGACGGGACTCGGACTCGAGGTGTCCCCGGTGGTCGCCAACGACCCCTTCTTCGGGCGGCCCGGCCGGATGCTCGCCGCCAACCAGAGGAACGAGGAGTTGAAGTACGAGATCGTCACGCCGGTGTATGCCATCGACCGGGAGACGGCCATCTCGTCGTCCAACTGCCATCTGGACCATTTCGGCCGGCCCTTCGGGATCGAGACCGCCGACGGGGAAGTGGCCCACACCGCCTGCTTCGGCTTCGGCGTGGATCGCATCACCCTGGCGCTCTTCCATCGCCACGGCGTCGACCCCGACCGCTGGCCGGCCCCGGTCCGGCGACAGCTGTGGCCCTGAACGCCGGGACGTCGTCGAACCATGACCACCGCGCTCCTGTCGCTCACTGCTGACGAGTACCGGCCCCACGGGCTCCATGCCGTCGAGCGGAACTGGACCGAGACCAACTGCTACGTGGACGTATGGATCGAGGTGCTCCATGCCCTGGGCCTGGACCCGGTGGCGGCGTCGGCGTTCACGCTCAGTGCCGACTTCGAAGGCGACCAGTGGACGTTCTTCAAGTTCCCCCCGGAGGACCTGCGCATCTTGTTCGGGTTGGAGGTGGCGGAGCTGAACGTGTGGAGGCCGGTCATCGACCACGTGGCCGAACAGCTCGGCATGGGACGTCTCTGCACGGTCGAAGTGGACTCGTGGTTCCTGCCCGACACCAGGGGCGTCTCCTACGGCACCGACCACGTCAAGAGCACCATCGTCCCCCAGATGCTCGACCGGGAGGAGCGCCGGCTCGGCTACTTCCACAATGCCGGCTACTTCGAGTTGGCCGGCGACGACTTCGACGGTGTCTTCCGGCTCGGGTCCCACGCCGAGGAGGCGGGCCTGCCCCCCTACGTGGAGGTGATCCGGCTCGACCGGATCCGCCGGAACGATCCCGATCTGGTGTCGCGGGTGGTGGCGCTGACCGCGCGACCACCTCGACCGCCGACCCACCGACAACCCCGTCACCCGGTTGGGCCGACGCCTGGCCGAGGACCTGCCCTGGTTGGCCGGCCAGGACCTCGAGACATTCCATCGGTACTCGTTCGGAATGTGCCGCCAATGTGGAGCAACGGCCGAGTTGGCCTCGGCCTTCGTCGAGTGGTTGAACCGCTTCGACCGCCCCGGTACCGAGTCGGCCGCCGCCGACTTCGCCGAGCTGGCCGCCGGGGCCAAGGCTCTCCAGTTCGCCCTGGCCCGGGTGGTGCGAGGGCGCCGGGTCGACCTGGCCGGCATCGTTGGTCCGATGGAGCAGCACTGGGCGGCCGGTATGGCCACCCTGGCCGATCGCTATGGCGCCTGACGCCGACCTGCTCGCGTTCACGGCCTGGGAGTGCACCTCGACGCGTCCGGACTCGGCCGCCGGGCCGGCCGACGTGACCTCGATGCCCCTGCACTGGCTGCCGGCCGAGATCCCGGGCACGGCGGCCGGCGCGCTACGCCGGGCCGGGGAGCCGGAGCGGTCGACCGCCGAGCTCGACGGGGAGGACTGGTGGTTCCGGTGCCGCTTCCGGGCCCCACAGGACGCTCCCCCCTGCCATGGCCCGTGGCTACTGGAGCTGGAGGGTCTGGCCACCATCAGCGACGTCTGGCTCAACGGCGACCATGTGGCCCACTCGGAGTCGATGTTCACCCCCGTGCGGGTGCGCATCGACGCGCTCCGGACCGACAACGAGTTGACCATCCGGTTCGCCGCCCTGGCACCGGTCCTGGCCGGGCGGCGCCCCCGTCCCCGCTGGAAGACAGGCGGTGCCACCCATCAGAACCTCCGGTGGCTTCGCACGACGCTGCTGGGCCGCCAGCCCGGCTGGGCGGTGACCCCGGCACCGGTGGGACCATGGCGACCGGTCCGGCTGACCCCCTGGGCCGGCCACCAGATCGTCGACCGCCGTGTCACGGCCCGGTGCACCGAGGATGGAGGACGGAGTGGGGGATCCGTCTCGGTCGAGCTCCGGTTGACCACCGACCCCGGCGCCGCGCTCCCGGTCCCGGCCACGCTGACGGTGGGGGAGCACCGCGCCCCGATGGAGGTCCGTCTGGACCGAGACCATCTGGTCCTGTCGGGATCGATCACCCTGGAGAGCGTCCGACGTTGGTGGCCCCACACCCATGGGGCGCCCAACCTCTACCCGGTGGCGGTGGAGCTCGGGCCGGAGCAGGTGGACCTGGGGGGCGTCGGGTTCCGCACGATCGAGGTCGAGCACGGCCGCGGGTGGCTTTCGGGTGGTGGTGAACGGCGTGCCGGTCTTCTGCCGGGGAGCCTGCTGGTATCCCATCGACCCGGTGACCGTCACCGCCACCGACGACGAGCTGAGCGAGACACTGGGCCTGGTCCGTGAAGCCGGAATGAACATGGTCAGGATCCCCGGAGGAACGGTCTACGAGGACGACCGGTTCTTCTCGTCGTGCGACGCCCTCGGCATCATGGTGTGGCAGGACGCCATGTTGGCCTTCCTCGACCCTCCCGACGAGGACTCGTTCGTCGGATCCGTCACCGAGGAGCTGACCGGCGTGCTCGCCGCCGCCGCCGCCCACCCGTGCCTGAGCATCGTCTGCGGCGGGCAGGAACTCGAGGAACAACCGGCCATGTTCGGACTGTCCCGTGACCGGTGGGAGTCCGGGCTGACCGCACGGGTGGTCCCCGACCTGGTCGAGCGGCTCGCCCCCGGTGTCCCCTACGTGACGTCGTCGCCCAGCGGCGGGTCGCTCCCCTTCCAGATGGACCAGGGCGTGTCCCACTACACCGGCGTCGGCATCTTCCTGCGACCGCTCGAGGATCTGCGGCGGTCCGAGGTCAGGTTCGTGAGCGAGGGTCTGGCCTTCTCGATCCCGCCCGAGCGGGACACCGTCGACGATGTCTGTGGTGGGGCGCGTCAGGCCGGGCACGACCCGACCTGGAAGCAGGCCATCCATCACGACACCGGTGGCTCCTGGGACCTCGAGGACGTGCGCGACCACTACGTGCAGTCACTCTTCGACGTCGATCCCCGCCTGCTCAGGCGGGTCGACCCGGAGCGGGCCCTCGATCTCGGCCGGGCCGTGGTTGCGCACGTGATGGCCGAGGCCATGTCCGAATGGCGCCGGCCCGGGTCGCCGTGTGACGGCTTGCTCCTCGTGGGCCTCCGCGACCTGCGGACCGGGGCGGGATGGGGGGTGATCGATGCCCTCGGTCATCCCAAGGCGCCCTGGTTCACCCTGGCCCGGACGTCACGACCGGTGGCCGTGCTGCTGACCGACGAGGGACTGAACGGCCTGGCCGTGCACCTGGTCAACGACACCGAGGACGCCGTGGCCGGCCAGTTGCGGGTGGAGGTGTACTCGGCCGACCACCTCATCGACCAGGCGTCCTGTGCGGTTCTGGTCCCGGGCCGGTCCGGAACGCGTCTGTCCGCCGATGCCCTGTTCGACGGGTTCCGTGACCTCTCCTACGCCTACCGCTTCGGTGCCCGGGGCGTCGAGCTGGTCGTGGTCCGCCTGGTGGCCGGCGACGGTGCGGTGCTGGCCCGGGCCAGCTTCCTGCCGGGGGGCCTGCCTCGCCCGGTGCAGGCGGAGATCGGCCTTCAGGCCTCTCTCGAACAGGTCGATGAAAAGGCATGGTCCCTGACCGTCTCTACCCGCCGGTTCGCCCAGTTCATCTGCGTGGACGCGGCCGGGTATCGGCCCGACGACTCGTGGTTCCATCTCGAGCCGGGGGGAGCGACGGTGATCGGACTGCACCCCCTCGACCCCTCCGATGCCGCACCCCGGGGTCATGTCCGGGCGTTGAACACGACCGAGACGGCGCGGATCTCGTCCTAGGCCTCCCGGTACGGCCCGACCCGAGGGTCCGGAGCGAACGGGGCCGCCACGCCGGGACCACGGTCGTTCCCGACGGACGCGACCGCAATGGCTGACCTCGACGGCGGTCCGCACGATCAGGACGCCTCCGGCGACCGATCGCTGACGACCGGTGCCGGCGGCGTCCGGCCCGTCGGTATGGCGACGCTCGACGCCGAGCTGCGCCAACTGCTGCACGACACACTGGCCCCGGTGGAGTCGGACCGGGGGCGTCCCACCGCGGTGGGCGATCACGCCGGTGTGGTGGCCCGGGTCCACCGACATCTCCTGCGACGCCTGCTGACGGCCGACGCCATCGGTCTGGTCTTCGCGGCCCTCCTGGGCCCGCTCATCATCTCGGTGCTGTCCAACAATCCGGACAGCACCGCCACCCACAACGCCCAGATCTCGCTGTTCGACCTGGCCATGATCCCGCTGTTCATCATGTGCTTCGCCCTCTACGGGCTGTACCGGGGCACCAGACGCCGCATCTCCACGAGCGTGTTCACCGACCTCCGTAACATCGTGCACGCCCTGATGGTCAGCGGGTTCCTCTACGCCATCGTGGCGTACGTGGCCAAGCGGGACTTCGGGGCCGAGTCGGTCACCGTGGCCAAGATCACCACCATGTGCCTGGTGGCCGCGTTCACGGTCCCACTGGCCCGGGCCGCGGCCTTCGGCCTACTCGGTCGGACGGCGGCGGGAGCCGTCCCGGTCATCGTGGTGGGTACCGGAAAACTGGCTCAGACGGTGGCCAGCCACCTGCGGGCCCACAGCAGCGTCAGCTTCGTGGGATTCGTCGACGACAACCCTCTCGGTCGGGGCGACGTGATCGGGGGTCTGGACGATCTGCCCGAGCTGTGCCGACGGTACGGCGTGGCCCGGGTGGCGGTGTGCTTCTCCCGCACACATCCCGAGCGCACCACGGAGATGCTCAAGGGCCTCACAGGCCAGGTAGGGGTGTCCATCGTCCCGCGGTACTACGAGCTCATCACCAGCCGCTCAAGGGTGGAGGACCTGTCCGGCCTGCCCATGGTGGACATCGCTCCGGCGTCGCTGAGTGCCGGGTCCCGGTTCCTCAAGCGGTCGTTCGACGTGGTGGTGTCGTCGCTGATCCTGGTGGTCGCGTCGCCGGCGTTTGCAGTGGTGGCCGCACTGATCAAGGCCACCAGTGACGGCCCGGTCTTCTTCCGGCAGGTGCGGATGGGCCGCGACGAGAAGCCCTTCTCGATGATGAAGTTCCGCACCATGTGTCACGACGCCGAGTCCCGGCGTCACGAGCTCGACCATCTCAACGAGATGGACGGACCACTGTTCAAGGTGCGGGACGACCCTCGGGTCACCCGGGTGGGCCGCCTGTTGCGCCGGACCAGCCTCGACGAGTTCCCCCAGCTGATCAACGTCTGGAAGGGGGACATGTCGCTGGTCGGCCCGCGGCCGTTCGTGGTAGCCGAGGCCATGGAGATCGAAGGCTGGGCCCGGAAGCGCTTCGAGGCCCGACCCGGCATGACCGGACTGTGGCAGGTCTCCGGGCGCAATGAGCTCTCCCACCTCGAGCTGTGCCGGCTCGACTACCTGTACGTGGCGTCGTGGTCGTTCTGGTGGGACGTGCAGATCCTCTGGCAGACACCGGCCACCGTCCTGAGGGGTCGCGGCGCCTCCTGACCGGTGCCCGGGCACGGGTCAGGAGGCTCGCCGCTCCTCGGCCACCACGTCGTTGATCCGCCCGACGAACCGCGCCGACGAAAACTGCTCGGCATGGGTGCGGAGGGCCCCGGCGTTCCAGGGTGTATCGGTGAGCGTGGTGACGGCCCGGGCGATGAGCTGCGGGTCGGGCTGGTCGAAGAACACCCCGGTGACTCCGTCCACGATGGTGTCGAGGAACCCTCCCCATCGCAGCGCCGCGGTGGGCTTTCCGAACCGTGCCGCCTCCACCGGGGTGAGGCCGAAGTCCTCGTAGGACGCGGCGACCAGACCGACCGAGGACCGGTACAGCCACCGCAGTCCGGCGTCGCTGACGGTCCCGAGCACGGTCACGTTGGACGGAGCCGTGGCCCGGACCTGGTCGGCCAGCGGGCCCGATCCCACCACCACCAGCCGGTGGTCACCGAGGTGCCGGAAGGCCGCCGTGACCGACTCCACGTTCTTGTAGGGCAGGAGCCGTGAGACGCACAGGACGAAGCCCGGCGGCACGCCGTCCACGGGCTCCAGATCCCCGTCGGGATCGACGTCCACCGGGGGCGGGACCACCACGGCCTCGATCCCGTAGATCTCCTCCACCCGGAGACGGACGGCGTTGGAGTTGACCAGGTAGCGGTCGGCGGTGGCGGCAGCCTTGCGGTCCCACCGGCGGAGCGGGGGGGCCAGTACCGACAGGGCCGCCGCCGCCCAGGACGATGTGCCGTCCAGGTAGCGACCGGACTGGTAGAGCCAACGGGCGGGCGTGTGGCAGTAGACGATCTTTCGGCCGGTCACCGTGGCGCCGTGGGCCCAGCCGCTGGACGAGCAGATGGCGACCTCGGCATCGACGGTCAGGTGGGAGAAGGACGGGGCCAACAAGGGGAGCGCCAGCCGGTGGTGGAGCCGGAGCAGTCCGATCCGGTCGAGAGGAAGGGTCCGGACGTCCACGTCCGAGAACTCGGGAAAGGTACCGTCCGCGTCGAACAGCGAGGTGTACACGGGAACGCCGGGATGGGCCAGTGCCAGCGTGGCCACCACCCGTTCGGCCCCCCCGCGCTGGGTCAGGTAGTCGTGGACGAGCGCCAGTGGTACGGGTCCGCTCACGCGAAGGCGGCCCCCACAGCGGCCGTATCGAGCAGCGTGTCCACCGACTGCACCTTGCCGTCGGCCAGCCGCCAGATCTGCACCTCCTCCATGTCCACGTCCCGGCCCTTGGGACTGGTGAAGGCCACGTGGAGCCAGGTGATGACCAGGTCACCGTCGGCCAGCATGGCCTTCAGGGTGAAGTCGCTGAAAGTCAGTCGGGCCAGCTCGGCAAAGAAGTCGGGGAGGCTGCGCTTGCCTTCATAGATCCCGAACCAGGGGGCGGCCTCGCGGTCGGCGGCGTTGACGGCCCACCGCACGTCCTTGGCCACCAGGCCCATGACGGCCAGCAGATCCCCCTGGCCCAGGGCCTCCGTGACGGTTCTGACGATATCGGCGTTGGATGGCACGGCTCACTCCTGTCGGTCGGTCTCCGCTGGTGATCACCGGGGTGCAGCTCGTGTGAGCCCGATGACCCGTCCACGGCGAGCGTACGCGCCCCACCGGACCGAGGAGGCGATGTGCGGCCCACGGTGTGGTGGCCGGTCCGGCGTCGGGACCGTGGGCCCGGCCGACCCACGGGGTCGACGGTACCGCGCTGGCCAGGGGTTACACTCGGCCCTGTTCATATCCTCTTCATATGCACCGCCAACATCTGCCGGTCCCCGATGGCCGCCGCCCTCTTCGCCGAGCACATCGAGAACCTGAGTGACCCGGTGGCGGTGTCGTCATCGGGCATCCGGGCCGCCGCGGGCATGGCCGGTCGGGGCGTGCCGGATGAGGTGCTGCAGGTCATGGCCCCCTACGGCATCGATCTACGGTCCCACCGGAGTCAGGTCCTGACCCAGCCCATGCTGGAGGAGGCCGACCTGATCGTCGGGATGAGCCGCCGCCACGTGCAGGAGGCCATCCTCATCGACCCGCCCAGCTGGCCCAAGGCATTCATGCTGAAAGAGTTGGTGCGCCGCGGCACCGAGCTCGGACCCCGCCGCCCCGACCAGGGGATCCGTTCGTGGATCGACGCCGTCCACGAGGGCCGGACGCGGGAGTCGCTGGCCCGCCGATCCTCGGTCGACGACGTGGTCGACCCTTACGGCCGGTCACTCGACCGCTACCGGTCGACGGCGGCCGAGCTGGCCGACCTCACCACGGCGCTGGCCGCTCTGGTGTGGCCGGAGGTGGTCCTCCCGAGCGACGGCCCGAGGCCACGGCCGAGGCGGTTGGCCCCGGTCGACGACGCTCATCCCACGCGGTGATGCGGCCCGTCGGTGACGGGCTCCGTCTCGGGTGACGGGCGGCAGTCACGATGTGCGGCTCCGACGCGGAAGTGCGAACATGACGCCGTGGTCGACGGTTGCCGGATCAGAGAGCTTCCCGACGGCGGGAGGGAGTTCGTCCTCGACCAGACGGCTCTGTCGTTCATCCGGATCGACCATCAGTCCCGCCTGCGGTTCGGTCTCACCGAGGTGGCCATCGGAGGCCCCTTCGTGCTGGAGATGGACGGGAGGGTGCACCACCTCAGTCCGCAGCGGTGGGACGGCCTGGGGCCGTTGGTGGCTCTCTATCCCGGGTCGGTGCGGTGGATGTGGACCTCGCCCGGCGGCGAATTGCGGTTGGTCTTCCAGAGCGGGGCGGTGCTGACGGTGGCGCCGGACCCGGCCAGCACGGCGTGGTCGGTGGGCAGCGTCTACGCCGAGCCGGGTGGGACCGGGCCGCCTCGGGCCGCCTGACCGGTCCCAGGTCCGACGGCACCGCTCCGGCGTCGTACGTCCGTCAGGCCAGAAGCTCGGGATGGCGGAAGGCCACCATCCTGTGCATGCCGTCCCGCCATCCGACACCGGTCGGGCCCACCAGCTCGTGCATCCGGGTCAGGTCGATCTGGACGCTGTCGATCGTGTCCCGGGTGGGCGAGATGCGGGCCGGCACCCCGGTCAGTTCGGAGAAGTAGCCGCACCACTCCTCGATGCTGACCGCGTCGTCACCACCCCAGTTCACCGTGATGGCAGGGGTGGTGGCAGCCTGCAGCAGGCCCGGCACCATGGCGATGATGTCGTCCTGGTGGATGGGGTGGTACACGCTCGGCGCGTCGACGTGTACCGGTATCTCGTTGCCTGCCAGCATCATCTCCAGATGGATGGCCGGCCATCCACCCCGATCACCGTAGGGCACCGACAGGCGGGCCACCGTGGTGGGCAGCTCGAATCGCTCAGCGGCCCAGCGGGCGGTGGCCTCGGCCGCGATCTTGGAGATGCTGTAGGTGCGGAGGAACGGCCAGACTCCGTGATTGTCCCCGAGCTGGTCCTCCTCGGCGAAGACGTGGTGACCGAGCGGCTTGTAGACGCCGGTGGTGGAGCAGTGGAGGAAGGCGGTGGCGTCCTGGTGGTGCTCCATCAACCAGGCCAGGCCTCCGCTGTTGGACCGCAGGTCGGCGTCCCATTCGTTGGTCTTTGACACGGCGAAGTTGACGACGTAGTCGGCGTCCCTCGGTAGTCCGGCCACGTCCCCGGAGGCCAGGTCGATGGGGACGCAGCGGATTCCGGCGGCCTCGAGGCGGAGCCGGGCCGCCTCGTCCCTGAACCGGGCCGCGCCGATGACCTCGTTCCGCTCGGCCAGGGCCGTCGCCACCGGTTCGGCCACCTGCCCGGTCACCCCTGTGATCACGACGGTCTTTCCTTCCAGGGGGGCGACGGGCATGGTGCGGCTCCTTCGGACTGGGAGAGGGTGGGCGCCAGGGCACCCGTGGTGTCGGGTGATACTAGGCACCTGGCTACGCCCTCGGTCCCGCCGGGCCGGGATCCGGGATTCGGTCGGTCGGAAGGAGGCGGGCCCACGCCTCCCCGGCGGCATGGGTGCCGGGTCGGGGCGAAATGGGTCCGTTCCTGTGGACACCGCGACCCCGGCTGGGTCATACTGGGTCCTCCGCCTGTTTTCGCCGCTCGACCGCATATTCCCAGGTCACCGATGCGCACACCGGTGGATCGACCAGTGATCCCAATCGTACCTAGGAAGTGACGTTTTCATGAGTGCCACCTGGCGCAAGCACGCAGCCTGCCGGGGCATCGATCCTGATGTGTTCTACCCGGTCTCCGACGAGGAGTCCGGTGAAGCCAAGGCCATCTGTGATCAGTGCGCCGTGCGCGAGTCATGCCTGGAGCATGCTCTGGCCAACCGTGAGCGCGAAGGAGTCTGGGGTGGTACCACCGAGCGCGAGCGACGCCGTATCCACCGTCAGCGGCGCAAGTCGGCCTGAGCCGACGCCGGATCGGGACGGTCCGGATCCTCGGACAGCCACGGCGGGCGATGCCACGGTCCTCCGGTTGACCGAGGTGCTCGAGGCCCATCCGGCCTGTGATTCCCGTGAGCAATTGTCCCTCGCCATCATGGTGGCGGAGCTACCTCGGCTGGCCCGTCCCTTCGACCGTCGGACCGACCCGACCCATGTCACCGCCTCGGCCTTCGTGGTCGGTCCCCGTGGGGTGATCCTGCACCGGCACCGTCGACTCCATCGATGGCTCCAGCCCGGTGGGCACATCGAACCGGGTGAACTGCCCACCGAGGCGGCCGTCCGCGAGTGCACGGAGGAGACGGGGCTGCCGGTGATCCACCCGCCGACGGGGCCGCACCTGATCCATGTGGACGTCCACGCCGCCGCCGAGGGCCATGTCCATCTGGACCTGCGGTACCTGCTGTGGGCCCCCGACCGTGACCCGTGCCCCGGCCCGGACGAGAGCCAGGAGGTGGCCTGGTTCACATGGGAGGCGGCGGCCGAGATAGCCGACGACGCGCTGGCGGGGGGGTTGGCCTCGGCCCGTAGGCTGGCCGGCGCCTGGGCGTATCCGCCCGGACCGCAGGCTCCCCACGACGGGGACGGGGCCGGAGGGGACGAGCGGGAATGAGACGAGAAGGAGGGGATCCGTGATGGCCGAGCCGTTCGACACGCTGCTGTCGGTGCAGGAGCACGACACGGTCCTCGACCAGTTGCGGCACCGGATCGAGACCCTTCC
Organism: uncultured Acidimicrobiaceae bacterium; assembly: GCA_963756515.1. GTDB lineage: Bacteria > Actinomycetota > Acidimicrobiia > Acidimicrobiales > RAAP-2 > Bog-756. Next base: position 509,651 of record CAVWNV010000002.1, read on the forward strand.
CGAACGGGCCGCCCTGGCCGACGTGGCCCGACGTCGAACCGAGTTGGACCGGTCGGCCCGCCAGGTGCAGGTCCAGGTGGACGATCTGGCCGGACGTCAACGTTCCCTCGAGGACCAGATCGCCGCCGCCGCCCGGCGCCGTCACGAGATCGAGACGAGAATGCAGTCCGGTGAGATCTCGGCATCCCGGGACCTCCAGGCCATGGACCACGAGGTCCACCATCTGGCCCAGCGCCAGGCCCAACTGGAGGAGGAGGAGCTGGCGCTCCTCGAGGAGGAGGATCCCCTCGACTCCCGGCTCGACGAGGATCGGGCGTCCTTGGCCGGCCTGGCCGACGAGGCCGACCGTCTCGAGACGGCCATCGCCGCGGCCGAAGCGGAGATCAGAGTCTCCATCGCCGCCGAGGAGGAGCTCAGGTCGGCCCTGGCCTCGGGGCTGCCCGATGAGTTGGCCGATCGCTACGAGTCGTTGCGGGCGCGTCTCGGAGGCGTGGGTGCAGCCCGATTGGTGGGGGACCGGTGCGACGGGTGCCACCTGACCCTCCCCTCGGTGGAGATAGAGCACATCCGCCACCTTCCCCCCGACGAGTTCGCCACCTGCAGCCAGTGTGACCGCATCCTGGTCCGCTGAGCCGGTGTCGGCCCGCTCCCCCCGTCCATGCTGATCCTGGTGCGCCACGGGGAGTCGACCGGCAACGCCGACGGTCTCCTCCTCGGGCGGATCGACGCTCCGCTGACCGAACGGGGGGTGGCCCAGGCCAGAACGGTGGGTCCGCTGGTGTCCGGGGCCACCCGCCTCATCTCCAGCCCCCTCCGCCGAGCCCGCGACACGGCCGGGGCATTGGGCCTCGACGCCAGCATCGAAATCGATGAGCGGTGGATCGAGGTCGACTACGGCGAGTTCGACGGGCGCCCGCTCGGTGCCGTCCCCGACGAGGTCTGGGCCAGGTGGCGTTCGGATCCGGACTATCGGCCCCCGGGGGGGGAGACGCTCACCGAAGCGGGTGCCCGGGTCCGGTCGGCATGCGAGGAGCTCTTCGCCGTCGAAGGGGAAGGAGCGAGGGGTCCGGGCGCAGTGGTGGTGGTGAGCCATGTGTCGCCCATCAAGGCCGCCACGTGCTGGGCCCTCGGCCTCGGAGACCAGGGAGCCTGGCGACTGTACCTGGCCACGGCCTCGATCACCCGGGTCACCTGGGGCGCCGGGGCGCCGGTCCTGGCCCAGTTCAACGACACTCCCTGGTCCGGGTCCGATCCGTCGGCCCGGGTCTGAGCCGGGGTCAGCGCAGCAGGCGGCTCACCGCGAAGGCCATGACCTGCTCGGCGCTCGACGCCGTATGGTCGCCGTCGAGCCGGAGGGCGTTCCAGTTCTGCCACCCGGCGGCCACGTCGATGGTGTCCAGTACCACCGGCGCCAGCGGACCCCGGGCGTCGATCTCGGGCCCCAGGGAGACCGCGATCTGCCGGCGCAGCATGATCCGTTGGCCGGCCAGGACGTCGCTCTGTGCGGTTGCCGCCGGCGAGCGGGCCGAGGATGCCAGCAGCATCGGTCCGATGGCCTCGAAGAGCCTCCGCCGCTGGCGGCAGATGATCCGGATGCGGGTCTCGACCGGTCCGCGGGGCGGGATGATGGTGATGAGGGAGCGGTACCGGACCACCTGGTCCTCTGCCGCTCCGGCGAACAGGGCGTCCAGATCTCCGAAGTGGTGGAAGACCAGGCGCACCGAGACACCCGCCTGGCGGGCGATCCGGCGCGAGTTGGGCGAGGGGTCGCCGGCACCGATCAGTTCCACCACGGCGGCGATGATCGAGGCGCGGGTGCGGTTGCCCCGGGCCGTGCGCCGGTCCCGAACCGGGTCCGAACGCGATCTCCCGCCTTCCGCGCCGCTGGTGGGCGCCGCCCATCCGCCCGTCATCGCCCCACTGGCCTTTCACCGCCCTCATGTCCAAACTAGGCGAGATCAGGCTGAAGTGAGCCGATCCGGCCAAAGTGTCGCGTGATCGACATGTCCGGTTCTGGCGCCGGAGGCGTAGCCGGTCGTCAGTCCGACGGGTGGTGGTCGGGGAGACGGTCCTTGACCAGCCGGCCGCCCTTCATGATGGCCAAGAGGTTGGCCCGATCCGACAGCAGGGACACGTCGTGACCAGGATCACCGTCCACCACCAGCAGATCGGCCAGCTTGCCCTCCGTCACCGTGCCGAGCTCGTGCCCCCGACCCATCAGCTCGGCCCCGTGCTTGGTGGCCCAGCGGATGACATCCATGGTCGGGATCCCGATCTCATGGCTGTAGTAGGCCAGCTCCTCACCGTAGGGACCGTGCGGGAAGCCGAGGGCTCCGTAGTCGTCCCCGAGCACCAACCGCACCCCGGCGTCGTTGGCTTGGGGAAGGATCGCGGCCATGGCGTCGAGGTCGGCCTTCATCTCGTCGGTGAACCCGAGGGACGCACCACCCATGAAGTGGAGGAACCGGGCCGGGAACATCATGGAGGGGACGAGAGGAGTGCCCGAGGCCACGAGTCGCTCGATGCACTCGTCGTCCAATCCGTCGCCGTGGTCGATGACGTCGATCTGGAGGTCCAGGGCCATGTGGATGGCCTGACGGTTGGCGATGTGGCCCCTGACCCTGGCCCCCCGTAGGTGGGCCGCTTCGATGCCGGCGGCCATCTCGTCGCGGGTCATCTCGAGCTGTTCCTTGGGGCCGATGGTCCCGTGTCCACCGGTCACGAACATCTTGATGAACTCGGCCCCCTCTTTGATCTCGGCCCGGACCGAACGCCGGAACTCGTCGGCGCCGTCGCTGGGCCGGATGGCCCCGAGGGCGCCCACCTGCCAGTGCGGCGGGTAGCTCCGCTCGCCCGCGTGCCCGGTGGTGCTGATGTCTCGGCTGCAAGGGACCAGTCGAGGCCCCGCGATCAGCCCCCGGTCGACGGCGACCTTCATCGAGGCGTCGATGGCGAACGGTGCCCCGGCCGACACCGCGCTGGTGAATCCGCTCTCGACGAGGAGACCGAGACTGTTCACGGCCCGGACCACCTGCATGGCCATCGGCTCCTCCAATCCGAACGGTGCCGGGGTCGAGCCGAGCTCGTGATAAGTGGCGTGGAAGTGGCAGTTCACCATCCCCGGCATGACCGTGCGGCCCTGAAGGTCGACCACGCGGTCGTCGGGCTGGAGCGCCGGGGGCGGTCCGGCCCCGACCTCCCCGATGCGGTCGCCGTCCACCACGACATGGGCATCCCCGATCCTGGCGCGGTCCCCGTCGAGGACGGTGGCGTGGGTGAGGACCAGTCGGGTCACGGGTGGACCACCACCTTGATGGCGCCGCTGTCCCGGTCGGCGGCGGTGCGGAAGGCCTCGGCCGCATCGTCCAGGGAGTAGTGGTGGGTGATCACCGTCTCGGCCAGATCGGGCATGTCAGCCAACATGGCCATGGCCTCCTCGAACTCGCAGACCCGGTGATGGTGGCCGTAGGCGAAGGAGGGAACCAGGGTCACCTCCTTCATCAGCAGTGCCATTCCGACGGCCACCGGCGCCCAGAAACTGGCCAGGACCCCGATGGTCCCGCCCGGTCGCACCAGTCCCACGGCCCGGTCCATCGATCCCTGGGTGCCGGCGGCGTCGAGGACGACGTCGTAGTTCGCTCCGGTGGCCGGAACCGCCCCCAGGCGCTCGCCGGCCTCCCGCCGTCCGGGCCGGTGGGCCAGGAGGTCGACGGTCGCACCGAGGTGCCGGGCCGCGGCGACGGCGCACAGACCGATGGGTCCGGCCCCGATGACCAGGGCTCGGGCCCCGGGGGTGAGCCGAGCCCGGTGGACGCCGTGCACCGCCACGGCCAGGGGTTCGACCAGGCACGCCTGTCCCAGGGGGAGCGTGGCCGGAACCACTCTGGCGCAGCTGGGGTCGACCCACACCTCGTCGGCCAGTCCGCCGTCGAGGCTCACCCCGTAGGTGGTCGAGAGGGCGGTCGTGCACTGTTGCTCCTGACCGGCCCGGCAGCGCTCGCACCGTCCACAGCGGACACTCGGGAGCACCGACACCGGCGTCCCGTCATCGAGCAGCCCACAGAACTCGTGGCCCAGCGTGACCGATGACGGGCCGTAGGACAACAGATGGAGGTCCGATCCGCAGATCCCTGAACTGCTCACCGACACCCGTACCCCCTCGGTGGGGGAGTCGGAGGTGTCGACGACCCGGATCCCGTCGTCGGTGTTCCTCACGCCGCGCACGAAGAACCCCTCATCCCCGGGCGGCAGTCCTGGTGGCCGATGTGCGCTGGCATGGCTTTCCCGTCCATTCGACGTCGACGGTTTGGCGAGACGGCACGGCGACGTGGTCCCACTCCCACCGGGCCACGAACGTACCATCGGCCCGGGTGGCACCAGGGGGGACGGGCTGGCACCGGAGGGGCCGGAGGGGCCGGGTGCGACCAGGGGGGGCGGAGGGAGTGCCGGCGACGGCGGTCGGTGGTCGGTCGGTCCCGAGACCGGGAACAACCGGGCCGGGGCGGAGGTTGCAGAGGCGTGGGCCATCAGGGTGGTGGCGTGCCCGATCGGAGCGGATCATGGTCACAGCGTTGGTGAAGCCCCTGTACACGGCCGAGGTGAGTGCCACGGGTGGTCGCGACGGCCACGCCGCCAGCTCCGACGGACAACTCGTGGTGGATCTCAAACCCCCGGTGGCCATGGGAGGGCCGGGCGGCGGGACGAACCCCGAAGAGTTGTTCGCGGCGGGGTACGCGGCCTGCTTCCAGAGCGCTCTCGGCGTGGTGGCCCGGCGACGGAAGATCAGTGTCGACGGCTCCGTGGTGACCGCCAGGGTGACCATCGGCACCGTGGAGGGGGGAGCATTCGGCCTGGCCGTGGAGTTGGCCGTACACATCCCCGACGCCGACCCGTCCGTGGCCGGCGAGCTCATCGAGGCGGCCCACCAGGTCTGCCCTTACAGCAACGCCACCCGAGGCAACATCGCGGTCACGTTGACGGTGGTGTGAGGCCCGGGTCGGGACGACGGCGGGCCCGGATCACCGGTTCGGCGGTCTGGCCGCCATCTGCCGCACCCGCTCCCTGCTGACGCCGAGCCGCCCGGCGATGGCATCGAGGGTGAGCCCGTGCTTCCGGGCCTCCTCGATGGCCTTGGCCCGCTTTCGTGCCTGTCTGGCCCGCTTGGCCTCGGCCTCCCGCATGGCGTCATTGGCGGCCACCACGCGGTCCAGGGCCTTCCATGCCTTGGACGTGACCGGGCGGGGTTCAAATGGCATCGATTGATCGTTTCATAGCGCAACATGTCTCTAGCGGTTACGTAGCACAAGTCTACCCTTGCCGTCGTAGCCAAGGGACAGGCCCACTTCCCCAAGGGTACTATCGGCTTGATTTCGCCCACCGAGTCGGCGGTGCCAAGTGATGTCCCGGATCGCACATCGGGGCACGTTGTCCCCGGGCACGGGATGTCTCTCTCCAGGGACCGGCGAATGCGGTTGAGGGGAGCGGCAGGACATGGGCAGAGGGCAGTCCGCAATGCAACATCTGAGCGCGCTGCAGGTGGCGCGGCCGGAGGGGGGCCGTCTCATCATGATCATGGATCGTGGAATGGGCCGCGCCCTGCCGACCGGGACCCGCACATCCAGCTGTCGTGTAGGGGCAGACAGGAGTGACCGTCGTTCAACGACGGTCTCGATCAAGGAGCGATAGTGAAACGGACACTCGTTGTACTCAGCATGGTCGTGGGGCTGATCACCGTGAGCGTGACGGTCGGGGGAGCCGCGTGGGGCGCGACGAACTCGCCACCCCCGATGGGCCAAACCGGCACCTCCACCGGATGGGCGGGCGGCGGGACCCCGCCGGCGACGACGACGGATCACCCGTGTGGCTGTGCTCCGACCACGACCACCACGGTTCCTCCGACCACCACGACCACGGCGCCACCTCCGACGACAACCGTCGTGCCGGTGGTGCCCGCTCCCGTCTCCGGCCCGGTCAACCCCGCTCCGGCCGTGGTGCCGGTGGCACCCGCTCTGGTTGCCGCCCCCACCCAGCTGCCGTTCACCGGTGTGCCGACCAAGCCGATGCTGATGATCGGCATGGCCCTGGTGGCGTTGGGTTTGTTGCTGGCCTCGTCCCGTGAGTCATGGGGAAGAACGCGACGGCGACTCACGGCCATGGTGCTCGGGTTCCTGCCCCGATTTGCGCCCATCTGGTAGCCATCGGCGGCAGCCGACGTCGGGAGGTGCGGTCCGACCACGCTTCGGTGCACCGGGGCCGACCTGTCGATGGGCCTCTGAGACGACCAGGTCCTAGGGGAGCGAAGCCGGCGACACGCCCAGTCCACCGGCTTCGCTGCTGGCGTAAGCGGCCAGGGCAAATCGGAGCACGTCGACGGCCTCGTCCCCGCTCCACAGGAGCGGCCCCTCGCCGCGGCGGAGCCACTGCAGCCAGTGGCGTCCCGAATCGCGGAAGCTGCTGGCCCAGTCGTCGTCCAGTGCGTGGTACGAGCGCATCTCGCCGTCGGCATAGACCTCGAGGCTCGGTTGCTGGATGCCACGGCCCGTGCAACGGTTCACCCTGGCGTAGCCCCGGTTGCCGGTGACCTCCCAGCGCTCGTCGTTGGTGTAGTAGTCGGACCGGAGGTACATGTCGGTGGCGAGCGTGATGTCCCACACCCCCCGGATGCCGTTCTCGTGTTCCCACACGATCGTGCTCGGGGCATCGATCTCCACGCTGGGAACGACCTCGGTCCCACCCACCCAGGCCCTGACCTCCCTGATCGGACCGAACAGCCAGAGGGCCGTGGACAACTTGTGCCAGCCGTCGTCGAAGACGAGCACGCCCCGGCCGTTCTGCATCTGCTTGAACTGCCAGCGCCAGCTGCTCTCGGGCACGTCCCATCCGCCGCGGGCGCTGCCCACCATCTTCATGTGGTAGCCCCGCACCTCGCCCAGTGCACCGGACAGGACCGTCTCCTTGAGCCGGCGTAGCGGCTCGTAGAAGATGTAGTTCTCCATCACGCGCAGGACCCGGTCGTGGGTACGCGCCGCCTCGAGCATCCGGCGGGCACTCTCGAGGTCGTTGCACATCGGCTTCTGCAGGTTCACGTGCCAGCCGTACCCCAGGAGCTCAGCCACGCCGTCCACATGCAGAGGAATGGGCAATAGTGCCTCGACGGCGTCGACGGCCAGCCCGCTGGCGGCAAGCTCCGCTGCCGACGCGAAGGTCTCGGCTCGGGGCCAGTCGGCCTGCCGTTGCGTGCGCCGTTCCCCGCTGGGGTCGACCAGCGCCACCACCTCCACATCGGGATTGTCGATGTAGGCCCGCATATTCAGGTCGTAGATCCGTCCGAGCCCGATGAAGGCGGCCCGGACGGGGCGGTCGTAGGGTTGAAAGCTCATGGCGTGCCCTGCTCTCGTTTCTTCTCGTGCACCCGACTGCCCGGTCCCGCGCTCCCGAGCGCTGCGGACGATACACGCCGCTCCGGCCGGGGTCGAAGGGCCGGAGCGAGCTGGCCATGCCACTCTCGCCGAGTGGACGTGAGCAGGGGGAGCCCCGGCCGCGGGTATGGGGTAGAACTGTCGTTGGCAATCGGGGCGAAGGTGGCCCCCCTTTCGGTGCCGTCTGAGTGCATGGGAGAGCGTCATGGGACTGTTGGACAAGGTGAAGGCACAGGCCACGGTGCTGGCGGACAAGGCTCAGACCGGCATGCAGCAGGGCCAGACGAAGATCCAGGAGATGCAGGCCGGTAAGCAGGCCGATCATCTTCTACGCGAGCTCGGCGCCTACGTCTTCCTCAGCGAACGAGGCAGAGGTCAGGCCGACGCCGAGGCCAAGGTGGCCGGCATCATGGGCCAGCTCGACAGCCTCGAGGCGGCGGGAACCCCGGTCACGATCACTCCCGACCCCGCCACGGCGCCGGCCACCGGGGCAGTTCCCCAGTCTGTCCCGCCGTCCGCTCCCACTGACGGGGGGGTGACACCCCCGGTAGACAGCCCGAATCCAGCGGCCGACAGCACACCGCCTCCCACCGGCGGGGCCATCCCCACCTCGAGCGACCGCCGCCCGGGCGAGTAGGACCGGGGGGACCACCTCAGCGCTCCAGCTGTCCGAACACTCCCCGCGGATCGCCGTCTCCGTCCTCGATGACGTCCGCCGGCCCGAATCCGGCCGCGACCAGAAGCTCGGTCACCGGGCCCACCTGGTCGCCCCCGACCTCCAGAGCGAGCCAGCCCCCCGGCTTCAACCACCGGGGACTCCGGCGGATGACGGTCTCGATCACCTCGAGCCCGGCCTGGCCGCCGTCGAGCGCCAGGTGGGGCTCGAAGTGCTGGACGTCCCGCGGGAGGAGGTGGAGGGCGTCTGACGGGACATACGGAAGGACACCGGTCATGACGTCGACCTGCGATTCGAGCCGGCGGGGAAGGGGCTGGTCGAGGTGACCTTCGTACACGACCAACCCGTTGCGCCGGGCACAACCGGCGGCCCGTGGATCGATCTCGGTGGCCACGACCGTGGCCGCGGGACGGGTCGACTGCATGACCATGGCCACGGCCCCCGAACCGGTGCACAGGTCGATGCCTCGACCATCGGCCGGCAGCAGTCGGGCGGCCAGCTCGGCCAGCGGCTCCGACTGCCAGCGAGGCACGTAGACGCCGGGCTCGATGGCGACCGGCAGGCCGCAGAAGGTGGCGTGGCCGGTGATCCAGGCCAGCGGTTCACCGGTGCGACGACGCTCCACCCAGGCGGCGAGCTCGCCGTCGTCTCGGGCTGAAGCCATGAGCTCTTCGGCCTCTTCGTCGGCGGCGACGCAGCCGGACGCCTGGAGGGCACGTGTGATCGTGGCCAGGTCGTAGAACGGTCCCACCGGGGCATGATGCTCGATCCCGTCGACGGGGCCCAATTCCGGCCGACCGAGGCGACCTGACCCCGGACGCCATCGGACCGGTCCGCCGGCACCGCCGGTGAGGCTCCGCCGGGCACCGCCGGGGAGGCTCGCCCGGGCACCGACGGGGAGGCGATCCGCCCGGTGGCGGTACGCCCAGATGGAATCGACCATGATGAAGGGATGGGATCGTCGGGGAGTAAGCCACGCAAAGAACGGCGCAGGATGCCCAAGGTGCCCAAGTACGAGGAACCGAACCGGCTCGAGGGGGCGGGCGGTGGAGACGGTTTCGGCCGCTCGGGGCACAGCTCGGACCGGCACCGTGCCGGAAAGCCCGGCAAGGCCGGGGCGTACCTGCTGAGACTGTTGGGACAGAGGCCCAAGGAGTAGCGGCAGAGGGCGGGGGACTCACGACCGACCCGGGGGCAGAGGTGGCCGCTATCCTCCCCGACATGGACACGAGCGGGATCAGTGTGGAGGACCGGATCGCCGTCGACGATCTCCTGACTCGGTATGCCACCGCCATCGACGCCCTCGACTGGGAGTTGCTCGACACGGTCTTCACGGGCGAAGCCCATCTCGACTACCGGTCGGCGGGTGGTGCCGAGGGAAGCTACCCCGAGGTGCGCCAGTGGCTGGCCGAGGTACTGCCCCTGTTCGACATCACGCAACACCTCGTGGTCAACCGCGAGTTCGGACGCCGTGACGGCGGCATCCACGCCCGGTCGTGCTTCCTCAATGTCAACCGACTGCAGGTCGAAGGGAAGCCATGGCAGTTCACGGTGGGCGGTCGGTATCACGACTCGCTCGTCGACACCCCATCGGGTTGGCGTATCGCGCATCGCATCGAGCACACACTGTGGTGGGACCATCCCATGCCCGGGCTCCCCGACTTCCCGCCCACGGTCGCCGGGCTACCCGACCGCTAGTCCCATGAGGCCCGGCCGGACGCCAGGACCGGGGCGCCGCCACTCCACGTGTCGGCCCGGCCGCAGCCGTCAGTGAGTCGGTTCGAGGTTGCTCTCGATGACACGCTCGAAAGGCGTCCGGTTCGTCCGTTGTCACGAAAGGTGTGACCCGGCGGTCCAGCTCCAACAAGAACCCCACGCCGTTTCGGGGTCGTTGGGGGTCGAAGTTGGCCCAGTGCCGTAGATCTCCCGACCCCCAGATCCGACCCTTGCCGCTCAGGGCGGTCAGGGCGAAACGACGGATGGAGCGGATCGAAGCGTACGGAATTCGCTTGGTGCCCCAGGGGAAGTAGTAGCCGTGGATCACCACGTCCCGGCCGGTGCACTCGACCCGGCCGTCGTGATACTCGCTCATGTGAGGATGCCTTCCCCGGTGGCTCGACCCGGCCTACACCGTTTACCGGGCCCATCGGCCGGTTGGGCCCGGTCAGATTGGAACCACTCGACACTCCGATGATTGAATCCCAGCTGTCGTTGGTAGAGGATACCGGCGGGTGCATGAGCCGATCGAGGGGGAGGACGCCAACCGCGTGGTTGCGAAGCGCACACGGCACACTCGGGATGAGCTCAGAACGCTCCTCGTCGACACCGGCCGAAGTCTGTTACAGGAGGAGGGCCTCGGGACCGGGGCCGAGGGGCTCACGTTCAAGAAGGTCTTCGAACGGGTCGAGCGCGACACCGGCATTCGGTTGACCAACGCGTCGGTCATCCGGAGGGTGTGGGAGAACCAGGCTGACTACCAGGCCGACGTGCTGGTGGCCGTGGCCCTCGGCCAGATCGGTGAGGGCATCGACGTGGCCGAGGCCGCCATGGCACCGGTTCTGGCCTCGATCGATCTCTCCACACCGCATTCGCGGGAGCGAGCCACGCGGGAGATATGCCGGGTGGGTGGGGCGCTCAACATTCAGGCGGTGCGCCAGTCGACGAACTGGCCGCTGTCGATCGGTGTGTGGGCCGCCGCGGCCAGCGGCCAGGACGCCGAGGAGCGAACGAGGATCAGGGAAGCTCTTCTGGCCGGATACGACGGGTTCACGGCCCGGATCGAGGTGATCTACACCGGAATGGCGTCGTTCCTCGGGCTACGACTCCGTGAGCGCTTCACCATCCGGGAGTTCGTCATCGCCGCCGACTCGTTGGCTCAGGGGTACGGACTACGGGAGCGTGTCGACCGTTCCGCTCCGACGTTGATTCGCCCGACCGGCCCGAACGGCGAGGATCAGGAGTGGACCATCTTCGGGATCGGACTGGAGGCCTTGGTGCGCCAGTTCTTCGAGATCGATCCCGAGTGGGCACCGGGCAGGGTCGCCAACGCCCGGAGACCGGATCGTCCCGGGTGAGTCCGCCGGGTGCACCGATGCACCACGCCTGGAGTGCGCCCCCCCAGGCGGCCTCCAGGGCGTGGTGATCGATCGTCCGGAATCCGCTGCCGGCATAACTATCGAACATATGGGCGGCCGGTGCAACTCGAAATTGCAACTCGCCGATCCAGCCGGCCCGGACCGGCCCCCGGTTGGGCTGCCGATCCGCCGTCCCTGAGCCGGCCCGGCGGTCGAATTCTCAGGCGAACTCCCTGATGAGACCGGGTAGCTGCTCCATCTCGTCGAAGGTGACCTCGGCATCACGCAACCGTTCGGCCGGGGTGAGCGCCGTGTACCCGAGGACGGCCATTCCCGCGGAGCGGGCCGCGGCGACACCGTTCGGACTGTCCTCGATGACGAGACACCGCGACACCGGGACCGCCAGCGTCGTGGCCACGTGCAGGAACAGGTCCGGTGCCGGCTTCCCGTGGGCCACCTGTTCGGCGCTGAAGATCCGCCCGCTGAAGTACGGGGCCAAGCCCGTCACCGACAGAGATCGGTTGATCCGGTCGAACGTGCCTGACGACGCCAGGCAGTACGGCAGGTCGAGTTGGTTCAAGACCCGCTCGATTCCTCGGACGGGTTGGAGATCGGCGGAGAACGCCTCGAACAGACGGTCGTGGTAGAGGTCGTCGAACGCGTCAGGCAGTTCATCGCCCCAGCGGTCCCGCACCGACGATCGAACGCCGGCGAGCGTGCCGCCCATGTAGTCGCGGATGCACTCCTCGATGCTCGTGGGGTGCCCGCTCTCGGTCAGCAGATCGGATAGAACCCGGTTGGCGAGCAGTTCGCTGTCGACGACCACTCCGTCGTTGTCGAAGATGACGAGATCGATTGCACCCACGTACCCGGAACTCACTGCGCCTCCACCCTACCGTCGCCAATGACCGATTGCCGCGACAGAGAGGGCCGGGCTGCACGTCGATTCTCCACCGGCGTCACGACACCACTGCGATCTCACGGCCGTGACCGACCGTCGACCCTGGTCTCGGGTGCGGGTCGGGAACGATGCCCCGACCACCCCTTGACGGGTCGATTACATTCACTCCGATGGAGCTGATGGATCTACCCGACTTCGGTCCTGACGACTACCAGCAGATCGTGGGGGACGAGCCCGATCCCTACGGCACTGATCACCTGGGGATCTCGTGGAGGGAGAAGAGCGACCATCTGGGGCTGAGGGACGAGGGGCAACTGATCGCTCACGCCGGTTGGGTGGCCGTCGACATACGGCCCGAATCGGGAGCGACGTTCGAGGCCCTCGGTCTGGGGGGCGTGATCGTCCATCGCGACCGTCGTGGTGCCGGCGTTGGCCGCCAGCTGGTGACGGGAGCGATGGCGAAGATGCAGGAACGCACCGTGGCAACCGGCATGCTGTTCTGTCGCACCGAGCGACTGCCCTTCTACCGACGCCTCGGCTGGCGTCCGATCGAGGCCGAAGTGACGGTCGAGCAGCCGGGTGGAGTAATCGTCATGCCCCTGCGGACGTGCTGGATTCCGTTGTCCGAAGGAGCCGAGATGCCGCCAGGCGATCTCCGGGTGGTCGGGTTGCCCTTTTAAAGAACTTCGCCAAAGACCCTGCGGCCCGAGATCATCTGGAACCCAGTAAGAGCCTGGACGCCTGTGGAAAAGAGTCAGCGCGGTATTACGCGAACGTCTTTAGGTGGTTCGACCGGACGAGCGGTCGGACCGGCCGGGAGGTGTGACGGGCACATGACGGGTACCGGTGGTGCGGCACGGAGGCCTACGCTGGAGCATCCCCAGAGTGGTCGGAGGCGGCGTGGCCGGGCGGATGCACCCTGACGAGGTCGAGGTCAGCGATCGGCTCGTCCGCCAACTCGTGGATGCACACTTTCCCGAGCTGCGCCACCTCGATCTGCACCGCCTCGACTCGGTCGGGACGGTCAACGCGATGTTCCGCCTCGGATCGGAGCTTTGTGTCCGTCTGCCCATCAATCCTGGTTGTGCCGCCGACCTCGACAAGGAGCTCCTGTGGCTGGATCGCCTCCGTCCCCACCTGCCGCTGGCCATCCCCGAACCGGTGGCGACGGGACGTCCGGCGCTGGGCTACCCCTACCGGTGGGCCGTCTACCGCTGGCTGGACGGGATCCCGTACTCACAGGATCTCATCCAGGACGAAGTGGAGACGGCCCAGGTGCTGGCGACCTTCGTCCAGGCATTGCAGCGGATCGACAGTTCAGGTGCCCCACCATCGGGGCGCCTGCCACTGAGGGACCTGGATGTCTCCACGCGTTGGGCCATCGAGGCCGTCGACTGGTTGGATCCCACGCTGGTCACCGCGGCCTGGCAACGATCGGTCTCGGCGCCGGTCTGGGATGAGGGGAAGCCGGTATGGCGGCACTGTGACCTGCTGTCGCCCAATCTGCTGGTGAACGACGGTCGCCTCGTTGCCGTCATCGACTTCGGGGGCGTTGGCATCGGTGATCCCGCAGCCGATGTGATCGCGGCGTGGACGGTCTTCCGCTCACGCGGACGGGCAAGATTGCGCGAGGTGCTGGGTACCGACGATGGAACCTGGGACCGGGCGAGAGGACTGGCCCTCCACCAGGCCCTCTTGATCACGCGCTACTACTCCACGAGTAATCCCGGGTTCGCCGCCACGGCCAGGAGGACGGTCCGGGAGGTTCTCGACGATCTGGATCTGGCCTGATGTGACAGTCTCGGCCTCCTGCCGGCACCTCGGAGTTCTCCCTCGGCTGGGACCCCACTCCGGCGCTGACCCAGGCGGCGACCGGTACGCGTGGACAACCTCCGCTATGTTCGGGGTGGGGTGGGCGATGACCAAGGGACGGCCGGAGAGATCCGTTGCCGACCACGGGGGTGAGATGACCATGTCGCGAGTGAGTGTTCACATCACGAAGGCCGTGCTCGTCACGGCGGCTGTGGGGCTACTGGCCTGGGCTACCGTGGGTGTCGCCGGTGCCGCGCCGGTCAAGAATCCCTCAACCTACGGACTGGGCGCGTTCGAAAAGCATTTCAACTGCGCCAACGCGACCCGACGGTTGACTCACGCAGAGCGTGTTGAGCTGGGCCCCGCGGCCAAGGTGACGGATATGGTCGCCGCCGAGGCCAAGGCAGCCGGGGCCGGCCAGAGCCAGCGTGTCTCGGCCTTGGCGAAGCGGATCGCAGCGGAGCAGAAGAGGATCGCCCGGATGAGCCCAAGGGCCAGGAAGCTGCTGGACAAGTACGTGGGTTTCATCGAAGCCAAGTGTCACGTCGTCCCCCCGCCGTATGTGCCGCGATCCTCGACCGCCCCCAAGGCTTCGGCCGACACCACCCCGACCTCGACATCGACATCCACATCGACGTCGACGTCGACATCCACATCGACGTCGACTACCAACACCACCGCGACGCCGACGAGCTCCACCGCTTCGACCTCCTGAGGAGCATGGCGGAGAACGCGGGTCTGGGTCTGGCGGGCCACCCTTCGGTACCGATAGGGTTGCTGCTACGGGGCAGTGCTCTACTCGGAGGTCGGACCGTGAGCGATGCCTGTCACCAGTGCCCACAATGTGGCTCCGTCGATATCCCCACGCTGGTGGTGCGGGGGTCGGGGCTCGGAGAGACCGGACTGTTCCTGAAGTGCCGGGACTGCGGATCGGAGTGGGCCGACCACCGGTCCGATCTGCGGGCCTCGTGACTTCCCGGTGGCGCTCGTCACGCCCCCGCTCTGCCTAGCTCAGGGTCGGGGCGTTTTACGAATTTCACTGGATCCGAAGGATGATACGGGCGCCTTCGTTGCGAACCTCGATCGGCGGAAAACCGGTCAACTCGATGATGTCGCCCGGCCCGCCATCGGCCACACGGCGAAACACCTCCGCCACGCGGATCGATTCTGCCTCCGTACAGTCCCGGTCGACGTCGTCCACCCTCAACCGCATTCGACCTTCGCCCAGGGCGAACGACTCGATGGTGTGGCCGGAGTCAGTGAGGATGGTGTGACCTACCTGTCTCATGCCGCGCCCCAATGCTCCGAATGATCGGGAATCGCCGCCGGCGCGTATGGCGGACGGCGATGGATCCGATGCCCCTTGTTGCCGAACGAAGCAGACCTGGTCGCCAATCGCTCGGGTGCCCTGCGGAAGACGTATCGGCAGATGCGTGGGTGGTCTTGAGCCTGCTTTGGCCGAGTGGCGCCCGGCCCGTCAGGTTGCTCAGCCACTCCCCAGGGTGGTCGACCTACCTATGAGGGGGCAATGGGGAATCCCACGGTGCGACGAACGATGCCGTTTTGGGTCACGATCATTCCTTCATAACCCTCGATCTCGGCGATAATGGCCAGACCCTCGTCACCGGCCACGGCCAAGGCGGTGGCCAGTGCGTCGGCCATGCCCAGGTCGGGGCCGCTCACGCTGGCCGATGCTGCGGCTGCCGTCATGGCACCCGTGCGGGGGTCGATGAGGTGGGCCCCCCGTTCGTATGTTCCCGAGGTGGCCAGTGCGTCGGTGCCGAACACCACACAGAGAATCTGCCTGCGATCGAACGGGTCGACGATTCCGAAGCGAAATCCCTGGCCAGCTTGGGCGCCGGCCAACCCCCCGAAGCTGGCGATATCCCCGGCCGCGTTGATGACGGCGCCCTTGACCGACGGTCCGGCCAGGATGCCGAGTGCGCGCTGGGCCGCCCAGCCCTTGACGTAGCCGGTGGGATCGACGCCTCCGGGCAGGGCCCACGGGTCGAACCATCCGTGGGACAGCTCCTTGGCGACGGCGCACAGGTCGAGAACCTGGGTCATCTCGACAGGCCCTTCCCCGATCCCGATTTCGCCACGCCGCAATCTGCTCATGGGGCTGGTGGGTATCCACGTGCTAAAGACCTCGTCCGCTTGATGTAGCGACCGGGCTGCCTCGTCGATGAGGCGGGACAGTTCGACAGGCCGAGCATCGGCATCGGCATACACGTCGATGACCACCACGGTCCCCATCACCTCGACTTGATGCATCACGTGGGTTTGTGTCCGTACGGTGGAGCGGGCTGGTCCGGGATCGATCATCATGAACCCAGTTTGCTCAGCGCCGACTGCAACGACTGTTGGAACCCGGAGCTGGTGTAGCTGGCGCCCGACACTCCTTGGATGTTGGCGCTCTGGGCGTCCACGGCCTCTTGTTCCAAAATGGGAATGGACTGCTGATCGATCGACTGCGATCGGGGGTTCCCTCCATCGTCCAGCGAGGCGATACCCACCTTGTCGATGGTCTTACCCGTCTCCGTCACGGATACCGAGAGGACACCCCAGCTGTAGTTCACCGACGCCCCGGTGGCCGTCCGGGTGGAGGCAGGTGGTGCCGTAGTGGTCGGAGACTCGTTCGTCGGTGTGGTGGCAGTTGATCCGCCCTGTGGTGGGTTCGCCGCGGTCGACGGCGGCGAAGTGCCGGCCGCCTGAGCCGAGCTGGTCGCCGACGGGCCCGAAAGTCCGCCGAGGTTCAATCGGGCTGGCGCGGTGTGGAAGGTCAGGACACCGACCAGGCCAGCCACCGTGGCGCCGGTGACAATCCAAACTCGTCGCATCAGAAGGAGAACCTCTCCTCGTGCACATTCGCAGCTGGAACACCGATTCTCGATGCGGCGGTGACGATCGACTCGTTGAACCCTCCCGGCCCGCAGAGGTAGAGGTCGCGCCGGGCGATGTCGGGCACCAGCTGCAGGAGTGAGGAGGCGCCGATACGAACCTGATCACGAGGCCCCAACACCTCGTGCAAACGCCCTCCTCGCTGCCGAACCAACTCGGCGATCTCGTCACGATGCACCAGATCCTCGGCGGTCGATGCGCGCACCACCACGTCAACGTCGACCGAGGCGGGAAGGTCCTCAAGGAGCGCCCGCAGCGGGGTGATGCCGACCCCGGCCCCGATCAGGACCACCCGGTCGGATGTACGCGCATGCCGGGTGAAGGCTCCGTAAGGACCCTCGACGAAAACCCTCGTACCGGGTCGGAGATGGGCCAAGGCCCGACTCTGATCGCCTAGGCCCTTCACCGTGACCCGGACGTAGGGCGCCCGGGGAAGGGCCGACAGTGAGTAGGGGTGGGCATGCCACCAGAGTTCGCGGGTCAGGAACCGCCACTGGAAGAACTGTCCACCGGAGACGGCGAGTCTCGAGATCTGCCGACCCTTGCAGACGATCGAAACCACGTCGGGCGCCACGTTTGTGACGGACACCACGCGCAACTGATGCCGCAAGCTCCTGATCACCGGCAACCCCACCCGGAATGCCAGGACCATCCCGGCGGTGGCGACCCAGATGACGATCCAGACCGCCCGGGTGAGTGGATGTCCGATGAATGACACACCGGTCACGATCTGATGGACGAATGACAGGGCCAGAGCCAGGTACAGGTAGAGGTGCACGACCCACCAGGTCTCATAGTCGAGACGCCGTCGGACAATCCTGACGGAGGTGATCCCGCCCAAGACCAAGAGACCTGAACCCACGGCGGCGGCCAAGATATCCGGATAGGACGTCAAGAACTGCCAGAATTGCAGGAGCGCGCCCGATCTCGCCTGTCGGGCGTAGCCCAGGGTGATCAACACGATATGGAGCCCGATGAGAGTGAGGGCCCACGGCGCAACCCACCGGTGCCATCGGATCAACCGGTCCTGGCCGACGGCCCGTTCGAGCCAGGGCAACCGGGCCACCAGGACAACCATGACCAACATGAAGTAGGCGCCCGCAAACCCGCATAGTCGGCCCCCGGCGATCAGCAGGCCCCCGGGAGCGGTCAGCGAACCCCAGCTCTCCCCGGTGATGACCAGGCCCAGGATGGCTCCGAGTCCGAGGCTGGTCGCCGCGAGGAGCACGTCCACAGCCACGGGCCGGGTCCCGCCCCGCCGTCGATGCCGGCGCGGCGATGGCATCGGCTGGGTCCACCCTATGGATGGCAGGGTGCGGTGTTGTTTCGTGGGTGCCACCAGTCGACCCTACGGCTCGGACCCTTAAGGAATCATGACAACCGATCGGATGCGGGACGAAATCAGTGAGAATTGTGCCTTCACGTTGCCTTCATGCGGAGTCCGTAGGATTCCCATGTGATTCTGAATGACCACCGGACATGAGTGACCGGCTGGCGCCCTCCGACCTGGAGGAATGGGAACAACTGGTCGCTTCGGCGTTCCTCGAGATGCCTTCCGCCGATGCTGTCAGACCTGGCACCTGCGCTGGGGCGCGCCGGTGACCAGCCGCGGCTCGACGATCGATCAAAGGTCTGATGGCCACGATGACGACGATTCGTCCTCCGTACCTGATGACGACAGCGAGGATCGGTTACCCCGAGCTGTCCGAGGAAGCCGGCGGACGCTCGGAAGACGCGCCTATCGCCGCCGCGTGAAGGTGGCGGTCGCCGTGGCCATGGCGGCGCTGCTGATCTGGTTGGCAGTCTCACTTGGAGGAGCGCTGACCGATCCCGCTCTCGGCTCTTCGCTGAGCTCACGCTTCGCCGAGTGGGCCCGGGAGCACGGGACTTCGGGCATCGTCAACTGGGTGGAGTCCGAGTGGTACAGCCATCATCCACCACCGGTCGGGGGTAAGCCTCCGGCCGGTGCCATCCGCCGACCCGTGTCCAAGCCGGTGACGGCGCCGGCGACGGCGCTGGCCCGCCTGCCCGTTCCTGCTCCGATTGTGCCGCCGGCCAGCCCTGCGTTGCCCGGTGAGGGTCAATGGTCACCGGTGGGCCGCCCGGTCGGAGGTATCCCTGCCGTGTATGAGACAACGCTCCGGCCCGACGCCGTCCACACCAGCTATGTGGTCGGCGTGGCCTGGATGGACACCGAGCTCCTGAAGGCCACCCTGTACTCGGGAAGCCAGATCCCCGGCGGCGGCCCCTTCGCCCACAGCGCCCCCGTTCCGGCCAGTGCGGCAACCAGCCTGGTGGCTGCATTCAACGCCGGCTTCCTCATGTCGGCCGCCAACGGGGGCTACTACACCGACGGTCGGGCCGTGTTCCCCCTCCGCACCGGCGCGGCCTCGTTCGTGGTCTATGCGAACGGGACGTCAACGGTGGGGATGTGGGGCCGGGACGTGACGATGACCCCGGATGTGGTCTCGGTGCGTCAGAACCTCGATCTGGTGGTGGACAACGGACAGCCGGAGCCCGGACTGAATGCCTCCGATACGACCCGGTGGGGCTTCACACTGGGAAACCAGATCTACGTGTGGCGTTCCGGACTGGGCGTGACCGCGGACGGGGCTCTGGTCTACGTGGGTGGTCCCGGCCTCAACGTCACCGATCTCGCCGATCTCCTGGTCCGAGCCGGCGCCGTCCGGGCCATGGAGCTGGACATCAATACCGACTGGGTCAACCTGAGCACCTATCAGCCGTCGTCGCCGGCCGGCCCGGCCACACCGGCCAACGGGACCGAACTCCTGCCCGGCATGTCCGGCACCGCTGGCCGTTACTTTCAGCCTTGGTGGGCTCGGGACTTCATCACCATGTCGGCGGTGACTGGCTGAGTCTCGGCTCGGCCCAGTCGTGAACGCTCTACGCCGCCCGCCTCAGATCGCCAGAGAGTCTGACTGACGGGTGTCGACCGATGGTCGCACCGGGGCCAGATGGACCAGGGCGTTGTAGGTCACCACGGCGATAGCCAGGTGCATGGCCATGAGCACAGCCACCGCCTTGGTCGGTTGGCCCTGTTTCAAGATATAGAGATCAGGGAGAAACAATACAAGCGTTACGACGATGGCCAGCCTGAAGAAGAGCCACCTCGGCGCGGACGAGATGCGGGTCACGATCGGCCATGCCACGCAAGCGATGATGACCCCGATCACTGTCAGTTTGGAATAGTCGCTGAAGCGGAAGTGGACGTATCCCTTCGTGGAGGGAAACAGTCCTTTCCCGATGGCGACGATGGCGGCGTCAGCAGCCAGCGAACCGACCAGGGCAACCACGGTGGCCAGTACTACGCGGGACGCTGACGGCTGACGGTGGGTGGGTGCGAAGTCGACCTTCACCAGGTCCAGTGAGCGGTCGAAAATCGTGTCCGGGGCCAATTGTTCTCCTCTCGGTGCCGTCCGGCTGACTGGTGCCAATCCGTCATCAGGCGATCGGGTTGGGACCGCTTGATTCCAAGGTGATGGCTGACGGCGTCCTAAACCCAGGATACGCAACGACGATTACGCCAAGATGACAATGCATCCGGAGTCGCGTTGCGCCCAGTGCTGACGCTGGCGAGCGCACCATGGCCAGCCGGCCGGCTGGAAGGCGATGTGGGCCAGACGAGGCGGGAGCACTTCAGATACTCAGTGGGACGCCGGCGCGTCCACGGGTCCCCCCCGGGCGACCCTGGGAGCGGGGGTTTCGCCTTGGTCGCCCTGGTCCTTGGTGCCCGACGATCGGTGCCAGCGGACCTCCATGTGAGCGCCACCCAGGTCAGCCCGTCCAACCCTCCACTCACCTCCGGTCGCCCGCACCACCGCGTCGGCAATGGCGAGACCGAGGCCAGCTCCATTCCCTTCGTCAGTGGCCCGATGAAAGCGGTCGAAGAGATTGGCACGTTCCTCGGGGGCGATACCGGGACCGCTGTCGTCGACGATGAGACTGACTCGGCTGCCGGCCACGGCCACGGCAATCCGTACCGACCCACCTGTTCCGGCATACCGACAGGCGTTGTCGACCAGCACCGCGGTGAGGCGGTCGATCCACTCGGGCGGTGCGTCGATCCAGGGTCGGTGCTCGTCCTGCCTCTGAACCGAAAGATTGATGCCGCGGCGCTGCGCTACGGCATCGAAGCGATCGGCACACGCGACGGCTATGGCTGAGACATCGACGGGCTCGTCTCCTGGGGGCGGCGGCTCGGAATCGAATCGGGACAGCCACAGCAGGTCTTCGACAATGTCACGCAGACGTGTGCTCTCCCTATTGACCCGCTGCAGGGTCGCCCGGTAGTCACCACTGCTGCGATTGCCGCTTAGCGACAGGCTCACCTCGGCCTCGATGACACTGAGTGGGGTCCGGAGCTCGTGGGACGCATCCGCGGTGAATTCGAGCTGACGGCGGCGGGCCAGCTCGACCGGGCCGGCGGCCTTGAGGCCGATGAGCAACGTTCCGAAGAACACGGCGAGCAGGAGCAGCGGTCCGGCTATGACCTCCAGGGCGCCTAAATCTGATGCCACGCGGTCCTCGTTGGCCAGGCTCTGCGCCACGACGAACCGCTGCTTCCCCACGCGCTCGGACTGCAGACGGAAGTTCTCGAGTCCCAGGCGAGTCTCGACGAAGCCGGTGGACGGGGACCATCCGGACCAATGCAATGCCGGAGCTCCCGGCGTCAACGCGGTGGCATGACCAGGTCGGGAAATACTCCACAGGAACACGGGTGCATCGTCCACGTCGTGATCATTGTCGTAGTTGTCGGTCGCGCCAGCCACCGACGGCTGGCCCACGAGCTGATTGAGGCGTTGGTCCAGCCGAGTGTCGACCTGCGTCACCAGCCGCTGGTGGTCGACGATGTCAAAGCCCACTACCACGCACACGTACATCGTCCCTATGATGACCGTTGCCACCGCGGCCACGCGAACGGCATGCGCCACGTAAGGCCTCCGCCACAGTGACGGTATGTTCACGTCGGAACCACCCGGTAGCCCAATCCCCTGACCGATTCGATCTTTGCGCCGCTGGTGGCGATCTTGGCCCGAAGCCGGGCCAAGTGCACATCGAGCGTGTTGGAACCCAGCGAATCAGCTTCGTCGTTCCAGACGGCCAGGGAGATGGAGCGGCGCGACACGATGGCCGGCGAGCGTTGAACCAGAATCTCCAAGAGGGACAGTTCAGTGGCGGTAAGGCGCGGCTCACCAGTTCCGATGCGCACCTCACGGGTCACGGTGTCGAGTGACAGGTTGGCCACGTTGACCACGCGGGACTGCAGAGCCTCTCCTCGACGTTGCAATGCCCGCACCCGGGCCAAGAGCTCAGAGAAGTCGAACGGCTTGACCAGGTAGTCGTCGGCCCCCTGGTCGAGCCCGGCGACGCGGTCACCCGCGGTGTCGCGGGCGGTGAGCATGAGGATGGGAAGGGAGGAGCCGCGACGGCGCAGTCGTTGAATCACCTCGAGCCCGCTCAGTTTGGGCATCCGCCAATCGACGATGGCGACCTCGTACTCGTAGGTCTCGAGGTAGCGGAGGGCCAGCTCACCGTTGCCGATGGCATCGACCACATAGCCGCTCTCCTGCAGCCCACGTTCGAGCACCGATCGCAGCCCCTCGTCATCTTCGGCCACAAGCACTCTCACGGTGATTGTCTACCTGCAGAACATGACGTGTACATGACGCCCCGGGGTCGGCTGGCGGCCACCCCCGATTCTCGTTCCCACACGACCACCGCACCGGTGCCGGAGTCCGGCCTCATCCGGCCTCAGACCGTTCCGGACCGGAACCCTCCCGGTCGAGGTCACGTTGCCCTACGGGGAGCCTGGAACGTGCGAGGTCGGAGGCGCAGTGGCCGCCCTCATCCGCCCAGCACTGCGTGCTTGCGTCGAGATCTCTCGATAGTGCTGACGCCAGATCAGTCGATAGACCCGGCTCCAACGGGGGATCGAACGAAGTCCGGGGATGAATGGCACCAGGACGAGTATCAGGGTGAGACCCATCATGATGGCCCAGACCTGGAGATCGCCGTTCGACGATGCGTTCATCGGAGGGACCTGATACCACAGGGTGTAGAGCCACAGCCAGGCTTGACCCGGGTAGTTGCCCGTCTCATTCATCATGCCCCACTGATCGCCAGACAGATGCTGATTCTGGGCCAGATCACCGAGATAGGTGCCGTCGGCAACAAAGAGGAGTGGCTTCGTGTAGTCCGTGCCGTAGAACTGACGGGAGCTCAGCAATGCTCCGTCGAGAGCGCCGCTCCGAGCCATCGACGTGAGCGAGCCGATCATCGTGCCGACCGGACCGTAGGGGCCCGTCGGCACCTTCAGGACTCCGTGCACGGAGCTGGCATTGGCCACGACTTTCTCATAGGCGGCGGTCCAGCTTGCCTGCTGGGCCGACGACGCCGAGGTGTAGGTGGCGATTGAGGCATCCAGATTCGGCTGGTCGGTGAGCGTCTTGAGAGGCGAGATGACGAAGTCACCAGCGGTGTTGATGGGATGATGCACGCCCAGCCAGCGTTCGGGTGAGAACGGGCCGATCGACTGGGAGGCGTCCGGAGTGCTGTTGTACGGGGGGCCGTAGGTTGCTGTCCCGCTGGTGCCGTCGAGCTCGGTGATGGCGGTTTGAGCGAAGTCGACCGGGTTGGTATTCGACCACGATTTGACCGTGACCGGCTTCTCGTCCGGCGATGAGAACACCACTGCTAATCCGACCACCAATACGGCGACGACCACCAGCGCGACCAGGAACTCCTTGACGAGGTCGTAAGGCAGGTACTTGCCGTGCCACTCCTCCACGTCACGGTCGGGGTTGAACCGTCGACCGTGACGTGGTCGGCCGAGGTCGACCGAGCGGGTCATGGACGCTCCTCAGGAGTCGCCGTCAAAGTCTGATCGGTTGTGTCCACGTCGTCTCCGGGTGGAGCGAAAGGAGGTACCACGCCCCGACGTCGGACAAGAAGGACATGCACGCCCACCAGGGCGACGACCACGAGGGGCAGCAGCATGATGTGCCACATGAGCATCTGCCCGAAGTTGGTGACGTTGAAGATTGCCCCGGCACCCGTCGAGTCGATCCCGTCTTTGGCTTGGGTGCTGATCCACTGGGAGTCGAAATTCTGCTGTGACAAATAGCCGGTGAAGGCGGCGCCAACCGAAACGACGAAGGAAACCACCCCGGTGATCCAGGTGGCACGCCGGCGGCCGCGCCATGCGGCCATGAAGAACTTCCCCCACAGGTGGATGATCATTGCGAAGAAGAACACCTCTACGCTCCACAAGTGGAGGGAGTTCACGAACAACCCGGTCGACGAGACATGCCACCACGTGGGTCCGAAGATGGCGAGCACCATGCCGGTGAGGATCACCACAACCAGCGCGGCGATGGTCACTACCCCGAAGACGTAGATCCACGATGCCACGTAGGAGGGCTGACGATCCGGCATGAGCCGTTGGGGAGGTAGGGCCTCGACGGCGGCGTGACGCAGCTTGGCCGTCCACTGCTCAGCGTCCTCGGGGAGATCGGCGGAAGTGTCGACGTCTATCTTGTCGGTGGTGTCGGTCTCGACGGTCATGGCCCTCACTGGCCTCGTCGATGGAAGGGGATGGTGATTGCGGCGATGAAGACGACCACCATGAGCCCGATCACGATCAGGTTGGCCACCGACATCTGGATGAAGCCCCAGTGGACGTAGTGACCTGGTCCATTCAGATCGATCAGGCTGCCCTGCAGGGCTGTTGGCACCGTTCCTGGCATGGTGTGACCTCCTGCCGTTGAGGTTAAGGAGGCGAAGTTGGCCCGCACAGGGCCAAAGGTCCCGAAGCATGGGGAAAAAGCCAGCTGGCTGCAGCCAAGAGCGGGTCCCCTCGCGCTGACTCTCGGAAGTCGACCGTCGCCTACGAGCCGCCCCGGCCCTGGAGATTCACCCGTCCTCGTCGAGCTGTTTCAGCAATGCTGTGACCGCTTCAGTCTCCGGCTTGGTCAATCCCCCGAACACCGATACGAAGTGCGTGGGTTCGACGACGATAACGACACGAACTTCGGCGTCCAGGACGGGTACGCCTTCGGAGCCGTAGCGACGCTGGAGGGTGCGGTAGAAGGCAGCATCCGGATCGGGGTCCATCGATTCGACCCGACCTCGGACCTCCAGTGTCCGGTAGGCATTGTCGGGGTCCTGGACATGGAACGACACCCGTCCATCGGCCAAGAGGTTCCGGTACTTCTGCCGGGTGCTGGTGTGGGAAAAGCGTGCCCGTTGGCCATCCCAGGCGAACCACATGACGCTGCTCTGGGGGCTGCCGTCCGGTCGGATCGTGGCCAGGTGGGCGAAGAGCGGACGTTCAAGCAGGTCTGCATGGCTTTCGGGGAGTTCGGCACTCATGATTGGTCTCCGCTGGGGATGAGATCGGCGTTCGGTGAAAGGTATCGCCGATCGACGGCCCGGGGGACGTCCATCGGGGCGGCTCTTCCGGGCGCCTGGATGAGTTGCCTCAGTAGGGTTTGGCATGGTGTCGGACAAGCGCAGATGGCCCTGGCGGAAGGCGGAGCCCGAGAAGCCCACCTCTCGGTACGCATCCATTGCCCCGGGGACCCCGGCCGGAACGTGGGCTGACACCCGACTGTTCCCGGCGGAGGCGACGCTGCCGATGCCCGATCCGTCGCTTCAGAATCAGGTGGGGCCACCCGGAGTGTTCCAAGATGTCGGGCTGACGACCATGGGGCGGCTCAACATGGCCGGGCTGAGGCCAGAGCATGACGTGCTCGACATCGGTTGTGGGGTCGGTCGGACCGCTCGGTTTCTCTGCGACTACCTGAACGCCGAGGCCCACTACGAGGGATTCGACATCATGGAATCCCTCATCGAGTGGTGCCAGGCGGAGATCACACCACGATTTCCCAATTTCCGATTCAGCTTCGTTCCCCTGTACAACTCGGCCTACCTGCCCGATGCATCCCTACCTTCGGCGGCCGAACTCATATTTCCACACCCCGACGAGTCGTTCGACTTTGTCTTCGCTCACTCCGTCTTCACCCACATGTCACCCGATGCGTCGGCCAACTACCTCAGTGAGGTGGAGCGGGTGCTGCGACCCGGGGGGATCAGCTACTCGACGTGGTTCCTGTTCAATGACACGCCTGTTGGCAACGCAAGCCCGCTCGTTGCTGGCATGGAACTGGATGCATCCGGCCAATTTGCCCTTCACGATCCGGAGGTACCCGACACTGCGGTCGGGTACGAGAGCTCTTTCGTGCGAAAGCTCTACGGCGATACTGGGCTGACCATCGTCGAACCCATTCACCCTGGCTTTACCAAGCTGCAGGATGCGATCGTCGCAAGCTGCTGAGTGGGTTTTACCAAGCTGCAGGATGCGATGGTCGCAAGCTGCTGAGTGGCAGAGTGTCGCTGGGGACTCAGCTGTCGGGCGTGGCCGCATCCAATCGGCGCCGAGCTTCCGACGCGTTCACGCCGAGAGCGCCCAGCAGGACCGCCGCAGGATCTGGTGGTTGGAGCGCAAGGATCCGGGCCAGCACCTGCTGGGCCGTGATCCGGAGCCTCCGGCGGTTGGACCTGGATGCTTCCTCGAGCACTTTCTTTGCCGCCGGTGTCATGCGGAGGCGATCCTTTGTCATGACGTCTCTGATCCTCGGCTTCTTCGGCACGGTCCGCATTGGCAGTGTGGGCACGTCGGTGCCGAACCCCAGGCCCAGGGCACTCAGGGCTTCGTGATCGAGCGACTCAAGGGCCCCGCGAGCTTCCTGCCGGCTCACGCCCAACACGGCTTCGATCGAGGGATCCTCCAACAAGGCGAGCACGATGTGATCGGTGCCGGTTCGGCGATCACCTCGGCCACGAGCCTCCTCACCGGCCTGCAGACAGATGGCCCAGGCGTGAAGCACCTCTGGCCTAACGGATTCGGTGGTCATGTTGACTCCTGGTTGTATTTGGTGTGCACGGATTGCCGGGTGACGCCCAAGGCGTCTCCGATCTGCTGCCACGACCAGCCCTTTTCCCGGGCCGACGCCACGTGGTTCGCTTCGACCCTCTCGGCCAGCCGATGGAGTGCCAACGAGGCGCGTAGCCCGATCCCCGGGTCATCCGACGAGAGATCCAGGCTGAGGTTCTCGATGTCCATGCCTGTCAGTATGGACTGACAGGCATGAGCTGTCAACCTAAACTGACGTCTCGATCGAATGCACTGTCCAGACGGCCTCGCGGCTGAACCAGGGCACGCTGACCACCCCTGCCGCGGCCGCCTGGATACTCGGCTCATCCACTCGGGTCCGGAACGTAGGATCATTTCGTGGGCGATGACAAGCCACCGCGGTTGGCAGCAGACGAACGAGCAACGGTTCTGGCCTAGCTGCAATACCAGCGCAACTCGTTCGTGAAGAAGGTCAGCGGAGTGGGCGAGGTAGCTGGAAGGCACTCACCGGTGGCGACTGGGACGAGTCTCCTGTGGCTCACGAAGCACATGGCTCGCGCTGAGTCACTCTGGCTACTTCAGCGCTTTACCGGTCAGCATGCTGTCATCGAGGATGACCAGCTCGGGCCGGATGACACCATGCAGTCCGCCATCGCTGACTATCAGCAGACCTGGGGTGCGTACTGATGCCGTCGTGGCTGTCGCACGAAGCCTGGATGAGCTCTGTCAGAACGTGGGCAATGAAGCACCAGTGAACCTTCGGTGGGTCTTGATGCATCTCCTCGAGGAGACCGCTCGGCACGCCGGGCACGCTGATGTCCTGCGGGAGATGGTCGACGGGGAGACTGGTCGGTAGCCACCGATCCGACCTGCCCCGAACGCAACAAGCGTGGTCGATAAGCGCCGTGGCCGTATCCTGGCCGGTCCACTCCGAACAGCCGATCAGGTGCTGCTGGCCCCTATTGAGGTTTGCTCGCAGCTCTGCAACTTCCACTGACCGCCGTCACGGATGCAATTCGGCCGTCGGCGATCTGGGATCATGGCGCATGGGCACTGAGCGGGGTTTGCATCGGCTGATGAACTTCAGCGACGCCGTAGTGGCAATCGCCATCACGCTGCTGATCCTTCCGCTCGTGGATTCGGCGTCTGACATCGGCAAGGGAGGTGTGGCGTCCTTCCTCCACCACCACGACACCCAGCTCCTGGCCTTCGGCCTCAGCTTCGCCGTCATCTGGAGCTTCTGGTGGAGTCAGCACCAGATGCTCGAACACATCGTGGGCTACGACCGCACCCTGGTCGGCGGGATGTTCCTGTGGATCTTGAGCATTGTGTTCCTGCCGTTCCCGACCGAGTTCCTGAGTTCGGCCACTCAGGGCGGCCAGGGCGTCCATGCTCTGTACGTCGGCACGATGCTGGTTACGAGCCTGGCGGTCCTGGTTCAGGAATGGGCGATCGTGAGGAAGCCCGAACTCCAAGCCGAAGATCGCCGGGGCGAAGCCGGCATTGCCGAAGCTGTGATCTTGGTCGCGCTGATGACCGTGATCCTCGTCATCGTGATCGTGCTCCCGGCCATCGGGCTGTGGTCGCTCTTGATCCTGTTGCTGTCGCGGCCGATAGTTGCCCTCGTCCGGACTCGGCACTGGGGCACTTCCCGGGCTGTTGGCCAGGAACGGGGGCGAACGTAGGGACCATGCTCCCGCAGGCGGGGCGGGCAGGCGGGGGAGGGTGACGGTGAGCCGGCCTGTAGGCGGGATTCGGCTAGGCGTCGGGGTGGGGGAGTGTCGAGTGATGTAGAAGGGCGTTGAGCAGGGGGAATAGAGGATTGCGAGCCTGTCAGGCATGACGATTTGAGCGAGTTAGTAGGGACATAGTTGGGATGGTTTGAGTCTCCGCAGTTCGCAAGCGCGACACTGGGACGTGCCTGAACCCGCCCGAAAGCTATTCCGGGTTTACGTGGACGAATCGGGGGATCGTGGGATGACCGCGGCAGCGAGTCCGGTGTTTATCCTTGGAGCGCTGATCGTCCGGGATGCGGACGATCATGCCCTGCGAGAGTTTCGGGACGGTCTCTGTGTGACGCTTGGCAAGCCGGTTTCAACCGAGTTGCATTGGTCCTCCAACATCACGGCCCACGCCCAACGAAAGGAGGTAGCTCGGGGTCTTGGTGAACTACGGGCGACGTATTCCTATGTGATCGTCGATAAGGCGTCGGTCCTGCGCTCACCCGTAACGGCATTGACCGACCACGCGGCCATGTACAACTATGCGCTTCGACGTTTGATAGAGCGAATCTCGTGGTACGTGGACGGGCAGCACGGAATCGCCATCCTGACGTTTGCCCACGTCCGGCGGTTTCCGTACGAACGGATGAACCAATACCTGCTTGCGCTGAGACAGGGCAAAACCGACATCAAATGGCGCTCCTTCAGCGGATCTCCGCGAATATCAACCCCAGGTCAGACGAAGCTTCTGCAACTCGCCGACCTTGCTACCGGGTGCATAGCCAGCGCAGTCAGGCCAGACGACTATGGCGACGTCGAGGGGACATACATTCGGCAAATAGCGGACCGCATCTACTCACGACCGCCCGGACACATCTGCTCGTACGGACTCAATGTCGTGGGTGACCGGACCTGCCTCGA
The DNA here is from genome assembly GCA_963756515.1 of uncultured Acidimicrobiaceae bacterium. Taxonomy (GTDB): domain Bacteria; phylum Actinomycetota; class Acidimicrobiia; order Acidimicrobiales; family RAAP-2; genus Bog-756. The sequence continues at coordinate 539,009 of CAVWNV010000002.1, forward strand.
GAGCCTCCCGTGGTGGCCGCTCTGAAGTGGGGTGTCATCCGGAGCCAGGCCGCCTACTGCCGCTCCAAGCGGGTGTCACGGTCTCCCGCGACAGGCGTTTGATCCTGCGCTCCGGATCACCCTCCACTTCGGGCTTTGGGCCTCATACTAGGGGTCTTGGAGTTCGATTGCACCCCTTTTCCCCCAGGGTTGTCCCCAGCATTTCCTCAGGTCCGTGTCACTCCCTCGCTCTACCCTGGCCAGGGTAGAGCACTACGCCAACTGCTTCGCCGTCACCTCGGGCCAGTGCTTCCGCATGATCCAGGCCGAGAACGGCACCGGCCATGCCCAGCACTGCCCGTACCTGGTCGTCTGGCGGGGACGGTTCCAGGACGGATCCGGCAAGTGGCACACGGTGTGTGCCTGCGAAGGGCACCGAGCTGACCTGACCTCGGTCCAGCGAGTCGATGGTCCGCCTGGGATTGCGCAGGAGGGCAGCAAAGAGCCGTTCTGGACGTAGGCGGCCGGGCTTGGAGTGCACCCTTCGCTCCCTCGCGAGGCCAGCTCAGCGTCGGTGGAGTCGCCCGGGCTGCCGCCATGGTGGATCACCCGTCCGCAAGTGTCGGCCTGGGCGGCGCCTAGCTGGCCCCACCATCCGGACGGGGGCTGGCAGGCCGGGCACCGACTGCCGGCATAGTCGGCCCCCTGACCTTCCCAGCACCACATCCGAGCTCCTCGGTCGTGTGGGGTGTCCCCCCAGCCTGCTCGACCTGAGAGCGATAGGGCCGGAAGAGGAGGGCACCCGACCCAGGACCCATTGTGATCCTCGATGGCGGGCTTGCCTATGGATGGGCGCTCGAAAGCGTCCCTTTGCTACCTGGAGTGGTGGTTTTCCCCACTCCAGGTGGGGTGAGGTTGCAGAGCGCTGACGCCTATCGGTACCTTTCGGATCGGTGGTGGATTCGGCGGATGTCGGCGGAGACGAATCGGCGGAGCGGTCTCTCATAGTCCACGTTCGGAATCTTGCCGAACTCCACCGGGTCGGACTGCTCACGGACGAGGAGTTCGACGCCAGGCGGGTCGAGGCGGTCAATCGCTGGGGGCCTTAGGGCCTGTCCTACTTGATCCTCCCTGTCGCCCGGGCCCACGCCTCGACATCGGGCCATGCCCACACCAGGCCGGCAGACAGCTCGGCCACAGGCTGGGGGAAGTCAGGGTGACGACGGCGGAGATCATGGACGTGAGATGTCCGCTTTGATCCCAGTCGAGCAGCGATCTCGGCCGCACCTACGAGCTGGTCCACTGGTACCTCCCTCACCACCACCGCAACGTATCTGTGCGGCGGTTCGGAATAGGTGATTGCAATAGGTCTATCGCACCCCTACAGTACCAAATGCGGTAGACCTATCGCAGGGAACAACCGAGGAGGATCAACATGACCACTAAGACAAGGCAGCGCAGCCCCGAGGAGCGTCTCGCAGACCTCGAGCGGCGGATCCAGGCTCTTGAGGAGCCGGTGGAGCGTCACTTTGCCGTCTGCCCAGAGCAGGTGCCGGCATGACCAAGTCAGCGAAGGAATGCCCCGCAACCGAGAGAACTGTCGACGATGTCCTTGCCGAGATCGTCGACCTTCTCAATCAGCTCTGCGAGATGGCAGGAGCCAAAGGCGTGGAGAGGAAGCCGTCATGACGACCGCAGCCGACCTCGTGCCCCCAAAATGGCGTCAGCTGGACGACTTGCTCGAGCGTGCCCGACAAGAACGACCGGGACGTCCTCCAACAGGCCATCACCGACACGGTCTGCGAGGCCGAAAGGCTGGCAGCCAAGGAAGTGGGATTTCAGCTCCAGGCCATCATCACCGGCGAATATTTCAGCGCGATCAACCAAGCGCTCGATGCCGCTGACTTGAAGTAGCCCTACCCCGTAAGTAGCGACGGCCCCTGGCTACGGCTGGGGGCCGCGGTCGCGTCCAAACGCATCTGTCTCAGTGAAGGCGGAAGATGTGGGCGTCTTTTCCAGCCGAGGGGTCAACGTGATCCGCGTCTCGAAACACCCGAGACACGGTGACCACCACCAGGGCCGTGGCCAGGACAACCGCAAACTGCAGGACAAAGCTCATGGGGGTTCTATTACCCGCCGGTTAGCAGCCCAAACCTGGAGCGCATAGCGCCAAGTCCGGAGCACGGGAGGCGGATTCCGGCTCGACGGACTCGGCAGGCACGAAGGTATCGATCGATTCTTGGGACGCCCTGTGAAAAGCGTTTCAGTTCCGTCGCAGTTTGCACTGTCGGGCCGTGGTGGGCGACGGGAGTTGGGACCCGGATTCGTTGGCGGATCGAGTTCGACAGCTCCCAACCCCATGGCGCCGCCCGATGGACCCATCGGCCCATCCGAAGCGGGTTCTTGAATTACTGCGAACTGTCTAGGAGCGGATCCGCCGGAAGATTGCGGTCGGTCCCTAGCCACCGTCGCTTAAAGACGTTCGCGTAATACCGCGCTGACTCTTTTCCACAGGCGTCCAGGCTCTTACTGGGTTCCAGATGATCTCGGGCCGCAGGGTCTTTGGCGAAGTTCTTTAGGTCTGCGTCGGCGTGGATGCAGGAGCAGGAGTCACCATTCCGGGCAACTCATACATCCCCTCAAGAAGGTGCTCGGTGATGGTGAGTGTCAACAGTGAATCTTGTTCCTCGGAGGACGGAAGCTCGTGATTTGCGATGTTACCGCGTTGTCGAACCTGATCCACCACAGGCTTTAAACCGGCGGTTATGAATCCAGCGGATTCCAGGTCATTCACGTATTCGAGAAATGACCCGCCGGGCGAGCTCCCGGCCTTGTCGACGGAGATGTGCATGAGGATCTTTCTGCACATCATTTCTGAAGCCGTGTAGGCCGCCACAGCATGGGCGGTTCTCGCTTCTTGCCAGGCTCGTCCAACATCTTCTGGCAGATGCTGGACGGTCCGACCTGCCGGGGCAACCGGATAAACGGCCCGCGAGGCCGTCTTCACGCTGGCATCGTGGCATGACGGGCACTGAAGCCATTGGACGCTACGGGCTTGTCCGTTGATGAGGGGCTGAGCCTGGTGAATGATGGTCGCAGCGACACCAACACCGCAGTGTCCACACGTGATCGACTCGGTCTCCGCCATGTTTTGAGTCTATTCATTGGCCCGCCGTCGTCCTTCTCGGCCGCAGCTTGCCCTCCACCAGCTCGTCCAAAGCCGACTCCCAGTCGGTCCATCGGTCCCGAATGTCCCAATCGATGGCCTTGAGGTTCGACTCGGCCAGGGCGACTCGCACTTCCGGGTCCAGGAGGCGCTCGAGCTCGGCCTGCCAAGCTGCCGGAGATTGATCGGCCAGCGAGGTTCCCGCCAGCCTGCCGGTCTTCAGCGCCTTGTAGGCATCCGACGGACTGCCCACGTAGGGAATGCCTCGGTGCACATAGTCCATGACCTTGTTCGGCGTCCTTGAGGCGCTTTCTTCGGAGTCGGCCTCGCCGCGAGGCCGATGTCCACCCCGTTCAGCAGTCCGGACGTTGGGAACTGGGCGGCCGGCACGCCATCCCGCACTTCCACCCGTTCTGGATCGATCCCGGCTGCAGCAGCGAAATCGATGTTCCACCTCGGATTGGGAAAGACGGTCTTGCCGGCGTGGATCAGCCTCAGGTCGTGCTTCTCCATGAAAGGTCCGAGCCAGCCTCGGAACAGTGCGAGATCGGCCTTTCGAAAGAAGGGGATCCCGTGCCAGCCGAGTACCGGACCGTCCGACACGTCTTCAGGTTCCACTCCTTCCCAGGCGGTCGTATCGAGGGCACTGGGAATGAAGTAGGTCGGTCGTTCCAGGATCTTCCCGAGGCGTCTCTCGAGGTACTCGGTGTTCACGAAGATGGCATCGCACCGTTTGTGGATCACGGTCCAGCCGATTGGAACCATCGGGTGACGGTGGCGAAGGATGACGGGCCAATCGCAGAAATCGTGGACGATCACCTGGCCGTTGCGACGTGCACTATTGGCGTATGAGATAAGTGTTTCAGCGGCGGTCACGCCGTTCTTGATCAGAAGTACGTCGGCTCCGGTGATCCGTTCGCCCGTTGGGAGGATGCCGGCAATTTCGTCCAGTCGGAGTGTCGAAGTCGAGCGTCTGGGCCGTGAAGATTTCGTGACCAGCTCGAGCTAATGCCTGTCCCGGAATCGTGAGGCGGAAGTGAGCCGATACTCCGAACTCCAAATCTCCATGGGCGTCGATAGTCGCGAGGCCGTCATAGAGAACAATGCGCACGACCTAAATAGCCCCGGCCGGGCCGGCGCAGATTGGGCCATCGCCAGCCCATCGCAGCAGGACGACCGAAAGGAGCAAATCGCCACTCGGCCCGGCCAGAGACCTCACTGGGCGGTGACCCCGAGCTCGGCGAGCTCTGACTTGAGCTTGCTGAGTCGCTGGCTCTCGCCCTCCCGGCGCCACCCGGCCATGCGCTCCTCGATCTCGCCGTACGGGAAGGACTCGCCGGCATGGGGACCGCTGGCAACGGTGTACATCACCGGGTCAGGCGCGGGATCGCCGGCTTCCCACGAAGGAATGGACCCCTTCTTGCTCGGGATTCTCGGCGGAAAGGGAGCGACTCGCTCGAGATTCAGGCCGAAGCGGCGAATCAGGCCAGAGCTCTCGAGGCTTCGGAGAAGAGACTGGGCTGCCGAGAAGTTCTGGGGGCCAACATCACTCCGACCCATGAGACTCATAGCTTCGCCCTGGCCCACTCGCTGGCCGATCGGTAGCTTTTCGGCCAACCTCTCGAGCTCGGCTCTGGGATGGTTGTCCTTCTTGCGGAAGATCATCGGGATTCCTTTCGGGTGAGGGCGGCGATTCTTTGGATCTGGGCCTTGTGGCGAAGCTGCATGACCTCCAACTCGACGGCATGACGACGGGAGCGGGTCCCGTCAGCACCAGGCGAGGCGGGATAGTTCCCGTTCATAGTCCCGTCAGGACCACCGACAAGGGCGATGCTGGTGCTCGGACTGGCCGGGTAGGTCACGGCCGAGACGTCCTCGAGCTGGTCGATCGAGTGGATAGTCCGCTTGGAGTAGTCGGGTGACCAGGTGTCCCGACCGACGATCATCCCGACCGACATCTGAGTAACGTCGCCGCGCTCGAGGGCAATAGCGAGGTCGTTGGCCAGTCGCTGCCGCGTATCCAGCCGGGCCGTGAATCGCAGCGCCGTCGGGCTGTCGGAGAGCGTCATCGTGCCGCTCCGGGTGCGGGCCAAGGGCAGCCCCTGGTGGTCGAACAGGAACCGGCAATCTGCAGTCTTGAGGATGGCCCGGACCACCCCCGGCGCCATGGTCTCGGTGAAGCTGCCATAGGCGTCGTTCACGGTGTACGGCTGCGAGTAGACGATCGGTGTCCCGGTCACCTCGATGACGTTCGACGAGGTTCCTGAGAGCGCTTGACACCGCAATTGCGGCGGTGGCCCGGAAGCCCGAGATTCGGCGACCTCGGAGCTGGGCTCGGCGCTCAACGCCGCCGGCGGTGGTTGCTCGGGCGGACGGCTGGGCGGGGTCATCTGACCTCCTGTAGTGACGCTGCTGCGGCTCGGAGGTTGGCCCGGAGCTTCCGACCTCGAGCATTGGACCATTGCCCGGTAGCGGCTTCCCGGTGCCACGAATCACGCTCGGCTGCTAGTAGTCCCTCTCGGGCGGCTTCGAGGGCAGCGAGGGCCTTGGAGCGCTTCGAAGAAGACCGACTGTTCGGGCTCCCTCGGCGAGCTGTAGCGCCTCGATTGCTGCTCGGAGTTCTGGCTGGGCCACGGAGCTACTCCTTCGAAATCGCATGGTGGTTCCTTTCTCGGATCTCGCGGCATTTCGCGCACCGCTCGACTGGCCGCTTGCCGTTGCTTGAAGGTGAACGGCTCAGCGCAGTCGGCACAGGTGCCGACAACTTCTGTCCCCATCGGAACGTGACCGAGCCGGCGTCGGTGGCCCGCCAGTTGGCACGGCCGAGAGCAGTGGCGCTGGTGAGGGTGGTTGTGAGTGGCGGGCACGAACGGTGCCGAGCACTCCTGACAGAGGCGATGCGCCAAATCCCCCGTTGTGGCTTCGGAGGCGATCCGGTCGGATTCGGAGTCATTCGCAACGCTTCGGTCGGATTCGAATTGATGCGTCATGACTCGGCCTGAAATCGGCTCGGGGAGGGGAGAATTGTGCGTGGCGGGTCCGCTGACCTGGGGGTTTGAAGCCAAGGGTGCCGGGGGGTCAAGAGGCTTGCTCATGGCTGCTCGGTCCTCGGTGACAGCCGGATCAGGCTGTGGTCCGCCTTTGATCGTGCTCTTCCTTGTGCCACCGACCTCGAGGACTGACGACGTTCAACCTTGGTGAGCGCACGCCGTCGACGCTGGTCCTGGGCCCGCTTGGCTGAGGCGCTGTGTCGTCTAGGCACCCGACACCACCAGCTCGATGGACACTTGGTCGCAGGTTGAGTGCGTCGCCCGCTTGGGTGCCAACATCGTGATGGCAGTTACATATCGACCATCGTCCCCGTCCAGAACCTCGGCGTCGCAGAGTCCGTCGATGATCGACTTCACGACTGGGTAGCAGTTGCCCGCATCCTGCAGAACTGAGCGCCGCTGGAATGGCTGGACCACCACACTGCAACGCTCGAGGTGAGGCAGTCTCGCCGCCTTGGCTTCCCAGTAGGCATCCGTCCGCCATTGGCGAATCGCTTCCGACCTGGGCATGAAGTGGGTTGACCGTTCGGCATTGAGCGAGACGAGCTTGCCTCTGACGGTGAAGGCGTGGGTCTTCATGAGCTCGCCACTGATACGGGCTGCATGGTGACGGCAGCGACGGCCAGTACGTGAGAACACCCACGGCCGTAGGCGGGACACGTGCATTCCCAGCCTTGGTCCCGTGTCCATCTGCAGTCCCAGACGCCGGAGTCGCCTCTGACTGCGGCGCTGACGACATGCTCAGTCGCGAACTTGACCTGCACGGACTTGTTGGCCAGGAGCCGGCTTGCCTTGTCGAGCGCGGTCTCGGTCATCGGACCATCTCGTTAGCCCTCGTTAGCCCTCGTCCGTAAAGTTCTCCACGGGAGCTATATAGAAAAAGTACGGGACGAGTCCTCACGAGCCCTCACCAACTTCGAGAATGCCCAGGCCACGGACGTACTTGGCGTTTTGGTAGGTCTCGGTCTCGTAGCCGTGTTCCTCGAGTGCGAGGCTGAAATCACCTTGTCGCCCCGGCCGCTCGCCTACCTGTTCGCACCATGCTCGCCAAGAAGCTGAACAGGGGCCCAACCTTGGACTTGGAGCCCGGTACCTCGATGGTGCATTCCGTCAGGAAGGTACCGAAAGTGTCCTGGGTGTCCTTGTACTCCTCGGTGGCGTTGTCCACGGCCCCGGCGCTTCCGAGGCCCGTCTTTGTGCCACATGACGGCGCCATGGACGAGCCAGGCGAGTACGGCCTGACCGTGGTCCTCAACCAGACGTTGGCGGAGGCCAACATCCTGTTGATGGTCGGGGATGACCGTCTCGAACGGGATCAATCGGATCCGCCTCCAAATGGCGTGGTCGGTTCCCTTCACCTTGGGCCTGTGGTTGGACACCAGCAGCACCTTGTGGGTCGGTTGGAAGTTGAATCTTCTGCCGTACAACTCCCTGGCCGACAAGGTGTCGCCACCGGTCAGCATCTTGACGGTCTGTTCAGCCAGAACGGCCTTCTGTTCGAGCTCGTTGCTCACCACCAGACGCCGGCCACGAAGTGAGGCAATCCGCTCGGGGTGAGGTTCGTGGTCGTGGCGAATGACCAGACCATCTGGGGCGGTCATGGCGTGGTCACCCAGAAGGTCCTGTACAACCCCGATCAGCGTCGACTTACCGTTGGCCCCTTGGCCGTGGAGTACCGGCAGTACGTGCTCATGGACCAGCCCGGTGATGCAGTACCCGAGCAACCTCTGGACGAAGGAAACCAACTCGATGTCGTTGTTGAAGATGGTTTTGATGAACTTCTCGAACTCGGCAGGATCGGTGTCGGAGGTGTAGTCCACGTTGACGCCGCGGGTGAGCAGGTCCTTTCGCCGAGCCGGTTGGAGCTGGCCGGTCCTGAGGTCGACGGTCCCGTTCTGACAGGACAACAGCATCGGATGGGCGTCCAGTTGTTCGACAGCGACGACCACGTCGGGGTCGGTGCCGGCGATGGACAGCAGGGCATCGCGGCGCCCGGCCTTGGCCGAGGCGGTGTAGTGGGCGGATCGGCGCTTGAACTCGTCGGCGCCATCGGATTCCGCGACCCACTCACGGAGGTGGTCGATAGTGTCCGCGGCCATCTCCAGCACTCGGTCGAGCCTGTCCTCGATCCACCAGGAGCCGTTCCACAGGTACCAGCGGCCCAGTTCGGGCGATCGGCGGACGTCTGCGCCGTAAGTGGCGAGGAACCGCTGGGCATTGAGATGGTCACCAGCGACGTCAGGTACACCAGCCAGGCCACGAAGAGGGACTGGGTCGGCGCTCATTTGTCGCCCACTTGGATCCGACGCCGCCACCATCCGAGGACGGGCTTCTGGCCGGTGACCATCATCGCCGCCAACTCCTCCACCGATTCGGACGAAAGTGATCGTCTGGCCCGAGATCCAGGACTATTCCATTCGATTGCCGCGGCGAGGTCCCGAAGCATCTTGGGCGACATGTCCGTGATGCTCACGACGGCGCACCCCGCATCCACTCGGCCAGGTCCGTGTCGACAATTCGCACCAGTCGACCGATCCGTCGGGCCCTGAGATTGCCCTCGCGGATCTCTTTTCGAATCGTCCACTCGGAGCAGCGAGCCACCGCGGCGGCCTCGCTCACCAGGAAGAACCCGGGTAGGGGACTGGCACTCACGAGTTACCGCTTCTCGGAACGGTGCCAGCGGGAATGCGGATTGCTCTGCCGAACCGTTCAGCCTCGAGCTCGCCAGCCGCGACCAGCCGATAGACGGTCATCGGGTGGAGCTTGTGGTTAAGGGCGTACTCGGAGACGGTGAAGTAGGGGGACTTCTCGTCGGATCCGGTGATCGACATGGCAACTCCAGCCCAATCCCCGGTGAGGGGAAGGCTGCGGGTCGCATGTGGCTGCGTGCCCTAATTGTCGCCCGGCGCTTAAGCCGAAGTCTGCTGGTCTCAACTATAATCCCACAGTTGTAACCCCTATGACAAGAGCACTCGCCAGAGACAAGACCGGTCACGCTGACTACATGCGACTGGTCTGCCCTTGCGGGAAGCGATTGGCTCTGCTCGACGAGACCCTGCCGGGCATGATCGACGGGCCGAATATGGCTCCGATGGCCTGGGTGGTGATCCCAGGCCCAGATGGGGATGCCGGGACCTGGTGGCAATTGAAGTGCCCTCGGTGCAAACGGGACTGGCGTGGCCGGGAGGATCGATTGCTTCGACTGGTTCGAGCGGCGCGAGCTAGACGAGCGGCTCAGGTAACTCTCGAAGACTGACTGATCTCAGCCGTCGGCTGAGATCAGCGTCAGGAGGGAACGGGCATCAGATGGGACTTGTCCGCACCCTCAAGTTCCTCAGCTTCGTTCGCATGGCTGGAAAGCTGTTGCACGGTCGCCTGGTACTGGCGGACTAACTCGCTCACCATCGGCTGTATTTCGTGGGGGACGTCTTCCACGACACCGCTGACGATGATGCCGTAGTCCTCCACAGCGATCGCCAGCAGCCCGGGCTCCGCGGAGTGAAGCTGCCAGCGGATGCGATCGAACTCCTGGTCCGAGTCGGCGTTGAGAAGCGAATCGACTTCCGTCGTAAGCACCAAGGTGTAGAGCCAAAGGCTCAGGCCCTCTACGTGACCATAGAGGCAGTCAAAGAGGTACTTGCAGCCGCCTTGTTCAATGACGCCCTGAAGTGGCTGATCGTAGAAGTTGAAGGTCTCCACGACGGTAGACTTCGGCGTCGGCTGCCACGGTGGTGCTCCATTCGGCAACGCGAATTACATCAGACATGCGCGCCTCCTTCTGCGTCTACATCAAAGCACATGCTAAAGGTCTCCTCTAGTTCAATCGGCCAGTCGACCCCATGGCTGGAGTGGGTTACAAGGATGTGGTTCGGGTTCTTCCTGTTCGGCTTGTGGGTAACGATGAAGCCAGCATCCCGGAGTTTCCCCACCGTGGAGTACCTGACCCGGTCGTCCTCAGGCGTTCCGGACGGTCGGCCTCGAACTAGCATGCTGGCCTCTTCCGCTGTCCACCTTCCGACGCATGCTGACAAGCCGTCATGGTCCAGGATGGGTCGGGGCGCGGCCGGAAGGGTTCTGGGACTGCTCCGTACTGGGTCACAACCTCGGTCGAGTCCAGCTCGCGAACTGGGACCACGGCCGCCATAAGGCATCAGCCTACATAGGGCACTGAAGCTCAGCGCTCTCGTTCTAGGAGTCCTCCGTAAGCGCCCTCTCCAATGCACTCGCATCGATTGCCCCGTCGAGCACCCCTGAGATCAGCTCGCCAGCGGCAGCGCCCCGCTCGTCGTCCGTGTGGAGGTAGGTGCCGGCCATCACTTCGACGCTGTGGCCCATCTGAGCGGCAGCGGTGGAAAGGTCAACGCCCTGACGGTTGAGCTCCGTATCCTTCCAGTGGCGGAGTGTATGGAGATGGGCCGGGATCTCCATCTTCTTGGCCAACCCGCTCACGTAGTCCGTCATGGCCTTGGCCCGCATGGGCGTCTCGCCTCCGTTGTAGGAAAGGAGCCAGCCCTCGGGTTTCCGTCCAAGCTGTGCTGCCTTGGCATCGCGGTAGGAGAGCAGATCCTTCACAGTCACCGGGCCCAGGTTCACCGTGCGATCTGTCGCGGGTCTTGGTCATGTCCTTGAGGTACTGCCCGCCCTCTCCGGTCACCCACTGACGCTCGACCCGGAGCGTCCCCTTCTTGGTGTCCAGGTCATCCCACCGAAGCCCGCACAGCTCACCCCGCCGGCATCCGGTGGCCGCGGCCAGATAGATGGCCACCGCCATGTCGGGATCTTGTTCGAGGGAAGCGCTGATGAGCGTGAATAGCTGATCGGTGCTGAGGATCGGGTCCTTGTTCCGGCCGGCTGGCTTGAGTTTGGCCTTCTTGGCCGGATTGGCCTTGAGCCAGTCCGAGTCAACGCCGAAGGTCAGGCAGGCGGAAAGGACGGCGTGGTCGAGCTTGATGGTCCTCGGTGCCAGGCCCTTGGCATCGAGTTCCCCCAGGTATCGGTTGACGTCCGTGACGGACAGCTTGTCCAGCCGGATCGAGCCGAGCCCTGGACGGATGTGCTTCTCGATGTGCATCTTGTAAGTCTCAAGTGTCGATTGAGCCTTGCCCAGGCGCTCGAGGTCGTTCATCCACTCATCGAGCAGCTTCCCGACGGTGGCTCCGGCTCCGATCGTCTTGCTGTCGCCGACCTCGGAGACGAGCTTGTCCAGGGCCTTCTCGGCCGCACGCTTTCCCCCTCGGAACACTTTGGAAACATGAACGGGTGGGCCCTGCTTGATGACCTTGCCCTCGGCGTCCCTGACAGTCCGGTCCGGGTCCCGACCGACGTAGACCCGAAGCTGCCAGCGCTTCTCCTTCGTCCGCTTGGACGGTGGCAACTCCCGCAGCGTTCCGCTCATCTCTGTTGCTCCCAGGTAGTAGGGATGGAGTAGGGATTTTCTCCCATACTACCTGGTTGACGGTGAGCCGGCCTGTAGGCGGGATTCTGTTCCCCCTCTGACGAGGGTTCGGTGGCCATCCATCTGAGCGGTCTACCTGGGAGTTGTACACCTCGAGGTGCACCGGACGGGCCGTCCGACCCCCTGTTCGACCTTGCTCCGGGTGGGGTTTACCGAGCCGACCGGGTCACCCCGGTCGCTGGTGCGCTCTTACCGCACCGTTTCACCCTTGCCTGTGCGCTGCCCGGAGGCAGTGCCATCGGCGGTCTCTTCTCTGTGGCACTTTCCTGCAGGTCGCCCCGACTGGCTGTTAGCCAGCACCCTGCCCTGTGGAGTCCCGACCTTCCTCGAACCGGGCCCGACCGAAGCATCGCTCCTGTCGGGCCGGACCGCGACCACCCAGCCGGCTCACCGTCCCTCCCATGCTCCCACAGACCGTGGAGCCGGGGCCACGAACCGGCTGACCTCCGGATTCCGGTCCCCGTCGTCGGTGCCCGGGGGACCGCCGTGCGACGGGGTCCGGGTCGGTCACAGGGGCGTTCTAGTCTGGCGCGGTGGCGCTCCGCTCAACCACGGCCCGATCGGGCTCGGAACCTTCCGACCCTGATGCCCTCTCCATCAGCGACCTCTACCTCCGTGTCGACCGGGCGCTCAAGAACGCGCTCCCCGGCGAGGTCTGGGTCTCCGGCGAGGTTCGGTCGTTCAACGTGAGTTCACGGGGCCACTGCTACATCGACCTGGTCGATCCGCTCAACGGCCAGGACAACGGGTCGCCCGTGCTCAAAGTGGTGTGCTGGTCCGGCCGATGGAGCCGGGTCCGATCCACCCTCGACCAGTTGGGCATAGCCCTCGACGCCGGCCTGGTGGTCCGGGTCCGTGGCGAGGTGCAGCTCTACAAGCCGCGCGGGGACATCAGCTTCATCCTCTCGGAGCTGGACACCGATGCCCTGTTGGGGAAGGTGGCGGCCGAACGGGCCCGTTTGATCAAAGCCCTCGTGGACGAAGGTCTCTTCGATCGGAATCGTCAGATCCCCGTGCCCCGTCCACCACTGCGCATCGGCCTGGTGGCGAGTCCGGGCACGGAGGGCTATGCCGACTTCATGGGCAGCCTCGAGACCTCCGGTATGGCCTTCACCGTTCTCCTGATCCCGACCCAGGTGCAGGGTCGGGAGGCCGGCACCTCGGTGGCGTCGGCGATCGGTCGGCTCGAATCGACGCATCCCGACCTCATCGTGGTCGTGCGGGGGGGAGGTTCGAAGGCCGATCTGGCCACATTCGACGCCGAGCCCGTGGCCCGAGCCATCGCCACCGCCACCACCCCGGTCTGGACCGGAATCGGCCATACCGGTGACCAGTCGGTGGCCGACGAGGTGGCCAACCACTCGTTCATCACACCCACGGAATGTGGCCAGGCCCTGGCTCACCTGGCCATCGATGTCTGGCAGCGGGGATTGGAGGCCGGACTGGTCGCCGGACGTCTGGCCCACGACCTGCTGGCCCAGTCCGAGCGGTCGCTCGACCGCCGTCGCCACGGGATGGCCACGGGGACCCGGTCCCAACTCGATCGCCATGCCGACGGACTCGTACACCGGGCGCGAACCCTGCGGGGAGCGGTGCGGGGCCAGGTGGACGCCCACGGCCGGGACATGAGCGCCCGGGGCGGGCTGCTGGCCCGGGCGGCCGTCCGGACGCTGGACTCCCACGAGTCGACCGTTCGCTCCTGCACCCGGCGCCTGACCTCGCTGCCGGCCCGACGGCTCCAGGCGGAGGACCTCCGCGTGGCCCAGTGGCGTCGGCTCCTCGGCGCCTACGACTACCGTCGGCAGCTCGAGCGGGGTTACTCGGTGACCCGTGACGAAACAGGACGGGTCGTCCGCTCGGTCTCGGAACTCGGACCGGGGGACCGTGTGCGTACCCGCCTCGCCGATGGTGAGGTGACGTCGATCGTCTCCGCAGACGGGGACGGGACCGAAGAATCTCGGAACAGCAGGAACGACATGACCACGGAGGGAATCAGTGATGGCCACGACGCGCGGAAGTGACAAGGACACCCCTCGGACGGGGGCCGGTGGGGTGGCGGTGGCCGACCTGAGCTATTCGGATGCCGGTGCCCAGCTGGACTCCATCATCGAGGAGTTCGAAACCGGTGTGGTCGACGTGGACCGCCTGGTCGAGCAGCTGGAGCGGGCCACCGACATCGTCGACGAGCTCGATCGCCGGCTACGGCGCACCCGGATGAGGGTGGAGGAGTTGGTGCCCCGCCTCGAATCGATCGGTCGGAACGGCGCCGACGCCGATGACGGACCCGACGAGATCGGGTCGGAGGACGACGAGGAGGTCGGGTCCGGCGGAGACGGGGGAACCGCGCCGGGCCTGTTCTGAACCGGGGTGGTTCCGGACCACGCCCGGTCAGTGGATGTTGCGGTCGCTCTCGTTCCAGTAGGGCCGGCGCAGCTCCCGCTTGAGGACCTTGCCCGACGGGTTGCGGGGCAGAGCCTCCATGAAATCGATGGATGTCGGGCATTTGTAGTGGGCCAACCGATCCCTGGTCCAGGAGATGATGTCGGAGGCCAGTGCAGCCTGGTCGTCGGTGGCCCCGGGGGACGTGACCACGAGACCCTTGACGGTTTCGCCCCAGCGTTCGTCGGGCACACCGATCACAGCGGCATCGGACACGTCGGGGTGTGAGAGCAGGGCGTTCTCGACTTCGGCCGGATAGACGTTCTCGCCACCGGTGACGATCATGTCCTTGATCCGGTCGTGCAGGAAGAGATAGCCGTCGGCATCGAGCCAACCGGCATCCCCGGTACGGAACCAGCCGTCATCGGTGAAGACGGCGGCGGTCTCGGCGCTCTTGTTCCAGTAGCCCAGCATGTTCTGGTCGGAGCGCGTCCACACTTCGCCCACCGAACCGACCGGCACGGGCTGTCCGGTGTCGGTGTCGACGATCCGCAGCTCCACGTGATCGAAGGGTCGTCCCGCCGACCGCAGCAAGGTGGATCGGGGCCCTTCGGGATCGTGGTCGGCGGGCATCAGCGAGGTGATGGCCCCGGTCGTCTCCGTCAGCCCGTAGACCTGGGCGAAGTCGCATCCGAGGGCGGCCATCGAGCGAACCAGCACGTCCTCGCTGATGGGGGAGGCGCCATAGAAGACCGTCCGCAGTGACGTGACGTCGGTGGTGGTCAGCTCCGGGGTAGCCAGCAGGAACATCAGCACCGCCGGCACCACGAAGGTCTCGGTGACCCGGTGTTCCTCGACCATCTGCAGGACGGCCACCGGATCCACGTCCCGGGCGATGATCGAGTGCCCACCCCGGGACATGCCGCACAGGGCCCACCCGGTGCCACCGATATGGAAGAGAGGCATGGCCACCAACGAGACGGTGTCGGTGCCGATGTGGAAGACCCGATCGGCCTCGGTCAGGATGCAGGAGATGTTCCGACCCGAGATCATGGCTCCCTTGGGCAGGCCGGTGGTCCCCGAGGTGTAGAGCTGGGTGACCACGTCGTCGGGGCCCGGTTCGAAGCCCGGGTCGAAGGGTCGGCCATCGGCGCCGTTGTCCCGCCACTCGCCGAACTGCTCGATCGCCACCCAGTGCCGCACCCCGTCCACGCGGGACCGCACCTCTTTGACGGCGGCGGCATAGTCGGGGCCGAAGAAGAGCACCGGAGCCCCGGAATCCTCGACGATGGCGGCGATCTCCATCGGGGCCAGGCGCCAGTTGACGGCCACGCAGACGGCACCGATCAGTGAGCAGCCGAAGAAGACCTCGAAGTACTCGATGCAGTTGCGGTCCAGGAACGCCACCCGGTCGCCGACCCCCACACCGGCCGCGGTCAGGGCCGCCGCCACCCGTTGGGCCCGGCCATAGACCTCGGCCCAGCTCAGGGTGGTGGTCCCCTGGGTCAGCATGGGGGCGTCGGGGGTCTGGCGGGCCCAGGTGCGGATCATGTTCGACGCCGTGCGGTAGTCGTCCGTGCGTTCCGCCCGTTCGGCCTGCTCGGTCGTCATGGCTCCACCCCTCTCGCCGTTCGTCGCTCCGGGTGCCGATGGTACCGCCGGCCCGACCGGCGCGGAGCTGACCCGGTGCGTCCGCCCGTAGAGTGGTGCCCGTGACCTCCGCCCCTCCGGTCCCGCCCGACACGGGCCGTCTCTACTTCCGCCAGCTCCTGGCCGGCCGGGACTTCGCCGTCGACGACGAGATCGCCCGGCAGATGGTGAACTTCGTGTACCTGGTGGGGGACCGCGAGACCGGCGAGACCCTGATCGTCGATCCCGCCTACGCCGTCGACGAGCTGCTCGGGATGGCGCAGGCGGACGGGATGACCTGTGTGGGCGCGCTGGCCACCCACTACCACCCCGACCATGTGGGGGGCGCCATGGCCGGCTGGGGCATCGAAGGCATCGTCCGCCTCCTCGAGGTGAATCCGGTTCCCGTCCACGTCCAGGCGGACGAGGTCCCCTGGGTGGTCCGGGCCACCGGCGTGGGCGCGGACGATCTCGCCCCGCACCGGAGCGGTGACGTGGTGACGGTGGGTGGCGTCCCCGTCACGTTGGTGCACACCCCCGGGCACACCCCGGGCAGCCAGTGCTTTCTGGTGGACGGTCGGCTGATCGCCGGGGACACGCTGTTCCTCGACGGGTGCGGGAGGACCGACCTTCCTGGGGGCGACCCCGAGGCCATGTACGAGTCGCTCACCACCCGGCTGGCCCAGGTGCCAGACGAGACGGTGCTCTACCCCGGGCACCTCTACTCGCCCGAGCCGTCGGCCACCATGGGGCACACCCGCTCGAACAACTACGTCTTCCGCCTCCGCAGTCCGGAGCAGTGGATGACCATGTTCGGCGGCTGATCCGGTCGCCCGCCCCGGTCGTGGGCCTCCCGATCCCGGGCACCTACGATGACGGCCCATGAGCGAACCCCTCGACCCTGACGCCTCGATCGTCGTAGTGGGCGCATCGTTGGCCGGCCTCCGCGCCGCCGAAGAGGTCCGCCACGAGGGCCACACCGGCCCGGTGATCATCATCGGGGACGAGATCCATGCGCCCTACGACCGTCCGCCCCTGTCCAAGCAGGTGCTGGCGGGCACATGGGGTGTCGAGCGCATCCATCACCACGCCCCGGATGTCCTCGACACCCTCGGCATCGAGTTCCGCCTCGGTCGCCGGGCCACCGGCCTCGACCTCGAGTCGGCCACGATCCGGACCGACGACAGCCAGGAGCTCCACTACGACGGCCTCATCGTGGCCACCGGTGCCTCCGCCCGTCACCTGCCCGGCACCAAGGACATGCCGGCGGTCAGGACCCTCCGCACCCTCGACGACTGCCTCGGTCTGCGCGCCGACCTGGCCGCAGCCGGTGACCGGGCGCGCGTGGTGGTCATCGGGGCCGGGTTCATCGGCTCCGAGGTGGCGGCCACCTGTCACGGTCTCGGGGCGGTCGTGACCGTGGTCGAGGCCCTTCCCACGCCGCTGATCCGGGTACTGGGTGAAGAGATGGGGGAGGTCTGTGCCGGTCTGCACCGCGCCGAGGGGGTCTCCGTGCGGACCGGTGTCGGGGTGGACCGGCTCTCCTCCCACCCCGGGGGCGATGCACCCGTGGTGGTCCACCTGTCCGATGGCACCGACCTCGCCGCCGACGTGGTGGTGGTGGGGATCGGTGTGGTGCCCGCGGTCGGATGGCTGGAGTCCTCCGGGCTCACGCTCGACGACGGGGTGGTCTGCAACGAGTCCCTCTTCGCCGCCGACCGCGTGATGGCGGCCGGGGATCTGGCCCGATGGGATCACGTCGGCCTGGGCGAGATGTTGCGGGTGGAGCACTGGACCAACGCCGCCGAGGGTGGCGCCGCCGCGGCGCGGAACCTGCTGGCCGGCACGGCCGCGGCCGAGGCCTTCGTTCCGGTCCCGTTCTTCTGGTCCGACCAGTACAAGACCAAGATCCAGGTGATCGGCCTCCCCGGTCCCGACGACGAGGTGGTGGTGGTGGACGGTTCGGTGGAGGAGGGCAAGCTGGTGGCCCTGTACCGCCGCGGGGACCGCCTCCGGGCCGCCCTGGCCTTCAGCCGGCCCCGGCAGTTGATGGCCTACCGGCCGCTGCTGGTGGCCGGGGCCTCGTTCGACCAGGCACTGTCCGTGTCGCGGTCCTGAGGGGGGCTCCCCCCTGACCGGGGCCGGCTGCCTCCGGCCCGGAACCGCCGCGTGAAGGCCAGCGTGGCCGCGATCTGGTCGGCGGTGGGCTCGACGCCCCCGTAGGTGTAGCGCTCCACCAACGTCGTGGCGGCGATGATCCCGGCCCGACCGGCGGGCACCCCGGCGGCCAACCGCTCACCGTAGGCCGACAGGGTCTCGTCGGCGCGCCGGACCCGCCCGAGGCGTGCCCCACCCCGTTCGAGGTCGGCGGCCACCTGGTGGGCCCATGTGGCCGGACGTAGCCGACGTCGGCGCCGTACCTCGATGACCGCCACCACCGCGGCCAGGACCACACCGATGGGGATCCACGGCAGGTGGGCCAGCGTGTGACCGGTGCTGCGGGCCAGCACCGACCCCGGCGAGGGGTTGGCCAGGGGCACATCGGCGGTGGGATCGAAGTTCTGCCAGCCGTAGCCGGGGAACCACACCTGCACCCAGGCGTGGGCGTCCTTGGCCTCCACGTCGTAGAGGTCGGTGATCGGGTTGTAGCTGCCCGGGACGTATCCCACCGTCTCCCGGGCCGGTATGCCGAGGGTCCGCAGCATGACCACGGTGGCCGTCGAGATCTGTTCGCAGTAGCCCCGCCTGGTGCCGAACAAAAAGCTGTTGACGGCATCGGCCCCCGGGGCCAGGGGCGGGATGTCGGTGGTGTACCGGATGTGGTCGGCCATCCAGGCTTCGATGGCGGCCACCTTGTCGTACGTGTGGGGATCGGGATCCCCGGGCGAGCCGATGCCGGCGGTGATCGACTGGGCCAGCGCCGCCGCCTTCGGGTAGGCATAGGGAAGTTGGAGGTAGCGCTCTCGACTGGCGTTCGGCAGGGCGTCGGCCACCACCGCCGGACCGGCTGGCAGGGTCATGGTGGACTGCCGGAGCTGCTCGGGAGTTCCCGTGGTGTCGTCGGACACGACGGTGTACACGGTGCCCGATCCCATCGAGGCGGACGAAACGATGGTGCCGTCCCCGGTGAGGAACAGGGATCGGGATTGGATGTAGACCCGCTGGGCGTTGTCGGCGTGGAACACCAGGTTCGGTCCGGACTGGGCCAGGTAGAAGGTCTGCACGTCGATGCTGCCGGCCGCGGCGGGTGCGTCCTGGTCCCCCTCCAGTGGGATCTGGAACGGTGACCCGAAGTCCAGTTTGACGAGGTGGCCGCCGTCGGTCGGTTCCTGGGCCTGCACCCAGCTCTGTCCGTTCCAGTAGTCGTAGGTCTGACCCACCCAGTAGCTCGGTCTGGTGGCCCGCACCCGCAGGACCACTTCGTTGCCCAGGGACGCCCGGACTCCGGTGTCGAGCGATTTGGCGAAGCCGAGGAAGCCGCCCACGCCGATCCGGCCGGTCGGGCTGGCCGCGTGGGCCGGCAGGGAAGCCGATCCATCGGTCAGGTTGCTCGGACTGTCCACCGGGGACGAGTTGGCCGACGACGAGGGGAAGATGAGCGAGGTCGAGACCTTCGGGGCCGGGAGCACCGACACCATCAGGATGGACACCGCCACCACGGCCATCCCGGTGAGGACCAGGGTCAGCCAGGGGACGCCGGTGGCCTCGGCCATCGACTGCCACATGGCCACCAGTCCCCACAGACCGCACACCACCCAGGCCACCACGTACGCCGCCAATGTCAGGTCGACCGACTGGGCCGCGGCCACGGCCATCAACGCAGCCGAGCCGGCCAACGAGTAGGCGACGTCCCGACGGGCCGGCACGTCGAAGGCGTGGGTGCACAGTACCCACGCGAACAGGACGGCCAGGGGGCCCTCCACCGTCGAGATGTCTCCCGGGGTGGCATTGTGGCTGACGGTGACGATGAACCACACGAAGCCGCCGATGGCACACACGGCCAGAATGGGCTTCACGATGGGCCACGGTCGGGAGCGTCGCCAGTAGGACAGGGCGTTGCCGACGGCGGTGGCGACGATGGCGAACACGGCCACCGTGGCGCTCAGCTCGCCCTGGCTCCAACACGCCGCAGTGGCGACGATGACGGTCCCGGCCGACGCCACCCGGAACGGTACCGAGTGCTCGGGCGGCCCGGGCCGGTTGGCCTGGACCACCCGTTGCCAGAGACTCACGACCGGACCCGGCCCGGTTGCCGCCCGGCTGGGTCCGACCCGGACCCCGACCCGGACCCGGGTGGGACCGGGGGCGGGGGGACGGCACGGGCCAGGCGCCGTCCGAGGTCGATCCGGTCGCGGACCGGACGCATGACGTGCCCGTCCGGCTCCCGGGTCCTGAGCACGACGGGCTGTCCGCGGATCAGGCAGAGGTTGACCGCCGCCATCACGCGTTCCGACTCCGCCTCGGCCTCGAGTGGGTCCGGTGGGAGCACCACGTCGATGACGACCGGATCCTCGGTCTGGCGCTCGCGCTCCCGGACCATCAGGGAGCCGACGTGGGAGGTGGCCGGCCAGTGGACCGCCCGGCGGGTGTCACCCGGTTGGTAGGGGCGGACCCCGCGCGGCTCGCCGGCACCGGACGGCACCCGCAACGGGGCATCCCCGGCCGAGTCGGCCGGCCGGGTGGTCACCTCGGTGGCCCGGCCGTACCGCGGCGCCACGTGCAGGGGGCGGGGGAGGGGGACATCGACCTCCTTGGCCCACCACAGGAGCCCGAACGGCGCACACGAGGCCAACTCCACGCTGACCGACTCCAGGACCCCACGCCGCTCCGGTGTGATCGTCACGTCGACAGGCCGGGTCCCGCGGGTGGCTCCGGCGGCGCGGGCCAAGGTCCCGGCCGGGCGGCGGGGCCGGATCCGGATCGGCCCGTTGGCCGTCATCGACAGGGTCACGGTCTGTCCGGCCTCGGTGTCGGACGGCGAGGCGGCGCAGGTCACCGAAGCCCGATGGGCGGGGAACAGCGGGGCCACCAGCCCGGTGAAGAGCACCGCGGCCAGAAGCGCCCCGACGGCCTGGACCCACCCCGATCCACTGGAGTGCGCCACGCCGGCCCAGGCCAGCACGGCCACGACGCTCCCCACCACCGGGGTGAACCAGGCGACCGGGTGGACCCGGCGGCGGAGCCGGCCTTCGGCGGCCCGACGACGACGGCGCTCCTGGCGGCCGGACACGGACCACGAGAGGATCGTGCCGGCCGACAACGCCACCAGCCCGGCCAGCACGACACCCAGAACCGTATGGGGGCCGACCAGGGAACGCACGACCACCACCCCGCACACGCCGGCCAGGAGTCCTGTCACCACAGTGGTGGTCCGGCGCCACCCCGGGCGCCGGACGGGCCCGGAGGCGGTCACGTCGGGGGTACGGGTGTCTCGGTGAGGATCCGGCCCACCAACGCCGGCCCGTCACCCCCACTCCCTTCGGCGATCAGGCGGTGGGCCAGACACGCCACCGCCACGGCTTGCACGTCCTGGGGTGTCACGTAGGCCCGACCGGTCAGGACGGCGTAGGCCTGGGCCGAGCGGATCAGCGAGATGGCCGCCCTGGGGCTGGCCCCGAGCCGGACGGTCCCGGCCGTCCGGGTGGCCCGGACCAGTGACACGGTGTACTCGGCCACGGCCTCGGCCACGTGCACCGATGCCGTGGCGTGCACGACCTGTTCCCAGCGGACCGGATCCGACACCGGCTCCAAGGTGTCGAGGGCGTACCTCCCGCCCCGGTGCAGTACCAGTCGGGTCTCGACCGCGGCGTCGGGGTACCCGATGGAGGTGGACAGGCCGAAGCGGTCGAGCTGGCTCTCCACCAGTGGATAGGTCCCGAGCTGTCCGACCGGGTTCTGGGTCCCGATGACCAGATGGGGACGGGGCAGTGGCCATGATTCACCGTCCACCGACACCTGCTGCTCCTCCATGGCCTCGAGCAACGCCGACTGGGTCCGGGGTGGCGTCCGGTTCAGCTCGTCCAGGAGCACCACGTGCCCGAAGACCGGTCCGGGGCGGAAGTCCCAGGTCTGGGTGTCCGGCGAGAAGACGGTCACACCGGTGACATCGGAGGGCAGCAGATCGGGATGGCCCTGGACCCGCGACAGCGGCACCCCGAGCGAGGTGGCCAGGGCCCGGGCCAGGACGGTCTTGCCCACGCCGGGGACGTCCTCGATGAGCAGGTGGTTTCCCGACAGCGCGGCCACCACCGCGATGGTCACGGCCCGGGGGGTCCCGAGGAGGACCTCGGAGAGGGCCCGGTGGAGGAGGCGGGCCGTGGTCACCGCCTCTTCGATGGTGGCCACCGGTGCCTCGACGGGCATGAACCGTTCGGCTCCAGCTGCCTCAATGCCCGTGCTCATGCGTTCCCCTGCTTCCCCTGCATTGGCGCGACCGGTCGACGTCATCGCGGAGCGTGGTGACCCACCCACCCTAGGCGTTCCCAGGGTGCCCATTCAATGGTTCGGGGCCAGACAGCGCTGTGACCAGGGCCGGCCTGCACGCCGACGGAGTCGGGCCCGCCGCCGGGCCCGCCCGCGGGGCTCGGCTCAGAAGTCAAGGGCCGACAGCTCCGGGATGGTGGCCTCGGACCGGGCCCGGGCCTCGAGCCACCGGTCCCGGCGCCCGAGGCGCTCCGGCTCGCTCACCAGCGGCGTCACCACCGCCCGCGGTGCCCACGTCGCCGCCACGTCGTCCTCGTCGGACCACGTCCCCACGGCCAGGCCGGCCAGATAGGCGGCGCCCAGGGTCGTGGCCTCGGTCACCGGCGAGATCTCGATGGGACGGCCGCAGGCGTCCGCCAGGGCCTGGGTGAACACCGGGTTGTCCGACATGCCGCCGTCGATCCGGAGGGCGGCGATGCCCAGTCCCGAGTCGGTCTCGGCCGCCTCCAGCAGATCGGCGCCGCGGTGGGCCACACCCTCGAGGACGGCGCGCACCAGCTCGGGCCGTCCCGTGCCCCGCGTCAGGCCGACCAGGGTGCCCCGGGCCCCGAAGTCCCAGACCGGCGTGCCCAGTCCGAGGAGGGCCGGCACGAACCAGACATCGCCGGTGTCGTCGCAGCGGGCCGCCACCTCGGCCGAATGGGGTGCCGAGTCGATGAGGGCCAGGTCGTCACGGAGCCACTCGACGCAGGTGCCGGCCGACAGCATGATGGCCTCCACGCCCCAGGTGACCTCGGAGCCGCGACGCCAGGCGATGATGGGGATGGTGCCGGCCGGGCCCCGTGCGAGTTGGGTCGGCCGTTGACGGCCCACGCACTGGTCGAGCATGCCGCCGGTGCCGAAGGTGGCCTTGGCCTGACCCGGGCGGGTACATCCCTGACCCATGAGCGAGGCCTGTTGGTCGCCGGCCATGCCGGCGATGACCGGTTGCCCGGGCAGGATCCGGGCCGGGCCCAGCGCACCAGAGGAGTCGACGATGGTGGGCAGGAGGGCCTCGGGAATGCCCAGTGCGGCCAGCACCTCGGCGTCCCATCCCGAGCCGTCGGCGCGCACGAGCCCGGTCACGCCGGCGTTGGACGAATCGGTGACGTGGAGCCGTCCGCCCGTGAGGGTCCACGCCACCCAGGTGTCCACGGTCCCGAAGGCCAGCTCACCCCGATCCGACCGGGCGCGGTCCGGATCGGCCGAGTCGAGCAGCGCCGCCACCTTGGTGGCCGAGGCGTTGGGCGCCACCCGGATGCCCTTCCCCTGGAGCTCGAGGCATTTCCCCACCGTCCTCAGGTCCTGCCAACCGAGGCCGGGTCCGACCGGGACCCCGGTGGCCCGATCCCACACGATGGTCGAGGCCCGCTGGTTGGCGATGCCGACCGCCTCCACCGGCCCCCCCTCGGCCAGGCTGGCCGAGGCCACCTCGACCACGGCATCGGCCACGGCGGTGGCGTCGAACTCCACCAGCCCCGGGAACGGCGTGTCGGGCAGCACCGGGACGTGGTGGATGTGCTCGACGGTGGCGTCGGGCCGCACCACCGCGCCCCGCACCCCGGAGGTGCCCACGTCCACCACCAGGATGCTCACGGCCAGGGCACCGGGCCGAAGGGCGAGTCGAGGCCGAGCTTGCCGGGGTTGAGGATGCCGTTGGGGTCGAGCGCCTGTTTGATCGAGGCCAGTACGCCCATGCCACCCCCGAGGGCGGCGGGAAGGAAGCGGGACCGGTTGATCCCGATGCCGTGGTGGTGGCTGATGGCGCCCCCGGCGTCCATGGTGGCCTCGGTCACCCGGTTCCAAGCCTGGCGGTAGTACCGCTCGACCCACGGGGCCAGATCCGGGTCGCCACCGTCACCGCCCCCGGCGTCGGCGTCGTCGGGCCGGCCGGCGAAGGTGAAGTAGAGACAGGCACCATCGGTGTAGGCGTGGGACTGGTGGGACGACGCCACCAGGGTGCCTTCCACTCCCGCCAGGGCGTCCAGGACGGATCGGTACAGACCGGGGAGCGCGCCCCACCGGGCCGCCACCTCGACCGTGTCCACGACGATGCCCGATCGCCACAGCGGCGCCAGCGCCGAGACGTCGTTGCGATGGTCGAGCCACCGTTCCACCAGCCCCACGTCGAGTCGGTCGGCCGCGCCGCACTCCTGGTCCACGACCGTCAGCGTGGCCCCGACCAGGGCCGGATCGGCTTCGTCCAGGACGATGAGCACGTTGGTCTCCCCGAGGTCGAAGGACCGGCCCGACTCGGTGGAGTCGTAGAGGCGCAGGACCGCCGGTGACGCACCCCGGCGGAGGATCCGCCGGCAGGCGTCGAGCCCGTCGGCGAAGGTCGGGAAGCCGAAGGCCCGCCTCCCCTCGCCCTCGGGCACGGGATGGACCCGGAACCGTCCCTGGGTGATGACGCCGAGCGTGCCCTCGCTTCCCACGAACAGTTGGGTCAGGTCCGGACCCGTGGCCGAGCGCGGGCCGCGGCCCCCGGTGCGGACCACACCACCGTCGGCCAGCACGACCTCGAGGCCGAGCACCATGTCCTCGATCTTCCCGTAGCGGTTGGAGTACTGGCCCGCCCCCCGGCAGGCCAGCCAGCCACCGACCGTGGAGAGGTCCATGGACTGGGGCCAGTGCCCCAGCGTCAGTCGGTGGCCGTCACGCAAGCCGGATTCGACCTCGGGCCCGAACGTGCCGGCCCACAGATCGGCCACCAGCGAGTACCCGTCGACGTCGCCCAAACCGGACAGGCCGCACAGGTCGAGGGCGACGCCCCCGAAGACCGGGATGGACGCGCCGCACACGCCGCTCCGTCCACCGGCCGGAGTGACCGGCACCCTGGCCTCGTTGCACACGGCCAGGACCGCGGCGACCTGGGCGGTGTCGGTGGGGCGGGCCACCACCGCCGGCCGGGCCGGTACCTCGCCGGCGGTGGCCCAGCCGATGGCCAGGGGCCACCAGTCGCGCCCGGCTTCGGCCCGGTCGCCCGCCTCCCGGGACATGTCGGCACATACCCCCGACAGCCGTTCCAGTAGGGAGTCGTCCACGTCCACGCGCTCTACCGACCAGGTGGTCGGTGACATCGTCGGCCTCGGCGTCGATCGCCGTGACCGGAGTGGGCCGGATCACCCCGGCTCCGACGTGCCGGCGGCAACAGTGCGGGCCGTCGTGGCCGGTCCGCTGCGCGACGGTCCCGATCCGACCTCCAGCCCGGCCCGGATCAGCTCGTCGTGCCGGGCCCGGGTGTACGACTCGGCCTCGTGGGCGACGCGGGAGCGGTCCCACCCGAGTTCGGGTCCGATGAGCTCCGCCACCCGCCGTGAGGCGTCGGCCGCGGCCCGCGCGTCCCGCAGCGATGCCCGGGTGCGGCGGTCGAGGACGTCGCTCACCGAGCCGGCCATCTCCTCCCGTACGGCGTAGAGAGCCTCCACGGCCAGATAGTGCAGCCCCTCGACCAGGGGGTCGAGCAGCTCGGGCCGATCCTCGGCCATGGCCAGCACATCGGGGGTCTCGGTGCCGAAGCGTCCGGCCAGGTGGGCGGCGGCCGCCGTGGCCTGGTCGCGGTGGGGGTGAACCTCAGGTCCGGACCGGGCGGTGCCGAGGGCCGGCGCCGCTCCGTCGGTCCCGGCGCCCCGGAGGCGGAGGTTCTTGGTCACGCAGCGGAGCGATGGTCGGCCCAGGGCCCCGGCGACGGCGTCGACGGTGTCCTCGGCCATCTTCCGGTAGGTGGTGAGCTTGCCGCCGGTCACGGTGACGACGCCGCTGGAGGACGTCCGGACGGTGTGGCGGCGGGACAGGTCGGCCGTGCGCTCGCTCGGGGCGTTCTTGCCGGGCAGCGGGGCGAGAAGAGGTCGTAGCCCGGTCCACAGTCCGGTGATGTCCTCGCGACCGATCGGTCGCGTGGTGATGGCGTTGGCCGCGGTGAGGATGTAGTCGATGTCCTCGGGCCGGCAGCTGGGATCGTCGAGGGGGCCGTCCCACTCGGTGTCGGTGGTCCCGAGGTAGACCTGGTCGCCCCACGAGACGACGAAGATGGACCGACGGTCCTCCTTGACGGGGATCACGGCGGCGATGTCACAGGGGAAGACCCGGTTGGGAACGGTGATGTGAATGCCCTTGGCCGGTCGGATGGAGTGGGGATCTCGGTGCTCGTCGAGGGCACGGACCTGGTCGGACCACACGCCGGCGGCGTTGACCACCACCCGGGCCGAGATGTCGAACGGCTGACCGCCCTCGGGCACCACCCGGGCCCCGCTGACCCGACCGTCGGGACCGGTCGTGAGCGCCGTCACCGCGGTGTGGTTGGCAGCCACCGCACCGTGGTCGAGCACGGCGGTGCGGACGACGGCCAGGGTGAGCCGGGCGTCGTCGGCCCGGGCGTCCCAGTACAGGAATCCGTCCACCAGGCGGTCGGTGTCCAGCGTGGGCATGTGGGCGAGGGTCTGGGCGCGGGTCAGGTGCTCGTGGCGCCGGCCGATGCGGATCCCCCCGGTCAGGTCGTAGAGCCACAGCGCGGTGCGGTAGACCCGGGCCACCCCGCGGTTGACCACTCCATCCCGACCGAAGAGGGGGATGAGGAAGGGAAGGGGCGAGACCAGGTGGGGAGCGTTGGCCAGCAGGCGCTGGCGTTCGGCCAGGTTCTCGTAGACCAGCCGGTATTCGTGCTGCTGCAGGTAGCGCAGTCCGCCGTGGATCAGTTTCGACGACTTGGACGAGGTGCCCGAGGCGAAGTCGTCCCTTTCGGCGAGGGCCACCGTGAGGCCCCGGCTGGCCGCGTCCAGGGCCACGCCGGCACCGGTGATTCCGCCGCCCACCACCAGAACGTCGAAGTGGTCCGAGGCCATCCGTTCCAGTGCCTCCCCCCGCTGGAACCGGCCGGGATGGGGCTCGGCGGGGGAGCGATCGGGCATGGTCAAAGCCTGCCACAGCTGGATCGGGATCCATGTCCGCCACGTCGTGGACCCGGGCCCGGCGAGACGGCCGACCCAGCCGGTGCCCGGGGTGGTATCAACAATCATTGTTGAAAAACAACTATTGGTGATATACTGACTATGTGCACACACCCGAGGAGTTGACCGAGCGATTCCGGGCCACCGGTCGCAAGGTCACGGCCCAGCGACAGTGCATCTTCCGGGTTCTGCAGGGCGATGTCACCCATCCGTCGGCCGAGGCGGTCCATGCCGTGGTCAGCCGTGAGATGGAGACCATCTCGCTCAAGACCGTCTACCAGACCCTCCACGACTTGGCCGAGCTGGGCGAGATCAACTCGCTCGACGTGGGGACCGGCATGACCCGCTTCGATCCCAACGTGGACGACCCCCACCACCACCTGGTGTGCCGGGGCTGCGGCAGCGTGCGCGACCTGGTGACCGACTTCCCCGAACTCCAGATCCCCGAGGGAGCCGACCTGGGATTCGAGGTGGGCTCGGCCGAGATCGTGTTCAGGGGGCTGTGTCCCGAGTGTCAGTCCGCCCGGCGGTCCAGCCGGCCCTCCGGCCGGACGCCGGCCCTCTCGTGACCGCGGGCCGGCCGGCGCCGCCATCGATGTCAACACCACC
Organism: uncultured Acidimicrobiaceae bacterium; assembly: GCA_963756515.1. Lineage (GTDB taxonomy): Bacteria > Actinomycetota > Acidimicrobiia > Acidimicrobiales > RAAP-2 > Bog-756. The sequence continues at coordinate 566,684 of CAVWNV010000002.1, forward strand.
AACACACTCCGCCGAAGGTCCGGCGGACGAACCTGCCATGAAAGGAACACCGTGACAGAACTGAAAGACAGCAAGACAGAGGCAAATCTGAAGGAGGCGTTCGCCGGGGAGAGCCAGGCCAATCGCCGGTACCTGTACTTCGCACAGAAGGCCGACGTGGAGGGCTACCCGGATGTTGCCGCCCTCTTCCGCTCCGTCGCCGAGGGGGAGACCGGTCATGCCTTCGGTCACTTCGACTTCCTCAAGCTGGTCGGTGACCCTGTCACCGGCGTGCCGGTGGGCCCGACCGAGGACAACCTCAAGTCGGCCATCGAGGGCGAGACGTACGAGTACTCGGAGATGTACCCCGGATTCGCCCGTACCGCCCGCGACGAGGGATTCGACGAGATCGCCGAATGGTTCGAGACGCTGGCCCGGGCCGAGAAGAGCCACGCCGGTCGGTTCAGCGAAGGATTGGCCTCCGTCGCCTAGTCGGCTCCCGGGCCGAATGCCCCGGGCACGGAGCTGGCCGGACCCGGGGCATGATCCCGGGTACCGGTCAGGTCCTGGCCGCCTGCGCTGCACCGAGTCTGCGACCGGTCCGGAGCCTCGACGGCCCGGGACGACTCCGGCTCCATCCATACCGTGTGCCCGCGCCGACGTGGGGATGTGGGACGTACCCGAGGAGGGACGAACATGGCTGCTTCCGGCCCGCTCACACTGGACGACATCTCCGACCAGCGCGCTTACGAGCGGGAGCGGGACAAGTTCCGCGCCGAGGTCATCGAGGTCAAGCGCAACCGCCGGATCAGTGTGGGCCCGGTCATCACCCTGACCTTCGAGAGCCGGCTGACCATGCGGTTCCAGGTGCAGGAGATGGCCAGGGCCGAAAAGATGCTGTCCGACGAACAGATCCAACACGAGCTGGACGTCTACAACCGACTACTGCCTGCCGCCAACGAGCTTTCGGCCACGCTCTTCCTCGAGCTCACGACCGAGGAGGAGCTCCGTACCTGGTTGCCGCGCCTGGTCGGTGTGGAGAGCGCCTGCGAGGTGCGCATCGGGAGTGGGCCGTCGGCCCTGGTGGTGCACTCGACGCCCGAGCAGGAGCACGAGGCCAACCTCACGCGGCCCGAAACCACGTCGGCCGTGCACTACTTGCGGTTCCACTTCACCGACCAACAGGTCGAGGGCTTCGCCACCCAGCCGTCGACCCTGGCCGTCAACCATCCCGAGTACCCCGAAGGACTGCCCGGGGCCACGCTCTCCGAAGCCACCCGGGCCGAGCTGCTCGCTGACCTGGCCGGAAACTAGGTCGCCTCCCCCGGGGTCGGCCCCTCCGGTCCGGTCTCCTCTGGTCTTTTCTGCCTGATACACCCTCCTGGGATGCTGTCCCCATGGCCCCGGAGCCACCGACCACGGCCAAAGACCGTCTCGGCCCAGGCGTTGGAGTCCGCCGTCGAGACGCTGGCCTCGTTCGTCTCGTCCTTCGAGCCGGAGCGGTACTCGGGGGAGGATGCCGCCGCCCTGGTCAGGGTGTTCGCCCACGGGAAGCGGCTGTGTTCGGCCGGGGAGACCCTGGCCGCCACCCGGGCCGCCCGGTGCCATCCCAATGTGGCCACCGGTCACCGGACCCCGGCCGAATGGCTGGCCGCCACCACCGGGGACTCGGTGGGGGACGCCATCTCCCTGTTGAAGCTGGGAGAGGCCCTGTCGGACCAGCCCGGGGTGGACGGGGCCCTGCGGGAGGGGAAGCTGACCCCGAGGAGGGCCACACTGGTGTCCGATGCCGTCCGGGTCAACCCCGCCGCCGAGGGTGACCTGGTGGAAGGGGCTGCCACCGACACCATGCCCACCCTGAAGAAGAAGTGCCTGCGAGCCACGTCGGAGGGACGCTCACCGGCCGAGCAGGCCCGCCACCACCACCAGCTGCACCAGAACCGGCGGTGCCGGACCTACACCGACGGTGACGGGGCCCTCCGGCTCGAGGCCGTCCTGGCCCCGGTGACCGGAGCCGAACTGGTGGCCGCCCTGGACACCCAGGTCGACCGCATCTTCCGGGCCGCCACCGGGTCCGGGGAGTACGAGTCCCCCGACGCCTACCGGGCCGACGCCCTGGTGGCCCTGGTCACCGGACGGGGGATCCTCGGCCCACCCGGGCGGAACCGGACCCGAAACAAGACCGGAAGCGACTCCGGTGTCGATGACGGTTCCGGTTCGGGTGATTCCACCGCCGACGCCGATTCTGGAACTGACACCGGCACCGGCACTGGCACCGGCTCCGGCACCGGCTCCCGGGGCCGGGGCCCGGGCACCCAGATCATCGTCCGCACCGACCTGTCGGCCCTGCGCCGGGGCCACACCCGACCCGGTGAGGTGTGTGAGATCGAGGGTCTGGGCCCGATCCCGGTGGACGAGGCCATCGCCACCATGGGCCGGGCCCTGTGCCACCTGGTCGTCACCAACGGGGTGGACGTGACCACCATCAGCCGGATGGGACGCAACATCCCCCTGCCGTTGGCCCTGGCCCTGCTGGAACGGGACCGGACCTGTGTGGTGCCGGGCTGTGACGTGACCAAGGGATTGGAGTTCGACCACTGGCAGGTGGACTACGCCCAGGGGGGCACCGTCTCCATGGACAACCTGGCCCGCCTGTGCAAGCACCACCACCGGCTCAAGACCCACCAGGGGTTCCGTCTCATGGGAGGACCCGGACAGTGGGAGTTCGTGGCTCCTGACACCCCGAAGAAGCCCACGCGGAAACCCAGACGGCGATCGACCACCAAGGGCACCGCCCCTCCCCCCACCGACCCCGGACCGAGACTGTTCACCGATCGGGAGTGAACTCCACCTGCACCACTCCCGCCAACCCGGCCGATGGCCGGAGGCCATGGTGGAGCCGGAGGCCGAGGCCGGGGCGGCGGGCGGAGGATCTCAGAGGTAGGCCAGATGCACCGCGGCCTGGGGGGTGTTGATACGGAAGGTCAGGCTCTCTTCGATATAGAGGTCGATGGAGGTGGTGCTACTCGAGCGGTAGCCGATGGAGAAGTCCTCCCCGACGGTCAGCTCGAAGTCTCCACCGCGTTGGCTGAGTACGACCGCCCCGTCCACTGCCGGCGCCCACACCACCGGACCGTCGAGGATCTGATGCAGGTGCTCGAAGACGGGGTAGCCCCCGTGCTCGGTGGTCTCGGTGACGCCGGTGAAGCAGCGGGCTCCGAGGGCGATGGCGTACGGGCCGGCCACGTCGGCCGAGCGGAGTGCCGCGACGGCCTTGGCCACGTGCTCGGGGTAGCGGCTGTAGTCGTCGCTGATGGCAACCGGTTGATGGGGCGACGCGGTGATGAGTCCGGCGACGCCTCCGGGCTCGTAACCGTGGAAGACGAGGTGGTCCTCGGCGAGGGCTGCCGACCTTCCTGCTTCGATGACCGTATCGAGGTCGAGGTCGGTGGCCCCGCGATCGGCCGCAGCCAGCTCGGCCGGGTCCAGTGCGAACGGGGCTCGCAGCTCGACCAGCGGCATCACCTTGCGGCTGGCCACGTCGACTCCGCTGAGTGGTCCACTGGGCAATGATTCGATGCGGCCGGTGTCGACGGCCGAATAGCCCCAACCGAGCGGGCCACTGAAGTCGACCAGCCGTCGTGCCGCCAGGAAATGCTTCAGCGACCGGCCCGCCTCCTCGTCGATCTGGGTCCAGGCCTCGTCGGTGATCGGGGCCAGCTCTCGCATCAAATGGTTCATGGGAACATCCTGCTTTCGTGTCGTAGGTTGCCGATGCCCAGGCTCCCGCCACTGTCGGCCGCGGCCGCCAGGGCCAGCGGGTTGGGGGTTGGAGGCCCAATGCGGGTCAGGGTGTTGCGGTCGATGTGTGAGAAGGGCTCGGTGCGGTCGGGGATGGCCAGCACACCCTCCTCCTCGTAGGACCAGGTGCCGTCGGGATGCACGCTCACCGTCATGCGGTAGCTCAACGTGCGGAAGGCCCGGTCGAGGTAGGGGTTGCTCAAGATGCCGTAGACCTCGGAACCGACCGAGGCCCGCACCTCGAATTCGGTGGCATCGGGCTCGGCGGTGCCACCGGCCAACAGGACCTGGCCCCGGGGGATACCGAGGGTGAGCGACACGGTGGAGGTGGGCGGCTCCCACAGCCAGTAGCCCACCTGGTCGTGGAAGGTCTCGTCCTCGCCCGGCTTCACGATGTGGGTGTGATAGCGGAGTCCGTAGAAGAGTTGGGGTCCGTTGGTCTGACGGTCAATGGGTTGGAGCTCGATGTGCTCATCGAAGGTGTTGTGTTCGACACCGCCGAGCTCGGGATGCTGGTCGGCCCCGCCCGCGCCTTCCCAGATACCGGCCAGCGGGGCCAGAGGTCCGAGGTTCGAGAGGGTGTCGGGGTCGCCGTCGGGCTCGGTATAGAGGTCGTCCCCGTAGGGTTCCACGCCGGTCCAACTCATCCCTGGCCTATTCCCTTCATTGTGCTCGTTCAACCTGTCCGGTGTCCGCTCGGAGCCGATTCGGCGTCGAGGGAAGCGGTCATGGAACCCACCGGCGTCCTGGTGCTTCGCCAGTGTAGGTCGGCATGAATTCCTCCGGCTCCGACCCGAACTGCGGCCCCGAGCCATCGACGTCCGGCTCCGGACCACCCGGTCCCGGTGGCCGGCAAGGTGTGCAGCCAGTTCCCCGGGCCGTCCGCGGCAAGGTGGCCAGCCGAACATGACCGGATCACCCAGGTCGGGTGACCCGGAGCGGATCCAGCCTCTCAGGTCCACCGGACCGGCACCTCGGTGCACGAACGAAGGGAACGACCATGACCACGGCAACGACCACCACCATCACCGGCAATCTGACCCGCGACCCGGAGATCCGCTACACCCGGGAGGGGCAGGCCACCACCAATCTCGGCGTGGCCGTCAACCGCCGTTGGCAGAACCGCGAGACCAACGAGTGGGAGGAGTCGACCTCATTCTTCGATGTGGTGACCTGGCGCGACCTGGCCGAGAACGTCGCCCTCAGCCTCACCCGAGGCATGCGGGTCGTGGTGACCGGTCGTCTCGAGCAGCGCAGCTGGGAGACCGAGGACGGCGATCGCAGGTTCAAGGTCGAGATCGTCGCCGACGAGGTCGGAGCCAGTCTCCGCTTCGCCACCGTGGACGTGCACAAGGTCCTCCGTCCTACTGCGGACCAGTCCGACGGCCCGGGGGCAGACACCGAAACCGCCGAGGACACCCTCGGCACGCCGGCCTGACCCTCGGGGGACCACCATGACAACCCTCGAGCCGGCCGTTGGATCCTCCACACCCGGTGCCTCCCGGTCCCCGGTCTCCTTCGTGCCGCAGATCCACCTGACCAAACGTGAAGCCTTCGACGCGTGCCAGGCACTGGCTGATGCCGACCGTGTGCTGGTGGCCACGGGCAGCATCTCCGAGGCCCGGGCCCTGGGCGATCTGTTCGAGCTCCTCGAACAGCGGATGACGTATCCGTAGGGCAGTCCACCCCGGGGTCCGCCCGGGAGAGCCCACCCCCAGGGCCGCCGCCCGCCCCTGCGGCCGCTCGGTTGCGGTCGCAGGTGGTGGTCCGGGGTCAGCCCTTCTCGGGCCCGCCCTCGGGCTCGTACTCGATGGACAGGGAGTTCACGCAGTAGCGCTGGCCGGTGGGGGCCGGGCCGTCGGGGAAGACGTGACCGAGGTGGCCGCCGCACCGGGCGCAGGTGATCTCGGTCCGGCTCATCCCGAAGCTCTTGTCCACTTGCTCCTTGATGACCCCGTCGTCCAACGCCCGGTAGAAGCTGGGCCAGCCCGATCCCGACTCGAACTTGGTGTCGCTCGGGAACAGGGCCGCCCCACAGCCGGCACAGGCGAACATGCCGCTTCCCTCCACGTGGAGCAGCTCACCCGACCAGGCCGGCTCGGTGCCCTTCTGGCGCAGGACCGCGTAGCGCTCCGGCGACAGCTTCGCCTTCCACTCCTCGTCGGTCAGCTCCACCTGCTCGCCGGTGCCGGTGCCTGTGTTCTCACTCATGGTCTTCCTCCTTGTGTCCTTTCGGGCCCGGGCGGAACCCGGATCCGGTGCGGACCACGACTACAAGGTAGAACACGCTGCTCGGTCGGGGTGTTCCCTCGGGGGGCGGACGGCCCGTCCCGCTTCCGGCCCCGGTGAGGGCCGAAACCGGTTTGCTAACGTCGCGTCAGATCCTGTCGGTCCGTCGCCGGGTGCCTCGGAGAGCCGGCCCCTCCGAGACCGGCCGGCGCCAGGCCCGGCGCCGCATACGCAAGCACCCGAGTCCGAACCCGAGCACCGAAGCACCTGCGCCATAGGACGCCCCACCCCATGGACCTCCGAGACCGACCCGAGGACGAAGCCTTCCGCAAGGAGGTGCGCGCCTGGCTGTCGGATCACGTGACCGGCGAGTTCGCCGCCCTCGGTGGTCGGGGAGGGTCGGGCGACGAGACATTCGGCTTCGAGATTCGACTGGAGTGGGAGAAGGTACTCGCCGCCGACGGGTGGACCGGCATCGGTTGGCCGGTCGAGTTCGGGGGCCGGGGTGCCTCCATCGCCCATCAGGTCATCTTCAACGAGGAGTACGTGCGGGCCGGGGCCCCCGGGCGGGTCGGTGTCCTCGGGGAGGGCCTGCTCGGGCCGACCCTCATCCAGTACGGGACGCCAGAGCAGCAGGCCCGGTTCCTACCGCCCATCCTGGCCGGCACCGAGCTGTGGTGCCAGGGGTACTCCGAGCCCAACGCTGGGAGCGACCTGGCCAACGTCCAGACCAAGGCCCGCCGGGAGGGCGACGAGTGGGTGGTCACCGGTCAGAAGGTCTGGACCTCCGGCGCCCACCAGGCCGACTGGAGTTTCGTGGTCTGTCGCACCGAGCCGGGCTCCGAGCGACACCGGGGTCTGTCCTACCTGCTGGTCCCCATGGACCAGCCCGGGGTGGAAGTTCGACCCATCACCCAACTCACCCGGACCTCGGAGTTCAACGAGGTCTTCTTCGACGGCGCCCGGACCCCCGGCGATCGCGTGGTGGGTGAGGTCGGCGACGGATGGCGGGTGGCGCTGGCCACACTGGCCTTCGAACGCGGGGTCGGTCTCCTCGGGCATCAGGTCTCGTTCCGCCGGGAACTCGACCATCTGCTCGCGGTGGCGAGGGACAACGGCTCGGCCTCGGATCCGATCGTCCGCCAACGGTTGGCCCGCTCCTACGCCGAGCTCGAGATCCTTCGTTTCAACACCCTGCGGAGCCTGTCCGGCTACGACGGCCCGGTCGCCCCACCCGAGGCTTCCATCATCAAGCTGTACTGGGCCACGTGGCACCGGCAGCTGGGCGAGCTGGCCCTGGACGTCCTCGGTCCGGCCGCCCTCGTCCTCGAGGGGCCTCCCTACGAGCTCGACGGATTCCAGCGCACCTTCCTGTTCAGCCGGTCCGAAACCATCTACGGCGGCTCCAACGAGATCCAGAAGAACATCATCGGCGAGCGGGTCCTCGGCCTGCCGCCCGAACCCAAGGGGGGCGCCCGATGACGGATGCCGCACCGACCACCACGGCCCCGGCCGTCCCGCCGGACCGGCAGCCCGGACGGGGAGCGAGCTCCTTGCCACGCCCGGTGCCCCCGCCCCCGGACGGCCACGGTCTGCTGACGGGAAGGATCGTGGTGATCACGGCGGCGGCCGGGACCGGCATCGGCTTCGCCACGGCCAAGCGGTGCGTGGAGGAGGGGGCCACGGTGGTGATCTCCGATGCCCACGAGCGCCGCCTGGGCGAAGCGGCTGACGCCCTGGCCGAACTGCCCGGGTCGGCCGGCGTGCGACCGTTGGCCGTGCCGTGCAACGTGACGGACGAGGCGCAGGTGCAGCGCCTCTACGACGCCGCCGTCGAGCGGCACGGTCGGTTCGACGTGGCGGTCAACAATGCCGGATTGGGCGGTCAGGTCGAAGTGGTCGAGATGACCGACGACCAGTGGTCGCTGGTCCTCGACGTCACCCTGACGGGCACGTTCCGCTGTACTCGTGCCGCCCTGCGCCACTTCTACGGCCGGGGAGAAGGCGGTGTCATCGTGAACAATGCCTCGGTGCTCGGATGGCGGGCCCAGTTCGGTCAGTCGCACTACGCCGCGGCCAAGGCCGGGGTGATGGCCCTCACACGGTGCAGCGCGGTCGAGGCCGCCCCCCACGGCGTGCGGGTCAACGCCGTCTCGCCGAGCCTGGCCGTCCACCCCTTCCTCAACAAGGTCATGGCCGACGAGGAGCTGGAGGAGCTGAGTCGCCGGGAGGTCCTCGGCCGGGGCGCCGAGGTGTGGGAGGTGGCCAACGTCATCACCTTCCTGGCCAGCGAGTACGCCACCTTCATGACCGGGGAGGTCGTGTCGGTGAGCAGCCAGCACCCGTAGGTCGACCCGAGGGGCGGCGAGGGGCCAAGGGGGCGGTCTGTCGCGGGTCGACCAAGCGGACGGGTTGGCGGGAACCGGTCCGACTGGCGGCGGAACCACGGTCGACCCGGGACCCGTCTATGTTACCGGTTGGTAATCCCTGGTGAACGTCGGTAGCCGGCATTAGGCCAGTGGCGCAGGAATCGGAACGGGGACCAGCAGGTCCCGTTCGGTGGCACACAGGTCTCGGTAGCGGCGTTCCTGGGAGGGAATCAGGCCGATCAGTGACCGGATCTTCCGGAGTTTGTCGAGTTGGTCTCGGACTACGGCGATTTGAGCATCTTGGATCAGGTCCTTGAACATACGAGCAATAATACCAGTAAAATTCTTCTAGCGATAGACCCTCGTTGGAGGGCAGGGTCCGGTACGAGGCCTGCTCATACCCGATTTGGTGCAGAAAGTCGGGCTGCACCGTTAATCACCGGACCTGGGGCTTTTGGGTGCCAAGCCGAGGCGATGCACTACCCTGACGACGTGTCAGATATCACCGATCCCCGGGGGGATCTCCAGTGGGGGACCATCCCCGGCCTGGTGGAAGATGCGGCGGCACGTTTCGGCGAGTCGGAGGCGCTGGTGGACGTGCACGGCCCGCACGGCACGGTCACGCGACTGACCTTCGACCAGCTGGCCGAGCAGGTGGCGGCGGCCACTCGCGCCATCGTGGCCAACGGGATCGACCGCGGGGACCGGGTGGCCATCTGGGCGCCGAACTGTGCCGAGTGGGTGGTGGCCGCTCTGGGCGCGGTGGGGGCGGGGGCACTACTGGTCCCCCTGAACACCCGGTTCAAGGGGACCGAGGCCGCGTACATCCTTCGCCAGTCGGGCGCCCGGCTGCTCTTCACCGTGGAGGGATTCCTCGGGACCGACTACCCGCGCCTGCTGGACGAGGCGGTGGCAGCCGGCGACTCGGTACCCGACCTCGAGCGGGTGGTCGTGCTCCGCACCGACGAGACATCGCCTCGTGCGCCGACGGCCAAGGGGGATCCCGTCGTCGAGTGGGATGTCTTCCTCCAAGAGGGCGGCTCGTGCTCCGCCGACGTGGCCGCCGGCCGGACCGCCTCGATCACAGCCGGAGACCTCTCCGACCTGGTCTTCACCTCCGGCACCACCGGTCGGCCCAAAGGGGCCATGACCACCCACGGACAGACCCTGCGCACCTTCGCCACCTGGTCCGAGGTGGTCGGTCTGCGCCAGGGCGACCGCTACCTGATCGTGAATCCGTTCTTCCACACGTTCGGGTACAAGGCGGGCATCCTGGCCTGCCTCATGACCGGGGCCACCATGGTCCCCGAACCGGTCTTCGACGTGGACGGTGTGGTGGCCCGGATCGGCGAGCAGCGGATCTCCGTGCTGCCGGGACCGCCCACGATCTTCCAGTCCATCGTCGACCATCCCGACCGCGACTCGTTCGAACTGGACACCCTGCGACTGGTGGTGACCGGCGCGGCCGTGGTGCCGGTCGAGCTGGTGCGGTCGCTCTGGTCCGATCTGGGCATCGAGACCGTGCTGACCGCGTACGGGCTCACCGAGGCCACCGGGACTGTCACCATGTGCCGCCGCGGCGACTCGGCCGAGGTCATCGCCGGGACGTCGGGCCGGGCCATTCCCGACGTCGAGGTGCGGATCATCGAACCGGGGGGTGCCGAGGTGGCCAGGGGGGAGGCGGGCGAGGTGGTGGTGCGCGGTTTCAACGTCATGCGCGGCTACTTCAACGACCCCGAGGCATCGGACGAGGCCGTCGACCGCGACGGCTGGCTCCACACCGGGGACATCGGGGTGATGGACGAGGCCGGCAACCTGACCATCACCGACCGGCTCAAGGACATGTACGTGAGCGGGGGGTTCAACGTCTACCCGGCCGAGGTGGAGGCAGTCCTGCGCGGCCACCCGTCCGTGGCCCAGGTGGCGGTCATCGGGGTACCGGATCGACGTATGGGCGAGGTCGGTCTGGCCCTGGTCGTCCCGGTGGCCGGGACCGAGCCGGCCGGATTGGAGGAGGCGATGGCCGCCTGGGCCCGGGAGCGCCTGGCCAACTACAAGGTCCCCGCGGCGGTGCGGTTGGTGGACGGATTTCCGGTCAACGCCAGCGGCAAGGTGCTCAAACGCGAGCTGCGCCAGCAGTACGCCGACTCGCACTGATCCGGCCGACCGCCGGGACCGCAGACAACGACAACGACAACGACAACGACAACGACAACTGAAACACTCGGATCGAACAAGCGACAAACCACAGCCAGAGAGGGAGGGATGCCATGCGAGGCATCGTCTACACCGGTGAAGACGCCGAGGTCACCGACCAGTTGGGGATCGGCGACCCCGGGCCTACCGAGGTGCGGGTGGCCATCGGCGCCGCCGGCGTCTGCCACAGCGACCTCTCGGTCATCAACGGCACCATCCCGTGGAAGGCACCTTCGGTGCTCGGTCACGAGGGTGCCGGGGTGGTCGAGGCGGTGGGATCGGAGGTCCGCTCGGTCAAGGTCGGTGACCACGTGGTCATCGCCACCTTGGCCAGCTGCGGGACGTGCCGGGCCTGCAGCACCGGTCATCCCACCTGGTGTGTGAAGACGCTCGGCAACGTGTCCCAGCCCTTCACCTACAAGGGCGAGCCGGCGTCCAACTTCGCCGGAACCTCGGTGTTCACCGAGTCCACCATCGTCAAGGAAGTCCAGGCGGTCAAGATCTCGAAGGACGTTCCCATGACTTCGGCCTGCCTCATCGGCTGCGGTGTCCTCACCGGGGTGGGGTCGGTGTTCAACCGGGCCAAGGTCCAGGCCGGCGAGACCTCGGCCGTCTTCGGGGTGGGAGGTGTCGGGCTGAACGTGATCCAGGGCCTGCGGATCGCCGGGGCCAGCCGGATCATCGCCGTCGACACCCTGGCCTCCAAGGAGGACCTGGCCCGCCAGTTCGGAGCCACCCACTTCGTCGACGCCTCGTCCACCGACGCCGTGGCCGCCATCCGCGAGCTGGTGCCTCCGGGCCCGGACCGCGTGTCGGGCGCTCTGGGGTGGACCGGAGGCGTCAACTGGTCCTTCGACTGCGTCGGCCATCCGGCCGTCCTGCGCAACGCCCTCGACGTGCTCGACTGGGGTGGCAACGCCCTGGCCATCGGCATACCTCCGCAGGGCACCGAGGTCTCCGTGGACGTCAATGCCCTGGCTTACGTGGACCGTGGTCTTCTGGGCTGCCGGTACGGGTCGGCCCGTCCCCACCACGACATCCCCCTGATGGTCGAGCTGTACCTCTCCGGCCAGCTCATGCTGGACGAGCTCGTCACCGAGGAGCGACCCCTCGAGGGCTTCCGCGAGATCGTGGAGGACATGGAGGCGGGCAAGTTGGCCCGGGGCGTCCTCACGTTCTGAGGGACCCTCGCCGGACGTCCTCCCGAACACCCCACGGTCGGTAGCGGCGCCGGGGGCCCTGTTACAGTCGGCCAAGAGATGACGGCGCGTCAGATTGAGGGGGAGTTCGACACGGTGGTCGAGCTGCTCCGCGCCGCGGCGGCGATCAACGCCGACGTCGAGGCGTACGTGGAGCCGGCCACGGAGTCCTCGCCCCGGCGCTCGATCACCTTCGCCGGCTGGGACCGGGCCGCCGACGGCGTGGCCGGACTGTTCGACCGGCACGGGGTGACCCGCGGCTCGGTGGTGTGCCTCATGCTCCCCAGCTCGATCGACTACGTGGTCTGCTACGCGGCTGCGGCCCGTCTGGGCGCGGTGACCTCGGGGATCAATCTCCGGCTGGGGTCGGCCGAGGCCCGATCCATCCTGCAGCGCACCCTTCCCACCGTCACCGTGGTGGAGGACGGCGCCGCCCCACAGGCGGGCCGGTCCGGTGCGGTGCTGGAGCGTTCGACCGTGTGGAGGGCCACCGGCGGGGCGGCGCCGTCCCGATGGCCGAAACTGTCCCGACACGACCCGGTGGCTGTGGTCTGGACCAGCGGCACGTCCGGGCTGCCCAAAGGGGCGGTCTTCGACCATGCCAGCCTGGCGGCGGTGGCCGACGGGACCGACGTGCTGTCCGAGCCCGGCGACCGGCGGCTGTCCCCCTTGCCCTTCGCCCACGTGGGGTCGATGGCCCGTCCCTGGGACGAGATCGCCAACGGGATCACCACGGTGATCACCCCCACCCCGTGGCGGGCCGCCGACGCGGTCCGCATCATGGAACAGGAGCGGATCACCGTGGCCCAGGGCGTGCCCACCCAGTGGTCCCTGGTGCTGGCCCTGCTGGCCCAACCCGGGCTGGACACGGCCGACGTCTCGGCGCTGAGGATCGCCGGCACCGGCGCCTCGAGGGTGCCGGCCGAACTGGTGGCGGCCATGCGGGAGCGGTTGGGCGTGCCGGTGGTGGTCCGCTACACCTCGACCGAGGCCTCGCTGGGCACGGGCACCGTTCCCGGTGATCCCGACGAGGTGGTGGCGACGACCGTGGGACGACCGGTCCCCGGTGTGCAGCTGTCCATCGCCGACGAGGGCGGGCGGGTGGTGCCGGTCGGCGAGGTGGGCCGGGTGCGGCTGCGGTCGGCCGCGGTGATGCGTGGCTACTGGGGGGACCCCCGACCGGGCCGGGGGCCGACGGGGTGGTCTACGACCGGGAGGCCACCCGGGCCGTGCTGGCCCACGACGGTTGGCTCACGACCGGCGACTTCGGCTTCACCGACGCCGACGGCTGCCTCCATCTGGTCGGACGGGTCAACGAGCTCTACATCCGGGGCGGCTACAACGTCTATCCCGCCGAGGTGGAGGCGGTGTTGGGCGGTCACCCCGGGGTGGCCCAGGTGGCGGTGGTCGGTGGTCCCGACCCGGTCCTGGGTGAGATCGGGGTGGCGTTCGTGGTGCCGTCCGGAGAAGTCCCGGCGGACGAGGAGGGACTGTTGGCCGGGCTCCGGGAACTGGCCCGCGCTTCGCTGGCCGACTATAAGGCCCCCGACCGGGTGGTGGTGGTGGACCACCTTCCCCTCACGCCCATGCTGAAGGTGGACAAGCGGACCCTGCTGGAACGGGCCGCCCGGCTTCCCTCCCTCCGGCCCACCCCGGACCGCGCCGCCGGCTCGGCCCATGACCTACGACAACCCGCGAACGGAGCACGCGCCTCATGACTGGACGATCCACACCTGCCGAGGGCGGGGTGACCGACGATCCCATCCGGATCGGCACCCTCCTCTTCACCCTGGTCGAGCCCCACCGCGGCCACCAGGTGGAGTACAACCGCTGGTACGAGCGTGACCACTTCTACGCCGGGTGCCAGATCGGCGCCTACAACTTCGCCGGGGCCCGCTTCGTGGCCACGGCACCACTGAAGGAGCTGCGCTACCCCGAGCCCGGCCCGGACGGGAGTCCGACGCCGTTGGTGGCCGATCCCCAGGTCGGCAGCTACCTGGGCCTCTACTTCGTCCTGGACGGCCACCACGACGAGTGGAACCGCTGGGCCGTCGATCAGGTCAACGTGCTCCACGCCGCCGGCCGCATGTACGACAAGCGGGACCACATCCACACCGGTCTGTACCGCTACGAATGGGAGGAGCGGCGGGACCCGGACGGCGTTCCGGCCGAACTGACCCTCGACCACCGGTTCCCCGGCCTGGTCTCGGTCTTCGTGGAGCCCGGTGAGAGGGTGACGCTGGACCAGGTCGGCACCTGGTACCGCCAGGTCTACCTACCCTCGGTCCTCCCCGGTTCCGCCGTGGCCACCGTGTTGGCCTTCAGCCCGCTCCCCCTGTTGGCCGACGCCCCCGGCGACGTTCCCCGATCGGAGACCCCCGACCAGCGCCTGCTCCTCCTGTGGTTCCTCGACGACGAACCCGCGGGCACGTGGGACGCGGCCTTCGCCGGTCAGGGCGCCGCCGTCGCCGACGCCGGGTTGGGGCGGGTGGTGTGGGCATCGCCCTTCCGATCGACGGTGCCGGGCACGGACACCTACACCGACCAGCTGTGGTCGACCCCGGCACCATGACGGACTTCGTCGAAGATCTGGCCGCCCGGACCGCCGCCCGCGGTTGGGTCGGCGGGTCGAGCCTGTGGGAGGTCATCGACCGACGGGCCGAGGCCACTCCCGATGCGGTCCTGGCCCACGAGGACACCGGCGCCGAGCTGACGTTCGCGCAGTACCGCCAGGCCTGTCTCCGGGCTGCGGCCGGTCTGTCCGGCGACTACGGCGTCGGCCGGGACACCGGGGTGAGCTGGGAGCTCCCCACCTGGAACGAGTCGCTGGTGCTGGTGGGCGCGTTGGCCCGGCTGGGGGCGCGCCAGAATCCCCTCATCCCCATCTACCGCGGCCGCGAGGTGGGATTCATCACCGAGCAGAGCCATGCCAGTCTGCTCATCGTGCCGACCGTCTACCGCGGCTTCGACTTCGAGGCCATGGCCGTGGACATCGCTTCCCAGCGCCAGGGGCTCGACGTCCTGGTGGTGGACCGGCGCCTGCCCGACGCAGACCCGTCCGCGCTGCCCGACGTGGAGGCTCCGCCGGCGACGGCGGCCGACGCCCCCATCCGCTGGCTGTTCTACACATCAGGGACCACGGCCGATCCCAAGGGAGCGCCCCACACCGATCTCACCGTGATGGCGTCGGCCCTGGCCATGGCCGAATGCCTCGACATCCGGGCCGACGACGTCTCCGCCCTGATCTTCCCGTTCACCCACATCGGGGGTATCGGTTGGCTCATGGCCGCGCTGTTCACCGGCTGCACACTGTTGACCACCGAGGCGTTCGACCCGGTCACCACGCCCGGGTTCCTGGCCGCCAACGATGTCACCCTGGCCGGCTCGGGCACGCCGTTCCACCTGGCCTACCTGGCTGCCCAGCGGGCCGGCGCGGGGCCGTCGATCTTTCCGCACATCCGTTCCTATCCCGGTGGCGGTGCGCCCAAGCCGCCGCAGCTCCATCACGACCTGAAGCGTGAGATCGGGGGAGTGGGGATCGTGTCCGGGTACGGACTCACCGAAGCTCCCATCGTGGTGATGGCCACCACCCATGACCCCGACGACAAGCTGGCCCAGACGGAGGGACGGCCGACACCGGGCGTGGACCTGATCGTGGTCGGGCTCGACGGCCGCCGGGCCGGACCGGGCCAGGAGGGGGAGATCCGCCTGAAGGGCCCCCAGGTCATCCGGGGCTACCTCGACTCCGCCCTCGACGCCGACGCCTTCGATGAGGACGGGTACTTCCGCAGCGGCGACCTGGGCATCGTCGACACCGACGGCTACGTGACCATCACCGGTCGGCTGAAGGACGTGATCATCCGGAACGGGGAGAACATCTCGGCCAAGGAGGTCGAGGACCTCCTGTACAGCCATCCGGCCGTGGCCGACGTGGCCGTCATCGGCCTTCCTCATCCGAAGACCGGCGAACGGGCGTGTGCCGTGGTGGCCGTCAAGGACGGCCAGGCCCTGACGTTCGAGGCGATGGTGGCCTACCTCAAGGAGCAGGGGCTCCGGGTGCAGGCGGTGCCCGAGCAGCTCGAGGTGGTGGACACGGTGCCCCGCAATCCGGCCGGAAAGATCCTCAAGCACACCCTGCGGGAGCGGTTCGCGCCGGCCCCGCCGACCCAGACACCGACAAAGACATCGACCCAGACACCGACAACCGGGAGCACGCCATGAGTCCGATCCAACGGGTAACGCTGGGGCAAGGGGGGACCGAGCACGACGCCGCCGACGCCTCCATCCGCTCCTTCACCGGGCGTCGGTTCGTCGGCAAGGTGGCGGTGGTCACCGGGGCCGGCTCGGGTATCGGTCGGGCGGTGGCCGTCCGACTGGCCGAGGAGGGTGCCGCGGTGGCGGCGCTCGACGTGGCCGAGGACAACCTGGCCGTCACGGTCGAGGGCATCATCGGCGCCGGGGGCACGGCCGGCTCGTTCCGGTGCGACGTGACGTCGGAGTCATCGGTCGACGGGACGGTGCAGGCGGTGGTCGAGCAGCTCGGGCCCCCCACCGTGGTGTGCAACGTGGCCGGCATCGGTGGTTTCTACCGGACCGAAGAGATGCCGCTGGAACGTTGGGAGCAGATTCTGGCCGTCAACCTGACCGGGCCGTTCCTGGTCTGTCGGGCCACGTTGCCCCACCTGCTCGACCACGGTGGTTCCATCGTCAACGTGGCGTCGAACACCGCCCTCATGGGCCAGTCGTACTCGGCCGCCTACTGTGCTTCCAAGGCCGGGCTCCTGATGTTCTCGAAGGCGCTGGCGGCCGAGTACCTGTCCCGCGGGGTGCGGGTCAACGTGGTCGCCCCCGGTGGCGTCGACACCCCACTGATGGGAAGGTTCGAGCTGCCCGAGGGGGCGGACTTCAAGGAGCTCAGCAAGATCATGACGCCGTTGGGGTTCTCCACCCCGGCCGAGATCGCCGCCTCGGTGGCCTTCATCGCCTCAGACGAGTCGTCGTACACCACCGGGTCGGTCCTGTCCGTCGACGGAGGACTGACCATCTGACGACGGGGGCCCGCCGCCGGCCTCCGTCGGCCCGCTCGGGGACGGAGCGGGCGCCATGCCAGACTGTCGGACGCGGCTCGGGCGGGTCGCAACGACTGGCTCGAGGAGCCCCATGACCGAAGCAGCCCCGGTATCGAGTTGGGACACCGACTTCGACGTCCTCAGCCCCGAGTATGTGCGGGACCCGTTCGCGATCTGGGACGAACTGCGGGCGTCGTGCCCGGTGGCCCACACCGACCGGCGGGGCAGCACGTGGCTCCCGACCCGGTACCGCGACGTCGTCGACCTGGCCCATGACATCGAGCACTTCAGCTCGACCGAGATCGCCGTCATACCCTTCGCCGGCGAGCGCCCCGACGAGCCGGTGCTCCAGTACGGGCTCCCTCCCATTTCGGCCGATCCGCCCCTCCACACCTGGACCAGGCGGCTGCTGCTTCCGTGGTTCTCGCACCGGCGGGTGCAGGGGTACGAGCCGATGACCCGCGCCCTGTGCTCGGGGCTCGTCGACGGCTTCCTCGGCGACGGACGGGCCGACGCCGCCGGTGACTACGCCCAGCAGATCCCGGTCCGTGTGATCGCGGCCATCCTCGGCGTCCCCCAGTCGCTGTCGGACAGCTTCACCGGATGGGTCCGGGACGTGCTGGAGTTCGCCGACGACCCGGACCGCCGTCAGCACGGGGCCCAGGGCCTGATCGAATTCTTCGTGCGGGAGGTGGAGCGGCGGAAGACCGAGCCCGGCGACGACCTGCTCAGCGACCTGCTCCACAGCCAGTTCGACGGCGCCCCGGTGGAGGAGAGTGTGGTGCTGGGTGTGGCCGCCCTGGTTCTCATCGCCGGGGTCGACACCACCTGGAGCGCCATCGGGTCGTCGCTGTGGCACCTGGCCACCCACCCCGAGGACCGGCAGCGCCTGGTCTCGGATCCGAGCGCCATGCCCCTGGCCGTCGAGGAGCTGCTGCGGGCCTATTCGCCGGTGACCATGGCCCGCGTCGTCACCGAGGATATCGAGTTCGAGGGGTGCACGATGAAGGCCGGCGACAAGGTGCTGATGAACTTCCCGGCGGCCAACCGCGACCCCGATGTGTTCGAGGACGCCGACCGGGTGATGCTGGACCGGGAGCTCAACCGCCACGTGGCCTTCGGGTCGGGGATCCACCGGTGCGCCGGATCCAATCTGGCCCGCATGGAGTTGCGGGTGGCCATCGAGGAGTGGCTCCGGCGGATACCCGAGTTCCGTCTGGCCGGAGACGAGGTGACCTGGGCCGGTGGCCAGGTGCGGGGTCCGCGGCAGCTGCCGGTGGCCTTCCCGTGAGGATCCGGGTGGATCCGGATCGGTGTCAGGGCCACGCCCGTTGCTACGGCCTGGCCCCCGAACTCTTCGATGTGGACGACTACGGACTGTCCACCGCGGTGGGGGACGGTACGGTGCCACCCGGTCTCGAGGACCGGGCCCGACTGGCCATCGCCAACTGCCCCGAGTACGCCGTCGTGGAGATCGCCGAGTGATCCCACGCCGGTGAGCCGGCCCCGGAGCGCTACGACAGCCGCTCGACCACCATGGCCATCCCCTGGCCGCCCCCCACGCACATCGATTCGAGGCCGAAGGTCTTGCCGGTGTCTTCGAGGGCGTTCAGCAGCGTGGTCATGATGCGGGCCCCGGTCTGGCCGAACGGGTGACCGAGGGCGATGGCCCCGCCCTTCACGTTCAGTTTGTCGTAGCTGATGCCCAGCTCCTTGGCCGACGGCACCACCTGGGCCGCGAAGGCCTCATTGATCTCGACCAGGTCGATGTCGTCGATGGTCATGCCGGCCCGGGCCAGGGTCTGGCGGATGGCGTCGACCGGCCCGAGGCCCATGATCTCCGGGTTCAGGCCGGACACCCCGCTGGCCACCACGCGGGCCAGGGGGGTGATGCCGAGCTCGCCGGCCCTGGTGTCGCTCATCACGATCACCGCCGCGGCCCCGTCGTTGAGCGGGCAGGCGTTGCCGGCGGTCACCGTGCCGCCCTCACGGAACACCGGCTGCAGCGTG
The DNA here is from genome assembly GCA_963756515.1 of uncultured Acidimicrobiaceae bacterium. GTDB lineage: Bacteria > Actinomycetota > Acidimicrobiia > Acidimicrobiales > RAAP-2 > Bog-756. The sequence goes on from CAVWNV010000002.1 coordinate 585,536, forward strand.
GCCAACTTCTCGAGGGTGGTGCCGGGTCGGGGCCCGTCGTCCTTGGTCACCACGGCACCGCTCGGGGTGGTGACCGGAATGATCTCCCGCTCGAAGAAGCCGGCCTCCTGGGCGGCGACGGCGCGGTGCTGGGACTGGACGGCGAACTCGTCCTGCTCCTCTCGGCTGACCTTCTTGAACTCGGCCACGTTCTCGGCCGTCTGGCCCATGGCGATGTAGACGTCGGGCAACGAACCCGCCAACGGCGTCCACGGCGCGCCGGCCGCCGGGGTCCGGGCCACGGTGCGGGCCTCGGCGTCGGCGAAGTGGGGGTTGTGCGGGCCGGTGTCGGCCGCGCCGTACTGGTACCGGCTGACCGTCTCGACCCCGGCGGCGATGAAGACGTCACCTTCGCCGGCCCGGATGGCGTGAGCCGCCATGCGGATGGTCTGCAGGGACGAGGAGCAGTAGCGGTTGACGGTCACGCCCGGCACGTCCGGTAGCCCGGCCAGGATGGCCGCCACCCGCCCGACGTTGTAGCCGGCCTCGCCGCCGGGCTGACCCGAGCCCATGAGGACGTCCTCGACCGAGTGCGGGTCGAGCTGGGGCACCTTGGCCAACACCTCGCGGATGACCAGGGCGGCCAGATCGTCGGGGCGGCACTCCACCAACGATCCCTTGTTGGCCCGACCGATCGGGGTCCGGCCGGTGGCGACGATGACTGCTTCGGGCATGGGATGCTCCTCGGGACTCGGCGGCGCGCCGCCGGTGGATGTGTGGTGTTCGCTTGCGGTGGGCCTGGTGTCTGCTGTGTGTGGGCGGCCGGGCGGGCGGATGTGGGACTGGCCCGGGGCGTACCGCCCGGGTTCCGGTGGCCAACTTACCGGACGGTAACTGTTGGGGCCAGAGCGGCCTGCCGGGGCGGGGCGCCAGCGGGCAGGCTACCCGATCGGGGTTCGCCGACGCCTACCCCCGGTGGCGCCCGGTGCGGGGTGAATGTAACGTGTTCTAGTGACCATCCCGCCCACGTCAGCGAGGCGCGGGCCGGGGGAGTGAAGCAGTACGCCGCACGGAGTCGGGAGCCGCACCGACGCGCCACTGACGGCTGTGACGCGCAACGACCGGAATCGGTGGGGCCCACGGGGTCCGACGCCGTGTCCGCACGATCGGGAGGGACGTAATGGAGATCGGCTACACCGAAGAGCACGAGGCGCTCCGCAACCGCCTGCGCGAGTACTACGCCAACCTGCTCACCCCCGAGGTCGAGGCCCAACTGGCCGACAGCCACGGGATCGGACCCGACATGCGCCGCGTGGTGAAGCAGATGGCCGAGGACGGTTGGCTCGGCATCGGATGGCCCAAGGCGTACGGGGGTCAGGGGCTCGGTCCCATCGAGCAGTACATCTTCTTCGACGAGTCGATGCGCGCCGGAGCACCGGTGCCCATGCTGACCATCAACACCGTCGGGCCGACCATCATGGACTTCGGCACCCAGGAGCAGAAGGACTTCTTCCTGCCGAAGATCCTGGCCGGCGAGATCCACTTCTGCATCGGGTACACCGAGCCGGAGGCGGGTACCGATCTGGCCTCGCTGCAGACCCGGGCGGTGCGGGACGGGGACGAGTACGTCATCAACGGCCAGAAGATCTACACCTCACTGGCCGGAGGGGCCGACTACATCTGGCTGGCCACCCGGACCGATCCCGACGTGGCCAAGCACAAGGGCATCTCGATGTTCATCGTGCCCATGGACACGCCGGGCATCAAGGTGGTGCCCATGCACCTGCTCGGCGACCACAACATCAACTACACCTTCTACGAGGACGTCCGGGTACCGGCGGGCAACCTGGTCGGCGGCGAGAACCAGGGGTGGTCCCTCATCACCAACCAGCTCAACCACGAGCGGGTCACCCTGTGCTCCTCCGGGATCATCGAACGGGCCCTCGACGACGTGCGGTCCTGGGCCCAGAACACCAAGCTGGCCGACGGCCGCCGGGTGATCGACCAGGAGTGGGTGCAGGTCCACCTGGCCCGGGTCTACGCCCGCCTGGAGTTCCTCAAGTTGATCAACTGGAAGGTGGCCTGGACGGCCACCCAGGGTCACCTCGACGTGGCCGACGCCTCCACCACCAAGGTCTTCGGGACCGAGTTCTACATGGAGGCCTTCCGACTGATGTTGGAGGTGGTGGGCCAGGCCGGCTACCTCGTCCGCGACAGCCCCGACGCCGTACTGGCCGGGCGGCTGGAGATGTATGCCCGCAGCCTGGTCATTCTGACCTTCGGTGGCGGTACCAACGAGATCCAACGGGACCTGATCGCCATCTTCGGCCTCGGCCTCCCCCGTTCACTGCGATAGAGCGACAGAAGAGGGATACACGACTATGGATTTCTCCTTCAGCGAAGAGCAGGAGGCCGTGCGCGAGCTGGCCAACCGGATCTTCACCGATCTGGCCACGCACGAACGCCTCCGCGAGTTCGAGTCCGAGCCGGACGGCGACCGGTTCGACCGCAAACTGTGGGGTGAGCTGGCCGCGGCCGGCCTGCTCGGCATCGCCCTCCCCGAGTCGGTCGGGGGGGCCGGACTGGGCTTCGTCGAGATCGGTGTGCTGGCCGAGGCCACCGGCCGGAGCGCCGCCTACGTCCCCACCATCGAGACGCTGGCCTCGGCCGCCGCGGCCATCGCCGAGTTCGGGACCGACGCCCAGCGCCAACAGTGGCTGCCCGGCGTGGTGTCGGGGGACAGGGTGATCACCACCGCCCTGGTCGAACTGGGGGGAACCCCGGCCGCGCCCTCGGTGGCAGCGGAGCGGGACGGTGCCGGCTGGGTCCTGTCGGGCACCAAGGCGTGCGTGCCCTCGGGCATGGTCGCCGACGCGTTCTTGGTCACGGCACGGATGGAGCCGGGTTCGGTGGGCGTCTTCATCGTGGAGGCGACGGCACCCGGTGTCAGCCGGGAGCGCCAGAACACCAACACCGGTCAGCCCGAGGCCGTCCTCAGCCTGGCCGGCACCCGGGTGGGTCCCGAGGCGCTGCTGGGTTCGATCGAGGACGGCGCCGGCATCGTGGAGTGGATGGTGCTGCGCACCACCGCCGCCCTGGCCCTGGCCCAGGCCGGCGCCGCCGCCGCGGCCCTGGCCCTGGTGGCCGAGTACACGAAGACCCGGGAGCAGTTCGGAAAGCCGATCGCCACGTTCCAGGCCGTGGGCCAGCGCGCCGCCGATGCCTACGTCGACACCGAGGCCATTCGGCTCACCGCCTGGCAGGCCGCCTGGCGGATCGCCGAGGGGCTGCCGGCCGAGAGGGAGGTGGCCATCGCCAAGTTCTGGGCCGCCGACGGGGGACAACGGGTCGTCCACGCCGCCGTCCACCTGCACGGTGGGGTCGGCGTGGACCGCGACTATCCGTTGCACCGCTACTTCCTCATGACCAAGCACCTCGAGCTGACCCTCGGCGGTGCCACCGACCAGCTCCTCCGGCTCGGTGCCAGTCTGGCCGCCGAGCCCGTCTGACCGCACCGGGGACCGGCCACCGCCGCCACGGAGAAGGGCCGGGTCACCGGCTCGGCTCCTCTGGCGCCCGTCGGTCTGGTTAGGATCTCGCCAGCACGAGCCGGGACGAGGCACGAGGGCGGGTCCGATGACTGATCCAGTACGGGAACGAACGGGGACGGCCGGCCGATGGTGATGGGTCGGCGGCCCGGCGTGGCCCGATCGACGTGGCCCATCGCCGCCACCGACCTGGTGGGATTGGCCGGCCAGCTGACGGTGGCCCTGGGACGGGTCCCGTTCCGCAAGCCGTGGACGGGAGAGGGGAACGTCCCGCACAACCTGGCCGTCTCGGTGACGCGCGAGACCATCCGTTCGTTCATGGGGTACCTCACCTCCCTGCCCATCGACGAGTTTCGCTCCGTCGAGCTCGTCCTCGACGACCTGTCCGGAGCGGTCCTCACCCCCGTGGTCCGGTCGCTCGACGTGGACCAGCAGGCCGCCCAGGTGGCCGGGGTGCCGGGTATCTGGTACCGACCCCGGGGCCAGGGGGCCAAGGGCACCGTCCTCTACCTCCACGGTGGGGGTTACGTGGGCACCTCGCCCCGCATGTATGCGGTGTTCGCGGCGTGGCTGTGTCGTCGCACCGGCTGTGAGATCTTCGTCGTGGACGTGCGGTTGGCCCCGGAGTTCCCGTTCCCGGCCGGCCTGGAGGACGCCGTCCTGGTGCTGGAGGGGCTGTTGGAAGGTGGCACCGATCCGGCCCGTCTGTTCGTGGCCGGTGACTCCAGCGGTGGGGGACTGGCCGCCTCACTCATGTACACCATGCACCGCATCCGTCACCGTCCGATCGCCGGGGTGTTGTTGTTCTCGCCCGAGTTGGACCTCCTGCTCGACGAGCCGTCGGTGGCGGCCAACGCCGACCAGGACATCCTGCCGTGGAACATCCCCACCACCGGCTACCTGCACGGTCGCGACCCCGGTTCGGCCGCGGTGTCCGGGGTGAACCAAGACGTGTCGGGTTGGCCTCCGACGTTCGTCTCCTTCGGGAGCGACGAGATGTTCCGCGACGCCATCCGGGTCTTCGTCGATCACCTCGTGGCGTCCGGGGTGGACGTCATGTCGTTGGAGGAGCCGGGTATGTTCCATGTGTTCCCGATCCTCATGCCCTGGGCCGACAGCAGTCGTCGTACCTATCATCAGGCCGGCGAGTTCGTCTCCGCCCATCTACCCGGAGAGGCACCGGCCGTCGCGGCGGGGGATGGGATCGACGGGTCCGGTTCGAGCTCTGCGGCCTCCTGAGCGAGTGGGGCCCTGCCTGGCCCTGCTCGGCCCTGCCCGCCCTGCTCGGCCCTGCCCGCCCTGCTCGGCCTATTCGGCCTATTCGGCCTGTGGCGGAGCCTTGCGGGCCGCGGTGAAGTAGGCCACGACGGCCGACGCGGTCAGGAGGGTGCCGGCGGTCAGCAGGGCCAGGTCGAGACCGTGGCCGAAGGCACCGTAGGCGGCCGAGACCACCTTGTTGATGATCTCCTGGATGCTGGCGTTCCCCTTGCCCACCTTGGTCGCGGCGGCCTGCGAGCCGAGCGACCCGGTGGTCACCCCGGCGATCACCTGGGACCGGAAGGAGGCCGGTATGCCGAGAGCCACCAGCCGGGCGGTGAGGTTGACGGTCAGCTGGCCGTTGACGATCGAGCCCAGGATGGCCACTCCGGCCACCGCTCCCAGCTCACGGGCGGTGTTGTTGGTGGAGGCGGCCATGCCCGAATGCTCGGCCGGGACGCTGGTCAGGGCGGACGAGGTCACCGGGACGATGACGATCCCGAAGCCGATGCCGGCCAGGGCCAGCGTCCACCCCACCGTCGAGAGTCCGGCGTGCGGAGTGATCAGGGCATCGGTGAGGAAGATGCCGGCAGCTGCCAGTAGGCAGCCGACCACCATCGGGATCCGGGGGCCGCGGCGTGACACCCAACGGCCGGTGAACACCGAGGCCAGCACCATGCCGACGGTCATGGGGATGAAGTCCAGGGCCAGGTCGAAGGGAGCGGTGGCTCCCACCACCTCCAGATAGAGCGCCACGAAGAAGAAGATCGAGAAGATGCCGAAGTAGGAGGTGAACGCCACGATGGTCGATCCGGCGAACGGGGGTCTGCGAAAGAAGCGCACGTTGAGCACGGGGTTCTCTGCCCGCAGTTCGACCAGCACGAAGGCCACCAGGCCGAGGACCGCCACCCCGTAGAGGAGGAGGACCCACCAGGTGATGTAGCCGGCCGTCTCCCCGGCGATGGTGGCGAAGGTGGCGCACCCGAGGGCCAGAGCCCCGAGGACGAAGCCGGGGATGTCCAGTCGGGCCCGCACCGGGTCGGAGTTCTCGGGGAGGACGATGGCCGCCGCTACCAGAGCCAGCGCCCCGAAGATCAGGTTGAACCAGAACACCGCCCGCCAGGACCACAGGCCGACCAGGATGCCGCCGATCACCGGGCCCAGGGCCAGAGCCAGGCCCGATACCGCGGCCCAGATCCCGAGGGCCCGGGCCCGCTGCCGGCGATTGGGATAGAGGTGTCGGATCATGGACAGGGTCCCCGGTTCCGAACACGCCGCTCCGACCCCCATGACCACCCGCCCGGCGATCAGCATGTGGGTGTTGGCGGCCAGGGCGCTGAGGACCGATCCGGCGCAGAAGATGACCACGCCGATCAGCATCAGTCGCTTGCGGCCGTAGAGATCGCCCAGCGTGCCCGCCATCAGCATCAGGCTGGCGAAGGCCAGGGCGTAGCCGCTGACCACCCACTGGAGCTGGGCCACCCCGGCGTGGAAGCTGGACTGGACGTCGGAGAGGGTGGCGCTGATCACCGTGTTGTCGAGGAAGGTGAGGAACAGGATGAAACAGATGACGGCCATCCCGAAGTGGGGCATCTTCAGCCCGGTGGCGCCCTCGGCTTCCGCCTCGGGGGGTTCAGGGGGCAGTGTCGGGGGGGCGGTGGCGTCCATCGTCACCAGTGTGCCTCCTCGGGGGACACCCGCGGGACAGCCGGACTCGGCCCGTCTGGGTGCCCGAGTCAACCGTGGCACGATGTCGTCGGCCGAGGAGTCCACAACACTCCATCTACCCGCCGGAGGAGTCATGAAACTGTCCGTGTCGCACGTGGGGATCTGCGTCTCCGACCTCGAGCGCTCCGTGCGCTTCTACTGCGAGGGCCTCGGATTCGAGCCGGTGGCATCGCACCAGATCGGAGAAGAGTTCGGAGCCCTCATGGAGCTGGACGGTGTGCGGCTGGCGTCGCGGATGTTGGCTCGGGACGGGGTGACCATCGAGCTCCTCGGGTTCGAGTCGCCCGGCACCACCGGCGACGGCGGTCGCCGACCCATGAACCAACTCGGCCTGACCCACCTCTCGCTCCGGGTGGACGACGTCGACGGCGTGGCCGAGGTCATCGAGGCGCTGGGTGGCACCGTGGTGGCCGCCACGCGCACGTCCTTCGACCTGTCCGCCACCCGCCTCGACTTCGTCTACTGCACGGATCCGGACGGTGTCCGCATCGAGCTGATGGACCTGCCCTCCTGACGCCGAGCCGGCCTCCCGCTCTCCGGTCCCCCCGGCACCCCGACCGGCACCCACCGGCCCGGAGCGACGGGGGTGGTACGGCTTGCCGCCGTCCTCCGGTACCGTGATGCGGTGACCGCAGACTCCGTACCCGGGCCCGATATCGACCCCGAGGCAGCCAGGCTCCTCGTCCAGTCGGGTGCGTTCCTCTTGGATGTCCGAGAGGACGAGGAGTGGGAGGCCGGCCATGCCCCCGAGGCGGTCCATCTCGCCATGGGTCTGGTGCCGGACCGCATGGCGGACCTCCCCACCGATCGGACCGTTGTTTGTATCTGCCGCGTCGGCGGCCGCTCCGGCGCGGTGGCCTCGGCCCTGGCCGAGGCGGGATTCGACGTCCGCAACGTGGACGGAGGCATGCTGGCCTGGGAGGTGGCCGGCTATCCGGTCATCACTGATGCCGGCGACCCCGGTCGGATCGTCTGAGCCGTCCGGCCCGCACCGACGATGACCGTCTATCTCGACGACTGGCGCCAGCCGGCCCGACTGGGTCCGGTCGAGGACCGCTGGTCCCACCTGGTGGCCGACAGCGATGACGAACTCCATGCGTTCGCCGCCCGGCTGGGGATGAGGCGCGAATGGTTTCAGGACAAGAAGGGCCGGCCCCACCAAGCCCACTACGACGTACCCGAGCGGACCCGCCGGGAGGCGCTCGAACTGGGGGCGGTACCGGTGACGTGGCGACAGGTCGGCCGGATGATGCGCGAGCGGCGTTCGGGGCGGACCGGAGCACCCGGGCCGACCGGGGGTTCCGAGTGGTCCCCAACGCCCGGTGTGGCATGTCGTTGACGGACGGCACCGACCACTAGTCGTGGCTCCGCCGTCGGGTCGGCGTGGACCGATCGATCCTCGCACCCCTGTGCTCATCGGCGTGGGAACGGCGACAGCCGACGCCGAGCCGGTCGAGCTGATGGCCCTGGCCCTCGAGGCGGCCGGGGCCGACGCCGGTCCGGCCGGGATCCTCGAGCGGGTGGACCGTATCGCAGTTCCACAAGGGAGCTGGCAGTACCCGGACCCGGGCCGCCTGGTTGCCGATCGGGTGGGCGCCCCCGACGCGGAGACCCATCTGTTCGAGTTGGGCATCCCCCAGCAGTCCCTCATCAACGAGGCACTGGCCGCAGTGGTGTCGGGTCGGTCCGAACTGGCCGCCGTGGTCGGGGGTGAGGCCAAACGTTGGGTACGCGATCTCGAACGCTCGGGTCGCGACGCGGTCGAATCCGGTCCACCAGGGGCCCAGCCCGACGTCGTGCACCGCCGGCAGGGTCCGTTGATGGAACCCGTGGAGGTGGCCCACCGACTCTGGGAGCCGGTCCAGCAGTACGCCATGATCGAGAACGCGCTGCGGGCCTTCGAGGGTCGCAGCCTGGCCCAGCACCGGAGCGAGATTGCGACACTCTGGGCCCGCTTCAACCGGGTGGCCGGCACGAACCCCGACGCCGCCTTCCCGCAGCCGATGGAGGCCGGTCAGATCGGGACGGCGTCGCCCTCCAACCGCCCCTTGGCCTTTCCGTACAACAAGTGGCACTCCACCCAGTGGACGGTGAACCAGGCGGCGGCGCTGCTGGTCTGTACGCACGCCACGGCCGACCGTCTCGGTGTGTCCCTCGATCGCCGCGTCGTTCCTCTGGTGGGGCTGGAGTCGAGCCACGCCGTCTCCCTGTTGGGCCGGTCGTCCCCTCATTCGTGGCCGGCGATGGAGGTCCTCGGCTCCGCCACGTCGGAGCGGATCGGCCGGCCGGTGGCCGACGTCGAGACCATCGAGCTCTACAGCTGCTTCCCGGCCGCGGTCCGGGTGCAGCAGCGGGCCCTCGGCCTCCATCCCGACTCCACTCCCACGGTTACCGGGGGTATGGCCTTCGCCGGCGGACCGTTCAACAACTTCGTGCTGCAGTCGATGGCGCCGGTCATCGCGGCCGTGCGGGCCGATCCCGGTTCGCTCGGGATGGTGACCACGGTCAGTGGGCTCCTGACGAAGCCGGGCATCGGGGTGTGGTCGGGCGTACCGGACGGTCGACCGCTCCTTCTCGGGGACCTGGCCGTCGAGGCCGAGTCGGCCACGGGCGTCCGCGATGTCGTCGAGACCCTCGACGGCTATGACGGGGAGGCCACGGTGGTCACCTACACGGTGACCTTCGAGGGGATGGACCCCGTCCGCACGGTGGCACTGTGCGATACCGGCGACGGTCGTCGTTGTGTGGCCTTGGCCGAGGACACCGACGTGGCCGCGGAGGCTGTCGAGACCGAGCTGATCGGTCGACGGGTCGGGCTGGCGGGCGGCTCGCTCTCCCTCCTCTGAGCGTCGTCCCCACCGGCGATTCACCGGTATCCCCGCGGGCCGCCGATGCCACCGGCTGTGCTGCCACCGTCCGGAACAACCCAGTCCGCCGCTGGCCCGAGAGTATGGTCGCGGGCATGACAGGCGTGTTCGTGGCTCACGACGGGGTCGTTTCCGATCTGTCCAAGGGACCACGGGCGCGGTTGGCACCACGGGATGCGGGGAGCTACCGGTGAGTCGTCTGAAGCGAACCTTCGTGGCCGGTGTCGTGGCCGCTTCGGGTGCGCTGGCCCTGGCCGCCTGCTCCGGCTCATCGAGCGGGTCGAACACCACCACGACGTCGACGTCGGCCGCCAGCACCACCTCGGGGTCGAGCGGCTCGGGTACGTCGAGCCCATCGACGAGCACCGCCGGATCCGCCCAGGCCGCCAACGTGCCCGTCTCGAACCAGGTGCGTACGGAGCTGGTGGCGGCAGCCAGCGCGCTGAACAACATCCCTGCGTCCGAGTTCAGCGGGCTCGCGCCCGGCCTCACCTACTACGCGCTCGACCGGTCGACCGGCACGTACTGGGCCGGTGCCCGATTGGTGGCCGCGCCGTCTTCTGACCCCTCCAATCCGACCCGGGCCCAGGTGTCGACCCAGGACGAGGGTTCGTACTACGTGTACAAACAGGCCGGAGGCGGTGGCTGGACGGCCTTCGCGGCGGGAAACACCGGGCCGGGGACGACGTGCCCGGTCACCATCCCACCGGCAGTCCTCCGGGTCTGGGGTTGGCCGGCCGGCAGCTGCCGTCCCGGCGGAGCCTGACCCGAGTCCCCTTCGACAGTCAGGCGTCCTCGCGCCCTCCGCGCCCCGACGGCGGGGGGTCCGTGGCCGGTACACCGTCATCGAGGACGTGGTCGGTCCACTCGCGGCCCGACCAGTAACGCTGCTCGTGACGGACGAACGGGTCGCGGAACCATCCTGGGGCCATGCCGGTGGACCCGTTGGCCTGGCTCGTGGACGATGCCGCCGGTGGTTCGCCGGGTGATCCGCCCGCTGGTCCGCTGTCCGGACCGGGTCGCCCGGGGCCGACGAACGGGCTCTGGGGACCGGGCCGGCCCCGCTGACCGCCCCGACGCCGCTGCGACGTGAGGTACCGCAGCGCGAACATGCCGCCGAACACCACCAGGGCGATCCACGATTCGTGGCCGTAGTACATGGTTGCAGTGTACGGCGGCCGGTGGATCGCCGTCGGTCGGGTCCACAGTCGGGTCCACAGTGCAGTCCCCGGTGCCGCAACCCCCCTCGATGGCGGTCCAGCCGGCGCGGGTCAGTCGGACCGGCTCCCAGCAGCTTCGTCCAACCGACGGATGATCCGGGCCGGGGTGCCCACGGCGAGGACGCCCGGGGGGAGATCGCCGGTCACCACGGCACCCGCTCCGACCACGGTGTCCGATCCGATGGTGACATCGCCCAGCACGATGACCCCACCACCGAGCCAGACGTTGTCCCCGATCGAGATGGGACCGGCCGCCTCCCACCTGTCCCGGCGCAGGCCGGCGTCGAGGGGATGGGTAGGGGCCAACAGCTGGACGTTCGGGCCGATCTGGACGTCGTCGCCGATGGTGATGGCGGCGGCGTCGAGGGCCACCAGTCCGAAGTTGACGAAGGTGCCGGCCCCGATGAACAGGTTGGAGCCGTAATCACAGGCGATGGGGGGGCGGAGCTCACTACCCGGGCCGAGTGCGCCCAGCAACTCGGTCAGGATGCCCCGTCGGGTTTCGGGCTCGTCGGCCGTGGTGCGGTTGTACCGGCCCACAAGCTCCACGGCCCGACGGTGGGCCTGGACAAGTTCCGGGCCGTCGGAGCGGTACAGCTCGCCGGCCAGCATCCGTTGCCGTTGGGTCCGGTGGTCTTCCGGCGTCGAAGGGCCACTCATGTCGACAGGAGTGCCGGTCCGGCCACCGGTCCGGACGCCGACGTCAGGAGTTCAGCGCCGAGCAGACCGCCACACCCTCGGCGTTCTGCAGCATCGTGAATGCCGATGTGACCGGATTGTCGTTGAGCTGTTCGTTGACGACCACCGTCACCGAGCGCGATCCGTCGGAGGTGGCGGCGGCGAAGATGGTGTAGCCGGGAAAGTTTCCGGTGTGACCGTAGACGGTGCCGCAATCGGTCTGATATCGGAAGATGGCCAGTCCGGCCGAGTTGGTGCCGGGGCCGGGTGGCCCCGAACCGCCCGGGACGAACTCGAACTGCCGACCGCGGGTGGCCGGGTTGGTCAGCGCTCCCCGCACATAGGACCGCATGAACTGGTTGAGCTCGGCCGGTGTCGAGAGCATGCCTCCCGAAGCCCAGGCCAGCGCCGGATTCAACAACATGCTGACGTCCACGGGAGGTGTTCCTGCCTCGATGTCATACCCGTGGACATAGGGCTCGGACAGGGAGGCGTCGACGGGGAGTGTGGTCTTGACCAGGTGCAGGGGCGTCGTCACCTCGTTGGCCAGCGCCGCCTCGTAGGATCCGTGGGTCGCCGCCTCGACCATCAACCCGACGACGATGTTGTCGGAGTCCGAATAGTCGTACCGGCATCCGGGACGGAACTCGAGGGGCTGGCCGGCGACATAGCTGAGCAGTTGGACCGGTGTCAGCTGGGCGTGCGGATCGGCGCCCAGGAGCTTCAGGAACGCCGGGCTCTTGATGTAGTCGGGTAGCCCGCTGGTGTGCTGGAGCAACTCGGCCAGGGTCACCGGGGCCCATGCCCTCGGAAGGTAGGGCAGCCATCTGCCGATGGTGTCGTCGAGGCCCAACCTCCCCTGGGCCACCAATGAAAGCGCCACTGCGCCACTGAAGGCTTTGGAGACGCTGGCGATCCGAACGGTGTCGGTGGGGGCGATGGGCTGGTGGGTGACCACGTTGCCGACACCTGCCGTCGTCACCTGCACCTGACTCCCGACCTGTACCAACGCGATGGCGCCGGGGGGTCCGCCCGGTGTCGTCACCAGCCGCTGGAGCGCGGCGGTCAAGGGAGGGGCCGAACCGTACCGTGGGGGCGCGCCGTCCGGTTGGCCGGCGCCGGCCTGGGAGGTGACCAGGCAGATGGCCGCCAGACAGGCAGCCAGCACGATCCCGGTTCCCAGTCGTCGCACCCTGTGGTAGCCCCCGTACATCACCAGTGAATGTAGCGGGCCGGTCGTGATGCTGTCGATTGAGCCGTGAGCAGCGGAGGCCCCGGTAGAGTCCGATCGATGATCTCCCTCCGTCGCACCGCCCCTCTCCTGCTCGCCGCGGTCTTCACCGGCAGTGGGATCGCCCACTTCGTGCGCCCCCGATTCTTCGAAGCCATCATGCCCCGGCTGTTTCCAGCTCGTTCCCACCGCGCTCTCATCTACGCCAGCGGCGCAGCGGAGTTGGTCTGCGCCGTGGGCCTGGTCCGGCGGACCCGGTGGGCCTCGGCGGTGAGTACCGCCTTGTTGCTGGCGGTGTTCCCGGCCAATGTGCAGATGGCCTTGGACTCCGGTTCGGGCCGGCATCCCGGGGCCACCGACCGGGCCGACGTGGCCTGGGGACGACTGCCACTCCAGCTGCCCATGCTGTGGGCCGCCCGACAGGCGAGACAGCCCCGCCGGGCCTGACGTAGGTGCCGGGCCGACTGCCCCGGATCGCACCCGGGCCCGTACGATCGGGCCCGAGGAGGTCGGGATGCACGAGACCGAAGACGACCTGAAGAGCCTGCAGGGCCTGCTGGACCGCAGCTTCGAACTGGCCGGGGCGCACCTGCTCGAGGTGATCACGCCGGATCGGCGCATGCCGGCGGTCGAGGTCTGCGACCGACTGACCGACATGCGGCTGCTGGCGCTGGCCACCGTCACCGCCGACGGGCGCCCGTTGGTCGGACCGGTCGACGGCATCTTCTACCGCGGCGCCTTCCACTTCAGCTCCTCCCCCGACTCCGTCCGGATCGGCCACCTGCGCACGCGCCCGCAGGTCAGTGCCACTCATGTCCCGGGCGAGTCGTTCGCGGTCACGGTGCACGGGGAGGCCGAGTTGCTCGACCTGTCGTCAGGTGCGAATGCCGGCCTCCGGAAGGTACTGCTGGATCACTACATCCCGCAGTACGGCCCGGGGTGGGAGGCATTCCTCGACGCCAATGTCTGTGCCCGGATCAACGCCCGCCGTATGTTCGTCTTCCAGCTGACGTAGCCCGGCCCAGCCCGGCGGACAGCCCGGCCCAGCCTGGTCCAGCCCGGCGGACCAGAGTGGAGCCGGATCTAGCTGTAGTCGACCTTGCCGGCGCCGGGAGTGCCGATGGCGAAGGCCAGGCCGCGGAGCGGGGCGTGCGGGCTGGCGGGCCAGATGCTGTGGGTGGTGTCGGGAGGGGTGTACACGAGGTCACCGGCCGTGACCTCGCGCTCCTCTTCCGCGATCTTCATGATCCCCCTCCCCGAGAGGATGTAATAGAACTCGTGCGTCGGGTGGGAGTGGGCCTCGACCGCCCCTCCGCCGGCCACTTCCCACTCGCTGACCAGTTCGAGAAAGCCACCGGCGGTAGCGTCACGGAACTCCTGGGGCGGCACCAGCCACCACACCGGGGTGGTTCCGTTGTGTTCGACGATCGGGGCCATGTCCTCGACGGATCGGACGTCCATGGTCGGTACCTCCTGGGTCGGCAGTCGGCCGCCATAGTACCGATGGCGGGATACACGTCGTGGTGGTCGGGGCAGCTGGGTGGCCGGCCCCGGGATCCGACCCTGGGATCTGGCCCTGTGACCCCGGCCCTGTGACCCCGGCCCTGTGACCCCGGCCCTGTGACCCCGGCCCTGTGACCCGGCCCTGGCAGCCGGCCCTCGGATCCGGCCCCGGGAGCGCTCCACGGCCCACCGCCGTATGGTGGCGAGATGGATCTCGCCATCCACTTCCCCAACTTCTCGCTGCCCGGGGAACCCGAGTCGCTGGCCACGTTCCTGTCGGACTCGGCCCGGGCCGCCGAGGCCGGCGGGTGCTCGACGTTCACACTGATGGACCACTGGTTCCAGATGGAGCAGTTGGCCACGTCCCAGGACCCGATGCTGGAGGGCTACACCTCGTTGGGCTTCTTGGCCGGTCGGACGCAGCGCATCACCCTGGGTCTTCTGGTCACCGGAGTCACCTACCGGCATCCTGGGCTACTGGCCAAGACGGTGACCACCCTCGATGTCCTGTCGGGCGGCCGGGCCCAACTGGGTATCGGTGCCGCCTGGTATGAGCGGGAGCACCGAGGGTTGGGTGTGCCGTTCCCACCGCTCGGTGAGCGATTCGAACGCTTGGAGGAGACGCTCCAGATCTGCCTTCAGATGTGGAGCGACGACGACGGACCGTATGAGGGGCGGCACTACCAGCTGGCCGAGACCATCTGCTCGCCCCAGCCCATCCAGCCGCGGCCCCGCATACTCATCGGCGGCACCGGCGAACGAAAGACACTGCGGCTGGTGGCCCGGTACGCCGATGCCTGCAACCTCTTCGCACCGGAGCCCTCGGTGGTGGCCCACAAACTCGGCGTACTGGACCGCCACTGTGACGCCGAGGGGCGCGACCCGGCCGACATCGAAAGGACCATCATCTTCGGGTCCGACCCGCTCGTCGACATGGACGCCTTCCTGTCCGACATGACCGAGTACGCCGCGCTCGGAATCGGCCAGGTCTGGGTGAGCCCGTTCGGACCCGATCCGGCCCGATGGGTGAAACAGGTCTGCGAACAGTTCGTCGCCAGGCTGGCGGACCTGTAACCGGATCATGACCTCGACGCTCGACGACGCATTCGTGTTCACCCGGCAGCACAGCCAGGGGGTGCTGGTCACGTTGCGCGGTGACGGGCGTCCTCAGATCTCCAACATCATGTACGTGGCGGGCGGGGGCTTCTCCGTGCGGATCTCGGTCACCGACAGCCGGGCCAAGACCAACAACCTCCGTCGCGATCCTCGGGCCGCCCTGCATGTGACCAGCTCGGACTTCTGGTCGTACGTGGTGCTCGACGGGACGGTCGCGCTCTCGACCGTGGCCCAGGACACCGGCGATGCGGTGGTGGAGGAGCTGGTCGACATGTACCGGCAGGCGCGCGGCGAACACCCCGATTGGGCCGAGTTCCGTCAGGCCATGGTGGACCAGAGGCGGCTAGTGGCCACGCTCACCGCCACCCACGCCTACGGACAGTTGGGCCGCTGACGCCGACCGTTTGAACTGCACGCCGGTGCTGTCCGGTCATACCGGACAGGCGTCGCCGGTGCAGGCGTTGCCGCCGGAGTCCGACTCCCCGCCGTCGAGATGGGTGAGCGGATGCGAGGTCGCCCAGGCCCGCTCGAGCGCACCCAGCAGCACATCGGCACCCTGGGCCCCGGCCACCCCGAACGTCTCGTCGATGACGAAGAACGGTACTCCGGACGCACCGAGGGCGGTGGCTCTGGACTCATCGGCCCGGACCTCGGGGCCGAAGGCCTCTCCGGCCAGAGCCTCGTCGACCTCGGCCCGGTCCAGTCCCACCTCTTCGGCCAAGGTGGCCAGGGTGGTGCGATCGCCGACCGACTGCCCCTCCGTGAAGTAGGCAGCCAACAGGCGCTCCTTCATGGCACCGCCCAGCCCATGGGTGCCGGCCAGGTGGATCAGCCGGTGGGCGTCGAATGTATTGCCGGGCCGCACGTTATCGAGGTGGTACTCGAGCCCCACGCCTGCAGCCAGCTCGGTCATTCGATGATTGGCCGACCGGGCCTCCTCCTCGCTCATCCCGTACTTGCGTTGGAGTAGCCGGTCCATGCTCATACCCACCTGTGGTGGCGACATCGGGTCGAGCTCGAAGCTCCTCCACTCCACGGTCACCTCGTCGGCGTGGCCAAATCGGGACACCGCCTCCTCGAACTGCCGCTTTCCCACATAACACCAGGGACACACCACGTCGGACCAGATCTCGACCTTCACCCTGCCACCACCTTCCTTCGCTCCTCCCGCACAACCGCCAGGGGGCCGGAGCTATTCCGCCAACCGAAGGGATGAATCCCCGGCAGGCACCAGATCCCGGCCGGCCACACCCTCCTCGGCGCGGCCCGATAGCGTCGGGTCCATGGTGCTCGAACATGCGGTGATCACGGTCCGGGTCGGCGCGTCCGAGGAGTTCGAGGCGGCATTGCGACAGGCCCGTGCGGTCATCGCGGCATCGCCCGGGTTCGTGTCGCTCTCCCTCCATCGGGGGGTGGAGAAACCCGACCGCTACCTCCTGCTGGTCGAGTGGGAGACTCTCGACGACCACCTCGTGGGATTCCGCCAGTCCGATCTGTTCACCGAGTGGCGAGCGCTGATCGGGCCGTTCTTCGAGTCGCCCCCGATGGTCGATCATGTCGAAGCGGTGGAGGGGCTGTCCTGACGGCCTGCGCTGCGCACCGCCTCCGGCTCAGCCACCGACGCAACCTCAACCGGAGCCGCCGCCGATCTCCCAGGCCCGCCGGAGGTGCGCGGCCAGGTCGGCGAGCGAGCTCCGGGCGTTGAGTCCGCTGGTCGACGGCATCACATAGGCCGGGCGACCACCGATCGGTGTGGCCTGGAGCCCTGCCTCTGCTTTGGGATCGACGACCGATCGCCACCCGGACAGGCCGGTGAAGCAGACCGCCCCCGGTCGCAGCCACTCCACCAGACGTTCCACCCGCTCGAAACCGGACCGGTACTCGACCGCGGTCACCTCGGCCGCGGTGCGGGTGGGTCGCTTGACGAAGTCGGTCATGCCCACGCCGCCGTCGGCGAGGGCCGCCGCCGGGTCCCGGTCGATGCCGACGACGCCGGCGGCGAGGGCGGCGGGCCAGAACCGGTTTCCCGGTCGTGCGTAGCCGATGCCGGCGTCGGCCGAGTACCACGACGGGTTGACGCCGCAGATCAGGAGGCGCATGTCGGGACCGACGGTGTCGGCCAGGGTGCGGGCCCGGACGGAACGCAGTCGGACCTCGTCACCGGACACGGCGATCGAGCACCGCTCGACCTCGAAGCCGGCGCCGACCACGACGTCGGTCAGCCGGTCGGGGGTCCAGCCGGCGAAGTACCGACCGCCGACCTCGTCTCCGGGTAGGTCGTCGCCCTCGTACTCACCCTCGAGGACCTGGATCTCGAACGGGCTGCCGACGGCTAGTACCCGGTGCAGGTCCCAGAGGGCCATCGGCAGCCGGTTCCGGGGGACGTGGAGATGCGTCATCCACGACCAGGCACCGCCGATCGAACCGCGCCTGAAGGGGAGGTGTTCCACGTCGGCCTGCACGTAGAGGGCGCCGGGGAACTTCGTCCGACAGGCGTCGAGCATGGCCATCGAGGCGTCGAATGCCACGGCGGGGTCACCGAGATGGGGCAGGTAGCGCCCGGCGCCGCAGCCCACATCGAGACGGATCTGACCCGGACCCACCCGGTCCGCGAACGCCTCGGCCTCGACCCTGCGCCCGGCGGTGGAGTGGGCGGCGGCCCACTCGAGGCCTCGTTGATCGTAGATCTCGACGGTGGTCCGCTCCATGGGCGAGATAGTACGGACTGAGAGGGCTCAGGGTTCGAACCGGTACCCCATGCCGGGTTCGGTCCGGAAGTGGCGGGGCCGCGAGTGGTCCACCTCCAGCTTGCGCCGGACCCGCCCCATCAGCACCCGCAGGTACTCCGTCTCGGTCTCGTACTCGGGACCCCAGACGTCGTGGAGGAGTTGGCCTTGGGACACCAGGCGGCCGGGATTGCGGACCAGCACCTCGACGATGTCCCACTCCTTCGGAGTGAGATGCACGTCCTCGCCGTCCCGGGTGACCCGCTTCTGGGCCAGATCGATGGTGAACCCCTCGGTCACCACCCGGGGAGCGTCGATGCCGGGTGCGGTCCGGCGGAGGACGGCCCGGAGTCGGGCCAACAGCTCGTCCATCCCGAACGGCTTCGTCACATAGTCGTCGGCGCCGGCGTCGAGCGCCTCCACCTTGCTCACGCT
Organism: uncultured Acidimicrobiaceae bacterium; assembly: GCA_963756515.1. Classification (GTDB taxonomy): domain Bacteria; phylum Actinomycetota; class Acidimicrobiia; order Acidimicrobiales; family RAAP-2; genus Bog-756. The sequence goes on from CAVWNV010000002.1 coordinate 603,824, forward strand.
CTGGTGACGGGCGGAGAGAACCACGATGGGCACGTTGCTCCACGCCCGGATACCACGGACCGCCTCGACTCCATCGATACCAGGGAGGCCCAGATCCATCAGGATCACGTCCGGGTGGCGGTGGGCGGCAACGTCCAGACTCTCCTCGCCGGTCCGGGCCACCACCACCTCGTAGCCGAGCGAAGTGAGGCTGATGTTCAAAGCCCTCAACAACGAGGCGTCGTCGTCGCACACCAGTACCCGTGCCCCCCCGTCGGTTCTCTGGGCCACGGCGGCCCCGGCCTCGTGGCGGCTCACGGGGCCGTGGTGCTGGGCTCGCCTGCGCCAGTAGGCCCGGAGGACGGCTGGGGAGTACCAGCTCCGTTGGACCCATGACTGTCGTCAGCGCCGGTCGTTGGTGCGACGTCGACCCCGGGGAGCCGGATCACCATCGTGCAGCCGCCCCCTGGCGTGTCCTCGGCGTCCAGCTCCCCGCCCACCGCCTCGACGAAGCCCCGGGCCACGGCCAGGCCGAGCCCGACGCCGACCAGGTTCTCCGAGTCACCGAGGCGCTGGAACGGTCGGAAGACCAGGTCGCGGTCCTGGCGTCGAATCCCCGGTCCCCGGTCGATGACCCGGATGTCCATCCGACCAGCCACGGTCCCAGCTTCCACTCGCAGTCCCACGCCGCCGGCGTGGATGAGTGCGTTGTCGATCAGGTTGGCCACGGCCCGCTCGAGCAGTACGGGGTCGGTGAGGATCCGGGGCAGGCCCTCGGGTAGTGCGACAGTGACGGCCTCACCACGGGGCCCGAGGCTGGCCACGGCGGCCTCGACGAGATCAGCGACCTCGGTGGTCGCGGTCAGCACGTCCACCGACCCGGTTTGGATCCGGCTCATGTCGAGGAGGTTCTCGACCAGGCTGTTGAGCCGATCGGCCTCTTCGTCGATGGTGTGCAACAAGAGGTCGCGTTCGTCGGGACCGAAGGAGAGTTGCTCCGACAGGAGGCTCGACGACGCCGCCTTTATCGAGGCCAACGGGGTACGCAGATCGTGACTGACCGCGTCGAGGAGGGCTGTGCGCAGTTGGTTGGCCCGGGCCAGGGAGTCGGCCTCGGCCGCCTCGACCTGCAGCCGGGCGCTCTCGAGCACCGTGGACAGCTGGGCGGCGAAGGCGCCGAGGATCTCGCGGTCCTCGGCGGCCAGGGTCGGTCCGTGGAGGGCCAGGACCTCGTGGTCGGTCAGCGGCAGGACCAGGGTGGCCGGGTCCAGATTCTGGTCCTGCGTGCGGCCGGCAGAGGCCGCCACCGACCAGGCACCGCTGGCTATCCCGGCTTGGAGTTCGGCGCCCCCGGGTGCGGTACCGGTCGGCAGTCGTTCCGATGTGGCACCGACGACGGTGGCCCCGTCCAGCCGGAAGGCCGTGACCAGTTCATCCAGCAGGGCGGGCAGCGGGTTGCCTTCGGGCGCCACCATCCGTCCCGCCACCCGGGCCAGCATCTGGGCGTCCGATCGGGCCTGGACGGCCGCGGCTGTTCGTCGGGCGGCCACGTCGACGAGCACGCTGACCACCCCTGCGGTGACCAGGAACGTGACCAGGGCCAGGATGTCCCGGGTATCGGCGATGGTGAAGGTGTGGATCGGCGGGGCGAAGTAGTAGTTGGACAGCAGGAATCCGGCGATTGCCGCCAGGATGGCCAGCCACACACCCCCGGTGGCTGCGACCACAACCACCAGGACCAGGTAGGAGGACAGCGCGGTGGCCAGGCTGTCACTGTTCCGACCCGACGTCAGGATCACGGTGAGGAGCGGGAAGCCGACCAGTCCGATGATCAGGGCGGCCACCCGGCGACGTAGGGACAGGGGGGAGAGCAGGTGATGGGTGGTCCGCCCGCCCCGGTGGCGCCCAACGCGGGAACCATGACCCGCGCCCGTGTCGGACGCGGAGGCGTCACGCCGTTCCGGGTCCCCCTCCATCCCGGCCTCGGTGGCGATGACGTGGACGTCGAGCGATCCGCCCGCGGCGCGGATGACCGAGTTGATGACCGAGCCGCGGACGAACTCGTTCAGACGGCTGCGGTGGGTGGCCCCCATGACCAGTTGGGTGGCGTTCTCGGCTCTGGCCACCTGGACCAAGGCCGGAGCCACATCGGCCCCCACCACCTCGACATAGCGACCGCCGAGATCGTCGAGCAGCGCCCGATTGTCGACCAGCCCCTTCGATCCGGGTCCGGTGAGGCTGTCGTCGGTCCGCACATGGACACCGACCAGCTCGGCCTTGGTCCGCATGGCCATGCGGGCCGCCCGGCGGATCAACACCGTGCTTCCCCGCGATCCGGTCAGCGAGACCACGACCCGCTCCTTCGTCTCCCAGGGCCCGGCGATGTTGTGCCGCTCGCGGTAGTCGCTCAGCTCCTGGTCGACCCGATCCGCCACCCACAGGAGGGCCAACTCTCGAAGAGCGGTGAGGTTGCCGGTTCTGAAGTAGTTGCTCAGGGCGGTGTCGATCCGTTCCGAGGGGTAGACGTTGCCGTGGGCCAGCCGTCGCCTGAGCGCCTCGGGAGCCATGTCGACCAGTTCCAGCTGGTCGGCGGCGCGGACCACCGGGTCGGGGACGGTCTCGTGCTGGACCACGCCGGTGATGCGTTCGACGACGTCGTTGAGCGACTCGAGGTGTTGGAGGTTCACGGTCGAGATGACGTTGATCCCGGCACCCAGCAGCTCCTCGACGTCCTGCCAACGCTTGGCATTCTTCGATCCAGGTGTATTGGAGTGGGCCAACTCGTCGACCAGCACGAGCTCGGGATGGCGGGCCAGCAGCCCGTCGAGGTCCATCTCCTCGAAGGTCTGGCCCCGGTAGGTGATGACGCGACGGGGGAAGATCTCGAGGTCTCGGATCTGGGCGTCGGTCTGAGGTCGGCCGTGCTCTTGGACCCATCCGATCACCACGTCGGTGCCCCGCTCCTTCCGGCGCCAGCCCTCGTTGAGCATGGCGTAGGTCTTCCCCACCCCGGGCGCGGCGCCCAGGTAGAGGCGCAACTTGCCGCGCGCCACCTCCTAGGCCCCCCGTCCCACGCGTCCGCACCGGCCGGCCATACTCACCCCTTCGGCTCGTTCAGGCAGTAGCCCACACCGGGAGCCGTACGGATGAGCGTGGCCGAACTGTCGTCCAGCTTCTGGCGAAGTCGGTGCACATAGGCATGGAGATACTGGGCCTCCCTCCCGTAGCCGGAGCCCCACACCGCCGACAAGATCATCTGGTGGGTGCAGGTCCGTCCAGCGTGGCGGGCCAGGTAGGACAGGACGTCGAACTCCTTGGAGGTGAGGTCGACCGCGTGGCCCTGCCAACGGACCTCGTGGTGGACGAGATCGAGATCGAGTCCCCCGACCGTCATGTTCGGCGGGGTGCCCTCGTCCGCCTCTGAACGGCCGTGACGTATGGCGGTCCGGATCCGGGCCTCCAGCTCGGCCATGCCGAACGGCTTGGTCACGTAGTCGTCGGCACCGCCGTTGAGTGCGGCGACCTTGCGATCCTCCGAACCGCTGGCGGACAGGATGATGATGGGCACCTCACTCCACTCGCGGATCCGTCGGCACACAGCCAGACCGTCGAGGTCGGGAAGACCGAGGTCGAGGACGACCACGTCGGGTGAGACCAGGGCGGTCTGGGAGATGCCGTGCTCCCCGTCGGCCGCCACCACCACTTCGTGGCCCCCTGCCTTCAGGCCTAGGCGGAGGGCCCGTAACAGGGAGGGATCGTCGTCGATGACCAGGACCTTGGCCATGGACCTAGCGAGCCGGGTCAGCGTCGGCGGCGAGGACAGGAACCGCTGACATCGGGTCGAGTGTGAAGACGAAACGTGCGCCGCAGTCGGGGGAGTCCTCGACCCAGATGTGCTGGCCGTGGGCCTCGACGAAAGTCCTGGCGATGGTGAGTCCGAGTCCGGCCCGCCCTCCGGTGTCATAGCGCACGTACCGGTCGAAGATGGCGTCGCGCTCGAGGGTCGGGACCCCTGCTCCGGCATCGGCCACCGATACGGCCACCTGATCGCCGCGTGCCTCCGCTGCCACGGTGATCACGGTGTGGGGTGGCGCGTGGCGGTCGGCATTGTCAATGAGGTTAGCCAGGACCTGGCCGATGAGAAGCCGGTCGACCAGCACGTCGGGTAGGTCTTCGGCCAGGTCGATCTCGATGGTGTGATCGGTGAGCTGCGATCCGAAGGCGGCCACGGTCTCCTCGATCACCGCGCTGACCGGAGTGGATGTGGGCCGGGCCACCAGGACGCCGGCGTCGATGCGCGTCATGTCGAGAAGGCTGGTCACGAGCCGGGTCAGTCGGTCCGTCTCCACGTCGATCAGCCCGTAGAGCTCATGAAGGTCGGCGTCGGCGAGAGGATTGGGAGGGGACAGGAGCGTCGAAGAGGCCACCTTCATGGTCGCCAACGGCGTGCGCAGGTCGTGCGACACCGCTCCCAGTAGGGCATGGCGTAAGCGGTCGACCTCCTCGAGGAGCTCGGACCGCATCGCCTGGTCTCGGAGCTGTGCTCGTTCCAGTGCCAGAGCTGCGTGGTTGGCGAACGTGCGGAGCAGCGCCCGGTCGGCCTCGCGTGCGGGCATGCCCTTGATGGCCAGGATGCCGACCGGGCGGCCGGAGGCGGTCAGTGCCACGGTCTGGATGGAGTCCGGTGACCCCGATCCCGACGCGGTGCCGAGGCTCACCGGGACCCCCGAACGAGGGTCGAGACGTCGGAGCTCCTCAGGGAACAGACTCTGTCCGGCCGTGGCCGCCACCTCCAGCCGCTCGGCCTGTAGTACCAGGAGTGTCACACCGGGCACTTCGAACGCGGTGGCCACGGCCTGGACGATGGTACGGAGGAGCTCGTCGACGGTTCCCTCCTTGACGAGAAGCTCGGACAGGGCGAAGAGCCGACCGGCTTCCGCCGTCCGCTCCATCGCCTCGGCCCTGGCGGTGACCAGACCGGTGACCACCCAGGCCACCATGAGCATCACCGCGGCGTAGACGACCAGGGCCACCCAATCCTCGGCGATCCCAACCGACAGGGTGTGGTACGGCGGTACGAATGCGTAGTCGTAGACCACGAAGCCGCTGAGGACACTGACGACCCCGGCGGTGAAGCCGCCGGTGACCACACCGACCACCACCGGCACCACCAGGACCAGCGCTGCGGTGGCCACGCTCAAGTGGGATCGAAATGGCACCATGACGGCACCCAGCCCCACCGAGGAGGCCACGCCGACAACCGATCCCAATAGAGCTTTGCGCACGTCACCATTGTCCTACGCCGGCCCGGTGCACCACCGAAGAAACTGGTCCATTAAGGGATTATTCAGACCGAATCCCGGCTGTGAAGAACCTGTTAAGGGAGCGGGGCGGATACTCGCTCCATGGCCGACTTCCTCTCCGTACTCGGCATCATCGGATTCGCCTTGGTGATGCTGGGCCTGATCTGGGCACTGGACCGGGTATGACCTTCACTCAGGGACTTCTTCTCGGTGTCGCTGTCGTCATGGTCATCTATCTGGGTTTCGCCATGTTCAAGCCCGAGAAGTTCTAGATGGGCTTCGCCTGGACCATCGTCACCCTGGTCATCGCTCTCGGCCTGACCTGGCGATACTTCGGCTCGTACATGGCCGCCGTCTTCGATGGCCGTGTCCACTTCCTGGGGTGGGCCGAACGACCGGTCTACCGGGCGCTCGGGACCGGGCCGGACCAGGAGCAGAACTGGAAGCGTTATGCCGCCTCGATGGTGATCTTCTCCGCCGTCGCCATGGGAGTGACCTATCTGATCATCCGGATCCAGGGATCGCTCCCCCTCAATCCACAGCGTCTGGACGCGGTGCCCCAGGCCCTCAGCTTTAACACGTCGGCATCGTTCATGACCAACACCAACTGGCAGAACTATGGGGGGGAGACGACCATGTCGTACTTCTCCCAGATCGGCGCGCTCACCTTCGAGCAGTTCGTCAGTCCGGCCATCGGCATCTCCGTGGCCATCGCCATGGTCCGGGGCTTCTCCCGACGTAACAGCCCGACCATCGGCAACTTCTGGGTCGACATGACCCGTGCCCTCCTGTACATCTTCTTCCCGATCGCGTTCCTGTTCGGCATCCTCTTCGTCGGCCAGGGTGCGGTGCAGACGCTGGGTGGGCCTGTCGAGATCCACAACGTGTTGAACGGGGTGACCCAGACCATCGCCCGGGGTCCGATCGGGTTCATGGAGGCAATCAAGCAGTTGGGTAACAACGGCGGTGGCTTCCTCAATGCCAACTCGGCAACGACGTTCGAGAATCCGACCGGTCTCACCGCCTGGCTCTCGATCTATCTCCTGTTGGCTATCCCCTTCGCTCTCACCTACACGTTCGGCAAGATGGTGGGAAGCGTCCGCCACGGCGCAGCTCTCCTAGCCGCCATGGTGATCATCTTCGGCGTCTGGGTCGGCGGCGCCTCAGTGGCCGAACACCAGCAGAATCCGGCCGTAGCGGCGGCGGGTGTCCACTCGAACGTGGGCAGCACCGAGGGCAAAGAGGTTCGTTTCGGCGATACCACCACGGCTCTGTTCGGGGTGGCCTCCACCTCGACGTCGACCGGCTCGGCCAATGCCTCCTACGATTCGTTCACACCCATGGGCGGCTTCTTCCTGATGACCGGCATGATGCTGGGGGAGGTGACACCAGGCGGTACCGGCAGCGGCCTCTACACCATCCTCATCTACGCCATCATCGCCGTGTTCATCGGTGGTTTGATGATCGGCCGGACACCGGAGTACCTAGGGAAGAAGATACAGGCCACCGAGATCAAACTGGCCGGCCTCGGCGCATTGGTCATGCCGATGATCGTCCTCGTGTTCACTGCTGTCGCCGTATCGATCCACGCCGGCCGGGCCGGTCCATTGAATGCCGGACCTCACGGGTTCTCGGAGATCCTCTATGCCCTCACTTCGCAGGGAAACAACAACGGATCGGCGTTCGGGGGCCTCACCGGCGATACCACGTTCTACAACGTGATCGGGGCCGTCGACATGCTGATCGGCAGAGTAGGGATCATGATCCCGGCCCTGGCTCTCGGTGGGGTGCTTGCGGCCAAGAACGTGGTACCTGAATCTCTGGGGACCTTCCGCACCGACAACGCCATGTTCGTCGGCCTCACCATCGGCGTGATCATCATCATCGGGGGACTGACGTTCTTCCCGGCCATCTCGCTCGGTCCCATCGTCGAGCAACTCAGCCACGGACAGTTCTTCTAATGACCATGACAGACACACAGTCCCAACCACAGCCGGGTGCCGAGGCCCACGGTGTCGCCGAGTCCCGTGGTCTCTTCGACGGTGAGATCCTCCGACAGGCCCTGTTCGACTCGTTCAAGAAGCTGAATCCGGCTACGGAGATCAGGAACCCGGTGATGTTCGTGGTCCTGGTGGGCACGGTGATCACCTTCGTCGAGGCGATCGCCCACCCCAGCACCTTTACGTGGTCCATCACCATCTGGCTGTTCCTGACCGTGGTGTTCGCCAACTTCGCCGAGGCCATGGCCGAAGGGCGAGGCAAGGCCCAGGCCGACACGCTCCGTCGGATGCGGTCCGAGACCGAGGCCCGTCGGCTCAGTGCCGACGGTTCCGAGGAGTTGGTGCCGGCCGCGGAGCTGGCGCGTGGCGACCTGGTGGTGTGCGAGGCGGGCGATGCCATCCCGTCCGACGGCGAGATCACCGAGGGCATCGCCTCGGTGGACGAGTCGGCCATCACCGGCGAATCGGCCCCGGTCATCCGGGAGTCGGGCGGCGACCGCTCGGCGGTTACCGGCGGCACCAAGGTCCTTTCCGACCGCATCGTCATCAGGATCACGGCGGAACGGGGCCAGACCTTCCTCGACCGGATGATCAGGCTGGTCGAGGGGGCCAACCGTCAGAAGACGCCGAACGAGATCGCCCTCACCATCCTGCTGGCCGTGCTCACCATCATCTTCATTCCCGTCGTGGTGTCGCTGCAGGCCTTTGGCCACTACGCCGGGGGCAGCGTCTCGGTGGTGATTCTCATCTCTCTGCTGGTGTGCCTGATCCCGACCACCATCGGGGCCCTGCTGTCCGCCATTGGCATCGCTGGCATGGATCGCCTGGTGCAACGGAACGTGCTGGCCATGAGCGGGAGGGCCGTCGAGGCGGCCGGAGACGTCCAGACCCTCCTGTTGGACAAGACCGGCACCATCACGCTCGGCAACCGAATGGCATCGGATTTCTACCCTGTGGAGGGTCATACCGAACGGGACGTCGCTGACGTGGCGCAGCTGGCCTCGCTGGCCGATGAGACCCCCGAGGGTCGGTCCATCGTCGTTCTGGCCAAGGAGCGCTTCGACATCCGCGAGCGCGAACTCGAGGGCGACCATGCCTTCGTGCCGTTCACGGCACAGACCCGTATGTCCGGCCTCGACATCGGAGGGCGACAGATCCGCAAGGGGGCGGCCGAATCGGTCAAGCGGTGGGTTGATGAACAGGGTGGGGCCGTCCCTTCCGACCTCGACGCCATCGTCGAACGCGTGTCGCGTGCCGGCTCCACCCCGTTGGTGGTGTCCGACGACCAAGTCATCCTCGGCGTCATCGAGCTGAAGGATGTGGTCAAGCAGGGGATCCGTGAGAAGTTCGACGAGATGCGTCAGATGGGTATCCGCACCGTCATGATCACCGGCGACAATCCTCTGACTGCGGCCGCCATCGCCCAAGAGGCCGGGGTGGACGACTTCCTGGCCGAGGCCACGCCCGAAGCCAAGATGGCTTTGATCAAGTCGGAACAAGAGGGCGGCAAGCTCATCGCCATGACCGGCGACGGGACCAACGATGCCCCGGCCCTGGCCCAGGCTGATGTGGGCGTGGCCATGAACACCGGGACCACGGCAGCCAAGGAGGCCGGCAACATGGTCGACCTCGACTCCAACCCGACCAAGCTCATCGACGTCGTGGAGATCGGGAAGCAGCTCCTGATCACACGAGGATCGCTCACGACGTTCTCTATCGCCAACGATGTGGCCAAGTACTTCGCCATCATCCCTGCTCTGTTCGTCGTCACCTATCCGCAGATCAAGGCCCTCAACGTCCTGCACTTGCACAGCCCGCAGAGCGCGGTGCTGTCGGCGGTCATATTCAACGCCCTGGTGATCGTGGCCCTCATCCCCTTGGCGCTGCGCGGCGTGAAGTACCGACCGTCCGGATCCGCCGCCATCTTACGACGCAACGTCTGGATCTACGGGGTAGGCGGCGTCATTCTCCCGTTCATCTTCATCAAGTTGATTGATCTCATCCTCGTGGCGCTGCACGCCTACTAATGGAGACTCCCTGATGCTCATCCATCTGCGTCGATCGGTGTTGCTGGCGTTGGTCGTGTTGGCCTTGACCTTCGCCTTCGCCTTCGCCGGCACCGGCATATCCCAGCTGTTCTTCGAGCACCAGGCTGACGGCTCGATCACCCGCAACGGATCGACCCTCATCGGTCAGAACTGGTCGGACACGAAATGCCCAGGTCATGCTCCAGGGAGCTGTGTGTTCCAGGGCCGGCCTGACGACCTCGGCCCGTACGCCGCCAATCCCAAGAACGATGTGGCCGGCGGTGACAACCCCCTGGTGGCCAACGGCAACAGCGGCGAGTCCGGCGCATCCAACCTGGGGCCGAGGTCCAAGTTGCTCAAGAGCAACACCCAACAGCTGGTGGCCTACTGGAAGGCGCGGGGTGTCGACCCCACCCCCGATCTCGTCACCACCTCTGGCAGCGGGTATGACCCCGACATCACGGCGGCTGACGCCACGGCCCAGATCCCCATGGTGTCCGCAGCGACCGGACTTTCGCCTTCGGTCTTGCGGGCGTTGATCGCCCGCCACAACAATGGAGCGCAGTTGGGCTTCCTGGGCAGCAGTTACATCAACGTCCTGCAGCTCAACGAGGCGCTGGCCAAGCTTCGTTGAGTGCTGGGCCCCGCCGCCCCGCGTACCCGCCGACCCGCGTACCCGCCGACCCGCCGACCCGCCGACCCGCCCGCCAACCGATTGACCGTGACGGGGAGCGACGTGCGGTCCAGGCTCCATGACGGACGAAACCCACTGACGGAGTCAGACGGACGAATGTCCCCCGGGATCAGAGCGACGGGATGGATGATCCCTCGGTCACCGCCGCTGTCGACCCCGTGGGAAGGTTCGGTTGTCAGCAGGAGGGCCGACGAGTCGTGACCTCTGACCACACGGACCCTGGTGGCTTCGACCCGTTCCGGCCCGAGGTGCGCCGGTCCGTGGCGGGAGGTCGGGATCTCAACAGGTCCCGACCTTGCCTACGGTGATCTGGGTCACCTTCCATATCTGGCGCGACTTCACCAGCTCGGCTGTCGTCCGACGACGACCGCCCGGTGCGTTCTTGGCTCTGGCGCCCGAGGTGGTGTACTCGACCCAGTTCCCGTCGTTGAAGCAGTCCACGACCTCGGCATGGGTGGGATCTCCCGTCGGTGTGAGCGATGTGACGTTGGGATCGATCACGGGAGTACCGCGGGTCACGATGTCGTGCAGCTGGTCCGTGGCCAATCCCTGTACGAACAATGTGAGAGCAGCACCGGTCGTGTGCTGCGCCAACAGCGGTGATTGGTAGTCAGAGGTCCGGGCCGCCATCACGAGATCGGACCACATGCTCCGGTACGCCGCCAGGACCACCACCGACGGGTCGGCCGGGGAACCGGCAGGTGGTCGCGCCGTCGACGCCGTGGATGCCGCCCCCGGACCGGGCCCCGTCGTGCACGCGGTGAGTAGGACCGAGGCCAGGCAGACGGAGGAACGTACCACCCACTCTGTCCGGGCCGGGGTCAGCGTTGGCCCGCGGCTCCGCCGGTGCCAGGGCCACCCTCGGCCTTCGAGCGCGGGGCTATCGGAGATCCGGCACTACCCAGTGGCGTGGCCGACGCCGGTCAGACACCGCCGCCGTCCGCCGCTCCACGGTTGGGTGCGCTTCCACCGTCCGGGCCCCTCGGACCCACGGAGGCGAGCTCGGACTCGTCGGTCAGGAGCACCGCGCCGACCAGGTCGGCGACGGCCACGGCGGTAAGAAGACGGTGATGGTTCAGGGTCCGGCCCGGCGTCGGGGTGAGGACGAAGTGACCGAGCAGCCAGCCCTGGGCCCGGACCGGCAGGTCCACCCGACTGGTCGGAAGCCCAAGGTCCTCGGTGGACCAACGCTGACCGGCGATGCTGACTTCACCGTCGGGAGTGATCCGGGCCGAGAGGTTCCCGGGATCATGTCGGGTGAAATAGCAGTGTCGGAGCGACAGCTGCTGGGACAGCTCCTCGAGGGCCATTTGGATGACGGAACGGGGCTCCTTCCCCGTCGCCGCATGCTCACCGACGGAGTGTAGGAGCGCGACGGTCTGTCTGCTCTCGATGGCCTCACGGCGGTGATTTCGTCCCCGGGCGGCCAGTTCGCCTACGGCCACGCCCACCACCAACAGCAATACCTCGGTGATGAGGTCCTGGTGCCCGCTGATCCGGAAGGAGTTGTACGGCCGGGTCAGGAAGAAGTCGAAGGAGAGGGCGGCGGCGACGGCGGAGACGAACGCAGCCACACGACGCCCGGTGCTCGCCACGGCCACGATGACCACAACCAGAAACAGTGCGTCGTCTGCCGTGTCCAGGCGGCCCCTCCACGGGATCAGGGCCAGGGCCATGACCACCGGGGCGACGACTGCGACCGCGAACAGCCGTGGACTCGACCAATTCCACCGCCCCGTCGGTGTCGCCGGGTCCCTCCGCCACTGCCTGGGTCTGGTCGCGCTGCCCACCCAGCCACTCTCCCATGGATCGTCCGGCGCAGGAAGACGCGTGCTCTGTCTTTACGCTCCCGAGCATGAATTTTCACGATTCTGTTACGCCCCCCGTTGCGCTTGTTACGCCTCCGCGGGGTTTCGGTGCTACGACTTCGGGGTGATGATGTCGCCCAAGGCCGCCCCCATCGAGGGCGAGCACCCCATCGCCATGGTGTCCGTCACCAGCAGCGCCGGCTACCGGGGCGAGATCCGGGCCGGTCGCCACCTGCTCGTGGCCGACGAGGGCCCCGAGGTGGGGGGCGACGACGAGGGACCCAATCCGTATCAGCTCATCCTGGCCGGCCTGGTGCAGTGCACCGCGGCCACCCTGCGGATGTATGCCAACCGGAAGGGCTGGGCGCTGGGGGAGGTCAAGGTCCGGGCCCGTCTGCTGCGCACCGGTGACGGGGCCACCAAGGTCGAGCGGATCGAGCGGACCATCACCGTGTCCGGGGAGCTGTCCTCGGAGCAGAAGCAGCGACTGGCCGAGATCGCCGATCGGACCCCGGTCACACGGACGCTGTTCGGCTCCCTCACCATCGACACCACCCTGTCCTGACCACCGGGTGCCGCCGCGTTCGGCCGGGCTTCCGGCCGGCCCCCGGGTGGTGATTGACTGCTCATCATGACGGCCTGCCCTACCCTGCTCACCGAGCGCCTGATCCTGCGGCCGCTCGAGGAGTCAGATCTCGACGACTTCACCGAGGTCCTCACCGCGCCCGAGGTACGCCACGCCCTTCGCCTTCCCGATGCATTCTCCCGACGGGACGCCTGGCTGGGGATGGCCCAGTGGCGCGGTCAGTGGGAGCTCCGGGGCACCGGTCAGTTCGCGCTCGAGGAGCGGTCCACGGGACGGTTCGTGGGCCGGGCCGGACTCCACCGACCGGAGCAGGACGACTGGCCCGGCGTCGAGGTCGGGTGGACCCTGCACCCCGACTGCTGGGGCCGGGGCTTCGCCACCGAAGCCGGAGCGGCGTCGCTCGCCTACGCCTTCGGGGTGATGGGCCTGAGCGAGGTGTTCAGCGTGATCCTCCCCGACAACGCTCGCTCCCAGGCCGTGGCCCGACGGCTGGGCCTCACCCTGGTGGAGCAGCGCGTGCTCTCCTCTTTTCCGTCGGAGCCCCACGGCATCTGGAGAATCGGACGACGCCAGTGGGAGGAGTCGCCGGCCAGCCGGGCGAATGACGGGACGGGGCCGCTCCTGTGAACCCGCTCGGGTGAGCCCGGCGCCGGAAGCCCGGCGCCGGAAGCCCGGCGCCGGAAGCCCGGCGCCGGAGGTGCTCAGCGGAGGGCCAGCCCCCCGTCGACCAGCACCACCTCGCCGGTGACGTAGGTGGAGCGGGCCAGTCCCACGATGAGCTCGGCCACGTCCTCGGGGGTGGCCGTCCTCCGCAGGGGTGCCTGGGCGTTGACGAACTCCCGCACAGCTCCCCACTCCACCGTCCAGGGGGTGTCGACCAACCCCGGCGCCACCGCGTTGACTCTGACCGCCGGGGCCAGGGCGTTGGCCAGCAGTCTGGTCATATGGCTGACGGCGGCCTTGGAGCAGGCGTAGGGGATGGAGCTGCCGGTGGGCCGTTCGCCGGCCAAGGACGAGACGTTGACCACCTGGCCGCGGCCGGAGTTGCGCAGGTGCTCCGTGGCGGCCACCGTCACCTGCCAGGTGCCGACGACGTTGACGCCGAAGATGCGTCGCCACACGTCGGGGGAGGCCGCCTCGACGTCGTGGTGGGGGATCACCTCGGTGGTCCCGGCGTTGTTGACCAGCACGTCGAGTGCCCCGTGGCGCCGGACGGTCTCGACCACCAGGTGCCGGGCCTGCTCCTCGTCGGCGATGTCGGCCTGGATGTAGCTGGCGCCCGGCAGCTCGTGGGCCAGCGCCTCGCCGGAAGTCACCGACGTCGACGAGTTGATCACCACGGTGCCCCCGAGGGCGGCGAACCGGTGTGCGGTGGCCGCCCCGATCCCCGACGACGATCCGGTCACCAGGACCACCTGGCCGTGGAAGGGGGCATCGTGCGAAGCGGGCGTCCGTGGGGCTGGCTCGACCATGGGCCGAGTGTAGGACCCGACTGGCCTACGTTTTCTCCGTGCGACTGGTGAGCTTCAGGGAGGACCGGGCCGGGCCCGGACGGGACGGCGATCCGGTCCGGACGGGCCTGGTGGTCGGTGACGAGGTGGTCGACCTGAGCGACCCGGCCGTCGGTCTGCCGGGCGGGATGGTGGAGTTGCTGTCCCTCGGGGACGCGTCTGCCGACGCGCTGGCCCGGGCCCCGTCGACCGGGGCCCGGCGCCTGCCCCTGGCCGGGGCACGGCTGATGGCTCCGGTGCCCCGACCTCCTTCGTTCCTGGCCATCGCCCGCAACTACGACGCCCACATCCGCGAGCTGGGACACGAGCGGCCGGACTACCAGACGTGGTTCTCCAAACAGCCGACCTGTGTCATCGGCCCCGGTGCCCCCATCGAGGTGCCACGGGTCTCCGATTCGGTGGACTACGAGGGTGAGCTGGGGTTGGTCGTGGGTCGGCGCGGCCGGCACGTGCCGGCCGACCACGCTCTCGAGATCGTGGCCGGCGTCACCGTGGTCAACGATGTCAGCGTGCGGGACTGGCAGTGGCGCACACCGACCATGATGATGGGCAAGGGATTCGACACCCATGGACCAACGGGTCCGTGGATCGTCACGCCGGACGAGCTCGACGACGTCGGAGGGGTGCAGCACCTGTCCGTCCGCACGTGGGTCAACGGGGAGCTCCGCCAGGACGGTTCCACCGAGGACATGATCTTCACCTGTGTCGAGATGATCGAGTACCTCTCGGCCGCCTTCACGTTGGAGCCCGGGATGGTGATCAGCACCGGCACGCCGGCCGGGGTGGCCGCCGGGGGGGACCCGCCGCGCTGGCTGGCGGCCGGGGACACCGTCACCGTGGAGGTCGGGGGAGTGGGGACGCTGGCCAACCCGGTGGTCGACGAGCCCGATCCGGACCACGACCACGGCGGTGAGTGGTGAGCCCAGCCCCTCGGTCCGACGGGGTGGTCCGGGTGAGCCCGTCGCTCGCCGTCCCGGTGTCGGAGCTCCACCTCCGGTTCAGTCCGAGCGGCGGACCGGGGGGCCAGCACGCCAACAAGGTCAATACCCGGGTGGAGCTCCGCTTCGACATCAGCGGTTCTCCGTCGTTGGGCCCCCGGCAGCGGGCCCGTTTGCTCGAGCGCCTGGGCCCCGAGCTCCGGTTGGTGGTCGACGACGAGCGCTCGCAGATCCGCAATCGGCAGCTGGCCATGGAACGCTTCCGTGAGCGGATGGCGGCGGCGATGCACGTGGAGAAGGCCCGCCGGCCCACCCGTCCCTCCCGGGGGGCCAAGGAGCGACGCCTCACCGCCAAGCGGAGGCAGTCCGAGCGCAAGCGGGACCGTCGGCCGGACTTCGACGACTGACTGCCCCGCCCGGGTAGGCGCTCAGCCGGCCCGGCGGTCCGTGGTGGCCGGCTCGTCCCAGGTGGCGTCGAGGAACGTACCGATCTCGTCGGTCAGCCGATCGGGGCGCATCCTCAACTCGAGCACCGAGTTGGCCTGGACCAACTGACCCCGGGGAAGTCGACGCGACAGCTGCTCGGCATCGTGGAACGGATGTACGCGGTCCACCTGATGACCGATGACCAGCGCCGGCATGGTCATGTTGGCCCGTTGCCCGACGGTGGGGGCGATGGGCCCGGCCAAGATCCCGTGGAGCACCGCGGCCGTCTCGGTCGGATCGTTGGACAAGGTGTTCATCACACTGTTCAACGGACCGTTGCCGGTTCGGGGTAGGTGCTGGAACAAGGAAGCGGTCCGGCGGACCAACGGCCGGGCGAAGTGCACCGCCAGCAGCAGGGGCACGAACGTGATGGCGGCGGCCGGGACCGCCCACTCCAGCACGGGCATCTCGATGACCATCCCCTGCACCCGCTCGGGAGCCTGCGCGGCCACCAGCAAGCTGACGTTCCCGCCCAGGGACACACCGCCCACCACGGCCCGTTCGATGCCGAGGTGGTCGAGGAGGGCCACCACGTGCCGGGCGTAGGTGTCCATGCGGTGATAGGAGGCCCGCTTGGGCTTTTCGGACAGTCCATGCCCCGGGAGGTCGAGCAGGATGATGCGAAATCCCCGTGCGGCCAGGTCCATGGCCAACCGCCGGTTCATGTTCGAGTCCATGAGGATCCCGTGCATGAAGACCATCACTTTGGGACCGTGGCCGTGGATCTCGTAATAGAGCCGGACTCCGAAGGAGTCCAGCATGCCCACCTCGAACGGTGGGTCGTTCGACCCGGGCCGATCGGCCCTGCCCCTAGCCGTCGGATCCGACGGCCCCCCTCGAGTTGTCATCTGGCCAACGGTACGCCGCCGGCCGGCGGTGTGCCAGCACCGGCAGTTCCGATCGGACCTGCTCGAGCCGGGCCATGTCCAGATCGGCCAGGGCCAGGCCGGGCCTGTCGTCGGTGCATTCGGCCACGACGTCGCCCCACGGACCGACGATCATGGTGTGGCCGTGGCACGCCGGCATACCGGGGGGGAGGACGCCGACCTGGCCCGCCCCGACCACGAACACCTCGTTCTCCACCGCCCGGGCCCGGAGCAGCAGTTCCCAGTGGGCCGGACCGGTGGCGGCGGTGAACGCGGCCGGCACAGCCATCACCGTGGCCCCCAACAGGGCCATGATCCGGTAGGGCTCGGGGAACCGGAGGTCGTAGCAGATGGACAGGCCCAGGACGGGGGAGGGGTGACCGCCCGGGTCAGTGACCGCTTCGAGTGGCGCCACGGCCAACGAGTCGCCGGGCGCCATGGTGGCCGACTCGCAGACGTGGGCGCCGGCCAGGGCGACATCGAAGAGATGGAGTTTGCGGTACACGGCTACGAGGACCCCGTCCGGGCCGAACAGACAGCTGGTGTTGAAGAGTCGGTCCCCGGTCCCGGTCCCCTCGGCCGGGCGCTCCGGAAAGCTGCCGGCCACCACATGGATCCGGTGCTCGGCCGCCAGAGCGGACCCCCAACGGGCGGTGGGCCCGTCGAGCGGCTCGGCGTGGTGGCGCAGGAACGTCGGGCTGCCGGCGACGGAGAAGTACTCCGGTAGCACCACCAGCGCCGCACCGTCCTCGGCGGCCCGGCTGACCAGGGCCGCGGCGCGGTCGAGGTTGGCCTCGGGGTCGGGGCCGGCCGTTGTCTGGATGGCCGCGACGCGCATGACACAGGGTAGGCCCCGCATCGGGCACAATGACCAGCGGCCGGCACCGGTCCACTGCCCGGTGGCATCGGCCCGATCAGAAACGAGTGTCGTGTCCTTCGAAGACTCCGACGTCGTACGCAGCGCCATCCGGGTGGAGGGCTTCCGCGACGACGAGTTCAACTATCAGCTCATCCGGGCGCTGGGTGTCGCCGACTACGGCGGATCCACGGTGGGAGAGTGCCTGTCGGTCGCCACCGAGATCACCGACGGCAGCCCGGTGAGCTGGGCGCTGGCCTTCGAGCGGCTGGCTCAACGGACCGAGGACCGGGCCCGGACCTGCCTGGCCGCCGGTCGCGGGGTGAGCGCCCGGGACCACTTTCTCCGGGCCTCCACCTACTACCGGACCGCCGAGTACTACGCCGATGGGATCGACGGAAGGTCCCACGAGACCGGCGAGCGGAGCCGGGACTGCTTCGCCCAGGCCGCGGCGCGGCTGGACCCGCCGGTGGAGTCGATCGAGGTGCCCTTCGAGGGGGGCTCGCTCCCGGGATACCTGGTGCGTCCGCCCGCCCTCCCCGGAGCTGGATCGGGCCCACCCGTACCGCGGCCCACCCTCGTGGGCGTGGGCGGCTTCGACTCGAGTGCCGAGGAGCTCTACTTCCACCTCGGGGCCCCGGGTGCCGAGCGTGGTTGGAACGTCTTCGTGTTCGACGGACCCGGCCAGCCCGGGTGCATGCGTCGCAATCCCTGGATGACCTTCCGGCCCGACTACGAGGTACCGCTCGGCGCGGTGCTCGACGAGCTCGGCCGCAAGGACGAGGTCGATGCCGAACGCCTGGTGTTGGCCGGCCAGAGCTTCGGCTCGTACTTCGCGGCCAGGAGCGCGGCCACCGATCCCCGGGTCCGGGCCCTCGTGGCCAATCCTCCCGTTACGGATATGTACCGGTACATGGAGGCCTGGGTCGGGACCGACGTGTTCCAGATGTCCCGCGACATCCGGCCCGAGGACGTCATCGGCGTGCCCGAAGACCTCATGCCCCGTCAGATGCAGTGGGGGATCGCGGCGATCTGCCAGCGCTTCGGCGTGCCTTCCTTCCACGCCTGGAGGGACGCCATGCGCCTTTATCGACTGGGCCCGATGGGCCACGACATCACGTGTCCGGTGCTGGCGCTGGTGGGCGACCGCGAGGGGACCGAGCCGCTGGACCAGTTCCGCCGCTTGGTGGACCAGGTGGCCGGCCCGGTGACCGCCGTGCAGTTCACCGCCGAGGACGGAGCCTCGACCCACTGCCAGGCCGACAACATCCGACTATCGGCCCAGGTCACCTACGACTGGTTGGACGAGCAGGTCGGGCCGGCCCCGGGCCCCTGACACGAAAGGCACGGGCATCTGGCTACCCGCCGCGGGGGTCATGCGGGTGCGACCGGCGTGGCCGGAACGGTGCAGTTGGCCAGGGCGGCGGCGAGCGCCGTGCCACCGCCCTCGGAGAGGTCCTCACTGACGCCGGTCAGTGGCGTGAGTGAGGCCCAACCTTCTGCGATGAGAGCGGCGTCCGACCCCGGCTCGAGCTCGGCCTGTTCGGCCGAGGCGTCGGCCCCCTCACCCATACCCCGGAGCGTCAGGACGATGGCCTTCGACGAGGTCCCGACGGGCGTGCCGGCCACGGGGACGTCGGTGTGCTCGGGCCGGACCGATCGGATGAGCCCGGCCGTCCCCAGCCGGCCGTGGCGCAGGCCACGCAACCGGCCCGGCTCGACGGCCGGCACGTTGAGATTCAAGACGGTGGCGGGGGCGGCCCGGGCCAGGGTGGGGATGATTCCCAACGCCAGGCCGACCGGCGTCTCCCACGGCACCGGATCCTCGCCCCAGGCGATGCTCACGGCCAGGCCCCGTACCCCGAACTGGGCACCGGTCAGGGTGGCCCCCACCGTGCCCGAGTGGAGCGCCGACCGGCCGGCGTTGACCCCGTGGTTGATGCCGGAGACCACCAGGTCGGGTCGGGGACCGAACCCCCCGATGCAGGCCAGGATGACCGCCAGCGCCGGCGGCCCGTCGATTCCGAAGGTGGGGACGGTCGCCAATCCGGGAATCTCGACCTCCTCGTAGGGGATCGACTCGCGGTCATAGACCCGACCCACCGCGGCCCCGGCGCCGCTGTGGTCGGCCAGGGGTGCCACTACGACCAGTTCGTGCTGGCCCGCCACGGCCCGAGCCAGGCCCCGGGCCAGGGCGGCGATACCCGGGGCGAAGACGCCGTCGTCGTTCGTGATCAGGATGCGCATGGCGAGTGGTGGGCTCGAGCAGGATCGGGGACGGGTATGGACGCGGGCCGGAAATGACGGTTCGTCGGGCCCCTGCAGTCCCATGGCCTACCATACCGGTCGACGGCGGCCATCCATCGGTCGACCGGACCACTCCCTCACCCACCCCCATGACGCCCCGATCACCTGCCGAAGACCAGCGTCCGGCGGAGACGACCAGCACGACCGGGGACCAGTGGGTGATCGGCCACGGCCACCAGCGGGCCGTGATCACAGAGGTCGGCGCCACGCTCCGCTCGTTCACCGCCGGTGACCGGTCGGTGATCGACGGATTCGGACCGGACGAGTGGAGTCATGGCGGCCGGGGGCAGGTGCTGGCTCCCTGGCCCAACCGCCTCGGAGACGGTCGCTACTCGTTCGAGGGGGTCGAAGCGCAGGCTCCCCTCGACGAGCCGTCACGCCGGAACGCCATCCACGGCCTCGTCCGGTGGATGCCGTGGCAGATGACGGGCCGGGCCCAGAACCAGGTGGCCCTGTGCTGCGAACTGCGCCCGTCGCCGGCATACCCCTACTCCCTGCGGGTGACGGTCGAGTACCGGCTGGGTCGCGACGGCCTGACGGTCACCACCGACGCCGAGAACTTCGGCCCCACCGACCTGCCCTTCGGACTGGGCTTCCATCCTTACCTGACCCTCGGCACCCCGACGGTGGACGAGGTTCGACTGACGGTACCGGCCGAGGTGCGACTGGTCACCGACGACCGCGGACTGCCCGACAGTCGCCAGGCCGTGGCCGGCACCGAGTTCGACTTCCAGCAGGGGCGACTCATCGGTCCCACCCGGCTGGACACGGGCTACACCGGTCTCAGCCGGGATCCTGACGGCCGGGCCCGAGTCGAACTGGACCACCCCGGGGGCGCCGGGGGCACGACCCTCTGGGCCGACGAGCGTTTCAGCTACTTCATGATCTACACGGGGGACACCCTGGACGCCGCCTCGCGGCGTACCGCCGTGGCTGTGGAGCCCATGACGTGTCCCCCCGACGCCTTCCGGTCCGGCACGGACCTGGTGGTCCTCCGGCCCGGGGCCCGGTGGACGGCAGCGTGGGGGATCAGCCCCCGTTAGAACCAGGTGGTACATGGTGCCCGGTGCCGGCCGGCCGACCCGGGAGGCGTCCGCCGTGGGTGGCCGCATCCCCGGGTATTCGTCGGGGCTGCGTCTAGGATTTGGGTAACCGGTCATGACGAGAACGTGGAGGCGCGCCGGTGCGTGAGACCTGGCCCGTGCGCTGCGTACCGGCCCGAACCCGAGTGGCGATGATCGACGAGGACCAGGAGGTCCGCTGATCCGTCCCGTGCTCGACCATCCTGGCCAGACGTCAGACGGGGGCGGTAGCGCAGTGCCGGTGCCGTCCCTCGGGCCGTCGGGTCTCTCGACCCTGGTGGCCGAGAAGGACCTGGTGCCTCTGGCCGTTCCTTCGATCGCGCCGACTCCGGTCGGACCGGCCGGCCCGAGTGCCAACCCGTCGCTGCCCGTCCCCACCGAGAGGCCGCAGCGGGCCAGAAGGCGGCGCAACCGCCGGATCATCAAGTGGTCGGCGGTCGGCGCCGGCGTGGTGATCCTCGTGTCCGCCGGGCTGGTGGGCGCCCAGCGCGCCAGTCGACCCGTGTCGCCGCCCTCACTCTCATCGGTGGTGCGTTCCTCGTTGACGGTGCCGGGTGCTACGCCCGGTCTTCCGTGGCCGCCGACGGGACAGGCCGCCGTGGCCGTCCCGGCGCTGGACTATGCGCAACAGTCGGGCCCGGAGACGCCCGTGCCCATCGCCTCGCTGACCAAGATGACGACGGCGGTGGTGATCCTGCGAGACCACCCGATCGCGGCGGGAACCTCCGGGCCCACCATCACCGTCACCGCCGACGATGTCGGGCAATACCACACCGATCTCCAGCAGGACCAGACCAACATCCCGCTCCAGGCGGGGGAACAACTGACCGAACTGCAGTTGCTCGAGGCGCTCCTGAACCAGTCCGCCAACGACGTGGCCTACAGCCTGGCGGCATGGGACGCCGGTTCCGAGCCGGCCTTCGTGGCCAAGATGAACGCGCTGGCTGTGTCCCTCGGCGCCGACGGGACCCACTACGTCGACGCCAGCGGTTTCGATCCGCTCTCGGTCTCGACGGCGGCGGACACGCTGCGCATCGCCGCGGCCGGCATGGCCATCCCCGCCTTCGCCTCAGTGGCCGGTATGTCCACCGTGAGCCTCCCGTTGGTCGGGACGGTCCACAACATCGTCACGGAGATCGGGACCAACGGGGTGGTCGGCGTCAAGTCCGGGTACACCTCACAGGCGGCCGGATGCATGGTGCTGGCCGGATTCCGGACCGTCGGTGGCCGGTCCGTGCTGGTCTTGGCCTCGGCCCTGGGACAGCGGGTCCCGGCCCCGGCCGCCCCGGCCCCCTCGGCCGGCGCCACAGCCGCCGCGGCCCCCACGACCACCACCACGGCGGCACCGGCCGGGCCCAGTTACGCCAGGGAGGCGCAGTACCCGCTGCTCTACACCGGTCCCGTGGTCGAAGGGTTGCTCGATGCCTCGGAGGCGGCCGTCGTGCCGGTGGCCCTCACCACACGGGGTCGGACCCAGGCGGTGGCCTCGACCCGCTGGGGAGGCCGGCGTCAACAGGTGCCGGCGGTCGCCTCGCGGACGGCGTGGCTGCTGGGCTGGCCCGGCCAGCACGTGGTCAGCGAGACCGGGCCGCTGGCCGGCGCGGGTCAACGATCTGCCCGTGACCCCGTCGGAACCACGGTGTACTCGCTCGGAAGCCAGACGCAGATCGTGCCGCTGAGTTTGGCCCACACGGTGGCCGCACCGTCGTGGTGGTGGAGAGTCCTCCACGGCTGACGTCCAGCCGACCTGACAGCTCGGTCGATCTGCAGGCGGGACCGAACCCTGGTCGGTGCCGGGGAGGGATCCCCGGTGACGGTAGCCTCGGCCATCGTGCAGCCCGGACCGGACATCCGCCGACCATGACCGTGGTGCTCATCCACGGTGGGGGCACGACGGCGCGCTTCTGGGATCGACTCCTTCCACTGCTGCCGGGAGTACCGTTCGCTCCCGACCTGCCCGGTCGGGCCGGCCATCCGGCCGACCTGGCCACACTGTCGGTCGACGACGAGGTGGCGTCAGTCCTGGCCGACATCGAAGTGGCGGAGATCGAGGATCCGGTCACGCTGGTCGCCCACTCGTCAGGGGGGCTCGTCGTTCCCGGCATCGTCGCCGGACTGGGAGAGCGGGTCCGGGCCATCGTGTTGAACGCCGCGCTGGTTCCCCCCGAGGGTGGATGCGGGATCGACTGCATGAAGGAGCGCCATCGTGAGGGTCTGCTGATGGCCCGGGCCGCGGCGGAACGTGACGGTACGGTGATCACCCTGCCCGGTGCACCCGAGGATCCCGAGCCGTCCCGTTTCTCCTACGGCGGCGACCCTCTCGACGACGAGACCCTGGCGTACGTGGTCGACCCGGTCCGATGCGTGGAGGACACCGTGCACCACTACTTCCAGCCGATCCGATGGTCCGGGATCTCCGGTGTTCCCGTGACGTATGTCGTCAACGAGCGGGACCGCCCCGTCCCGACCCCAACTCAGGAGGAGATGGCCCGGCGACTCCCACCGCCGACCACCGTCCTCCGGGTGGACTCGGGCCACCTCCTACCGGTCACTGACCCGGTCACCTTCGCCCAGATCGTGGCGCGGTACTCCGCCTGATCTGAACCTGATCCTGTGCCCCGGGGCCGGTCGTCCGCGGGCCTGCCGCTACATTGCCTGACATGTCCACCCCCGACGTCGACGTCGTCCTCTTCGACCTGGGCGGCGTGCTCATCGAGCTCGGCGGTGTGGCCGCACTGCAGACGTTGGCAGGGATCGCCGACGACGAGGCGGTATGGCAGAAGTGGCTGACCAGTCCCTGGGTGCGGCGGTTCGAGGCCGGTCAGTGCTCGGCCGACGAGTTCTCGGGGGGCGTGGTCTCGGAGTGGGACCTGCCGGTCACGCCCGAGCAGTTTCTCGAGATCTTTCGGGACTGGCCCGTGGGCCCCCTGCCCGGATCATCGGAGCTCCTCGCCGATGTCCGACGACGGGTGCCGATCGGCTGCCTCAGCAACACCAACTCCCTGCACTGGGAGCACCAGTTCGCCCGCTGGCCGCTACTCGGAATGTTCGACTATCGGTTCCTCTCGTTCGATCTGGGCCTGGTGAAGCCGGACCGGTCCGTGTTCAGAGCCGTGGCGGACCGGCTGCCCGTACGTGCGGACCGGGTCCTGTTCCTCGATGACAACGCGCTGAACTCCGATGCGGCCCGCTCGTTCGGGTTTCTCTCGGAGCGGGTCCGCGGCGTCGGAGAAGCGCGGCGGGTACTCGAGGACATCGGTGTCCTCCGCCCCTAGGGGTCAGATCGGGCGGCCGTGCGACACCCCCGGTTCGAACGACGCTGGTCGGTTCGTCGTACTGTGACGTCCCGTGCGGCTACTGGCGGCGTGTTCTCTGGGGGGAGCGGGACATCTCCATCCGCTGCTGCCCTTTCTCTTCGCCGCCCGTAGGCGGGGAGACGAGGTCCTGGTAGTGGGGCCTCCCGCCCTCCGGTTGATGGTGGAGCAGGCCGGCTACCCCTTCTCCGCCGGCGGTGAACCTCCGGATGCGGATGTGGCCGCCATCCGGGACCGCCTCCCTCTCGTCCCTCGGGCCGAGGCGTCGGCGCTCGCCAATCGGGAGCTGTTCGGGCGCATGGCGACGGACGCCATGTTGCCCGGCATGCGGGAGGTCATGACCCGGTGGAGTCCTGACCTGGTGCTGCGTGAACCATGTGAGTATGCGTCCGCCGTCGTCGCCCGGGAGGTGACGGTCAGGACCGCGCAGGTGGCGATCTCGTCGGCCCGAGCCGAGTTGGGATCGATCGCAACCGCCGCCCCCGCGCTCGAGGCGCATCGGGGCGGACTGGCCCACGAACTCGTGACGATGCCGTATCTGACGCGGTTCCCCGCGTCGTTCGACCGATCGGGGTTCCCGTCCACCGAGCGATACCACACGGAGTCCCCTGATCCCCATCCGCTTCCGGACTGGTGGCACGGATCCGACGCACCGCTCGTCTACGTCACCTTCGGGACCGTCCTAGGCCGCATGCCCATCGCCGCCGATGTCGTCAACACCGTGATGAGGGCCGTCTCGGGGATCGTCGACGCCCGCGTGCTTCTCACCGTCGGCCACGGGTTCGATCCGTCCGGCATCGCCCCCCTCCCGGCGAACACACGGCTCGAGCCCTGGGTGGAGCAGGCCGACGTGTTCGCCCAGGCCGACGTGGTGCTCCGTCATGGGGGCTCCGGAACGGTCTTTGGGGCCTTGGCCGCCGGTGTGCCGCTGGTGGTGGTCCCCGTGTTCGCCGATCAGTTCGACAACGGCAGACGGGTGTCGAGAACGGGTGTGGGGCTCACGTGCGAGACCGGGCCAGGCCGGCACGACTCACCTCGGCCGCTCATCGGTGACGATGACGTGGACCGCATCGCTCAGGCGGTCAGAACGGTGCTGGCCGAGCCCGACTTTCGTCGCCGGGCCGAACGGACAGCCGGGGAGATGGCCGCGGCTCCGTCCGTGGACGAGATCCTCACTGCGCTGTCGGGCCAAGCCCGGTAGCGGGCCACCGGGGCGGGCCGGCCGATCAGTGTCGAGGATCGGGCACACCCGGTTCGGCCCGGGGCGGCTACCCGGCGAGGGAGTCGCTTCGACGGGGAAGGACCCAACCCGGGCGCGGGAAGTGGCAGGTGTAGCCGTTGGGATAGTGCTCGAGGTAGTCCTGGTGTTCAGGTTCCGCTTCCCAGAAGGGGCCGGCTGGCGTGACTTCGGTGACGACCTGGCCCGGCCACAGCCCGGATGCCTCGACGTCGGCGATGGTGTCCTCGGCGACACAACGTTGTTCGTCGTCGAGGGTGAAGATGGCCGACCGGTAGCTCGCCCCGATGTCGTTCCCCTGACGGTTCCGCGTCGTCGGGTCGTGGATCTGGAAGAAGAACTCGAGCAGCTCGCGGTAGGCGGTCTGGTCGGGATCGAAGGTGATCTCGATGGCCTCGGCGTGGTCTCCGTGGTTCTGGTAGGTGGCATTGGCGACGCCACCACCCGTGTATCCCACCCGGGTCGAGAGGACCCCCGGGCGCTTCCGTATGAGGTCCTGCATCCCCCAGAAGCACCCGCCGGCCAGGATCGCCTTCTCTGTTCTGTCGCTCATCGGTCCTGCTCCTTCCGTCCCTTGTCGGCCAAGCGGCCGGCGTCGTACATCGGCATCGGGCGGTGTGCGCGCTGACCCCGGCGCCGTCTGGTCCTGCCTCTTGGGCATCATCGTACGGACTTCGCACCTGCCACGAACGCGGCCGCGTCGGCGGCGACGATCGCCCGCCCTTCGGATTTAGCCCCTTCTTATGCTCGTCCAATACTCTTCTAACAAACGTTTGATTGACTGCTTCTTGGGGGGTTCAGGGGCAGGGGACCCAGCTGGCGTCGGCGGTGTTGTCCCGGGGGGGAAACCGCCGGCGTCGGCGGGTCCCTATCGGAGACTCGACGGGTCCCCCAAGCGGCGACCGAGAGCGAGGAGGGACTCGCAGCGGTCGGGCCGTGGCAGGGGCCGATGTCCCATCCTGGGACCGGGAGGGCTGTTCAGCGGCGTAGTTCACGGTCCTGGTCGGCAACGTGCCCGTCCGGGGAGGGCGGATGGCGGGCGGCCTGCACCTCCGCGCTGGCGCCCAGGAGCACGAATATGCCGATCAGGCAGAGCCAGACGTCGAAGAGAAAGCCGATGGCGATCATGGCCACACCCAGATATCGGGCGATCCTCCCCGCCACTTCGGTGGCCTCCAGGTTGCTCCTGTGCCGAGCCAGGCTCGCCCGCAGCACCCGCCCGCCGTCCATGGGGAGAGCGGGCAGCATGTTGAAGGCGCCCAGCAGTATGTTCAGCCAACCCAGACGGGCCCACCAACTGCCGACGAACAGGGTCGGAGGCCACACGTGTGCCCCCATGAGCAGACCTGCCGCCACCAGGAGTACCCCGATGGCCAGGCTGAACATCGGTCCGGCGATGGCCACGGCCAGCTCGTCGTCGGGCGCTTTCGGCATGGCCTCCAGCTGGGACAGACCGCCCAGGGGGAACAGGACGATACCGAGGACCCGCGCCCCTCGCCGTCGGGCCACGATGCAGTGAGCCACTTCGTGAGCCACCACGAACGCAAAGAGGGCGACGATCCAGAGGAGACCGGCCAGGACCGATCGTGTTCCGGCACTCCAGTCGACCACCGCTACAAAGGGGATCAGGAGGAAGAACGTCCAGTGAAGCCGAAGCGGAATCCCGAACAGGCGACCGATGGGGATACTGTGCCCGTGACCGGCGCTGGGAGTATGGGGCCCAGTCCTCATCGACGGGCCCACGGAAACCCGGCCCGACCGCTGTGCACCTCGCTCACTCGTCACGCATCCAGCGTGCCCGAGCCATGGTCCGATGACCAGGGTCGAAGGTCACGAACCAGAGGGGGCCAACTGTCCCGGCAGCATCCCTGTCGGTGGTGGGGCACGCCGTGGTTCACGCCTTCGCCCGGTGTCTGACGACGTCGAGAGTGGGACCTATGGCCCTGTGAACGCGGTGGTCGGTGCTGCACACTGACAACGCACGCATGGACGAGTTGGAGGGTGACCGATGAAGGTGGATCTGTCTGACGAACAATCGGAGGAGCTGGGGGTCACGCTGGCGAATGTGATCTCTGACATGAGCAGTGAGATCGCCGATACCGACAACGCTGGTTACCGAAGGGAGCTTCAAGCACGGAGGGCGCGACTCCAATCGATCGTCGAATCGTTGGAGCCCGTCAACTCCGCCGATGGGGCCAGCACTTCCACAGAAGCACCTGCACTCAGAAGTCTGTGACGATTCTGTCGTTCGGCCACCTGAACTGGTGCGCCCCCTGGGATTTGAACCCAGAACCTGCGGATTAAGAGTGGCCTTTGGGACTTCTCGGGTCTGTTCAGCGTTGACCGGCAATGCCCTTCACCAGCATGTTTCTTCCCACACCTCATGATCCCACGCGTCGTTTGGCGCGAATTTTGTAGTCCCGCTTGTAGTCCTAATCCCGTCTCGCTCGGCCCACGCGGTGTGGACCTGCTGGTTTACGTCGAATCCTGACGATCAGCTCGAACCCCCGCGTCAGACCTTCAGGAGCATGTCACCACGAAGGTCTGACGCGGTTCGTCGAACGACGCGATGAGTCCCTACGCTGCCTCTTTGGAGCCCTCTCCAACGATGCCGTCGATTACCTTCACGATGCGTCCTACCGCATCGGCAATCGATAGCTCGCTCTCATCGACGTAGCGAGCGGCCTGGGTTACGGACTTTTCGATCTTCGTGTGCTCGGTTCGCATCAAGCGGAATCGATCGAGAGATCGACGAATCTCGCCAACGAGATCCTGGATCGTGCGCAAGCCGTCGGATACGGTCTCGGTGCCGACCTCGCGATTGACCGTTGCCAATTCGATCGCCTTGGCCCTGAACAGGCAATACACAAGACGGAGAGGCAAGGGCTCAGCCACGACCACGACTTTGTTATCGTCAATCAGGTGGTAGGGCTGGCCCCCGGGTACCTTGGCAATGTCGTCGACGATGAGCATTGCCAGCCCTGCGTCTCGATTGCTCATGGCCTCCTCAAGGAGGAGGCGTGCTTTGGCCTCGGTCTGCCGAGCAGTGGCCTTGTCCTCGACCGCAATCCGGATGCCACCTTTGGGAGTGACCACCTTGTCGCCGCGCTTGGAACCAGTGACACCGGTGGAAGTGGAGACGTCGTCCAGGCTGTCTCCGGCGACGCTGACGAGTTCTCCCAAGAGTTCCTCTGTGGTCCGTTCGTGGTCATTGCCTTTTGCTGTCCCGCGCTGGCTTTCAGCCAAGCGGGCTTCCTCGACGGCTGCCACCCTCTCAAGGGAGGTTAGAGCCTTCGTCAACCGCTCGACGCTTTCCTGGTTGGACTCGGTCAGGTCCTGCACGGCTCGTTTGGTGGCGGCGACCGCTGTGGTGGTGATCAGCTCGCGGAAGCCATCGATGACATTCCCGTCTGCGGACGGGTCGAATCGCTCAAGGAGCGGGGCGAGTGGTCCATCGTCTGCCTGCATTCTTCGCGGTCATTTCGGCCACCACCTTCACGACCGACTGCTCGACGGCGTCGGCGGTCGAGTCGACGATTCGCTTGGCCTCCTTGTCGAGGTGCTCGACAGCTCCCGCCAGCTCGGCGAGATCGGACTCACCGGCCACCTTGGCCAGGACCTCGGCACCGATGTCGAGGGTGTCGAGTACGACCGCCGATCTGTGATGCTCTTCTGGTCGCCGACAGCTGGCGGTGCAGGAGCCGACTTCGAAACCGCAGTCCCTCAATGACTCCTGTCTCGCCATCATCGTTGAGACGGACGGCTGGGTCGGGTGTGAGTTGGTTGATCGCGCTCATGGCACGAACCTCCTTTGACTAGTGGGCTTGTGCCCTTGTTGTCGGTTGGAGGCCTTGGCCAGTACGATCGGGGTTGCAAACTCGCCGGCTGGTCAAGACCTGTCGGTTTGGGAAGGGCCCGCCATCTGGCGGGCTCTTTCTTTTCCCGGGCCGACCTAGGCACAGTACGCCCCCGTTGACCAGGGAAGCAAGTGGATAACCCGATGACAGATGGTCGATGACGAGTACGTATCTGGTTACTCGTGTTAGTTACTTGTCTAGTTCCATCTGTGGTCGGGTCTCTGAAGCATCTAGTATCGGGTCACTTCACCATCTAAGATCGGGGTATGTCCGAAGGTATGTCCGAAGCCGAACTCCTTAATAGTCGCCGCCCACAGGGTCGAGCTGCGGTTCCTGGCCTGCTCTATGGGCGTGGCGTCCGAGGCAAGAATCGGATCCGGGTCCGTCAACGTCATATCGCCGACCACCTCGCCGGACCTCGTTGCCACGAAGGCGGTGGACACCGCCAAGCTCGATCTCCTGCTGCGAGGGGTCGCCCTACTTCCTGATGATGCGAAAGGCCGAGCTGTGGGCTTGGTCCTGCCTCAGTACGGCTACGAGGACCTCCACGACCTCGTCCGCGATCCGGACCGGTATGGATCCGTGGGCGAAGAGGCCGAGTACCCGGCCGATGTTCGAAAAGCCAAGCGCAAGTGGGTTGGGGAACAACTTCAACGGCTCGAGACATTGAACCTGATCCGACGGACAGGAGGTCCCGGCCGGCCCGATCTCGTCGTCCTGAAGGATGATGGGTCCGGTGACCCCTTTGACGCTCCGACAGGTGCCAAACGGGACTGGTACGTCACTGTGCACGGTTCTCTAATCTCTACCGGCACGCTGAGAGATTGGGGGGCACCCGAGCTGTGCTTCTATCTGGCGGCCATGATCGCTGAACGTTCTGGTCGACAGACTCAAAAGAAAGATATTCGTCCGGGAGAGGGCCAATGGTTCCGGACACTCGATTGGTTCGCCGATCTAGAGAAGCGCCGCCCCGAGGGGTCCATCACAATTCCCTTCTCGGTGCCGAATCTGGAGCGAGGTCCGTGACCGACTCCGTCAGGAGGGATTCGTCGTGTCTCGGATCATTCGTCGCGATCCAGATACTGGTCAGAGGTTCAAGCGTTCCAGGAACCTCTATACAAATCGGTTCTGGACACTCGACTACCAGGACCGTATCCCCGAGATTCGAAAGATCGTCGCGAGCCTCAACGTGGATGACCCTGTCACACTGCTCGGGCTGGAGGGCAGCGACTCCTTGACTGGGTCCTCAGATCTGGCGAAGTGATCAGTGGACAAGATGGCAGCCACCAGCGCCGTTGGATTAGTCGTTGGTTCTCCAGCTCTCACATGGAAAGGCCAAGGCTCGTGTTGGATCACAGCGTCTCCTCTCGTAGCTCACCGACGTCTCCGGCAGATCAAGTGAGGTCCCGCATGCAACGAACTCGTCGGCGGGACACTGCCGCCGAGCTGGCGATACGTCGGCAGCTGCACGCTCGTGGACTCCGGTACTTTGTGGATCGGGCAGCGATCGCCAGTAGTAGACGGCGTCCCGATATCGTGTTCCCCACTCGTCGTGTGGTCGTCTTCGTTGACGGCTGGTTCTGGCACTCATGTCCCGTCCACCGGACTGCCCCGAAGGCAAACGGAGAGTGGTGGAAAGAAAAGCTGGAGGCAAATTGGGCCAGGGATCGTTCGACCGACGCAGAGCTTGAGCAATCCGGTTGGAGCGATGTGCACGACAGTGCTCAACGACTTCGCCTCTCGGTACAAGGACAGCTGAGGTCGCGCCTTATGGGCTGATCGCCAGCGGGGAGAAGCCCTTGCTGACCAGGGCCGTCACCCATTAGCAGCCACCACTCGTGCACGGGCGTTGCGAACCTGCTACCCTGACATGAGCGTGTAAGCCCATCACCGAGGTGCCCGGGCGTGCGTGGTACGGCGAACAGCCAAAGCCACCACGAGCGGACGACTAGGCGGTAGGCGACAAGGTGGGTTCCACAACCGCCGTGTCGACTTTCACTCGTCGTTTCTCCGGCCGCCTCAGCGAGGAGAGACAATGAAGACGAGTTCAGCCACGTCGGTGGCCACCAACGATGTGCAATGGCGACGCGGTCTCGGCTACGCCGTCATCCTTGGGGAGCGCTTCGATGCGCTGAGTGACGACGAGCGCGACATCATCGAGTGCCACAAGCTCGCCGACTCGCCGATGACCCTCGACGAGCTCGGGAAGCTCCGTGGCGTCACCCGCGAGCGGATCCGCCAGATCGAAGGAGCCGGGCCCTCGAGCGTGTCTTCTGCCCCGAGCCCCCGGCCCGTGCGCGGGTCGCGCCACGCAAGTTCGAGTCCGACCCCGCCAGCCTCGCGGCGCGAGAAGAGGCAGCGAACAAGGCGGAACTCGTCGACGGCGGCCGTCGAGGAGCTGCGGGCGCTACCCCTCCCTGTCACCGAGAGCGCGCTGATCGAGAGCGGCTTCGGGGCCGCCGACGCGCTCTCCACCCGCCTGCTCCTCGTAGGCGCCGAGCGCAAGTCTTCGTGGCGGGGCAGGTTCGTCGAGTACGGAGGCCGGCGCTGGCTGACCGGCGAGGTCACGCCGGCGCGCTTGGTCGCCCAGATCACCGAGGACGCCCGCGAGGCTCGGCGTGGTCGAGGACCTCATCGAGCTGTGGGAGGACGTCGAGGAGCGCCTGCGCCCCCACGTCGGTACCTCGGCAGAGGTCGAGGACCTCGCCGCCCAGATCGTCGAAGACCTCGAGGTGACCGAGGTCGGGGACCGCTACGCCATCTTGGGCGG
The DNA here is from genome assembly GCA_963756515.1 of uncultured Acidimicrobiaceae bacterium. GTDB lineage: Bacteria > Actinomycetota > Acidimicrobiia > Acidimicrobiales > RAAP-2 > Bog-756. The sequence continues at coordinate 635,445 of CAVWNV010000002.1, forward strand.
CCGCATCTCGGTACCCGAGCGGCTGGTGCGCATCCTGCGCGCCAACGGTGCACCGATGCAGGCGGGCACCATGATCGCGTTCCTCTCGGACCGTGCGAACCGCCACGTCCGCAACAAGCTCTTCACCGACCACCGCATCGTCCAGGTTGGCGCCGACGAGTTCGCCTTGGCCGAGTGGGGAGCCAAGCCCCGGCCCGCCCTCCTCGAGCTCGTCTACGGCGCCATCGACGAGCACGGCAACGTCGCCGTCGACTACCTCGAGCGCTTGGCCACCGAAGAACCACTACAGCGCCGCGTCCATCGCCTTCTACCGGGCGCTGCCCGATCTGATCGAGGAGGCCGGCGTCTTGCGCCGGCGCACCGCCAAGATCCCTCCGCCATCCCCGAGCCCGGGCTCGACGACACCTGCGTGCGGGTGATCGCCGGTCCGCACAGGGGCTGCTGGTCGACCATCGTGACCATCAACCACCGGCGGCTCTACCACGGCCCGCAGAAGTTGCCCGCCCCGTTGGCCAACTTCTTGGGGGTGACCCCCGGTGTGAAGCGGATGCCCCTCACCATCGACGACACGTTCACCGTGCACAGCACCTGGGGGTCGTACTCCTACCTCTTCGGCGGTGAGCTGCGTCCCGTCCTCGACCAGCTCGGCTTCGCCGACGGCGACCTGGTCCGCTTCATCGTGCGCGGCCCGGGCAACATCATCATCGAACCGGTGCCCGCCACCCCCGAGGACCCCCGGCCCCTCGACGTCCTCGATCGCCGCGGGCGGGCTCTACGACGACGAGGGCCATCCGGTCGGCCGGGCCGAGCTCGCCGGCGAGCTGGCCTACGCGCTCGGCCTCGAACCCGACCACGCCCGTGTTCATGGTGGGCCGCCGGCTCAGCGCACGCCGCAACATGGCGGTGCTGCGCGCCTTCGAGATCGTCTTTGCCGACGAGCTGGGCGCATGAGCCCGCTCGCGCGCACCAGATGTGGGCCGCGGTGAGGCCCCGCCACTCCCTGGGTCACCCAGGGGTGGTCAACCCAGCGGGGGACACCGAACACCCAAGCGGCCCGCGCCGCCGGGGTCGAGCGGACGTGCCACGCCCATCAGGGCCGCGCCGAAGCCGAGACCGCCGGTACGGCCTGATAGGAGACAGGAAAAATGCCAGTTACCCACACGGACTTCGCCTTCACGGAGGAGTCGTTCGACCCGACGGAGTACCCCGACGAGATCCGGCCGACCTACAGGTCGGACCGGTTCCCCTTCATGGTGCCCAAGACCAAGGTCGACCCCGCCACCGTGAGCAAGACGGCGCTGCAGGTCCGCGACCGGATCGCCGAGACGGCGGGCGTCGCGCCCGAACGAGATCCCCAAGGGGCTGCTCCGCGCCGTCGAAGCCGCCGACGTCTGGCCCGACGAGAACGTGCGCAACGCGGCCAGCGGCCGGGTGCGGTCGATCTCGACGGAGGTCGGTGAGTTCCTGGTACGTCGACTTCTGGGCCAACCCCTGCGTGGTGGCCCACGACCCCAACAACGGGCGTACGACAGCGGACGCCCGGGACAAGGGTCTGCCCTACCTCGAGGCCATCCGTGACGATGCCATCACCGGCGCGCCGGTGCTCTCGGTGAAAGACGCCGCCGAACTGATCGTCGGGATCGAGGAGACCGCCGAGCGCGCTCGGGTTCGTCGGGCGGTCGTCGACTCCAAGGACCTCCATGACATCAACTGGATCGGGCTCCAGGGGGTCCACGAGCCCATCTTGCTCACCCCGACCATGATCGAGGACGCGGAGGGGAACCAGAGCTGGATCCTCAAGGTCGACGACGGGAACCGCCGCCTGGCCATGCTCCGGCGCTGCCTGCGCCAGTGCACCAACCTCTCGCTCTCCGAGATCGAGGCGTGGTCCGACCACTTCCGCCAGCCGGACGGCACCGTGTCCTGCGCAACTGGACGGCCGCCGACGTGGCGGCGGTGCGACGCAAGGCCACCTATAAGGACGCCTCGAACTACTGGCGCCCGGCGTCGGGGTCCGAAGACGCCGTGCGACGGATGGCTCGAGCGCGTCCAACGTCATCAAGCGCACCGTGGTGCGCACCTCGGTGGTCCCGGCCCGCCTCGTCGTCGGGTACCGGAACCTCAAGGGCTCGCCCACCCAGCACTCGTCGTCGATGGAGGCGGTGCAGCGCTACATCCGTCGGACCCACATCAAGACGGCGGCGCAGCGGGAGTGGTCCGACGCCACCCAGTCCATGCAGGTCGCCCTCGACGTCATGCGCCGCATGCAGGTGCGCTCGGCGACGGTGCAGGGCTACACCATGGCCCTGAGCCAGGACGAACTCAAGGACGTCTACGCCAACCGGGTGATCGACTGGGCCGGGGCAAAGGCCGACGACCCGAAGCACCCGCTGCGGCTGGCGGCCAAGGCCATCGCCACCTTCATCTGCAACGACATGACCGCGGACGGCGACGTGAAGCTGTCGCTCACCGCACACTCGATGTCGACGCACCACACCAAGATCCGCGAGCACCGGGCCGAGGTGGCGGCATCGGTTGCCATGCCGATCTTGGGCATGAAGCCCAACGAGCGGCGTGGCGGTGACTACACCCGTGCCCGGGCCGTGGTCGACCGCGCCAGCCGCCACGTCATGTTCGTGGCGGTCAAGCGCCACCCCGACGGTGCGACCAACCCGTGGTGGCGCTACCTCAACCTCCCGGTCGGTGAACTCAAGGCGTTGGCGAACAAGGAGTTCGACAACGGCATGGACGGTGCGGCCGACGAGAAGGGCGTCGGCGGGTACGGGCCGGCCACAAGGGCGCTGCTCTTCTTGGCCATCTTGGGCCTGGCCACCAACCCGGCCATCCGCACCCCGCTGGCCGGAGAGGCCGCTTCGCCGTGGCAGCTCACCCTCAACGGCCTGGGCGGGACCCGGGGCAACACGCTGACCACGCCGGACCTGGTCATGGCCAACGTGCTGGCCCGTTTCAAGAAGCAGGGCGTCGAGCAGCTGGCCGAGGTGGTCAAGGCGTCCCTCGCCGGTGCCATCCCGCCCAACACCATCGACCGGAAGGCCGTGGCCACGGACGCCAAGGGGGTCGCCATCGAGCGCACCCGGGGCACGCTCACCGAGAGTTCTTGCGCTCCGACGCGCTGGGCTGGACCCGCACCGGGGGGCACCAAGGGCGGTACGGGTCAAAGGGTGGCACCCCGCCCACCCCGACCCCGCCCGGGGACCCCTACGACGCCGCCCTCGACGCGTTGAGCGGCCCGGTCGAGCAGGCGGCGGCGAGCGTCGCCCCGTTCCGTGACCCCGACAGCGAGGTCGGCCAGCGCTTCGCCAACAGCGGGCTGCCGGCGAACTACACGCAGTCGCTCGGTGACCAGATCCATGCGGTCCAAGAGCTCCTCCTGGAGGGGTCCTTCATCGCCCGGTCCCGCGGTGGCAACGCCTCCGCCGTCTTCGAGGACGCAGGAGCGACCAGTGAGCGCGGCGGTGCCGTTGGCCGAGCTGGCCTCGTACTTCGGTGAGCGCGACGTGGAGTACTGGCGCTACCGCATGGGCACCCTGTGCGACCCGCTCGCGCCGGCGGCCATCTACGGCCTCGAGCACGACGACCGTGGATGCCACCTGGTCGACCGCGACCTCGTGCTGCCCGTGTGCATCTACGTGGCCGTCGACGACGCCGGTGCCTGCCTCTACATCGGGCAGTGCCGGCGTCCCGGCGGCAGCGTCGTCGACCGGGTCGAGGGCCACCACGCCATCCCGTGCTTCGCCACGGGTCTGTGGCTGCTGCCGCTACGTGCCGACTGCCCGGGCGACGCGCTCGACCGGTTGGAGCGCCAGATGATCGGGGCCTACCGCCCCCCGTTCAATACGGTGCACTGCCCGCCGCAGTACCGGGCCGGGGTACTGCGATGAGCCCGCCCGTGGGCAGGCGCACCCGTGACCCCATGCGCCCCCGAGCCGACCGTGGCGTTCGTCGAGCGGCACTTCGGCGCCTCGGTGGCGGCGGGACTCGACCCGAGCGGCCGAGCGGCGGGTGCCCGGGAGCGGCGGATCACCGAGCTGCGCCGGTTCGGCGAGCTGCGCCAGGCCGAGCGCTACGGCTGGCTGAGCCTCGCCGGCTGGCTCCTCGGAATGAGGGTCCGTGATCTGGGCAAGCTGGACCCGACGTCGGAGGCCATCCCGCACCGCGCGGGCGGGACCGACGTGCTCGGCGACCCGCTCGCCGAAGACCCGCCCCGGTGCTCACCACGGTGGCCGACACTGACCTCGACGTGAGCGACCCACGTGACCCCTTCGGGTTCGGCGTGCTCGAGCTGGCGGCTTGCGCCTTGCGCGACGGGATGGTCGAGGTCGGCGGGCGTCCCGTCGGCGGCGGTGCGATCGTCAGTCGCTGCGGGCCCGCCTCGAGGAGGTGGCCCGTGTCTGAGCTCTACCTCTCGGGTCCCGACGCGGTGACGGTCACCAAGGACGACAACGTGAGCGCCGAGGCCTTCGCCGAGATGGCCGATGCCTTGGCGCACATCGCCTTGGAGAGCACCGAGCGCTACGTCACGCTGCCGTTGCGGGACCCGGCGGGCTGGCTGTGGTACTTCGCTGACCCCACCGGGCCCTTCAGCTTCGAGGCCAGCCTGGTCGAGCGCCTGCGTCATCAGGTGGTGGCCGACGGCGTGCGCCTCGACGTCTTGAGCCAGTCACCCCAACAGCAGGCGGTGTGGCCGGCCGCCATCGCCACGGTGCGTGACCTCGGGATCACCCGCGAGCCGACGCCACCGCAACGCCGTGACCTGGCCCGTCACATCGCCCTCGGGGGCGGGGCCAACTTCTCGGTGCCGGGCAGCGGCAAGACTTGCGTGACCTACGCCCTCTACAGCGTCCTCAAGCACCTGGGTGAGGTCGACCAAATGCTCGTCCTCGCCCCACTCTCAGCACACGAGGCCTGGAAAACCGAGCCGATGCTGATGTACGCCCCGGGTGCCGCTCCCCGTCTCCATTTCGGTGCCGGGAACGCCGGGGCGGCCGAGGCGGTAGTCCTCAACTACGAGCAGCTCCAACAGCGCGGCCGCCTCGATGCGTTGCTCGCCATGTGCCGGCGCCGGCGCACGCTGGTGGTCTTCGACGAGGCCCACCGGGTAAAGGCCGGACCCCAAGGGGTCCGCGGCGCCGCGGCGCTCGAGCTGTCGGCCGCCGCCCACCGGCGCAGCGTGCTCACCGGGACGCCGCAGCCCAACTCGCCCGAGGACCTGGCCCGCGTGCTTGAACTGGCCTACCCCGGCCACGGGTTCCGTCTCGCCACCCTCGGATCTGACCCGCTGATGTCGGCCTACACCCGGG
>CAVWNV010000003.1:0-334796 GCA_963756515.1 uncultured Acidimicrobiaceae bacterium
CTGCCGCATAAGCAGGAAGTCTACGACGGCGAGCACCCGGCCATCGTGGACGAAGCGGTTGGCAGCACGTCCAGGAATTGCTCCGCCGCCGCCACTCTGACGCCCGGCCGGGCAGCCCGGTGGTGCCTTGCTGGCCGGGTTGGTCTTTTGCACCGCCTGCGGCAAGGCGATGGCCCCCAGCTACGCCTCGAAGAAAGGCCGGCAACGCTATCGCTACTACCTTTCACCCACGCCCAGAAGAACAGCCGGGCACCTGCCGGCGCGTCGCTACCGGCGGCGGCGCTGGAACGCTTCGTCGTCGGCCAAATCCAGGCGGTGGTCCACGACCCAGCCCGTTTGCGCGGCTGGCCCACGCGGCGGCCAGGCGGAGCCGTCACCCGCTTCTCGCCTCAGGATTAACGGCGCGGCCAGGCACGGAGTCGGCGATGACCACGAGGAAGTCGTCTTGGACGTAATTCGACAACCCGGTTGGGAGCATTTGCCGGCAACGGTGCAGACGGAGGTGTTGCACCGACTGGTACGGCGGATCGTCTACGACGGCACCGCTGGCACGGTACAGATCACGTTTCAACCCCACGGTATTCAGGTGCTCGCCCTGAAGAGGAACAACCATGACGAACCCATTGACGATCGAATGTTCGCTGCATTTTCGCCGCCACGGCAAAGGCGCCGCCAAGGACGTACAGGCCGGCACGGCACCGGTCCGACCGACGCTCCCGGCCGGCCGTTTGCTGGCCCTGGCCCATCGCTTCGATCACCTGCTGCGCACGGGCCAGGTGGAAAGTTATGCCGAACTGGCCCGCCGCGGCCGGGTGAGCCGGGCGCGGGTGTCGCAAATCATGCAGCTCTTGCTGCTGGCCCCCGCGATCCAAGAAGAATTGTTGTTTCGCCCGCCGTGCACGCGGCCGCGCCCCGGTCCGGCTGGCCGAGCGCTGCCGATCGCTGCCCTCCCCGATTGGTCTCGTCAAGGGCGGAGGTGGCGGCGATTGCGCAAGGCGACAGCCGCTCCCGGGTGACCGACGTTTCGGGCCGGAGAGGGGGCCGGCGGTCGGTGAGCACCGAACGCACTCAGGGCCCAACAGCGGGCAACGGTTCTTTGGGCATCTGCCCGAACTCACGACGCCACTTTTGCAACAAGCTGTCAACGCTAACCAGTTTCGTGCCGTCCTTGCCTCGCGCTTCAAAGCAAGGGAGTAAAGCCTCCCGGCTCGGCGCCGTTTTTTGCACGACTTCCGCGGCCAGTCCCAACATCACACCGTGATAATTACCAACCACCAATTGGTTCGGGTCGATGCTCAGTTCCGTGCAAATCGTCGCCAGGCCTCCGCGTTGCAGACAAAAAAGTAGGCGCTGGTCTGGACCATGAACTGCAAGTCCGAGTCCGGATGGACCGTGCCCTCGGCTAACGCCGGCGCCATCACCTTCGGTCTGGCTGCGGTCCGCAATGTGGGCGAGGGTCTGGTCGGACTCATCGTGGCCGAGCGGGAGGCCAACGGTCCCTTCGTCGACTTCTACGATTTCTGTCAACGGGTCGACCCGCAGGTCCTCAACAAGCGGACGCTCGAGTCACTCATCAAGGCGGGAGGCTTCGACTCGCTCGGCCACCCTCGACAGGGTCTGTGCCTGGTGTTCGAGGAGATCGTCGACCGGACGCTCGAACGCCGTCGCGAGCACGAGGCCGGGGTGGTCTCGCTCTTCGCCGCGCTGGAGACCGAGACGGTCGGGCAGACCTCCGGGTTCGCCGACACCCGGATCCCGATTCCCGATTCCGAGTTCGACAAGACCCAACGGCTGGCGTTCGAGAAGGAGATGCTCGGCCTCTACATCAGCGATCACCCCCTGATGGGCCTGGAGGGATCACTGGCCCGGCTCACCGACTGCACCCTGGCCGAGCTGCGCGACATCGACCCCGACTCCTCCCCCGGCTTCCCCTCCGGCTCGGGGAATCCGGGCGGCGAGGGCCAGATCCGGATGGTCGGGGGTGTGGTGACCGAACTGGTCCGCCGCTACACCAAGAAGGGGGACCTGATGGCCACCTTCGTGCTCGAGGACCTCAACGCCTCGATCGAGGTGTTCGTGTTCCCGAAGTCCATGGCCGACTACGGCGCCCTGCTCGACGACGACGCCATCGTGGTCCTGAAGGGCCGGCCCGACCTCCGTGACGACCGGCTGAAGCTGATCTGCATGGAGGTCCACCGTCCCGAGTTGGTCCTCGACGGGGTCTCCGACCTGAGGATCTCCCTCACGCCCCACACGCTCACCGACGGCAAGGTGGACGGATTGAAGCGCCTGTTGAGGGAGCACCCCGGCGATTCGCCGGTCCTGCTCCACGTGGGCGAGAAGGTCCTGAGGCTGCCGGCCGAATTCAATGTCGACAGCCGACGGGGACTGGTCGGGGAGCTCCGGGTGTTGCTCGGACCGAACGCCATCTTGGCCTGACGCCGCGCTGGGGCGACTCGCGGCATCGGCATTCTCGAGGCGGCCACGAGGCTCCGAACCGCCCCTGACAAGGCGGTTCACTCCCCTGACGGACCGGCCGGCCGCCGGTTTCGGAGGCCGGATACGACAGGCGGCTCCAAATCCCGTAAAATCTCCTTCACGGCTCCTGGCGTGGAGGCCCACTACCGTCCGGCCGATGGGGTCGGACAGTTCTCGGGGCGTCCACGGCAGACCGGGGCCGGCGGTGCACACCGCAGGAAGACCGAGGAGTACGGAACGGCATATGTCCATCCAGGTGGAGACCAAGGACTGCACATCTATCAGTGACGCCGAACTGGCTGAAATGGCCGACTTGTGCGCTGAGCGGGAACCCCGATTCGATATCGGCTTCCTGTCCAAACAGCGGGAGGAGTGGGTGCTGGTGACCCGGGCCCGCGAGGGATCCAAGCTCCGTGGCTACTCGTTCTCCACCCTCGAGCGCATCGGAGGGACCCCGTCCCTGCTCATCGGGCTGGCCACCGTGGACCGGACCTCGCGTGCCGACACCGTGCTGCGGGCCATGATGGGCGACAAGTACCGGCGGGCCCTGCTGGCCTTCCCGGACGAGGACGTCCTGGTCGGCACCCGCCTGCTGGGAGGCGAGGGATTCCGGGCCTTCGCCGGGCTCACCGACGTGGTACCCGGTCCGGGCCACAAGGCCACCGGCGAGGAACGGGCCTGGGGACGTCGCCTGGCCAAGCGGTTCGGGGCCGACGGCCGGATCGACGACCGCACTTTCGTGGTCCGTGGTGACGGCTGCGAGTCGGGCGGCTTCGACTTCACCAGTCCCAAAGCCCAGGCCGACGACGAACTTTGTACATTCTTCAGCAGTGTCGACGTCCCTTCAGGAGGCCGGTTGGTGGCCTTCGGATGGGCCATGGCCGAGGACCTGGCCGGCGGAAAGCTGGGTGGGCGCTGAGGCGCCCCACCGCCGGTACCGCCACGTGCCTCCTGCGGTGCGCACCCGGTCACCGTCCGCTCGGCCCGGACAGGCAATAGCATGGTCCCGTGAAGGTTTCGACCCGAGGTGACTACGCCAGCCGGGCTCTGCTGTCCCTGGCTCTCCACACGGATGGGGAAGGCCCCACCGCCGTGCGGGATATCGCCGAGCGGACCGGCCTGCCCCAGCCCTACCTGGAACAGATCCTCCTGGCCCTGAAGGGCGCCGGCCTGGTCCGGTCCAAACGCGGGGTCGGAGGGGGGTACGTGTTGGCCCGCCCGCCCGAGGAGATCACCCTGTCGCACATCGTCTCGGCCGTGGATGGCCCCATCGTGGCCGGTGATTTCGGCCTCCCCCACGAGAACGGGGCCTGTGACCACGAGGGACAGTGCGTGCTGTTGACGGTGTGGGCCGACGTGGGCGAACACATGCGCACCCATCTGGACTCCTTCACCCTGGCCGACATGGTGGCCCGGGCCCAGGGCCGGGCGCCGGCGCTCCGCCAGAGCGCCGGCTGACCTCTCCGCTCTGATCTACCACTCCCCGCTCCGATGAACCCGGCACGCATCGTGGTGCTGCTGATCGGGGTGGCGGTCCTGGCTGTGAACGCCAGCAGCGTGATCGTCGTCCTGATCGTCCCGCGCTCGGGCTCGTCGTTGATCGTCTATCCGATGCGGGCCGTTCGGAAGACCTTCCGATTCACCGCCCGCCTGGCCCGCAGCTACGTCACCATGGACCGGATCCTGGCCGTCAGCGAGCCGGTGGCCCTGGTGTCCCTGTTGGCCACGTGGCTGGCCGTGACCATCCTGGGATTCACGCTGGTCAACTGGGGCATCGACCACAACACGGCCGGTCAGGCCTTCTCCGAGGCCGGATCATCGGTCTTCACCCTGGGCTTCACCCTCAGCCACAACAGCGGTTCGCACGTCGTGGACTTCATCGCCGCCGGCACGGGGCTGGTACTGGTGGCCCTCCAGATCGCCTACCTGCCCACCATCTACAGCTCCTACAACCGCAGGGAGACGCTGGTCACCCTGCTCCAGAGCCGGGCCGGATCGCCGGCCTGGGGACCCGAACTGCTCATCCGCCACCAGCTGGTCGGCCTCATCGACAATCTGCCCAGCCTGTTCGCGGAGTGGGAGCGCTGGGCGGCGGACGTGGCCGAGAGCCACACCAGCTATCCCTCGCTGCTCTACCTGCGGTCCCCCCGTCCTCAGAACTCGTGGATCGTCAGCCTGATCGCCGTCATGGACGCGGCCGCTCTGGCCGTCGCCGTCGATCCCGACCGTGCCCCCATCGAGGCCCGGATGCTCATCCGGATGGGATTCACGTGCCTCCGGGACATCGCCGAGACCACCGGCATCCCGTTCACACCCGACCCCAGCCCCGATGACCCCATCTCCCTGCCCAGGGACGAGTTCGACGACGCCTACAGCCGGCTGCGGGAGACCGGCTACCCCATGTCCCGGACGTCCGACGAGGCCTGGCCCCACTTCAAGGGGTGGCGGGTCAACTACGAGAGCGTGGCCTACGCCCTGGCCGCCGCGCTCGACGCCCCCCCGGCCCGGTGGTCGGGTCCGCGGGCGCTGTTCCGGGCCGAGTCCCTCGAGCCGGTGCGCCCGGTCGATCGCCAGCCGATGACCGGACCGGGGAGCGGGGCCCGCTGATCCTGAACCGGTCCGGATGGTGGCTCAGTGCTGGTTCCACGACACCACCACCGGGTGCTCACGCTCCCAGCCCAGTTGGCTGAACGAGCCGGGGTCGAGGACCAGGGACCGACCGAGGGAGGGTTGGAGCCCGATCCACCGGGCGGCCAGCACCCGGAGCACGTGGGAGTGGGCCACACAGGCCACATCGCCGTCGGAGGACCGGATCCGTCCGATCACGCGGTCGACCCGGCGGGCCACGTCCTCGGTCGACTCACCGTCGGGCACACCGTCGGCGAAGAGATCCCACCCTGGCCGCTGGGCCCTGATCTCCGTGGTGGTCACGCCCTCGTAGGCCCCGTAGTCCCACTCGGCCAGGTCGGGATCGACCACGGCGTCACGGCCCAGTCCGGCCAGGTCGCAGGTCTGGCGGGCCCGGAGCAACGGGCTGGTCAGGACGGTGCTGAAGGCGAAGCCGGCCAGCTCGGGGCGCAGGGCCCTGGCCTGTTCGACCCCCTCGGGCAGCAACGGGAGGTCGGTCCGGCCGGTGTGCCGCCCGTCGAGACTCCACTGGGTCTCGCCATGGCGCACCAGGACGCAGCGCTGGTCCGGATCTGTCATCCGGACAGCGGACCACTCCGAACAGGTAGTACGCAAACCGTCGCGCCCCCCCACCGGCGACGATGGCCGGTCAGGCCGGCCAATTCCCACCGGTGGAATGTCCCGGGCCGGTCGGGTGTTAAAGATTCTGTCGATGTTGTGACGATGGGTAAGGAGACGGATGGGGACTGGCACGGTGAGCAGGGAGAAGAATCGAAGCACCCGGGCGGCGACGGAGCGCGCCTCAGTCAAGGTCTCGGCGCCCCGCGACAGCGGCGGGGCCGGTCGGCCGGCCCGGGCCGCGACCGGGGGCCGTAGCCGCAGCGCCGATGCCGACAGCCTCGGCCTGTTCCTGCGTGACCTCGACCACCACCCCCTCCCCGACCACGAAGCGCAGACCGAGCTGGCCAAGCGGGTGGCGGCGGGAGACGACGCGGCCCGGCGGGAGATGGTGGCAGCCAACCTGCGTCTCGTGGTCCACTGGGCGCGCCGCTACCAGGATCGTGGGGTCGACCTCCCCGATCTCATTCAGGAGGGCACGTTCGGCCTGATGCGGGCGGTGGACAAGTTCGACTGGGAGCGGGGCTTCCGCTTCTCCACCTATGCCACCTGGTGGATCCGCCAGGCGCTGCAGCGGGCCGTCCAGCAGCACGGCCGGACCATCCGCCTCCCCATGGAGGTGGCCGAGCGCAACCAGCAGGTGGATGCGGCCATGTGGGAGCTGACCCACCAGTTCCAGCGCCCGCCGACCGACGACGAGATGGACAACGCCACCAACACCACGGCGGCGGTTCGGTCTGACCTGTCCCAGGTGGCCAGGGTGGTGGCCAGCCTCGACCAGCCGGCCACCACCGACTCGACGGCCACCCTGGGTGACCTGGTGTCGACCGACCTCAACGATTTCGAGGACGAGGTGGCCTCAGAGCTCACACTGGACCTGGTGCGCCAGGCGGTGGATCGTCTCACCGACCTCCAGCGTCAGGTCATCCGGCACCGGTTCGGGTTCGACGGTGCTGACCCGGCCTCCCTGCAGACGACAGCCGAGCGCCTCGGGATCGGCGTGCGCAAGGTCCGTCAGGCCGAGGCCGAGGCGCTCGAGGTGCTGGGCGACAGCGAGATGCTCGAAGCCGCCCACGAGGCCGCCTGAACCCCCCGAGGGGCCACCCCGGTCGGAGCCGGTCCCGCACCCGGGGTCGGGCCGGCCCACCGGTCACCCGGATAGCCGCTGGAGCTGCGTACGGAGGTCGGGGGGCAGTTCGGAGGACCACGACACCGTCTCCCCCGTGCCCGGATGCCGGAAGGTGAGCCTTTCGGCGTGCAGGAACGGGCGGGCCAGATCGGCTCCGGGGAACGACCTCCCGCGGCTGTAGACGTCGTCGCCGACCACGGGATGGCCGATGGCAGCCAGGTGGACACGGACCTGGTGGGTCCGGCCGGTCTCCAGACCGGCGGTCATCAGGGTGCTCGGCACCGGCTGGGAGAACCGCTCTTCGACGTGGTAGCGGGTGCGGGCCTCCTTGCCCCGGCGGGACACGGTCATGCGGGTGGGCGAGCCGGTGGATCGACCGATGGGGGCGTCCACCAGGCCCGATGTCCCTTCCACCGTGCCGAACACCAGCACCCGGTAGTTCCGGGTCACGTCACGGCGGGCCAGCTGGTCCACCAGGTCCTGGTAGGCACCGGCGGTGCGGGCCACCACCATGAGCCCGGATGTGCCCCGGTCGAGCCGATGGACGATGCCCGGTCGGTCGGGGTCCGACCCCACCGCTTCACCCACCGACGCCAGGTCCGGGTAGAGGGCCAACAGCCCGTGGACCAGGGTCCCGGTGCGATGACCCGGCCCCGGATGGACGACGAGCCCGGCCGGTTTGTCCACCACGATGACCTCGGCGTCGGCGTGGACCACCTCGACGGGCACGGTCGGGTCGGCCACCGGACCGGCCGGAGCATGCTCCTCGTCCCGGTCGATCGAGAGCTGCTGGCCCTGACGGAGGGCGGAGCTCCGGCTGAGGACCACGACCCCGTCGATGCTGACCCGGCCCTCCGCCACCAGCGTGTCCACCGTCGACCGGGACAGGTCGGCCACCAGGGCCACCGCCTTGTCGACGCGCACTCCGTCGAGCGATGCCGGCACGGCCACGGTGAGCACCGTCACGGCAGGCGTGGTGCCCGCAGGAGGGAGAACACCAAGAGGAGGCAGCCCACCACGATGCAGGCATCGGCCACGTTGAAGGTGGGCCAGAAGTGCAGCGCCACGAAGTCGACCACGGCGCCATGATCGTCGCGGAAGAAGCGATCGCAGAGATTGCCCAACGCGCCGCCCACGATGAGCCCCAGCACGACGGCCCGGCCGGCCGACGGGGCCCGCCACGCCATCACCGACAGCACGGCCACCAGGACCACGGCCACGGGTACCAGCACGACCGCCTTGCCCTGGAACAGGCTGAAGGACGCCCCGGAGTTGCGGGACAGTTCGAAGTCGAGGGTGCCGATCACGTGGACCGGTCCGTGGACGAGGCGCGTGACCGCCCACCACTTGGTCAGCTGATCGACCACCACCACCCCCACCGCCACCGCCAGGGCGGCGACCAGCCTCGCCGACCCGGACGGCTGGTCGGAGTCGAGCTCGGTCATGGCCGGCTCACCGGTCAGCGCCGCGACAACCCGCCGCTCTTGCAGGCCACGCACAGGCGAGCGAAGGGGAGAGCACGCAACCGGGCCTTCGGGATGGCCTGGTAGCAGCGCTCGCACCCCCCGTAGGTCTTCCGCTCGATCTTGCGCAGGGCATCATCGATCTCCTCGACCGCCGCCGACGCCTGGGCCGAGAGGGCCAGGTTCCGCTCGCGGTCCACGGTCACCGTGCCGCCCTCGCCCGACTCCTCGTCGAACTGGACGTCGCCCGGTTCACGCTCGAGGGCCAACGAGTCGGCCTCGGCCCGTAGGTCCACGGCCTGTCCGCTGTAGACGGACCGCTCCTCGAGTAGGAGCTGGCGTTGCTCCTCCAGGAACTTGGTCTCCTTGGCGTAGGGGCCCACGGTCGGTCGCTTGGGCGGGGCCGGTGTCGTCTTCTTGACCACCGGGGCCGGCTTCTTGGTGGCGATGGCCTTCTTCGGCGCCGCCTTCTTGGACGGGGAGGCCGACTTCGCCTTGTCCGAGCCGTGCGACCGCTTGGTGGCGGCGGGCTTCTTCGGCGCCACCTTCTTGGTGGTCGAAGGGGTCCGTTTGGCCACGGCTGTCGGCTTCTTGGTGGTGGCGGCCTTCTTCGGCGCCGCCTTCTTGGACGGGGAGGCCGACTTCCTGGCCGCCGCGGCGGTCTTCTTGGCCGCCGGGGCCGGCTTCTTCGGCGCGGGTGCTGCCGCCCTCTTCGCTGCCGTCACATCGATCTCCTTCAACCTGGGCCCCACCGCCGGGCCGCTCACATCCCGAGGCGGTGACCGGGGAACAATCCCGACATCCGGCGGGCGGGTGACGATATCGTGCCCAGCCCACCGCGGCAATCCCGGCGGGCAACGGGTCCCAGGACCATACCGGTGTGCACGGCACCTTCGAACATGCCGGATGGGATCGGACCCCGCCGCGACCCTTCCTCGCCGCCCGGCCGGGGCCGACTCAGCCCGACCGGGGCTGGCTAGATCGAGAGGGGGGTGCTGGTGTTGGCCGGGGCGGCGGTGGCCCCACCCGGCCGCATCTGGGTGACCCCGCCGGAGCCGGAGGGGCCGGTGCCGCTGTTGCTCGGGGAGGGCGCCACCTGAGGGGCGGCCACCGGACGATTACCGCCGTGGGTCACGGTGGCAGGCGAGCCGGCGGGTGTCGCCGCCGCCGGGGCCTGCGGCGCGGCGGGGGTGGAGGCCGGCGAGGCGGGCGAAGCCCCGGGGCCGGTGCGTGGAGCTTCACCGGTGGTCGCCGCCTGCACGTTCTCGTCCACCCACCGGAGGATCTCGCTGAGCGCCGTCCGCAGCCGATGGCGCTCGCCCTCCAGATGGCGGTTCATGGTCTCCACCTCGTGGGTCAGACGACCGCGTGCCTCCTCGAGTCGGCCGATCTCCTCCCGCAGACGCTGCTCGGACTCCGATGCCAACCGGCTGGCCTGGGACTGCGCCTGCTCGGTGACCTGGCGGGCCTTGGCATCGGCCTCGGCGATGATGCGGGCCGCCTGGGCCTCGGAGTCGGCCTTGGTCTCGTCGACGAACTTCTGGGCCAGGAGGAGGGTCCGCTGCAACGTATCGTCGGGCGGTGCCGACTCGACCGGCGCGGGCGCCGGGGCCGGCTTCTGCTCCAGAGCCGCCTCGAGCTGCGAGATGCGCTCGGCGGCCTGGCGGAGCCGCTCGCCGCTCTGGCGCAGCTGCTCCTGCAGGCCTTCGGCCTCCACCGCCGCCTTCTCGAGGTACTCGTCGACATCGTCCCGGTGGTAGCCCTTCAGGGTCTCACGGAACTCGACGGTTCGGAGCGAATCGAGTGCTGATTGCGAAGCGTCCATACCGCCATGCTAGCGGTGCCACCAGGCCGGACAACGGATTCGCCCGAAAATTTACCTGTTGTTCTCCGCCCGGAGAGCCGGGACTATCCGAGCCGACCGCTCACCGGCGCCGGCGCCGCATCGTCGGACTCAGCGAAACAGCGGGATGAGGATGACCTGGATCAACAGGAAGAGGACCAGGACCGAGAGGTCCAGACCCACGCCGCCGATGCGAGCCGTCGGGATGATTCGGCGGATCGGTCGGAGAATCGGATCGCAGATCGAGGACAGCACCCGGTTGATCTTGTAGGCCGGCGAGTCGTAGGAGACACGGGCGTAGGCCAGATACCAGCTCAGGAGGGAGTAGACGATGAGGACGACCAGGAACAGTTCGAGGACCACGACGATCAGTCCGAACATGTCGACGCACTCCCCTTCCGTCGGGTCCTGACCGTCAGGAACCTACCCACAGTCTGGCTCAGGGAGTCACCAATCCGCGGTCGGCCAGGCGCTGTCGCTCCTCGTCGGACACCTTGACATTCGAAGGCGTGAGCAGGAAGACCTCGTCGGCCACGCGTTCCATCCCACCGGACAGGGCGTAGGTCACGCCGCTGCAGAAGTCGATCATCCGGCGTTGCAGATCACGGTCGGCACTCTGCATGTTGACGATCACCGGCTGGTTGTTCATGAGCCGGTTGGCGATCTCCTGGGCGTCGGCGAACCTCCCCGGTGCCACGATGTGCACCCGGGCGCCGGCCGTCTCAGGGGTGATGGGCCGTACCGACGACGACCCGACCGTGGGTCGGGAGGTCACCGAGGGCGGAGCGGCGGCTACGGCGGTGGCACTGGTCTCGTCCCTGGACAGAGTGCGGATCCGGGGCTTGGCCGCCGCGGCCGGAGGGTCTTCGAGTTCGTCGACCGACCCGGGGAACGCGGGGCGACCCGCCCGACCGGAGACGGAGACCGCCCCTCGTAGTCGTCGTAGTCGTCGTAGTCGTCGTCGACAAGACCGAGGTACGCCATGGTCTTTTTCATGAACGAAGCAGCCATCGATTCCTCCTCGGCACAGCGTAGTGCGTCCCTTCGGGACGGGGTGGATGGCCCCGATGGTGGAGCGGGGACCGATCACCGTCACCGGTGCCGTTGTCCCCCGCCCGGTCCATCGTCATCGGCGGGTCACGGTGCGTGGCCCGAACAGGGCCCGGCCCAGGCGGACCATGGTCGAGCCCTCGGCCACCGCCACCTCGAGATCGTCGGACATGCCCATCGACCTGACCGGCAGGTCCAGAGAGTCGGCCAGCGAGGAGAGTCGGGCGAATCCGGCCCGGGCGCCCTCGGGCGGGCCCGGAGGCCCGACCGCCATCAGTCCGGCCACGTCGAGGTCCTCGTCGCGCAACGTGGCCACCAGCTCGGCGGCCCGGTCGGGGGGACAACCCCCCCGGCCGGCGATGCCGGCCACATCCAGTTGCACCAGCACCGTCGACCCTGGGCGCCTCCGGGCGATGGCCCGCCCCTCCTCGGGTCGACACACTCCCTGCCACCAGGTGACCAGTGGCGCCAGGCGGGCCACCTTGTTTCGCTGCACGGCACCCAGGAAGTGCCAGACCGGGGGCACGGGAGGAGACCCGAGTCCCATCCCTCCGTCGGGACCGTCCCCGGCGCCGGCCACCAGCGCGGCCTTGGTCACGAGCTCGTCGGCGTAGTTCTCGCCCACGTCGGTCAGACCGGCGCCGACGGCGGCCCGCACCGCATCGGCTCCGAACCCCTTGGTCACGGCCACGATCCGGACGGACCCGGGCCGGGAGGACGCGGAGCCGATCCGCCGGTGCACGTCGGACAGCCGGGCCGCGAACCCCTCGGAGTCGAATGGGGCCAGGGTCGCCGTCACCCGTCACCCGTCACCCGGATCGGCGGCCGGATCGGCGGCCGGATCGGCGGCCGGATCGGCGGCCGACCAGACCACGAGGGCCTGCCGGCCCCGGTCCCGGCGGGCCCGATGGGAGAAGTAGCCGCCCGCACAGGCGGTACAAGCCCTGTCGCCGGTGACCTGTCGGACGCCGGCCCCGGTCAACGCGGCCGAGACGGCGGCGGGCAGATCGAGAGCGGCCCGACCCGAGGAGGCCCGGGTCCGGACGGCCTGGCCGTACCGGGCGGCCACCTGGTCCAGATCCGGCTCGGAGAACTCGTAACACTCCGGATGGATGCAGGGACCGAGTGCTCCGACCACTTCGGAGGCCCCGAGGGACGTCATCGTCGCTACCGCCTGCTCCACCACCCCAGCCACCAGTCCCCGCCAACCGGCGTGCACGGCGGCGAAGACCCCCTCGGGGCTGCCCAGCGCAATCGGGGCGCAGTCGGCCGTCAGGATGGCCAGCCCCACCGAAGGTGCGTCCGACACCAGGGCGTCTCCGGTGCCGGCCGGCACGGCACGGACCGCATCCCCCGCCTCAGCGGTGGATCCGGCTGTGACCAGCAGCACCTCGCGGCCGTGGACCTGGTCCGCCCAGTGAACCTCCCGCACGGATGGCCACGACCCACCGCCCGCTGTCGCCAGTCGCACCCACTCCTCGAGGGGAGCAGCCTGGCCCGGTCGTCCCCCGCCGGGGCGCAGGTCCCCACTCGAGGCCTGGCTCCATGCGGCGCGGACCGGGCCGGCCAGGTGCGTCGGGTGGTCAGACGTCAGCGCAGGAACGAGGGCACGTCGAAGTCGTCGTCGCCCAGGTCGAGTTCGTCGTCCGTCGGCGTGGCGAAGATGTCCTCGTGGGCGGCGTCGGCACCGAGGACCCGGCTGCGGGTCTCCGGGGGTCCGGTGGACTCGGCCGGACCGCTACCGCCCCGGCCCTGGGCCTCCCAGCGCTCGAAACCGGCCGCGATGACGGTCACCCTGACCTCTTCGCCCATGGCCTCGTCGATGACGCTGCCGAAGATGATGTTGGCGTCGGGATGGGCCACCCCGTGGATGATCTCGGCCGCCTCGTTGACCTCGAAGAGGCCCAGGTCGGGCCCGCCGGCGATGTTCAAGAGGATGCCTCGAGCGCCCTCGATGGACGCCTCGAGCAGCGGACTGGTGATGGCGGCCCGGGCGGCGTTGACCGATCGGCCCTCGCCGGTGGCGGACCCGATCCCCATGATGGCCGTGCCGGCGTTGCTCATGATCATCTTCACGTCGGCAAAGTCCGTGTTGATCAGGCCCGGGACCGTGATCAGGCTGGTGATCCCCAGCACGCCCTGCATCAGGACCTCGTCCGCCATCTTGAAGGCGTTGACCATGGAGGTCTTCTCGTTGGACACGGTGAGAAGGCGGTCGTTGGGGATGATGATCAGGGTGTCGACCTTCTCCTTCAGGTTCTGGATGCCCTGTTCGGCCTGGACCGATCGGCGCCGGCCCTCGAAGGTGAACGGTCGGGTCACCACGCCGATGGTCAGGGCGCCCAGGCTCTTGGCGATCTCCGCCACCACCGGTGCGGCCCCGGTGCCGGTACCACCGCCCTTGCCGGCGGTGATGAACACCATGTCGGCGCCCTTCAGGGCCTCCTCGATCTCCGACCGGTGTTCCTCGGCGGCCAGTCGACCCACCTCGGGATCGCTCCCCGCCCCCAGCCCCCGGGTGAGCTGGCGCCCGATGTCGAGCTTGAGGTCGGCATCGCTCATCAGCAGGGCCTGGGCGTCGGTGTTGGTGGCGATGAACTCCACACCACGCAGTCCGGCCTCGATCATGCGGTTGACGGCGTTGACCCCGCCCCCGCCGACGCCGACCACTTTGATGACGGCGAAATAATTGTTCTGCGCCGGAACGGTCATGGAATCCCTTACCCTCGACCAAAGGTTGAAACCGTTCCAACCGGCGAGTTGGTGCCCACGATACGGTCAGCGGAGTACCTGGTCAAGCACTGTCCCGCCCGGTCGGCGCCGGGACGACCCGGTGTCGACCCGGTGTCGTCGCTCCGCTGTCAGCCGCTCACCGTCGGTGACGCGGGCACCGTGACGTCGATGGTCGAGGTGGCGTGGAGGGTCCCGTGGGCCAGGATGGCGGCGATGTCCTTGTACTTGGCGATCAGATCGGTGGTCGTCCCGACCAGGACCGTGATCCCCGAGTTGAGGGTCATCGAGATGGAGCCGTCCGCCGCCACCGTGACCGACACCACCTGGGCTGCGAAGGCCGGTGGAAGGGTCCGGCACACCGTCAGCCCGGGCCCCGCCGCCGGGGGCAGCGACCCGCCGACCGGTGCCGGCGGTATGGGACCGCCGGCGGTGTGCACGGTGAACACCATCAGTCCGGGCTGCTGGGAGGGCAGGACCTCCAGCGTGCGCCCATTTCCGTCGAGGAGGGACCACTCTGAGCCGGGGCCGATCATCTGGACCACCGGCACCCGCTCGGTGACCTCGATGGACACCCCGTCGGGCCATCGGCGGCTGACCGTGGCGCTGGCGATGAAGGGCAGGGCCTCCACCCGGCGGGCGGTGGCGGCCGGGTTCACGTCGATCAGGGCCGGGTGGTGGCCGAGGCCCGAGGCGTCCACGATGGCGGTGGCGGGGGTGTGGGGGTGGGTGCCGGTCACCGTGACGGCCTCGGCACTGAACCACCCGGTGTGCAACAGGATCACGACCACGACCACCAGGACCCCGGCCGCGCCGGCGCCCCCGATCCACCGGAGGCGCCGCTGACCCTGGCTGCGTTGGATGTCGGCCCGGCGTTGCCGGATCCGTGGATCGATGCCCGGAGGGCCGTCCGGATCGACGGGCCACTCCGACTCCGACTCCGGGTGCCACTCCTGATCCGGTTCGGGCTCCGACTCCAGCTCCGACTCCGTGGACCCTTCAGGACCCCCGGGGCCTGCGGGTCCCTCCGGCCCCTCTTCCCCATCCGGGTCCTCAGGATCGGTGGGCCGGGTCATCGTGCTCCGATCGCCGAGTCCGAGAACCCGATCAGACGCACTTCGGGACGGAGGACGATGCCGGTGGCGTCGGCGACGGCGGTGCGGACGTGATCCATGACGGCCAGGACATCCTCGGCCGAGCCACCCGGATCGGCCTGGATGAAGTTGGCGTGCTTGGTCGAGACCGCCGCCGTCCCCACCCGGAAGCCCTTCAGCCCGCAGGCCTCGATCAGACGCCCGGCCGAATCCCCTTCGGGATTGGCGAATACCGAACCGGCGTTGCTGCCGCCTGGTTGGTTGGACCGGCGCCACCGCACGATGTCGGCGATCACCGCCGCGCCCCGGGCCGGGTCACCGGGCACGAGCTCGTGCTCGGCCGCCACCACCACGTCGGTGCCGGCCAGGGTGGTGTGCCGGTAGCCGGGTTCCAGCCGGGAAGCGGGAGACTCGGTCACCGATCCCGTCGTCAGATCGACCCAGCGATAGCCCACCAGGGTGGAGGCCGTGTCGGACCCGTGTCCGCCCGCGTTCATGCGGACCGCTCCACCCACCGACCCGGGCACCCCGACCGCCCACTCCAGACCGCTCAGTCCGGCTGCGGTCGTCTTGCGGGCCAGGACCGGGAGGCTCAGAGCGGCCCCGGCCCGCACCTGCCGGCCCTCGATGGCCAGGGACTCGAACCCAGACCCGAGTGAGACGACCAGTCCCTCGAAGCCCCGGTCGGCCACCAGCAGGTTCGAACCGCGGCCCAGCACCAGTATCGGGACATCCCGCCCGGCGCAGCCCTCGGCCACCGCCAACAGCCCGGCTTCGTCCGGTACCTCCACGAAGAGGGCGGCCGGGCCGCCCACCCGGTAGGTGGTGAGGGCACCCAGGGGCCGGTCTCGCTGGGCGACCGGCCCGAGGGACCGGCCGAGGGAGGCCAGCTCGTGGGCGAGGGTGCTCACGAGGACCTCACCCACCCCAGTCCGGGATCAGCTCGTCCGGGAGGGAGGTGAGGTCACCGGCCCCCAGGGTACAGCACAGGTCGCCTGGCCGGAGCAGGCCGCGCAGCACCCGGCGAAGGTCGGTCCGACCGGCCACGTAGGTCACGGGCTTGCCGGGGAACTCACGGAGGACGGCGTCGGCCACCAGGCGGCCGGAGACCCCCGGGACCGGCGCCTCGCCGGCTCCGTAGACATCGGTCACCACCACCTCGTCGGCATCGGCGAAGGCCCGGCCGAATTCGGCCCACAGCTCGGCGGTGCGGCTGTAGCGGTGGGGCTGGAACACCGCCACCACCCTCGGCCATCCGCCATGGCGGGCCGCGGCCAGGGCCGCCTTGACCTCGCTGGGCAGGTGGGCGTAGTCGTCGACGAAGGTGACCTCGCCGGCGCTGCCCCGGAACTCGAACCGTCGGGCCACGCCGGCGAACCGGGCCAGGGCCAGGGCCACCGTCTCGAACGGCACGCCGACGGCCAGGGCCGCCACGGCCGCCACGGCCGCGTTCCGAGCGTTGTGGAGGCCGGGAACCGGTGCGGCCAGGCGGCCCAACAACTCACCGGTCGGATCGACCAGACCGAAGGAGAGCGAGCTCCGGCCCAGTTCCACATCGACGATCCGATAGGAGTTGCCCGGCGTCGTTCCCACGGTGTCGGCACCTCGGGACCGGCCGATCTCGGCCGCCACCTCGTCGTCGCCGCCCACCACCCGGTGGCCGGTGGCGCTGGCCACGAAGGTGTCGAAAGCCGAACGGATCGCCGCGAAGGACCCGTAATGGTCGAGATGGTCGGCCTCGACGTTCGTGACCACGGCGATCTCGGGCTCGAGCGAGAGGAAGGTGCCGTCGCTCTCGTCCGCCTCGACCACCAGCCAGTCGCCCTCGTCCCACACGGCGTTGGTGCCGATCTCGTTGACATCCCCTCCGATGAGGAACGAGGGGCGCACCCTGCCTTCCACCAGCAGGAGGGCCAGCATGGAGGCAGTGGTGGTCTTGCCGTGGGTGCCGGCAACGGCCACCACCCGACGGAGCGAGGCGATGGCCGCCAGCGACTCGGCCCGGGTCAGCACGGCGATGCCCCGCCTCTGTGCCTCGACGACCTCGGGGTTGTGCGGCGGGATGGCCGAGGACACCGTGACCAGGTCGGCGGTGCCCACATTGGCGGCGGCATGGCCGATGGCCACCCCGATGCCACCCGACTGCAGCCGCTCGGTGACCCCCGAGGCCTTCAGGTCGCTGCCGGTCACGTCATGGCCCATGGCGTGGAGGGCGGTGGCGATGGCACTCATGCCGGCCCCACCGATCCCCACCACGTGGACGGTGACGGGGTGGTCGTGGTCGGCGATCATGGCGGCGGCATCGGAGGCGCTCATGCCGACCCCTCGGACCGCGGCGGGAGGGCGTAGGCCTCGACCAGCCGGGCCCCGGCGGCGGCGGCGTCCCGGCGGCCCAGTGCCGATGCGGCCCGGCCCATCGTCTCGAGCCGGGCCGGTTGGCCCAGCAGGTCGTCGAGGGTGGTGGCCAGCGTGCCGGCGTCGCAGTCGGCGTCGCTGACCAGCACCGCGGCCCCGACCCGTTCGAGGACCCGGGCGTTGGCCGTCTGGTGGTCCCCGGGGGCACCGGGCAGTGGCACCAGGACGGAGGGCACGCCGACCACGGCCAGTTCGGCCACGGTCATGGCCCCGGCCCGGCACACCACGACGTCGGCGGCGGCGTAGACCAACTCCATGCTGGCCTGGTAGGGAACGCGGACGAAGGCCAGCCCACGGGACGAGGCATCGGGCCCCGGCCCGGTCGGTGCCGTGTCCCCCTCCCAGTCCCGTCGGCCGACGATGTGGTAGATCGAGCGGTCACCTCGGTCCTTCCAGCGGTCGACCAGTCCCTCCACGGCCAGGTTGATGCGGCGCGCCCCCAACGAGCCGCCGAAGACGGCCACGGTGGGTCGGTCCTCGGGCAGCCCGAGCTTGCGGCGGGCCGAGCGCCGCTCTTCGGCGCTGCGTCCGACGGCGGCGATCCCCGACCGGACCGGCGTCCCGGTCACCACCGAACGTGGGAGCGGCGTCCCGTCCCAACCGACCGCGCTGGCCCTCGCCAACCGGCCGAACAGCCGGTTGGCGGCACCCGGCACCGCGTCGACGTTGACCAGGACCAACGGCACGCCGAGCACCACCGCCGCCAACGACGCCGCCAGGCTGGCGTACCCGCCGACGGAGACCACCACCTGGGGGCGGCGGCGCCGGACGACGGTGAGCCCGCGCCCGGCCGCCACGGCCAGTCCGACCACGGCGCCGACGTTGGCCACCATGTCACGAGGCCGGAGGCTGCGTACGATGCCGCGCCCGGGTAGCAGGGTGTAGGGGAATCCCCGGCCCTCCAGAGTCTGGCGGTCCTGGCCGTGTGTCGCTCCCACGAACTCGATGCTGCCACGTTCATGCCCTGCGGCGACCAGCGCCTCGGCGATGGCCAGGGCCGGCTGCAGATGACCGGCGGTGCCGCCTCCGGTCACGAGGGCAAACCGCTCCCCCGTCACCGCGTGGCAGGTCGTCGTCGCTGGCTGTGGACCGTGGGCACGGTGCGCTCGTGGGACGCGATGTTGATCAGGATGCCGACGGCGGCCATGGTGATGATCAGGGACGAGCCACCGAAGGAGATGAAGGGCAGCGGGATCCCCGTGACCGGCAGCACGCCGATCACCGCACCAATGTTGATGACGGCCTGGCTGGTGATCCAGGTGGTGATGCCCACCGCCAGCAGGCTGCCGAAACGGTCCGGCGCCCGGGTCGCGGCCCGGAGCCCGAACCAGGCCAGGGCGAAGAACAGGGACAGGAGCACCACCGCCCCGAACAGGCCCAGCTCCTCGCCCACCACCGAGAAGATGAAGTCGGTGTGGGCATTGGGCAGCAGGCCCCATTTCTGGCGTCCGCCCCCGAGGCCCAGTCCGAACACATGTCCGGAGCCCAGTCCGATGAGCGACTGCCACACCTGGTAGCCGGAGCCGGACTTGTTGGCCCCTGGGTTGAGGAAGGAGAGGATCCGATCACGCCGGTAGGGGTCGGCCAGCCCCACCACGATGGCCAACCCCACGAACGAGCCCACGATCTTCATGATGGGGGCCATCGGCACCCCGCCCATGAAGAGGATGCCGAAGGCGATGCAGCTCAGGACCAGTGCCGTCCCCATGTCCGGCTGCTTGAGGATGAGCACCCCCGAGATCCCGAGTACGGCCAGGACCGGCACGATGACCATCTTCGGCTCGCTCGTGCGGTCGGACCGGCGGGCAAGGAGGTCGGCGGCGAAGACGGCCAGGGCCA
The DNA here is from genome assembly GCA_963756515.1 of uncultured Acidimicrobiaceae bacterium. GTDB lineage: Bacteria > Actinomycetota > Acidimicrobiia > Acidimicrobiales > RAAP-2 > Bog-756. Next base: position 19,288 of record CAVWNV010000003.1, read on the forward strand.
GCTTCATCAGCTCCGACGGCTGGATCTGGAGCATCCCGACCCCGAGCCACCGTGACGAGCCCCCGGCCGAGACGCCGAAGTGGGGCACGAGCACCAGCACCAGCAATCCCATCGTCACCACGACCAAGGGACCCCGGATGGTCCGCCACTTCCGGTAGTCGACCCTGGCCAGGATGAGCAGGGCCGCGGTCCCGACCCCCATCCACATGACCTGGCGGACGAGGATGGCCCAGGGCGAGCCGTACAGGCCGAGGGAGATGACCGGGGAGGCGGAGCCCACCATGATCAACCCGAACACGCAGAGCACGCCGACCAGGAGCGCGATGGACGGGGCGGTGCCCAACTTCGAGAGCCACCCCCCCACCTTCGTCCTCGGAGGGGCCCCCGGTGCCGGCCGGGTCGCGACCCGGGGGGCCGGGCGACGCCTGACCCGGGCGGTGGTGCTGGGGCCGCGTCCCCGGGTCGACTCGCGGGTGCTCGTGGCTCGGTCAGTCACGGTGGTCTCCTCGATGTCGTGGGCAGGTGCAGCGGACGACAGGAGGGGCGGAGCGGGGCCGACACATCCCTCTAGCCTCGCCCAACACCACCCCAGGGTGGTGGGATCCCCCCGGTCGGGGCGCGGCCGGCCGGTCGGGCGTCACCGGGTCGTGAACCGACCGTGGCCCGGGAGGGGGCACCGGCATCACACCCGGCCCACCGAGAGGAAGTCCCCGTAGAAGATGCCCAGGCCCAGGGCGGCAAAGAGCCCGGCCAGGATCCAGAACCGGACGATGACCGTGGTCTCGGGCCAGCCCATCAACTCGAAGTGGTGGTGGAGCGGGGCCATACGGAAGACCCGTCGGTGGAAGAGCCGGAAGCTCACCACCTGGATCACGACCGAGAGCGTGATGATCACGAACAGTCCGCCGATCACCACCAGCAGGAGATCGAGGTTCATGAGCAGGCACAGGGCGGCCAGACCCGAACCGATGGACAAGGACCCGGTGTCACCCATGAAGATCTTGGCCGGGGCTGCATTCCACCAGAGGAATCCCAGGCAGGCTCCGGCCAGGGCCACCGAGGCCAGGGCCAGGTCGAGGGCGTCGGGAACGTGGTAGATGGCGAAGTGGCGGTACTGCCAGTAGCCGATGATGGCCAGGCAGGCGAAGCAGAACGTCGACGATCCGGCGGCCAGGCCGTCCAATCCGTCGGTCAGGTTCACGGCGTTGGCGGAGGCGGCGATGATGACGGTGGCCCACACCACCCACACAGCGGTGCCCATGTGCAGACCGATGGAGTCGTACCGGGTGAACGAAAGCGTGGTCGAGGCATGGGCCCAGTACACGGCGAGCAGGGAGAAGAGCACGCCCAGGGCGATCTGTGAGCCGAACTTGGTCCGCTTGTTGAGCCCCAGGCTCCGGCGGTGCCGGACCTTGATCCAGTCGTCGGCGAACCCGATGGCGGCGGCACCGAGGACGGCCAGCATGATCAGCGCGCCCGACCGGGAGAACGTGACACCGGGGATGGCGTGGGCGGTGAGGTAGCCGATGGCCACCGCGGCCACGATGCCGATACCACCCATGGTCGGGGTCCCGGCCTTGGCGATGTGGACCTGGGGGCCGTCCTCCCGTATCTGTTGGCCGATGTTGTTCTTGATGAGCCAACGGATCAGCATCGGCGTGGACAGCACGGCGATCCAGAGGGCCACCCCTCCCGATGTCATGAGGGAGATCACGCCGATCCCGCCCCGAAACGGTCGGCCAGGGCCCGCCGGGCCTCGACCCGGTCGTCGAACGGCCACGATCTGCCCTGGGCCGTCTGTGTGGTCTCGTGCCCCTTGCCGGCCAGCAGGACGACGTCCCCGGGTTCGGCCGCCCTAACGGCCCGGCCGATGGCCCGGGCACGGTCGGGCTCGACCACGACCGGGGCGAACTCGCCGGTGCCGCCGCGGATGTCCTCGATGATGGCGTCGGGATCCTCCGAGCGGGGGTTGTCGGATGTGAGCACGATGACGTCGGCGTGGCGCGCGGCCACCGCCCCCATCTCGGATCGTTTCCCCTGGTCACGATCGCCCCCACATCCGAACAGGCAGATGACACGGCCCGGGCCGGCCAGGTCACGGGCCGCGGCCAGCGCCCGGTCCAGGGCCGCCGGGGTGTGGGCGTAGTCCACGATCACCGACACCGGCTCGCCCGTCGTCACCACTTCCATCCGACCGGGGACGGGTCCCGCCCCGGACACGCCTTCGACCACGGTGCGCTCGTCCACCCCCAACTCCGTGGCCACCGTGGCCGCCACCAGGAAGTTGTCGATATTGAAGGCCCCGGTCAGGGGAAGTTCGACCGTGAGGCCCCGCCAGCGGAACGTCGACCTCCCGACCTCGGCCACGACCTCGGTGGCCTCGGAGCTCCGCACCTCGACCACCGACCGGCGGCCCAGCTCCGAGGCCAGTCGTCCACCCCAGGGGTCGTCCACGAAGATGACCGACGACCGCACCCGCGACGAATCGAACAACCCGGCTTTGGCCTGGTAGTACGCCTCCATCGACCCGTGGTGGTCGAGGTGGTCCCGACTGAGGTTGGTGAACGCCGCCACGTCGAAGACGATGGCGTCGACCCGGTGCTCCGTCATGGCGTGCGACGACACCTCCATGGCCACGGCCCGGTCACCGCGGTCACGGAACTCGGCCAGCAGGCGCTGGAGATCGGGTGCCTCGGGCGTGGTGCGCGCCCCCACCAGGGTGCCGATCACGCCGGTGGGTACGGCGGCATGCTCGAGCACGGCCCGGACGAGCTGGGTCACCGTCGTCTTGCCGTTGGTACCGGTGACCCCGATCATCCGCATGGCCCGGGACGGGTGGTCGTAGAAGGACGAGGCCACCGAGGCCATGGCCGTCCGCAGGCCGCCGTCGGGCACCCGCGCCTGGGTCACATCGAGGTCGAGGAACCGTTCGCAGAGGAGCGCGGTGGCACCTCGACCAACCGCCTCGGCCGCGTAGCGATGTCCGTCGGTGTGGGTCCCGGGCACGCAGCAGAAGAGGGAGCCCACCGTCACCTGTCGGCTGTCGAACTCGATCGAACGCACCTCGGTGGCGGCCGGGTCACCGCGCAGCTCTACCGCTTCGATGTCGAGCAGCAACGCGCTCATCTGCACGGCGATGTGGCCCGCGGGCTCCGGCCGGGGTGGAGGAGCGGGCGCGCCTGGCGCGGGCCCACCTAGGGCCCTTCCGTCGTCGCTCCGGTCGGCACCGAGGTGGTGCCGGTGCTCCCCACTGCCGAGCTCGAGGCCGAGGTGGTGGCCGTGGCGGTAGTGGGTATGCCGTAGTGGTGCAGGGCATAGGCCATGATCGTCGAGAACACCGGCGCAGCCACGGCCCCACCGTAGATGGGTGTGGGGTGGTCCAGCACCACCACCGCCGAGAGCACGGGGTTCTCGGCCGGGGCGAAGCCTGCGAACGAGCCGACATAGGCTCCGGAGATGTAGCCCAGGTGGTTGGGGTCGGGGATCTGGGCCGTGCCGGTCTTACCGGCCACCGTGTACCCGTCGATGGCGGCACTGGTTCCGGTGCCCGACGCCACCACGCCCTCCAGCATCTGGACCAGCTCGGCGTTCGTGGTCGGGTCGATGACCCGGTGGGACGTCGAGGGATGGGCCGGAACCACCGTCCCCGAGGGTGACACGGTGGCCCGGACCAGCCGCGGCTTGACGAACACCCCGCCGTTGGCGACGGAGTTGTAGGCATCGAGTATCTGCTGCGCGGTCACCGCGTCGTCCTGTCCGATGGGGGTGGAGCCGATCGAGGTGCCCGTCCACGCCGACGCGCCCGGCACGAGTCCCTCCGACTCACCCGGGATCCCGAGTCCGGTGGGCTTGCCGAACCCCAGGTTGGAGATCTGCGACAGCAGGCGGTTCTCCCCCAGCGCCTGCGCCACTTCGATGGTGCCGACGTTCGACGACTGGGCCAGGATCTGGCTCGCGGTCAGACGTTCGGTCCCGTGCGCTTCGGCGTCGTGGAAGGTGTACGTACCCATCGGGAGCGAGGCGGGGACCTCGATCGGCTGGTTCGGGGTGGTGATGCCCGAGGACAGGGCCGCCGAGAACGTGACCAGCTTGAACACCGATCCCGGTTCGTAGACCCAGGTCGCGGCGGTATTCGAGGGGGCCTCCTCCACCCCGGCAGGGAGGGTGTCGGCGGTGGAGGCCAGGGCGGGGCCCGACGTTGAGCCCGAGGAGGAGGACGTACCGGCGGTACGGGTGTCGGCCACCGTGGTGGCCCCGCCAGCCGGGGTGGCCGGGGTGGCCGGGGTGGCCGGGGCCCCGGTGGTGGCCGAGCCCGCGGTGGACTGGAGGTCGGCCATGGCCAGGATGTCGCCCGTCTTCACGTCCATGACCACCGCCGTGCCGCTGTAGGCGTGGGACGCAGAGATCTCCGCGGCCAGGGCCTGCTCGGCGACGTACTGCACGGACTCGTCGATGGTCAGCTCGAGCCCGTCCCCGGGCCGGGCCGCGACCGAGGCCTTTCCGGTCCCGGGCAGTGTCGCCCCGTCCGGCGCCTCGAGCAGGCTCTTCCGCCCGGCCTTGCCGGCCAGGAGCGACTGGTACTCGTACTCCAATCCCGACGAACCGGTCCCGGCCCAGTTGACGGTGCCCACCACCGGCAGGGCCAGCTGGCCGTCCGGCTCCACGCGCTGGGCCTCGGGGACGAGGTTGATACCGGTCAGTCCGAGGGCGGTCACCTTGGCCGCCACCGCATCGGAGACCCGGTGGGCGAGGTAGACGAAACCCGAATGCTCGGTGAGCTCGACCCGGAGTTTGTCGTCAGGTACGCGCAGCACCGGCGACAACGCGTCGGCGATGGCGCGTGGGTGGCTGATCAGCAGCGGATCGGCCACCACCGTCTGTTTGGTGACCGACTCTGCCAGCACTTCCCCGTTCCGGTCGTAGATACCGCCGCGCACGGCAGGCACGGTCACGGACTGGCTCAGCTCGGAGGCCGAGAGCGAGGCGTAGTGCTGATGGGAGAACTCCTGCACCTTGACCAGCTGGAAGACCAGGGCCAGGAACACCAGGACCAGGACCAGTCGCATGGCGCGTGAACGCCGACCCAGCAGGATCGCCGGGCTCACCGCTGGGCCGGGGTGGTCGACGCTGGCTTCGAGGAGGAGGTGGCCGGCGCGGACGCCGCCGTCGGATTGGCGTTCGATGCCGATCCCACGGCCGACGAGGCCGCGCCGGACGAGGCCGGAACGGTCTCGGGAACGAGATGGGGAGGCGGTAGCGGAACCCGGAGCGAGACCTCGGGCAGATAGACGACCTGGGTTGCCGCCACGAGTCCCTCGCGCTCGGCCTGGCTCACCACAAGGGGGGGCGCGGCCTTCCAGGCCACATCGGACTGGAGCGCCTTCTGGGTCGCTACGGCCGAGGCCAGCTCCTGTTGCACGGCTGACAGGCGTACCTGGCCCTGGGCCACCTGGGCGTCGCCGACCACCACGGCCAACAGGCTCCCGACGATGAGGAGGCCCGAGGCCCACATGGCCGACCGGCGGACGGCTCGGGGTCCGGTCCGGCGCCGGGGCGCAGGCTCGAAGAGCCGGAGGTGTGGTCGACGGGCTCCGTGCGTGTCCGGAGAGGCGCTGCCGGTACGGGACGAGGCGCGACGGACGGCGGCATCGGCCGGCGGGGCCATCAGGCCACTTCGCCGTTGGACGAGGCGGGATCGTCCGCCACGGGCAGACGTTCGACGACCCGGAGGCGAGCGGCCTCGGCCCGACGGTTCTTCGCCACTTCTTCCTCACTGGGCCGACGGGCCCCTCGGGCCACCAGGCGGAACTGCGGATCAGCTCCGCACACGCACGGAAGGCCGGGGGGGCAGTGGCAGTCACCGGTGACGGCGCGGGTGAAGATGGACTTGACCAGCCTGTCCTCTCCTGAGTGGTAGGCGATGACCACGCACCGGCCGCCGGGTCGGAGCAACGAGAGTGCGTCCTCGAGGGCCCGTTCCAGCTGGTCCAACTCCTCGTTCACGGCGATGCGGATGGCCTGGAAGACCCTGCGGGCCGGGTGGCCTCCGGTGCGGCGGGTGGCGGCGGGAATGGCCGCCCGCACCACGTCGGCCAGCTGACCGGTCGTGCTCACGGGCCGCGCCGCGATGATGGCCCGGGCGATGCGTCGGGCGAATCGTCCTTCGCCGTTCTCGGTGAACAGGCTGACCAGGGAGTCCTCGTCGAACTCGTTCACGATGTCGGCGGCGGTCCGGCCCGACGTCGGGTCCATCCTCATGTCGAGGGCCGCATCCCGCCGATACGAGAATCCCCGCTCGGCCACGTCGAGCTGGGGCGAGCTGACGCCCAGATCGAACAGCACCCCGCTCAGTCCATGGGCCAGCGGACCGGCCCCGAGGCCGGCCTGGACCTCGGACACCACTTCGGCCAGGTTGTCGAATCGCGACTGACGGACCACGGCCCGGTGCCCGAACGGAGCCAAGACGGCGGTGGCCGCCGCCGCCGCTACCGGATCACGGTCGAGGCCCAGGACGCTGATGCCACCGTGGGCGGTCAGCAAGGCCTCCGCGTGTCCTCCCCCTCCGACCGTGGCGTCGAGGATCAGGCCCGACGGCACCGGGGCGAAGAGCCCGACCACCTCGGTGGCCATGACCGGCTCGTGTGGGAACGCCTGGTTCATCCGCAGTCCCCCGACCGGCACGATGCTTGCGGGTGGAGTGCCGCGACGCTCTCTCTGGGAGTAGGCGGAGGAGGATTCTCCCAGAGATCCGGTCGAGGGACTGCGCATGGGCCAGACTCGTTCGATGTGCACGTCGTGCCGGGCCACGGCGGCCAGGCCCGACTCGTACGGGGTGGGGCGGCGTCCGGTATCGGGGTCCCGGAACGGCGACGGCGCTGTCTGGGGAGCCGTGGCCGACGTGATGACAGGGTGGTCGACGCTGGGGTGGTCGGGGCTGATTCGGTCGCTGATCGTCTCCCTCTCTGTCGAGCGGCGGGACCCACCACTGCTCGGGGACCGCTCTTCGCTCCCATGGCGGACGACGTGGAGGCGCATATCGTCACTCAGCCGTCGTCGCCCTGGGTGAGGCGCTCCTCTTCCGGTAGGACCTTGCTGTCCCAGGCGTCGCGATTCCACAGTTCCACCCGGTCGATCGCCCCGAGCACCAGCACGTCGCCCTCCAGGCCCGCGTACTCCCGGAGACGGAGCGGGATGGCCATGCGGCCTTGCCGGTCGATCTCCGCCTCGTGCGACGTCGATGCCCACAATCTGGCCAGGTTCCGATCGCTCTTCCCGGCCGAGGCCCGCTCCAGCATCGACTCCATCTGCTGCTCGAATTGGTCGGGCGTCCACAGCGACAGGCACCCGTCCTGGTACTCCGTCAGATAGCCCCCGTGCTCGAACTGACCGCGGAACTTCGACGGGAGGATGACCCTTCCCTTGTCGTCGAGCGAGTGCTCGTACCTGCCGAAGAACCGTGCCACTGGTGTTTGCTCCCACAATGCTCCCCGCAGTGCCCAGAACCCGACGGTTCGGATTCCTCCCTTTCACACCACTTTGCGCCACTTTACGCCCCAGTCCACCACTGGTCAACCACTTGGGCACAAAATCCGGTGGTTCTACCAGCTCCCTGGCCCGATTACGGACCGGCTGCGCCCACGTCCGAGGCACTCGTGCCGACCCCGATCGCGCCGCCGGCCCTGGCCATCGGGGGTGTGGGCACGGTCGTCGGGACGGGGCCGGGCCGGTGGGGCGGAGTGGCGCGGCTTGGGCTGGCCGGGCACGGCGTGGGCTGGCCGGGCGCGGTGCGACTCCGGGGCTAGGGCAACGAGTCGATCAACGAAGCGGCCAGGTCGGGAGCATCAGGTGCCTGGCCTCCGACCTCGCCGGCCAGGTCGGCCGCGCCGACGACGGCCGATCGGAGGCCGTCGGTGGCCGCCTCCCGCTCGACGGCGTCCATGGCCAGAAGGTCGACGAGGCCGGCCGGATTCCACCGCAGGACACAGGCGCCGTGGAACCATGCCCCCTCCCGGGTGCGGCGCTGCGCCAGCCCCACCACCTTGCGGCCGTCAGCGGTGACGACCTCTCCGGTACCGATCCCGCCGAAGCAGACCAGCGACGACCAACGGGTGCACGTCCGGTAGCCCTGACGGTGCGCGCTCAGCCCGGTGAGCCCGTTCCGGCCCAACGCCTGCACCCAGGCATCGCCCAGCCAGTCGAAGGCCCGATCGACCTCGTGACGCCACAGCGGATCGTGGCGGGGAAGGTAGACGTCGACCCAGGCCGGATCGCCCGGGACCACCAGCACCGCGCCCCCGCCCGATCTCCTCCGGGCCACCGAGACGCCGGCGGCAGTGGCCCGGCGCCCGTCGACCACCGTCTCGGGCTGGGTGGAGCCGAGGACCACGGCCGGGGCGGTGACCCTACACACCGCCACCGCTCTCTGGTCGGGTTGGTCCACGATCCGCGGCCAACCGGCATGCAGCGTCGCCGCGTCACCGGCCCGCTCGTCCACCCACCAGTCGCCGGGCATTCGCCACACTCCTCTGCTTGCCGTCCCGGCCTGGTGCGGACCGCTCAGGCGGTGAGCTGTTGCGGGGCCGGAGTCGTCCCGAGGTAGGTGCCCCAGTCCTCGCTGCCCCCGCCACAGAGCGCCAGGAGCTGGACCCGATGCCGGGGGGCCATGGGCGTCGACCGAAGCACCATCCCGGCCTCGTGCGGGAGGCGATCCTCCTTGCGCGTGTTGCAACGGCGGCAGGCGGCCACCACGTTCTCCCACGTGTGGGGCCCGCCCTTGCTCCGGGGGATCACATGATCGAGGTTCTCCGCCGCCGACCCGCAGTACTGGCAGCGCGAACCGTCCCGTGCGAAGACGGTCCGACGGTTGACCGCCACCCGGTAGTGGCGGGGGATCTGGACGTAGCGCACCAATCTGACCACCGATGGCTCCGGTACCGAGAGGTGCTCCGCCCGGAACACGCGCTCGGTGGTGTGGACCAGCTCGGCCTTGGTGTCCAGGACCAACAGCACGGCCCGCCGCGAGGACACGATGCCGAGCGGCTCGAAGGTGGCGTTCAGCACCAGGGCCCGCCGCGACGGCGACATCGGGGACCGTACCGCCGGGGCCCGCGGTCCGGCGGATCCTGTGCTCACCTTCTTCGCCGCCGTCTTCGGCCGTCGATCCATTACCACGGAAATTAGCCCGATCGGGTCGGGCCCAGGCGGCCGGAGGCCACGTCGTGGGTCGGCCGGCCCGAGGCGCGCCGCTTCGGATGCGCCGTGGATCGGCACCATTCGAGGTAGGCGATCACGTCGGCTGGATCCGGGGACCGGTCCGGACGTCCATAGGCCGTGACCATACGGAAGGCCCAGAGCCGCCCATCCGGCAGGGGCAGACGGGGCCGGTCCCGCCACCATCCCGGGGCGGCCAGCCGCCGGAGGGCACCCAGTGCGGTCCACCACAGCCCGGGACGACGAAGGACCGCACTGGCCATCACCGCCAGCGCCAACGGCGTCGGACCCGTCGGCCGTCGAGATCGGTCCGGCGTCATTGGGCGGTGGTCGGGAGGGCGCCGAGCAGGACGGCCCGACGGCCGACGGCGGCCGCACCCAGCAATGGGCCGTCCGCACCCAGCGCCCCGGGTCGGATTCGGGTCTGGCGCGAGAAGTCGAGCCGCGCCCTCGTCTCGATCTCGGCCTGGGCGGCGTCGAAGAAGACCGGTCCGTAGCCCAGCGCCACCGACCCGGCCACCACGGCCAACTCCACATCCAACAGATTGGCCACCGATGCCACCGCCCGGCCCACCATGGTGCCCGTTCGCCGGCGCACCGAGTCGGGTGCCTCCGGGGCCGGGTGCCCCGTCATGGCCTCGATCGATCGGCCCGACGCCTCGGCCTCGAGGCAGCCCCGAGCGCCGCAGGCGCACTCCCGTCCCTCGGGCTCCACCACCACGTGTCCGATGTGGCCCGCATTCCCGTCGGTGCCGTCCAACAGTCGGCCGTCGACCACGATCCCCCCGCCGACCCCGGTCGACACCACCATGGCCAGGTAGTTGCGGCTCCCCCGCGCCGCTCCCAGCCATCCTTCCCCGAGAGCCAGGGCCTTGGCGTCGTTGTCGACGGCGACCGGCAGGCCCACGAGGCGTTCGAGGCGGTCGCGGAGCGGGAAGTGGTCCCAGGCCTCGATATTGAGTGGGGACACCGTCTCCCCCCCTGCCGTCATCGGACCCCCGCAGCCCACGCCACAGACCTCCGGTGTGGCGGTGGTGGCCGACGACACTTCCCGGATGATCGATGCCAGCGCGCCGAAGGTGGCCTCGGGATCGGCTCCGGAGGGCGTCGGGGCTCGGGCGCTGGTCACGAAGGTCCCCGACGGGCCGATGACTGCTGCCGCCATCTTCGTACCGCCGATGTCGACGGCCAGGACGACCGGCCCCTCTCCGGGTGCTCCGGCCGCACCGTCCCCTTGGCCGGTACGGCCCGCGGGGGAAACCATGGTCACCGGCCGGTCAGTCGACCCGGTCAGTCTTCGCGGTGGAAGCGGCCCCGGATCCACTCGCGTGGATCGTGGACCGTGTTGCTGATGTTCCGGCTGTGCAGCGAGCGGGAGATGTCGTCGATCCCGGCCTTCCCCATGCGCCGGGCGTTGTTGGCGAACACCACCCCGGACAGGAACATGATCACCACACCCACGAAGCCCAGGACCACCGACCTCGAGAACGTGAGGAACATGAACACCAGCGCGGCTACGAAGACGAGGGCGGACCAGATGCAGTACCGGCCGGCATGGCGGTAGACCGTCTCCGAGCGCACCCGCTCCGCGAAGCCGGGATCCTCCTGATAGAGCGATTGCTCCAACTCGTGCAGTATGCGCTGTTCGTGCTCAGAGAGCGGCAAGAACTCGTCCCCTCCACCCAAGATCGTCCCCGGCGGCAGTCACCGATCTCATCCTCGCGCAATCCCCACCGGAAAACACGGCGTACTCGATCGGACGACCAACCTCTGGAAACACCAACCTCGACAAGACACCGACACCATATTACAAGGTGGCGGGCCCATCACCACCATGGTGACATCACCGTTCGGAGGCCTACCGGGGGGCGTGGGGACCCCACTGGGACTCCCCACGCCGACTGACACGGATCCCCTCGTCCCCCACCAGTGACGCCGGTCCCACCGAGGACCCACCGAAACGGGCCCGAATGGCATCCACCGCCGCCGTCACCGTTCCCCACGACTGCTGGATACGTTCGGCGTCCTCGTGCGCCCTGGCCAGCCGATCTTCGTCGTCGGAACCGTCCGGTCCGACGTCGGCCGGGCCGCTTCCGGCCGGTCCCGCCCGGGACTGTCCGCCCTCCTCCGACCGTTCGTCGCCATCCAGATCGAGACTCAGTTGGAACCCGGCCTCGGCCGATCCGAAACCAGCCAGGCTGACCCCGAGCAGCCGCACCCCTTGCTCCAGTTCGACCGAGTCCAACAGTGCGGTCGCCACCGCCCCGATAGCCGGTGAGGCGTCGAGGGGTGAGAGCATCGAATGGGATCGGGTGATCATCGTGAAGTCGGAGAACCGGACCTTGATGTTGACCGTCCGTGCCGCCAGTCCGGACCCCCGGAGATTGGTGGCCGACGCGTCCACCATCCGGAGGAGGTGCCGTCTCAGTTCGTCGAGGTCCCACAGGTCCGCCGGGAACGTCTCCTCGTGACCGATCGACTTCGCCTCCTGTTCGGGCACGACCGGTCGCGGATCGTGACCCCGGGCCAGTTCGGCCAGGTGCGCACCGGCGGCGGTACCCACGACCCTTTCGAGCGCACCCGGCGGAAGGGCGGCGATGTCCCCCACCGTCAGGACCCCGAGGGACTCGAGTCTCCGTCCCGTGACCGGGCCCACCCCCCAGAGCGCTCGGACCGGCAGCGGATGCAGGAAATCGAGCTCCCCGTCCGGGGACACCACGACAACACCCGGACCCTCGGTGATCCCCGAACGTCCGGCCGTGGGCTTGGCCGCCTTGGAGGCCAGTTTGGCCATCAGTTTGCTGCGGCCTACTCCCACCGAACATCCGAGATGGAGCTCGGTAGCCACCCGATGGCGGATGGAGGCGGCGATGGCCGGTCCGTCGCCGAGCAGCTGCCTCGAACCCGTGACGTCGAGAAAGGCCTCATCGAGAGAGATCCCCTCCACCAGGGGTGTCACCGACTGGAAGATGGCGTGGAGCTTCGTGCTCTCCTCGACGTAGCGGTGATACCTCCCGTCGACGAATAGGGCCGACGGACAGAGGCGACGGGCCACCGACGACGGCATGGCCGAGTGGACCCCGAACATCCTGGCCTCGTAGGTGCAGGCCGCGACCACCCCCCTCGGGCCCGCTGCGCCCACGATGACCGGAAGCCCGGCCAGGGCCGGGTTGTCGAGCACCTCGACCGAGGCGAAGAAGGCGTCCATGTCCACGTGGAGGATGACTCGCTCAGCCCGACCCTGTTCCGGACCCGGGTCGGGCCCCGGTCTCGGACCGGCTCGCCAACCGTCATGCACCGAGGCGCAACCTCCGGAATCCCTCGGCGAAGGGGACACCGGCCTGACGGCCGGCGTCTTCCGCCCCCAGTCGCACCGCCGTCGACGCCCACTCCTGACCGTCGGGGAACTGGCTCCGATGGCATCCGACCGCCTCGCCCTTGATCCCGACGGTGGCGGTGATGTCGACCCAGACGTCGGGCTCGAGCGTGCCCGACATCAGCACGGTCGACACCTGGTGGGCCGGTCCCGCTCCGGGGAAGTAGTGAGGGAGTGCGGCGGCCGGGGAGACTGCATCCAGTGCGGCCAGGCCGGTCACCCGGTGGTCCCGGTGGTTGAAGTAGTCCTGCCCGAAGAAGATGGCCGTCGGGTCGGGGCAGAGGACGACCTCGGGCCGGAATTGACGCACCGCGGCCACCAGCGCCTCGCGGAACGCCGCCTCGTCGCGCAGCTCCCCATCGGGGTAGCAGAGGCACTGCTGTCCGGCGATCCCGATCACCGCCCCCGACTCGGCGGCCTCAGCGGCGCGGCGGACGGCCAGGTCGCTCACATCGGCTTCGGGGTCCGGGGTTCCCTTGCCTCCGTCGGTGCAGAGCAGGATCCGCACCTCGCATCCGGCCTTTGCCCATGCGGCCAGAGTGCCCCCGCACGAGACATCGGGGTCATCCGGGTGGGCATAGATGGCCAGGGCCCGGGTCGGCACCTCGACCAGGAGCTCGGCCACGCCCTACGCCTCCGGCTGCTTCGGGGCCGTCGTCTTCGTCAGCAGCCCCACCTCACGTCGGAAGTCGTCCACGCCCTCGAATCCCTTGTACACACTGGCAAAGCGGAGGTACGCAACCTCGTCGACCACCCGTAACCTCTCGAGCACAGCCAGCCCCACCTTCTCCGACGTGGGCTCCGACCCGTCTTCGCGTAGTTCGTCCTCGACCAGTTGCGCCACCACCTCGAGTTGACCCTCGGTCACCGGACGGTTCTTCGTGGCGGCACGGAGGCCATCGACCAACTTTCCGCGGTCGAAGGGCTGACGCGCGCCGGAGCGCTTGATCACCATGAGAGGAATCTCATCGATTCTCTCGAAGGTGGTGTATCGATGACCACAGCTGCCGCACTCGCGCCGCCGCCTGATGGCTGCGCCCTCTTCGGCCAGCCGGGAGTCGACCACACGGTCGTCATCGGCCAGGCACCACGGACATCGCACGTCACGAGGCTAGTGCGCAACCTATCGCCGCAACCCGCCCGTTGCCCCCTTCACCCTACTCCCGACCATTGATCCGGAACCGGGTCAAGGCAGGGTGATGTGCTCCCCCGGCACCACGGTGTCCGAGCCGGTCTGAGCGGCCAACTTGGCCACTAGGGGGCGGGGGTCGCCGGTCGGATCCACCCGCTCGGCGATCGTCCACAGGGTGTCCCCTGGCTGCACGGTGTAGGCCACCGGGCCGACGTTCCCCGCCAGAGCGGAACCAGTGGCGTGGGAGTGACCACCGGTTCCGCTCAGCGGAAGAGCCAGAACGATCAGGAGGGCGACCATGCCGGCCAGGAGAGCACGGCGCCGCCGGACCGCCGGCGACACACGCCGCCCCGACTTGGGCCGGCGCTCCGGGACGAGAGCGATCGCCGGGCTGACCGGTTCGAGGTCGTCTGTGCCCTCGGGCCAGGACTCGACCACGCCGGGACGGACCAGTCGCAGACCGGTGCCCCGGTACGCCGGCAGCGCCGACCCGGTCGGAACGGCATCGACATCGGCGTCAGGCGACAACCAGAGGGCGGTCATCGGCCCAGGACCAGCCGGCTGCCGCCAGCGGGGCCGTCGGACTCAACCGGATCAATCGAACCTGTGTTCGTCATGGGGACATGACACCACGAACACCTGTTCGTTGTCAAGACTCTTTTCGAACGGGTGTTTGCTTTTGGAATGGCCGGGGGCTAGCTTCTGCCAAACAGATGTTCGCCTCGGTACGGCCCGGTGGAAGCCCACGAGGCCCCACGGGACCGGCGGGGCGGGGCGGCCCCAAGTTGTGGCCGGCACCGCCGATGAGGCGCCAAGGGAGACAAGGGGAGACATGGCCCAGGTACTGAGTCCCAAGCGCAAGCAGATCCTCGACTGCATCTCCGAGGCCGTGCGGGAGCGCGGCTACCCGCCCTCGGTGCGGGAGATCGGCGAATCGGTGGGACTGACGTCGTCGTCGACGGTCCATGCCCACCTGGCTGTGCTGCAGCGCGAGGGCTACCTGCGGCGGGATCCCACCAAGCCCCGGGCCATCGAGGTCTGCTACGACCCGTCGTCGAAGGTGATCGCGGATGCACGACCGATCCGCCACGTTCCATTGGTGGGCGAGGTCGCCGCCGGAACCGGGGTCCTGGCCCAGGAGAACATCGAGGAGCTCTACCCCCTGCCCGAGGACTTCACCGGGTCCGGGTCGCTGTTCATGGTCACCGTACGAGGCGACTCGATGATCGACGCCGGCATCATGGACGGCGATTTCGTCGTCGTCCGCCAGCAGCCACAGGCCGAGCAGGGCGACGTGGTGGTGGCCGGCATCCCCGACGGAGAGGCCACGGTCAAGCGGTTCTCGACACGCGACGGGCTGGTGGTGCTGACACCCGCCAACGAGCGCCTCTCCCCCATGGAGTTCGACCCGTCCGAGGTGACGGTCTACGGCAAGGTGGTCACGGTCCTGCGGCGCCTGTGACCATCGTGGCCGCTCGGCAGTCAGGTCAGGGCCTGGGTGTGGGCGTCGTGACGGTGACCGTGCTCATGTCGGGATACCGGTCCCCCGCCCATGCTCCGCTCGGGAACACCGCTTCGATGGCCGCCAGGTCGTCCTCGGTCAGGACCACGTCGAGGGCGGCCACGTTCTCCTCCAGATAGGTCCGCCGCTTCGTCCCGGGGATGGGCACCACATCGTCCCCGCGGGAGAGCACCCACGCCAGAGCCAGCTGGCCCGGGGTACAGGATTTCTCCTCGGCCAGGGAGCGGACCTTGTCCACCAGGGCCAGGTTGTGGGCGAAGTTCTCGCCGGTGAACCTCGGATGGTGGCCACGGAAGTCGCCGGGCGGGAAGTCCTCGGGTGAGGTGAACTGACCGGTCAGGAAGCCGCGGCCGAGTGGGCTGTAGGCCACGATGCCGATGCCGAGTTCACGGGCCGTCCGCACGGTCTCCCCCTCGAGATCGCGGCTCCACAGGGACCATTCGCTCTGGAGTGCGGCCACCGGATGTACGGCGCACGCCCGTCGCATGGTGTCGGGAACGGCCTCGGACAGGCCCAGGTGACGGACCTTCCCGGCGTCCACCAGTTCGGCCATGGCCCCCACGGTCTCCTCGATGGGGACCGTCCCGTCCGTCCGGTGTTGGTAGTAGAGGTCGATGTGGTCCACGCCCAGTCGACCGAGCGAGGCGTCGCACGCCTGCCGGACGTACTCGGGGTCCCCCCGGACCGACCGGTCGGCGGGGTCGGGCCCCCGGGAGATCCCGAACTTGGTGGCCAGCACCACGTCGTCGCGGCGTCCGGCGATGGCCCGTCCGACCAGCACTTCGTTGAGATAGGGACCGTACATGTCCGAGGTGTCAAGGAAGTTGACCCCGAGGTCGAGCGCCCGGTGGATGGTGGCGGTGGACTCGCCGTCGTCCCCCGGACCGTAGAACTCGCTCATGCCCATGCAGCCCAGTCCTTCGGCCGACACCTCGAGTCCGGAGGTACCCAGGGTGCGAGTGGTGACGGACACGCTCCGACCCTACCCGTCTCCTCGCAGGAGGGCGTCCAACACCGCGGCCGACCGCTGCAGCTGGTGGCCGCTCACATGCTCGTCGGGCGAGTGGGCCACGAGCGGATCGCCCGGTCCGAAGTTGGCGGCGGGAATCCCGTGGGCCCACAGCGACGACACGTCGGTCCACCCCTGCTTGGCCACGGGCGGGGTGCCGGTGGCCGCCACCAGCGCGGCCAGGACCGGGTGGTCGAGGGCGGGCGGGGCGCCGGGCGCGCTGTCGGTCAGCTCCCACTCGTCGCCCGGTTCGAGATGGGGGCCAAGTAGCCGGTGCAGCGAGTCCTCGGCCTGTTCCGGACTCTGGTCCGGCGCGAAGCGGTAGTTGACGACCACCGAGGCCTCGTCCGGGACCACGTTGGGTGAGACGCCGCCACCGATCTCCACCACCTGGAGTTGCTCCACGAACTCGCACCCGTCGAGCACCACTCGCCGGTTCAGGTGGTCGGCTGCCGCCGCCACCAGGGGGGCCAGCCGGTGGATGGCGTTCCTGCCCGTGAACGGTCGGGCCGTGTGGGCCCGGCGGCCCCGGAGGCTGATCCGGACCCGCATGGTTCCCTGGCAACCGGCCTCCACCGCCGCGCCGGTCGGCTCACCGAGGATGGCGGCGTCGGCCTCGAGGAGGTCGGGCCGGTGCTCCCACAGGTGACGGAGCCCGTTGAACTCGTGGGCCACCTCCTCGCCCGAGTAGAAGCACCAGGTCACATCCATGCTCGGTTCGGCCACCGCACCAGCCAGGTGGAGGAATACGGCCAGTCCGCCCTTCATGTCGGCCGCGCCCACCCCGTAGAGCGTCCCGTCGACGATCCGTGGCTCCTCGTTCCCGCCTATTGGTGGGACCGTGTCCAGGTGACCGGCCAGGAGCAGGCGCTGGTCCCGGCCCAGATCGGTCCGGGCCACCACGTTGTCACCGATCCGCTCCACCTCCAGCCACGGGCACAGACGGAGTGCCGTCTCGACCGCGTCGGCCATCAGGCCCTCGAAGTGGCTGACCGACGGGATCGCCACCAGGGCGGTGGCCATCCCGAGCAGACCCCTGGGCATGCCCTCCACGTCGCCGCGTCCGTCGATCACGTCGATACGCCGTGTTGCCGGAGGATGTCGTTGAGCTGCGCCTTGTCGTGGCGCTCGCCCTCGGTCAGGCGCTTGATGACGAGCACACAGGGCAGGAAGAACTCCCCACCGGGGAACTGGCGGCGCCGGGATGCCTGGACGGCCACGCACCAGGGGGGCACATGACCACGGGACAACTCCTCGCCGGTCTCGGCCTCGATGACCGGGATGGACGGGTTGAGGATCGTGCCCTCCCCCACCACCGAACCCCGGCCCACCCGGGCCCCCTGGGTGATCATGCACCGACTACCGATCATGACCTCGTCCTCGATCACCACCGGAGCCGCCTGGGCCGGCTCCAGGACTCCCCCGATACCCACACCGCCGGACAGGTGCACCTGCTCGCCGATCTGGGCGCAGGACCCCACCGTGGCCCAGGTGTCCACCATCGAACCGGCACCCACCCGGGCCCCGATGTTGACGTAGCTCGGCATGCAGATGACCCCGTTCCCGAGGAACGACCCCCACCGGGCCGAGGCGCCCGGCACCACACGTACCCCCGACTCGGCGTAGTCCCGCTTGAGCGGGAGTTTGTCGGCGAACTCGAACGGACCCACCTCCAGCGTCTCCATGGCCTTGAGTCGGAACAGGAGGAGAATGGCCTGCTTGAGCCACTGGTGGACCACCACCTCGTCCGTAGCCGGATCGACCTCGGCCACCCGGGCCGTGCCCCGGTCGAGTAGTTCCACGGCCTCGGTCACCACCGCCAGTGCGTCGGTATCGGCCGGCCCGAGCTCGCCCGAGCGGGCCCACAACGCTTCGATCTGGGACTGGAGGTCTGCCATGGTCAGACGTTAGCCGTGGGGTCCGACGGCTCCGCAGGCCCTCCGGGCGGGCCGGTCCGTGGCCGCGGGCCGCGTCCGGCCTCTCGAGCGTCAGCGGGACAGGCGGTCGGCGACCAGCCGGAGACGGTCCATGGGTTGGACCACCGCCACCCGTACGAAACCGGCGCCGTCCGGACCGTAGAGGTCGCCCGGGCTCACCATCAGCCCGGCCCGTCGGGCCAGGGTCTCGGTGGCCACCCACCCGTCTCCCGACAGGTCCCGGGGCACCGGCAACCACAGGTAGAAACCGCCGGCCGGTAGGGGGCCGGCCAGGCCCGCACCCGAGAGGGCCTGGCCCAGGAAGGTCAGTCGCTGGGCGTACCGTTCCCGCTGCGCCTCCACATGGGAGTCGTCGTCGAAGGCCACCACCGCACCGGCCTGGACCGGGCCCGGGACCATCAACCCGGCGTGGCGCCGGACATCGCTGAGGAAGCCGACCAGGTCGGTGTCCCCGGCGAAGAACCCGGCCCTGACCCCGGCCAGATTGGACCGCTTCGACAGGGAGTGGACGGCCAGAACCCCCTCGACGCCGGAGGACAGGATGGTCCGGGGCGGGCCGTCCCAGGTGAACTCGGCGTAGCACTCGTCGGACAGGACCGGGATCCCGTGGCTCCGCCCCCACGCGGCCGAGTGGTCGAGATCGGTGAGCCGACCCGTCGGGTTGGAGGGCGAGTTGACCCACAGCATCAGGGCCCGCTCGGTGTCGGCGGGGTCGACCGCGTCCAGGTCGAGCCCGCCGTCGGGCAACTCCGGGACGGGCACCGGTCGGCACCCTCCCAATCGCGCCCCCATGGCATAGGTGGGATAGGAGACGGCCGGGAACAGGACAGTGTCCCGGCCGGGGGTGCGGAGGCGGAGGTACTGGGCGGTCGAGGCCACGAACTCCTTGGTCCCCACGCAGGCGGCCAGCCCGCGGTCGGGATCGACCGACACCCCGAAGCGCCGGGTCAACCAGTCGGCGGCGGCCCGCCGGTACGCCGTCGACCCGGCCGAGGCCGGATAGCCGCGCTCGGAGTCCGACGTGGCCATGGCCGAGAGGACCGAGGCCGGGGGTGGGTCGCACGGGGTCCCGATGGAGCAGTCGACCAGGCCGCCCTGGTCCCGAAACCACTCCCCGGCCCGGGCCGCGATGGCTGCCAGCCGATCGTAGGGGTACGGGGGCGGCTCGAATCCGGGCGCACCGGTCGACGGTGCAGGCCCCTCCCCCGTTCGGTTCGCGGTCACGAGGCCAGGAACTCCCGGAACCTCGACCTGCCGATGTCGTCGAGGACCACCTGGATCCGCGTCGACTGCTCCCCGGCCACCTCACCCACGATCTCCCCTTCTCGGTGCACGGCGGCGCGCACGTCACCACGGTCCCACGGGATGACCAGCTCGACGACCCGGTCACCGACCCTGAGCCGGTCGGCCATGGCCACCAACAGATCGTCGATCCCCTGGCCGGTTCGGGCCGAGACCATGACCGATCCGGCATGGGCGGCCAGCAGGCGCCGCGCCTCCTCACCTCCGTGGCAGTCCGGCCCCTCCACCGCGTCCGACTTGTTGACCACGAGCAGCTCGGGCAGGCCGTCGGCACCGATCTCGGCCAGGACGGTGCGGACCGCGTCCACCTGGCCTTCGAAGTCAGGAGCGGAGCCGTCCACCACGTGCACCAGGAGGTCCGACTCCCCCACCACCTCGAGCGTGGAACGGAAGGCCTCCACCACCTGGTGGGGCAGCTTGCGGACGAAGCCGACGGTGTCGGTCACCAACAGGGTCTCGCCACCGGGGAGGTCGAGCTGGCGGGTCCGCGGGTCGAGGGTCGAGAACAGTCGGTGCTCGACCAGGACGTCAGCTCCACACAGCCGGTTGAGCAGTGTCGACTTCCCGGCGTTGGTGTAGCCGACCAGGGACACCGTCCGAAGTCGCGACCGGCTCCGGCCCTTCCGCTGGGTACGCCGCGTCCGGTCGAGCTGTCGCAGATCGGACTCCAGACGGCTCATTCGTCGCACCAGTCGCCGGCGATCCACCTCGAGCTTCGTCTCGCCGGGGCCCCGCGTGCCGATGCCACCGGCCTGCTGGCTGAAGGATCGGCCCCGGCCCCGCAGGCGGGGCAGCCGGTAGCGAAGGAGGGCCAGCTCGACCTGGGCGCGCCCCTCCGGGCTCCGGGCGTTCTGGGCGAAGATGTCGAGGATGACCGCGGTGCGGTCGATGGCGGTGCGGCCGAGGATCTGCTCGAGGTTGCGCTGCTGGGCCGGAGAAAGGTCGTCGTCGAACACCACGGTGTCGGCATCGACGGCCAGACATAGCTGGCGCAGCTCCTCGGCCTTGCCCCGACCCAGGTACGTGGCCGGATCAGGGGTGGTCCGTCGTTGCTGCACGCGGCCGGCCACGTCGGCGCCGGCCGTGTCGACCAGGAGGGCCAACTCGTCCAGGCCGGCTTCGGTGTCGGCCACGGTGGTGTGCGGGAACGTGACTCCGACCAGCACGATCCGCTCCCGGATGGATCGGGAGATGAGGCTGTCGGTGAAGGCCGAGTCGTCGGGCGTCACCGCTGGGCCGCCAGCACCTGGCGGGGATCCACCTCGATGTCGGCCACCTTCGAGACCGGGCCGCTCAGGCGGAAACCACCGCCGGCCGGACTGACCCGGAGCGTGCCCCCCGGATTGTGGACATCCACCTCGGCTCCCACCAGGCCCCAGCGCTGGGCGGCGGCGGCCGCGGCCACACTGCCGGTGCCGCAGGCCTGGGTCTCTCCCACCCCCCGCTCCCACACCCGCAGGGTGACAGCACCCGGTTCCGGTCCGGGCCCGATGAACTCGACGTTGATCCCCCCGGGGTGGTCACCCTGGAGCTGCGCGCCCAGCCGGGCCACGTCGGCGTCGGCCGGCTCCGGCCAGAGCAGCACCAGGTGCGGATTGCCCACGTCGACCTCGATGGCCCGGTGGTCGAGGACCTGCCGCTCCGATCCCAGCGCTGCCGACCCCATGTCCACCGAGGCCGTGGCCGATCCCTCGAGCGGGCCCGGTCGGAATTCGACCGACTTCACCCCGGCCAGGGTCCGCACCGAGAACGACGGTGGCTTCACCAGGCCCGCCTCCACCGCCGCCTGGGCCAGGCAGCGCATGCCGTTGCCGGTCATCTCTGCCACGCTCCCGTCGGCGTTCCTCAGGTCCATGCCCAGGTCGGAACCTTCCGTGCCCTCGAGGATCCGGATGACCCCGTCGGCGCCGATCCCGAACCGACGGTCGCACAGGGCGCGGGCCACAGGCCCGTCGAGGGGGGTCCGCCCCTCGACGTCGACCATGACCAGAAAGTCGTTGCCGGCCCCGTGGTGCTTGGTGAGCCGTAGGGGTCGAGTGGCTGGCATGGCTGGGTTCATGGTGTCGCCGTCAAGTCTCCCACCCTGCCCGGGT
Source organism: uncultured Acidimicrobiaceae bacterium (assembly GCA_963756515.1). Taxonomy (GTDB): domain Bacteria; phylum Actinomycetota; class Acidimicrobiia; order Acidimicrobiales; family RAAP-2; genus Bog-756. The sequence goes on from CAVWNV010000003.1 coordinate 40,869, forward strand.
CCGATGGGACCTCGGCCATGCGGGCCGCTATCGAACCCACCACGTCGTCGTCCGGGTCCATCCATACGATACGGGGATCCCGTCGGAACCATGCCATCTGACGACGGGCAAAGACCCGGGTACGCCGGATGGCCTCGTCGACCGCGTCGGGGAGCGGCCGGCCGTCCTCCAGGTGGGCCAGGAGCTCGCGGTAGCCGAGCGCCTGACGGGCCGTCCGTGACAGCCCGGCGCGGTGGTCGGCCAGACGGCGGACCTCGTCGAGGAGTCCCTCGTCCATCAGACGGTGGAAACGCACGCCGATGCGCTCGTCCAGAACACGCGGATCCCGGGCGATGCCGACCAGCCGGACCGGTGTTGGGGGATACCGCTCGAGGCCGGGCCCGAACGTCGAGAAGGGGACCCCGGCGCCGATGGTGACCTCGAGGGCCCGGAGGAGCCGGCGCCGATTGGTCGGCTCGACTCGACCGGCGGCCACCGGGTCGAGTCCGGCCAGTCGACCGTGGAGCTGTCCGAGCAGGGCACGCTGTTCCTCGCTCCCCTCGGGACCGGACGCGTCCACCTCGGCCTGCAGGGCCTCGGCCACGTCCGGATAGCGTCCCGGAAATTTCAGGTCGTCGACCAGGGCCCGCAGGTACAGACCGGTGCCGCCGACCAGGAGCGCCCCGTGCCGCCGCTCGGCGATGTCGGCCAGGGACTCCCGGGCGGCCGCTTGGAACTGGTGCACCGTGAACTCCTCCCACGGGTCGACCAGGTCGAGGAGGTGGTACGCCATCTCGGCCCGGACCTGGGGGGTGGGCTTGGCCGTCCCGATGTCCATGCCCCGGTAGACGGCCATGGAGTCCACCGACACCAGTTCGACCGGTGGCGCCGGGCCGGTCGGACCGGTCGCGCTGGTCGGACCGGTCGGACCTTCCCGCAGGAGGCGGGCCACCGCCAGGGCCACCTCGGACTTCCCCGAAGCGGTGGCGCCGACCAGGGCCACCGTCGTCTGTGACGGAGACGTGGGTGGAAGAGTGGTGTGACCTGGCGCGGGGGGACCGCCGGCGCGCTCGGGAACGCCTTGCACGGGCACCGGTGCGGGCACCGGGGCAGGAGCCCTGCGACTCAACCGGCCGAGACCGGTATCCGCACCCGATGGGAGGGGCGGGCCGTGACCGCCACCAACGTCCCCCGCAGATGGTGGCGGGCGGCGTCCGTGATCTCGACCTCGGCGTAGGAGCCGACGGGGGGCGGACCGGCGTCGACCGGCGTGAAGTGGACCAGCTTGTTCTGCCCGGTCCTCCCGGTCAGCACGGTCGGGTCCCGCTTCGAGGGTCCCTCCACCACCACCTCCTCGCGGCGCCCGATGCGGTCCCGGTGACGGGCCAGGGCGGAGCGCTCCACGACGGCCCGCAGCCGTTCGAAGCGATCGGCCACCACCGCGGCCGGGACGAAGGCTTCCTCCATGGCCGCGGCCCGGGTCCCCGGTCGGGGGGAGAAGATGAAGGTGTAGGCGCTGTCGTAGCCGGCCTCGGCCGCGACCTCCAGGGTGCGCTCGAAGTCGGCCTCGGTCTCGCCGGGGAATCCCACGATGATGTCGGTCGTCACGGCCAGGTCGGGAACGGCGGCGCGGGCCGCGGCCAGCCGGGACAGGTAGCGATCGGCGGTGTAACCGCGGCGCATGGCCGCCAGGACGGCATCGCTGCCCGACTGGAGCGGCAGATGGAGGTGGTTGCAGACCTCCTCGGTCCCGGCCATGGCGGCAATGGTCTCGGGGCGGAGGTCCTTGGGGTGGGGACTGGTGAAGCGGACCCTCCTGATGCCGCGCACCCCGCCCACCCGGCCCAACAACTCGGCGAAGAGGGGGCGACGACGGGTCAGATCACGTCCGTACGAGTTCACGTTCTGACCGAGCAGCGTGACCTCGGTGACACCCCGTGCCGCCAGCGCCTCCACCTCGCCCACCAGATCTTCGAGGGGTCGCGATACCTCACCACCCCGCACGGAGGGGACGATGCAGAAGGAGCAGGAGTTGTCGCACCCGGTCTGGATGGTCACCCAGGCGGCGTAGGGAAGGTCACGGACAGCGGCGAGAGCCGCCCCCGTCTGGTCCGGCGCACCGGGCTCGTTGACGGCGATCGGCTCGTCGAGGATCTCGACCACCGGGCCGGTGGCGGCGGCCTGTCGCAACAGCTCGGGCGCCCGCGCCAGGTTGTGGGTGCCGAACACCACGTCGACATGGGAGGCCCGCTGGCGGATCTGCTCCCCGTCCATCTGGGCCAGGCAACCACCGACGGCGATCTGCATGCCGGGCCGGCTCTCCCGGAGGGTCTTGAGGTTGCCCAGGTGTCCGTAGAACTTGTTGTCGGCGTTCTCCCGGATGCAGCAGGTGTTGAAGACCACCACGTCGGCCGACTCGAGGTCCGTGGTGGCCACCATTCCGTCGGCGACCAGGGCGCCGGCCAGTCGCTCCGAATCGTGGTCGTTCATCTGACAGCCGAAGGTACGGATGTGGAACGTCCGCACCGGGGCGGACCCGGTCGCCGGCCCCACCGGTCCCCGGCCGGCGGGGGTGCGGGCGGGCCGGTCGTCGGGGGAGGTCACCCGACCAGGATAGGACCAGCCCCGCGGCGGGCGGGACCGATGAGTCCGGACCGGCCCGAGGAGCCGGGCCGGGTTCGGCTACTCGTCGTTGAAGTCGTAGGGGCCGGATCCGTCGCGGTCGACGATCAGTCCGTGCATGTCCGGATGCAGGACCAGGACCTGACCGGGGATGCCGGCCTCGGCCAATGCCTGGACCGCCGCCGACTGCACGGTGGCCGCCTCCGAGTGCTGGACGATGCCGAGCAGGGACGGGCCGGCACCGGACCAGCACACGGCCAGGGCGCCACCGGCGGACATGCGGGACAGAAGCTTCGGGGCGGCCGGAAACAGCGGGCTCCGGTAGTCCTGGTGGAGTCGGTCCTCGGTGGCTTCGCTGATCAGGACCCTGCTGTCGGCCAGGCCGGCGATGAGCAACGCCATCCTCGAGAGGTTGAACGCCGCGCTCTCGCGGCTGACCTCGGTCGGGAGGGCCTGACGGGCCCGCGCCGTCGACAGGCTGACATCGGGCACGATGACGACGAAGGCCAGGCTCACGTCGAGAGGCAGCCGCACAGCCTGCACACCGCCCTTGACCCGCGCCGCCGCCACCAGACCGCCGACCGTGGAGGCCGCGGCGTTGTCGGGGTGACCGTCCATCTGAGCGGCCACCGCCAGCGGGTCCGATGCCCCGGCGGCGGCGGCGGCGGCCACGGCCAGTGCGGCCGAAGAGCCGAGGCCTCGGGCGATCGGGATCCGGGAACGGACGGTGATGGACAGCCGGTCCGTTCCCGCCACGTCGATGGCCACCCGGGCGGCCAGGTGCGAAGGGTCGTCGGATAGTCCGGCCCCCTCACCCTCCGAACGCACGATCAGCTTGGTGGCCGGCTCCACCTCGACCTCGACGTACCGGTCCAGAGCGATGGCCAACGTGTCGAAACCCGGACCGAGATTGGCAGCCGATGCTGGAGCTCGTGCGCGCACACCGACACGGTACTCGCCGGGGAATGCCACAGCCGGGAGCGCGGCCGGCGCTAACCGTGCAGGAGGCGCCACCACCACGAGGGCTCGGGCACGGTCGACGACAGCTGCAGCGGCACCGTCTGGGCCTGGCTCCCGAGGCTGAAGCGGGCCGTGCCCACACTGCTGCCACGGGGGCCACCCGGGGGGACGCGACCCAGTGTGGTCACGGCCACGACCTGTTGCCCGGGCCACCCCATCAGCCAGGCCGGCCGGGCCGCCTCGACCTGAACCCGATGCACCTGCCCGCCCCAGAACACGGTGGCCGTCCCCACCGCCACCCCCCGGGCCGCCACCGGTACCGGCACCACACCGGCCTGCGCCGCGCTCAACAGGGCGTCGACTACGGGCCGGGTGTACCGGAACGGATCGGGGACATTGAGATCGTTCAACGGCGTGGTGGTCGTGGTGGTGGTGGGCGGTGGCGCGGTCGTCGGTGGAGCGGCGGTGGCAGGAGGGCTGGCGGCACCGGGGGTGGTCGGCACCATGGTCGTGGTGGTCTTGGGGGCGGTGGTCGTGGTGGTGGGCGGGACGGTGGGTGGTGGGGTCGGCTGGCCCAGGACGGCCACCAGCACCAGTACCGTTCGGCCCTGGACCACCCGGTCGGCGGCCAGCACCATGCAGCCCCCGGCGGCCGAGGTGTAGCCGGACTTGATGCCGACCACGTTGTTCTTCCCGATCTCGGTCACGATGTTGGGGAGCGTGCCCACCACCGGCAGAGTGATCGATGTCAGGCCCACCACCTGGGCAAAGGTGGGATCCTGCATGGCCGCGGCCGCGATCCGCAGACAGTCGGCCGCGGTCGAGACCGACTGCGGGTCGTACCCGCTGGCGTCCACGTAGTGGGTCGACGTGGCACCGAGCGATGTGGCCAGCGCGTTCATCTTGGCCACGAAGGGCGGCAGGGCGCCGGCGTCCCAGACGGCCAGGGAGTAGGCAATGTCGTTGGCGGACTGGGTCAGCAGCGCCTCGAGCATCTGCCGTTCGGTCAGCATCTCGCCGACGCGGATGGCCACGGTGGACTGATCGTTGTGCAGCTCGGTGTCGTACTCGGCCACGTCGGCAGCGGTGACGGTGATGGACGGCCCGCTGGAGCCGGCCGGGATCGGATGGTCCCGGAGTATCACCAGGGCATTGGTCATCTTCGTGAGCGAGGCGATGGGCACGGGTGCTTCGGGCCCCGACTGCTCGGAGTAGCCGAGCGCGGGGATGGTGATGGCACCCTGGCCCTTGGCCGGCCACGGCAGGGACGGGCCGGATCCCGGCACCGTCATGTGGGCCGACACGCCGACATGCAGGGCCGGACGGGTGAGGGGTCGGTTGATCCGGACGGCCCCGGCCCACGTCACCGAGACCAGGATGAGCACGGCCACGAGGGCGATGGCCCACAGGAGGCGACGTTGCGTCCTGCGCCTGATGCGGCGCTCGGTACGCGGGGGTGGGCCTCCCCCTCTCCCGGTAGCGGGGTCGGAATCAGCGGCGGCGTCGGCCCCGGTCGGGGTCCCGACGGGAGGGGTGACGTTGCCATCCCCCGGAACGGTGATGTCCACCACGACCGGCGTGGGAAGCGGCAGGGCTCCGGCGCCGTCACCCGGTCCACGAGCATCCGGCTCCACCGGCGGTTCGACCGCCGGCGGTGCGGCGTCGCCTTCGCTCAGGGGGCGTCCAGTTCCTCGGGCGTCATGAGCACAGCCCGGGCCTTCGACCCCTCGGACGGACCGACCACACCCCGGCGCTCCATCAGGTCCATCAGACGGCCGGCCCGGGCGAAACCCACCCGGAGCTTGCGTTGCAACATCGACGTGGATCCCAACTGTGACCGGACCACCAACTCCATGGCCTGGTCCAACAGGTCGTCGTCCCCGTCCTCACCTCCGGACCGTGGCCCCGCCGTGCCCACCACCTCTTCGATGTCGGCCACCACCTCCATCGGGCGCTGTCGCTTCCAGTGGGCCGCCACCGCCCGGACCTCGTCCTCACTGACCCACGGGCCCTGCAGGCGCTGCGGGTTCGAGGACGACGCCGACAGCAGCAGCATGTCGCCCTTGCCGATCAGGCGCTCGGCCCCGGGCTGATCGAGGATGACCCGGCTGTCGGCCAGGGACGAGACCGAGAAGGCCATTCGGGACGGGATGTTGGCCTTGATCACTCCGGTGATCACGTCCACGGACGGCCTCTGGGTGGCCAGCACGAGATGGATCCCGACCGCCCGGGCCATCTGGGCGATCCGGCACACCGACTCCTCGACGTCCCGGGCGGCCACCATCATCAGGTCGTTCAACTCGTCCACCACGATGAGGATGAACGGGAGCCGGGCGAACCGTGACACCTCGTCGTCCTCGGCCTCGGAGGCAAGCTCGTCGGGCTCCGAACCCCGCATACGCAGTCGGTACGCCTCCTCGAACTCGGCCAGGTCACCCTGGTCGAAGGCGGCGTTGTAGCCGGTGATGTCGCGCATGCCGACCTCGGCCAGCAGGTCGTACCGGCGCTCCATCTCGGTCACGGCCCAGCTCAAGGCGTTGGCTGCCTTCTTGGGATCCACGACCACCTGGGTCAGGAGATGGGGCAGGTCGTTGTACTGGCCCAACTCCACCCGCTTGGGATCGACCAGGATGAGTCGCACCTGGTCGGGGGTGGCCCGGGTCAGTATCGAGGTCAGCACGGAGTTGATGCACGACGACTTTCCGGAGCCGGTGGCCCCCGACACCAGCACGTGGGGCATCTCGGCCAGGTTCACCATGACCGCCCGACCGGCGATGTCCCGACCCAGGGCCACCTCCAGCGGGTGTGTGGCCCCGGCCGCCTCGGGCGAGGCCAGGATGTCGCCCAGCGCCACCAGCTGGCGTTGGCGGTTGGGCACCTCGACCCCGATGGCCGACTTCCCCGGGATCGGTGCCAGGATCCGCACGTCCGGCGAGGCCATGGCGTAGGCGATGTCCTTGGACAACGAGGTCACGCGGGCCACTTTGACTCCGGCACCCAGCTCGAGCTCGTAGCGGGTCACCGACGGCCCGACGGTCCGTCCGAGCAGGCGGGTGTCCACACCGTGAGCGGCCAGGGCCGCCACCAGGGCGTCACCGGCTGCCTCCACCGCGTGCTCGTCGACCACCTGGGGCTTGGCCCGCTTGAGGAGGTTGCCCGGAGGCAGGTGCCAGTCCCCCACCGTCGGGCCCAGCTTCATCTCGATCTGCGGCACCGGCTCGGTCCGGGCGGTCGGATCGGCCACCAGCACGGGCTCCTCCGGTTCCGTCTCGGGCTCGGGCTCTGACTCGTCGACCGGGATCTCGTCCTCGTCCGCGTCGTCCTCCACCATCAGCGGCAGGGTGGCTGTGGACGGCCCGGGTTCCAGCGGCCCCACGCGTCGGCCGAACGGGTCGGTGGGATGCTCGTCGTCCGCTTCGTCGCCGTCCGGTTCGGAGCTGAAGCTCCCACCGGCCACCGCGGCGGTCCATCGGGTGGCGCTCACCAGTCCGCGGGCCGCAGACCGGACCGAGACCCCGGTGAACAGCACCATGGCCACTATCAGCAACGCCAACAGCACCACCGCGGACCCGAAGCCGCCCAGGCCCGACCTAAGGGGATTCCCGACGGCGGCGCCGACCCATCCGCCGGCCGAGGACAGGCGCGCCGTCGATGCGGTCAGATGAGGAGAGCCCCCGCCCAACGAGGCCAGGCCGGCCACGGCCAGCAACGTCAGGAAGGCCCCGATGATCACCCGCGCCGGTTCGGGGCTGACCCAACGGTCCTCGTCCTCGTCCTCGTCCCGCCGGTCGAGCAGCAACAGCAGGACGCCGACGGTTATGAGCACCGGTGGCAGCAGGAACCGGCCCCATCCGAGCAGATCGCCGACGGCCACGCGGGCCACGTGACTGGCCGGAGCGGTGGAGTCGACCAGGAAGGCCACTCCGGCCAGGAGCCCCACGGTGACCAGAGCCACACCCCACAGGTCAGTGGCGTGGTCGGAGATGACCTCGCCCATCGACCGCATGAGGCCGCGCTTCTTCGCGGGCGCCGGGCCGGGGCCTTGTTCGAACTCCTGGCCTTGGAGTCGGCCCTGCGGTTCGTCGGGACGGGGGACGCGAGCGCGATCGGGACGAAGCCGCGGACCGTCCTTTGGCACGCGAACCCCCGGATCGGCCCGCCGGACGCTTGGTGGCGGTCGTCACAGTGGGTAACAGGCTAGTCCCGCAGCGTCACCTTCACGGGGACTCCCGACCGCGTGCGGCTCAGACGGTGACGATGACCGGGACGATCATCGGCCGTTGCCGGGTTCGGTCCCCCACCAGCCGGCCCATGGCCTTGCGGGCCACCCGGTTGAGGGTCTCGTGGTCGTGGCTACCCGATGCCAGCGCCTGGACCAGGGCTTTCGTGACCTGGACACGGGCCTCGTCCAGTATGGCCTCGGTGTCCTGGTCATAGGCCCAGCCCCGGGTCACGATCTGAGGTTGGCCCACCACCTCGCCCCGTTTGAGGTCGACCGTGGCCACGGCCATCACCACACCCTCCTCGGCCAGGACCAGACGATCCCGAAGCACGCCGTGCCCGATGTCCCCCACCGAGCTGCCGTCGACGAAGAGGTAGCCGCCGGGTACGGTGCCGTCGCGACGGAGGCCCTGGCTGTCCAGCCGAACGGCGTCCCCGTCCTCGCAGAGCAGGATGTGGTCGTCGGGGATACCCATGGACAGACCCACCCGCACCTGATTGGCCATGTGGCGGTACTCACCGTGCACCGGAATCAAGAACTCCGGCCTCGTGACCGACATCAGCATGGCCAGCTCACCCTGGCGGGCATGACCGCTGACGTGGACCGAGTCCACGCCCGAGTGGATGACCTCGACGCCTCTCCGGTGGAGGCTGTCGATGACGCGCCCCACCGACCACTCGTTGCCCGGGATCGGGTGCGCGCTGATCACCACCACGTCGTCCTCCCGCAGGGAGAAGAACCGGTTCTCCCCGGTGGCCAGGCGGGACAGGGCCGACATGGGCTCCCCCTGGGAGCCGGTGGAGATCACACAGACCTGACCGTCCTCGAGGGAGTCGATGTCCTCGATGTCGATGAGGGACGCGTCGGGGATGTGCAGAAGGCCCAGGCGTCGGGCCAGGGCCACGTTCTTCTGCATCGACCGGCCGAGCGTGGCCACCGACCTCCCCCCGGCGATGGCGGCGTCGGCTACCTGCTGGACCCGATGGATGTGGCTGGCGAAGCAGGTGACGATGAAGCGGCGGTCAGGGCGGGCCAGAAAGACCTTTCGCAGTGTCTCCCCGACCGTCGACTCCGATGGGGTGAAGCCGGGCTCCTCGGCGTTGGTCGAGTCGACGAGCAGCAGGCGAATCCCCGGGTCGGAGGCGAGGGCGCCCATGCGGGCCAGGTCGGTGCGGCGCCCGTCCACCGGATGGAGGTCGATCTTGAAATCTCCGGAGTGGAGGATGATGCCCTCCGGAGTGTGGAACGCGGTGGCGAAGGCGTGCGGGACCGAGTGGGTGACCGGGATGAACTCCACGTCGCAGGGACCGATTCGACGGCGCTCGCCGTCCCGGACCGGGATGAACTGGGCCCGCTCGGCCATGCCGGCCTCGTCGACCCGGTTGCGGGCCAGGGCCAGGGTGAGCTCAGAGCCGTAGACCGGGATGGGGAAGTCCCGCAGCAGGTAGGCCAGTCCCCCGGTGTGATCCTCGTGTCCGTGGGTCAGGATCACGGCATCGACCCGATCGGCATTCTCCCGCAGGTAGGTCAGGTCGGGCAGCACCAGGTCGACCCCGGGCATGTCGGGATCGGGGAACATGATCCCCACGTCCAGCACCAGGATCCGGCCCTCGACCTCGATGCAGGCACAGTTCCGACCGATCTCGCCCAGCCCGCCCAGAAAGACGATCCGGACCGACGAGCCACCTGTGGTGGCGGCGCCCTGTTTGGCCGTCCGGCTTCGGGACCGCCGGGGCCCCGTCGAGGAGGCGCGGGCTCCTGACGACCCCTTCGTGCTGGTGGCCGACGACTTCTTCGCCACCGATTTCGACGGTCCCGAGGACCGGCTGTTCGACCGGTCGCCCCCACCGGTCCGGTTGGCTTCAGGCAATTGACTGGCGTTCAGGGCCGGGGGGACCCAGCCTGGCAATGACGGCGCGGGCCTGGTCGTCCAGGTCGGCGGGAGCAGGGGCGTTGGGTAGCCGGCACTGGCCGACGGCCAGTCCGAGCGCCCGACAGGCAGCCTTGGCCGGAACGGGATTGGGGTACTCGTCGGTGGATTCGAACCGGTAGGACTCGAGCAGCTGCCGGTTGACGGCGGCGGCACCCTCGACGTCACCGGCGGCGTGGCTGGCGAGCATGGTGGCGAACAGGGGGCCGGCCCAGTGTGCGGCCACACTGATGATGCCCGCCCCGCCGATGGCGGCGAAGGGCAGCGCCAGCGAGTCGTCTCCACAGTAGACATCGAACCCCGCCGGGCTCTCCGCCACGATCGTGGCCGCCCCGGCCAGGTCCCCGGTGCTGTCCTTGACCCCGACGATGGAAGGAACCTCGCGGGCCAGCTCCACGACGAGCTCGGTGCCGATCCTCCGGCCCGAGCGGATCGGAATGTCATAGAGCAGGACCGGCAGGTCGGTGGCCTCGGCCACAGCCCGGAAGTGAGCGGACAGTCCCGCTGCCGACGGCCGGTTGTAGTACGGCGTGACGGCCAGGACCCCGCTTGCCCCACAGGCCTTGGCCTCCCTGGTCAACAGCACCGAGTGGGCGGTGTCGTTGGTACCGGTCGAGGCGATGACCGGCACGTCCACGACCTCGACCACGGCGCGGAACAGGTCGAGCCGCTCGGCATCGGTGAGCACCGGGCCCTCGCCCGTCGTGCCCGCCACGACCAGGGCCTCGCTCCCGGTCGAGGCCAGATGGCGGGCCACCCGGCCGGCCATGTCGAGATCGATGTCCCCGTCGGGGTGGAACGGGGTGACCATGGCGGTGATCAGCGAGCCGAACCGTGCCATCCGCACTCAGCCCCTCGAACCGGGTGCTCGGAAAACAGAAGGCGTCACGAATGCGCAGGTTACCAGTACCGACCGGTCCGATCGGCACGACGATGTGACCGAGCCGAACGGCTCGGTCACCCCTCAGGAGGCGACGCGGTCCTGCGGGGGGACCGATGCCATCGAGTCGTACTCCTCGGAGGTGTCCTCCCACGACTCCCACTGGATGACGCCGAGCTCGGTGAACTTGGTCCGCAGCCATCCGTCCGCCGCATCAAGGAGTCCGAGCTTCCTGCAGTTGGGGACGATCTTGGAGAAGAGGAGCGCTTGGAACTCAGCCCGGTCCGGGGCCTGGAGCACCAGCGGGACGATGGCCTTCGGATCGACACCCATGCGGTCCCAAACCTCCTGCTGGAGGAACCGGTCCCGCATCCTCACCGCGGCCTCGAAGGCGAACTCCTGACGCTCGCGGAGCTCGGCCGCGTTCAGTCCCTCGTAGTACTCCTGCAGGCTGAGTACGCCGAACGCCACGTGTCGGGCCTCATCGGCCATCACGTAGCGCAACAGCTGCTTGAGGAGCGGATCGGTCGTCATCGAATGCATCAGACCGAACGCCGCCAGCGCCAGCCCCTCCACCATGATCTGCATACCCAAGTAGGTCATGTCCCACCGCGAGTCGGCGATGATGTCGTCCAGCAACATCCGAAGGTGGGCATTGATGGCGTAGTGACCCGAGAGCTTCTCGTCGAGGTACTTGCCGAAGACTTCGACGTGCCGGGCCTCGTCCATCACCTGGGTGGCGGCGTAGTACTTGGCATCGATCCACGGCACCGACTCCACGATCTTGGCCGTGCAGATCAAGGCACCCTGCTCGCCGTGGAGGAACTGGGACAGCGTCCAGTTCTGGCTCTCGACCCCGAAGGCCAACCATTCCTTCTCCGTCCACTTCTCCACCGGCGTGCCGGTGAGGTCGAATCCGGCGCCGAAGCCCCCGGTGGCCTCGGCCTGCTCCAGCACCATCCGCTCCTGGTCGACCTCGGTGTCCCAGGGGAGATCGGTCTCGCCGTTCCACTGGGCCCCCTTGGCCTTCTCGTACAGCTTGTTGAGTTTGGGCCGGGACCCCTTCTCGTAGTCCCAGGTGAAGATGGAGTCGTAGTCGGAGTGGACGAGGTGGCGCCCGTCGGTCTCCTCGGTTCCGACCACCGAGAGTATGGCTTCGAAGTCGTCGATCTCGGACCGGCCGATGATCTCCTCGGTGCTGCTCATTTCCGTGGTCATGTCGCTCCCTCATCCTGTATTGGTCGAATTGGTCCGGATCCTCCGTCTGGGACAGCCGTATCGTGACGGTTGCGGGCCGGTCGGGCCGGGCGGTCGAACGGGGTGATGTCGATGGCCGCGGGCACCGTCACGCCGTGTAGGGCCCGGATCCCCGGTAGCACGAAGGTCTCCACCAGATGCCGGGCCCGATGCGGGTCGGTCATGTCCATCTGCTCCGATGGTGCGATGGCGTAGGTGAGGACGATCCGCGTCGCCCACTCGGCCACCCGGCCGGCCTCCATCGGACTCATCCAACGGGCCAGGAACGGCGCAGTAAAGTGCGAGGCGGTGGCCAGCAGACGGTTGGACTCGTCGAAGGCCAGATGCCCGAGTACCACCTCGGGCTCGTGCTGCACCAGGTAGTTGAGGGCGGCGTGGCCGCACACCCGCGTGGACGCTTCGACGATGCCGGCGACCAGGGCGGCGGCGAGATCGTCGGCCTCCCCCAGACACACACCCAGGGCCGAGAATAGGCGGGCCATCTCAGTGTCCACCACGGCCGACAGCACGTCGTCACGGCCGCCGGGGAAGGCCCGGTACACAGTGGCTCTCGATACCCCCGCCCGGCGGGCGATGTCGTCCACTGTTGTCTTTGTCGTGCCGTGCCGGGCCAGGCAGTCGAGGGTGGCATCGATGATTCGGACCCGCTGCGGCGAGTCCTGCCCGGCAACCGCGCCGGCGTTCTCCCCAAGGGCCTCGGCGTCGAGCCCCTCGCCCAACACATGGAGTGCGGTGCCCTGAACTGCCATCGATGAAACGTTAGGTCGGTTTTTGTCTCATTGTCAACGACGCCTGTCGTGTCCCACCGGGCGCGGACCCGTCCGGTTCTGATCCTCCCTGGCCACGACTCCGGCCAGCAGCTCGGCCTCGACGAGCTGGGCCACCTGGACCGGGTCGTCGAGGTCCCATCGCCCCGGCGAAGCCATATACGAAAGGACCATCCGGGCCAGAAAGTCGGCGGCTTCGTTGAGGTCGACCCCCGGCGCCAGACCACGGTCCTCGAGATAGGGCACGAGGAAGGCTGTGATCCCCTCCCGGATCCGGATACTCTCGATGGTCAGTGCGGGCAGGAGCTTCTCCGGCTCGGTCTGCATGACCCGTTGGAGCACATCGTGCTCGATGATCGACCGGTGAGCGAACATGATCCCCTGCTCCATGACCTGCTCGAGACTGTCCGCCCCCTGCACGTGCTCGTACAGACGGCCGAAGAACTCGCTGGTGGCCCACGCCACCACCGCACTGATGAGCTCGTCGCGGCCCCCGGGGAACGTTCGGTAGACGGTGGCCCGGGACACCTTGGCCTCACGGGCGGCGTCCTCCACCGTGGTCTTGGCCAGCCCCCAACGGGCCACGCACACATAGGTGGCCTCGAGGATGCGCTGACGTGTGCCGTCCACCGGCGGCCGCTCAGAGTCCGAGCAGCGGCTCGAGGCCGATGGTGAGCCCGGGCCTGGTGGTCACCGAGACGACGGCCAGCACCACGCCGTTCATGAACGAGGCCCGGTCGTAGGAGTCGTGTCGGATGGTCAGGGTCTGGCCGTCCCCCCCGAGGATGACCTCCTGATGGGCCACCAGGCCCGACATCCGTACCGAGTGGATGCGCACACCGCCCGGCCCGCCGCCGCCGCGGGAGCCGTCGACCACTGTCGTGGACGTGCGGTCGGGCGGGAACTCCCCCATTCCCGAGTCGGACCGTGCCGCGGCCATACGTTCTGCCGTGCGCAGCGCCGTTCCCGAGGGTGCATCCAACTTCCCTTCGTGGTGGTACTCGACGATCTCCGCTCCGTCGAACCACGGCGCCGCCATCTCGGCGAACCGCATCATGAGCACAGCGCCGATGGCGAAGTTGGGTGCCATGATGCAGTTGGGCGCACCGGATTCCGGACCGGCGAAACAGCGGCCCAGTTCCTCTACCTGGGCCTCGGTGAATCCGGTGGTTCCGACCACGGCGTGGATCCCGCTCTCGGCACAGTACGCCAGCGTGTCCATGGCGGCATCCCGGCGCGTGAAGTCCACGATGACCTCTGCGCCGGCCTCGGTCAGCGACCCGAGTCCCTCCCCCACCAGGAGCCCACCGGCATCGACCCCGATGAGCGTGCCCAGATCGGCTCCCCCGTGTAGCGGGTCCAATGCCACCACCAGGTCGAGGTCCGGGTGACCCAGGACGGTTCGGCACACCTCGCGACCCACCCTGCCTGCGGCACCGACCACCCCGACTCGCATGGCGGCCACCCTACCGTCGCCGGGTGCAGCGGCCCCGGACCACCGTCGCCGGGTGCAGCGGCCCCGGACCACCGTCGCGATGGCGTCAGCCCAGACGAAGAGCCTGGACGTCGAAGTCGGACTCGTCGAAGGGACCGACGACGGACAGGGTCCTCGGCGCAGCCACCAGTTCGGCCGCAGCGTCATGGATCTCCTCCAAGGTGAGGGCTTCCACCCGGGCCAGTACGTCGTCCACCGACAGGATCTCGCCGTGGAGCAGCAGTCCCGCACCGATCCGGCTCATCCGTGCCCCCGAGTCCTCGCAGGCCAGCAGGGTCTCGGCCCGTAGGTTCCCCTTGGCCACGACCAGTTCCCGGTCCGAGATGCCCTCCGCCCCCAGGCGGTCCAGTTCGGTGGAGACGATGTCGAGGACTTCGGCCACGTGCTCAGGGGCCGTCCCCATGCCCACGCTCACCGAGCCGGCGTCGTGGTAGGCCACCCGCTCCGACCACACCGAGTACGCCAGCCCTCGGCGCTCACGGATCTCTTGGAACAGACGGCTGGACAGGCCCCCGCCCAGTACGTGGTTGACCACCGCCAGGGCGTAGCGTCGGTCGTCGAGCCGGTGCACCGACCGCGACGCCAGCACCAGATGGGCCTGCTCGGTTCCCCGGCGGGCGACCCGCAGGGCCTCGACCTTGTCCCCGGGTGCCATCCGCTCCGGGGTGGCACCGCCCTGCGGTCCGGCGAACCGGGATTCGAGGCCCTCGGCCACCGCTTCGTGGTGGAGGTCCCCGGCCACCGCCACCACCATGTTGCCCGGTCGGTAGTGGAGCGTGAAGAACTCGCGGATGCGGTCGACCGTCATGGCCAGGATCGACTCCTGGGAGCCGAGGACCTCGCGGCCCAGGGGATGGTCGGGAAACAGAAGGGCGGAGCTCTGCTCGGCTGCCGCATCGGAGGGCTCGTCGGCGTGCATAAGGATCTCGTCCAGGATTACCTGCCGTTCCGCGTCCAGGTCTTCGGCGCGGAGGGCTGGCTGCCACATGATGTCCGACAAAATGTCCAACCCGAGGGAGACATTCTCCGCCAGCAGGCGGATGTAGAAGGACGTGTACTCCTTGGTGGTGAAGGCGTTGAAGTCGCCCCCGACCTCGTCGACCGCTTCGGCGATGGCTGACGCGGAGCGCTCCGCCGTGCCCTTGAAGAGCAGGTGTTCGAGGAAGTGGGACGAACCAGCCTGGTAGAGCTCCTCGTCACGAGCGCCGGTGCCGACCCAGAATCCGATGCACACCGAGCGTGCATCGTCCATCCGCTCGGTGGTCAGGGCCAGACCGCAGGGCAGGGCTTCGGTGCGGATCACCGGGCTGGTTCCCCTGGTTTCACCGGCCACACCGCGCCCACCGAGTCGAACGGTGGGGTGGTGGCCGGCCCGGCCACCACCCCGTCACATGTCGAGCTCAACGGCGGCGGCGACCACCCCGGCCGCCTCCGCCACCGCCACTTGGGCGGTCGGACGACTCGGTCGACGCCGGTCCCAGATTCCCGAACTCCTGGACCAGCTCGACCTCGAAGGCTTCCTCGAACGAGGCGGCTCCTGACGGCCCGGCGCTGGACTCGGCCGGACGACGGCCGCGATCGGGGCGATCGCCCGGATCGGCGTGGTCGCCGCGGGGTCGGCCCCGTCCGCCACCGTCGCTTCGGCTCTCGCCACGGCGACCGCGGTCGTCGCCATTGGAACTGGCGGCGCCGGCCGGAGGCTCGCCGGCCAACGAGAGGGAGACCTTCCCCTGCGGATCGATGTCATCCACCTTCACCTCGACCGGCTGGCCAAGTTCGAGGACGTCCTCGACCCGCTCGACCCGCTTGCCCTGCCCGATCTTCGAGATGTGCAGCAGCCCGTCGCGACCCGGGAGGATGTTGACGAAGGCTCCGAACTTGGTGATGTTCACGACCTTGCCCTGGTAGGTGGCGCCCACCTCGGCCAGCGGCGGGTCGAGAATGGTCGAGATCCTCCGACGGGCCTCCTCGACGGCGGTGCCGTCCTTGGCCCCGATGGTGACCGTTCCCACCATCCCGTCGTCGTCGACGGCGATGTCAGCACCGGTCTCCTGCTGCAGGGCGTTGATCACCTTGCCCTTCGGTCCGATGACCTCGCCGATCTTGTCCATCGGGATCTCGAACGAGATGATCTTCGGTGCCGCGTCGGCGACCTCCTTGCGGGGTTCCGGAATGGCGGCGGCCATGACGTCGAGGATGGTGAGTCGGGCCTCTTTGGCCTGAAGCAGTGCCTGGGTGAGCACATCGAGGGGAAGACCGTCGATCTTCGTGTCGAGCTGGAGGGCCGTCACCACGTCCTTCGTCCCGGCCACCTTGAAGTCCATGTCACCGAAGGCGTCCTCGGCACCGAGGATGTCGGTGAGGGTCACGTAGGAACCACCGTCGTAGACGAGGCCCATGGCGATGCCGGCCACCGCAGCCTTCAGCGGCACGCCGGCCGCCATCATCGACAGGGTCGAGCCGCAGACCGACGCCATCGAGGTGGAGCCGTTGGATGCCAGTACGTCCGACACCAGACGGAGGGTGTATGGGAAGTCCTCCTCGTAGGGGACGACCGGGAGGAGCGCCCGCTCGGCCAGCAGTCCATGGCCGATCTCGCGGCGCTTCGGGCCCCGCATGAAGCCGGTCTCGCCGGTGGAGAAGGGCGGGAAGTTGTAATGGTGCATGTACCGCTTGTGCTCGTCGGGCGTGATGGTGTCCAGCAGCTGGTTCATCCGGGGCATGCCCAAGGTGGTCACATTGAGGACCTGGGTCTCGCCCCGCTGGAACAGTGCCGAGCCGTGCGCCGTCGGGAACAGGTCGACCTCGGCCGACAGGGGCCGGATCTCCGTCGTGGTGCGGCCATCGATACGGAGACCATCCTCCACGATGCGCTTGCGGACAAGCTTCTTGGTCAGGCCCCGCACCGCGGCCTTGATCTCACCGCCCCGCTCGGGGAACTCGGCGGCCACCGTCTCGATGATGAACGTCGAGGCCGCATCCAGGGCGGTGGTGCGCTCGGCTTTGGCCACGATGGTGTTGGCCTCGGCGATGGCGTCGGTACCCACGGCCTGGACCCGCTCGAAGACATCGTCTTCGTAGTCGGAGAACGTGGAGTAGGGGATGATCTCCACCGGGCCACGCTCGGCGACCCATTTCTCCACCAGCTGGCGCTGGAGGACGATGGACTCGCGGATCCACGTCTTGGCCGCCTCCAGCCCGTCGGCCAGCACCTCCTCGGTTACCTGGGGCGCACCCTCCTCGTAGTACTGGAAGGACCGCTCGGACCCGCCGGCCTCGACCATCATGATGGCGATCTCGGCGTTGGCGGCATCGGACAGCGCCCGGCCGGCCACAACCAGCTCGAAGGTGGACTCGTCACCCTCCTGGAAGGTGGGGTGGGGAATCCACTGGCCGTCGGTGGAGTAGGCCACACGGACCGCCCCGATGGGTCCCTCGAAGGGGATGCCCGAGATCATCAGGGCGGCCGAGGCCCCGTTGATGGCTAGGACGTCGTGGGGATTGACCTGGTCGGCGCCGAAGATGGTCCCGACGACATGGACCTCGTTGCGGAAGCCCTTGGGGAAGGACGGGCGCAGGGGGCGGTCGATGAGCCGGCAGGTCAGGATGGCCTGGTCCGAGGACTTGCCCTCCCGGCGGAAGAACGATCCGGGGATCTTCCCGGCGGCGTAGGTCCGCTCCTCGATGTCGACGGTCAGCGGGAAGAAGTCAGCTCCCTCCCGGACGGACCGGGATGCCGTGGCCGTGGCCAACAGGACGGTGTCGCCGATCCTGGCCACGACGGCCCCGTCGGCCAACTGGGCCAGCTTGCCGGCCTCGAATGTAAGTGTGCGGTCGGTGCCACTGATGGGCCCCGACACGGTTATGGCGTCTGACATGACGCTCCTTGGTCTGTTCGGGGACTCCCCGAGCCAGTTCCCAGTTGTCGACCACCCCATCCTTCCTCGGATGAAGGGGTAATCGGCAACTGGTGACTGACCTCGAATGGAGTCCGGTTGTGGGTTGTACACGGCCCGCCATCTGAGCGGTTGGCCGCTGATGCTGCACGCCGACACCGTGCCGACCTGCGGTCCCCCGGCGCGGCGCCGGTGGAGAAATTGCCACCGCCCGGCCGAGGCCGGGCGGTTCGACTGATGATCGCCTAGCGGCGGAGTCCGAGGCGACCGATGATGTCCCGGTAGCGCTCGACGTCGTTGTTGCGTACGTAGTCGAGCAGTCGTCGACGACGTCCGATGAGTTTCAGGAGCCCTCGGCGGGTGTGATGGTCACCCTTGTGGACCTTGAGATGTTCGGTGAGGTGGACGATCCGCTCACTCAGGATTGCGATCTGTACCTCGGGGGATCCGGTGTCCGTCTCGTGGAGCCGGTACTCGGAGATGGTGGCCTGCTTGTCTGGCATTCGGGGAATCGACCTCTGGTGTCTTCGTAATGATGATGTTCTGGAGAAGGGCTGCGCCTACGGAGAGGGCCGGCGGACTGAACACGCCGGAAGTCAATGGTAGCAGGATCGGGGTTCACCAGGGATCTCCACCCTCGGACCACCCGTGCCGGCCGACCTCGGACCACAGGTGCCGGCCGACCTCGGACCACCGTATGGGCTGGCCGGCGTGGCTATGGGCTGGCCGACACGACCTCGGGCGCGACGACACGACCGGGCCCGGCCGGCTGGGCGGGACCTGGTCGTGTCGTCGGGAGTCGGGTGCCGGGACCGGTGGCCCGGCCGTTCCGAACCGGACTAGCGGTTGGGCTGTGGAGTGACCCGGAGGTACGGCTTGAGAGCCTTGAAGCCCTTCGGGAACCGCTCCTTCGCCTCCTCGTCGGAGACGGCCGGGACGATGACCACGTCCTCACCGTCCTTCCAGTTGACCGGCGTGGCCACCTTGTAGTCGGCGGTCAGCTGCAGCGAGTCGAGGACCCGGAGGACCTCCTGCACGTTGCGTCCGGTCGACGCCGGGTAGGTCAGCGTGAGCTTGACCTTCTTGTCGGGGCCGATGATGAACACCGACCGCACCGTGAGGGTGTCGTTGGCGTTGGGATGGATCATGTCGTAGAGGTCGGCCACCTTGCGGTCCTCGTCCCCGATGAGCGGGAAGTTGAGGGCGGTACCCTGGGTCTCCTCGATGTCTCCGGCCCACTTACCGTGGGAAGTGACGTCGTCGACCGAGAGACCGATCAGCTTGGTGTCCCGCTTGTCGAACTCGGCTTTGGCGGCCGAAAAGGCACCGAGCTCGGTGGTGCAGATCGGGGTGAAGTCCTTCGGGTGTGAGAACAGGACGCCCCAACTGTCCCCGAGATACTCGTGGAAGTTGATGGTGCCTTCGGTGGTCTCCGCAGTGAAGTCGGGGGCTTCGTCGCCCAGTCGGATTGCCATGGATCGCTCCTTGTGGTTGGTTGTGCCGTGAATCGAGTGTGCGATCCGGCTCCTGCCTAGGCCGCATCTCGTCGCCAGACCAGGATAGACGAACTCGGATCGATTGTCGACCGAGTTAGTCGTGTTTAAAGAGATCGTCAGGATGCCCGGCCTGTCCGCCGGCTCTGGCCATCCACTGCTCCGTCCACCATGCTGGAAGCCATGAGCCCGACCCTGCAGGTGGACAAAGACGGACCGGTCACCGTGGTCACCCTCGACCGGCCCGAGCGCCGCAACGCCGTCGACCCGGCCACGGCCACAGCCCTGCTCGAGGCGTTCACCTCCTTCGATGCGGACGGCGACGCCAGCGTGGCCGTGCTCACGGGTGCGGGCGGGACCTTCTGTGCCGGCGCCGATCTGCAGGCCCTGGCCGAAGGTGCCCGTCACCATGTCGCCGAGACGGGTCCCGGACCCATGGGTCCCACCCGCCTGGAACTGGGTAAGCCGGTGATCGCCGCCGTCGAGGGGTACGCCGTGGCCGGCGGTCTGGAGCTGGCCATCTGGTGTGATCTCCGGGTAGCCGCCCAGGACGCGGCCTTCGGCGTGTTCTGCCGGAGGTTCGGTGTACCGCTGATCGACGGCGGGACCGTACGGCTCCCCCGGTTGATCGGCCAGGGCCGGGCCCTCGACCTCATCCTCTCGGGCCGCGAGGTGGGCGCCGACGAGGCCATGGGGATGGGTCTGGTCAACCGGGTCGTGCCCACGGGCACGGCTCGGGAACATGCCGTGAACTGGGCCCACCATCTGGCCGCCTTACCCCAGACCTGCCTGCGCAACGACCGCCGGTCGACACTGGGCCAGTGGGGTCTCTCCACGGCCGACGCCATGCGGGTGGAGACTCGGCTCGGCCTGGACAGCCTGGCCTCTCCCGACGCCACCGCCGGCCCGGAGCGGTTCTCCGCCGGAGCCGGCCGCCGGGGCTCGAGCGTCAATCCGTTCCCCGGCCCGACCGACCGCTGACAGCCAGCCGGATGGAACCGACGGCCGATGTGGCCGCCTTCGACTTCGACGGGACGCTGACAGATGGTGGCAGCGTGCTCGACTTCCTGATCGCCGTAGCCGGGCGTACCAGGGTCCTTTCCGCTGCCGCCGCGCTCGCCCCCCGCCTGGCCGTCGGGGCCCTCATGGGCGGCAGCCGGGCCGACCAGACCAAAGAGCTCCTGTTCGAGCGGGTCTTGGCCGGGACGGCCCTCGATGCTGTCACCGAGGTGTCCGAGCGGTTCGCACCCGAGCATCTGGCCCGCCACCTACGCGCCGAGGTGCGCGATCGCTTCGATCAGCACCGCGACCGGGGAGACCGCGTGGTCATCGTGTCGGCCTCCCCGGAACTCTATGTCCAGGTGTCCGGAGAGCTGCTGGGTGCCGACGGCGTGGTGGCAACGCGGCTCGCCGTTGCCGGTGCCGTTGCCGGTGCCGTTGCCGGTGCCGGTGCCGGGGACGGGGGCCCCACGCTCACCGGTCGTTACGAGGGGGCCAACTGCCGTGGCCGCGAGAAGCTGCGCCGGCTGCGGATCTGGATGGCCGAACACGGTGGCGAGCCCGACCGCCTATGGGCCTACGGCAACAGCCGGGGCGACCTGTCCATGCTCGGTGCCGCCGATGTGGGCGTCAACGTGGGACGGCTCGGGCGGCTGGGGAAGCTCCGTTCCTTTCCCGACCTGGGGCGGACCCGGCTGGACTGATCGTCCGGTCCGGGGCCTCCCCCGGGCCCACCGGTCACAGGTACTCCTTCTTCCTCATCCACACGAGCACGAACCATCCCCAGATCGGGGGCAGGTAGGCGGTGAAGAGTCGTTGCACGAAGACGGCGGCAACCGCATCGGACTCGTTGATGCCGGCCGCGGTGAGACCGATGATCATGCCCGCCTCCACCACACCCATCCCCCCCGGGACGGGCGAGATACCGCCCAGCATCGACCCCAGCGTGAGGACGACGATCAAGGTGGCCAGATTGAGGCGGTCGCCGAATGCATGGAGCGCGGCACCGAGCGCCAGAGCCACGAAGATCTGGGCGGCGGCGCTGCCACCGAAGATCTCCACCAGGTTTCTCGGGTGACCGGCCAGCAACTTCAGATGCGACCAGACCTCGGAGGTCTTCGGGCGCAGCTTGGCCGCGGCCAGGCGCCGCCACCTGGGTATGGCGAACACCAGTCCGAGCGCCACACCGACCAGTACGACGACCAGCACGATGAGCCACACCAGGTGGGAGTTGGAGCTGCTGTCGCTGTCCGGCGTGGCGTCGAAGTGGAAGTTGCCGAGGGCGAGGGGTAGGGCGATGAGGAACAGCGCCCCTTTGACGATCCAGCTGGCCGTGCTCACCAGCACCCCGGAGCTCACCGCCACGGTGGGGGTGTACCCCTCCTGCTGGAAGAAGCGCACCCTGGTGGCCAGCACGGCCATCGACCCGCCGGCCAGGGCCACAAAGGTGTCGGAGAGCTCGAGCGCCACGGTGCGTCCGTAGGGCAGGGGGTTCGTCACCGACCCCACCGTGGTCACGGCGATGGCCGGATAGGCCGCCTGGGCCAACACGAACGTCACCGCCACCCAGCCCCACGCGGCTCCGGTGATGGTGCTCCACGACTTGGTCACGTTGATCAGGACCCCGATGAGGGCCCAGCCGCCGATCAGCGTTCCCACCACCATGGCCAGGTTCACCCAGCTGACGCGCCGGGGTTCGATGAGCTTGGGGACCTCGACCTCCATGGCGCCGGCGCCCTGGTCGCGCAGAGCCACGAGCAGTGCCTTCTTCCCGCGCAGGCTCCTCGATGCCACGGTGTCGAGCGCGGCGCGCTGCAGGTGCGGGAGTGCGCCGACGATCACGCCGGGAGGGACCGATCGGGCGGCAGCCGCCACCGTCCGTTCCGGGCCGGCCACGACGGCCATCGCCGCCAGCGTGGCCGCCGTGTCACGGTCGAGCTGGTCGAGGGACGCCACCGTCGAGGCGGTTCGGAAGTCCACGAGCCCGGCTCGATCCTCGTCGTCCACCACGATGGTCTCGACCGAAAGCGCGCCGTGGGCGATGCCGGCACGCCGCAGGGTCGACAGCTGCTCGAAGATGGCGTCGAGACCGGCATCGGAGATGACCGGACCGGTGGGTTCGGCCCCGTGCTCACCGGCCGTATCAGCTTCGTCCGCCGCCGCGTCCTTGGATTCATCCGTGGTCGCGTCGGCGGTGACGGCGACTGCCCCGTCGGTGGCGACCGCCACCGACGGTTCGGCGGAGGCGACGATCCCCCCACCGACCGCATAGACGGCTGCGCCCTCCCGCCCACCGTCACCAGGGTCGCCCTCCTCGGACGCAGCGTCATCGTTCTCGGGCTTGGACTCCGCCGGTGGGGTGGGCAGCACGTAGGCGGCGAAAGCCGAAAGGCGGCGGCCCGGGGGAGGTCGGGTGACGAGGAGCGCATCCCGGGCCGGGCCGGCGGGGCCCGCGGCCAGGACAGCCGGCACCCGTGCGCCGGACCGATCGGCCATGAGAGTCAGATACGCCTCGTGCTCCACCTGTTGGCGCCGCGTCAACGCCAGGGTCGGCCCGGAGTCGCGGTAGAAGAGGAAGCGGGACGTCTTGGCCAGTAGCTGGGCGTCCGAGGCGTCGCGGCCATACACCGAGACGTCGATCGGCGACCCATCGGTCGAGGCATTGAAGCGGCCGACACCCCACTCCTGCGTCGGATTGGGAGTCACGTCGGCCGCGGTGATCTCGAGGTCCTGTAACAGGACCTCGACCTCGGCGGTGGAAGGCAGCCCGAGGGGAGATCCGACCACGAGATGGACCAGGGCGGTCACGCCCCAACCCACGGCCAGGCTGGCCACGACGGAGACCGGCAGGCCCGATCCGTTGACTACGGCGGTGAGGCCGAGCAGGAGGATGGCCATCTCGAGGGTGCGTTGCATCCACCGACTGAGATAGGGCAGGGCCGCCGTGACCACGCCCACGGTGGCGGCCACCCTGGCCACCGGGAAGGACAGGTCGAAGTGCTGGTACGAGGAGGTCGGCGGCCTCCCGCCGTTGGATCCAAAGACGGCGGTGGCGATGACGCAGAGCAGCCACGCCCCCAGACCGGACACGGCGACGTCCCTGATGGCAGACCATCGGCGGGAGAGCAGCGCCATGACCGTGATGATCACGATGACCCCGAGCGAGGTGACCCACCAGATGGTCGAGATCAGCCACCGGATGCCATTTGGCGGAGAGCTCAAAGTGGTGGCGAGGGCGTGCTCGGTGTTCGAGTTGGCCCTGGTGATCACCCAGCACAGCAACAGGGCCAGAACGGCCAGACCCACCCGGACGGCGTCAGAGCCGCGGCGCCGGGTCTGACCGTCACCGACAGGTGCGAACACGATGGCCCGCCACCGACGACCGGTGCCCCTCCACCGGGTACGCCGAGGGCCACCGCTCGCTCCGTCCGTCACCTCCGGCCGAGGCGGTCGACCGTCCACCTCGCTGGCCCCGTCCTGGACGGTAGGGGTCTGCCCGGTGCCGTTGGCATGTGCGTCGTCCATCCCATCGAGAACACTACGGCCTGGTCCTGGCGGGCTCCGGCATTCGGCACGGCACTTGGCACGGAGCCGTCACACCGCCCGGCCGACCCAGGCGCTAACCGGCCCCCGAGCCGTAGAACGGAGCATCACCGAAGGTGAAGATGCCGCCGTCGGATGCCACCAGCCAGTAGCCGCCGCCGTCGGGGGTGGGGGCCATGCCCACGACCGGCTGGTTCAGGTGGATATTGCCGGTGGAGCCGTGGAAAGTGGCGTCCCCGAAGGTGAAGATGCCGCCGTCGGACGCCACCAGCCAGTAGCCGCCGCCGTCGGGGGTGGGGGCCATGCCCACGACCGGCTGGTTCAGGTGGATGTTGCCGGTCGATCCGTAGAAGCCGGCGTCCCCGAAAGTGAAGATGCCGCCGTCGGATGCCACCAGCCAGTAGCCGCCGCCGTCGGGGGTGGGGGCCATGCCCACGACCGGCTGGTTCAGGTGGATATTGCCGGTGGAGCCGTGGAAAGTGGCGTCCCCGAAGGTGAAGATGCCGCCGTCGGATGCCACCAGCCAGTAGCCGCCGCCGTCGGGGGTGGGGGCCATGCCCACCACCGGCTGGTTCAGGTGGATGTTGCCGGTCGATCCGTAGAAGCCGGCGTTGCCGTAGGTGAAGATGCCGCCGTCGGACGCCACCAACCAGTAGCCGCCGCCGTCGGGGGTGGGGGCCATGCCCACCACCGGCCGTGATAGCGACAGCCCTTCGGCCGAGCCATAGAAGGTGGCGTCCCCGAAGGCGTCCACTCCGCCCTGGCTTCCCCCCACCCAGTAGCCCTGGCCATCAGAGCTGCGGGCCATGCCGATGGCCCGGCCGTCCAGTGAGGGTCCGGTGGTGAACCAGTCCGACTTGAGCCCGAGGGCGGCCGCGAAGGCGTCGCCGGTCATCGAGACGTTCTGGGCCGAACCGACCAACGTCATGGCGGTGACCCGTCCACCCCAGTCGCCGTCACCATTGCGGCCGGTGATGTCGATGCTTTGCAATACACCGAGCTGCGGCCAGGTGGCGTCGATGGTGGTCACCGGCACGGTTGTGGTCCAGTCATGGTTGGGGTTGCACGCCCCTGGGACACACACCGAATCTCCCGCGTCGGGCACGCCCGGGAACGTACCGGGATTGGTATAGCCCCCGGTAGACGCCGAGTACTGGGTGGCGGCCACGACCCCGCTGGGGAACTCCATCACTTGACCGGTCGTGTCGGCGGTGGCCAGGTCGGTGATGCTGCTCTCGTTGAGCGTGCCGCGGTAGGTCTGACAGCTCAGGTCGCAGGTGTCGGCGTAACCGCCGTAGGAGCCGAGGCCGGCCATCACGTAGGACCGGACCGCCACGGCCTGGGCCTCGAGCTCCTGGAATCCCCACGGTTGCCCCTGAGAGCCGGCTGCTCCGAGCGATCCCCATCCCGCCGGCGACTCGTTCGGCACCACACCCTGCACGTACTGCTCCAGCGGAACCTCGTTGACGGTTCGTGGCGCGCCATTGGAGTTGTACGTCGCCTCGATCGACCCGTGCACGGTCACGTTGCTGGTACCACCCAGGCAGAGCGTGAGGGTTTCGGATCCGTCGTTGGCGCTGGGCGTGGCGGTGGGATCGGTCACGCCCGACACCTGGGCCACCCATGGACCTGCGCACGTCGGACCGGACCATACGACCCAGGCCCCGCTGACCGGGGTCATCAGGGCCACCTGGCCGGCCCCGAAGCTGACACCGGCGATGGTGAACGGCGTGGCCGAGGTCACGATGACCAGATTGCCGTCGTTCTCGGTCATGTCCACCCGCACCGTGGTGGCCTCCTGCGGTCCGGTCAGGGCACTCAGCGAGGTCCCCCCGTAGTAGGTGCCGAGAATGTCCGGGTAGTTGGCCTGGTTGAGGGCATAACCGAGCGCCCCCCACTGCCCCATCCCGTGCCCGTGGCCGTAGCCGTGTCCTTGGATCGAGACCGTCGACGCCGGATAGGCCGAGGCTGTGGACGGCACCGCCGCGATGCCCAGGGCGCACGAGGCCACCACTGCCACGGTCACCAGCGCGGCACGGAAGTAGGTTCTCCGGCGCACCCCTCCGACTCTCCGCATTGCTCGCTCCGGTCTCACCTACGCCTCACCCGAACAGTACCGTCGCAACATCGCCCGGCCGCGGACGGTCTCCGACCCTGGTTTCCTCTTTCGACCGGCTCCCCCGGGGTCGGCCCCTCCGGTCCGGTCTCGTCTGGTCTTTTCTGCCTGATACACCCTCCTGGGATGCTGTCCCCATGGCCCCGACCACCGCCACCGTGACCTCCGCCACGGAGACCGCCTCGGCCCAGGCGTTGGAGTCCGCCGTCGAGACGTTGGCCTCGTTCGTCTCGTCCTTCGAGCCGGAGCGGTACTCGGGGGAAGACGCCGCCGCCCTGGTCAGGGTGTTCGCCCACGGGAAGCGGCTGTGTTCGGCCGGGGAGACCCTGGCCGCCACCCGGGCCGCCCGGTGCCATCCCAATGTGGCCACCGGTCACCGGACCCCGGCCGAATGGCTGGCCGCCACCACCGGGGACTCGGTGGGGGACGCCATCTCCCTGTTGAAGCTGGGAGAGGCCCTGTCCGACCAGCCCGGGGTGGACGGGGCCCTGCGGGAGGGGAAGCTGACCCCGAGGAGGGCCACCCTGGTGTCCGATGCCGTCCGGGTCAACCCCGCCGCCGAGGGTGACCTGGTGGAAGGGGCTGCCACCGACACCATGCCCACCCTGAAGAAGAAGTGCCTGCGGGCCACGTCGGAGGGACGCTCACCGGCCGAGCAGGCCCGCCACCACCACCAGCTGCACCAGAACCGGCGGTGCCGGACCTACACCGACGGTGAGGGGGCCCTCCGGCTCGAGGCCGTCCTGGCCCCGGTGACCGGAGCCGAACTGGTGGCCGCCCTGGACACCCAGGTCGACCGCATCTTCCGGGCCGCCACCGGGTCCGGGGAGTACGAGTCCCCCGACGCCTACCGGGCCGACGCCCTGGTGGCCCTGGTCACCGGACGGGGGATCCTCGGCCCACCCGGGCGGAACCGGACCCGAAACAAGACCGGAAGCGACTCCGGTGTCGATGACGGTTCCGGTTCGGGTGATGCCACCGCCGACGCCGATTCTGGAACTGACACCGGCACCGGCACTGGCACCGGCTCCGGCACCGGCTCCCGGGGCCGGGGCCCGGGCACCCAGATCATCGTCCGCACCGACCTGTCGGCCCTGCGCCGGGGCCACACCCGACCCGGTGAGGTGTGTGAGATCGAGGGTCTGGGCCCGATCCCGGTGGACGAGGCCATCGCCACCATGGGCCGGGCCCTGTGCCACCTGGTCGTCACCAACGGGGTGGACGTGACCACCATCAGCCGGATGGGACGCAACATCCCCCTGCCGTTGGCCCTGGCCCTGCTGGAACGGGACCGGACCTGTGTGGTGCCGGGCTGTGACGTGACCAAGGGATTGGAGTTCGACCACTGGCAGGTGGACTACGCCCATGGGGGCACCGTCTCCATGGACAACCTGGCCCGCCTGTGCAAGCACCACCACCGGCTCAAGACCCATCAGGGGTTCCGTCTCATGGGAGGACCCGGACAGTGGGAGTTCGTGGCCCCTGACACCCCGAAGAAGCCCACGCGGAAACCCAGACGGCGATCGACCACCAAGGGCACCGCCCCTCCCCCCACCGACCCCGGACCGAGACTGTTCACCGACCGGGAGTGAACCCCACCTGCACCACTCCCGCCAACCCGGCCGATGGCCGGAGGCCATGGTGGAGCCGGAGGCCGAGGCCGGGGCGAGGCGGGGTGCAGAGCGCTAGTCGACTCCGATGTCCTGAGCGTTGAACACGGCCGGCATCGAACCGTAGAACATGGCGCTTCCGAAGGCGAAGATGCCGCCGTCGGCCGCGGTCATCCAGTAGCCGGTTCCGTTCGGTGCCGAGGTCATCCCCACGATGGGTAGCGCCAGGCGTATCGATCCGGTGGAGCCGTAGAAAGCCGCGTTGCCGAAGGAGAAGATGCCGCCGTCGGACGCCACCATCCAGTAGCCGCCGGCGGAGTTCGATGCCATGCCGACGATGGGTTGGTTCAGGTGATGACTGCCCATCGAGCCCTGGAAGGCCGCGTTGCCGAAGGAGAAGATGCCGCCGTCGGCTGCCACCAGCCAGTAGCCACCGCCGCTGGGCGACGAGGCCATACCGACCACAGGTTGGTTCAGGTGGATATTGCCGGTGGACCCATGGAACGCAGCGTCCCCGAAGGAGAAGATGCCGCCGTCGGACGCCACCATCCAGTAGCCGCCGCCGTCAGGTGTCGAGGCCATGCCGACGATGGGTTGGTTCAGGTGGATATTGCCGGTGGACCCATGGAACGCAGCGTCCCCGAAGGAGAAGATGCCGCCGTCGGAGGCCACCTCCCAGTACCCACCGCCGTCATGGGTGGCGGCTATCCCTACGATCGGTTTATTGAGATGGATGCCGCCGGTGGATCCATAAAAGGCAGCATTTCCGAAGTTGAAGACTCCTCCGTCGGAGGCCACCTCCCAGTACCCACCGCCGCTCGGCGTCGAGGCGATCCCGACCACCGGCTTGTTGAGATGACCCGGGGCCGCCTGGGCCAGAACGCCGGACAGCTGCGGGTTTTGGTGGAACATGGGCCAGGCCCGCTTGCCCGTCCAGCGGCCGGCTGATCCAGTTACTTCGTAGTGCTGGATGACCCCGGCGTTGTTTCCGTTGTACCCGGCGATGGTGATGCCGATGGTGCCGTTGGGATCTGTGGTGACCATCGGGGAGCTCTGCATGGAAAGGGTGCCCGCCCCCAATACGGAAACCAACTGCGCACTTCGCCCGTCGAAGATGTCGAGACCGTTTGTGGTCGGCACGAGTACGTCGTTGTAGCCGCCGCCGGTGAGATCCGCTGTGGTGACCCCACCGATGATCCGGCCCGACGTGGCCTGGGGCCAGCCGGAGACAGCCGACCCGTTCGCTCCGTTCAGGGCCCACACCAATCCACCCGAGCCGGTGTCCACGCCTTCGACGACCTCGGTATACCCGTCTCCTTCGAGGTCACCGATGGCCGGGCTGCTCGTCGTGATGCCCCCGAGGTTGCTACCCCAGACGATGTTGCAGTGGGAGTCCGACGCGTACAACATGTCGGTGTCCGAGGCTCCGCCGTAGTACGAACCGGTGCCGAAGGCGATGCCGGTCGCTCCCCCGGCAAGGAAGTTGCCGACGGCCGGTGACGAGTCGACGGTCTGGTTGGTGTCGTGATCACAGATGAGGTTGCCGCCAGCACCGACCACCCGCAAGTGTCCACCCGCGGCGTAGTGCACGCCGTAGGCCAGTCCGGGGGACGAGTCACCACCCTCGACGATTTCGGTCTGTCCGTTCCCGTACAGATCGGCCAGAGACGGAGTGCTGAAGCCACTGTCAGCCGTGAAGAACGGCCACCCGGGCAGGGTGGCGCCGGTCAAGGCGTTGAAGGCGTATTCGTTCTGACCCAGGGACGGTGCCACCACCGTGAGCACACCGTTGACCACGCCGACTGCGGGTGAGGCCTGGACGCCGTGCTGACCATTCAGGTCCGGGGCCGTGTCGTGCCAGATCTGGCCGCCGGCATTGTTGAAGGCGTAGTAGCCACCGACGGTGGGCTCGGCAGCATTGCCCCCATCGATGTAGACGTCGTCGGTCCCTGCACTCGTGGGCCAGACCGAGGGCGACGAGTCGATGGGGACCCCGGTGTAGGCAGGCCACCCGGGGGTGGTGGTTCCATTGGAGAGGTGGAAGGCCCACAGGTTTCCGTCCCGGTCACCGACCACGACCGACGGGCCGGACCCGTCCAGGGTGGCCTCGATGGGCGAGCTCTGGGCGATCGGCCCACCTGCGTCGGGTAGGACCTGTTGCCACGAGAGAGAGACGGGGAGGGCAACATGGGCTACCGGCGTGTCAGCGGACGCGGCGCCCGTGCCGGTGGTGACACCGGCAGCCAGGACCACGCTGCCGAATCCGAGGGTGACGGCGGCGATGCGGACGAGGTGGCGGCGCAGACCCGATGGACGAGGAGGTCGCTGACCGCCGTTGCTGTCTCGGGGGGTCCTTCTGTCCATGTCCAGACCTGCGTCCATCCGTTCACTCCAATCGCGTTGTGCGGATACATCAGATTGTCTCGGTCCCCGACTCTTCGAGCCGCCCCACCCGGACGGGGACCTGACGTGTCCCGGGGGCTCTCAGCACACCTAGTGCACCCAGTGGTATCGGCCCTTCTCGAAGGGAACTGAACCCGATCCTCGCGCCTGATCGTGGTCACCAGACGACTCATTTGCTGCCACCCGCGCCCGACCAGGGAGTACTCCCTGGTCGACACTGTCGTCGGCGGGCCGCCGGTCGGACGTCGAGCCGCGGGAAGTTGGGGAGCGCCCCACCCGTGCTGGCGACGGAAACCTGACCCTCAGGCTGCGCAGGCCGTTTCGATGGCCGCCGCGAACCCAGCTCGGACCCGGGCCAGATCGAAGGCCGTCACACGCTCGGACGCCGCCTCGGCCAGGACCGACCGCAGTTCGTCGTCACGGATCACCCTGTCTATCGCCGCCGCCACCCGAGCCGGTTCTTTGTCGGGAAGTATCAGTCCGGCGCTCCGCACCGTCTCGGGCACGGCGGTGGTGGCGAAGGCCACGATGGGCAGCCGATGGTACATCGACTCCAGCAGCGGGACGCAGAACCCCTCGTGATTGGAGAGGCAGACGAAGACATCCGACGCGGCGTAGTAGGCGATCAACTCCTCGTGGGAGACCGAGCCGGCGATGTCGACGGCATCGGAGAGGTCCAACTCCTCGGCGAACCGCTCGATGGCGGTCGAGTACTCCTCGCTGATCGATCCCCCCACCACATGCAGCCGGGCCTGCGGATCGTAGAGCTGCCGGTACGCACACAGCCCCTTGATGAGGTCGTGCTGTCCTTTGTGAGGCGAGACCTTGCCGACGAAGAGGAGGTCCGCTCCCCCACCCGATTTCTGATCGGCCAGGCGGGCAGCCAGCTGCGGATCAGGGGTGCCGGCGAAGCTGTCCAGATCGATGAGGAGTGGCAGCGTGACGGTCGACCGGTAGCCGGCCGACCGGAGCTCCCCTTCGTTGAACTCGGAGTCGGCGATGGCGAACTCGGTGATCGGGGCCAGGTCGCGGAGCTGGGACCGGCCCCAACGGACCTCCTCCCCCACAGCCGGCATCCACGCCTCGAGCAGGTCCGCCGGCGTGATGTTGTGATAGTTCACGAACTTCCGCTCGCTGCGCTCACGGAAGATATCGGCCACGCCGCTACCGATCGACAGCTGATAGAGAAGCGCCCTTCCGCTCGACGAGTGGTCGCCCAGCCGGCTGACCGGCAGGCCGGCGTCGAGTCGGTCGGTGGTGGCGTTGCCGTAGTAGATGTCGGACTGGTAACCGCGGGAGCGGAGCAGGCTCTGCAGTTGCAGGGCGTGCCCGCCGATGGCGTCCCGGCTGGCCAACGATGGGATGACCTGGTCGATGCGGTCGACCGTCATCGCGGCGTCACGACCCTGATCGTCGCACGACGGGCTCGCTGCTCCCTGTTCGGCGCGGGTCGAATTCCGACCCAGTCGGTACGCCGACCCTGACCGCGGACAGGCGGGTCGACCGGGTGCCGGTTCCGGAGGCCACTACTTGCTGGCGTCGGCACCAGAGGCCGTCGGGACCTCCATGGCATCCTTCTGGATCACCTCGTCGATGAATCCGTACTCGCGGGCCTCGTCGGCCGTGAACCAGCGGTCGCGGTCGGAGTCGGCCTCGATGCGCTCCACCGACTGGCCGGTGTGGAAGGCGATGCGCTCGGCCATCATGCGCTTGAGGTAGATGATCTGCTCGGCCTGGATGGCGATGTCCGACGCCTGACCCTGCATCTGGCCCGACGGCTGGTGCATCAGGATCCGACTGTGGGGAAGGGCGAAGCGTTTGCCCGGAGTGCCGGCGCACAGGAGGAACTGTCCCATCGACGCGGCCAGACCCACGCAGATGGTGCGGACGTCGCACCGCACGTACTGCATGGTGTCGTAGATGGCCAACCCGTCGGTCACCGACCCCCCGGGGGAGTTGATGTACACGGCGATATCCCGCTCCTGGTTCTCGGCCTCGAGCAGGATCAGCTGCGAGCAGACCAGGTTGGCGGTGTTCTGATCGATGGCCGAACCGATGAACACGATCCGTTCCTTGAGCAGCCGCTGGAAGATGTCCGATCCGGGGCCGACGTCGGTGGCGGACTTCATCTCGACGGTGCCGGGACGGGGGTCCGTCAGACGGGCGATCGGAGGCATCAGGCGGTTGTCATCCATGGCTGAGGAGCCTAGCGGCCCGGGTGCCGGGATCGGCGCGGTCCGAGGGCTCGGAGGGCCCACCGGGGCGCGACCTGGCCATGACAGCCACGCGGTCCCGCCGCGGTCCGGTGGTCCCGCTACCTGACATCGGAGACCACCGACATCATCTCGACGTGGTGAGGAATGGAGATGAACCCGATGGCCTTGCCAGGATTCATGACCTCGAACTTGGCCGCCGGCTCCTGCCAGTCGTACTGCACGCCGCCGAGTTTGCTCTGGATGCCGACCACCAGGTCGTACACGCCGTCGAGGAATGGGATGGAGTCGAAGGAGAACTCGATGGCCCCGGGTCCTTCGGGCACGTCGTAGTGGGCGTCGAGCTGGTCGGTGTCGGTACGGAGGAGCATGGTGGCAGTCGAATCGCGCATCTCGAGCACGAACACCACTCCATCGGTAGCAGCCGAAGCCTCGAACTCCACCCTCACCGTGAGCGGCTGGCCCGTCAGCAGGTAGGGACGCTCACCCGTGCCCGGATGACGCACGGTGACGGTGGCGATCCTCACCGGACGGGTCTCGACCGGTGTCACCACCACCGGAGGGCCGGTCCCGGCCGGATCGATTCCGTACTCCAGGGGCGCGGGTACGGCCTCCACCGGCGGTAAGGGCGGGGCATCGTGCTCGGAGATCGTCAGGGTGTCGCCCGCTTCGAGCAGGGTCTCGCGGAAGAGGCGCACCGCCTCTCCCGGGGGGCCGAGACCGATCATCTGGCCACCGCTCAGCACCACGGCCCGATCGCAGATGGCCCGCACCTGGTCGGGCGAGTGCGAGACGAACAGAATCGTCCGGCCCTCGGTCTGGAACGACCGGATCCGGTCCATGCACTTGCGTTGGAAGCGCTCGTCGCCGACGGCGAGCACCTCGTCGATGACCAGCACGTCCGGGTCCACGTTGACGGCCACGGCGAAGCCCAGGCGCACATACATGCCCGACGAATAGAACTTGACCTGGTTGTCGATGAACTGCTCGAGCTCGGCGAATTCGACGATGTCGTCGAACACCCGGTCCACATCCCGTTTGGACATGCCCAGCATGGAGCCGTTGAGGTAGATGTTCTCGCGACCGGAAAGGTCCTGTTGGAAGCCGGCACCCAGCTCGAGCAGGCCGGCCAGCTGGCCCCGCACCACGACCTGGCCCTTGGTGGGCTGCAGGACGCCGCAGATGCACTT
The DNA here is from genome assembly GCA_963756515.1 of uncultured Acidimicrobiaceae bacterium. Lineage (GTDB taxonomy): Bacteria > Actinomycetota > Acidimicrobiia > Acidimicrobiales > RAAP-2 > Bog-756. The sequence continues at coordinate 74,444 of CAVWNV010000003.1, forward strand.
GAGCAGCGTCGACTTGCCGGATCCGTTACGGCCGAGGATGCCGACGGTCTCGCCCTCCTTCACGTCGAAGGACACGTCGTTCACCGCCCATAGGTCTTCGTACGGCGTGCGTCCGGCGTGAATGACCTTTTCTTTGAGCGAGGTGTACTTCTCGTGATAGAGCCGGAAGCGCTTGGACACCTCCTGGACGTCGACAGCTGTCTTCGCCAACCGGCTCAGAGCTCCTCGGCGAAGTTGCCGGCCAGGCGCCCGAAGACATTCATACCGACGAAGAACAGGACGACTCCCACCCCGAGTACGGCCGCGTCCATCCACACGTAGGTCAGCGGGCCCCACGAAGGGAGGAGTTGCGCCTGGAGGTGGTGCCCGGTGGCGGGGTTGATGGTGCTCAGGGTCACCAAGCCCGTCTTGGCATAGAGCACCCGTTGGTAGGTCATGACCAGCGGCGTCATGGGGTTGAGGAAGTACAGCCAGGTGATCCCGTGATCCGACAGCTTGGCCGACACCGTCGCCTGGTACGAGTACACGATGGGGCACGCCCAGAACCAGGCCGCCCCGACCAGCACCTCGATCAGATGCTGGGTGTCCCGCAGGTAGACATTGACCGATGCCAGCAGCAGCGCCAAGGCCGCACTCAGCACCACACAGGGCACGAACGCCACCACCAGGAGCCACATCAGACCCCAGGCCGGAGCATTGCTCACCACCAGCATGAAGAGCGCCATCACGCAGATCTGGAAGAACAGGAACACGCCGGCCGACCCGATGGCCGCCAGGGCCAGGATCTCCCTCGGGAACGACACCTTCTTGACCAAGCCGGCATTGTTCACCACCACGCCCGTGGCCGCGATCACCCCGGTCTGGAAGAAGTTCCACAGCAGCAGCCCCGAGAACAGGAAGATGACGAAGTTGGGGATCCCGTTCTTCAAGAAGACGCTGAAGACCACGGTGTAGACGGCCAGGGTCATGGCCGGCGCCACCATCGACCAGACGAGGCCGAGGACGGAGTTCTTGTACTTGACCTTGATCTCGGTGCGGACGAGATAGACGAGCAACTCCCGCGACCGCCAGATCTCGACCAGGCGGGCCAACACGTTGATGTGGGCGGAGACGACCCGGGTGACCTTGTCCCGGTCGGCCCGGCCGCCGGCCCCGTTGGTCGACTCGGCCATGGGAGACAGATCGGCCACCCGGTCCGGAGGCGCCACCTCCGGCGGCGAGACCACCGACGACGATGATGCAGTTGCCTTGCTGGCCATACTCACTCGGCTCCGACCACTCGCGACTCTGGACCGACACCGTCGTGTCGACGGGCGTCGCCGTCGCCAGCACCGCCAACTCGGACAGTGAGCCGCCGGTTGCGGACCGAGTCGCTCTGGACGGGCCCCACGTTCCGGCCGGCGCGGAAAGCAACGCTCTCGGCCACCATCTTCTCAACGTACACGATCTGACCCGCCTGAACTGCGATGTTAGGGGTCAGATGTCTGTGGGCCCGGACCTCAGCCACCGACATCGGCGGCGGGAAGCCCCTTCACCGAGAGGGAAGCCCCCGGGGAACAGGTACCGGGGGTCGGTTCGCCGGCGCGGGCACGACCGGAGAGACGACAGGAGGGGTCCATGAGCCGCGATCCTAGTGGTTGGCGGGGCCGAAAGGGGTCAGGGCGCGGGCCGTCCGGACCCGCCCGTGGCCGGCGATCGTCGTGGGACCGATCCGTGCTCAGGTCATCCCCGACGGACATACTCCCGCCCGGCATCCGGCTGGACCAGGCGTTTCACCCGCGTCGGTCTCCGGCGGCCTCTGGCGGCCACGCCCTCGAGGAACCCGGCGTATCCATCGAGGATGGCCGGCCACCGGAAGTACCGCTCGGTGTACTCACGACCGGCCGTCCCCAGGGAACGCCGCAAACCCTCTTCGGCGGTCAGTCGTTCGACCGTCACCTCGAAGGAGCGGTACGACTCGAACCACAGACCGCCCCCCGAGTGGCGACAGTGCTCCATGGTGGCCGCGCACGAGGCGTTCACCAGGACCGGCACCCCGAGCGACCAGGCCTCGAGGAGCACGAGCGAGAACGACTCGTAGGCCGAGGGGTTCACCATGACCTCGGCGCCGGCCAAGATGTCCCACTTGTCCGCCTCCGACACCGTTCCGGTGGCGACGATGTCGGGGTGGACCGGGGCCCGGTCGGAGATCGGTCCGACCAGGGCCAGGGCCAGATCGCCGGGATGACGCTCCTTGTAGCGCTCGAAGTACTCGGCCAGCATGCCGCATCCCTTGTGGTCGTCGACGCGGCCGAGGTAGCAGATATAGGGCCGATCCCCCAGGCCGAGCAGGTCCCCACCCCGACGTCCCTCCCCGGCCGGATCGTTGACGCCGAGTCCCAGGACGATCTGGGGTTTGGCGCCGTTCCCGAAGGCGTATTCCATCAGGTCCCGTTCCGCCCGGGTGTGGTATACGAACCCGTCCACATTGCGGAAGCTCTGGCGGAAGGCCGACAGGTACAGGGCCGGTTCGTCGTGGGCGGCGGGATGCAGCACGGTCGGCGCCCCGGACACGGCGATGGCATCGACGGTGGTGGCGAAGAGATAGGGATAGCAGGCCACGATGTCTGCGTCGGTGGCGGCCACCGCATCGACCAGTCCCGGGCACATCGGTCCGTTGAGGGCGACCCATCGACGTGACTCGGCCAGGGAGACGGCGCCGGGTGCCAGGCGGATCTTGGCGTCGAGGTCGAAGTACTCGAGCACCCGCTGACTGGAGGTGGGAAAACGGCGGACGGTGACCCCGTTGATCACCGACATCCCCTCAGGCTCGGTGTTCTCCCAGGTCAGGTGGTCGAGGGCGCAGCTGGTGAGCACCTCGACCTCCCAGTCCGCACGCCGACACATGCGCTCGGCCAACATGCGGGCGGCCGTCTCGGCCCCGCCGATCACGTCGGTGCCGTACCGCGGGGTCACGAAGACCAGCTTCACCGGGGCGCCCCTTGGTTCGGATCGGTACGGTCGACGGGGTTCACCGCTCCCGGACGGCGACGAGCAGGTACTCCCCCGGACCGAGCAGCCGAGCATTGACGGCGTCGATGGTGGCGTTGATGGCGACGGCATCGGGGCCGGCCGAGGCCACGTGGTCGATCCGCCGGTCCTCGCCGCCGTAGGCGACCGCCTGTACCCGGAAACCCCGGTCTCCGAGTAGCTGGCTCCACGTCTCGGCGTGCAGGGGGCGCCCCGGGGCGAGATCGCTGATCACCGGGGAGGTGCCCTCCATCCACGATTCCGGAGTGGACGACTGCAGGGCCACCACTCCACCGACGGCGAGGCGCGTGGCCATCAGGCCCACCAGGCGATCGCGCTCGTTGGGATGGAGCCACTGGACCGAACCGGTCACGACCAAGCCCTCCAGCGCGTCGTGGGCCACCACGTCGAGGTGGTCGAGCAGCGACTCGGGCCGGACGTCCAGTCCCCGGTCGATCGACGGACGGATCGCCGACTCGGTGGGATCCACACCGTAGGCGTCGACGCCCGCCTTCACCAAGGAATCGAGCAGGCTCCCCGAGCCGGAGTCGGCATGGAGCACCCGACCCTTGACGCCCGCCAGCGCCGCCAGCGCCTCGCCGGCCCACCATGCCGACCCGGGGTCGGTTTCGGGCACCATGGCGGGCGGGAGCGGGGGCACGCGCTGTACGTCCACGGCCGCTTCGAGATCCTCGACGTGGTCCACGACGACGTGGAGCATCCGCGACACCGACCAGGCGAATTTGACGATCTGATGGACGATGAACCCGATGTACCAGCCCATCGACTTGCGGATGAACCGCTTGACGTAGGTGCCGACCATCTTGCGCGACTCGACGGGCACGGCGATGTCGACGTAGGCCGACCGGTCCACCAGCGAGAGGGTCTCGCGGAGCCGGGCCTTCCCGTGCAGGCCGACGGGAGAGAACTCGAGGAACAGCTCATCGAGCTCCTGCTCCAGCCCGGCCGGAAGGTCGCCCGATGCCCTGCGCCGCCTCACCTCGGCGTCGACCTCCGCCATCACCTCGGACAGGTAGCGGATCCGATCCGACCTGTCCGCTACCTCGGGGTCGAGAGGTCCGGTGGGCTCGTCGGAGACCACCGAGGGCGCTGAAGACTGCTCTGGTGGCACATGGTGACTATAGCCAGGGCCCCATCGGGCTCCCGTGACCGGGTCACGCCGGTCCGAGGCCCGTCAGCCCGGTCGGCAGTTCCTGCCGGGCGGGCGCCTCCCGGGGGGCCACCGGGCCCGGGAGGCGTTGTCGGTAGGCTTCGCAGGTCGCGGGCGTGGCGGAACTGGCAGACGCGCCGGGTTTAGGTCCCGGTCCCTTCGGGGATGGAGGTTCGAATCCTCTCGCCCGCACGCTCGCCCGCACGCTGTTCGGTCTGATGGCCGGGTGGCGATCACGCTCCGCCGGGTGTTAGCTGTGCACATGCCCCTCGTCGGCGAGTACGAACCGAGCAGCGCGGAGTGGGTGCGGGACCAGGTCGATCTCTATGAGCGATCCGGCGGAGTGGAGGGCACCACCCTCAGGGACATGCCGGTAGTCATCCTCACCAGCCGGGGTGCCTCCTCCGGCAAGCTGAGGAAGACCCCCCTCATGCGAGTGGAGCATGGCGGTGATTACGCCGTCGTTGCGTCGCAGGGCGGAGCTCCCACCCACCCGCTCTGGTACCACAACCTCGTCGCCGATCCGCACGTCGAGTTGCAGGACGGCCCGGTGCGGACCGACCGGACCGCCCGGGAGCTGTCGGGCGATGAGAGGGAGTTGTGGTGGCACCGCGCCGTCGCCGCCTATCCCGACTACGCCGACTATCAGGTGAAGACCGACCGGCAGATTCCCGTCTTTGTCCTCGAGCCGTCGGCCGGCTGACCGTGCGGCCGGCTCGGCCCGTGCGGCCGGCTCGGCCCTGCCGGTCTCGCCGGACCCGGCCGGAGTCGGTTCAGCGGGGCTTCTGAATCAACAGGGCGAGTAGATAGCAGCCTTCGGCATCGTGGTAGATGCCCCGGTGAGCGGCCAGTGCGGCCTGGTCGAACCGCTTCTGCGCCACCGCCGGTCCACCCCAGTTGAGACCCCGTTCGGTCCGCACCTCGAATCCGGCCGCCGTGACCTTGTCGCGGAGTTCGCTCAGCGTGTACTCGACCTTGTGGTCGGGGTCGATGAACCCGGGCTGCTGGAGTCGGCACACCGTCCCGTTGGGCGTGTCGATGGCCATGTACCCTCCCGGCTTCAGTATCCGGAACGACTCCTTCAGCACGAGGTCGCCGTCGGACTCGGTCACGTGCTCGATGGACTGGCCGCTGTAGATCAGGTCCACCGTGGCGTCGGCGGCGAAGGAGAGATCGGCCATGGAGCGGTACTCGTAGCGAACCAGTCCCCGATCGGTCTCGTTGGTCCCGAACCGATCGGAGTGGTACAGCGGATGCCGGTCGTCGGGCGGCAGGTCCACGATCACCAGTTCGTCGAAGTCGTAGGGATAGCCCAAGGCGACCAGCGCTCCCCGCGCGTCCCAGGTGGAACCGCCGCCCAGGTCCACGATGTGCCGTGCCGGCGGCAGTCCGATGATGAACTCGCTGCGGCTGGCGTGAAGCGAGACGTGCAGGTTGGCCGCCAGCACCGGGACCATGGCCCGGTACTCGCTGGAGCAGCGGACCCGGTCGGCCAGGTCGGCATGCGAGAGCTGCCCTTTGGCCATGGCCTCGGCCTGTTCGGTCCACGCCGGCTCATCGGGCTCGCGGCGGAGGAGGACGTTGTAGACCATCCTCACCGCCTCGCGGGGCGGAAGCTGCTGAAATGAGAGCCCGGCCAGGCGGGTGGCCTCCCGTCGGACCTTCCGCTCGACCCTACGGAGCTCCGGAGTGACCCGGCCCAGAGCCCTTCCCAGCTGGCCCCCCTGCACCTGATCCGCTCCTGGGGCCTGACCGCTCACGCTGTCTCCGTTCGCCTGGTGTTGGACGGCCCGAACCTATCATCGGGCCCCCTCCACCCTGGGCCGGTCTTGCCGAGGTGGCCGGGTTTCGGCCATGCTTCCCCGGTTCCGCCGCAATCCCTCCGTGTCCGGCCGACTGCCGGCTCGGTGCGGTCACCGACTCGTGGTCCGGAGCAGGTCTCCGGATGAGGGGTTGTGGTGCAGACCAGAGACCGCTGTGCCTGATTCCGGTCGCAATACCGCCAGGCACGGCAATGGACGACAGATCAACGACAGGAGGAAACCATGGGAATGCTCGATGGGAAGGTGGCGATCGTCACCGGTTCCGGACGCGGCATCGGACGTGAGGAGGCGCTGCTGCTGGCTTCGGAAGGCGCCAAGGTCATCGTCAACGACGTCGGTGCCTCTCTACAGGGGGACGGGGGCGACAAGCACCCGGCCGAAGAGGTGGTCGAGCTCATCCAGGCCGGCGGCAGTGATGGAGCGGTGAACTCGTCCGACGTCAGCTCGTGGCAGGGGGCCAAGGACCTCGTCGACCAGGCCGTGGACACGTTCGGCCAGCTCGACATCCTGGTCAACAACGCCGGGATCCTGAGGGACAAGATGAGCTTCAACATCGAGGAGTCGGACTGGGACGACGTCATCCGGGTTCACCTGAAGGGGCACTTCGCGCCGTCCCACCACGCCGCCGTCTACTGGCGGGCCAGGGCCAAGGCCGGCGAGACGGTCAGCGGCCGCATCGTCAACACGTCGTCGGAGGCGGGGCTGTTCGGGAACGCCGGCCAGGCCAACTACTCGTCGGCCAAGGCCGGTATCGCCTCGCTCACGGTGGTCCTGGCCCGGGAGCTCGAGCGCTACGGCATCACCGTCAACGCCATCTCACCACGGGCGCGCACCCGCATGACGGAGAATCTGTTCGGAGGCATGACCAAGGCCTCAGAGGGCTTCGACGAGTGGGACCCACGCAACATCGCCCAGCTGGTGGGGTTCCTGGCCTCCGACGAGGCTGCCGATGTGACCGGCCAGAACTTCGTGGTCTTCGGTGGGAGTGTCTGGGCCATGGGTGGCTACCACCCCGTGGGCGAAGTGCACCGCGACTCGATGTGGACCCCCGAGGAGCTGGCCGCAGCGAAAGGGGACCTGTTCAAGGAGGCGTCCTCCGGCGTGCCGAAGTTCAGCTTCATCTAGAACCCCCAAGCTCTCGGCGTGGACCACCCCTGAGCTTCCGCCCGCTCGCCGTCAACGGCTCGGCGCCGTCGGCGGGGTGGGGGCGCCGTGCCGGCCAGGGGTCAGGCGCGGCTCGGGAGGACTGCGGTGGCCTCGCCGACCACCTTCTCCTCGCCGACGCCGTTGTTGAGTCGGACGTCGAGGTCGACCAGGTGATCGGCTCCCTCGGTCCGCTTCCCCGTCACCACGATCGCGGTCCGAAGCTCCTCGTCGGGCCACGTCTGCTTGGCGAAGCGCACCTGGAACCGCCGGATGTTGCCGATGCCCACGTAGTCGGTGATGGCCGTGCCCAGCAGCCCCATCGAGAACATGCCATGACCGAAGACGCTGGGCTGACCGGCCGCCTGGGCCTTGACCTCGTCGTGGTGCATCGGGTTGTAGTCCCCTGACGCCCCGGCGTACATCACCAGGTCGGTCCGGTTGAGCACCCGGGCCCGCTCAGGAGCCTTGTCCCCCTCGGCCACGTCCTCGAAATAGAGCACCTGATCACCCACTGTTCCGATCTCCGTTCTCGTCGTGCTGCTCCACGATAGGCAATTGCCCCTTGTCCCCGCCCGCGGCGCTCCCGGGACCGGGACCGGCCGGACCGGACCGGGGCTGCTCCGACCGTGACGCCCCGCCTCCGGTCGGGCTCAACGGCCGGGCTCCGGATCGCGGGGCAGCCCGAGGAGCCGCTCCCCGATCACGTTCCGCTGCACCTCGCTGGTGCCACCGGCGATGGTGAGGCACTTGCTCTGGAGGACACCGTGGGCCGAGAGGGCGGCCTCGCCGTCGGTGACCGCACCGTCGGGTCCGGCGATGTCGAGTCCGAACTCGTGGACGCGCTGTTCGAACTCGGCGCCCAGGAGCTTGCGCACGCTCGACTCCGACCCCGGCTGCAACCCGCCCACAGACCGCAGGGTGGCCCGGACGCCCAACTGGGCCAGGGACTGGGCTTCGGCCAGGAGGTGGCCGAGCCGGTCCAGGGTGACCGGGTCCTGCCGATCCGGCCGGGCCGACACCCGGTCCAGGACGGCCTCGAGGGCGCCGCCGAAGGCCGAGTCCGTGGACAGGGAGACCCGTTCGTTGGCCAACGTCGTCCGGGCCAGGCGCCATCCACCGTCTACCTCGCCCACCACACAGTCGTCGGGGACGAAGCACGAGTCGAAGAAGACCTCGTTGAAGAGGGCGGCGCCGGTTATCTCCCGGAGAGGGCGGACCTCGATGCCGGGTGACTTCATGTCCACCAGGAAGTACGTGATCCCCCGGTGCTTGGGCACATCCGGATCGGTTCGGGCCAAGCAGATCCCCATGTGCGCACGCGTGGCCACCGAGGTCCAGACCTTCTGTCCGTCCAGTGACCAGCCGCCCGGCACCCGGGTGGCCTTCGTGGACAGCGCGGCCAGGTCCGACCCGGCCCCTGGCTCACTGAACAGCTGGCACCAGATCACATCCCCCCGGAGTGTGGGTGCCACCCAGCGCTCGGCCTGTTGGGGCGTTCCGTGGGCCATGATGGTGGGAAGGGCCCACGCCGCTACGGCCATGTTGGGACGGCGGAGGCCGACTTCGGCGCAGATCTGATCGATGACCAGCTGCTCCACAGCTCCGGCATCGCGGCCCCATGGGGCCGGCCAGTGCGGCGCCATCAGACCTTCGTCGGCCAGGGCCCGCCGCTGGTCGGCGGGATCCTCGATGGCGGCGATGGCGGCGATGGCGGGGGTCAGTCCGGCCCGGAGTTCCTCGGCCTCGGGCGGCAGTTCGATGGAGAGGAGTCGACGACGACCGGCGAGGGCCAGACGGGCCGCCTCGGCCCGGAGGGGAGCCGTGCCCCCGAACAGTTGGCGCAGGGTGGTCGAGCGGCGCAGGTGGATGTGGGCATCGTGCTCCCAGGTGAAACCCATCCCGCCGAGCACCTGGATGGTCCCCTTGGCCGCCTCCACGTAGGCGTCCAGCGCCAACGATGCCGCCAGCTGGATGGCCAGGCGACCGGGGGCGGTGTCGTGCCCGCTTTCGGCGGCCGAATCGTCCCCCACGTCGGAGGCCTCGGACTGCTCCAGCGCCTCGTGGTCCAGGAGCGAGGCCGCGTCCCAGGTGGCCGCCACCGACTGCTCGACCATCGTCAGCATGTCGGCCAGACGGTGCTTGACCCCCTGGAACTGCCCGATGGGCCGGCCGAACTGCTGGCGGGTGCGGGCGTGCTCGGCGGCCGTGTCGAGACACCAGCGAGCCCCCCCGACGGCCGCGGCCGAACATACGACCAGGGCCAGATCCCTCACCCGCTCGGTGGTGGTCCCGGTCAGCACGCGGGTGGCCGGCACGGCCAACCGGTCCAACGACCACTGCGCCGACGGCCACGACGGGTCGAAGCTGGGCAGGGCGGTGACGTCGACATCCGCTCCGAGCTCGACCACGACCCACCGCACCCGGTCCGGGCCGGCGGGGTCGGCCACCGGCGCCAGGACCAAGGTCACGGCAGCTCCTCCGGGAACCGGTCGGATCGACCCCGAGACCAGCAGCGAGCCATCCGGGCCCGACTCCGCCGTCAACCCCGGTCGGGCCACGGCCGAGCCGTCGGACCCGCCGGTGGGGACGACCAGAGACGCCGGAGCCGTGCCGTCGACCAGTCCGGGAAGTAGCTCTTTGGCCATTGCGGCGCCGGCCTCGGCCACCACCGCACCCACCACCGCCGTCGAGGCCCACGGACCCGGTGCGGCCGCGTAGCCCAGCTCCTCGGCCACCACCGCCAGCTCCAACATCCCGGCCCCCTGGCCACCGAACTCCTCGGGGACGTGGATGCCGAGGGTGCCCTGCGAGGCCAGGTCGGACCAGAACGGTGGCAGTCCGTCCGACTCGGCCTCGAGGGCCGCTCTGGTCACGGAGGGAGGACAGCGGGACTCGACCCAACGCCGCAGGGAGGACCCGAGCTCCTCGTGCTCGTCGCGGATGCCGATCGGCACCGGTTAGGCCCCCGGCCGCACGAGCCGCACGAGCCGCACCGGGGGCGGGACTGAAACAGCTGGGGGGCTCTCACGGGTCGGTTCCACGGAGGAGTTTCTACCATCTCGGCCGCCCAGAACCAGAACCGGTTCTAGTGGGGCGGGCGGCTCTACCAGCCCTTGAACACCGGTCGGCGGCGCTCGGCGAAGGCGGCCAGTCCCTCGCGACAGTCCTCGGAGCCCGTCACCAGCTCCTGGGCCACGGCTTCGTCCCACAGGGCGGCGGCCCGGTCCGATTCGAGCGACCGGTTGGTGAGGTACTTGGCCACCCCGATGGCCACGGTGGGCCCGGTGGCCAGACGACCGGCCCACTCCCCGGCCAGGTCGGCCAGTTCCGCACGCGGGACCACCCGGTTGACCAGTCCCAGCCGCTCGGCCTCGGTGGCGGGCACATCGTCCCCGAAGAAGAACAGCTCCTTGGCCCGCTGTGGGCCGATCAGCCGCGGCAGCAGATAGGCACCGCCGGCATCGGGGGCGATCCCCCGCCGGACGAACACCTCGATGAACTTGGCCTCCTCGGCCGCCAGCACCAGGTCGCAAGCCAGCGCCAGGTGCATCCCGCCGCCCGCCGCGGTGGCGTTGACCGCAGCCACGACCGGCTTCTCGCAGTCGAGCACGGCGGAGATGAGCCGCTGCCAGCCGGTGCGGATGAGTCGGGCCGCCTCCCCCACCGGGCGTGCCGGGGCGCCCTCGGGCCGGTCCGGGCCCGGCCCCGTCGACCGCAGGTCGGCCCCGGTGCAGAATCCCTTCTCGCCGGCTCCGGTGAGGACCACCGACCGGACGGCCAGGTCGGCGGAGGCCTCCTCGAGCCACGTGATGATCTGCTCCCGCATCGAGGTGGTGATGGCGTTGCCGAAGTCGGGCCGGTTGAGAGTGATCCAGGTGACGCCGCCGTCCTTGCGCCGTAGGACGTCTTCACCGGTCCCTCCCGTCTCCGAGGCCATCAGACGCGGTGGATGATGTTCATGCGTGACGTGCAGACCGGCTCGCCGGTGGACTGTTCGCTCCAGGCCGTCTCCACCACGATGAAGGTCATGGTCTTCCCCTTGGACTCCTTCTGGTAGGCGTCCACGACGCTTCCCTCGCCCACCAGCACGTCGCCGGCCAGTATCGGGCGGCGGTAGGTGAACTCCTGCTCGCCGTGGAGGATGATCCCGCCGTTGGCCATGAGCGGCCCGAGGACCTCCCCCATGGGATTGCCCACCGGTGCGTCGCCGGTCTGCAGTTCGGGGAACGCCCCGAAGTGCTCCATCACGAAGGGGTAGGTGGGCGGCGCCGGGATGCCGTCCAGGCCGGCGTCGGCCGCAGCTCGCGGGTCGCGGTAGATCGGGCTGTCGTCCTTGACCGCGTCGGCGAACAGGGCCAGGTGGCCGCGCTCGACCGTGACCACCGTGGTCCCCGTCGGCCTTCCGATGATCTTGCTGAGCATGTCGTCTGCCACCCTGGGCTCCTCCCCTGTCGTCGGTCCGTCGCCCCGGTCGTGGTCCTGCCGGGGCTCCACACAGCCGGGTCCACGGGTGCCCGGTGCGGACCGGCCCATGGTTGCCCGGTGGGCACCGTAGCGCGCCAGGTCACGGACGGGCAGTTCGAGACGGCGCCGCGGCGCGGGGTCCGGTTCGTGGTCACCTACAGTTCCACCATGAACCGACCCGAGGTGGCGGTCCTGCCCAGCCTGGACGCCATGGCCGCCGCCGCCGCCCAACGGGCCGCCGGGCTCCTCCGTGACGCGGTGGCGTCCAGGGGGGTGGCGCACGCCATGTTCGCCACCGGGAACTCCCAACTCGCCTTCGTCGATGCCCTCCTGTCCGATGCCACCGTGCCCTGGGGAGACATCGTCGTCTTCCACATGGACGAGTACGTCGGTGTCGGCCCGGACCATCCGGCCGGCTTCCGGCACTGGATCCACGAGCGGATCGAGGTCCCCGCCCACCCGCGGGCCACCCACTACATCGACGGGCTGGCCCACCCGGCTTCGGAGTGCTCGCGCTACGCGCAGCTCCTTCGCCGGTTTCCCCTCGACCTCTGCTGCCTGGGCATCGGTGAGAACGGGCACCTGGCCTTCAACGACCCTCCGGTTGCCGATTTCGCCGACCCGCTGGATCTGAAGGTAGTGACGCTGGAAGAGGGTTGCCGCCGCCAGCAGGTCAACGAGGGTCACTTCCCCAGCGAGGCCGACGTCCCCGACCAGGCCATCACGGTGACCGTCCCGGCCCTCCTGCGGGCGGCACGTGTCCTGGCCGTGGTGCCCGAGTCACGCAAGGCCGAGCCGGTGAGACGGGCCCTCGAGGGTCCCGTCGGCACGGCGTGTCCGGCCTCGATCCTGCAACGGACCGGTCATGCCACCGTCTTCCTCGAGCCGGAGTCGGCCGCGCTCCTGAGCCGATGACCCGACCACCACCGGCCGGGGCCGGTCGACCCTGGCGCTAGGCCCCCCCGAGCCAGCGATCGAGGAAGGGATAGGCCAGCGCCCCGTGCCACTGGTGGTCGCCGTCGAAGGCGTCGTGGACCAGGCGGTCGTCGGCGGCGACGCGGTCGTAGAGCGGGCGCAGACGGGCCAGCGAGGCAACGGCTGCGGGCAGGGGGAAGAGCAGGTCGTCGCGCCCGTTCTCCACCAGGAGGGGCCGGGGGGCGATGAGGGCGGCCAGATCCACGTGCTCCATCCTCCCGAGCATCCCGAAGAGGACCTGGGACCCGCACATGTTCCAGGGCACCTTGTGCGCCTCGGCCCACGACGAGAAGTACCCGCTGACCACGGCGGCCGCCACCCGGGCATCGGTGGCGGCCAGGAAGAGGGCCATCGTCCCCCCGTAGGAGAAGCCGGCCACCCCCATGCGGTCCGGATCGACGAGCGGGTGGACCTGGAGTACGTCGAGGGCGCGCCCGAGGTCCCAGAGATTCTGCGTCAGCGGGTTCCATCCCCCCATCACCTGGTGGACCAGGTTGGTGTCGCAGGCGTAGTGATCGTCGGGGTTCCAGTCGGCCCGCTCGCCGAAGCACCGCATGTCCGGTGCCAGGACGACATGACCCCGACGGGCCAGTTCGGCGGCGTAGTCACTGCCGGGGGGAGCGTCGGGGTCGAGCCCGCAGATCCGTGACTTGCCGGGTCCGTGCCCGTGCACGGCCAGGACGGCCGGACCCGGTTCCTGCCGGCCGTCGGGCACCAGCAGATAGGCCGGGACCGACATGGTGGCCTCGCTGTCGAACACCACACGCTGCCGGCGGAACCCGTCACCGGCCTCGTCCTCGGTGACCTCCAGGTCAGGGGGAACCGGCTCCGGCCACGGGGCCAGGGTCTCGTGGAGACGCGCCGAAAACCGTTGGCGCCAGGGCTCGACGGCGTCCGGGTCGTCGGGCAGCCCGTCGGGTTCTTCGGTGCCCATGAGTCGGCTGACCGCCTGGTACCAGGGGGAGAAGTTGCGTCGCGGGATCGGTAGCTGGCTCATGGGTGGACTTCCTCTCGGATCGGTTGGCGGAATCCCGGCAGCACGGCACCGGTGTCAGGGGTGCGACGGACGGGCGGACGGGCGGACGGGCGGACGGGCGGACGGGCGGCCCGGACCCACGTTGCCACACCGGTTGAGCAGGGCACCGGCTTGGGGCACACTGGACCGGTGTCCGTGGCCACCGATCTCGATGTCCGTCCCCTGTCCCCGGTCATCGGAGCCGAGATCCACGGCGTCGACCTGTCCCGGCCACTCGGCCCGGCCGTGGTGGCCGCCATCCGCCTGGCCCTGAACACCCACCACGTCATCTTCTTCCGGGACCAGGATCTCGCCCCCGGGCAGCAGGCCGACTTCGCCCGCCAGTTCGGAGAGGTGACCGAGGGCCACCCGGTCATCCCGGCCATCGAGGGGAACGCCGAGGTACTCGCCATCGACAGCCGCGAGGACCGGGCCAGTTGGTGGCACACCGACGTCACCTTCCTGCAGGCCCCGGCGTTCGGCTCGATCCTCTACATGCTCGAGTGCCCCGAGGTCGGCGGCGACACCACGTGGGCCAGCCTCCAGGACGCCTACGACCGGCTGGCCGATCCGGTCCGGGCCATGTGCGACACCCTGGTGGCCATCCACTTCGACCCGTGGTTCGCGGCCGACGTCGACGCCCGGGGCGGCTACGACTGGGAGGGCCGGCACTACGAGAAGCTCCTGCCCGCGCTGCACCCGGTGGTGCGGACCCACCCCGAGAACGGTCGGCGGGGACTGTTCGTGAACCCCCAGTTCACCCAGTCGATCCTGGGCCTGTCGAAGAACGAGAGCACCGCCATCCTGGAGATGCTCTACCGGCACTGTCAGCAGCCCGAACTCACCTGCCGGTTCCACTGGCAGCCGGGCTCGGTGGCCTTCTGGGACAACCGGGCCACGCTCCACTACGCCCTCGACGACTACGGCGACGCCACCCGCGTCGCCCACCGGGTCACACTTCGGGGGGACGTCCCCTTCGGTCCGGCCATGCCCCGTCGCTGAGCTGCCGACGGGCGGCGGGCCCCCGGCACGCCCAGGGGACTACGTCGGCTCGCCCCCTGAAGGGGAGGCGACGTGGTTCCCCGATCCGCCCGCCCCTCCGGCCCCTCCGGCCCCTCCGGCCCCTCCGGCCCCTCCGGCCCCTCCGGCCCCACCCACCCCTTCCAGGGCCGGACCCCCGGAGGATGGGGTCGGGACCGCACCCGACACGGCCAGGGCCTCCTCGCTGGCTCCGAGGTAGGCGGCCAGGGCCCGCGGGTCGCGTCGGACCTCGTCGGGCGTCCCCGAGGAGACCACCGCGCCGGTCTCCATCATGACCACCTGCGTGCACAGGGCGAACACCAGGGGCACGTCGTGCTCGACCAGCACGATGGTGGTGTCGGCCAGCTGGTGCAGCCGGCGCAGCAGCGGCACGAAGGCCTCGGCCTCGCGCTGGGCGATGCCGGCGGTGGGCTCGTCCAGCAGCAGCAGGCGGGGTCGGGCCAGGACGATGGAGGCCAGGTCGACCACCCGACGGGTGCCGGTCGACAGCTGGGCCACGCGGTGGCGCCGGAACCGGTCGATCCCGAACGACGCGATCACCTCGTCCACGGCCGCCAGCTTGGTCCGCTCGGCCCGACGGGCCCACGGCAGCTGCAGGGTCGAGGACACCACGCCGACCGGGTGGCGGGCGTCCAATGTGAGCAGCAGCACATCCTCCACCGACAGCTCGGGGAAGAGCCGGCAGTCCTGGAAGGACCGGACCACGCCCAGCGAGGAGCGCTCCTCGGGGAGGTACTCGACCAGGCTCTCCCCGTCGAGCCGCACCGAGCCCGTCTCGGGCGAGACGAGACCGGAGATCACGTCGAGCATCGTGGTCTTGCCCGAGCCGTTGGGCCCGATCAGACCGACGATCGAGCCGGCCTCGGCGGTCAGTCCGGCCCCGTCCACGGCCCGCACGCCACCGAAGTCCACCACCACACCGTCGATCTCCAGCCGGGCCGGCCCCGACCGGTCGGCCCGGTCGGAGGCCATCAGCCCGCCACCGTCTCGACCGCCGGCTCGGTGCTGCCGACGCCGGGTTCGCCGGGAGGGGCGGCGCCCCGTGAGGTCAGGTGCTCGACACCGAGGGTGACCACGTCGCCGAGGCGATGGAGCAGGTCGGCCAGGCCTCCGGGGAGATAGAGGATGAAGGCCAGGAGGCCGAGGCCGCTGGTGAGGAACTGGATGGTGGGCGTGGTGCCGAACATGGCCGGGATCCCCACCAGGTAGACCGCGCCGAGGACGGCCCCGTCGATGGACCCGAGTCCCCCGATGACCACCATGGAGACGACCAGGATGGAGAAGGAGGGATCGAAGGTCGAGGTCGAGAAACGCTCGGTGGCGAAGGCCAGGCACACCCCGGCGTACCCGGCGATGAATCCCGACAGGGCGAAGGCCATCAACTTGGACCGGGCCAGGGGGATGCCGAGGGCTCCGGCCCCGGTCTCGTTGTCACGCACGGCCATCAGCCGCCGGGCCACGCCGCGGTCCCGCCACAGCCGGACCATGAGCACCGACAGCACCAGGATGATCAGGGAGAACCACGCGAACGACCGGGCCGAGGCCAGTTGGATCCCCAGGAAACTGGGGCTGCCGATGAGCGTGGACTGCGGGTTGGGCAGACCGGTGCACAGCTCCTTGCCCACCACGGGCAGGCTCCAGCACGGCGTGGCCAGGACCGCGCCCATGAACCACAGGCTGAAGGCCAGGGTGCTCACGGCCAGGTAGAGCCCGCGGACCCGGAGGGCCGGGAGTCCGACGACCACGGCGATCACCGCCGTCACGGCGCCGGCGAACGGCATGAGGAGGATCAGGGGCACGCTGGCACCCAGGTGGGCGGCCATCAGCGCCCCACAGGCCACCAGCCCGAACTGCCCCAGTGACACCTGGCCGGCCCAGCCCGTGAGCACGGTCAGGGACAGGGCGATCACTGCGTAGATACAGATCTGCGAGAGCAGGAAGGAGCGCCCGGTGCTGACCACGAGGGGCAGGAGGGCAGCCACCACCACCGTGGCTGCCACACCGGTGGCACCGACTCGGCGGCGGAGCGGGCTGTCCTGCTGACGTTGGTTGCGGGCGCTCTCCAGCCAGTTGGAGCGGTCCTCGCGACGGGATCCGGTGGGCAGGGCGGCGATCCGCACCAGCAGCACCAACAGCACCAGCGCGAACAGCACCAGGTCCACCTGGGCCGTGCTGGACAGGTTCCAGACCAGGATCTCCTGGATCACGCCTACGCCGATGGCGGCCACGAAGGCCACGGTGAGGTTCACCATGGCCCCGACCATGGCCGCGGTGAGGGCCAACAGCAGCAGCTCGGGGCTGAGCACCTCGGTGAGCTGTGACGTCTGGCCCGGCGCGGCCAGGATGGCGGTGAAGGCCGAGAGCACCCCGGCCAGCGTCCATGCCACCGTCGAGGTCCGCCGGACCCATACCCCCGACAGGCGGGCCGAGTCGGCGTTCTCGGCCATGGCCCGCATGGCCAGGCCCCAGGGAGACCACTTGACGAAGGCGGCCACGGCGATGGCCACCAGCGGCGCCATCACCAGGGTGACCACCTGGCCCGGGGTGAAGAGGTAGGTGCCGATGTGGAACGACACGTCGACGGGGACGGGGAACGGCTTGAAGAGGTTCTTGGGGCGGATGAAGGGCAGGGCGGTGAAGACGAACAGCACCTGGCTCAGCCCGATGGTGGCCACCATGACCAGGACCCGCGGTCGGTTGAACAGGCGACGCAGCAGCAGCTCGCTGAGCGCCCCGACCGCGGCGGCCAGGAGCAGCGACAGCACCAGGGCGAACCAGTAGTTGAAGCCGAAGTCGTAGAAGCACTTGACCAGGAACACCGCCGCCACCACGCCGAGCTGGCCCTGGGCGAAGTTGAGCACCCGGTTGGTCCGGTAGATGAGCACCAGTCCCATGGCCAGCAACCCGTAGCCGAGGCCGTTGATGGCGCCCTGCACCAGGACGAAGCTGGGGATGGACACCGTGACCCGCTAGCCCAGCCCGTCCACCGCCGCCCCGAGGAAGACGGGGCGCAAGAGGTCCGGTCGATCCATCAGGTCGGCGGTGAGGCCGTCGAAGCGGACCTCGCCCCGCTCGATGAAGAACGCCCGCTCGGCCAGGCTCATGGCCCGGTTCACGCTCTGCTCCACCAGGATCACCGTGGTCCCGTCGTGGTTGACCTGGCGCACGATGGCCATGAGCCGGTCCACGGCCATGGGGGCCAGACCGAGGGCCAGCTCGTCGATGAGCAGCAGCTTGGGCCTGGTCATCATCACCCGGGCCAGGGCCAACATCTGCTGCTCGCCCCCCGACAGGGTCCCGGCCGGCTGGTGGAGCCGGTCGGCCAGCTCGGGGAAGCGGTCGACGGCCTCGTCGAGGGCGGTACGGGCCCGTGAGCCCTGGCCGCGGAGCGAGTGGGCCCCGACCAGAAGGTTGTCACGGACGGTCAGGCCGGTGAAGGTCATCTTCCCACCCACCAGCAGGGCCACGTCCTGGTGGATGATCTGCTCCGGCTCGAGATAGGTGCAGTTGGTCCCGAAGATCCGGATCACCCCTCGATGGGGATGGTCCAGTCCCGACACCGCCCGCAGCAGCGTCGACTTGCCGGCCCCGTTCGTGCCGAGCAGGGCCACGATCTCGCCCTGGGCCACCTCGAGGTTGATATCGAACAGCACCTGGTTCGAGCCGTAGTAGAAGTCGAGGTTGTGGATCTGGAGGGCGGGCAGGTCCCCGCCGGCCTGTCGGCGCTGTCCCTCGGCGTGGCGCTCGAGCACGTCTTCGATGACCAGGGTGATGTCGCGCCGGACGTAGCGGGATCCGACCAGCAGCATGATCCCGCCGATGACGCACACGGGGCCGACGATGGTGAGGGCCACGGTCGGTCCGTTCCGGTAGCCGACGGCGTCGCTGACGGCGCCGAGCAGGACGGCACCCGTGAACCCCCCGAACACCAGCGAGTAGACCCCGAACATGGCGAAGCAGATGGTGCGCATCTCGGCCGGGGCCGTGGCCGCCAGCGTGAGGAAGATGCAGATGGCCAACGGGGAGACGGCCGCGTTGGCCAGGAACTGCAGGGTCACCACCATCCACAGATACGGCATGTACAGCGATGTCACGTAGAGACCGCCGTAGGCCGCGATGCAGAACCCGGCGATGACCAGCGGCCGTTGCGGGGCCTGACGGAAGAAGCGGTCCCCGAGGACATAGGCCAGGGGCAGGCCGAGGAAGGCGGCCAGACCGATGATGGAGTAGATCTCGGCCCGCTGGGCCGTGTCCTGACCCCAGGTCCGGACGAAGTAGAGGTTCCCGAACAGCGGGGCGGCGGTGCCGGCGAACCCGAGGATGGCCACTGCCACCAGCTCGTAGTAGATCGACCGGATCCGCAGCAGCCGGGTCACGGCCGACCCCAGCAGCACCCGGGGGGCGTCGCTCTGCTGACTGTGGAGGTCCATGCCCGATGCCTTCAGGATGTGGGTCGACTCGTTCTGGCCCTTGTCCGGCTCGTTCAGGGTGAACAGGGCCAGCCCGATGGGGATCCCGGCCAGGGCGATCAGCATCCCAAAGCGCCAGTCGTGGCCCACGGTGACCACGAGCCCGAAGATGAGGATCCCGATGGTCTGGGACAGGGGGTCCGAGAGGTTGTGCCAGCTGAAGATGCGCCCCCTCCCCTCGGTCGGGTAGGCGTCCGACAGGTACGAGTTGTGGACGGTGTTGTTGACGCCGTAGCCGATGGATGCGATCAGGTAGATGAACGTGAACGCCCACACGTTCGGGGCCAGGCCCATCAGCGGGGTGAAGACGGAGAAGATGAGCAGCGCCACTCCGGCCACCACCTTGCGACTGCCGCGGTCGGCCCACAGGGCCAGGGGCACGGCCCACAGCAGCTGGGCCACGGCGCCGACGAAGGTGACGGCACCGAGGGCGGCGTCGTGGATGTGGAACGAGGTCTCGAGGTTGGTGCCGATGAGGGAGATGCCGTTGTTCAAGGTGCCGGGGACGAGGGCCGCCATGGTCATGAGCACCAGCGGGGAGTACCCGAACTGACGCAGGATGCCGACCAGTGGGGGCGGCTTCCCCTCACCGGTACCGGGCATGACGGCCAGATCGGCGACGGCATCGGGATTGCTGCTCTTGGCGACGACCTCCTTCAGGAGTTCGTCGGGGACGGCAAAATCGAACGCCACCTGGTCGGCCATTGGGTTGCACCCTATCCCCGGGCCCTCGGGGGAACACGGGTCAGGCGACCCCATCACACCGGTTGGTCACCGGTTCCTCACTCGGTGTGGTCGGATGATGTGGCCACGGTGAGCGGGCCCTGGGGCAGGACGCAGATCCGGGCCCGCGGCCCGGCCGCCCCGAGCGCGTCGGCCACCGCCCCGGCCACGTCGTGCACCGGTGTCAGCAGCGCGCTCCGCACAGCCGCATCGGAGAGGCCCTCGGAGTACAGCTGGACCCGGGCGCGGCCCAGGACCCGACCGAGGACCTGGGTCTGCCAGCCGTCCACCTGGCCCGGTCCCTCCGGCCGGTGCAGCTCCCCCGGGCTCGATGCCGCCGCCAGCAGCCGGGCGAACGCCCCTGCATCGGGGACCCCGTCGGCGCACTCGGCCGCCATCACGATCACACCACCGTCGGCCACCACCCGCTCGGCCGCGGCCATGCCCTTCACGGACTGGTAGAGGTTCCGGTCGAGCGGGTAGCCACCGTTGGTGGTCAGCACGACCTCGAACCTCCCCGGCACCGTTCGGACGGCGCTGCGGGCCGCCGCCGAGCAGGCGGCCACGTGGCTCCCCGGTAGCACCCCGACGAAGACCCCGGTCAGTCGGCGCTCGGCATCGATGGTCACGTCGACGGCCAGGTCGGGCGGGCAGAGGCCGGTGGCGGCGCTCACGAACTCGTGGACCGGGTTGCCCACCGTGCTCAACCACGTCGAGCGGGCGTCGGCGATGCGCGCCGGGCTGTGGGCCTCCAGGATGGTGGCGGTGGCGGCCAATCCCGGGCACGTCCCCTTGGGGCCGCCGCTCCACCCGGCGAAGAAGTGGGGCTCGACGAAGCCGGTCACGATGCGCCGGTCGGCCTCGACGTAGCGCCGGTCGAGCAGGATCGGCGTACCGTCGACCGCCCCCACGTCCACGTGGTCGCCGTCGTCGGCCCGGTGTTGGTGGATCCGGTAGCGCTCGACGATGTCGCGGCCGACCAGGGCGGCCATCTCGGACGCCGAGGCGAGGCGATGGGTGCCGGTGGCACAGAGCAGCTCGACCCGGTCGGGGCCGGCACCGGCCCGCTCCAGCTCGGCCAGCAGGGGCGGGAGCACGGTGGTGTTCGGCATCGGCCGGGTCAGGTCGGGGAACACCACCACCACCTGCTCCCCGGGGCGGATCAGGTCCACGAGGCCCGGACCCGACCGCGGTTCCCGCAGGGCGTCGCGCACGGCCCCGGCCTCGTCGGCCAACGGGGGCGGCGGGGACGGCTCCACCACCACTGCGTCGTCGGGCACGTCGACCTCGAGCCCCCCGCGGCCGTAAGCCAGGGTCAGGCGCATGGCCGGTCACCGGGGTCGGGTCGCCCGTCGTCACCGGCCCGAGACGACGACCGGTGAAGACCGAGCACGGCGGCGGAGATCCGATCCGAGCTCGCCCGCAGGGACCCGTACGCCGCCATCGCCCCCGGTTCCGGGTCGGTCCGGGCTCCGGGCGGATCGACGAGATCGAGGTGGCGCTCCATGCCCACGGCCCGCGCGGCCAGGATCGCGGCCCCGGCCGACGCGGCCTGACCGGATCGGCGACGGGCCACGGGCACACCGGTGATACCGGTCAGCACGTCGGTCCACACGGCCACCCCCGTCCCGGAGCCACCCAGCCGAAGTTCGGACAGCGGCGGCCCGGCCGGTCCTCGACGGGACATCACCTCGAGGCAGCGCTGGAGGTCCCATGCCACCGACTCGAACACGGCGCGGGCCAGCTCGGCCGGTCCGTGCTCGGGACGCAGGCCGGTGAAGGCGGCGGTGGCGTCGTCACGCCACCAGGGGGCCCGGGCCCCGTCGAGCCACGGCACCGCCACCACGCCACCGGCACCGGGCCCGCACCCCCGGGCCAGTTCGGCCAGCGCCCCGGACGAATGCCCGGTGAGACGTCCGAGCCAGGCGATCAGCGATCCGGCCGAGGACAGCCCACCTTCGATCAACCATCCGCCCTCGGCCGCCCTCGACACCACGAGTCCGTCCACGGACCGTGCCGGACGGTGCCCGACCGGCATCGACACGTTGGCGGTCGTGCCCCAACTCACCATGGGCCCGGACTCGGTGGCGCCCGAGCCGACTACCTCGCACGGTCGGTCGCCGGCGCCGATGACGACGGGGGTGCCGGCGGTCAGGCCCAGCTCCTTGGCCGCCCTGACCGTGAGCCGGCCGCTCACGCGGTCGGAGGGGACCACCGGAGCCAGTCTCCGGGCCGAGTCGCCGGCCAGCTCGGCCACCACCTGGCCCGCCCGGTCGTAGAGTCCGCTGCGCGACGCCATGGTGGGATCGGTGGCGACCACGCCGGTGAGCCGCCAGGCCACCAGGTCCCGAGGGGTCAGTACCCAGGCACAGGCCTCGAGACGGCCGGTGTCGTGGACGGACAGCCAGGCCAGCTTGGCCGCCACCGAGGCGGCATCGATCGGCGTCGGCGGATCGGCCCCGTCACCGGTCGGCCCGGTCCCGTCACCGGTCGGCCCGGTCCCCCCGGCCAGGGTCGCAGCCAGAGTGGTGGCCTCGGCCGCAGCCCGGCGGTCGGACCAGAGGATGGCCGGGCCGAGGGGCTCACCGTCGGCGTCAGCCAGCGCCATGGTCTGGCGGGCACCGGTGCACCCGATGACATCCACCGACGTGAAGGAAGCCGGGGCTTCGGCCCGGAGGGTGGCGCAGGCGGCCGTCAACGATGCCCACCAGTCGTTCGGGTCCTGTTCCGACCAACCCGCTCGGGGGTGGAACGTGCGCAGAGGCACACTGGCCAGGGCGTCCAGACCCCGCTGACCCCACAGCGCCACCTTGGTGACGCTCGAGCCGAAGTCGACGGTGAGGATCACCCGCCGTGCACGATGGCGGCCAGCTCCTTGGCCGCCGCCGTCGGGGACGGCTCCTGCAGGATGGCCCGGCCCACGGCCAGACCGGCACCGCCGCCGGCCATCACGTCCCGGGTCTCGTCGATGGCGCCCCCCGGCCCCCGGTGCGGGCCCCCGAGGAACAGGACGGGAACGCCTACGCTGGCCACCACCCTGGCCACGGCCTCGATCCGAGGTGCACCGGCCGGCTCGTCGGGCACGGGCACCTTGAGCAGCGGTGCGCCCAGGTCGTGGGCGATGACCGCGGCCAGGACGATGTCGGCGGTCACCCGCGACATGGCTCCGTCCCGCCACCACACCGGTTCGATGAGGGCGTCGAGCCGGTGGGCCCGGGCCGCCTCGAGTACCTGGCCGAGCAGTTCGAGCGCGGCGGCCCCACCCGGGTCGGTGCCGTCGATGCGGGTCATCAGCTTGACGCCGGTCCACCCGTCGCCGGCTGCCCTCTCCACACTGGCCACCAGACGGTCGTCGAGCTCGAACACCGTTCCGGCCAGGCCGGTCCGGTTGATGGACAGATAGGTCCGCTGCTCGGGTCGCAGGGCCCCCTGCCGCCGCAGGTCGGTGAGGGGCTGTACCGTGGCCAGGATCCCGTCGCAGTGGGCCAGCGCCTCGGACACGGCCGACACGTAGTCGGCGTACGGCTCGATGGTCATCACGCCCCGGGCCCGGTGATCGGCGGCGAGTACCAGTGCGGGCGGGCGCAGCGATCCACCGAACAGCGGTGTCGGCGGTGTCGCCGGTGTCGGCGGTGTCGCCGGTGTCGGCGGGTCGCTCACGGCCCGGTCACCCCACCGGTCATGTCAGCCCCGACAGGGCCATGACGATCTTGGCCATGGCCGAGAAGTCCTCACGTCCGTAGCCGGCTGCCGTGGCCGCCGTCAGGGCCTGGCGGGCCACCGCGGTGGATGCCAGCGGGACGCCGGATCGGGCGCCGTAGCCGAGGGCCAGATCCAGGTCCTTGGCCATGAGGTCGGTCATGAAGCCGGGACGCCACTGGTTGGACGCCGGGCTGTCGGCCACCACACCGGCCACCGGCAGCCGGGTGCGGACGGCCACGCAGTCCCCGGTGGAGTGCAGCACCACTTCGAGGAACTTCTCCATGTCCACCCCGGAGGTGACGGCCAACGCGGTGGCCTCGGAGGTGGCCAGCATCTGAGCGGCGTAGATGAGGTTGTTGCAGAGCTTCACCACCTGGCCCATGCCAGCATCGCCGACATGGACGATCAGGCCGGCGAAGGCTTCGAGCGCGGGACGGGCCGATTCCAGCGTGGTCGCGTCACCTCCGACCATCACGGTCAGCGTGCCCTTCTCGGCCCCTGCCGTTCCACCCGAGAGCGGGGCGTCGAGGAAGCCGGCGCCGGTAGCAGTCACCCGCTGGTGCTGTTGGCGGGCCACATCCGGATCGATGGTGGAGCAGTCCACCACCACCCGTCCGGGTCCGAGCGCCGGCAGCATGGCATCCACCACCGAGGCCACCTGGGGCGAGCTCGGCACACAGAGGATCACCACGTCGCTGGCCTGCGCCACCTCGGCCGGCGATGCTGCTTCCACCGCACCCAGGGACACGGCCGTGGCGATCGGACCGGGACTCCGAGACGAGACGGTGACCTGATGGCCGGCCTCGAGGAGATGACGGGTCATGGGCAGTCCCATGGCCCCGAGTCCGACGAAGCCGAGTTGCACGGAGTTCCTCCCTATCGGTGTTGGGTCATCGGTGTCGGTCGGAGCAGACGTCCCGTCCCCACGCCACTCGCCGGTCACGGTCCGAACGGTGCCGCTCGGTGGTCAGCTGGCGAACTGCGGAAGCCACTTCGAAGTGGCGGACATGAGCTCGTCGACCATGGCCTCGGTCCGATGGAGGTCGCCCCGACCGGCCAGGGGGTCGAGGAAGAAGGCCGCCTCGGCCAGGGCCCGGTCACCTTCGATGGCGGCCGTCACCGTCAGTTCGCCCACGGCCACGTGACGACGGACCATCTCGGCGTAGGGAGGTGGCAGCGGAGCCACGTCGCGACCTCGAATGCCCCGGTCGTCGATCAGGCAGATCGACTCCACCACGGACCCCTCGGGGACGTCCGGAACCTGGCCGGCGTTGGGGATGTTGGCCGGGAGTTGCCGGGCCTCCCCGGTGATCAGGGAGTCGATCACCAGCGCCGGCAACTCGCCCGACGGCCAGGTCTGCAGCTTCTTCGTGCCGGCCAACCAGGCGTCCACGTCGGCGATGTAGCCGTCCTGATGGCCCTGGCGACGATCGATGGAGGTCAGCTCGATGTTGAAGTCGGCCCCCCAGTTCGACTCCTCGGTCAGCACCCAGGGCAGGAACTCGGCGACGTGGCGATCACCGGCGGCGGGGAACGCACCCCACTTGTCCAGAAGATCCAGTTTGAGCGCATGGCGCTGGACGAAGTCGAGGCGCGAGAAGTCCTCGGCCACCGGGCGGTCGGGGTGCGGGGCCAACGCAGCCAGACCGCCGGCCTCGTCGACCATCTCGGCCAGGATGGCGAAGCCGTCCTCGCCGTCGACGTCCAGTGCCGTGACCACGGGGAAGTGGTTGATCCCGGCCACCGTCGGGTGCACGGCCTCAGCCGGACGTCCCAAGGCGATGGCGAGGTCCATCGACCAGTTCCCAACCTCGTGGCAGAGCCCGACCGTCTTGACGGCCGTCTGCCGGCACACGGCCCGGGTGAGACAGGTCATCGGGTTGGTGATGTTGAGCAGCCACGCATCGGGACAGATCTTGCCCATGTCCTCGGCCACGCCCACCAGCACCGGTATGTTCCGCAGGGATCGGGTGATCCCGCCCGGCCCGACGGTGTCACCCACCGATTGGCGGATCCCGTAGCGCTCCGGTATGTCGAGGTCGAAGGCCATCGAGTCGAAGCCGCCGGTGGAGATGGTGACGATCACGAAGTCGGCACCCTCCAATGAGCGCTCCTGATCGGTGGTGGTGGAGAAGGTGGCCCCGGCCCCCATGGCCTCGTTGAGCCGTCCGGCCAGCGCCTCCATCTTGACCAGAGGAGCCGGGTCGATATCCTCGAGAACGTAGTGGGCGCCGTGCAGGGATTCCGTACCGAGCAGGTCGGCCAGGAGCTCGGGCGTCCATTGGTAGCTTCCGCCTCCGACGATGGTGATCTGCACGTGTTCAGTCCTGCCGGGAGCCCGGCGTGTGGCGGTTGGCCATGGCGCACACTCTACCCAGCCGGCCCGACCGGTGACGGGGCCCCGTCGGCTCGGAGGTGCTCGGAAACCACCGACGGGTCGCGCGGCATCGGACCGGGCCGCCGTCAGCCCGGTGGTACCTGCCAGTGGACGAGGTCGGTACTGCGGGCCACGCCGATCTTGGCGTGACCCCATCCGTCGAACTGGGTCAACTCGTTGCTACCGGCGTAGAAGAGATAGAGGTAGTGACCGGCCCGGGCGCTGGCGTCGCACAGGAACGCCGAGTTGGCGTGCTCGAACCCGATGCTCGAGATGCCGGGGCCGCTGTTGAAGGCCTCGGAGGGGACCGACAGCGGATAGCCGGGGCTCCACTGCAACCAGCCGGTGGCCTGGCCGGGGTCCCCGGCCAGGGTGAACAGCCAGGGCTGATCGAGGTTGTCCGACGTGGCTACGAGCCGCCACTGACCACCGGCCATCACGAACTCGTAGTTCTCGACGGTGCCGGCGTCGACCTCGATGTCGGGCCGACCGACCAACTGCCACGGTCCTCGTGGGCGACCGGTGGTCGACCGGGCCAACTCGAACACGTCCGGCTGCGTGGGTGACGAGTACTTGAACCCCAACAGGAGGTCGTGCCCGGTGAAGACGAACGCCCCGTCGATCATGCGGTCGCCGGGCGCCGGGGCCAGTGACGGGGCCAACCGGTGGGGCGCCGACCAGGTCCGCAGGTTGGTCGAGGTCCGGTAGAACAGCCGGGACTGGTCGTGCGACGGCGGTGATGCCCCCGGATCGGACTGGTACGTGACCAGGTAGCCGTCCTGCGGGTCCGTGACGATGTCGGGAGAGGCCACACCGGTCACCCCGGCCTGCCGGGGCCAGGGGTGCACGGCCGACCAGTGCACCAGGTCCGGACTGGTGGCGGTGGCGATGTTCCAGCGCACGCCACCGGGCAGTGACCGATCCTCGGTCACCTCGCTGAAGAGCATGTGCCAAGCGCCACGAGCCCACACGATGGCCTCATCCTTCACCCCGGCCCGCGGCGCCATCAGGATGGGGTTGCGCAGCGCCGACCACTGGACCGTCGACGGGGGCGAACCTTCGGCGATGCAGGCATGCCCGGCACCGGACGCCTCGTCTCGGGCCGTCAGAAACCTTGACACCGATGCCGATGCCGTCGCCGAGTGCGCCCCCGATCTCGATGGCGTTGCCGTGGTTGCTCCGGTGGCGGCTCCTGAGACCGCGACGACCCATACCGCGGCCAGGGCGGCCATCACGGCCACGAGCCGCCATGTCCGCCACGCCGTCGAGCGGCCGCTCATCTGCGGCCGGACAGCGACGTCACGATTCCTGCGCCGATCGGATCCGGTAGGTGCCGGCGCCCAGCTCGAGGCGGGCCGTTCCGTCGCTGATACCGAGGAGGTGCACCCCGTGGGCACCGGCGATGGGAACGCCCCCCTCGGTGAGGGCCCCCTGGGCCGGGGCCGCCACCGACAGGGTGGCGGTGCTGTTGGGTGGCACACCGACCTCCACGGTGACGTGGCCATCGGCCGCGGTGGGTGCCCGCCAGGCGACCGAGATGGTGCCGCGGGGCGTCGGCACCGAGCCAAGAGCCCACGCCAACCCGCTGGTAGGGGGAGTGACGTCGAACGTGGCGAACCCCGGACCGGTCGGTCGTACCCCGAGGAGCGATCGCTGGATCTCGGGGACCATCGTCGAGCCCCATCCGTGCGACATGGAGTCCCCGTCGGCGTCCGAGGGATCCCACACCTCCCAGGTGAAGGTGGCCCCGCGAGACAGGATATTGGCCCAGCCGTCGCCGGTGGCGTCCACCAGCGTGGCGACCAGTTCGCCGTAGAGACCGGCCGAGGCCATGGCGGCCAGGACCTCGCCGGCGTTCTGGGGCGGGGTCTGCATCCCGAGACTGCTGACGTATTGGCCCACCGTTGCCAGGCGCTCAGCCGGAACCACCTCGTAGGCGGCAGCACAGGCGTTGGCCGTCTGGGACGCCGTGGGAGTCATAGAACCGTCGGACATCAGCCCGTCCACGTAGGTGCCGTCCGAGAGGGTCAGTCGGCTGTTGACGGCATCGACCAACGCGGCCTGTCGCCGGCGCTGTCGGGTCACCTCGGGCTCCGGTCGGCCCAGCACCTCGGCCACCGACGCCGTGCGGCGGAAGGCGTTGGCACCGAGCACGTTCAAGCGGGTCACGACCGGGTAGCCGTAGTATACGCTGGTCGAAGGCAGCGAGGTCACCAGTCCCGTGGCCGGGGAGACCGCCCGTTGGATGTACCGGCAGATCCGCCGCAACACGCCGTACACCGACTCCAGCAGGGCGCGGTCACCGGTGTGGATCCAGTACTGCCACACCCACTCGGGATAGATCTCGGTGGATTCGTTGATGTCCAGGGCCCCGAGGCCGGTGGGATAGATCTTGTTGACGGCACCGCTGGGCCAGTAGCGGGCCTGAGACTGGGCGAACTCGATGAGGGACTTGCGGGCCAGGTTGTGCTCGCCGAACGCGGCCATGGCGGTGAGGGACTCCTTCGATCCGTCGTAGAGCCAGGATCCCTTCTCCCGGGTCGGGGTGTCGATGAACTGCTCCTGGGCCGTGAAGAGCGCCGAGTGCGCGCCCAGTCGGAATTCGGCGTCGATGACGGGCTCGGCCGAGGAGAAGGTGGCCGGTGGCTGCTCGGGTGGAGCGGTATGGCGGGTGAGCGCCACCACGTCGGCCGGGGTCAGCGGCTCGCCGGGATCGTCGATCTGGAAGTAGCGGAACCCCAGGTAGTCAAAGGGGTGGAACTGCTCCTCACCGCCGCGTTGCACGTAGCTGTAGCTCATGTCGGTGTGCTGGGTGCCATGGGTGGTCGAGACCTGGCCCGGCTCACCGCTGAACGGTTGGCCGGGTGCCGGCTCGTCCAGGAGGTAACCGGCCCGCATGGTCACGAGCCGGTTGGCCACCCCCTGACGGAACGCCACCATGGGCACCGCGGCGTACACCTTCCCGAAGTCGGCCACGACGGCGCCGGAGCCCAGCGTGGTGAGTGACACGGCGGGAACCGGCTCCTCCACGATGCGGGTGCGCACCGACACCAGGTGGGTCCAGGGAGCGGTCGGGGCCCGGCCGAGGTCGGTGGCCGCCGACCACGCCGAGTCGTCAAAGCCGGGGAGCAGCCAACCGACGGGCTCGCCGGGCCCGTCGATGTTCTCGGTGTAGTCCACCAGGTCGCCCTCGAGGTCCCGTTGGGTCCCGGGGAACCATGCCCCTGCCAGCACCTGCCACGATCCGTCCGTGACCACATGATCGGTACTCCCGTCGGGGTAGTGCACCACGAGTTGGACGATCAGCCCGGGAGCACCGGCCGGATGCCCTTTGGTCGGACCCTGCCAGTTGGTCACGGCACCGATGACGTTGGCGTCCCCCGGTCGGAGCAGGGCCGTCACATCCAGGGTCTCGTAGTACATCGAGTCCGGGTAGCTGTAGGCCTGTCCCTTCCCGGCGCGCACACCGTTGACGTACAGCTCGTACTGCTGGTCACCGGACACGTAGACGCGGGCCCGGACGATACGTCCCCGACGCAGGTCGAACTGGCGGCGGGCGTAGGTGTACTGACACGGCTCGGCGAACTCGCTGGCCGACCGGCTGATCCACGAGGCGAGCCAGTCGGCGTTCTCGAGTCCCGTTTCGAAGAACGACGCGGTCGACGGAGGCCCGGGGGTCCCCGATGCGTCCCACGTCTGCGCGGTCCAGCGGTACCGGGAATCCGATGCCAACCGGGGGCCGCCGTAGGGGACGAAGGCCTGCTCGGCCGAGACGACCCTGCCGCTGTCCCACACCGTCGGGCCCGGGCCCGATTCCACCTCAGGTCCGCTCACCACGATCTGGTAGCCGCTCTGGCGCGCCCCGCGTCGTGGGTCTCCGACCTGCCAGGCGAAGAAGATGTCCTCCGGCCCCAGGCCGATGGGCTCGGCCAGGCCATCGACCCGGAGTCCCACGGGTCGGCCCGGCCGCCCGACGGTCGCCGCCCTTTTCTGCGTCGCGCCCGCCACCGCTCTCGCCGCCGCTCCCGCCGACTCCGGAACGGGAAGATGGCCGGACAGGGCCAGGCCGGCTGCTCCCACCAGGCCACCCCCGAGCAGCTGGCGCCGACTCAAGACCCAGGTGCTCACCGACCGGTCCTCGGCCCCCTCCACCATGGGTTCACAGTAATTGGTGCGGCCACAACAGGTCCGTCGACCCGTTGTGAGGGGCGCCGCGGCCCTCCGGAACGGAACCCGGAACGGTAGGCTCCGTCGATGGTCGAGCCGTCACTCCTCTACGTCACCCAGGTCGCTCCCTACCGTGACGGACCCGCCGGCGTCCACGGCGTACTGGACCAGTCGGCCACGGCCATGGCCGAGCTGGCCGAGGCGTCCGGCCTCGGCTTCGGCCGGGTCTCGGACGTGCGAATGCTCGCCCCGGCCGATCTCGGCGCCGCGACCGTGGTGGCCCTGTTCACCATCGGGGAAACTCCCTGGTCCAAGGACCAACAGACCCTGCTCCTGGATGCGGTTCGAGCCGGTCGGACCTCGGTGTTGGCCGTACACTCGGCCACTGACTCGTGTTACGGCTGGGACGAGTACGGGCAGCTGGTGGGGGCCCGATTCGACGGGCATCCGTGGACCCAGCGATGCACGCTCGATGTCGTCGATCCCACCCACCCGGCCGTCTCCCACCTCGGTGCCACCTGGTCCTGGCACGACGAGGTCTACACGTTCCGTGACCTCCGCCCCGATGCCACCGTGCTGTTGCGGGCCCGACCGGACGAGCTCACGGACAGTGGCGGCCATGACGAGCCGACCTTCGGCTACCCACTCTCGTGGTGCTTCACCGAGGGAGACGGCCGGGTGTTCTCGACGTCCCTCGGTCACTTTCCCCACGCATGGGAGAGCCCGGACTACCTCCGTCACCTGGCCGGTGGCCTGAGCTGGGTGACGACGGTGGCGGCGGACCGCTAGAGGGCCCGATCCGCAAGCCGGGCACCGGACTCTGACCGTCCGTGCCCGTCCCCCGCCGGCCTCACGCCGGTTCCCCGAGCTCGACCACGACCGCCTCCCAACCCTCGAGGAGGAGGGAGCCACGCACGCCCGTCCCGTCCCGGCCGCGGACGGTTCCGAGCCGGACCGTGCCCGTCACCCCCTCCACCACGCCGGTACCCTCGGTCATGTTGGCAGCCACCACGACCTGTTCACCGCGTCCCCATGCCCACGTATCCGGCGAGGCCTTCCGCGGCCGGTAGGGGCCGACCTGGAGATCCCGGGTGGCCCTTCTCAGTGTGATGAGGTCCCGGACGAGGTGGAGCATCGACCCCGGGTCGGCCAACTGGTCCTCGACGTTGCAGGCGGCCAGGTCTCCGAAGGGCAGCCAGGGGCGCACGCCGGCGTCGGTGAAGCCGCCACCGGGGACATTCCGCCATTGCATCGGGGTCCGCATGCCGTCACGTCCGGCATAGTGGGGCCAGAACCGGACCCCGAGCGGGTCTCGCAGATCGGCCTGTTGGAGCTCGACGTCGCCGAGACCGATCTCGTCCCCCTGGTAGAGCACCGGGGTGCCCCGAAGGCACAGGAGGATCATCGCCGCCACCCGGGCCCGGGCCGGATCGTTGCCGGCCCAGCGGGAGGCGAACCGGGACATGTCGTGGTTGGAGCCCGTCCACACCGGCCAGGCCCCGTCGGGCAGGACCGCCTCGGTGGTCTCCACGATGGTCCGCATGGCCGCTTCTTCCAGCGGCGAGTTGATGAAAGGGAAGTTGAAGGCCAGATGGAGCTCGTCTCGTCCGTCTCCGTAGTAGGGAGCCAGGGCCTCCACCGGCTCGACCGGCGTCTCCCCCACCAACAAGGTGTCGGGGATGTCATCGACCAACCGTCGCCAGCGCCGGATCACTTCGTGCACCTCGGGACGGTTGCCGTTGTAGACCGGACGCTGCCCGAACAGTTGGACGTCGAGAGGATCGGACTCGGTGGCCGGAGGATTGTCGCGGAGCAGCTTGTCCTTGATGATGATGTTGCACACGTCGATACGGAAGCCCGCCATCCCGCGTTGCAGCCAGTAGGTGATGATGCGGTCGAACTCGTCCCGTACCTCGTCGTTCCACCAGTTGAGGTCGGGCTGCTCGTCGAGGTGGTTGTGCAGGTAGTACTGCCCGGTGGCGTCGTCGAGCGTCCAGGCCGGGCCCCCGAATCCCGAGACCCAGTTGTTGGGTGGCGAGCCGTCGGGCTTCGGGTCGGCCCATACGTACCATTGGCGATGGCGAGCGGTGCGCGACGTGCGGGAGTCGACGAACCACTCGTGTTGCTCACTGGTGTGGTTGGGGACCAGGTCCATCAGTATTCGGATGCCCCGTCGCCCGGCTTCGGCGATCAGGCGGTCCACGTCGTCCGACGTGCCCAGGTCGGGTTCGATGGCCAGATAGTCGGCCACGTCGTAACCCCAGTCGGCATTGGGTGAGACGGTGACCGGGCTCAACCAGATACCGTCGACACCCAACCACTGCAGATGGTCGAGCCGGTCGATGATCCCCGGCAGGTCGCCCGTGCCGTCCCCGTTGGAATCGGCAAAGGAGCGAGGGTAGATCTGGTAGAGGACCCCGTACTTCCACCATGGCGTCTCGTCGTCGGCTGGATTGGTCACGTCAGGACGGTCCGGTGCGGCTACTGGTCCGGTCCGGAGCCGCCTCACGCCAGGGCGTCATGTCCAACTTCGGATAGCGGGCGGCCACGCCGTTGAGGGTCTCCTCATTCCAGTAGGGGTGGCCGGGTTCGGGAAAGCCGAGCACGGTGAGCTGCCGCAGGCTGGCCTGTTCCATGAAGCGGTGCCATGCCTTCCCTTCTGCGGCTTGCGGCCAGGCCTGAAAGCCGAGCCAGTCCGTGGCCACCGGCTTGAAGGCGACGTGGAGCATGAACCGGGCCGCACCTTCCTCGGTCAGGGAGGTACCGCGGTGGTAGACGTCGGGACGGTAGGCCAGGACCGAGCCGGCCGGGCCCGAGGCGGACTCCTCGGCTGCATAGAGGGAGGCGTACTCGGCCAGACCCAGGTAGAGGCGCTCCACTGGGATTCCACCGGTAAGCCGGCGCGACACGATGCGGGTAGCGGCGCGCTCGGGGGTCACGTCGCTCAGGTACACGAAGAGTTCCAGGTGCTGGTAGGGAGGATCAGACCGCGGCACCACCAGCGTGTGGTTGCCGTAGTCGACATGGAGGAGCTGCTCGTAGTCCGGCGCCCCGGCGGAGTACTTGGCGCTAGCCAGTCCCTGGTACATCCGCACGTCCTCGGTGCCCAGGAGCTCCTGGGCCAGATCGATGAGGGAGTCGTGCACGCACAGACGGTTGAGCGCCATGCTGTCGAAGGGGAACACCGGTTTCTCGGCGTCCCACCTGACGTCGAACCCGCCTTCGGTCTCGGGGGGAGGCGGGCGGCGTGGACGACGTCAGCCGGAGGGAACAGCTCGATCAGGGCGTCCTGAGCCGCCGCCATCTCGTCGGCAGGGATCAAGCGATCGAGCACGCACCAACCGTCGGTGTGCCAGCGCTCTCGTAGCCCCGCATCGAGTGGAGAGCGGCGATCCATCGGCACTGTCTACCAGCGCTCCACCGCCCCCGTCTTGTCCAGCCGGTGGGCGGCGCCGACCTTGTCTCCCACCCGGTTCAGCCTTCGGGCAGCGGCACGAACGGCTGTACCTGGA
Source organism: uncultured Acidimicrobiaceae bacterium (assembly GCA_963756515.1). GTDB lineage: Bacteria > Actinomycetota > Acidimicrobiia > Acidimicrobiales > RAAP-2 > Bog-756. The sequence continues at coordinate 108,038 of CAVWNV010000003.1, forward strand.
CCCAGCAGGTGAACTGAGGGATGTTGTTCTTCGGCATCTTGCACTGCGACGAGATCGGCGAGTTGATGTGCAACCGGACCACCTGGTACTCGGTGGGCCCGTACCGCTTGTCGGGACCGAAACTGATGACGGGGGTGTTCGTCCCCAGGCCGAACGAGAGCTTGGACATGGCGTTGACGAAGGTCCGACGGTTGAGATCGGGCCCCGCCCCCTTGGCCGCCGCCGCGAACACGTGGATGGCCTGGCACCATCCCTGAATGGGACCCTGCTCCTCGATGAAGTCGGACATGTTCCCGGGAGGCACCTGGGGATAGGCCTTGTGCCACACGTCCCAACAACTCCGGAGGGCGGGGTCGTAACCGCCCTGGCTCTGGGGACGGTCGTCGTCGATGCCGCCCAGGGTTTCGGTGGTCACGCCCTCCTGGCCGTCGAGGGCGGAGGCATAGGGGACGGGAAGGAGTCCGAGGGCGGCCTCGATACTTTCCTCGTAGTCGCTCAGCAGGAGGCGGGGGAAGTACTTCTGGTCGGTCTCGGCCTGGAGCACCGGGTAGAAGACATTGAACGGCATCAATGGGATGACCGAGGTCACTCCCGCGCTCCGGAGCTGTTGGACCACCAGGGGGGCCTGGGTGTCGGTGGTGGCGGTGTCATCGGGATCGGCGTCGATGGTCTCGACCACCGGGGTGACGCCGGCGGCGGCCAGGTCGGGCAACAGGTACTGCTTGAGGGCCACCTGGTCCGAGGCCCTGTTGCCGGCCACCACGCCGACCTTCTTGCCGGCCAGTAGCCCCGAGCTGAGGCCCCAGTCCACCACGGCCTGCAGGATGGTGGACTGATCCGGCCCCGTCCACCAGAGATACGGGGAGCCCTGATTGGTCCAGTTGGTCACCGTGGTCCACTGGCCGATGAAGGGGGTCTCGCCTTCCTGGGTGATGCACAGCTCGTTGTCCCCGGTCCAGTCGCCCTCCCCGTCGAGCACGGCGAAGGCAGCCGGCGATCCCTCGGTCCAGGTCTTGCACAGGGCCCGCATGGCCGCCTCGTTGGTGGGATCGAAGGTGGTGATGACGGGATTGATCTTCCGGCCGTGGATTCCCCCGCTGTCGTTGATCTGTTTGACGAACAGCAGGATGGCCTTGGTCTGCTCCCCGAACTCGGCATCCGAGGCGAACCCTTCCTTGCCGGCCAGCGAGTTCAACGAGACCAGGGGGAACATGACGTTGATGGTGTGAGCCGACACCCCGCGTGACGACGTGCTGGCGCTGCTCACCGGGCTGGGGGCCGAACCGGTGGTGCCGGTGGGTGAGCCACCCGTCGACGCCACCGCCGACGTGGTCGACGGGGAGGTGGCCACCCAAGTCACGAGGCCGACCAGCACCACCCCCACCATGGCCAGGGTGCGGATCTGGGTGGACCGGGAGCGCCGGACGAAATGGCCCCATGAACGGGTCACGCCCTTCAGTGGATTCCAGTGACCCCTGCCACGCACTGCGTCCCTCCTCCCTCCGCCACCCGTCCCGTATCCTCGTGTGGCGCCGCCCCAACCGTATCCTCGTGCGACGAATGGCGCTGGGCGCAAGCGGAATGTCGGGGGTGGCTCCGTGTTGGTTAGGTTGGCGTCGATCCGGTCGCCGGCGCGTCGGCCCCGGGTCGGGACGCACCGTTCCGCCTCGGACAGGATCGCCGGGCCGGGTTCCCCAAGGAGTACACGACACATGGACGGAGGACCTCGAGAGCAGGTGGACGACGGCCTCCGCCGTCCGGGACCGACCGGGGCGGTCGATCCCGTGCTCCGATCGTCGTCGGTCGAACCGTTCGGCGTGGCCGTCGAGGTCACCGACCTGGTCAAACGGTACCCGAAGGCCCCCAAGGACTCGCTGGCCGGCGTGACGTTCCAGGTGCGGCAGGGGGAGGTGTTCGGCTTTCTGGGACCCAACGGTGCCGGCAAGACCACCACCATCGGGATCCTGACCACCCGCATCCGGCCCACCGGCGGCCGGGCCCTGGTCGCCGGAGTCGACGTGGTGGCCGATCCGGTGGGTGCCCGGCGACTGCTGGGCGTGGTTCCCCAGATCAACAACCTCGACCGTTCGCTCTCGGTACGTCAGAACCTGCTCTTCCACGCCAGCTATCACGGCGTCCCGAAGGGCCGCCGTCAGGATCTGGCCGACACCCTGCTGGAGCAGTTCGGTCTGGCCGACCGGCCGGGCGGTCGTCCGGACGACTTCTCGGGGGGACAGATCCAACGGATGATGATCGCGCGGGCGCTCATGCACTCCCCCGCCGTGCTCTTCCTCGACGAACCCTCGACCGGCCTCGACCCTGCCGCCCGCCTCTTCCTGTGGGAGAAGGTGGCGGAGCTCCGGGCGGGGGGGACGACCGTGGTGATCACCACCCACGACATGGACGAGGCGGCCGTGCTCAGCGACCGCGTGGCCATCATCGATCACGGCACGCTCCTGGCTCTCGACACTCCGGACGCCCTCGTGAAGGGCATGACGGGCGAACGGACCCTCGACTGCACGGTCGAGCCCGGGTCGTCGACCGATCCGACCGCCATGGTCGGGGCCCTGGCCTCAGTGCCGGGCGTCGTGCAGTCGGACGTCCTCGACGACCCGGCCGGGACCGGATGGCGCCTCCGCATCTACGTCACGGGCGAGGCGGCGTCCTTCGTCGCTCCGGTGGCCCAGGCCATCAGCCTGGCCGGAGCGAGACTGACCGACGCCCGCCTGGGCGAACCCAACCTCGAAGACGTCTTCATCCACCTGACCGGGAGGGCGCTGCGGTGACGGTGACGGCCGAACGCGACGATCGGCCCGGCGCCCTCGAACAGCTGCCCCACTGGGGGCCGTGGAAGACGGCGTTGGCCATTCTCCGGCGGGACCTCTTCGTGACCGGGCGGGAGTTCCCGGTATTCCTGGCCCAGGTCATCCTGCAGCCCCTCTTCCTGCTCTTCGTCTTCGGCAAGGTGCTCACCCAGCTCGGCTACGCCCGACCCGGCTACGAGCAGGTGCTCTTCCCCGGCCTGGTGGCGCTGGCCGCGGTCCTCACCGGTCTGCAGAGCACAGCCCTGCCGCTCGTCATCGAGTTCTCGTACAGCAACGAGATCGAGGACCGCCTGCTGGCTCCCCTCCCCACCGGGGCGGTGGCCGTAGAGAAGGTGGTCTTCGCGGCCATGCGGGCGTGCGTGGCGGCGGCGGTGATGTTCCCGGTCGGGATCTGGATCCTCGGCTCCATCCCGTGGCAGGCGTCGACGGCCGTGCCGGTGGTGGTGATGATCGTCCTCGGGTCGCTCATCGGTGCCGCCATGGGGCTCATCCTGGGTACCTACGTTCCGCCCAACCGGATCAGCGTGACCCTGACCTTGGTCCTGACCCCCCTCATCTTCACCGGCTCGAGCCAGTACCCGTGGCCTTCGCTCGACCACATCCGTTGGTTCCAGGTGGTGTCGGCCCTCAACCCCATGACCTACGTGAGCGAGGGACTGCGGGGACTGATGGCACCGGGCGTACCGCACATCCAGACCTGGATCTGCTTCGTCGTCGCCGTCGGGTCGCTGGTGGTCCTGATGGTCGTCGGGATGGCCGGCTTCATCCGACGCGCCCTCGGGTAGCGGCACCCCGGTAGACGGCACCCCGGTAGACGGCACCCCGGTAGACGGCACCCCGGTACACGGCATCCGGCCCCATTACCATGCGGCCATGGACGACAAGGAACTGTGGGGTCAGCTCGACCCCTCCACGCTGGCGGACATTCTGGTGGTCTCGCCCCATTTCGACGATGCCGCCCTCGGCGCGGCCCATCTGCTGGTGTCCCACCCGGGCAGCACGGTGGTCACCGTCCTGGCCGGACGACCGTCCTCCTACCCCGAGGAGGTCACCGACTGGGACGCCGCCGGCGGATTCGTCACCGGCGACGACGTGGTCGGGGTCCGACAGGAAGAGGACCGGGCCGCCATGGCGTCGATGGGGGCCGAGCCCGTGTGGCTCGACTTCCCCGATCACCAGTATCTGTCGCCCCCTGACCGGCCCACCCCTGCCGACGTGGCCCCGGTACTCGAAGCGGCCATCGTGGAGGCCCGGCCCAGTGCGGTCTTCCTGCCCATGGGGCTGGCCAACCCGGACCACGTCCTGACCCACGACGCCGGGCTCCTGGTACGGGAGTCGGTGCTGGCCGGGGCCGGCTCGGACACCTCCGGCGCCGCGGCCGCCCCTCCCACCTGGTTCGCCTACGAGGACGCCGGCTACAAGCACCTTCCCGGGCTGTTGGCCTGGCGGATCTCCAAGCTCTTCCGCAGTGGGCTCTGGCCCACGCCGGCCGTCGTGCCCGTCCAGGTCGACATGGTGGCCAAGCGAACGGCCATCGAGCTCTACAAGAGCCAGGTCGGGCCCCTCGAACGGGACCACCTGCTGTCCGAGCGCCTGGCCGCCAACACCCCGGAGCAGTACTGGCGGCTGGAGCCCCCGCCGCCGGGGTGGGAGCGCCTAACCTCAGCCGATGATCTCGATGCCCGCCGATCCGACTGAACGAACCGCAGGGTCGCACCGCCGGGGGGTGGCATGACCACGGGAACCCAGGGTACGTCCACCACGCTCGGGCCCGGAACAACAGCCCTCGTCACCGGAGCGTCATCGGGAATCGGGGCGGCCACGGCGCGCCTGCTGGCCGCGGGCGGGACCACGGTGGCGGTGGTGGCCCGGCGGGCCGAGCGACTCGAACGGGTGGTGGAGGACTGCCGGCTGACCGCACCGCGCTCGAGGGCATGGCCGGCCGACCTGGAGGACACCGACCGGGCCGCCGAGCTGGCGGGCCGGATATGGGACGAGATGGGGCCGCTCGATGTGGTCGTCAACAATGCCGCCATCCCTATGCGGCGCCACGCCACCCGGCTGACCATGGACGAGGTCGAACGGACCATGCGCGTCAACTTCTTCTCCCCGGCCGCCATCACCCTGGCCCTCCTGCCCCGGATGTTGGAGCGGGGCTCGGGTACCGTCGTCAATGTCTCGAGCATGGGGGGCCGGCTCGGCATCGCGTCCGAAGCGGCCTACAGCGCCTCCAAGTTCGCCCTGGCCGGATGGAGCGAGTCGCTGGCGGTGGACCTCCACGGCACGGGCGTGATCGTCAAACTGGTGCTGCCCGGCGCCTTCGATACGGAGATCTGGGACCAACCCGACAACGACCCGGCCTCCTACGCCGGGCCGTTGGCGCCGGCCGAGGAGGGCGCCGTCGGTATCGTCGAGTCCATCACCAGTGAACGATTCGAGCACTACGTTCCCGACCTGAAGGCAGTGGTGGAGATGAAGACGAAGGACATCGACGGATTCATGGCCGGCATGCGGGCCATGGTCGACGCCGCCGGCGACCCGGGTGCAGGCGCAACCACCGACGGGGAGGAGCGATCGTGAAAGCGCTGCTGTTCGGCGCCCGCCCCGATCCGGGCGAACCGCGCCCGGTTCCCACCGACGAGTTGGAGGAGCGCCTGGCCGCGCTCCCCTTCGGCCTCCACGAGATGGACGACGCCCATCCCATCCATCCCGACTGGGTGGTGACCCGACCCATCCTGTCGGGCGTGTGCGGATCTGACACCAAGCTCGTACTGGGCGAGTTCCACGACGGCGACATCGACAACCCGATGGCGGCCTTCTCCTCACTCCCCCATGTGCCGGGACACGAGGTCGTGGCCGAGGTCGTATCCCTGGGCCCCGAGGCACGGGATGTGGAGGTCGGCCAGCGGGTGGTGCTGAACCCCTGGCTGAGCTGCGCGCCCCGGGGCATCTCGCCCCTGTGCCCACCGTGTCAGGCCGGCGACCTCAACATGTGCTGGTCCTTCACCAAGGGCGACATCAGCCCCGGGGTCCACATCGGGGTGGTCACCGGGGCACCGGGTGCCTGGGCCGAGCTGTTGGCCACCCACTCGTCGATGCTCTTCCCTGTACCCGACGACATCTCCGACGAGGCCGCGGTGCTGTCCGACCCGTTCTCGGTGTCCTTCCACGCCGTGGTGCGCAATCCTCCCCCTCCCGGGGGTCGGGCCCTGGTGTTCGGGGCCGGGGCCCTGGGTCTGGCCAGCGTGGCCATCCTCCGCTCCCTGTATCCGGACGTGGAGGTGGCGGTGGTGGCGCGGTTCCCGGCCCAGGTCGAGATGGCACGGCACTTCGGCGCCTCGGCCATCTTCGCCCACGAGCCCCGGCTGGCCCTGGTCGAGAGCCTGGCCGAGTGGTCCGGCGGGGTCCTCCACCAGGCCTTCGACGGTCTGCCCATGGCTCACCCCGGCCACATCGACGTGGTCTACGACTCGGTGGCCAAGCCCGAGACCTTCGAGGTGGGCGTGCGGGTGCTGGCCGAGCGTGGACGGCTGGTCTACACCGGTGTAGCCGTCCCGGGACGGTGGGAATGGACCCCGGTCTACTTCAAGGAGTTGACCGTGGTGGGCTCCAACGCCTTCGCCATGGAGGAGTTCGAGGGCGTCCGCCGTCACGCCATCGAGCACTATCTGGGCCTGGTGCAGGACGGCAGGATCGACCTGACCGCGATGGTCACCCACCGGTACCCGCTCGAGGACTGGTGGGGTGCCCTCAAGACCCTGGCCCGTCCGGAGGAGAGCGGCGTCCTGAAGGCCACCTTCGCCCCCAACGGCGCCGCCGTCTGACGTCGGTCAGCCCGGTGGGCCGAGCGCCTCGAACTGCTCGTACCGCCCGGCGGCGGCACTGACCCAGGCCGGGTCGGGGTCGATCCGCCGCCCGGTGCGGGCCCAGGCGCCGGCGGCATCGAAGGATGATTCGAGCCCGGCCGCCATGCGGCCCAGGAAGGCCGCGCCCAGAGCTGCCCCCTCCGACACCGCCACCGTGTCGACGGGGAGTCCGGTGGCATCGGCCACCGCCTGCATCCACGGAAGTGACCGGGATCCGCCGCCGGTGGCCACGATCCGGCGGGCCTCGAAGCCCGACCGCTCGACGATCCGCCTGATGACGAACCCGCTGGCCTCGTGGGCCGCCCGGACCAGCGACTCCGGCCCCTGGGCGATGTCGAGACCGTGCAGGCTGGATCGGAGTCGGGGATCGTGGAACGGGGTGCGTTCGCCCCGTAGGTAGGGAAGCCACACCGGCACCCGGTCCGGGTCCCCGACGCGTTGCTCGTCAGAAGGACCGGGATCGGCTCCCCCTGACCGCGGTCGGGCCGGGACCCGGGCCAGGGAGCGGGCCCAGTCGGCGAAGAGGGCGCCGGCGTTGCTCGGACCGCCGATCATCACCTGGCCGGCCATGATGTTCGGGAGTGTGGTCAGCCCGGGGACATCACGCCACTCCTCGGCCACCACCCAGACGATCAGCGTGGCCCCGAAGATGACCAGCACGTCGCCCGGCCGGACCGCCCCGGCCACGATCTGCTCGCAGAAGGCGTCGATCGACCCGCCGGCGAATACGGTCGGGCTCCCGGGGAGCGTGCCCATGGCCTGTCCCATCCCACCCACCACCGGCAGCTGCGCCTCGTCCAGACCGAGTTCGTGGAGCGCCTCTTTGTCCCAGCGGCCACCTTCGTAGAGACCGCCGAAGGAGGTGGCCGTGGCCTGGTCCACGGCGGGCACACCGCTGAGGGCGTGGGTGGCGACGGCCTGACAGTTCCAGTACCCCCTGGCCCCCGGCCGCTCGCCGACCGCCCACTCCAGCATGCGCCTTCCCTGGTACCGCTCGGCCGACTGCCGCTCCTCCACATCGGCGCCTCCGTCCGACAGCCGCCGGTCGGCGGCCCGGTCGTCCCCGTAGAGGAGGCCGGGGAGAACCGGGGTGCCGCGACGGTCCACCGCCGTGATCGAGGGCACCATCGACGTCACCACCACGCCCGCGGCCGGGCCGTCCAACTCGGCCAATACGGCGGCATAGGCCCGTCGGGGTCCCCGACGCCAGGCCCGGGACACATCGTGCTCGAGGAGTTCGGCCGAGGGCGTGCCCACCTGGTGCGGCACCCTGGTGCGGGCCACCACCGATCCTCCGGCGTCCACGGCCACGGCCTTGACCGAGGTCGTCCCCACGTCCACACCGATGGTGCAGCCCGCTCCGTCCGGTGCGCTCACAAACCTGACAATCTCGTCATGAGACGCCATTATGTACGCGAACAGGGCCCGACGACGGGCCGAGCCCGACCAGGCCCGAGAACCGAGCGAGGAGTCACCATCCCCATGCCCAACGAACGACCGAGGGCGTTGGTGACAGCGGCCGTGCGCGGACCGGGGCTCACCCTGCTCGGTGAACTGGCCGATCTCACCATCGATTCGTGGCTCGACCAACCCACGCTGCGCATCTACAACGCCGAGCAACTGGCCGAGCGCGTCGCCGCCGAGGGCGCCTCCATCGTGGTGGTCGAGAGCGATCGGTGTGCCGGACCGCTCTTCGAGCAGCCCCTCCTGGCCGTATGCAGCTGCCGGGGCGATCCGAACAACGTCGACGTGGCGGCGGCCACGGCGGCCGGGGTACCGGTGCTGCACGCCCCCGGTCGGAACGCCGACGCCGTGGCCGAGATCACCGTGGCTCTCCTGTTCGCGGCCACCCGGGGCGTGGTGGGGGCAGACACCGATGTGCGCAAGGGCGAGATCTACAGGGACGGCACCATCCCGTACCAGCGCTTCCGGGCGTGGGAGCTGTCCGGGCGGACGGTGGGGCTGGTGGGGTTGGGCGCCGTGGCCCGGGCCCTGCGGTGGCGGCTCCGCGGACTCGGTATGGAGGTGATCGCCTACGACCCGTACAGCCCCGAGTCGACCGTGAGCCTCGAGGAGCTCCTCGGTCGGTCCGACGTGGTGTCCCTACACGCCCCGGTGACCCCGGAGACCATGGGCATGATCGGAACGGCCGAGTTCGACGCCATGCGTGACGGGGTGGTCTTCCTGAACAGTGCACGGGCGGCCCTGCACGACACCGACGCGCTGGTGGCAGCTCTCCGGTCGGGCAAGGTGGGGGCGGCCGGGCTCGACCACTTCGAGGGCGAGTCACTGGCCGTCGACCATCCGCTGACCACCTTCCCCTCCGTGGTGCTCACCCCCCACATCGGGGGCGCCACCTTCGACACCGAGGCCAACCACACCCGGACCATCGCCGAGGACCTGTGCCGCCTTCTGGCCGGTGCCCGGCCGCTGCACGTGGCGAACCCCGAGGTCCTCGAGGGTCGATGAGGTCCTCGGCCTCCCTCCGGTCCGTCGGGTACGAGGGGTCCGTCCGGTACGAGGGGTCCGAGGGGTCCGGTCCGGCAGCACGATCCTCTGTGACCCGGCGCCGCCCGCGCCCCCCGGCCTAGGCTGCTGCCGTGCCAGCCCGAGGTCCCGCCATCCGTCTGCTGCCGCGCCTCGAACAGGACAACGCGTTCTTCTGGACCAGCGGTGCCGACGGGCACCTGCGGTTCCTTCGCTGCCGCCACTGCAGCTACTACGTCCATCCGCCCGCGCCCCGGTGTCCCGAGTGCCTGTCGGAGGACGTCGCCCCCGAGGTGGTCAGCGGCCGGGCCACCGTGGTGGCCCACACCGTGAACGTCCACCAGTGGATCCCGGGCAGCGAGGCCTACGTCATCGGTCTGGTGGCCATCGAGGAGCAGGAAAGCGTGCGACTCACCACCAATCTCGTCGACGTGGAACCCGCCGACATCGAGACCGGCATGCCCGTCGAGGTGGTCTTCGAGCAGCACGACGACGTGTTCCTGCCGTTGTTCCGACCGACGTCGGCCGTCGGCTCCGGACGCTGAGGATCTGAGCCCGGTGGCAGAACCTCCGCTCGAACGTCGAGCCGTCATCTCGGGCATCGGGCAGTCGGCGGTGGGACGCCATCTGGGTCGAACGGACATCGACCTGACCGTGGAGGCGTGCCTGGCCGCGGTGGCCGACGCCGGACTGACCCGGGACGACATCGACGGACTGGCCACCTATCCCGGCATGGGCGCCGGCACCGCCGGATTCGCCGGTCCGAGCTCGCCCGAGGTCCAGGACGCCATGCGGCTGCGCCTGAACTGGCACGACGGTGGTGGCGAGGGTCCGGGCCAGATGCGGGCCGTGATCGCGGCCTGCCTGGCCGTGGCCGCCGGTCTGGCCCGCCATGTCCTCGTCTACCGGACGGTCTCGGAGTCCACCGCCCAGGGCGAGGGCGGCCGCCAGGGCATCGGGGGGAGCGGTGGGGGCGGTGGCGGGGTACCGCGGTTCTCCGGGTTCCTGCAGTGGACCCTCCCCTTCGGGGCCGTCTCCGCCGTCAACTGGTTGGCGCTGGTGGCCGAGCGCCGCATGCACGAGTTCTCCCTGACGCGCCAGCAGCTGGGACAGATCGCCATCAACGGCCGCCGGAACGCTGCCGACAACCCGAAGGCCGTCTACCGCGACCCCATGGACATGGCCGACTACCTGGGCGCCCGCATGATCTCAACGCCGCTGTGCCTCTTCGACTGCGACGCGCCGAGTGACGGGTCGACGGCCTTCGTGGTCTCGCACCGCGACTACGCACCCGACGCGCCCGGCCCGGTCTGCCACGTCAATGCCGTGGGGACGGCGCTCCGGGGCCGGGCCAGCTGGGACCAGTTCGACGACCCGACGACGATGGCGGCCCGGGACGCGGCCGCCTCCATGTGGGAGCGGACCGATCTGCGCCCCGGCGATGTCGACGTGGCCCAGCTCTACGACGGCTTCTCCATTCTGGCCATGGTCTGGCTCGAGGCGCTGGGCTTCTGCGGACGGGGCGAGAGCGGGAGTTTCGTCGAGAGCGGAGAGGCCATCTCCCGCCAAGGCGTCCTGCCCCTCAACACGGCGGGGGGCCAGCTGTCCGGCGGTCGCCTCCACGGCTTCGGGCTCATCCACGAGGCCTGCGTGCAGCTGCGGGGCCAGGGCGGGGCCCGTCAGGTGTACCGGCGGGGCGACAGCCTTCCCGAGGTGGCAGCGGTCAGCAACGGCGGTGGCCCCATCGCCGGCACGCTGCTCCTCACCCGTGGCCCGGGCTGAGTGACCCCGGTCCTCGGTCGTCCGCCGTCTGCGGCCGTCGAGACCCTCGCTCAGACCATCAGATGGGCGGCGCGGGCGGCCAGGGCAGCCAGGGTGAGGGTGGGTCCGTAGCCGGCGGAGGTCACGAAGACCGACGAGTCGGCGATCACCACGTTCTCGGCCTGGTGCAGACGCCCGGACGGATCGACCACCGAGGTGGCCGGGTCCGCCCCCATCCGCACCGTCCCCATGTTGTGGCGGCTCTCGGGCACCGCCTCGGGCGAGGAGGCGTTGCCGGTGCCGGGCGAGGTCGTCTGGGCCGTCCACTCCGCGCCCATCTCCTCCAGGATGGCGACCAGTCGGGGCCCGTAGTGGGCCGACGCCGCCAACTCGTGACGGCCCGGACGATAGGTGACCCGGGCCACCGGAACCCCCCGGGCGTCCTTGATGGAAGGATCCAGATCCACCCGGTTCCCCCGATAGGGAAGGTCCTCGCCCTGCATGATGAAGGCCCACAGGCGGGCCCGGATGGGCGAGTCGGCCATGAGCGCCGGATGGTGCTCGCCCCAGGGCAGGTGCTTGGCCTCCATGATGGGCAGGCCGGCCCCGCCGTGCTCGACCAGTCCACCCCGGATCCACGGGAGTCCGGCCGCGGCCGCGGCGGCCCGTGAAGCGTCGTCCCCCACGATCATGTCGTCGTGCACGTGGGTCACCGCCCGGCCCCGTTCGGCGTAGGTCCGGTACGGCATGGACCCGGCCGTGATGGTCTGGAAGTGGGTCATCAGATACCGACCCACCAGGTCGTGGTCCACGCCGGACAGGAGCAACAGGCGTGGGGTCTCGATGGCGCCGGCGGCGATGACGACGTGGCGGGCGGCCAGAAAGCGGGTGGCACCGTCGGGGCCGATCACGTCCACCCCGGTGGCCCGGCGGCCGTCGAATCGCACCTGGGTGACGAACGTCTCGGGCAGCAGTTCGGCCCGACCGCTGGCCATGGCCCGCTGCAGCATGGCGATGGGATCGCCCTTGGCGTGGATCGGACAGCCGAAGTAGGCGCAGAAGCCGCAATTGTTGCAGGCCGGCCTGCCGTCGTAGGGGACACTGTTGGCCGCCGTCGGTGCTGCATACGGGTGGTAGCCCAGCCGCTCGGCCGCGGCCACCGAGCGGGTGGCACCGAACATCGGGGGCCCCGATGGCATCGGGAAGGGGCCCGATCGGGGGGCCGCGAACGGGTTGGCCCCCTCCGTGCCGGCCACGCCGATGGCCCGCTCCACCTCGGCGTAGTACGGCTCGAGCTCGCCGTAGTCGACGGGCCAGTCGGCCACGTCGGCATCGGGCTGGGGCCCGAAGACCGAGTGGACCCGGAAGTCATCGGGGCGGAACCGGGGCACCTTCCCGTCGGCATGGGTGCCACCGCCCCCCACCGTGGCCGGCACCGAATTGACGTCACCGACGTGCAGGCGGTCACCGTCCTCCTCGCCGGTGCGGAAGGTGCGGGGCTCGGTCAGGGGGTCGGGGCCGAGGAAGTGGCGGCTCAGGAACTTGATCTCGTCGTTGGAGTAGTCGAACACCGGACGAGCCAGGTCGTCCGGGTCCAGCAGGTGGTTGCGCCCCTTCTCGATGATGGTCACCGACCAGCCCGCCGCCGTGAGCACGTCGGCCACCGTGGCACCACCCGGGCCGGAGCCGACGATGACGGCGTCGACCGTCACGGGTTCGAGACCTCGGCGTCCGTCCACCCTCGGGGCTGGACGTCCCCGGCGAACCCGATGGCCCTCCATCCGGCCCCACCCTGGTTGCCGCCGTACTCGGGTGCCCCGTACATGCCCTCGCACACGTGACCGTAGAGCAGCTCGGTGAATTCGGGCCGGGACCGGAGCCGGGCGTCCTGTCCGGCCGCGTCCAGTCCCAGGAAGTCCTCACCCAGGTCGGCCAGGCCTTCACGGTACCGCTGCTGGAGCCCGACCACCGGGCCGTTGAACTCCCGTTCAGGCCGACCGTCGGATCCCTCGATGCGCATCCTCCAGGCCAGCTCGTCGAGGGCGTTCAGCCGATGGAAGCGGGCGAAGGCCGCCTCACCGCCGTGGCGCCCCGACGTGGGACCTCCGGCCCAGATCCTGGGCGGATCGACCAGGAACGCCCCGAGCAGCCCATCGATGTAGTCGGGGACACCGGCGGCAGTGGCCCCCGGCCCGTGCTCCGAGGCCGGGATCATCCGGTTGCACGCCGCCGACAGGATCTGGTACTCGACATCGGTCAACCACACGGGCATCGGGTCACCCTAACAAGGCTCCGCCGATCGTCCCGGGACCGACCGGGAAGTCGGAGCGGTGCCGCCGGTGGACCGGACTCAGGCCTCCGGGGTGAAGGCGACCGGGAGGGCGATGGGGGAACGGAAGGCCATCCCCTTGATGTGCAGGTCCTGTCCGGGTTCGGGCGCCAGCCGCATGTCGGGTAGGCGGTCGAAGAGGGTGTTGATGGCCACGCGGGTCTCCATCCGGGCCAGATGCATGCCGAGGCAGACGTGCACCCCGAAACCGAACCCGACGCTCTGACGGGAGGCCCGGAAGACGTCGAACCGGTCGGGATGCTCGTACTTGCGCTCGTCCCGGTTGGCCGAGCCGAGCAGGAGACCGACGTCCGCCCCCGCCTCGACCGGCACCCCGCCGATGTCGGTGTCACGGGTGGCCCGCCGCAGGATGACGGTCACCGGGGGTTCCCATCGGATCGTCTCCTCGAAGGCGTCAGCCACCAGGGCACGGTCGGCCTCCACCCGCTCGAGCTGGTCCGGATTGGTCAGAAGGCCGTAGAGCATGTTCCCCGACGCCCGGTACGTGGTCTCCACGCCGGCTGGCAGGAGCAGGCGGAGGAAGGAGAAGATCTCCTCGTCGTCGAGAGTCCGGCCGTCCACCTCGGCCACGAGGAGCTCGCTGATCAGGTCGTCGGCGGGATGGCTTCGGCGCTCGTCCAGCACGTCGGCGAAGTAGTCGCGGAGCGCGGCCGACGAGGCCAGACCCCGCTCCCAGTCCGACGCCACGCTGGTGATCCCGATGGCCCAACGTTGGAACATGGGGAAGTCCGAACGGGGCAGGCCCAGGATCTGGGCGATGACCTGCACGGGAAAGTTGAAGGTGAGCTCCTGTACAAGATCGGCCGTCCCGAGACGGGCGAACCCGTCGATGAGCTCGTTGACCACGCGCTGGACCAGGTCGCCCTCCCACTGCTCGAGCACCTTGGACCGGAAGGTGGGCGACACCAGGGCCCGGTGCAGGCGGTGTTCGGGCTCGTCCATCTGCAGGATGGTCCGGCCCATCACGGCGCCCATGATCCCCTCGTACACCGTGGACGAGAAGGTCTCGTTGTCCCGGAGGACCTGGACCGCCTCGTCGAAGCCGAAGACCGTGACCGGCTGGGGCTGGGAGGGGTCGACCTCGGAGGCGCCGTCGCCGAGGTCGACCGGTCCCACGTGCACCGGCGACTCCCGACGGAGCTCGGCCATTCTGGGGTAGGGGTCCCGGATGTCGCCCGAGACGGTGTCCTCGAGCTCGAAGGGGTCGAAGCGGACCGGCTCCGCTACGTCCTCGACCACTCTCGTCGTCTTCGTCGGCATGGCGCAACCCCCTGAAGTCGTGGCCCGCAAGCCCTCGCTCCCCACTTTAGACCAAACGTTTGTTTGGTACCATCGCGGCCCGGCCGCCGGGGGTCGGAGAGCCGAGCCCCCGACCTGGACCACAATGGGGTGGTGCCACCGACCGACAGTGATCCCGTCCCCCGCGCCGAGGGGTCGAACCAGCGCCAGCACATCCTGACGGTGGCGCTGTCCCTCATGGCCCAACAGGGGGTGGACGGGACGAGCATGCGCAACCTGGCCACCGCGGCCGGGCTCAACGTGGCGTCGCTGTACCACTACTTCCCGTCCAAGCGGGAGCTGTTGGTGGCGGTGCTGGAGGAGCAGGGCTTCGTCGACGGCCCGGCCGCCACTCAGCCGTCGCTGTCGCGGGACCCGGCCCCGGGCCTCGCCGACCTCCTGAACGACATCCTGAGGTCGATGCTCGAGGTGGAGGACTTCATCCGTCTGATGATGGGCGAGGTGATGCGGGGCGACGACACGGCCTTCGCCGTGGGCAACGACCTGTTCGCGGCCACGCAGGCCTCGCTGGAGCACTGGTTGGGTGAGCACCAGCCCCCGCTGGGGCCGGCCGAGGAGCAGGCCGCCATGGCCCGGATGCTGCGCAGCCTGTTGGTGGGGCTCTTTTTCGAGCACGTGGCCGGCGTGCTCGACGAGGGCGACGCGGCCAGCGTGTTCCGCCAGCGGGCCGACGAGGTGGCTGCGCTCCTCCGGCCCCGGCAGCCGGATTGACCGGGCCGGCCGATCTTCGGCCCGCCGTCGACCCCGGCGGTCAGGCCGGCTCGCCGATGACCTCCCGTCCGAACGCCTCCAGGGTCTCCGGCGAGGCGAAGTCGGTGAACCAGACATAGACGCGCTCGACACCGTCGGCCTCGAGCGCGGCCAGTCGGGGTAGCAGCTCGTCCGGACCGCCCACCAGGTGTCCCCCCTGGGACATGGCTCCGAAGCGCCGCTGGGCCACCGATACCACGTCGTCCCGGCGGCGCTCGTCGGTGACCAACGTCACCAGCAGCTGCACCGACAGGCGGGCCCCGCCGGCCCGGAGCCGGGCCGTCGCCAGCCGATGGGTCTGGTGCATGGGGACGTTCCACCAGTCGGCGTACTCGGCCACGATGGCCATGGTCGACGGCCCCGTGCCACCCACCACGATGGGGATCGACCCCAACGGAACGGGCAGCTGCCTGGCCCCTTCGACCCGGAAGTGCGTCCCGTGGTGGTCGACCGGCTCCCCGCTCCAGAACTTCTTCACCAGGGACAGGGTCTCGGCCAGTCGCTCGAGTCGCTCGGTCGGGGTGGGGTCACCGAACCCGAACGTGGCCAACTCGCCGGGGGTGGACCCCGACCCGATACCGAGCTCGAACCTGCCCCCGGACAGGTGGTCGAGGGTCACCGCCTGGCGGGCCAGCACGGCCGGATGGCGGAAGGAGTCGCACAGCACCAGGTGGCCGAGTCGAATCCGGTCGGTGGCCGCGGCCAGCCACGTGACCGTGGCCATGGCCTCGTACATCGGCTGGTCGGGTGCCGCCGGCGGGGACAGGTGGTCCATCACCGCCAGCCCGGTGAAGCCGGCCGCCTCGGCGGTCCGGGCCCGCTGCACCAGTGCATCGGGCGACAGTCGCATCTGCGGCAGGAACAGGTGGAACTCCACGGGCCTCAGCGCACCGGCCCTCTACCGGCGTCGTGCGTCGGGACCGTCACCGCCGGGCCCGGCCCCGGTGTCCACCCGCCCCGGCGCCGCACCTCAGGCGTGGTCGACCAGTGCGTCCGACAGCCGGCTCCACTGGTGGCCGGTCCCGCCGGCCAGCACCTCGTTCTGCTTGGCCCGCTTGAACAGGAAGTGGGCGTCGTTGGACCAGGTGAAGCCGACCCCGCCGTGGACCTGGATGTTGTCGCCCGTCACCCGGACCGCCGCTTCGGAGGCGTAGGCCGAGGCCATGGCCGAGGCCCGGCCCCGCTCGGGCGAGTCGGTGTCCGAGGCCCAGGCGGCGAAGTGCACGCCGGCCCGGGCCATCTCGAGGGCCTGGTACATGTCGACGATGCGGTGCTTGACCGATTGGAACTCGGCGATGGGCCGGTCGAAGACCACCCGCACCTTGGCGTACTCCACCGCCTCTTCGAGGGCCCGGTCGGCCACCCCGACCAACTCGGCGGCCAGGCCCACCGCGATGTCGTCGAGGACGTCCCGCCACAACGGGGCATGGTCACCGACAGGACCCAGCGGCTCCACCGGTTCCTCGTCGAGCACCAGCCGCGACAGCTTGCGTGTGGGGTCGAGGCCCGGGACCACCTCGCCCTTCGGTGCCGGCAGCAGGAACGAGCGGAACCCCTCCTCGGCCAGGGCCACCACGATGGCCCAGTCGGCGGTGTGGCCGTCCAGCACCAATGGCTTGGTTCCGGTCAGCACCCACCCGGCGCCCTTGCGCCGGGCCCGGGTGCGGACCGTGCCCAGCGGATGCCCGTGGCCCTGCTCGTGCAGTGCCACCGTTCCCCGGGTGAGACCGGACGACAGCCCGGCCAAGAGGTCGTCGGCGCCGAGGGCCCTGGCCGCCAGGGTGGCCATGACGGCGGAGGAGAAGAACGGGCCCGGTAGCGGCACCCGGCCCATCTGCTCGAGGACGATGCACATCTCGAGGAGTCCGGCCCCCTCACCGGGGACCAGCATGCTCGTCCAGCCCAGGGAGAGCAGGCGGTCCCAGAGTTCGGGCGTGATGCCGACGGGGTCCTCGGCCAGCTGGCGGAGGACCTCGCCGTCGACCTCGCCCATGGCCCGCCGCGCCACGTCCTGAAGGGCGAGTTGCTCGGCATCGAACGTGAAATCCACTGTCAACCCCCGGTGTGGTGTCGGTGATGTTGGCGACAGTGTAGACAGCCCGGGGGAGGCGGAGACAGCTGGCGGCGGATGGGCGTCATCGACGGGTGCTCGGCTAGTCTCACAGCTCGTGGACTTCGCACTGGCTCCTGAAGACGAGGCATTCCGAGACGAACTCCGGGCGTGGCTGGACGAACACCTCCCGCCCTTCCTGGCCAGCGAGGAGCTGGTCGACGACTCCTCCATCACCGGCGAGAAGTCCCAGCACCGGCGGGCGGCGTGGCAACGGGTCCTCAACGAGGGCCGTTGGGCCGCGGTGAACTGGCCGGAGGAGTACGGGGGCCGCAACGCCACCGCCATGCAGCGCATCATCTACTCCGAGGTGAACGCCGAGTACCGGACACCCGGGCTCTTCAACCCCAACGGGCTCTGGCAGATCGGTCCGATGATCATCGCCTGGGGCACCGAGGAGCAGAAGGCCCGCTGGCTGCCGTCCATCCTGGACGCCACCGACCACTGGTGCCAGGGATTCTCCGAGCCGGACGCCGGCAACGACCTGGCCAACCTCCGGACCACCGCCATCCGGGACGGGGACCGCTACGTGGTGAACGGGCAGAAGATCTGGATCTCCACCGCCCATCTGGCCCGGTGGGGGCTGTTCCTCCTGCGCACGGATCCCACCGCCATCGAGCGGGGCGCCAAGCACGAGGGCATCACCGCCTTCATCGTCGACATGCACACACCGGGCATCGAGACCCGGCCCATCCGTGACATGTCCGGGGAGGAGATGTTCAACGAGGTCTTCTTCAACGACGCCTCCATCCCCGTCGACAGCAGACTGGGTGGCGAAGGGGAAGGCTGGATGGTGGCCATGGGCACGCTCGGTCACGAGCGCGTCGGCATCGCCGGCCAGATCTCGCTCCTGGCCGCCGACCTGAACGCCATGATCACGGCGGCCCGCTCGGTCAACCCCGACGCTCTCGATGATCCCGGCATCCGCGAACGCCTGGCCCGGGCGTGGACCGACATCGAGCTGGCCCGACTGCTGTCGCTGCGGGCACTGAGCAAGATCATCAAGGGGGAGAAGAACTGGCCCGAGGTGCCGTTCGCCAAGCTGGCCTGGTCATCGCTGGCGCAGACCCTGGCCGCACTGTCGGTGGACCTGCTGGGCCCGGCCGGGGTGCTGGCCCGGGGCGGACCCGATGCCGTCGACCGGGGCAAGTGGACCCGTCTCTACTCGTTCCAACGCTACAGCACCATCGGCGGTGGCTCCTCCGAGGTGCAGAAGAACATCATTGCCGACCGGGCCGTCAAGCTCCCCGGTCACTCTCGCCAAGCCTGACGTGGCCGTCGACCCGCGCGCACCGTGCATCATCGGTGTGGCCCGCCGCACCTGGAGACAGGAGCCCGCCCCCGAGCCCCTCGACATGTGGGAGGAGCTGGCCCGGGCGGCCGCGGCCGATGCCGGCCAGCCCGACGCCCTGGCCGGCGTGGACAGCCTCCAGGTCGTCTTCTGCCAGTCGTGGGAGTACGACGACCCGTGCGCCCGTCTGGCCGGTCGGATCGGGGCCGAGCCGACCACCTCGGCCTACTCCGGACTGGGTGGCTCGGTGCCGGTCCGCCTGGTCGCCGAGGCGGCGCGGTCCATGACGCTCGGCCAGCTCGATCTGGCCCTGATCGTCGGGGGCGAGGCGCTGGCCACCCGGCGACACCTCGCCGACCCGGGATGGTCCCACCCGCCCGACGAGCCACGGCCGTACCCCATCTCCATCGACCGGCAGGAGCGCAAGAACGGCATCTTCCAGGCCTATCTGACCTTCGCCCTCTTCGACACGGCCCGACGGGCCCACCGGGGCCAGTCCCTGGACGACCGCCGCCGCGAGCTCGGCCGGCTGATGGCCCCGATGAGCGAGATCGCCGCCAGTCAGCCCGAGCACGCCTGGTTCCCCACGGCGAGGACCCCGGAGGAGATCAGCACCGCGACGCCGGACAACCGGATGGTGGCGACGCCGTACACCAAGCTGATGACGGCCATCATGGACGTGGACATGGGGGCGGCGGTCCTGCTGGCCACCGAGGCCCGGGCGGACTCGCTGGGCGTGCCGCCGGATCGCCGGATCTACCTGCACGGGACCGGTGCGGCCGACGAGCCCTCCACCATGGCGGCGCGGCCGGAGCCGTGGCACTCCCCGGCCATGGCCGAGGCCCTCGGGGCCGCACTGGGCCGGACCTCCATCGACGAGGTGGGCCATCTGGATCTCTACTCGTGCTTCGCCAGCTCCCTCTCCTTCGCCGGCGACGCCCTCGGGCTCGCCCCCGGTCGTGCCCTCACCGTGACCGGTGGGCTTCCCTATCACGGCGGTCCGGGCAGCAACTACTGCACCCATGCCTTGGCAGCCATGACCGAGACCCTCCGCGCCGATCCGGGTTCGTTCGGCCTCGTCTCGGGGATCGGGATGCACATGACCAGCCACACCGCCAGCCTGTGGTCGTCCCGGCCGGGCACCTACCGGCCCCCGGATCCCGCCCCGCCCCTCCCCACCCTGCCCGTGGCCGCCGAGGCCAGCGGGCCCGCCACCGTGGTCAGCTTCTCCACCGTCCACAACCGGCAAGGCCCCGAGTGGACCGCGCTCATCTGCGACCTCCCCGACGGGTCGCGCACGTACGCCCGGCTCGAGGATCCGGCCCCGGCCGACGCCGACCTGGCCGGACTGACCGTCACGGTGTCCCCGACCGACAAGGGGGGGACCACCGCCCACCTGTGACGCCATCCACGCCACCCGGGTGCCACCCCGGCCTCCTCCGGACCGTTGCGGCGCGTTGCGGCGCCCCCCGCCTATCATCACGGTCGGCCACCGGGTCCCGAGGGCCCGGAGCGGTCCCGGCGGGACCGAATGCCGGGGGGGCGACTGCTCCCCCGGCCCGACCAGAACTGCGAGACCTGCCATGACCATCCACTACGAACCGGGCGACGATCACATCGTCCGGATCACCATCGACCGCCCCGAGGCCCGCAACTCCCTCGACATGGACCACTTCGCCCAGCTCCGTCAGGCCTGGGAGCGCTTCGGCCAGGACGACGAGTCCTGGGTGGCCGTCATCACCGGCGTGGGTCCCGACTTCTGTGTGGGTGCCGACCTGAAGACGTACATCCCCCAGATCACCAAGCTGCAGTCCACCATGAAGGAGAAGGGCGTCACCGAGGTGGACGGCTACCGGCTCGACGACGGGACCAAGGCCGTGCTCCGGAACGTGAAGCTGTACAAGCCCATCGTGGCCGCCATCAACGGCACCTGCGTGGCCGGTGGCATGGAGATGCTGGGCGGCTGCGACCTCCGGGTGGCCGCCGACACCGCCACCTTCGGGGTGATGGAGCCCAAGCGGGGTCTGTTCGCCGGTGGAGGCACTACGGTGCGCCTGCCACGGCAGATCCCCTACCCGGCCGCCATGGAGCTGCTCCTGTGCGCCGACCAGGTTCCCGCCCTCCGCGTCTACGAGATGGGGCTGCTCAACGAGGTCTGTGCACCGGACCAGCTCATGGACCGGGCCCTCGACTACGCCGGGCGGATCACGGCCAACGGTCCCCTGGCCGTGCGCAAGACCAAGGAGTCGGTACTGCGGGGCCTGGCCGTCGACATGAAGGAGGCCTACCGCATCGAGTCGTCACTGTCGTCGGAGGTCTTCTCCAGCGAAGACGCCGTGGAGGGTCCCTTGGCCTTCGCCGAGAAGCGCCCGCCGGCGTGGAAGAACCGCTAGGAGGACCGGTGGCCGAGACGATTGACGACACCTTCAGCGGGGCCCGCGTGCTGATCACCGGGGCATCCTCGGGGATCGGCGCCGGGCTGGCCGAGGCCTTGGCGGTCGCCGGCGCCACCGTGGGGATCGCCGCCCGGCGTCAGGACCGCTTGGCCGAGGTGGTCGAGCGGTGCCGGGCCCACTCCCCCGGCTCGACCATGTGGACCGTCGACCTCGCCGACCCGCCGTCCGTCGACCGGCTGGCCGCCCAGGCCCTGGACGAGCTGGGCGGCGTGGACATCCTGGTCAACAACGCCGGCATCCCCAAGCGGCGCCACGTCTCACGACTTGACCCCGACACCGTGAAGTCGGTGATGGCCATCAACTACCTCTCACCCGTGCGGCTGACGTTGGCCCTGCTGCCCCACATGATCGAGCGGGGCAGCGGGCGGGTGGTCACGGTGGCCTCGGTGGCCGCCACCCTGAGCCCACCGGGCGAATCGGCCTACGCCGCCTCCAAGGCCGCGCTGGCCGTGTTCTCCGAGTCGATGGCGGTCGACCTGTGGGAGTCCGGCGTCAAGGTCACCGTGGTCTATCCGGGCGTCGTGGACACCGAGCTGTTCACGCTCCCGGACAACGATCCGTTCACGGGCGACGTGGAGTCCATCACCGTGGCCGAAGCGGCCTCCACCATCCTCGAGGGGATCGCGGCCGGATCGCTGTCGGTGTACGTGCCCGGCTACTTCGCCGAATTCGCCTCGCACAAGGCCCAGGACGTCGACGGGTTCCTGGCCGGCACGGCGGCCTACGTCCGCTCCCGGGCCGGCGACTGAACGACCCCTAGCCCAGGCGCTCGATGACCATGGCGTTGGCCTGGCCCCCGCCCTCGCACATGGTCTGGAATCCGTAGCGACCGCCGGTCGCCTCCAACTGGTTGAGCAGGGTGGCGGCCAGACGCACACCACTCGCCCCCAGCGGGTGCCCGATGGCGATGGCCCCACCCCGGGGATTGAGACGCTCAGGTTCAGCGTGGAAGGCGCGGTTCCACATCAGGGGGATGGCGGCGAAGGCCTCGTTGCACTCGATGGCGTCGAACTGTTCGACCTTCATCCCCGAACGCTCGAGGAGCCGGTGGGTGGCCGGCACCGGGGCCGACAGGACGATGGCGGCATCCTCGGCGGCCACGGTGGCGTGGGCGAACCGGGCCCGAATGGGCAGGCCGAGCTGCTCGGCCACCGATCGGTCGGCGATGAGCATGGCCGCCGCACCGTCGGTCATCTGGGAGGCGTTGCCGGCCGTGATGTCGGGGGCGGTGTCCGGCTCCCAGTTCTGCGCCGGCGGCAGCCCAGCCAGCGCCTCGAGTGAAGCATTGCGGCGGATCCCCTCGTCCTGCTCGAGCAGTGCACCGGTCGGCGTCCCGTCCTCGGCCTTCAGGGGGACGGCGACCGTCTCCTTGGCGAAGTGGCCGCTGTCCCAGGCCGCCGCGGCCCGCCGGTGGCTCTCGAGGGCGTACCGGTCCATCTCCTCCCGGTCGATACCCCATCGGTCGGCCAGCACCTGTGCCACCCGGAACTGCGCCCACAACCGGCCGTCGATGGCATCGAGAAACGAAGGCGGGAACGGCCCGGTGCCACCCCGCGCGTTGGAAGCCATCGGCACCCGGGTCATCATCTCGACCCCGCAGGCCACCACCAGGTCGTAGTGGCCGGCCTTCACACCGGCGGCGGCGAATTGCATGGCCTGCTGTGACGAGCCGCACTGCCGGTCGATGGTGGTGGCCGGCACACTCTGCGGGAGACCGGCGGCCACCCAGCCGTTGCGGGTCACGTTGGTGCTCTGCTCACCGGTCTGGGTCACACAGCCGCCGATGACATCGTCGACGGTGGCCGGGTCGATCCCGGTGCGTTCCACCACGTTGGTCAAGGCGAAGCTCAGGAGATCCACCGGGTGCCAGTTGGACAGGGCCCCTCCTCGCTTGCCCATGGTCGTCCTCACCACGTCGACGATGACGGCATCTCGCTCGCTACTGCTCACAGCGGTCCCTTTCCCTCCGGTGGGTTCTTCGATCCCTCGACCGTACCGTTACTGGCCCCGTTGCGGTTCCGGCTCAGCCGCCACTCACGCTTCACCGGCGGGGGCGGCATGCCACCGAGGGTGGTCGCCGTCGGCTTCTGCGCCACGCTCGTCTCGAACAGGGCGCGCTCGCCCCGGCTGGCCAGGACCTGCTCTACCGCAGCCAGGGCACCACTGGCCGGTCCGCTGTACGCCACCGATCCGTGTTCGAGGACCACGGCCGTGGAGGCGATGTCGAGGACCCGGTCCACCTGCTGCTCGACGATGAGCAGCGCCGTGCCCGCTCCGTTGATCTGACGCAGCCCCTCGTAGACGGCGTCGATCATCACCGGCGCCAGTCCGAGGGAGATCTCGTCGGCGACCAGCAGGCGAGGTGGTGCGACCAGCACCTTGGCCAACGACAGGATCCGTTGCTCACCCCCCGACAGGGTCCCGCCCGCCTGCTTTCGGCGGGCGCTCAGGACCGGGAAGGCGGCAAAAGCCCGGTCCAGCGAGTCGGGGACGCTCCGGCGCCCGCCCCGCTGGCGGAAGGCCAGCCTGAGGTTCTCCTCCACGGTCAGGTTGGCGAAGACACCGCGACCCTCGGGGACGTGCGCCGACCCGGTCCGGGCGATCTTGTAGGCCGGGAGTCCGGTGACGTCCTCGCCGCCCAGCCGGATGGACCCCTGGGTGCTGGCCAGCAGCCCGGTGATCACCCGGGCCACCGTGGACTTACCGGCCCCATTGGAACCGATGAGGGCGGTCACGCCGGCATCGGGGACCGAGAAGCTCACGTCGAACAGGGCCCGGTAGGGCCCGTAGCCCGCGCTGACATGGACGACGTCGAGGGCCGGGGGAGCCGGGTCGGTGGCCCGGCGGTAGCCGGCCGGGGCCGGGCCGACGGTGCCGGATCTCACGCCCCGACTCCCAGATAGGCCTGACGGACGTTGGGATCGGCCATGACCTCGTCGAAGGTCCCGTCGGCGATCACGCTGCCCAGGTTCATCACGACCGTCCGGTCGACGACCTCCCCCACCATCCCGAGGTCGTGCTCGACCAGCAGCATGGCCATGCCCCGCTCGCGCTGCAGCTTGCGCAGGACCTGGGCCAGTTCGCCGGTCTCGTGGACGTCGAGGCCCGACGACGGCTCGTCGGCCATCAACAGCACCGGCTCGGAGACCAGGGCCCGGGCCAGCTCCACCAGCCGGCACGACCCGAGACCGAGGGCCGAGACCGGGGTCAGAGCCCGATCCTCGATTCCCACCAACTCCAGCACGGCGGCCACCCGTTCCCGTTCTTCTTTGGTGGTGGCGCTGCGGTTGCACAGGTCCCGCCACAACCGACCCGTGCACCAGCGGGCCCGCACCGCCACTACCAGGTGGTCCCACACGGTCATGTCCGGGAACACCTCGATCCGCTGGTACGTGCGGCCGATCCCCAACCGGGCCCGTTTGTAGGTGGGCAGGTCGAGAAGGTCGACCCCTTCGAGCTCGACGCTGCCGCGGTCCGGCCGCAGTTGACCACCGATGCAGTTGAACAGGGTGGTCTTGCCGGCTCCGTTGGGACCCACCAGCCCGATGCTCTCGCCCCGGCCCACAGTGAGGCTCACCGCGCTGACGGCGGCGATGCCGCCGAAGGTCTTCGAGACCCCGGTGACGTCGAGGAGCACCTCCGGCCTCGGGGCGACCGGCATCTGGGCGGCCGGCATAGGAGCGGGCGGCATCGGAGCATCCGGCCTCGGGGCAGGAGCGGGCGGCATCGGGGCATCCGGCCTCGGGGCGTCCGGCGGCATCGGGGCGTCCGGCCTCGGGGCGGCCGGCATAGGAGCGGGCGGCATCGGAGCATCCGGCCTCGGGGCAGGAGCGGGCGGCATCGGAGCGGGCGGCATCGGAGCATCCGGCCTCGGGGCGTCCGGCGGCATCGGGGCGTCAACCATGATCGCTCACCGCCGGCTTGGCCTCCACCGCTCCCCCGAACCCGTTGGGCGAACCGGGAGGGACTCCCCCGTCGGTCGCCCCAACCAGGGCTCCCCCGGGTCGACCCCCACCGTCGTCGACGGGTCGGAAGATCAGGTTCTGGGCCCGCAGGGTCCAGCGGCGCTTCTGGAACTCGAGGATCCCCTCCGGATGGGCCGCATAGGTGAGGGCTCCGAAGGCGAAGAACACCACGACCAGACTGTTGCCGCCCAATCGGGCCGGGACGTAGGTCAGGAGCTGCTGGAGGACGACGAACCCGAAGCCGGCCTGCACCGCCCCCTCCACGCTGCTGGCACCGGTCGTGACCACGACGACCACGAAGACCAGGGAGATCTGGTAGTTGAACAGTTCCGGACTCACCTGCTGCTGCTGGATGCAGAGCATCGTCCCGCCGATGCCGGCCACCAGCCCGGACAGGCCGAAGACCACGATGTGCTGCCACCGGAGGTTGATACCGAGGCCGGCGGCGGCGGTCTCGCTTCCCCGCATGGCGCCGAGGAAGCGTCCCGTCGTGCCCCGGCGGACCAGCTGCACGAGCAGGATGCAGGCCAGCAGCACGATCATGACCATGACAAAGAAGGCGTGTCCGTTCGGATTGAAGACGCCGAGGCCCACCCACTGCGGCTTCACGTCCAGGGCGGTGCCGTTGGTGGCGGTCAACTGCGGGAACACCGCGTTGTCGAAGAACAAGGCGGCGGCGATGGTCAGGAGGGCCAGACCCAGCCCCCGGAGTCGCACCGAGGCAAAGGCCAGGACGATGGCCACCAGGGCGGCCACCGCCCCACCCACGAGACCGCCGACGAGCAGGCTCAGACCCAGATGGTTGGCCAGTTGGGCCGCGGTGAAGGCTCCGACACCGGCCAGGGTGGCCTGGGCCAGGGACAGCTGGCCGCCCATCCCGGTGATGAGGGTGATGGAGAGGAAGACGATCGAGAACACGAGGCCGGAGTTGAAGACATTCTCCCAGGTGGACGGGATCCACGTCAGCATGGACACCACGAAGGCGCCGAGGATGATGTACCAGCCCACTTTGACCACCCGGTCGATCTGGGGGGCCCGGAGCGCGGCCGTGGTCGGCGGGGTGGGCGGGTCGACCGAGGACAGCGGGTCCTTGGTGCTGTCGAGCGTGCGCAGACCGGGCACGATGAGCAGGGCGGCCACCAGGACGATGAAGGGCAGGGAGGTGAGTGCGGCCGATGACCAGACACTGCTGACCGGCAGGTACCCGGCCAGGGTGGTCGAGAGCACGCCCATGAGGACACCTACCAGGGCGGCGATGGGCAGGGATCGGAGAACGGCCCACGCCGCCGCGGCGAACGCCGCCACCATCAGGGTGGCGTAGTCGGTGAACTGGAGCTCGCCGTAGATGGGGGCGAGGAGGACCCCGGCCAGCCCGGCCATGAGACCGGAGACGGCCCAGGCCGTGGCCACCACCCGGCCGGCGTTGACGCCGTCGAGCTCGATGAGGCGTCGGCTCTCGACCGCGCCGCGCATCTGGAGGCCGAGGTTGGTGAAGCGCATGAGCAGGACCAGGGCGACCAGGACCACCACGGTGGTGACCACGGTGGTCACGTCGACCCCGTTGACCGGGGTGCCGAAGAGGTGGAAGTAGACGGTGTCCGGGTTGAACAGGATGCTCGGGGGGCCGTACGTGTTGTTGTTGCCGAAGATCACCGACAGCAGCGACGGGATGCCCACGAAGAGGCTGATCCCGGTGACCAGCTTGGCCGTGGTGTTGGCGTTGGGGATCTTGCGGAACAGCAGCCGATCGAAGGCCAGTCCGAGCAGCGGTGCCAACACCACCACCGACAGGAAGAAGGCCAGTCCGACCCCCATGTGCTCGTTCTGGACCAGCTTGGTGAAGGCGTAGGCCGAGATGTAGGCCTGGGCGCCGTAGGCGAAGTTGAAGACGCCGGTGGCCTGGTACGTCAGGACCAGGCCGACGGCGACGATGGCGTACGTGCACCCGTAGGGAACTCCGGGTATCGCGAAGCCCAGGAAGTGCTGCACCCCCCTACGAACTCCTACTGGGCCCGGTCTGCGCTGCCGGTCATGTTCCTGGTGTTCCCTTCGGGGCCGAAACCGGTACCGGGTTCGTCACGCTGGCCCCGACGCACACGAACACCTGCTTGCCCTTGCCGAACACCGGCACGAACTTCGAGCCGGTCACCTGGACGAAGGCGTTACAGCTGGGCAGGGTGTAGCCCTTGTGCCCGTGGGTCCAGTCGACCGGGGATGACAGCTGCCCGGCGGTGAAGCCCTTGATCTTGTTGGTGGCGGCGACCACGCTGGCCTGGGTGACGTTGCTCCCGGCCGCCTTGACGCCGGCGGCGATGAGCGCGGCGGACTGCCACCCTTGGAAGGCCACCCCGTTGTAGACGTAGGAAGGCTCGTACTCCTTCATGGCGGCGATGTAGTCCTGCATGCCCTTGTAGGTGCTGCCGAAGCGGGCGGTGTTAGCCGCCTCGAAGGGCACACTGCTGGTGACGTTCATGTAGACACCCTGCATCAGACTGCTGTACTGGTTGAGCAGGTTCTGGTCGTAGCCGCTGAGCCACAGCTGCTTGATCTTGACGCCGTACTGCTTGATGGCCCGAGCCAAGGTGACGTTGTCGGTGTCCTGCATGCACGACACCACCAGCTGGGAGCCGGCCTGCTGCATTCTCTGGGCGTCGGACGAGTAGCTCCCGCCCAGTTGGGCCCCAACGTCCACGTAGTTCACATCGATCCCGTTCTTCTTCAAGCCCTTGGCGTAGGCGTTGCAGGCGTTGTAGGACGAGGCGATGGCCGGCCCGTAGCTGATGAACGCCACCGACTTCGCCTTCACCTTCTTGATGAAGTACGACATGCTCGGGAAGCCGGACGAGTAGATTTGGGTGGACCCACCGACGGCGAAGAGGTTGGGAGCGGTCTGCCAGTTCCCGGTCACGTTGTATCCGTAGGTGGGGGTCTTGGTCGACACGAAGTAGTTCGGGGTGAACCAGGCCGAGGCCACACCCACGGCGAAGACGTGGTCCTGGTCGATCAAGGTGTGGACGTCCTGGGTGAACTGGCTGGGTGACCCCCCGTCGTCGAGGTTGTTGCTGAGGACGATCTGATGTCCGTTGACGCCACCGAAGGCATCGAGCACTTTGAAGTAGGCGATCATGCCCGGGGCCAGTCCACCGAAGTCAGCGGCCAGCGGACCCGACAGGGTCGAGATGGACCCCACCTTGATGACCGACGGGCTGGCCGAGGCGGTCGACCCGGTGACGAACGTCGACGCGGCCAAAGCAATGGCCAGGGCCCCTACCCCCAGCCCTACGGTCCCTGCCCGAGCCCGTCTCCCCCTACGCTTCCCCATCATCACCCTCCCTAGTAGCCCCACAGACAGTCGAAGCGTCGAGTCAGTTCTTAAGACACCCACGTCTCGGATGTCAAAAACATCGGCCCTCTGCCCTGCCTGACTTGAGCATCGTAATGGTGAAACCGTCCATGTGCTGGCCATCGGGGTCGGCAGAGGTGCCTGGGTAGGCGCCGAGGCCCTCCTCACCCCAGGAACTGGCGTCGACGGTCGAAGTTGCGGAGCTCCCGCACCTCGGTGATCGTCACCGGATCGAGCTCGGCCACGTCGGACACGACGTCCGGCGTCCAGCCGCAGGCCGCCACCATAGCCCGCACCCGCTGGTCGAACGGCTCCGGTCCGGACGGCACCGCCGCCACCTGCAGGCGGCCGTCGATGCGCCGCAGCACGCCGCGATCGGTCACCACGCTGGTGACCCGGTCACCCGGCGCCGTCACGAAGGCCGCCGTCTCCGGCAGCCGGCGGGGTCGGCCCAAGGTCACCACCACGCAGGCCGCGGCCCGACTGACCACGTCGTTGGCGCCTCCGGAGCCGACCAGGAACCGGCCGTCCCCGAGCCGGGTCGAGTTGAGGTTCCCGTCTCGGTCGACCTCGGCCGCGCCCAGGCAGCCGATGGTGGTGGTGCCGGGCCCACCGACCACCATCCCCAGCACCGTCGAGGCGTCGGCGAGCAGGGAGGTGCCGGGAAAGACGCGGTGGTTGAAGATGTAGGGGTCGGCCGGGGTCGGGGTGTAGTCCCACAGTCCCAGTTCCGCCGTCAGGCATACCGCACCGCCGGCGGCCCGGGCCCGGGCCACCGCCACCCAGGCGGCCAGATTGGCCACGCCGGCCCCGGCCAGGACGGCATCGGCCCCGAAGCGGGCCACGGTGGCCCCCACCTCGCGGGCGCCGAGGGACGCGGCCACCTCCCACTCGCTGATGGGCTCGTCGGCCGGCAGCGGGTGGTCCTCGGCGTCCCGGCGCCACGACGTCGGATCGGACAGCAACCGGAGACCGATAAGGCGATCGTCCCCGAGCCCGTGCAGGTAGGACGCATGGTCCGGGGGATCCAACACGTGCTGGCGGGCCCAGGCGTCGAAGTCGCCCCGGGCCGCGGCGGCGGCGGCGATCCAAAAGGGGATGTCCTCCCCGTACCCGGCCACCGGGAGACCCGGCGCGTAGCACCCGCCGGGATGGGCGCCGAAGGGCGCCTCCACTACGGCCAGCACCCGGTGGGCGGGTATGCGCACCCGGTGGCCCAGATCGTCGAGGTCGTCGACGATCTTCTCCACCGTGGCCACCACCCCCCGCCGTGCCGCCCACGCCCCCCACAC
This sequence comes from uncultured Acidimicrobiaceae bacterium, assembly GCA_963756515.1. Taxonomy (GTDB): domain Bacteria; phylum Actinomycetota; class Acidimicrobiia; order Acidimicrobiales; family RAAP-2; genus Bog-756. Next base: position 137,833 of record CAVWNV010000003.1, read on the forward strand.
CCCTTCCAGCAGGGGTTCGGAGAGGGCCAGATTGCCCTGGACGTCTGCCACCGCGGCGTGGCAGAGCGCCACGTCCGGGGTGAGTGGAGCCAACAGGCCCACCGTGCCGAAGGGGGCGTCGACCGTCGTGAAGGCATCGTTGGCGGCCATGTCCGAGCCGACCAGGGAGCCGGTGACGATGGCCGGGAGCCCACGGGCCGCCGCCTCCAGGCGCTGACCCATGGTCAGGATCGACCAGTGCTCGACCGTCACCTCTCCTGACTCGTAGCCGTGTTGGAAGATCGGGTTGGGCGCATAGGACGGGAAGCTGTTTCCGGAGTAGGCCGTCACCACGTGGCGCACCATCCGTCCCCGGAAGAACAGTGCGCCCAGGGCTCCGAGGCTGGTCATGATCAGGGTCAGGCCGGCGTCGTTCCCCCACTGTTGACGGGCCAGCTCGCGGGCGGCTGCCGTCCACCGGCTGTGGCCCAACATGATGTGCACCGAGTCGCCGGGTCGGACGTGGCGCTCGACGGCGTCACTCAGCGAGCACCCGACCTCGGTCATGCTCGGACGCCCCGGAGAACGGTCATGTGCCGTTGCCATCGAGCCGGGACGCCGGCTGCGGGGACCACCGGGGCAGGATATCCAGCCGTCGGGACCGGCCGTCGGCAGCTCACGCGGTGCGGACGACGACCGGCTGACCCAGTGCGGCCAGGTCGACGCTGTCGTTGTCTTCGCGGTAGCGCAGGCCCTGCACGTTGAAGAGCGACACGGACTCGCCCGTCATCGGGTACGGCCCCCAGTGCCATGTCCCCCGGTGCAGGACGATGGCCGACAGCGGCTCGATGACGAAGGCCCGAACCTGGTCCACGTCGGATTCCGAAGCCATGGGCAGGCCGGCCGGTGCCACCACCACCACCGCCGTCACGTCCAGGGGCATCACCACCTGGGTGTGGGTGGCATGGCGGAAGAGGACCTCGCAGCACAGGCCTCCCGGCACCGTCGGCACCTCGTCGGTCCGGTGGCCGATGAGGTTGACGTGGACGTCGTGCCAGGCGTAATCGAGCACGTGGTCGCCGTCGGTGGGGTCGGTGTCCTCCACCGGCAGCCAGCCGAACGGCGCCCAGCCGTTACGGGTCAGGGCAACCGGTGTGATCTGGCGGGCGCCCTCAGCCATGCCCTTCCTCACTCATGCCGCACCCTCCAGAGGAGATCTACTGTGTCGGGTGCAACCTAACATCGGCGCCACGTTTCCACGGAGGGCGCGACCGAGAGGACCGCAGAGGAGACCCCATGACCATGGACGTACGCAACATCGAGGACGTCGCTCCCGTCGTCGAGCACAACGGGACCGTTCCCGTCTGGTGGATGGTGAACTCGAGGGAGATGAAGGACGCCACCGATGGCGGCTTCCTCGAGCTGGTCAACGAGTTCGTGGTCGAGGGCGGGGGTTACGTCGACCCCCATTCCCACCCCACGCACGAGTTCTACTACGTGTTGCGCGGCCGCGGCATCATGACCATCGCGGGCGAGGACCGCTCCATCGGCCAGGGAGACCTGGTCCACATCCCACCCGACCAGGTGCACAGCCTCCGGCCGGTGAGCGACCACGCCCCCATCCACTGCTTCTGCTTCGCCATCGGCGTCAAGGGCAGCGGGCCGATCGACTACACCCACCACTAGGGTCTCCGGCGTCGATCTGGACCGGCCGTCCCGCCACCTCGAAACTCCGCCGGTGGCGAACGGTCACTCCCCCGTCGACGCCACCTCGATGAGTGAGACGTCCAGACCGAGCAGCTCGACCGTGGTCGACCCGGCCCGGAGGGCGGTGAAGTAGCCGGCTTCGGCCGCGGCACGCTTCCGGCCCGCGGCCACGGTTGCGTCGAGTCCGTCTGCAGGCACCACCACCACGCCGTCGACGTCGCCGACCACCCAGTCCCCCGTTCCCACCGGGACGCCAGCCACGGTCGTTGGCCGGCCCACCGTGCCGCGGGCGACCTTGGTGGCGCCCGGAAGGGCGATGGTGGCGGAGAACACCGGAAAACCCAGGGCCTCCAGCGCACCGACGTCGCGCACGCCGCCGTCGATGACGAGACCGGCCAGGCCGCGGGCCAGGGCCCCGGTGGTCAGCACCTCACCCCAGTAACCCCGGTCGGGCACAGTGCCGACGTCGACCACCAGGACGGATCCGGCCGGAGCTTGTGTGACGGCCACGTGAATAGCCAGGTTGTCACCCGGCGTACACCGCACCGGGTAGGCCGGCGCGGCCACCGTGGCGCCCGACCACACCGGGCGGATCCTCGGTGGCATCCCCCGTGCTCCCGACTCGCCCAGCGTGGCCGCGCCCAACTCCCCCAACAGCGCTGATGTCTCGTCGCTGGTCATCGTGGTCCCCTGTTCATCGTGGTCCCCTGTTCATCGGATCCAACTCTCTGTCGCCACTGTGGCCTCTGTCGCCTCGATCACCCGGTCGCCCGGTCCGATCGGCTCCTCCATCCCGCCCCGTCAGTGGTGGAGCGAGACGGTCAGTTCGATCTCCACTGCGCCACCCCTCGGGAGTGCAGCCACACCGATGGCGGAGCGGGTGTGCCGGCCGGCTTCCCCGAAGATGTCGTAGAGCACCGCGCTGGCGCCGTCCACGACATCCGGCTGCCGGTGGAAGTCGGGCGCCGACGCCACGAACCCGGTGACGGTGAGCACGCGCTCCACCCGGTCGAGCGTGCCGAGCTCCGCCTCCAGCACGGCCAGCCCGTTCAAGGCGCACACTGCGGCGGCGTCACGACCCTCCTCCACCGAGACGGTGGTCCCTAGCGTCCCGATACAGATCAACTCACCGTCGATCCGGGGGAGCTGACCCGACGTCCGGGCCACGCCACCGTGCACCACCACCGCGTCGAGCGGGTGGTGGGGAGGGTGCGGCCCGTGCAGGACCAGCCCGAGCTCGTCCACCCGGGCACGGATGCGCCCGGCGTCTCCGGTCGACGGGCTCGACGTCATCGGTTCCGGTGACCGTTCTCGTCAACCGACGTCGGGCTCTGACGCGGCAACCCCCTGGAAATCGGCGGCGCGGCCAGCCGGACCTCGTCCACGTCTCGGATCATGTGGGGAGCACCTCCAGGGGCGGGCCGGGACGCCACCCCGGTCGGAACGGGGAGATGCTACCGCCGCCGGTCGGTGCCGTCTGACGCCGCGTCGCCGACCGATGGGTCCACCCGGCCGCGGCCGCAGCCACCACCCCGGAAGGGCTCGTGGGGACCGAGTTCGCATACAGTGGCCGCATGAGTCTGCTCGAAGGACGGGTCGCCGTGGTGACGGGAGCCGGTCGTGGCATTGGTCGATCCATCGCCCTCTGCCTGGCCGACGAGGGAGCTTCGGTCGTGGTCAACGACATCGGGGTGTCGCTCGGGGGGGAGGGAACGGACGAGGATCCGGCCGAGCAGGTCTGTCGGGAGATCGCCGAACGGGGAGGGAGGGCCGTCGCCAACCGCGACCGGGTGGACGATTTCGCCGGGGCCGGCCGCATCATCTCGACCGCTGTCGACACCTTCGGCCAGATCGACATCCTGGTCAACAACGCCGGGATCGTCCGGGACCGCACGCTGGTCAAGATGGACGAGGCCGACTACGACGCGGTGGTGGCCGTCCACCAGAAGGGCACCTTCAACACGGCCCGCCATGCGGCCCCATTCATGAAGGAGGCCGGGTACGGCAGGATCGTCAACATCACCTCGTCGGCCGGACTCCGGGGTAACTTCGGTCAGTCGAACTATGGCGCGGCCAAGGCCGCCATCATGGGCATGACCTTCGTGTGGGCCGTGGAGCTGGGGAAGTACGGCATCACCGTCAACGCCATGGCCCCGGCCGGAGCCACCCGCATGACGATGGGCCTGAACGAAGAAGAGTCGACGCCACCCGACCAGGATCCGGCCCTCAACGCCCCCCTGGTGGCCTACCTGGCCTCCGAGGCCGCCGCCGACGTGAACGGTCAGGTCTTCGGTCGGACCGGCTTCGGCTACACCGTCTTCCAGACCCCCCGCCAGGTGGCCACCATGTGGCAGGAGGGCGGATGGACCCCCACCCAGGTGGCCGAGCACTTCCACGAGGTACTCGGGCAACATCTGCAGCCGGTGGGCATGCCCGCCCACCCGCTGCTCGGCCACAAGAAGTAGGCCGGAGCACCGCAGTGAGCGCACCCCTGCAGCTGCCGCCCGAGCAACTCCACGCCATGGCCGAAGCCTTCGGCGACGAGACCGCGTACACCGTGGTGGGAGGGTCGTCGCTCACCTTCGAGCAGTGGGACACCAACGCCACCCGTCTGGCCCGGGGCCTCATCGACGCCGGCGTCGTGCCCGGGGACCGGGTGGCCATCCACCTCGAGCCGGCCCGCGCCCTGCAGTGGGTGGTGAGCTACAGCGCCATCCATCGCGCCGGTGCGGTGGCCGTCCCGTTCAATCCCCAGCTCACCCGACCGGAAATCGAGCGGATGCTCACCCACTCCGGCGCCGCCGCCGCCGTCACCGAAGTCTCCCTACTGGAGCGGTACGAGGGCCACCCACCTTCGATCCTGGTGGCGGTGCCCGACGAGGTCGACGGCCCGCTGCCCGAGCACGCGTCCTCCGTCGGCGCGGTGTCGTGGTCCGACATCCTGAGCGACGACGCGGAGTACCTGCAGGTGGCCCGCTCGCCCGAGGATCTCGCCGACATCCTCTACACCTCGGGCACGACCGGGCAGCCCAAAGCCGTGGCCATCCGTCACGACAACTACTCGCTCATGCCGTTCGGCAAGCCGGGTTGGAGCGGTGGGTCCTGGATGCACGCCAGCCCGCCGTACACGTTCGCCGGGATCGCCTTCGTCTACACACCGATGAAACTCGGCCTCCGCGCCCTCTACATGCCGAGATTCGACGCCGGGACGTGGCTGGAGACGGTGGAGTCGGAGCGACCCGGCTCGGTGTTCCTGGTCCCGGCCATGGCCAACCTCCTGCTCGAGCACCCGCGCTTCGACGAAGCCGACCTCAGTTCGGTCCAGCTGTGCAGCGTGGGCAGCGCCCCCCTGGCCCCCTACGTGCTGGAGCGGTTGCAGGATCGGATGCCCACTGCCCTCGTGTCCAACAACTACGGGATGACCGAGGCCGGCTCGGTCTACTGCCTCATGCCACCTGGTGAGGCGGTCAAGCGACCGGGGTCGGTCGGGAAGCCGGTTCCCCCGGCGGAGATCGTCTGTTTCGACGAGGCGGGCCGGCCGGTTCCGGCCGGCGAGGTGGGCGATGTCCGGATGAGGATCCCCGGTCGCCCGCGCGAGTACTACGCCGATCCCGAAGCCAGCTCCCGGACCTGGGTGGACGGTTGGCTGGTCACGGGTGACTTGGGCCGGATCGACGAGGACGGTTATCTGTACATCGTTGGGCGCAGCAAGGACGTCGTCATCCGGGGCGGCAACAACATCTACCCCACCGACGTGGAGAACGCTATCGCCCTGCACCCGTCGGTGCGTGAGGTGGCGGTGGTGGGCGTACCCCACCCGGTGCTGGGCGAGGACCTGCTGGCGGTGGTGGCCTTCCGGCCCGACCGCTCGGCCACCGCCGACGAGCTCCGGGATCACACCTTGGAGCGCCTGGCCAAGTACAAGGTGCCGCGCCAGTGGGTGTTCGTCGACGGCCTTCCTCGCAACGCCACCGGCAAGGTGGTGAAGGACCAGCTCCGCCGGCAGCATCTGGAACGCTCAGCCGAGGAGTCCGGTGCCCCGTCGGTCCCCGGCTGACCGCGGTGACCCCCACGATCCCGGAGGGAACCCACGGTAGCGTGAGCCGATGACCACCAAGCCCGACGGCCCCCGCATCGCCATCGTGGGGACAGGCAACATCGCCACCCTCAACGTGGCCGGCTATCTCGACGACCCACGGTGCCAGGTCGTGGCGGTGTGCGACACCATGGAGCAGCGGGCCGTCGAGGCCGCCGAGGCCTGGGGGGTACCCACGGTGTACACCGACCTCGACGACGTCCTGGCCGATCCGGACATCGACGCCGTCGAGATCCTCACGCCCACCTTTCTCCACCACGATCACGTCCTGGCCGCCCTGGCCGCCGGCAAGCACGTGTCGTGCCAGAAGCCGCTGGCCAACTCGGTGGACGAGGCTCGGGCCATGGACCGTGCCGCCGAGGAGTCCGGCCTGATCCTGCGGGTCAGCGAGTGCTTTCGCCACTATCCACCGCTCGAACTGGCCAAGCGCCTCATCGAGGAGGGGGCCATCGGTCGACCCAACCACCTCCGCATGAACACCATCGTGGGCCAGACCGATTCCGCATTCCAGGCCGGTCTGGAGGCCGACGGATACACCTGGCGTCTCACCGACACCAGCCCGGGCGGCCACCTGTTCGACGACATGATCCACAAGTACGCCGTCGCCCTGTGGCTCTTCGACCAGGACATCGTCTCGGTCCAGGCCACCGTGCGCCGTCGGGACCTCTTCTTCGAGCCCTGCTCGGCCATCTTCGGGTACGAGGATCCCGACCTGCTGGGCTCGATGGACGTGGTCTACTCCCCCGGCATGTGGATGAGGAGCCAGTACTACGGCGCCGACGAGTTCTTCGAGATCCACGGGGACGAAGGATTCCTATGGGTGACCCGCTGCACCGGTCAGTTGCTCGATCTCCCGGCCGTGGTCCACTACGACGGCAGACAGGACCGGCAGACCACCACAACCTTCTCCGACCTCGACACGTCGTGGGGTACCGGCTTCTCCCGGTCGTCGTCCCACTTCGTCGATGCCCTGGTGGACGGAGTCCCGGCCGAGATGAGTGCCACCGAGGCCACCAAGGCCCTGCAACTCTGCTTCGCCGTCTACGAGGCGGGGAACACCCTGCGGCCGGTCGATCCCCGCGCCGTCACCGGATCCGTCTCCCCTGAGGGGTGGCCGCTGTGAAAGTTACCCGCACCCTGCACCACAGCGTCAACGTGGAGGGTCACCTGGACGAGACCGTGGCCTTCTACCAGCGGCTGCTGGGCCTGGACGACGACGCCCGCCCGGACATCCCCGGCATCGACGGCCACTGGTTCGCAGCCGGCCACGCCCAGTTGCATCTGGTCGACGCCGACGCCGGGCCACAGACCATCAGGCCGGCCGGGCCGCACGTCTGCTTCGCCGTCGAGGACCTGCCGGCCGCCATCGCCGAACTGGAGGAGTCCGGCATCCCCTACGTCGAGGGGGCCCAGGGGACGACGGTCCAGATCTGGTTCGTCGATCCGGCCGGCAACACCATCGAGATCCAGCAGGACACGGCCCTCGACTGATCGATCAGGTCAGCGCGGCCACCGGCCGCCGGCTCAGATGGGAGCGACGCCCTCGGACTGTCGCTGCTCCAGCCGCGCCGCGATGCGCTCCCGGTGCCAGGGCGCCGTGCCGAACGACGAGGCGTCGAGCCGGGCCCGCTTCAGTGACAGATGGATGTCGTGATCCCAGGTGAAGCCGATGCCGCCGTGGACCTGCATGCCGGTGGCCATCACCCGGTGCGAGGCATCCGAACACCACGCCTTGGCCATGGACGCGGCCAGTGAGGCGTCGGGGTCGTGGGAGGCCAGGCACCACGCCGCGAAGTAGGCGCTGGACCGCATGGCCTCCACATCCACCAGAGCGTCGGCCAGCCGGTGCTTGATGGCCTGAAAGCTGCCGATGGCATGGCCGAACTGGCGGCGGACCTTGGCGTACTCGACGCTCATGGCCAGCACGTGCTCCGCCGATCCGAGGAGTTCGGCCGCCGACCCCACCGCGGCCCGGTCCACCAGCCGGGTGGCCGACTCGGGGCCGCCGATCCGCTCCGCCGGCGTGTCCTCCAACCGCACCCAGGCCAGGGACCGCGTGCGGTCCATGGCCGGTTCGGGAGGCGGTCGCCGGCCGTCGGGCCACGTCAGTGAGTAGACGGCGTCCTCGGTGACCACCACGGTCACGTCGGCCTCCGAGGCGTACAGCGTCGGCTCGGGCCGGCCGGTCAGCCGCCAGTCGTCGCCATCGGGCCGGGCCGCCACCGTGCCGGGGTCGGCCGCCCACACCACGCAGCCCACCGCCTCCCCGCCCGACAGCTTGACCGCCCACTCCTCGGACCGGGCCGCAGCCGCCGGGGACCCGCCGTCGATGTGGACCTCCTGCAACGCGGCCAGGGCCAGGACCGACCCGAGGAACGGCGCCGGGGCCGTCCGGCGTCCGAGCTGCTCGCACAGGACGGCCAGCTCGACCATGCCCAGCCCCAACCCGCCGGCCGACTCGGGGCGCTCCACACCGAGCCAGCCCTGGTCGACCATGGCCTCCCACAGCGGTCGGTCGAAACCATCGGACCGCTGACCCGGATCGTCGACGGTCCCCGACCCCACGAAGGCGCGGATGCGGTCCCGTGAGGCCAGGCCGTCGAGGAGGTCACCGGCGGCAGCGGCCAGTTCCTGCTGATCGGAGGAGAGTTCGAATTCCACCGCGGCGAAGCATACGGTCCGCCCGGCTCCGGTGTGTGCCCGCCGTGCTGTGGGGGCGCCGCCCCCACCCTGGTGGTCGTGGCGCCTGTGCCAAGCTGACCGGGATGGATCTCCAGATGACCGCGGCACAACAGGACCTGCGCGCCGAGCTTCGGGCCTGGCTCGTCACCAACCTCCCGTGGGACTACGGGGCGGAACCCCCCACCCGCTCCCAGGATCTGGCCGAGGTGGTGGCGTTCGGCCGCCATTGGCAGTCGATGCTGGCCCGGGGGCGCTGGGTCGGCGTGACCTGGCCCGAGGAGCTCGGCGGCCGCGGTCTGGGTGCCACCGAGCACTTCCTCGTCACCGAGGAGATGGCCCGGGCCCGGGCCCCCGAGCTGGTCGGCCGCATCGGGATCAACCTGGTCAGCCCGACCCTCTTCGCCCACGGCACCCCGGAGCAACAGCAGCGTTGGCTCCCTCCCATCCTCGGGGCCGACGAGCTCTGGTGTCAGCTCTTCAGCGAGCCGGAGGCCGGCAGTGACCTGGCCTCCCTGACCACCCGGGCCCGACCGGTTCCGGGTGGATTCCGCGTCACCGGCCACAAGGTGTGGACCTCCTACGCCCAGTTCGCCGATTGGGGTCTGTGCCTGGCCCGGAGCGACCCCGACGCCCCCAAGCGGCAGCAGGGGATCTCCTGCCTGGTCGTCGACATGCACGCCGAAGGGGTGGAGGTGCGACCCCTGGTCCAGATCACCGGCGACGCCGAATTCAACGAGGTCATCCTGGACGACGTCTTCGTGCCCGACGAGCAGTTGGTGGGTGAGGCCGGCCGCGGCTGGTCGGTGGCCAATTCGACCCTGTCCCACGAGCGGGGCGTCAACCCCCGACAGCTGGGCGTCCACGTGCAGCTCCTGTCCGAACTGCTCGAGCTGGCCGCCTCGCGACCCGGAGGCTTCGACGACTGGGATGTGCGCCAACGCCTGGCCGAGGCCTACATCGAGGTGAAGCTGTTCCAGCTGCACAACTGGCGGACACTGACCCGGCTGGAGCGGGGAGAGCACCCGGGACCGGAGGGCAGTGCACTCAAGCTGTACTGGAGCGGGATGTCCCAGCGTCTCCACGAGACGGTGATGACCGTCCTCGGCCCGGCCGCCAACCTGTGGCAGGGTGCCACCGACAACCCGGCGGACGGCATGTGGCAGCGGTCGTGGCTCTACTATCAAGCGTCGTCGATCTTCGCCGGCACCAACGAGGTGCAGCGCACGCTGGTCGGCGAACGGGTGTTGGGGCTCCCCCGGGACTGACCGATCGAGAAGGAAGTGGGCATGGAGTACAAGTCGATCCTCTACCAGGTGGAGGGGCCGGTGGCCACCATCACCATGAACCGCCCCGAGATGGCCAACGCCCAGGACACCCGGCTCATCGACGAGATGGACGACGCCTTCGACCAGGCTGACGCCGACGACGCCGTCCGGGTGGTGATCCTGGCCGGTGCGGGCAAGCACTTCTCCTCCGGCCACGATCTGAAGGCTCTCATCGGCGACACCGAACCGGACAAGTGGCGACTGATGCGGGAGACACCCGAAGGAAAGATGCGACACGAGCAGCTCATGTACTACGACCGGTGCAAGCGGATCCACGACTTCCGCAAGCCCACCATCGCCGCCGTGCAGGGCAGCTGCGTGGCGGCCGGACTGATGCTGGCGTGCATGTGCGACCTGATCGTGGCCGCCGACGACGCCACGTTCTCCAATCCCGTGCTGCGCATGACCGGGGCGGGCGTGGAGCTGTTGGTGGAGCCCTGGGAGCTCGGCATCCGCAAAGCCAAGGAGTTCCTGTTCACCGGGGACAAGATCGATGCCCAGGAAGCGTGGCGACTGGGCCTCGTCAACCGGGTGGTGCCGCGGGACGAGCTGTCGGCCCGGACCAAGCAGCTGGCCGAGCAGATCTCGCTGGTGCCGCCGGCCACGGCTCAACTGGTCAAGGACTCCCTCAACCACACCGGCGAGCTGATGGGGAAGACCGACTCGTGGAAGTACCACTTCATGGCCCACCACTGGATGCACAACACGGCCACCGCGGCCCGCGCCCTGGAGGAGCGGATGGAGAAGGCCTCGATGAAGGAGGTCTTCGCCGACCGCGACCGGGGCGATCGGCCGGCCGGTGACTCCTGAGCCCCTGCCACCCGGCCCGGAAGGTCCGCTCTCGGGCCTGAGGGTCCTCGATGTCGGGACCCGCATCTCGGCCCCGTTCTGCGCCGGGCTCCTGGGTGAGCTCGGCGCTGATGTCATCAAGGTCGAGCTGCCCGGCAGCGGGGACTTCATGCGGACCATCGGCCCGTTCGCCGAGAGCGACGACGAGGAGGCCTACTCCCTGTTCTGGTCGGTCGAGGGCCGGGGCCGACGAGGTGCCACCTGCGATCTCCGCACTCCCGAGGGCCAGGCCCTCTTCCGGCGCCTGTCGGCCCACGCCGACGTGGTATGCGAGAACTTCCGACCCGGCACTATGGAGAAGTGGAACATCGGTCCCGACGACCTCGATCCGCGTGTGGTCTACGTGCGAATCAGCGTGTTCGGCCAGGACGGCCCCTACTCCCACCGACCCGGCCTCGACCGGTTGGGCATCGCCTACGGCGGGCTCCTCCACCTGACCGGCGAACCCGACCGTCCACCGGTCCGCCCCGGGGTGACCATCTCCGACTACCTCACCGGCGTCTTCGCCGCCATGGCCGCGGTAGCCGGTCTCTACCGACGAGACGTCCGGGCCGACGACCAGGGTGGAGGCGTCGGCGCGGTGATCGACGCACCCCTGTACGGTGCGGTGCTACGGGTGCTCGAATGGACGCTGGCCGGCTACGACCGGCTCGGAACCGTCAGGGGACGGCAGGGAAACCGGCTGCGGAACTCGGCTCCGCTCGACAACTACCCCACCGCCGACGGCGCCTACATCTGCATCGTGGGCGGCTCGGATGCCAACTTCGGCCGGCTGTGCCGGGCCATGGACCGACCCGACTTGCTGGACGATCCCCGCTTCTCGAACCTGGCCCGGCGCTCCGAGCACGCCGACGAGATCAACGGCATCGTGGCCGCCTGGACCTCCGCCCGCAGCGCGGCCGACATCGAGACCGTCTGCATCGCCCACGACGTACCGGTGGGCACGGCCTACAGCGCCGCCGACATCTTCACCGATCCCCACATGGCCGCCCGGGGCGACCTGGTGACGATCGACGACCCCGTGTTGGGCTCGATCCGACAGCAGGCGCCGTTCCCCCGGTTCGTCGGGCACCCCACGCCCGTGCCCACGGGCGCGCCCCGGCTGGGAGCCGACAACCGCCAGGTCTGGTGCGACCTGGTCGGCCTGTCCAGCTCCGAGTTCGAGCAGTTAGCCGGGAACGGCATCCTGTAGGACCAGGGCCTCGGGGTGACCGCCCGGCCTGCCTGCCGTCAGAACGACCCGGTCAGGTCGGAGGCGATCCCGTCGGACGTGCTCGTGACCGACCACGTGTCAGGCCCACCCGACTGCATCCGGTCGGCGTCAGCCGTGAGCCCTGGAGTGGTTGGTTCGAGGGGCCGACGTTGCTCGCCGACACGGTGGTACCGGCGGCGAGACCGGCTCGCCCTCCGGGTGGGCAGCGCCCTCCCCCGGTCGGGACGGGCTCAGGTCCCGGGTTCGGGGTCCCTGGGCAGGCCGAGGATCCGCTCCGCGATCACATTGCGCTGGACCTCACTGGTCCCGCCGGCGATGGTGAGGCAGCGGGTGAAGAGCAGACCCTGGATCCAGCGGTCCGAGCGTCCCTCGCTGGTCGCTCCCTCGGGACCCAGCAGACTCAGGCCGAGTACCTGGACGCGCTGTTCGTGCTCGGCCCCGAGCAGTTTGCGGAGCCCGGCTCCAGGCCCCGGGTCCGAACCGGCCAGGGCCAGCAGCGTGGCCCGATGCGTCATGAGCCGGAGCGACTGCGCCTCGGCCAGCAGTGCCCCGAGGCGGACCACCGATCCGGACGAGATGGTGTCGGACCGCTTGTCGGCCAGGCGCAGCAGGGACTCCACACCGATGCCGTAGGTGGAGCCCGACGACATGGAGACCCGTTCATTGGCCAGCGTCATCCGGGCTCCGGCCCAGCCGTGGTTGACCTCACCGATCACACAGTCGTCGGGCACGAAGACCTGGTCGAGAAAGACCTCGTTGAAGAGTGACGCACCGGTCATCTCCCGCAGGGGCCGGATGTCGAGGCCCTCGGAGCGCATGTCCACGATGAAGAAGGTGATCCCCTCGTGCTTGGGCACCGACGGGTCGGTCCGGGCCAGGCAGATCCCCCAGTCGGCCTGTTGGGCCATGGAGGTCCACACCTTCTGGCCGGTGAGGAGCCAGCCGCCCTCGGTCCGCACCGCCCGGGTCGACAGGCTGGCCAGATCGGAGCCCGCTCCCGGCTCGGAGAACAGCTGACACCAGGCCAACTCACCCAACAGCGAGGGCCGGACCCACCGACGGCACTGCTCCTCGGTCCCGGTGGCGATGATGACGGGCAGGGCCCAGGCGCTGATCCCGATATGGGGTCGGGCGATGCCCACGTCGGCCAGGAGCTCGTCGATGACGACCTGCTCCACGGCGCCGGCATCCCGGCCCCACGGTCGGGGCCAGTGGGGCACCACCAGCCCGGCGTCGACGAGTGCGGCCCGTCGTTCCTCCTCCGGCGTCCCCGCCACCTCGGCCATCAGCGGGGCGAGGTCGGTGCGGGCCTGTTCGGCCTCATCGGGGAGGTCTGCAGTAAGCTCCCTCCGGACCCCGCGTCCGGCCACGGCGGCCACCTGGCGGCAGAACTCGTCGGTCTCCCCCACCAGTTGCTGATCGGCGTGGGCCCGTTTGAGGTGGAGGTGGAGATCGTGCTCCCACGTGAACCCGATGCCCCCCAGCAGCTGGAGGCATTCCTGGGCCGACCGGACATAGCCGTCGAAGGCCAGGGCACCGGCCGTGGCCGTGGCCAACTCCACCCCGTCCGGGTCGTCCGGCCCCATGCTCACCGCCACCGCCGCATCCCAGGCCACGGCGGTCATCTGTTCCACCCGCACCGCCATGTCGGCCAGGCGGTGCTTCACCGCCTGGAATTGGCCGATGGGGCGGCCGAACTGGACCCGGACCTTGGCGTACTCGGTGGCGGTCTCGAGGCACCACCGGGCACCGCCGGCGTGCTCGGCGGCCATCAGCGCCGTCACCACCTGTCGCAACCTCGACGTCGTGAGCGAGGCCAACTGCCGTTCCGGGGAGACGGCCACCGCGTCGACCTCGACCACGCCCACCCGTCGCGTGGCGTCGAGACTGGACAGCGGTGAGACCAGGACCCGGCCGGTCGGACCGGTCACGTCGATCAGACACCACGTCTGGGTGCCGTCGTCGTGTCGGGCCGGGACCAGCACCACCGATGCCGTGGTGGCACCGAGGAGCGGCCGGAGGGAGCCCGTCACCACCAGCTCGCCCGAGGCGTCCTTTCCCACCACGTCGAGTCCCGTGTCACCCAGCGAGATAGCGGCCGTGATGCTCCCGTCGATGAGCCCGGGCAGGAGTGCGCCGGCCGTCACCCCGTCGGCGCACTCCGCCACCAGGGTTGAGGTCACCACGGTGGGGAGGAGGGGCCCCGGGACCACCGACCGCCCCGTCTCCTCGACCAGTACGGCCAACTCGAAGAGACCGAATCCCTGACCCCCGTACTCCTCGGGCAGGTGGATACCCAACCAGCCCTGGGCCGCCATCTCCTTCCACACCGGCTGGAGCTCCTCGTCCTCGGCGTCGAGGAGGGCGCGCGGCACCGACGACGGACAGTGGGTCTCGAGCCACCGTCGGGCCGAGAGGCGTTGCGCCTCGTGCTCGTCAGTGAGGGCGATCGGCATGGGGTTGACCTTCTTCCTCTGTTCCCATCGGTTCAGTTCCTATCGGCTGTCTTCCCGCCGGCTCAGTTCCCATCCGGTCCCCCGATGACTTCGATGGAGATGGCCCGGGTCGGGCAACCCTCGGCCGCCACCCGGATCCGGCCCTCGTCGTCACCGCCGGGGTCGATGACCATGGCCAACCCGTCGTCTCCCAGGTCGAACGTCCCCGGGGCCCAGAACAGGCAGTTGCCGGAGCCTACGCAGCGGTCGCGGTCGATCGCTATCCGGATCATCGTTCTTCCGATGCCGCGGCCGACGAGTGACTCTGACGAAGTTGCCGCTTGCGGACCTTCCCGTTGACGTCGCGCGGCAGCTCGTCCACCACCTCCCAGACCCGGGGGACCTTGTACTTGGCCAGCGTCGCCCCCACGTGGTCGGCCAACACGTCGGTCCCCACCGGGTACCGGAGCTGCACCATGGCCTTCAGCTGCTCCCCGTCGCGTTCATGGGGGATGCCGAAGACGGCGCAGTCCACCACGGCCGGGTGTTCGAAGAGAACCTCTTCGATCTCACGCGGCGCGATGTTCACCCCGCCCCACAGGACCATGTCCGACACCCGATCGGTGATGGAGAGGTAGCCGTCCTCGTCGAGGAACCCGATGTCACCGACGGTGAAGGCGTCGTCGCGCCAGGCCGCCGCGGTGGCTGCGTCGTCGTTGCGGTAGGAGAACCGCTGCGGGCCGGCAGGCCGGATGTACACCAGACCGGGCTGGCCGGTCGGGACCGGTGCCCCGTCCTCGTCGAGTATCCGGATCTCCACGCCGGGCCAGGGTCGGCCGACGCTCCCGGGCTTGGCCCGCCACTCCTGCGGGGAGATCTTGGTCGCCCCACCCTCGCTGGCTCCGTACAGCTCATGGATCTCGGCGTCGGGGAAGGACTCCATCATCCGGTACTTCACCGCCACCGGGCAGGGAGCGGCCGCGTGCACGATGAGAGTCAGGCTCGACACGTCGATGTCCTTCCGCACGTGGTCGGGCAGCTCGAGGATGCGGATGAAGTGGGCCGGCACCATAAACGTGCGGGTGCCCCGGTGTCGCTCCACCTCCTCGAGCCAACCCCGGGCATCGAACTGCTCGGTGATCACCGTCGTGGCGCCGATGCACAGCGAGCACAGCGACCAACCGAGGTGGGAGGCGTGGTAGGCCGGGCCGCTCATCACGTAGACGTCGTCGGCCGTCCAGCTCCACAGGGCCACCTGCCCTTCCATGCCCCGGAGGCGGCCGGGCCGGTCGGCCAGAGCGCCGTGGACGACACCCTTCGGATTGGCTGTGGTCCCCGACGTGTAGAACATGAGCTCGGGGCCCCCGCCGCTGTCGGCACCGGCCAGGGGCGTGGCCACCGACAGGGCGGCCTCGTAGGCCGGACCGACGATCAACGATCCGAGGCCGAGGTCATCGAGGGCCAGCTGCAGCTCGGCGTCGAAGCCCACCTGTCCCACCGCCACCGCCACTCCGGCGTCGGCCAGGATGTAGGCCAGCTCGGCCGACCGGAGGTGCCGGTTCACCGGCAGGAACGGGGCGTCGAGCATGGCCGCGGCCGTGGCCACCTCGAAGATCTCGATTCCGTTGGGCAGGACCGCGGCCACGGGCCGGCCCGGTCCGGCCCCCCGCTCGGCCAGCACCGCGGCCAGGCGCTGCGAGCGCGACTGCAGTTCCCCGTAGGTGCGAACGGTTTCTCCGGCGATGATGGCGGGCCGGTCCGGAGCCTCCCCGGCGTGGCCCGTCACCCCCCGCACCGGACCCGCGGTACGTTCTGTCATCGTGGGGGAGACTACCGCCCCCTGGCACCCCGGGTGCCAGGTGACCGCCCGTGTGGCGCCGAGACGGAGGACTGAGCGTGTCTGAATCGAACCGGAGTGCCACCGGCGCCGCCGGCCGTCCCGCCACTGTCGCCATGGCGTCCCGTCGTGGGTGAGGCGGCCCGGTCCGTCACCCACCCGCTCGACGCCCTCGAGGTCGAGGAGGCCCGCACCGCGGTGGCGGCTGTACGGTCCAGCGGGCGGATGACCGACGCCGCGCTGTTCGCGTCGGTGACGCTGGAGGAGCCGACCAAGGCGGACCTGTCGCGGTTTCGGCCCGGTGACCCGGTCGAAAGGCGGGTCCGTCTGGTCGTGCTGCCCGGGCCCGACGCCAGCCTGGTGGAGGTGGTGGTCTCCGTACCCGACGGCGAGGTGGTGGAGTGGACCGAGCGCCACGAGGTGCGGCCGGCGCTGCTGTTCGACGACTCGTACCGGGCCATCCTGGCCCTCCGAGCCGATCCCGACTGGCAACGGGCCATGACCCTCCGGGGCATCGCCGACTTCGAGAAGGTCCAGATCGATCCCTGGCCCACGGGCAACTTCGGGAATCCTGACGAGGACGGCCGCCGGATCGCCCGTTGTCTCTCCTACTACCGCGAGGAGCCGACCGACAACGGTTACGCCCGGCCCATCGAGGGCGTGCTGGCCACCGTGGACGCGGCCCGGGGTGTCGTACTCGAGGTCCTCGACTTCGGGGTGGTACCGCTGCCCGTCGAGCGTGGGAGCTATCTCCCCGAGGACAACCAGCCGCTCCGGACGGACCTGCTCCCGCTGGAGATCGTCCAACCGGACGGGCCGAGCTTCACACTCGACGGCAATCACCTGACCTGGCAACGCTGGTCGATGCGGGTGGCCATGGAGCCGCTGGAAGGACTGGTGCTGCGCGCGGTCGGCTATGACGACGGCGGTCTCCGGCCCGTCCTGCACCGGGCCTCCATCAACGAGATGGTGGTCCCCTACGGCGACCCGGGGCCGATGCACGGCTGGAAGAACGCCTTCGACGTGGGTGAGTGGGGCCTCGGCCGCATGGCCAATTCGCTGTCACTCGGTTGCGACTGCCTCGGGGAGATCGCCTACCTCGACGCCATCTTCGTGAGCGAGCACGGCACCCCCTACGTGGTGGAGAACGCCGTGTGCATCCACGAGGAGGACTACGGGATCCTCTGGAAGCACCAGGACATGCTGGCCGGCCGCACCGAGGTCCGCCGGTCGCGGCGCCTGGTGGTGTCGTCCATCGCCACCGTGGGCAACTACGAATACGGCTTCTACTGGTACTTCTACCTCGACGGAACCATCCAACTCGAGGTAAAGCTCACCGGCATCATGTCCACCCAGGCGCTGGCCCCAGGCGAGGAGACCGCCTACGGGTCGGTGGTGGCCCCCGGCCTGGCCGCTCCGTTCCACCAGCACCTGTTCTGCGCCCGGCTGGACATCTCGGTGGACGGTCCGGACAACGAGGTGTACGAGGTGGCCTTCGAGACCGAGCCCCGCAGTGCCGACAACCCCAACGGCAACGCCTTTCGCCAACACAGCACCCGGCTGGAGTCCGAGCTGCAGGCCCAGCGCGACGTGGACCCGGCCAGTGGACGTCACTGGCGGTTCGTGAATCCGGACCGGCTGAACGGGCTGGGCCGCCCGGTGGCCTACAAGCTGGTACCCGGGGCCACACCGACCCTGCTGGCCCAGGCCGACTCGAGCATCGGCCGGCGGGCGACCTTCGCCCGCCACAACCTGTGGGTGACCCCCTACACCCCCGATGAACGGCGGGCCGCGGGCGACTACCCCAATCAGCACGTCGGCGGGGACGGCCTCCCGGCCTGGACCGCGGCCGACCGGTCACTGGTGGACACCGACATCGTGGCCTGGCACACCTTCGGAATCTCCCACTCGCCCCGGCCCGAGGACTGGCCGGTGATGCCGGTCGAGTACTGCGGCTTCCATCTGGTCCCGGTGGGCTTCTTCGACCGCAATCCGGCCCTGGACGTACCTCCGCCTGCCGACCACTGCCCCTGAACGTCTCCGGCCCAACGCACCCGGCCGCGACGATCCTGGCTCAGCTTCTGTACCGGCATTGCCGTCGCAGCCGGGTGCGTGCCGGTCCCGGTTCCACATCCGTCCCCTCGGGCACGGACGGATACCATGGCCGCCATGGCTGACCTCGAGTCCCTCCTGTACGACGAATCAGACGGCGTGGCTTGGGTCACCCTCAACCGTCCCGAGGCCCTCAACGCCTTCGACACCACCATGCAACGAGAGCTGCGCGAACTGTGGCTCATGCTCCGCACGAACGACGACGTGCGGTGCATCGTGCTCACCGGCAGCGGCGAGAAGGCCTTCTGCACCGGACTGGACCGAGAGGGGATCGGGTCCTTCGACGATCTGCCGCCGGGACGGCTGCCGGGCTACAACACACCATGGGACTTCGACGATCCGGGCAAGAGCGTCTGCCCCAAGTCGAACAACCTCTGGAAGCCGGTCATCGCCGCTGTCAACGGCATGGCCTGTGGTGGGGCCTTCTACATCCTCGGCGAGGTGGACTTCATCATCGCCGCCGAGCACGCCACCTTCTTCGACCCCCACGTCACCTACGGGATGCCGGCCGCCTTCGAGCCCATCTTCCTCATGCACAAGATGCCGTTCCAGGAGGTGATGCGCCTGGCCCTGCTCGGAGCCCACGAGCGCATGTCGGCCCAAAGGGCCCACCAGATCGGGTTCGTCTCCGAGGTGGTGCCGGCCGGCGACCTCCACGACCGGGTGGCCTGGGCGGCCCAGGCCATCGCCGATCAGCCCGCGCTGGCCGAGCAGGGCACACTACGGGCCATGTGGATGGGGCTCGAGGTGTCGCGACGCCAAGCCCTCGACCATGCCTTCCTCTTCACCCACGTGGGAACGGACCCGGCCTTGCTGGAGGAGGGCCAGGCCCGATTCACCACCGGCAAGCGGATCGAGTGGAGGCTCCGCTGACCGTACCCATGGACGAGCTGACGGGCGGCTGACAGTACCGGGCCGGGCCGGCACCGCGGGCCGGCCCACTGGGCTATGGCCGGCCGGGTCAGTGATCGGTCGGACCGGCATCCCGGATCATGTTCTCCTGGACGAACGACGCCACCAACGCTCCGTCCTCGGTGAAGACGTTGGCACGTCCGTAGCTGGCCCCACGACCGGCGTAAGGGCTCTCGTGGGCCAGCAGCAGCCAGGTTCCCACCGGGACGGGCTCGTGGAAGGTGAGAGTGTGGGAGACGACGCCGGTGCCGATGTTGCGATGGGCCATGTTCTGGCCGATGCCGGCGTGAGGGAGCATGGCCGTGCCGATGAGGAATCCGTCGGTGCCGTAGGCCAACAGGGCCTGGGCCAGCACCGGGTCGTCGGAGTCGGACGGTAGTCGGACCCACGCCGCCAGCTCGGCCGGCCCTACCGGGGCGTCGGGATCCCAGGTGTTGGTCCCACCGACGACACGGAGATCGCTTCCCGGGGCGAGCAGACCACCCTGACCGGTGTCGGTCGAGTCGTCGGGACCGGCCACATCCGGCATGGGCGGCTGATGACGAATCAGGTCGGGCGCATCCAACCGGCGCAGGATGAGGCCCTGCGCGCACACCCGGTCTCCCTGGTGCACCGTGACCGAGTGGCTGCCCATGGTCCGTCCGTCGTGGATCACCTCGACGTCGATCTCGATGGGTCGGGACAGTTTGGCGCTCCTGGCGAAGATGGTATGGATGGAGGCCACGTCCTTGTCCTCGGCCACCTGACCGGAGGCCAGGATCATCTGGGCCAACAGCTGACCCCCGTAGACCACGTCCCTGGCCGAGGCATCGCCGATGCTGCCGGCCCGGAAGTGGTTCCCCTCCTCCCGCACGAGCCGGAAGGCCGCCGCCACCTGGTCGGCCGGCGGCGCCGGTTCGGAGGTCGACCTGGTGCCGGGACGCTCCCCGGTGTCCCCGCTCAAAATCCGAAGGCCGACACGTCGAGCGTGCCGACCGAAAGGGCGGCCATGGTGCCGCCGTCGGTGAGGATGCTCTCACCGGTGATGGCCGAGGCGGCCGGAGAGTTGAGGAAGACCAGTGGTGCGGCCTGTTCGTCGGGCGTCTGGCGATGACCGAGCGGGATCGGGTAGTTGTCCATGAAGGTCTTCCCCATCTGTTCCTCGAAGTCCGGCATCATCGGGGTGTCGGTCGGCCCGGGCAGCGTGCAGTTGATCCGGATCCCCCGTTCGGCCAGAGCCAGCGAACGCCATACGGTCCAGACGATGATGACCTCCTTCGACGGTGCGTACCCGCTGGCGATCTCGGTCGGGTGCTCTTCCAACCAGGCCTGCCCGGCCGCGAACCCCTCCGTCGTGACCAGGGGCATCCACTTCTCGATGTTTCCCTGCCAGCCGGCGCCGGCCCCGGAGGAGATGCTGGCGATGGCCCCACCCCGATCCATGCGCTCCACCACCAGATCGGCGAGGTGCCGCTGACCGACGAAGTTGACCAGCATGGTCTCGAGATCGGAGAAACGCCCACCGGGAAGGCCGGCACAATTGAACAAGGCGTGGATGCGCCCACCGATGGACTCCACGGCCGCAGCGGTGGCGTCGGGATCCTTGAGGTCGACGGTGTGGAAGCTGGCCACCCCGATGGGCGGCTCTTTGAGATCGATCACATGGATTTCGGCGCCGAGTGGCTCCAGTTGGCGGACCACCGCCGCCCCCATGCCGGCCCCTCCCCCGCCACACACGATGACGCGGCGACCTTCGTACGGTCCGGCTGGACTCACGGGGTCCCCCTTCTCTGGCTCGGTTGTCTGGTTCGCACCACTCGTCGGAGTCCCGGACGGTACCGATCACATGGCTTCGAACCGATCCCGAGGGCCTCCGTCGGCTCGGCGCCTGTGGCCCCGGCCTCAGCGGCGCCTCACGGTACACCAGGGCGTTGCCGTCGACAATGCGGATCCGAACCCTGAACACGGCCCCGGCCCGGTGGTCCTGAG
The DNA here is from genome assembly GCA_963756515.1 of uncultured Acidimicrobiaceae bacterium. Taxonomy (GTDB): domain Bacteria; phylum Actinomycetota; class Acidimicrobiia; order Acidimicrobiales; family RAAP-2; genus Bog-756. Next base: position 158,948 of record CAVWNV010000003.1, read on the forward strand.
CCCGGATGGAAGAGACCCGGCGGCGGGCTCTCGGTCCGCCCGCGGGCGGTCCGCCCGCGGGCGGTCCGTCGGTGCTCAGCCCACCGAGGGGATCCAGCCCGGCGAGGTCGTGCTCCGGCCGGCGGCCACACTCGAGCCGATGTAGTTGCGCTGCGCCTCCACTGTTCCGGCTCCGATGCAGAGACCCCGGATGTCGCGGTAGGCCCGTTCGAGCGGGTACTCGCGGCTGTAGCCGTAGCCGCCGTGGATCTGGATGGCCTCGTCGCACACGAACTTGGCGGCCAGGTTGGCCGCGGTCTTGGCCATGGCCGTCTCGAGGGCCGGCGGTGTTCCGCCCGGGCCGGCCAGGTGCACGGCTCGGCCGAGCAGTAGCCGGGCCCCCTCCAGAGCCACGGCCATGTCGGCCAGTTTCCACTGCAGACCTTGGAGGTCGGCGATGGGTCGTCCGCCCACCACCCGCTCCCGCATGTACCCGGCGGCCCGCTCGAGAGCGCCCTGGGCCGCGCCCACACACATGGCCGCGTTGCCGCACCGCTCGTGATTGAGATGGGAGAGCAGGAGTTTGAAGGCCTGGCTGGTGGACGGATCCCCGGCCACCAGGACGTCCTCCTCGGTGACGGGCACACCATCGAAGGCGATCTCCGATTCGGTGGCGGCGTGGATACCCATCCCCCGGTGTCGGCCGACCAGGGACACCCCCTCGCGATCCATGGGTACGATCAGCGCCCCGATGCCACGGGCGCCCTCCCCCCCGGGCCACCGGCACCAGACCAGCACGGCCGAGGCGGCATGGCCCAGCGTGGAGTAGTTCTTGTAGCCGTCCAGGCGGTACCCGGCCGGGCCGTCCGGCTTGAGGGCGGTACGCATGCCCTGCACGGCGGAGCCGGCATCGGGCTCGGTGATCCCGATGCTGATGATGGCATCCCCGTCGGCTACCGGTGGCAACCACCGGTCCTTCAGGGCCGGAGATCCCAGATGCTCGATCCCCCGGGCCGGGCCGTTGTAGGCCAGCTGGCAGCAGATGGCGGTGGAGACGTCGTGGCGGGCGATCTCCTCCAGCACGATGGCCGCCTCGACGTCTCCCATCCCGAGGCCGCCCCACTGCTCACCGATCGTCACCCGGAAGAGATCGGCTGCGGCCATGGCCGCGATGGCCTCCCGCGGCACCTCGCCGGTCTCGTCATGCTCCGCGGCCCGCGGACCCACCTCCCGGGCGGCCAGGTCGCGGGCCAACTGACGGAGCGCGGTCTGGTCCTCGGTCTCGGCGTAGGGGTCGGCGGCCTCGGGTCGGGCGTGGCCCATCTCAGTCCGAGGGCTCGGTGCCGACCACACCGACGAAGCTCACGCACTCACCGGGCGCCCCACCGAGGTTGTGGGTCAGCCCGAGGGTGCGACGGCCCTCGGTCACCGTGGCGATCTGGCGCTCCGGCGGGGCCTCCCGGCGGAGCTGGAGCCAGCACTCGAAGAGCATTCGCAACCCGGTGGCACCGATGGGATGGCCGAAGCTCTTGAGGCCGCCGTCGGGGTTCACGGGTAGCTCGCCGTCGCGATCGAAGGTGCCGGCGATGACCTCCTTCCACGCCGTGCCCCGGTCGGCGAAGCCCAGATCCTCCATGAGCACCAGCTCGGTGGGGGTGAAACAGTCGTGCACCTCGGCCATGGCCAGCTCGGCCCTCGGGTCGGTCACCCCGGCCTGGCTGTAGGCGTCGGCCGCCGAGCGCACCACCTCCTCGAAGCTGGTGTAGTCGTAGTCCGGGTCGATGGCACCGGCGGCCGGCCCGGCCACCAGACTCAGCCCTTTGACGTAGAGCGGGGCGTCGGTGTACTTGTACGCGTCCTCGGCCCGGCAGATGAGGGCCGCCGCCGCTCCGTCGCTCACCCCGCTGCAGTCGAACACCCCCAGTTGCCCGGCCACCCTCGGCGAGGCCGCGATCTTCTCCAGCGACACCTCCTTCTGGTACTGGGCACGCGGGTTCACCGCCCCGTTCCGATGGTTCTTCCACGCGATCCGGTTCAGTACCGATCCCATCTCCTCGGGATCGACGCCGTACTTGTGGCAGTAGGCCGGAACCAGGAACGAGAAGGCGGCGGGCGAGCTGAGCTGGGCGTTGGTCCCGTCCCCGACCCGGTGGATGCCGGTCAGGCCCGAGTACCCCGAGTCCTTCAATTTCTCCACCCCGATGGCCATGACCAGTTCGTAGGCACCCGAGGCCACGGCGTAGCAGGCGTTCCGGAATGCCTCCGACCCGGTGGCGCAGAAGTTCTCCACCCGGGTGACCGGCTTGTACCCGATCTTCAACGGCTTGGACAGGGAGATCCCCGACTGCCCCGATCCCAGCGTGCCCAGCCAGAAGGCGTCGATGGCGTCGATGGCCACACCGGCCGATCCGGTGCACTCGACGGCGGCATCGGTCAGGAGGTCGTTGGTGCCCTGGTCCCAGAGCTCGCCGAAACGGGTGCACCCCATCCCGACGATGGCCACACGATCACGGATCCCCGTGCTGGTCATGTCCCTGTTCCTCCTTCTCCGGCGGCATCGGCCACCGGCCGGGCCTTCCAGAAGTAATTGTGTACACCCTGGGCGCTGTACAGGCGCCGGAAGGTCATCTCCACCCGCGTCCCGACCGCCACCGCCTCCGGGTCGACGTCGGTCATCTCCCCGCGGTAGCGGCCGCCACCGTCGAAGTCGATCACCGCCCCCACCATCGGTGGTGACAGGCTGAATGCCAGGTGATCAACAGTGTACGTGGCCACCGTCCCCCGGAGGTCGGCCATCCGCTCCGATTCCATCTGGTCCACCGACTGGCACGAGAGGCAGATCCGGGTCGGGGGCAGATGGCGGAACCCGCACACCAGGCAACGGCTGGCGTTGAACCCGAACTTCCATCCTTCGCTCCTCCGGCTGGCCGGGGCATCGGGCCGCTCGGGATCGGGGCGGCGGGGCGGTTCACGGTGCAGCATGCCCCGCCACGACAGGAAGACGGCATAAGCCAGGTCGGAACGACCCTCGTCGACCAGCCGGGCCACCGGTCGGATGCCGGCTCGCGTCCGGGCCGACTGCACAGCCGGAAGGGCGTCGGTCGTACGGAGCACCACTGCATCGGCCCCATCGGCCAACTCGAGCACCACCACGACCTGGCCCGGCTCCGCCCGTTCCAGCACATCGGCCAGCTGCAGGCCGGCCTGGGCCGCACCGAGGTTGCCGATGACACCGGCGTAGTCCGGTACCACGCGATCGGCGGGCACCTTGAGGGCCTTCTTCAGCCCGGCCACGGCCCGGGCGTGGAGTCCGGTCACGATCAGGTGATCGACATCCACCTCGGCCAGGCCGGCGTCGTCGAGGGCTCGGGCGAAGGCCGCCCGGGCCAGCGGCAGGTAGGCCTCCTCACCGAAGCGGTCCTCCCACTGACGGGAGCCCGTCTCGCCCGGCACCCGCCACCGATCGAGAAATTCGTCGGTGGTGGCGGCACGACCCAGGACCTCGGCCACTCCTCCTTCGGGGGCGAAGACGAAGGCCACCGCGCCGTCCCCTCCCTGGCTCTCGTCGGGACTTCCGGGCAGCCCGGTGCGGAGGTCGGCCACCACGGCCAGGGCCGGGGACCGGGCCCCGGCCAACGCGGCCAACTCGGTCGTGGCCCAGCCGGAGCGCACCGAGCCGCCCAGGTCGTAGGCGCCGGTGTCCGGGGCCAGACCCAGGCCGGCGTGCACGGTGGTGGCGTTGGTCTTGTCCAGGTAGGCCGGGGCCGGCGTGGAGAAGAACAGCGAGTGGGGATCGGGCGTCCCCGGCACGTCCAGGGCCCGTCGGCCGGCCTCCACCGCCATCGACGTGGTGTCCTCGTCGTAGGAGGCCACGGCCCTCGTGCCCCGCCCACCTCCGGACCGGAAGGCACCCCCGATGGCCTGGCGCTCGAGCCGCCAGTACGGCAGATAGACGCCCCAGGACACGATTCCTGCTCCCATGTGACTGACCTTCTCTCTCGTTCTGACGGGTTCTGACGGACTCAGACGGACTGCGACGGACTCAGACGGGCCGAGCTCGATGACGAAGGGGACGACTCAGGGCTCGGCCACGGCCAGTGCGGCGGCCCGCTCACGGAGGACGGGCCGGTCGGGCTTGCCCACACCGAGCAGCGGGATCTCGTCCAGGTGCACCACGACCTCGGGGGTCTTGAACCGGGCCACCCCCTGGGCCGCGAACCAGCGCCGGCACTCGTCCACGTCCACCGTGGGACCACCCACCACGAACGCCGCCACCCGCTCCCCCAGCCGACGGTCCGGGCACCCGACCACCACCGCCTGTCGGATGTCGGGGTGCTGCTCGAGCACCCGCTCCACCTCGGCCGAGGCGATGTTCTCCCCGCCCCGGATGATCAGCTCCTTCAGGCGTCCGACGATGGTCAGCCAGCCATCCGGGTCGAGGGTGCCGAGGTCGCCGGTGGCGAACCACCCCCGACGGACCGAGGCCCGTGTCTGGGCCTCCTCCCCGTACCCGACGAAGAGCTCGGGCCCACGGACCAGGATCTCGCCCCGCCGGCCCGGCGGGAGCGGGCGGTCGGTGGCCGGATCCACCACGCGGATCTCGGCCTCACCCACCGAGTGGCCGTCGGTGTCTCGGGCCCGCTCCGGACCGTCCTCCCAGCTGCTGGTGGTCACGGTGGGCGCCTCGGTGGATCCGTAGGTGCGCTTGACCATGGCCCCGAGCCCGAGGCGGGCGCTGTCGATGAACTCGGGGGTCACGCCCATGGAACCGCACGACACCACCCGCAGGCTGGCCACCTGGTGGTGGTAGCCGGGGACCTCCATCATGCCCACGAACAACGTGGGGGGGCCGATCATGAAACTGGCCCGGTGCTCACCGGCCAGGCGCACCCCGCGCTCGGCGTCCCACTTCTCCATGAGCACCACCGTCATGGCCGCGGTGCCCGGGACCAAGACCGAGTTGAGCAGGCCGGACACGTGGGCCAGGGGTGACGGCATCAAGGCCACGTCGGCGTCGGTCAGACCGTGGGCCGCGGTCATGGACAGGGCCTTGTAGGCCAGGCCGCGGTGGGAGTGCAGCACCGCCTTGGGGTGACCGGTCGAGCCCGAGGTGAACAGCACCACGGCGATGTCGGAACCCCGGGCCACCCCGGAGTGCACGGGTCGGCCCCCGACCAGCTCGTCGAAGCGCGGGTCGTCCCGGCGGACACCGATCGCGTCCACCAGGCCGGACAGGGGCATACCGGTGCTGCTCAGGACCACGGCCGGCTCGAGGTCGGCGAGGACCCTCGTCACCTCAGCCGGTCCGACCTGGTGGTGGATGGGCGCGGCCACCGCGCCCAGTCGCCAGCAGGCCCGGAACAGGACCACCGCCTCCCACCAGTTGGGCAACTGCCAGGTGACCACGTCTCCGCGTCGGACACCCCGTCGGCGCAGACCTCCGGCCAGGGACGACACCAGCCCCTCCACCGTGCCGGCGTCGAGGTGCACCTCACCGTCGACCACGGCGCCGGCCCGGGGCGGGCGGGGGGAGGAGAGCAGGCGGTCGAGGGTGGGCACGTCCCAGGCCCCGCCGGGTCGGCGGTAGCGGGCCCCGTCGGGCTGGCGGTAGGTGGTGCGGAGCTTCACGAGGACACCGAAGGGGGCGTTCCGGTCAACGGGCCGGCAAGGGCCCTTCCACCGCGTCCTTCTCCGACAGGCGGATGGGTGGTGCGGTCTTCCAGTTGGGGATGCCGTCCTGCTCCTCGGCGACCGGGTACTTGCTCTCGTGGATCTCCGCCCAGTGCGAGTGGTTGAGCTGATGGAGCGTGAAGCAGGCCTGGAGCGAGTTGTAGAATCCCATGTTGTCAACCGTCTGATTCACCGACTCCTTGATCAGCAGTGCGGTCATCGTGGGCAGCTCGGCGATCCGACGGGCGTAGGCCAGCGTCCGCTCCTCCAGATCGTCGACCGGGAACACCTTGGAGACCATGCCCAGACGATGGGCCTCGTGGACGTCGATGGCGTCGCCGGTGAGCATCAGCTCCTTGGTGCGGCGGGGCCCGAACTCCCAGGGGTGCCCGAAGTACTCCACCCCGCACATACCCAGGCGCGTCCCGACCACATCGGCGAAGTAGACGTTGTCGGCCGCCACGATCAGGTCGCACGCCCACATGAGCATCAGACCGGCGGCGTAGACGGTGCCCTGGACCTGGGCCACGGTGATCTTGCGCAGGTTGCGCCAGCGCAGCGTGTTGGTGAAGTAGTAGTGCCACTCCTGCAGCATGCGCTGCTCGGCCCCTTTGCGGGTCGCCCCGTTGATGGTGGCGGACCGGTGCTGGTCCGGTCCGGGGGCCCGCTCGGCCGCGGCCTCCTTCGAGCCCATGTCATGGCCGGAGGAGAACAGCGGTCCCACGCCCCCGAGGATCACCACCCGGACGGTATCGTCCTCCTCGGCGCGGTGGAAGGCCTCGTCCAGCTCGACCAGCAGGCCGAAGCTCTGGGCGTTGCGGGTCTCGGGGCGGTTGAGCAGGATGCGCACGATGGCGCCGTCGTCCAACTCCTCGTAGGTGATGTACTTGCCTGCAAACGGGGCATCGGGCATGGCTGTTCTACTCCTTCGCTCTACACGTCATCGATCCACACGGGCACCGGGGCCGACCCGGACGGCCCGACCACGCTATACCTGGCCTCCACGGTGGCCTCCCGGCCCGCCCCCGTGTCCACTACCCTCGTCCGGCCCCGGGGGGGCGCTCACCGGCGCCGTCCGGGTCGGGGCCGTCGCGCTCTTCCACCAGGGCGGCCCGGTTGAACTTCATGGCCTCGCTGCGTGGAATGGAGTCCACGAACTCCACCGACTTGGGCACCTTGTAGGGGGCCAGGCGCTCCCGGGCGAAGGTGGTGACGCCCTCGGCGTCCAGGGCCGGGTCCGACGCCTGGACGATGGCATGGACCCGCCGTCCCCACTCGGGGTCGCGCAGCCCCACCACCACCACATCGGTGATGCCAGGGTGCTCGCTCAGTGCCGCCTCCACCTCGGCCGGGTAGACGTTCACGGCGCCGGTCACGATCAGATCCACCCGGCGGTCGGCCATGTAGAGGAAGCCGTCCTCGTCCAACCACCCGAGGTCACCCACCGACGTGAACCCGTCGGCGGTGGTGTCCATGGGCTTCACGTCGTTGCCGACATAGGTGGCCAGCGGGCCGGTAGGGGTGCGGAGGTAGATGCCCCCGACCTCGCCGGGTGGGAGCGGCTGCCCCGACTCGTCGAGGACCCGGATCTCGGTGGTGGACATACCCCGGCCCAGGGTGCCCGGGTGCGCCAGCCACTGGTCGCCCCGGCACACCACGATCCCGAAGGTCTCCGAGGCGCCGTAGGACATGAAGAAGTGCTCCGGCCCGACCAGTTCGATCCAGCGGTGGCCGAGCCACACCGGCAGGGGCGAGGCGCCCTGCTGGACCCAGCGCAGACTGGACAGGTCCCGACCCTCGATGCCCGGAACCTGGGCCAGGCGCTGCAGCATGGGTGTGGCGGCGATGAACCCGGTGACCCGGTGCCGTTCGATCAGGTCCAGCATCAGCGGAGCGTTGAAGCGCTCCAGCAGGATGATGGGATCCCCGCCCAAGAGGGTGCGGAAGGCGGTGAATCCATTGGTGTGGTAGAGCGGCGCCGGGCACAGCACCAGCTGGGGGCGCTCCATGGGCCCGAAGTCGGCCACCACCATGGAGGTCACGTTGGTGGAGTGCAGGAACAGGGCCGGTTGGGTCTGCAGGATGACCTTGGGTGTGCCGGTGGAGCCGGAGCTGCACACCCCCCAGCCCCTCGGGGAGATCACCTCGGGCAACGGGGTGACCGGGGCGTCGACACTCTCGTGCACCAGCGCCAGCCGATCGGCCCCGAGCACCAGCGCCGGGTCCAGAACCTCGAGGAGGCGGTTGCGCTCCCAGTCGGGCAGGTCCCATCGCACCGGGACCACCGTGGCCCCGACCTTCCACCCCGCGAATCCGGCCAACAGGTGCTCCGGCGAGTTCGGCAGGCACACGGCCAGACGGTCCCCGAACCCTAGGCCCTCCTGCGCGAAGACGTGGGCCAGCTGCGTCGAACGGGTGTCGAGGTCGCGCCAGCCGATGGTCTCCTCGTCGCCGGACAGGCGCACGAAGGTCACTGCCGTGGCATCGCCGCGCTCCTCGGCCAGCTGCGCCAGCCGGGTGCCGTAGGGCACTGCGTCGTCTTCGGTCGGAACCGAACTCACGCCGTCATCCCCCAAGCCTCGACCCCTCACACGCGCCGCACTTCCACCGGACCGGTCGGATGGTAGCGCAAAGGTCATTTCCACCTGACATTGGGGACTGTTAGCTTGGGAGGAGAAGGGGGATATCACGCCGCCCGCGGCCCGGGCCGGCGTCGTCCCATCTCCCGGGAGGATCCGGCCGACCTCGGCATCGCCGCCGGCCGGCGCAGACGCCGCCACAGAGGCAGTTCGTTCAGAGGTAGTAAGGAGTAGGACCATGCCACGATCGCTCGACTTTCCGGTCTTCGACGCCGACAACCACATGTACGAGACCACGGACGCCTTCACCAAGTACCTCCCGCCGGAGTACGAGGGCCTGGTCCAGTACGTCGAGGTGAACGGTCGTACCAAAATCGCCCTGAAGGGCCAGATCAGCGAGTACATCCCCAACCCGACGTTCTCGGTGGTGGCGGCTCCGGGGGCGCAGGAGGAGTACTTCCGGAACGGGAATCCGGAAGGGAAGTCGCGGCGCGAGATCATGGGCAAGCCCATCCGGTCCCCGGCCGCCTTCAGCGAGCCCGGGCCGCGGCTCGAGCTCATGGACGAGCTGGGCCTCGATCGGGCCCTCATGTGGCCCACCCTGGCCAGCCTGCTCGAGGAGCGGCTGCGGGGCGACCCGCAGGCCACCCACGCCGTGGTGCACGCGCTCAACCAATGGATGCACGAGCACTGGACCTTCAACTACGAAGGTCGCATCTTCCCCACCCCGGTCGTGCACATGGGCATCGTGGACCAGGCCATCCGGGAGTTGGAGTGGGTGCTCGAGCGTGGGGCGAAGATCATCCTCATCCGGCCGGCGCCGGTCCACGGGTTCATGGGGCCGCGCTCGCCGGCCCTCCCCGAGTTCGACCCCTTCTGGTCGTTGGTAGCCGAAGCCGGCATCGCGGTGGGTATGCACGCCTCCGACTCGGGCTACCAGCGGTACATGAACGAGTGGGAGGGCATCACCGACGAGATGACCCCGTTCAAAGGGGGATCGGGCTTCCAGGCCATCGTCTCCCACCAGAGCCGACCCATCACCGACACCATGGCCTCGCTCATCGGCCACGGACTGTGCTCGCGGTTCCCCACCCTGCGGTTCGCCCCGGTGGAGAACGGCAGCGGTTGGGTCCGACCTCTCCTCCGCGACCTCGAGCACGCCTACTCGGTGGCGCCGCGCGCCTTCGACGAGGATCCGGTCGAGGTGTTCAAGCGGAACATCTACGTCCACCCGTTCCACGAGGAGGACCCCATCGGCCTGGTGGGGCTGCTCGGGGCCGACCGTGTCCTGTTCGGATCGGACTACCCGCACCCCGAGGGCCTGGCTGACCCGCTCAGCTTCGTCGACGAACTGTCGGCGCTCCCCCACGAGGACGTGGTCAAGATCATGGGCGGCAACCTGAACCACCTGATGAAGTTGGACCTGGCATCGTGATGCTGATGGCGGACTGACCGGTCGGACGACACGGTCCGCCCCGTACCGGCCGATGCCGCGGTACTACTCGCGGCGGGCCGGCGAGCGGTTGTGACGGACCTCGTCGAAGGGCCGGTCACGGTCGGCCGCGAACTCGCGGGGCATGCCCAGCACCCGTTCACTGATGATGTTGCGCTGCATCTCGTTGCTGCCGCCACCGAGGCTGTTGCTCTGTCTCGACAGGTAGGCCACCGCGGCCGTCCCGGCCGGGTCCCCGTCGGTCCATGCGCCCGCGGCACCGCCGGCGATCTCGAGTCCGATGTCGAATCGGCGCTCCGAGTTGGTGCCGGCGAAGAGACGGGTCAGCGCCCCCGCCGGGCCCGGCATGGCGCCGGTCCTGATTCCCTCGGACACCCGCTCGGTCAGCTGGCCCTGGACCCGGTCGTTGGTGCGGGCCTCGGCCAGTAGCTGGCGCACGACCGGGTCGCCGGTCTGGCCCGTAGCCCGGGCCAGATCCTCGAGATCGGAACGCTGGCCGCCCCTGGAGGCGTTGCCCATGCCCAGTCCGCTGGAGTAGGGCGAACCACCTCCCACTGCGTCGCGCTCGTGATACAGCAGCCGTGAGGCCACGGTCCATCCGTCGTTGACCCCGCCCAGGACGTCGGAAGCCGGAAGGAGCACGTCGTCGAAGTACTCCTGACAGAACTCGGCCGTGCCGTTGATCATCTTGATCCGCTGGACCTCGATCCCGGGCTGGTGGATCTTCAGGATGAACATGGTCAGGCCCTGGTGCTTGGGCACACTGGAGTCCGTGCGGGCCAGGCACAACGAGTAGTCGGCGCGGAACGCGCCCGAACTCCAGATCTTCGATCCGTTGAGGACGAAGACATCCCCGTCCCGTGTGGCCGTGGTGACCAGGCCGGCCAGGTCGGAACCGCCGCTGGGCTCGGACAGGAACTGTACCCACAGCTCGTCCCCACGGAGGATGGCCGGGATGTGCTGCGACTTCTGCTCCTCTGTCCCGAAGTCGAGGATGGTGGGGGCCAGGATGGTCAGGGTCGGCACGTTGAACGTGGTCGGCATCTGGTACCCCATCGACTCCCGGGTGAAGGCGCGTTGGTGGGCCCGGGTCAGGCCCTGGCCTCCGTACTCGGCCGGGTAGCAGATTCCGGCGTACCCCCCGTCGAACAGGAGCCGCTGGAGTTGACGGGCCCGGACAGCCATCTCGTCCTCTTGGGCCAGCTGCCAGTTGTCCCGTCCCTCCGGCAGCCGCGGCATCGTCGCCTCCAGCCACGCCCGGGCCGACCGTCGGTACGCCTCGAGCTCCTCTGCGTCCACCGGCTCGTCCACCACGTCCCGTTCACTCATCTCAGACTCCTATCCCTGCGGCGATGCGCTGGCGATGGTCTCGTGGCGTCCCGAATTGGGCCCGGTCCTGGACCACCCGGCGGAGGTAGAGGTGGAGATCGTGGTCCCATGTCACCCCGATGCCTCCGTGGAGCTGTACGCAGTCCTGGACGATGACCGGGGCGTGGTCACCGATGTAGGACTTGGCCACGCTGACCAACTCGGCCGCCAGGGGCGAGCCCGTGTCGACGGCCCGGGCCGCGGCCGCGGCGGTGGCGTGACAGGACTCCAACCACATCTTCATGTCGGCGAACCGGTGCTTCAGCGCCTGATAGGACACCAGCGGGCGCCCGAACGAGTACCGATCCTCGGCGTACTCCACGGTGAAGGCGAACACCCGGTCGACGGCACCGGCCATCTCGAAGCACTGCAGGACCACGGCGTCGAGGAGCTGACGCTCCACGTCGGGTCCGGCCGCGCCGGGCTCGCCGACCACCGCATCGGCGGCCACCTCGACCTGATCGAACCGAAGGTGGGCGAAGCGTCGGACCAGGTCGATGCTCTCGGCCCGGTGGGCGGTGAGGCCCGGGGTTCCCGAGGGGATCACGAACTGGGCCGGACCTCCGTCCATCCGGGCCGTCACGAGCACCAGATCCGCCTCCGCTCCGGCCTCCACCGGCGCGGTCGATCCGTCGAGCACGAAGCCGTCGCCCCTGACCGAGGCGTGAACCGGGCCGACACCGTCGTCGCCACCGGACCCGGCTCGCTCGGGGCACCAGGTCGCCACGGTCTCCCCGCCCACCAGCCCGGCCAGCTCCTTGTGCGGCGTGGTCTCCTCTGCCCGCGACAGGGCCGCAGCCACCACGTTGGTCGGGATCAGCGGCCCCGGCGCCACCCGCCGCCCGAACTCCTCGGCCACCAGAGCCAGGTCGGAGAGCCCCTGTCCCGAGACCGACCCTCCCCCATGGTCCTCGGCCACCAGCATGGAGACCCAGCCCAGCTCGGCCCCACGGCGCCACCAGCTCCGATCGAAGCCGGCGGGCTCGTCCTCGGCCAGGCCCCGAACGGTCTCCAGCGGGCAGGTGTCCTCGAGGAACTTGGCGGTCGTCTCGTGAAACAGCTGTTGGTCGTCGGTCAGTCCGAACTCCACGGTCAACGCCCTTCTCTGTGTCGGGATGCCATCGTCTTGTGCGGCGGTGCCGTCTCGGACCGGCCCGTGCCGGCCGGGAACGGCCGGAACCTACCGGCCATGCCGAGCCCGGCTGCTCACCGGAGCACCGACCGGACCGGCCACCCCGCCGGCGGCCCGGGCCCGGACCCGACCATGGAAGGGGTGTGGTTCGTCGCGGTCCATGTCGGCCCCTCACCCTCCCGCCTCGCTCCGGCCTGACCCTGTGCACAATGGGACGGCCTTACCGAGAATCATCGTTCCGGCAGGAGAGTATCGTGCTCCGCCACGAAGGCCGCAACCTCACGGGACCGAGCCGGCCCGTGGGCTCGGTCAGCCGATCGAGCGGAAGTCGGGGCTGCGCTTCTCCGAGAAGGCGGCCATCCCCTCGGCCATCTCGGCCGACACGGCCGCCATGGCCTGGGCCTGGGCCTCACGGTCCAGCGACTCCGAGAGGCTGCTCTCGAACGTAGCGTTCAGCAGTTGCTTGGACAGCCCGAGGGACCGGACGGGGCCGGCGGCCAGTCGCGCCGCCAGCTCGGATGCCTCCGTGGCCAGTTCGTCGACGGTCGGGAGGCACCGGTAGGCGAGACCGAGGGACACGGCCTCGGCTCCCACAGCACCCTCGCCCAGCATCACCATGGCCTTGGCCCTCGGCAGCCCGACCAACCGGGGCAGGAGGTAGGCGCCCCCGGCGTCGACGACGAGTCCCCAGCGGGCGAAGGACCAGACGAACCGGGCCTGGTCGCACAGCAGCACGAAATCACAGGCCAGGGCCAGGTGGGCACCGGGGCCCACCGCCGTCCCGTTGACCGCGGCCACCGTGGGCTTGTCCAGCTCCCAGAGCTCGCGGATGAAGGCCTGGACCCCGTTGCGCAGCGCCTCGCTGGTCGTGCGGGGGTTGAATCCGGCCGACCCCGATGCGGCCACCGTCGATTGACGCAGATCCATGCCGGCACAGAAGGCATCGCCCACGCCGGTGACGAGCAGGGCGCGGACCTCGGGGTCCGAGCGGGCCTGGCGGACGCGGGCCACGATCTCGTCCCTCATCTCCGGAGTCAGGGCGTTCTTGGCCTCGGGCCGGTCGAGTACCAACCGGGCCACGTTGTCCTCACCGACGTCGTAGCGGATCATCGGCCCAACGTAGGCGAAGGCCGCGCCGCCGTGCCGGTGGGTCAGACACCCGGCCCGGTGGCGGTGACCGGGGGCAGGCCGTGGTACGGCATGCCCTTCTGCTTCCACTCCTCGTACCGGGCCAGGAAGGCGTCCCCGAACGGATCCACTCCCACCAAGGGCATCCCGGCCCGCCAGATGGTCAGGTCGTCGGGAGCCAACTCCGAGGCCCGGGTCACATGGCGGCGGGTGGCCTCCTCGTTGCCCTGGCGATGGGCCTCCGACGCCATCCGGAAGTGCAGTCGGGCCAGCACTTCGTCCTCGGACAGGTCCGCCACGGCGCCACGGGCCTGGTCCTCGGTCACCGGTACCTCGCCGTCCCTCGCCCACCGTCGGATCTCGTCGAGGTGGGGGCCGGACGGAACCCCGGTGAAGTCGGCGAAGATGTCGCTGCCGAAGGCCAGCCCGTTGGGGCGCACGATGTTGTCGTCCTCGTCGATCCACACCACCGTGGGGACGTTGGAGATGGCGTAGGACTCGGTCAACACGTGCTGGGGGTCGTAGAGGACCGGCATGGTGATCCCCTCCGTCCAGGGCCGCACGTCCTCGGCCGACTGGTCGATGGCCACGGCGACGACGGTGAACCCGTCGGAGGAGAGCTCGTCGTGGAGGGCCTGCCAGCCCGGTAGGTCGTACCGGCATCCGCACCAGCTGGAGAACGTGACCAGGGCCTTCTTCTGTCCGGCCCACTCGGCCAGCGCATGGAGGGCCCCGTCGACGTCAGGGAGCTCGAACGGTGGGGCATGCAGGTCCTCCAGCGCCTGGCGTCGGAGCTCGGCCGACAGGGCCACGGCCATCAGACCGGCTTCGATGTCCACCACCGCCGGGCGGCCGAGGGCCCCGGCCACCGCCACCAGGTCCAGGCGCCCACCGACCCGGAGGGCGTCGACGTCGCGGACCGGGACGCACGTGCTCGCCTGGCACAGGCCGGACGGCTTGAGCTCCCAGCCCAGGGCCTCGGGGAGACGGTCGGTGTCGACCAGGAAGGTGTGACGGGCCGGATCGGGCGTGGCCTCCACCGTGCGCGCCTCGGTGTCGATGATGGTGATCAGGGTCACTCGGCCTCTCCTCCGTCACTCCGGACCGTCCCTGCGTCCGGGACCACACCGTGGCCGCCGCTCCCCGCACTGTCAAAATCGGCCCCCGTGGGGTCCAGGCCCGCCGCGGCCACGAACTGCCGGCTCCGGGCACCGAACCCGCCCTCGCCGTCGGGGGTCGGCGCAGCCGGTGAGAAGAGGACCACACCGCCGCGGGGGGTCACGGCCACCGCCGCCTCCACCGCCTCGGCCAGGTCGTCCGCCGCCACGGCCGACGACGACCGGCCGGCCCCCCTCGAGGCCAGGGCGTCGATCAAGCGCTGGTGGTCAGGGGGGAGCACGACCACCCGCGGGGCGGGACGCCGGAGGAAGAGGGCATCGACCAGGTCCCCGGGGTCGACGCCACGGTCGGCCCCACCCAGGATGACGGTGACCTCCCGGCCCGGGAAGGCACCGAGCGAGGCCACGGTGGCAAAGGGATTGGAGGCGAGGGCGTCGTCGACGAAGGTCAGGCCGTGGCGCTCCCCGACGGTCCGGCACCGCGAGGGCAGGCCGTCGAAGCCGTCCACCACGGCCTCGAGGGTGGCGGGGGAAGGCGGGGTCCCGTTGAGGAGGGTGGCCCCGGTGATGGCGCCGCACAGGTTCCAGAGGTTGTGCCGGCCCGGCGGCCGTAGGCGGGATCCGTCCAGCACCGGGGTCCCGTCGACGGCCACGCCACCGGCATCGTCCACCCGGACCCGGCCCGCCGGTCCGAACAACGTCCGGGCCGGGTGGCCCTCGGTGCGTCGGACCGCCTCGTCGCTACCGGCATTGACGGCCAGCGCTCCCGGCGGCCCGGCCTCGATCAACCGGAGCTTGTCCCGGTAGTAGGCCTCCTGGCCGCCATGCCAGTCGAGGTGGTCGGGAGCCAGACTGGTCAGCACGACGACGCCGGGGCTCACTTCCACGTCGGCGGCCTGGTAGGAGGAGACCTCGACCACGTAGGCATCCACCAGCGGCCTCCCGTACGACTCCACCACCGGGACCCCGATGTTCCCGATCAGGGCGACTTCCATCCCCTCCCGATCGAGGATGGATGCGGTCAGTGCCGCCGTCGTGCTCTTCCCCTTGGTGCCGGTCACGGCGATCACCCGGGCATCGGCGAAGTCCTCCAGCCACAGTGCCATGGCCGTGGTGACCGTCACACCCTCCGACCGGGCCAGATCCAGCTCGGGCCGGTAGCGGCTGACGCCGGGAGCGCGCACCACCACGTCGATGGCCGACCAGGTGACGTCGCCGGGGGCCAGCACCCGGGCCCCGGTCCCGACCTGGTGGTCGAGATGGACCTGGGCGTCGGCGCTGTCGTCGATGTACATGGGCTCCGCACCCCGTTGGATCAGCAGTCGGACCATGGCCAGTCCCTCGCGGCCGAGGCCCCAGACGGCCACCCGGCGCTCGCACAGCTCGTCGAGGGTCACGCTGCGTCCGTCAGGAGGCGCCGCACGGCCAGGGCCAGGTCGGCGCGGTCGGCGCCACCCTCGGCCGCGGGGGACAGCAGCTCCTGCACCTCGTCGTCGGTCACCAGACTCCGGGCCCGGCCGGACAGGGCGGCCACGACGACCTTGTCCCGCCACCCGGGCAGTGAGGACAGGATCCTCATGGCCGCAGCCGACTCGCGCCGCTCCCCCACGCACTCGAACGGCTTGTCGGCATCGCTCATCAGTGCGGCGAACCCGTCGATCTGACCGGGGTCGTCGAACAGGTCCCTCCCGATGACGGCCGCCACCGCCCCCGGGTCCATGAACGGGGCCAACACCAATCCGACGAACCGGCACTTCGGACAGTCTCCGCACCAACCGTCGTCGGGTTGGGCCGAGCCGCGGAACACGGCGTTGCAGCTGCAGAAGGTGGCGTGGTACTCGGTGAGCCGCGAGAAGGCTCGGGCGATGGCCAGTTCGGAGTACGGCCGTAGGGCCGAGAAGTAGGTCAGTCCCGGATCGATGGAGGTGGTGATCAGGTCCTGCAGGAGTCGCTCGAACTCCAGGCTCTTCGAGTACTGGTGGTTGACCGGGACCCCGTCGACCTCCAGTGTCTCCTCGCTGGCCGACCGCTCCACCGCCATGGCGATGGTGTCGTAGCCGTAGAGGAAACTGCCCACCACGGCGATGAGGGAGACGATGCCCGTGATGGGCACGTGGCCGTTGAGCCCACCGGTCGCGTTCAGCTCCGCCAGCTGCGGGGAGAGCCGGCGCCGGACGACCAGCAGTTCGAGGCCGGACTGGCGGGCCAGCTGGACCACCAGGGGGTGGGGATTGACCGCGAACAGCCGCGGCTCGAACGGCTTGGACGCCTCGATGAGGACCATGGAGTCCTTGCCCCCGCCGATCGGGACCAGCAGTCCGCCGGGCCGGGCCGCGGCCGGTGGTGATGGCGGTGGGTGTCCGTCGCCGCCCGGCTCGATCCGGACCGGGAGGGGCACGGCCAGTCCGTTGGTGACGGCGAACTCGCGGAGCCCGTCGTCGTAGAGGTGTCGGTGGAACTCCTGTTCGGAAGGGAGGAGCCCGCCCTGCTCGACGATCACCCGCCCGGGCGCGGCCGTCTTGTAATAGCTCGTCCCGGCGGCGATGTGGAGATGGAGGACGGCCCGCTCCAGTCCGGGGCCCGTGACGCCGGCGTCATCGGCCGGCGGGGTTTCGAACGTGATGGTCTCGACGAACGAGTACCGATCGTCGAGCGCATAGCCGAGCGACAGCGTCCTCGAGTCTTCGTCGAAGGTGCGATCCGTCACCCGGAAGGCTCCGATGGAGCCCGGGTGGAACCGGTTCGGGGCGCTCATGACGGGCCAAGCGTACCGGTCAGGCGTCTCCGGTCGGCCCCTCGCCGTCGGTCGGCACCCGCCGGATGTGTTCCACGATGGACAGGGAGGGTCCTTTGGAGTGGACGACCCAGACCTCTCCCTTCTGCAGGCGCAGCCGCTTCCGATCGGCCGGCGTGGCATCGGGAGCCAGGACGTCGAGCATGTCGGCGGCCACGTCCCCATGGGTGCACAGGATGGCCGACTCGCCCGCCATGGTGGCCAGCAGTCGGACGGCGTCGGCGCTGTGGCCCTCGGCCAGTTCGTCGACCGACTCCACCGCCAGGCCCAGTGTCTCGGCCACCGGTTGGACGGTGGCGCAGCACCGGACGAACGGGCTGGACAGGATCCGCCGCGGTCGGTAGCGAGCGAGCAGAGGAGCCAGCTGGCGGGCCCGGGCCACTCCCCGCGGTGAGAGGGGCCGCAACCGATCGTCGCCGCGGTACGCACTCCGTCGTCCGGCGTTGGCGTGGCGGACGACCAGCAGGGGCATGACCACGATGGTGCCATGGCTGCCGGCCCGGGAGGATGATGCCCCGCCGGTCCCCGGGGCTCAGGGTGCTGTTCCGGGGACCTCGATGCCGGGTTCGGTCGGGAGGGGGAAGGTGTCGAGATCGTGGGCCCGGCGGGCCAGCGAGTGATACCTCCGCTCGGCGAACCACCATCGACCGGACCGGAACGAGTAACGGTCGTGGTAGAGCCCGTAGACGGTGGTCCACCGTCCGCCGTCCCGGTCTTGGCGCACCTCGCTCATGAACATGCGGCCCACTGCCGTTCCGGTGTCGGGCCCGTCGGGGAAGGCGATGTGGGCGTTGAGGATCACGAACTCGAAGAACTCGAACCTCTCGATCGAGCTCCCGATGAACTGGCCCAGCGCCTGGCCTCCGGTCAGGCCGAGCGGAGTACCGGATCGGAGATCGAGCACGACGTCGGCATCGGACAGGAAGAGATGCTCCAGCTCGGGCCAGGCCCGACGGTTGACCACGTCGGCGTAGGCGTGCTGGAGGTGGCGTACCCCGGTCTCGTGGACAGCCTGGTGGAGGAGCGCGTCGTCGATCACCGGCCGAACGCTACTGGCGCCGGTGGGCGCCCGGCCTCAACCCCCGAACCCACCGCCCCCGAACGCACCGCCGCCGAAGCCGCCGCCACCGAACGTACGGCCCCCGGTGAGCCCCCCCAGCCCGGCCCGGGTGGTGTCGGTGGCGGTACTGGGGAGCGGCTCGTCGAGCGTGGCCAACGAGACGGACTCGCCCTTGGTCAGTCCCGCGGTGATCTGGGTGAGCACGTCGCCAACGGTACCCAGGGTCACCCGAACGGGCGTGGGCGTGGTCCCGTTCTTCAACACGGTCACCAGATGGATCGTCCCCTCGGTCCGGACGGCGGAGGAAGGTACCGTCATCACTCCCACCGACGTCTGGGTGACGATCGCCACGTCGGCGTCGGCACCGGAGAGATGACCGAGACCGGCCGCGTTCAACGAGATGGTCACCGGATAGGTGGTGGTCGACGTCCCGGTCGTGGCCAGGACCCCGACGGACGAGACGTGACCCGTGACGACCGAGTTGGTGGCGTCTGGGGTGACCTCGGCCCGCTGGCCGACGGCCACCTTGCCGATGTCGGCGACGGGCACCTCGGTGGTGAGATCGTAGGAGGAGCCGGCGCCCACGATCACGACCTGCGCCGGCGTCGTGCTGGAGCCGGCGGTGACCGATTCGCCGTCGACGAGGGAGACCGAGGCCACGGTCCCACCGATGGCACTGACCAGGTTGGCCCCGGCCAGTGCCTGTTCGGCATCGTCCAGTGAGGCCTGGGCGGTGTCGATGGAGGCCTGGTCCACGGCCAGTTGCTGAGCCGTGGCCGGCTTGGACGACTGGCCGCCTCCGGTGCCGGTCGAACCGGGGGTGGTCGTCGCCGCGGTCAGGACGATGGCGGGCTTACCGGTGCCGGTGATGTCGGCGCTGGTGGAGGCCGAGGCCGCTTCGACCCGGCCTGTCTCCGACGACACTCCACCGGAGGAGGACTCGAGGGCGGCGGTCAGGGCGCTCTCGTCCTGGGCCACCTTCTTGATGTCGTCCGCCACCTGGGTCTGAGCCGTGGAGGCCTGGTTGAGAGCTTCGGCGCACGTGGTGGGCTCACCCGAGGCTCCGGTGGTCGGGGTGGTGGTCGACGTGGTCGACGACTCGCACAGCGAACTGGCCTGCTGGAGACTGGCGCTCAGCTGGGATGAGTCGGCGTCCTCCTGGCTCTGGTCGGTGGTCAGCGTGGCCTGGAGCTGGGTCACCTGCTGGCTGGTCCCGGCCAAAGACGACGAACCGCCCGATGGCACGGTGGTGGACGTGGTGGCGTGGGTCGACGCCGCCGAGGACGAAGAGGACGACGTCGAGGTCTGGCTGGCCTCGGCACTGGCCAGGGTGGCCTGAGCCGTGGCCAGCGTGGCCTTGGCCGACACCACGGCGGCGTTCAGGGAGGCGACGTCCAAGGAGGCCAGGGTCTGGCCGGCGGTCACTGACTGGCCGACCGACACGTCGACGGTGCTCACCGTGCCCGAGACCGAGAAGTTGAGATTGGCCTGGTTGACGGGCGTGATGGTCCCCACCGAATCGAGGGTCGCCTCCACCGTTCCCGTGCCCACGGTGGTGACGCGGTAGGTCGACGACGATCCGCGGGTGAGGAGCCAGGCCACGAGGGCCGCCGCCACCACGATGGCCACCACGCCCAGACGGAGCAGCGAGAACCGGCCGGGCCCGGTGCGAGTCCTCCCGTCCGTGACCACGCCTAGGGGGGGGTTTCCGTCGGCGTCTCCGGACCGAGGTGTT
This sequence comes from uncultured Acidimicrobiaceae bacterium, assembly GCA_963756515.1. Lineage (GTDB taxonomy): Bacteria > Actinomycetota > Acidimicrobiia > Acidimicrobiales > RAAP-2 > Bog-756. Next base: position 178,964 of record CAVWNV010000003.1, read on the forward strand.
TCGTCGCCCTCGGGCACGGCGGGGTCAAGCACCGCTGGCGGCCCCCCCGGCCGGTCCGCCCGCGCCTCCGAATCCGCCGCGGAAGCCACCGAAGCCGCTGGTGCAGCCGTTGGCCCCGGGCGTGGAGATGGTGATGGACCGGGCCGTCACCGCGCCGGTGGTGTCGGCGGTACCGACCGCGGTGGCGCACTTGCCTACGACCAGATCGGATGCCGCCGCCGTCGTGCGCTGGGTGTAGGTCGTGGACGAGGTCAGCGTGACCGCCACGCTGGAGGTTTTCTTCGTCTGCAGGTCGGTCTCACTGACGGACACGGTCGACCCGTTGACTGCGGTCACCGAGCCCGACGCCGCCCCGAACCCGCCGGCGGCGCCACGGAATCCGCGCCCCCCGGCCGGGCGCTGGCCCGATCCTCCACCGGGGAACTCACCGCCGGCGGGACGCGCACCACCGGTACCACCCCGGCCGAAGCCGCCCGCGCCACCGAATCCGCCGGTGCACGATCCCGAGGTGGGTTGGGTGATGGTGACGGTCGTGGCAGTGATCGGCTCACCGAAGGCCTGCTTGCTCGACGACGATGTCGGCTTGCCGAAGGCCGAGATGCAGGAGCCGACGGTGACATCGGCAGCAGTGGCGGCCACCGTCTGTTCGAACGCAGTGGCCGATGTGTAGCTGACGGTGGTCTGTCCGGTGGTGGCATTCTGGACCTCGAGCGACGTCCCGTTGATGGCCGCGATCGTGCCCGAGGTGCCCGGGAACTGCCGCGTCCCGCCGGCACCACCCCGGCTGGCCGCGGCCGACGAGGCAGCGGTGGACGTGGTGGTCGAGGCCGACGACGATCCGCAGGCGGCCAGGGCCACGGCGGCCACGCCGAGGGCGGCCAGGGCCAGCGTGCGTCGGGGCGACAACCGGGTGGGCCCGACTCGGGGTGCCGGGGTCGTGGACTTGGGTGTGTTGGTCATGGTCCTTCCTTGGATGTTTATGGATCGAGGGTGTTGACGGGGACGGTTCATTCGCTGCGGAGGGCGTCGATGGGAGGCAGCTTGGCGGCCCGGCCGGCCGGATAGACGCCGAAGGCCACCCCGATGCCCACGGCGATGACGATGGCTCCGGCGGTGGCCGCGGCCGAGATGGTGATGGGGTCGGAGATGAAATGAGGGAGGATCCAGGCGCCGAGGAGCCCGAGGGCCACACCCAGGATCCCTCCGACCAGACCGAGGACCGACGCCTCCACCAGGAACTGGCGGCGGATGACCCGCGGCGTGGCCCCGAGCGCCTTGCGGAGGCCGATCTCGCGGATCCGTTCGGTCACGGACACCAACATGATGTTCATCACCCCGATGCCGCCGACCAGCAGTGAGATGCCGGCGATGCCACCCAGGAGGACCGTCAGGGTCTTGTCCACGGATGTCGCCGTGCTGACCAGGGAGGTTTCCGGGGTGATGGTGTAGTCGGCATCGGCGGGGGTGGTGATGGTGTGCAGGCTGAGGAGCTCGGCGTTGGCCTCCTGGTAGGCGGCCGACAGCGTAGACGCCGAGGTGGCCTGTACGAGGATCTCCCCGACGGTGTTGCGGGTCGTCCCCCCGAACAGCTGGGTGGCGGCCGTGGTGATGGGCACGATGGCCTGGTCGTCCTGGTCGGCGGTGGTCGGCGAACTCGAGCCTCCCGACGAACCCACCGTGTTCAGGATCCCGATGACGGACATGGGCAACCCGTTGATGGTGACGGACTGGCCAATGGCGTCGCGCCGACCGAACAGCTCCTCCGCCGTCGTCGATCCCAGCACCACCACATCGGCCCGCGTGCTGAGATCGTGTCCGGCGATGAACCGGCCCTCGGTCATCGAGCGGCCGCGCACCGTCAACCACGAGGGTTCCGTTCCCACCACGGTGGTGGTCCAGTTGGTCGTCCCCGCCACCAGGCTCTCCGACTCCGAGGTGGTCGGGGCCACGGCGGAAACGTCGGGGGCCACGGTCTTCGACGACAGGGCGGTGGCATCACCGACCGTGAGCGTGGAGGCCGAACCGAACCCTCCCCGGATGCCCGAGCTCGAGGTGGTGCTGCCCGGCGAGATGGTGAGGAGATTGGAGCCGAGGGCGGTGATCTCGGAGCTGACCTGTTGCTGGGCTCCCTCGCCCAGGCCGACGGTCAGGATCACGGCCGCGATCCCGATCATGATGCCGAGTACGGTCAGGCCCGACCGCATCCGGCGCGAGACCACCGCCTCGAGGGCGGTGCGGAAGGTCTCGACGAGGTTCATACCGATCCCGCCCCGGTCCCGGACAGTGTGTCGAGAGAGTCCGCCGAGTCGAAGGTCACGGCGTCGAAGACCTCGCCGTCGCGGATCCGCATGATGCGCTGGGCCGACCGGGCCACGTCGGCGTCGTGGGTGATGAGGACGATGGTGCGCCCACTGTCGTGGAGCTCGTCCAACAGGTCGAGGACGTCGCGGGCCGAGACCGAGTCGAGGTTGCCGGTGGGTTCGTCGGCCAGGATCAGGTCGGGGTCGGTGACCAGGGCCCGGGCCACCGCCACCCGCTGCTGCTGCCCGCCGGAGAGCTCGCCGGGGCGGTGCTCCACGCGGTCGCCCAGCCCTACCCGGTCCAGCGCCCGCAGCGCCTGGCTCCTGCGCTCCTGGCGGTCCACGCCGGCGTAGACCAACGGGAGCTCGACGTTCCTCCAGGCCGACAGGGTGGCCAGCAGGTTGAACTGCTGGAAGACGAAGCCGATGCGACGGTTTCGGACATGGGCCAGCGCCTCCTCGGACAGCGAGCTCACGTCCTCGCCGGCCAGGCTGAACGTTCCCGACGTCGGGATGTCGAGGCAGCCGAGTATGTGCATCAGGGTCGACTTCCCCGAACCCGACGGACCCATGACGGCCACGTACTCGCCGGCGCCGATGTCGAAGGTGACGCCACGGAGTGCCTCCACCTCCAGCGTGCCGGTCGAATAGATCTTGCCGATGTCGCGGGCCTCGATGACGGCGTGTACCACCGCAGGGTGCTCGCCCGTGACCTCTACCGGGACCTCGGCCGTGTCCTCGAGGTACGTCGATGACTCCCACTCACCGCGCCCGGAGCCGGTCATCCGCCGAACCCGCCTCCGCCGAAGCCACCGCCGCCCCCGCCGAAGCCACCGCCGCCTCCGCCGAAGCCACCGCCGCCGAAGACCCCGGTCCGGCCCGTTCCCGACCCGAGGCCGCCGTGGAAGGTGATCTCGGTCACGTAGATCTTGTCCCCCACGGCCAGCCCACTGGTCACCTGGGTATCCCCACCCGACGCGGCGCCGATGCCCACCACGCGGCTGACCTTCGTCCCGTTGGAGTCCAGCGTGACGGTGGTGTCGTTGCCGCTGTAGTGGATGGCAGCGGTGGGTACCACCACCACGTCCTGCAGCTCCTCGGTGACGATCGACATGGTGGCGCTCGAGCCGCCGTAGAGCCCGCTCGGGCTGCCGGTCACGTCGACGACCACCGGGAATGTCGACACCCCGGACGACGTCGAGGCCAACAGGCCGATGGAGCCCACCGTGCCGTACACCGGTGTGGTCGAGCCGGACACGGTGATGGTGGCCTGGTCTCCCACCTTGAGCTGGCTGACCTGGGTGCTGTCCACGGTGCCGTTGACGATGTACGAACCGGTCGAGACCACGGTGATCTGGGCGGTCGATGAGCCGGTGCTGGACGAGGACGAGGACGAGTTGCTGCCCGCCGATCCGGTCGACGAACTGGCGGCGCCCGCGAACGAGCTCGCCCCCGACGATCCGGTGGAGGTCGACGCGGTGGCGCCGCTCGACCCCGAGGACGAACTCGAGCCCGACACCTGCTGGCCCACGGTCAGATTGACGGCGGCCACCGTGCCGTCGATGGTCGACGTCAACGTGGCGTCGGCCAGGGAGGTCTGGGCGCTGGCCACCTGGGTCTGGGCCGAGTCCACGCTGGCCTGGTCCGATGCGATCTGGGCCGACGAGGCTCCGTCGGCCTGGTCCGAAGACAGCTGGGCCTGATCGTTGGCCAGGTCGGCCTGGGCCTGGGCCAGTGCCGCGGTGAGCGACGTGTCGTCGATCGTGGCCAGCGCCTGTCCTTCGGTCACGGTCTGGCCCACGGTGACGTCCACCGCCGTGACCCGGCCGGACACGCCGAAGTTGAGGCCGGCCTGGTTGGCCGGCTCGACGGTGCCCGAGGAGGACACCGTCTGGCTGATGGTCCCGGTCGAGACGGTCTGTACCGTCGTCGTCGAGGTGATGAGCGGTGAGGCGCTCGAGCTGGTGGTGGCCAACCAGATGCCGACACCGGCACCCACGGCCACGATGACCGCAATGCCGACGATGGCACGCTTCTTCGTGAACCACCTGCTTCGTCTGGAATGCACGTACGCCTCGCTTGCCGTCGGAACTCCGTTCGCCGTGAGACACACCGCAGCGCGCCGCCACCCCGATACCGGCACGGGCTGGCTGCACCATCCAATCCACCCAACATTTACGCCAGACCACAGCCACCTGTGAGATTCCTGAGAACTCTTCGGGGACAAAACTCCAGCTCGCGGTGGGAAGGTCCAGTCGCCCCAATGTGGACCGCGGGCGCCCATTCGGGAGTCGGCCCCACGCCGGCCGGCCCGGACCTAGGGTCGGAGATCGACCACCGGCGGGAACCGGTGGCACCACCGGAAGGAGGAAGCCATGCAGTACGTGAACCTCGGAAGCACCGGCCTTCGGGTGTCGCGGGTGTGCCTCGGGATGATGAGCTTCGGCAACGACAGCGACCGGCCCTGGGTGCTCGACGAGGACCGGGCCGAACCCATCGTCCGGGCCGCCGTCGACGGTGGCGTCACCTTCTTCGACACCGCCGACACCTACTCGGCCGGAGCCAGCGAGGTGGCCACGGGTCGGCTGTTGCCCAGGTACCTCGGCCGCGAGGAGATGGTGGTGGCGACCAAGGTGTTCATGCCGATGACCGCGGGTGAGAACGGTGGCGGCCTGTCGCGGAAGCACATCCTGGCCGGCATCGACGCCTCCCTGACCCGCCTGGGTCTCGACTATGTCGATCTCTACCAGATCCACCGATGGGATCCCCGGACGCCGATCGAGGAGACCATGGAGGCGCTCCACGACGTGGTCCGGGCCGGCAAGGCCCGCTACATCGGCGCCTCCAGCATGTTCGCCTGGCAGTTCGCCCTGGCCCAGCACACCGCCGACCTGAACCACTGGACCAGGTTCGTGTCCATGCAGCCGCACTACAACCTGATCTACCGCGAAGAGGAGCGGGAGATGATCCCCCAATGCATCCACCAGGGCGTCGGGGTCATCCCGTGGAGCCCGCTGGCCCGCGGTGTCCTGGCCGGCAACCGCAGCCGACGGGGTGAGCGCCGCACCACCCGGTCGGACACGGACAGCTTCACCGACTACCTGTACGGCCAGGCCACCGACTTCGACGTCGTCGAACGGGTGGCCGAGGTGGCGGCCGAGCGGGGGGTGTCCTCGGCCCAGGTGGCCCTGGCCTGGCTCCTCGGCCGACCCGGGGTCACCGCACCCATCGTGGGGGCCACCAGACCGGACCACCTGGCCGATGCGCTGGCCGCCGAGCAGCTCGAGCTGAATGAGCACGAGGTGGCCCGGCTGGAGGAGCCGTACGTCCCCCATCCGGTGCTGGGCCACTTCTGATCGATCTCCGGTCGCGGCCGTGCCCGACCCGGGCGTCCGGGGTCAGGCGGCTGCGCCCACCGCCCGAACATCGTCGTGTGTGGTCGGTGGACACCGCCCGGACGGCGCGTGGGCACCTCCGCCCACGGCCGCGATCGCCGCGGCCAGCAGCGCCGCACCGGCCAGGACGAACAGGGTCCCCGAGAAGGCGGCGCGCACCACCGTCGGCACGACTCCGTCGCCTCCCAGGGCACCGAACACCGCCGCGGTCAGGGCCAGGCCCATGGCCGTGCCCAGCCCGCGGCTCATGTTGAGCAGCCCCGACGCCAGACCCGACTGCTCGGCCGGGACCGAGGCCATGATGCCGGAGTTGTTGGGGGACACGAACAGCCCGAAGCCGGCGCCGATGACCGCCATCAGGCCCAGGAAGACCATCGTGGTCGGACGCAGGACCCCCAACGCCACCAGTCCCGCGGCAGCCAGCCCGAGACCGCCGACCGACGGGAGCCGGGGTCCGAGGGCATCGGCCAGTCGGCCCGCCCACGGTGCCACCAGGCCGAGGGTCAAGGGCATCACCATCAGCTCCATGCCGGTCCGCACCGAGCCGTAGCCGCCGGCCCGCTCGAGGTAGAAGGGCACCACCATCAGCAATCCGAACATGACGAGGAAAGCCAGGAGGGCGCTCGACACCCCGGTGGTGAAACGCCTGGACCGGAACAGCCCGCCATCGATCATCGGCGCCCGGGTCCGACGCTCCCGGACCACGAAGGCCGCTCCCAGCACGGTGGCGGCTCCGAGCAGTGCCGCCATGGCCGGTGATGTCCACCCGAGTCGGTTGCCCTCCGAGACGGCGAACACCACCGCCGCCACAGCCGGGAAGAACAGGGCGAACCCGGGCCAGTCGAATCCCACCCGGACCTGGAGTTGGCGGCTCCGGGGGACGAACAGCACGGCGGCGAGCATGCCCGCCAGCCCGACGGGGACGTTCACGAGGAACAGCAACCGCCAACCACCGACGGCGAGGAGGAGGCCGCCGACGGAGGGGCCGAGGGCCAGACCGAGGGCTTGGGCCGCGCCCTGGCACGCCCAGGGCCCTTCCGAGTCGGCGGCGCGGCACGGCCAGGGCGATGATGGCCACACTGTTGGCCTGCAGCATGGCGGCACCGACGGCCTGGAAGGCCCGGAAGCAGTCCAGGGCGACCAGGCTGTGGGCGGTGGCGCACAGCACCGAGCCGACCACGAAGATGGCGAAGCCGTAGATGTAGAGGAGCTTGCGACCGACCATGTCGGCGAACCGGCCGACGGCCGCCACCGTGGCCACCAGGACCAGCAGGTAGCTCAGACCGACCCAGCTGACCGCACCCAAGCCGGCGTGGAACGACCGTTCGAGGGCCGGAAAGGCCAGGGTGACGATGCTGGCGTCCAACTGACCCATGAAGGCCCCGACGCAGACGGCGGCCACGGCCAAAAGGTAGCTCCGGGGCAGGTCCCTGACTGCCCTCGGTCGCCGCGGCTCGACGGTCAGCCGCTGCCACGAGATGGTCCTGGGTCGGTCGTCGAGGATCACGTCGGTCATGGGCTAGGCCCAGTGTGGACGCCGGCAATCGAGAAGTCCAATAGATGCTTCTCATGTTTTTGATAATATTATCTAATGGATTTCCGCCGGCTCACCTATTTCCTCGGCGTGGTGGACAGCGGCGGGTTCACCGCGGCGGCCGACGAAGTGGGGGTGAGCCAGCCGGCTCTGTCCCTGGCCGTCAAGGAACTCGAGCGCGAGCTGGGTGTGCCGCTCTTCGACCGGGTGGGCCGCGGGGTCAGGCTGACCTCGGCCGGGGAGGCGTTGGTGGCGCCGGCCCGACAGGCGCTCCGTGATGTGGAGACGGGACGGGCGGCCGTGGCTGCGGTCACCGGGGCCCGGGCCGGGTCCCTGGCGCTGGCCAGCCTCCCGACTCTGGCCGCCGACCCCGTGGCCGAGCTGGTCGGCCGGTTCCGGACCCGTTTCCCGGGTGTGACCGTCGATCTGGCCGCACCCGAGGACTCCGCTGACCTGATGACGATGATCCGGGACGGGCGGTGCGAGGCCGGGATCACCGAGGCCGGGCCGGTGCCGGCCGGGCTCGTCAGCCACGACGTCGGCGCCCAGGCCCTCTTGTTGATCCTGCCCCCCGGGTCCCCGTCGGCCGGCGGCGCCGGGGGCCGCGACGGGCCGAACGGCGCCACGGTGACCCTCACCGTGTCCGATCTGGTCGGGGTGGCCTTCGTCGCCGCGCCGGTCGGCACCTCGACCCGACGCCTGCTCGATGACGGGTTCGCCGCAGCCGGCGCGGTACCGGAGGTGGCGGTGGTCACGGCACAGCGAGATGCCATCCTCCCCCTCGTGCTGGCCGGGGCCGGCGCGGCACTGGTGCCCGAGCCGATCGCCGAGGTGGCCCGGACGCTCGGGGCCACCGTGGCCCGGCCCGACCCGATCATCGAGCGCAGCATCGCCCTCGTCCACCGGGGCGGGCCATTGGCGCCGGCCGCCGGCCGGTTCGTCCAACTGGCCACCGGCGGCTGAGTGTACGGTGCGACGATGGGTGGGGGACCTGGCCGGGCGAGAGGAGCACAGATGAACACGGAAGCGCCGAGGGGCGTCGATTTTCACTTCGACATCATGTGCCCGTACGCCTATCAGACCTCGCTGTGGATCCGCGACGTCCGGGACCGGGCCGGTATCGACGTGCGCTGGCGGTTCTTCAGCCTCGAGGAGATCAACCGGGCCGAGGGCAAGAAGCACCCATGGGAACGCGAGTGGAGCTACGGCTGGTCGATGATGCGGATCGGGGCGTATCTGCGCCGTCAGGATCCCTCCCTGCTCGACGACTGGTACCGGACGGCCGGGCGGGCCCTCCACGAGGAGGGGCGCAAGCCCCACCGTCCCGAGGTGGCCGAGACCCTGCTGGACGAGATGGGCCTCGATCCGGCCCTCGTCCGGGCGGCCATCGAGGATCCCACCACCGGGGACGACGTTCGCCGCGAGCACGACGCCGTCGTGGCCAAGGGCGGGTTCGGGGTCCCCACACTGATCTTCGACGACGGCCAGGCCCTGTTCGGGCCGGTGCTGGTCGACCCGCCCACCGGCGAGGAGGCGCTACGGCTATGGGAGCTGGTCACCGGGTGGCTCTGCTTTCCCCACCTCTACGAGCTGCAACGTCCGAAGGCCGCCGGCGACATCGACGCCATCGCCACCGCGTTCTCGTCGTACCTCGGGGCCCGCGACTGGTTCTCGGTCCAGCGTCCCACCCCGTGATGGGCCCGGCCCGTTCCGGACCCGGACGGCAGGTCCATCGGTCCCGGATCAGGTGACCGGCGACGCCTGCTCGTCGCCGGAGATCTCCGAGCGTCCCATCGTCCACATGGCCAGGGCCGGGAACAGCAGCACCGACAGCATGCCTGCCGCCACCAGGGCGGCGGCGTTGGCCGGGATCATGCGACCCTCGGCCGTGGCGATGCTGGTGATCACCACGATGAGGGGCAGTCCGGTTCCCGACAGCAACGCCATCGGGAACCGCTCGGGCGGGGTGAGAACGCGTCGGTAGATCAGATAGACAGGCGCCCCCCGGGCCAACAGCATGAGGGCCAGGAAGAGCCCGACCCGCCAGAGCTCCTTCGGATTGTGGACGAATACGTGGAGGTCGAATTGGATGCCGCTCACCACGAAGAAGATCGGGATGAGGAATCCGAACCCGATGGCCTCCAGTTTTCCCCGCACCACGGCACCGCCGCCGCTGGCCGAGAACAGACGCACCACGATGCCGGCGGCGAACGCCCCCAGCAGGACATCGAGCCCCAAGATCTCGGCCAGCAGCACCAGCAGCACGATGAGGAGGAGGGACACCCGGACCGGAAGCTGCGCGCTCGACTCGAGGTGGCGATCGAGCATCGACACCACCCGCGGCGGCTGCTTTCTGGCCGCCAGCAGCACGGTGATCACGGCCACGGCGATGAAGGACAGCAGCAGCAGTGAGGTGAGGACGGTGTCCTTCTTCGTGAGCAGGAGGGCCACGGCCACGATCGGACCGAACTCGCCCACCGTACCGATGGCCGAGATGTAGGAGCCGAAACGGGTGTCGAGCAGCTTGGCGTCCCGGAGCATGGGCACGAGGGTGCCGAGGGCGGTGGTGGTGATGGCCAGGCCCACCACCACCGTGTCGCGGGCCAGTCCCCCCGCCACCAGGACGAAGGCGAACCCGAGTCCGATGATCAGGGAGATGCCCCACCCTGCCGTGGCCAGCTGCAGGGGCCGGCCCCTGATCTTCTTCAGGTCCAACTCGTACCCGGCCAGGAAGATCAGGAAGGTGAGCCCGAGGTCGGAGAGACCGGTGACGACATTGTTGAGGTGGGCCAGGTCGAGCACATAGGGGCCGAGGATGATCCCGAATCCGATCTGGATGACGATCTCGGGGATGGCGAGCCGACCGGTGAGCTCGGACACGATGGGGGCCAGCACCGCCGCCATGGCGATGAGCACCAGGGTGGCCACTGCGCTCGATGTCACCCTCCTCCACCCGACACCAGAGGTTCGGCCATCGCCTCACATTAGGCGTCACTCCTGGCCCGGGACCGAATCCGCGGGTGCCCGCTCCGCCCGCTCTCCCACCGAGGCAGAATCGTCACCATCGGCGCTGTGGACGCGGCCGGGAACGGGTGATGGAGTGACCATGGTCGTGAAGGGCTCGGAGAACGGACGGGACGGGACGGACCGGTCTGGTGCGGTGCGGTGCTGATCGTGGCCGGTCCCGTCGTCGGGGAGGAGCACCACCGGCGCGGCCACCCAGAACGTCCGGCTCGGCTCGGGGCGGTGATGGAGGGCGTGGGCGACCTCCACCTCGGGGACGGGCTGACCCTGGTCGAGGCCCGGCCGGCCACCCGACAGGAGCTGGCCCTGGTCCACTCCGTCGAGTATCTCGACGACCTGCGCCGCTTCTGCGCCGGCGGCGGCGGCGACCTCGACACCGACACCTACGCCGAAGCCGGCTCGTGGTCGGCGGCCACCCTGTCCGCCGGGGCCGGCTTGGCCGCCGTCGAGGCGCTCCGGGCCGGACGCGGGGAGGTGGCCTTCGTCGCCGCCCGTCCTCCCGGGCACCATGCCCTGGCCGATCGGTCGATGGGCTTCTGTCTCGTCAACAACGTGGCCGTGGCGGCGGCGTCCCTCGTCGAGGCGGGCGAACGGGTGCTGGTCGTCGACTGGGACGTCCATCACGGAAACGGGACCCAGGCGCTGTTCTGGGACGAGCCGGCCGTGCTCTACGTCTCGACCCACCAGTGGCCGTGCTACCCCGGCACGGGACGGCCCTCCGAGGTGGGAGGACCCGCGGCGAGGGGATCGACACTCAACGTGCCGCTCCCTCCTGGCGCCACCGGTGACGTGGTGCGGGAGGCCTTCGACCGGTTGGTGGCGCCGGTGGTCGATCGCTTCCGACCCACCTGGGTGCTGGTCTCGGCCGGGTTCGACGCCCACCGGTCGGACCCGTTGGCCGACCTGGACCTGACGAGCGGAGACTTCGCCCAGTTGGCCACGGTGGTGGCCGGCTATGCGCCGTCGCCGGGTCGCATGGTCCTGTTCCTCGAGGGTGGATACGACCTCGACTCCCTGCGGGACTCGGTGTCCGCCTCACTCGGCGCACTGCTGGGAGCCGGCGTTCCGTCCGAACCGCCGTCGTCGGGCGGGCCGGGCCGGGAGGGGCTGGATTCGGTGGAGGAGGCCCGGCGGGCCGAGCTCGACGGCCGGGGCTGAACGCAGGTCGGGCCGGACCGTGGCAAGGTGGTCGGCGACCGAAAGCCGCGGCGTGCCCACGAACGAGGAGGAATCCCCATGCCCACCACCGACCCGGACAGCATCGGAACCATCGTGGTCGGGGTGGACGGCTCGGACAGCTCCATCGACGCCCTGGGCTGGGCCTGTGACCTGGCCTCCGGGATCGGCTCGTCGGTCGAGGCCGTGACCACGTGGCAGTGGCCGATGAGCCTGGGGCCGGCCATCCCCTTCGCCGAGGACTTCGACCCGGCCGGGGACGCCGAGACCGTGCTCGCCGGCATCGTCGGGCCGGAGGCGGACCGGTTCCCGTCCCTGACCATCCGGGCCCGGATCGTCGAGGGTCACGCGGCCGAGGTGCTGGTGGAGGCGTCCCGTCACGCCGATCTCCTGGTCGTGGGGAGCCGGGGCCATGGTGCGTTCTCCGGCATGTTGATCGGATCGGTGAGTCAGCACTGCGCCGCCCATGCCGACTGCCCGGTGGTGGTCTACCGCCACCGGGTCCACTCCTGAGTGGGACCCGACCGGCCGCCACGCGGCCGGTCGGACCGTCCCGGAGATGACCAGCGACCTGCTCCGGCAGATCGTGGCCGCCATGCCGGCGGACTTCGCCCACCCCGACGACGATGCCCTGGTCACCCGGGACAAGATGGCCCCGTGGCACGGCCACCCGCTGGCGCCTGACACCGCGCTGGTGCCGGGCGCGGTAGGGGGCGTGCGGACGGATCGGCTGTCCCGGCCGTCGGGCGATCCGGATCGCGGGCTGGTCCTCTTCTGCCACGGCGGTGCCTTCGTGTCCTGCGATCTCGAGGCGTACCTCTTCTACGCCGAGATCGTGGCCGACCGGATCGGTCTGGACGTCGTCACCGTCGACTACCGCCTGGCCCCCGAGCACCGTGGCCCGGCCGCGCTGGACGACTGCACGGCCGTCTACCGGGGTCTGGTGGAGGCGGGACAGGACCCGGACCGGGTGGTCTGCCTCGGTGACTCCTGCGGAGGTGGCCTGGCCCTGGCCGTGGCGACGCGGGCCGTACGGTCCGGGCTTCCCCCACCGGCCGGGGTGGTCTCGCTGTCGGGTTGGGTGGACCTCGACACGGCCGGATACGGACCGGGGGGTCCGTCGATCCGAGATCCGTTCATCACCGAAGGATTCCTACGGGCCCGCGCCCGCGACTATGTCGGACCCGAGGGCGATCCCCGGGCCGCCTGGGCCTCTCCGGCCCGGGGCCCACTGGAGGGACTTCCCCCCTTGCTGCTCCAGGCGGGCGAGGTCGATCTCTGTCGCCGGGACGCCGAGCGGCTGGCCATCCGGGCCCGTGCCGCCGGGGTCGAGGTGACCCTGGACGTGGTGGAGGGGGGCATCCACGGCGTACAGGGTCTGGTCAACGTGGGTGTGCCGGAGGCGGTGACGGCGTGGGAGGCGGTGCGACGGTTCACCGACCGGCTCCTCCCCCGCTGACCCCGCCCCGACCGGAGGGCCGTCACGGCACCGACGCGTCGAAGATGCTGGGCTCGACGGTCGCCGCCGCCATCCTCCTGTCCCGTTCGGCCCGGTCCATCGGGGCGGGCGCGTCGGCCTCGGCCAGGACCGTGGCCAGGCCGACCGTGTCACCCGGGGTGCAAAAGGCGTGGACCCCCGGGGTCGACAGGGCGAAGCGGATGCCCGCCGCCACCTCGTCGCGAACCGTGAAGGGCTCGTACCAGGTGGCCGCAGTGGGGACCCGGTCCCCCCAGGGCCGGGCGGCCAGGGCCTTGATGGCCATGACCCCGACGCCGTGCTCGCCGGCGTGTTCCAACAGGCCCTCCGCGTCCCGTCGGTAGGCGGGGACCGACCACAGCTGCGGATTCACCGGGAACATCACGGTGTCGAGGTCGAAACGGCGCAGGGCCTCGAGCTGCGCGGCCGGCGACCCGAGCCCGTGTCCGGTGATGCCGACCCACCGGCACAGTCCCTCGTCCCGCGCCGCCACCAGGGCTTCGACGGCCCCGGTCCGGGCGTCGAGCTCCTCGAGGTCGGTGACGGCGTGCAGCTGATACAGGTCGAAGCGGTCGCACCGGAGCACGGTGAGGGACTCCTCCAACTGGGCCCGGGCACCGTCGGCACCGTGGCAGAGGGTCTTGCACGCCACGAAGAGTCGGTCCCGTACGGCCGGGATGAGGGGACCCAACAATGCCTCGGCCCGCCCGTAGTGGGGCGCCACGTCGAGGTGGTTGACCCCGGCCGCCAAGGCGGTGAGCAGGGCCGACTCGGTGGTGTCGGGGTCGGCGTCGGAGAAGGCGGCGCCACCCAGGATGGCCACCGACGAGTGGTGGCCGGTCCTTCCCAGTCGACGCGTCTCCACATCCCGCACCGTAGTGCGCGCTGCCGTCGTCGGATCGTGCCCCCGGTGCCGTCGGCTCCGGCGCTCCGCCGGTCCCCGCCGGCGCTCAGCCCTCCGCCCGGGCCCGGGCGGCCTCCCACGCCGCCACCATGGACCCGAAGCGCAGAGGATTGTAGATGTCCTCCTCGTAGGACCACTTCCCATCGCCGGCGTACTTGAGCAGCGTGAAGTTGTACTCCTGGTGGATCGAGCCGTCCCCGGGATCCCGCATCCGGTTCCAGACCTGGCACACCACCCAGCCGCGTTCCTCGTCGATCACATACCACTCGATCGGGAATTCCGGCATGTCCCGACCCGGGTAGTCGGCCATGCAGGAGCTGATCCATCCGAAGATGGCCTCCCGTCCTTCGAACGCGCCGTAGTGGTGCTCGACATAGGTGGCATCGTCGGTGAACTGGTCCGCCCACTCCCTCCAGTCCCCGGTCCGCCCGGCCTCGGCCGCCTTGCGTTGGTACTCGGCGAAGGCCGACTCGATCTCGGCCCTGCTCCACTGTCCCATGCCATCAGCTCCTTGCCGGCCCCTCGGGTCGGGACTCAGTGTGGGCTGCCCGGGCACGCCGGTCAACCGTCGTCGGCCCCCGGTCGATGTGGGATGCTGAGAGATGGGCGAGAACGACGACTGCACGGGTGTGGGCCCGGGCCGCGATGGCGGCTCCCTGCGGGTCGTCTCCTGCGATCTCTCCTTCGCGGTGGTCGAGCCGGCCGAACTGGTGCTCCAGGTGGCCGCGTCTCGCTCGGCCGGGACCGTCGTCACGGGTCGACTTGCGGTCTCGACCGACCGTACGGCGCTCCCCACGTCCGAGCTGGCCGGGCCGAACGGCACCCGCGCTCACGTCCTCGGGTCCCCGGCCGGCCAGCTGCAGGTCTCCTACCGGGCCGAGCTCCGAGCCCCGGCCGCGTCCCCAACGTCTCCGACCGGACCACCCGTCGAGGCAACCGACCGCGACTCGTCCTATTCGAGGCTGGTCTATCTTCGCCCGAGTCGCTACTGCCCGTCCGACCACCTGGTCGGCTTCGCCGTGGCCGAGTTCGGCATGGAGTCGTCGGTCCGGAGCCGGGTGCAGGCCATCACGGAGTGGATCCGCGAGCGCATCGGCTATGTAGCCGGCTCCAGCTCGGTGCACGACTCGGCCGAGCACACGCTCCTCACCGGAGTGGGCACCTGTCGGGACTTCGCCCACCTGGGCGTGGCCCTGTGCCGGGCCGTCGGGATTCCGGCCCGGTTCGCCTCGGTCTACGCGCCCGGACTCTTCCCCATGGACTTCCACGCCGTGTTCGAGGTGCTGGACGGTGGGCACTGGTTCGCGTACGACGCCACCGAGCTGGCCCCCAGGGGCTCCATGGTCCGCATCGCCACCGGGCGGGATGCCGCCGACGCCGCCTTCGCCTCGGTCATCAGCGGTATCGCCACGCTCGAGTTCCTCGAGGTCACCGCCACCAGTAGCGGCGACCTCCCCGCCGACGGGCGGGGGTCGGAGTTCGAGCTGGCCTGAGCCCGGTCACCCACGCGTCATCGCCCGGGCCGAAGCGGTGGCTCCTACTCGACCAGCCGACCTATCTGGAGCGATGCGCCGCTCTCCCCGGCCCCCGAGTCTTCGGCCGCAGCTTCGATGGCGGTGATGGGGCCGGAGGTGAACAGGTAGGTCCGGAGGTGGCGGTCGAGCACCGGATCGTGGCGCCGCAGCCATTCCAGCGTCATGGCGGCGTGCTCCTTCTCCTCGTCACGGTTGTGCGCCAGCACCGCGGCCAGGTCGGGGTCGTCGGTCGCCTCCACCCGCTGGTCGTACCAGTCGACGGCCTCCAGCTCCTCCTGGATGGACACGATGGCGCGATGCCGGTCGATGGCCTCGGTCGACAGTCGGTCCTCGGGCTCGTGCAACCCCGCGCTCTGTGCCATGGACTCTCCTCGCGGTCGGACCGGTTGGGCTTCGCTGCTCGATGGGGAGCAACCGTTGCTCCGGGCCAGGCTACAAGAACGGCCAGAGTCGGGCCGGACCCGTCAACGGGCGCCGCGGGTCCGGAACTGGACGCTGATGCGGGGACCGACCGGGCGCATCGTCTTCGGGACACAGTGCTCCCAGGTCTGCTGAAACTGGCCTCCCATGACCAGCAGGTCGCCGGCGCCCAGGTGGTGGCGGAGGGTCGGCCCACCGGACGCCGCGCGGATAAGAAAGGTCCGCCGCGCTCCGAGGGAGATGATGGCGACCAGGGTGTCGGACCGGGTGTGCTGGCCTATGCGGTCGCTGTGCCAGGCCACGCTGTCCCGACCGTCTCGGTAGAGGCAGAGACCGGTGGTGCACAGCTCCCCCGTTTCCCCGGTGGCATAGTGGCGGTTGAGGACGTGGCGCGTGGCGGCCAGCGTCGGGTGCGGAAGCTCGTCCCGTTCCTCGTAGAACGAGATCTTGCGTGGCACGACCAAAGTCCGGTTGTACATCGGTCGCTCCTCGAGCCGCCACGGAACGGCACCGACAAGATGCTCGAACAGGAGATCCTGTCGTTTGATCCATTCAGGTCGGTACTCGATCCAGGCCCCTCCGCCCAGTGCCGTCCTGGTGTCTGGGGGACCGATCGGCCCCACCTCCACCTCATCTCCGAGGTCGAACAGAGACCGCTGCCACAGGACCATCGACGAGACAGTCTACCCGAACACCTGTTCGTCTCCGACGTGCGGGCCGGTAGGAGTGGATGCCCCATCCCACGGGTAGGGTCGAAGACCTCCCTCCCGCCGACGCCACGACCCGATCGGATCTCCCATGCGCGTGTTCACCTGCGACAGCTGCGGTCAGCTGGTGTTCTTCGACAACAGCCAGTGTCTCCGGTGCCACGCACCCCTCGGTTACGTCCACGACCGGCGCGACGTGGTGGCGCTTACCGAGGTGGCACCGGACCACCTCGTGGACCTAACCAGCCCGATCACGGCGTGGCAGCGCTGTGCCACCGAGGCCGCGACCGGTTGCAACTGGCTGGTCCCGGCCGGGACCGACGCACTGTGTGCATCGTGCGCGCTGACCCGGACCCGACCTGCGGACGGGGACACCGAGGGCATGGCCGAGCTGGTGCACGGGGAGATGGCCAAGCGCCGGCTCATTTTCCAGCTGGCCGAGGTGGGACTTCCGATCGTGCCCCGTGACGAACAGGCCGGCAGGGGCCTGGCCTTCGATCTCCTCTCCAGCACCGAGACCAAAGTCATCACTGGGCACGACAACGGCGTCATCACCCTCGACCTGGCCGAGGCCGACCCCGAACACCGTGAGCGACTCCGCCAGCAGTTGAGTGAGCCGTACCGGACGCTTTTGGGCCACTTCCGCCACGAGATCGGTCATTACTACTGGCCAATCCTGGTCAATGACCCTGACGCGGTGAATGCTCGCCGGGTCCTGTTCGGAGATGACCGGGAGGACTACGCCACCGCGGTGGCGCGCCACTACGACGCCCCTCCCGACCTCGACCGATCCTGGTCGGGGACCTACATCAGCCGGTATGCCACCATGCACCCCTACGAGGACTGGGCCGAGACCTTCGCCCACTACCTGCACATCCTCGACACCCTCCAGACGGCCGACAGCTTCGGTCTCGGGGCCACCTACCCGTCGGGACAACGTCGCACCCGCCCCGGAGCCCACCCGACCCGACCCGACGGCACCAGCTCGTTCGGCGACGTCGTCGACAGCTGGCTCGAGCTCTCCTATGCCCTCAACCAGATCAACCGGTCGATGGGGCACGATGACCTCTATCCGTTCGTGCTGGCGCCGACGGTCATCCGCAAACTGGCCTTCGTCGACCTCATGGTGCACCGGACCTGAGGAATCTGGTGGCGACGGTGGTGTCTGCCCCGTGGCGCCTCCGCCAGCCGGCCGGGCCCGACCACCCCACACCGACTACACGTCGACCGGTCCCCTCCCCAGCGGCCCCGCGTCGACCGTAGCCATACTGGCCCTGATGCGGGCCGCCGTGAGCACCATCTGCGTGGCCAGCAGGGCCCCGGCGCCCTCGCCGGAGCGGAATCGCAGTGACAGCAGGGGTTCCATCCCCAGGTGGGTCAGGACCTGTTCGTGCGCCCGCTCGCGACTCCGCTGGCCGGCCACCAGGTGGGCGGCCGCAGCGGGCTCGATGGCCACGGCGCTCACGGCCGCCACCGAAGTGACCAGCCCGTCCAGCACGACCAGCGCGCCGGCCTCGGCCGCCCCGAGCACGAGTCCGGCCAGGACCACGATTTCCGGACCACCGAGCGCGGCCAGAGCGATGAGCGGATCGGCCAGGCGCGGACCACGTTCCGAGCGGACCCGCGACAGCGCGGCGGCAATGGTGGCCCGTTTGCGGTCGAGCGTCCCGGTGTCGCCCCCGGCACCCAGCCCGAGCACCTCGGAGACCTCGAGACCCAGCTGACCGGCGGCCAGCGCCGCGGCCACCGTCGTGTTCCCGATGCCCACCTCGCCCAACGCCACAACCCGACGTCCGAACCCGGCCCCGAGGTCGCGGGCGGCAGCCAAGAGGTTCGCCACGTCACTCACCGACAGCGCGTCGGCCAGGGCCAGATCGCCCCGCGCGTCCACCGGTCGGAGGTGTTGAGCTCCCCGGACCGGTCGGCCGCGCACACCGGCGTCGACGGCCAGGACCTCGGCGCCGACCGCGGCGGCGAGGGAGGCGCCGAGCGAGCGTCCGGCGACGGTGGCGTCCAGGACGTCCCGGGTCACGTCGTCGGCGTAGGTTGACACTCGGTGGCTGGTAACCGGATGGTCGGCCCCGACCAGGACGAACCGAACCGGCGCCTGGGGGACGAGGCCCAGTGCACCGAGACGGTCGACGGCACGGTCCAGCACCCCCAGCGAGCCCGGCGGGGTCAGCAGTCGGTCGGCGTGGTCGCGGGTGCCCACGATGGCCACGGGCCCGGGGCTCCTGATCCTCGACACCGGGGGGGGCGGCTCGTCCGTCGGCCAGCGCTCATGCAGCACCACCTCCTCGACCGGCTGGCGTGTCGACCAGCCGGCCCGGGCCAGCCCAGGGTCAGGTGGACGTTCGTCGGGCCAGCCCACGCACAGCCAGCCCAGGGTCTCGACACCTTGGGGGATGCCGAGCAGCTGCGCCAGGTCGTCGGGACGGAACAGCGTCACCCATCCCACGCCGAGACCCTCGGCTCTGGCCGCCAGCCACAGGTTCTCAATGGCGCAGGCACAGGACCACAGGTCGGTGTCGACGTATGTGGCCCGTCCGAGCACTCCTTGGGCCGGCACACGCCGGTCACAGCACACCACCACTCCCAACGGCGCCTCGCGGACCCCCTCGAGCTGCAGGTCCAGCATCTGCGCCGTGGCGCCCGGGTCCATGCCGGCGGCCTGGCGGTGGCGCTCCCGATCAGCCAGCACGGCCGCCCGATCGCGGGTGGCCGGGTCCCGGACGAGGATGAACCGCCATGGCTGGGAGTGGCCCACCGAGGGGGCGGCATGAGCCGCCCCGAGCAGCCGCCCGACGATCTCGGGCGGGACAGGGTCGTGACGGAATCGCCTGATGTCGCGGCGGGACTCGACGACGTCGTATAGGGCACGGCGCTGGTCGGGGTCGAAGGCCCAGCCCCGGGGATCGGCGGCCCGCTCGGCCGACGTAGTTCGATCGCCGATCACGGGAACCGGCCGCGACCACCGTCGGGTTTCGGTTGGCCCCACGCCCTCCAATCGGGCGTCTCCACCGTGCCCGTTCATCGACGTCCCCGTTCGATCAGGCCGACGAGTGCGGCCAGATCGGTGTGCATCTCGAGCAGGTCGGCGAACCGGTCGATCTGCGCGTCCCGTGCTGCCTGGAACGGTCGTCCGCCCGGCACGAACTGCTTGTTCCGTCGGCCGGCCACCTGGCCCAGGAAGGACGCCCGGAAGGCATCCTCCTCGAACAGTCCGTGGAGACTCGTCCCCCACACCCCGGCGCCCACATCGGCGGCACCTTCGCGCTCATGTCCATAGTGATCGTCGAGCTCGAACCACGGGTTCACCGTAGCCTCAGGCTCGGGTCGGCCGTGGCGGATCTCATAGCCCCTCACCGGACGGCCGTCGGCCGTCCCCCGTCGTTGTCGGGTCACCTTCTGTTCGGCGAAGCGGGTGATCACGGGGATCCGTCCCAGTCCGTCGACCACACCAGCACCCGACTCGACATCGTCCAGGATGGAGCGCCCGAGCATCTGGTAACCGGCGCAGATGCCGACCACGGAGCTCCCTCGGCGCCCGGCGCGGTCGATGGCGCGGTCCAGCCGGGTCGTTCGCAGCCAGGCCAGGTCGGCCACCGTGCTCTTCGACCCGGGCAGGATGACGAGATCCGGGTCGCCTAGTCCCGACGGGTGGTCGAAGAAGCGGACACCGACCCCGGGTTCGATGGCCAGGGCGTCGAGATCGGTGAAGTTGGACAGGTGGGGTAGGCGGCACACGGCGATGTCGAGCCGGTCGACCTCCGGGTCGGAGGACCCGGAGGTCCGATAGTCCTCGAGGGCCAGAGAGTCCTCGGCATCGAGGAGGAGCCGACCGGCATGGGGCAGAACCCCGAGGCACTGGATTCCTGTCCGGCGCTCGAGGTCGTCGATGGCCGGCTGGAGCACTCCCCTGTCCCCTCGGAACTTGTTGATCACAAATCCGCCGATGGCGTCGCGCCTGTCGTCGGGGAGAAGCGCCAGCGTCCCGTAGAGGGCGGCGAACACTCCCCCGCGCTCGATGTCCCCGACCAGGACCGCCGGAATTCCGGCGGTCGCGGCCAGGCCCAGGTTGACCAAGTCGTTGGCCATGAAATTCGGTTCGGCCGGACTCCCGGCCCCTTCGGCCACGACCACGTCGAATCGGTCACGCAGGCCGGCGAGCGCCGACAGCACGACGGCCTGGAGGTCCACCTTGGCCACCTGGAACGCCGCGGCGTCGAGGTGATCGACGGGACGGCCCATGACGATGACCTGGCTGACCCGGTCACTGGTCGGTTTGAGGAGCACCGGGTTCATTTCCACTTCGGGCGTCGTCCCCGCCGCCAAGGCCTGCAGGGCCTGCGAACGGCCGATCTCGTGACCCGACTCGGTGACATAGGAGTTGAGGGCCATGTTCAGTCCCTTGAACGGGGCCACCCGGACCCGGCACCGGTGGAGCAGTCGACACAGCCCGGCTACCACCTTGCTCTTGCCGACGTCGCTGGCCGTACCGCAGACCATCAGCGCCCCCGAGGTCGCGGGCCCGGTCATCTCCCCGTAGCCCCCCGACCCTTCCGGCTGCCCCCCGGGGGCAGCCGTTCCGGCCGAGACTCGAGATCGACCTCCGCCAGAACGGAGGCCAGACGGACCAGCCCGTTGGCCGAGGGCACCGCCATCCTCGTGACCTCCGGCATCCCGAAGGTGGTGCAGTCCCGCACCACGATCCCGTGGGGTGCGAGCAGCTCTCGCAGACCCGGACGATCGACCAGGACCCAGTTGGCATCGGACGGGCGAGCGGACAGACCGTGGGACGCCAGCTCGTCGACGAGCTGGCCCCGGAGCGTGGCGACGGCCGCGGACCATGTCGCCAGGTCAGCCGTCTCGAGCAGCTCGGGGAGCACGGCGAGAGCCGGGCCGTTGACCGACCATGCCGGCTGCCGGCCCCGGCATTCGGCCACCAGTCCGGGATCGCCCAGCACGTAGCCGAGTCTGAGGCCCGGACAGGCGAACAGTTTGGTCAGCGAGCCCACCACCACCGCTCCGGGGTCTCCCCTCGTCCACCGGCCGGTGGCCAGGGGATAGAAGGCCTCGTCCCACACGTCGGCGGCATCCGAGGGTGCGGCCAGCAGTCCAGTCGGGTTGTGGGGATTGGATCGCCAGTAGGGACCGGATCCTCGCGGATGGAGGGCGAACTCCGGCTCGTCGACTCGCCCGCCCATGACCGACGCCACCAGGCCGATGGCTTCGGAGCCGCCGTTGGTCACCAGTAGCCGGTCCCGGTCAACGCCCATGGCGCGGGCCAGGGCTGTGGTGGCGGTCGACCCGTCGGGGTAGTTCCGGACCGCGCCCAGGTGGCGGGCCACCACCGGGACCGGGTCGGGAGCCACCGGGTTGAGCGAGGCGGAAAGGTCGAGCACCCTGTCGGGGTCCAGACCCAGGGCCGCGGCAACAGCCGGGCCGTCCCCTCCGTGGGCGGAGGGTCCGGGGGTCCGGGCGGGCGCGGGGTCGACGACGCGAATCAACGCCGACTCTTCCGCCATGGGAGCGTCCCCACCGTTACCAGGGAGGCCGCCATCGCCGACCCGACATCGTGGGACAGGCTGACGGCCCGGTGGATGTCCGCGGATTCGACGGCTCTACCGTCACCGAGCGGCGGCCGGAGCTCGACCCGGTCGCCGTAGCGGTTCTCGCCACCGAGCCGGAGCCCCAGGGCCGCGGCGAAGGCCGCCTCGGCCACACCAGCGTTCGGGGACGGGTGAGCAGGGGCCTGGCGGCGAACGGCGTGGGCCACGCTTCCAGCCCTCCCCGGCCGCACCAGAGCCACCAGCACCGCGGTGAAGCGGGCCGGGAGCCATGCCATGGCATCGTCGAGCCGGGCACTGGCCCACCCGAAGTCGGTATAGCGGTCCGAGCGATGGCCGACCATGGCATCGAGGGTATTGACGGCACGGTGGGCCAGAACACCGGGCGCACCGGCCAGGGCGGCCCACAGGGCCGGGGCCACCACGGCGTCGACGGTGTTCTCCGCCACGGACTCGACCACCGCCCTGGCTACTTCTTTCTCGTCCAGACCGGTGGGGTCCCGCCCGACCAGCGACGGCAGGAAGGCTCGTGCCCGGTCGAGGTCGCCGGCGTCCAGGGCCTCCCCGATGCCGGTGGCCGTGTCGGCCAGCGAGTGGCCGGCCACCGCCATGGTGGTCGCGACGGCGGTGGAGCGTACGGCCACACCGGCGCCGACGCCGAGGGCGGTCCCGGTGAGGGCGAAGACCACTCCCGCACTGCGTCGGTCCCGGTAGAGGTAGGACTCGATGCCGGTCATGGTGCGCCCGAAGAGCGCTACCGGGTGCACGGCGGAGGGAGGCTCGGGCAGGGCTCCGTCGACCAGGATGCCGACGGCGGCACCGAGCAGACGGGACCGGGCGGTGCTGATGGAAACGGCGGCGCGGTGGGAACGCGTCACTTGGCCACCGCCACCAGAAGGCCCACCGTCTCGCCGATGACCCCGGCGGCACCGAGGACGTCACCCGTGAACCCCCCTATCCGGCGCCAGGCCAGCCACCCCACCCCGGCGGCGGCCACGGCTTCCGCTCCCACCCCGGCCAGGCCCCAGACACCCCGACCCAGCGCGGCGAGCACGCCGGCCAACAGCGCGCCACCGGCCAGGGCCATGGTCGAGCCGACGCCAAGGGGCAACGGGTGCCCCGACCCGGGCGCGGTTCCGCCGGTCGGGGAGGCGACGAACGCCGTGGCCAGGCCGCCCTCGGGCCGGGCGTACGGCATGGTCCGGGCCATGACCGCCATGGCCGTGCGCGACCCGCACCACAATCCGGCCACCACCAGCGGGCGGGCCGGCGTGGTGGTGAACGCCCCGAACCGGAGCAGCAGCACCGCTACCAGCGCCACGCCTCCGAAGGCACCCACGGCAGGGTCACGGAGCACCTGGAGCCGGCGGATCCGGTCCATCGGGGGAACGAGGCCGTCGGCCGCGTCGGCCAGGCCGTCCAGGTGCAGGCCCCCGGTGAGGACGGCGTCCACCACCACGGTCACCGCGCCGCCCACGATCGGCGCCCAGGCCCGGTCGGCCAGCCACCACACTCCGCCGACGGCCAGGCCGATGGCGGCACCGACCACGGGAAACCAGTCGAAGGTGCGCGGTGTCGGGACGCCTCCCCGTCCGATGGGCGTGAGGAAAGCCAGCGCACGGCGCATCAGAGCTCGGTGACGGGCGCGAGTGTGAGCACCCGACCGGCCACGACCAGGTACGTCCGGTCGGCCACGGAGGCCACAGCCTGGTTCAGGGAGCCGAGGGCGTCGCGGAACTTTCGTCCCACGGGCGTGGACGGATGCACGCCCATGCCCACTTCGTCGGAGACCACCACGCTGTGCCCGGGACGCTCGACCAACGCCGCGCAGAGGGCGCCGGCATCGACCTCCATGGCCGGTTGCGCCGACAGCCAGGGACCCAGGGAGTCCACCAGGACGGTGCCGGCCAGGGCCCGCAGCGAGTCAGCCAGCTGCGGTCCGGCCTCCAATGTGGCCCACGTCGGAGGCCGACGCTGGCGGTGCCGCGCCACCCGGGCGGCCAGATCGGGGTCGTCGCCGAGGACCATGGTGGCCACGTAGGTCACCGGGTCGGGGTACTGCCCGACGAGCTGTTCCGCCACTGCCGACTTCCCAGAACGTGATCCTCCCAGAATCAGCGCGATCATGGACGGGCAGCCCCTGGCGCACGCGAGCCGGTACTCCCGGTTCGCACGGCGGAACACACGGCGCGGGCCAGGGGCGCCCCCCACCGAGACCGCGGGCCCCCGAACGGCTCCACCTCACCCCGGGGGAGGCAGACCACGGTGACAGCGTCGGAGGCGGTCCCGGTCCCTTCGATACCGGCCTGGATGAGGGCCTGGGACTTGGCCTCGGTAATCGTACACAGGGCGTTCAACAGCGCCGCGTCCGAAAACGCCGTGGGTACGAAGGCCACGACGTTGACGGTTCCGGCCCTTGGCACCTCCTCGGTCGGCTCCGTGGAAGCAGCCCACACCGGATGGGAGAGGCCGACGGTGGTCTCCACCGAGACCCCGGCCTCGACCACCCGGACGACTTTGGTGATATCCACCGCCGTGAGCATGCCCACACCGGGACCGGACATCCCCAGCGCGGAGGCCAACTCGCCCACATGGCCCTCGGGGTCGCGGCGGCCGTAGCCCGTCGGAACCTGGGCATTGATCATCCACCGCCGGTGCCCGATGCCACCGCCGGCCGGAGCGGTCGACGCCACCGCCAAGGGCTGGTCGAAGCGCCAGACCAGGAGCGGGAGCCCGTCGGACCCGCGGTACCGCTCCACGAGCTCGGAGACGATCAATATTCGATCCCTTTGATGGCGGCGATCCCCTGCTGGTATGCGTGCTTGACCACCGACATCTCCGTCACCGTATCGGCGATCTCCACCACTTCGGGGGGTGCGTCGCGCCCGGTGACCACGATGTTGGTCTTCGGCCACCGGCCCCTGATGCCGTCGACCACCTCGCCCACGGGGACCCATCCGTAGTTGACGACATACGTCAGCTCGTCCAGGATCAGGAGGTCGTACTGTCCTGAGGCCAGCTTGCCCCTGGCGATCTCCCACGCGTGGCGGTTCTTGGCTGCGCTCTCGTCGAGGTCGTCCGACTCCCAGGTGAAACCGTCGCCGAGCGTCCACCAGTCGACGCCCAAGTGATCGGCAAGCTTCCGTTCGCCGGCGTTCCATTTGCCCCCTTTCATGAATTGCACCACCCCCACCCGCCATCCGCGCGCCCAGCCCCGTCCCATGACCCCGAACGCCGCCGACGACTTGCCCTTGCCGTCGCCCGTGTTGACCAGGACGATCGAATCGACCCGTACCCGGGTCGGCTTGTCCGCATGGCGAGGGATAGGCCGCCTCTGCTCTGTCGGGGGTGTCTGGTCAGCCATCATCGTCAACCTCCGGTCGGTTCTCGTCTCATCGGTCGATCCCGTTCCGACGCGACAGCCCGACGCGGCACGACCACGGCGTCGCCGTCCTCGGTCACCACGACCCGGACCCTGGTGCCGTAATGGGTCGACAATGTGTCCTCCCTGAGGACCTGCGCCGGCGGCCCGGTGGCCACGATCTCGCCACCGGCCATGAGCATAAGCCGATCGGCGAACTGCCCGGCGAGGGTCAGATCGTGGAGCGCGCTGATCACCGTCAACCGTCGTTCCCGGCGGAGATGGTCCACGAGCTCCAGCGCCTCCACCCGACGCCCCAGATCCAGCGCACTGGTGGCCTCGTCCAAGAGGAGCACCGGCGCATCCTGGGCCAGGGCCCGAGCCAGAACGACCCGTTGCACCTCACCCCCCGACAGCGTCGACAGTGCCCGGCCCGCCTCTGCGCCCAGGTCCAATTGCTCGAGGAGCCCACAGCATTGCTTGCGGTCCGCCTCGGTGTCGAGCCCGAAATAGCCGTGGTGGGGCGTGCGTCCGAGCAGGGTGTAGTCGATCACCGTCATGTCGGCGGGCAGTTCCGGCGTCTGCGGGACGTAGGCGACCAACTGGGCCCGCCGACGCCGAGCCAGGCCAGCCAAGGACTGGCCGTCCACCTGCACCTGCCCCTGGTGTCGCTCGAGGTGGGCGAGGGCGCGCAACAGCGTCGTCTTGCCCGCCCCGTTGGCACCGATCAGTCCGACCCACTCACTACGACCGACTGCTCCCGACACGCCGCGCAGTGCCTCGGTGGAGCCGAACCGTACAGTCACTCCTTCGAAGGTGACCATGGCTGCCGGAACCGGCGGCTCACCGGTCACCTCGGGACCGGTGCCTCGATCCCGGACCAGATCTCCGGTCACCGCTACGTCCACCACCGGTCCGCCCGACGTCACAGCACTCCCTGCTGGGCGCGACGAGACACCAGGACGAAGAGGAAGAACGGTGCTCCGATGCAGGCGGTGACCACTCCGATGGGGACCTCGGCCGGCGCCTCCACCGTGCGGGCCACCAGGTCGGCCAGGACCAGGAACGCCGCGCCCCCGATCATCGAGACCGGCATCACGATCCGATAGCTGGCGTTGGTGGTGAGCCGGACGGTGTGGGGCACGATGATGCCGACGAACCCGATGAGCCCGCTCACCGACACTGCGGCCGCCGTGCCCAGCGTGGCCGCAGCCACGATGATGAGTCGGGCCCGCTCGGGATGGATCCCCAGGGCGCCGGCCTCGTCTTCGCCCACTCGGAACACGTCGAGGATGCGGCGGTGGGCCAGCAGCACGACGGCGCTGACGACCACATAGGGAAGGATGAGCGTGACGTCCGACCACGACGCCACCGAGAGGCTGCCCAGTATCCAGTTGTAGATCGATGCGATCTGCTGGGAATGCTGCTGCTGCAGGTAGGTCTGGAATGCGGTGAGCAGAGCGGCCACCGCCACCCCGGCCAGGACGATGGAGCGACCCGAGGCCCGCCGTCCTCCGGCCGCTCCCACGCCGTAGGTCAAGGTCACGGCCAGAACGGCTCCGACAAAGGCTGCCACGGGGAGGATGACCGAGGTGTCGTCGCCCGACACGATGACCAGGGTGGCGCCGAGACCGGCGCCGGCGGCCACGCCGAGCAGGTAGGGATCGGCGAGAGGATTGCGGAAGACGCCCTGATAGGCCGCTCCGCCGGACGCCAGCATGGCACCCACCAAACCGGCCAGGACGACCCGCGGCATGCGGAGTTGCCAGATGATGGCCTGGTCGAGTGCCGACGTCCGGGTATGGAAATGGAGGAGCGGAACGTGGGCCAGGAACGTGCCCACGATGTCGCCGGCCGAAATATCCACCGGGCCCACGGCCACACCGACGGCCATGGATGCCACCAGGATGGCCACCGCCACCAAGATGGGGCGGCGGGCCGACACCCGTCGGGGCAGGAGGGCCCGACCCGGGTCGACCGTCCCGGTGGCCGCGTCGGCTCCGGTGCGCCGTGGCAGCACCGTGCTCATCGACCCGCTCCGGCCATCGACCCGCTCCGCTCAGACCGGTTCACTTCGACGAGCCCACCGGATGCTGCTTGATCTCGTTGGAGATCTGGGACAGCAGATCCACGATCCTCGGACCCCACCGGGAGGCGATGTCATCGTTCAAGCCCAGGATCCGGCCGTCCTTCACCGCCGACATGGTGGACCAGCCGGGTCGGGCGGAGACCGTGGCGGCCGACTGGGAACAGCAGATGGTATCGGCCAGGAAGATGTAATCCGGCTTGGCCTGCAGGATGAACTCGCCGCTCAGCTGGGGGTAGCCCCCGCTGGCCGCCGCGCCCCGGGCCGAATCGGCGATGCTCTTCAACCCCAGGAGACCGAGCACCTGTCCGATGAAGGTGGACGACGTCACCGAGTAGTAGGTCTGATCGAGTTCGTAGTAGTAGGCACCGCCACGGGGCTTGGGGGTGTCAGCCACGATCCGGGCGATCGAGGACTTGATCGAGGCCACCTCGGTGGCCGCCTGTGATGAATGGGCGGTGGCCTGGCCCAGTTCGGCGAACTGCTGGTACTCCTGGGCCAGGTCGGTCGCCGCCGGGTCACTCATCACCGGTATGCCCAGTGCATGCAGCCCCTTCTCCAGTCCCGGAGAGTCCTGGGACACCACGACCAGATCCGGTTTGTACGAGGCGATGGCCTCTACGTTCGGATCGTTCCCGTTCAGCGAGGTCATGGGAGTGCCCTCCGGATAGTCCGAATAGCCGTCCACCGCCTTCACCTGGCCACCGGCACCGATGGCGTACAACATCTCGGTGGCCGTCGGCGACAGCGAAACGATGGCGGTGGGCCGGGCGGCGATGTGGACCAGGCCGTTGGCAGCCTGAATGGTCAGAGGGTACGGGACGCCCGGGGGGGACGGGGACGAGGCCGTCGACGATGAGCTGCAGCCCAGGGCCAGCACCAGCGGGATCACCGCCAGTATTCCGCACAGCCTTCGCTTCGACTGCTTAGACAATGTTCATCCTCCATCGGTTCGCGGAGGACGAAGTGCGCCCGCTGCGACACCTGGTGGAGGCATCGAACGAACCGCCCTTCCTCCGAGGACAGGTTGCGTAGATGCACGACCAGGCGCCCGGGCTCGCTCCTCATTCTGGGAGCACTACCGTTGCGGGACAGCGCCGGAATCTCACCGGACTTCGCTGAACGTCCATCACTCCGGTGCAAGCCGAAGCATTGGCACCCTAGCTCGTCGGCCGGCAGGATGCACGGGCTTCCGGACCGGACCGACCCTGCGTGGCCGGGCGACGTCGACGGCTCGGGTCCAGTGCGCGTCGCGACGCAACGGTCGTCAGTCGATGACCGAGATGGGCCGGCCCGTACCGGCCCGTCGCAAGTGGCCGAGCACCTCGCCCCAGGCCCGCCGGGGACTCTGTTCGGCGTAGTCGATCCGACGCTCGAGACAGAACGGGCGGACCAGTGTTCGGGCCCGGCGCAGATTGGCCCGGGGCATGGACGGGAAGAGGTGGTGCTCGATCTGCGTGTCGAGGCCGCCGAACAGGAACCCGGTCACGGCCGGGCCCGACAGGTTGCGTGAGGTCAGCACCTGACGGCGCAGGAACCCCAGATCGTCGGTGCCCGACAGCGTGGGCATCCCGACATGGTTGGTGAGGAAGCTCACCCCCAGGTAGAACCCGAAGAGGGCCTGGCTCACGACGATGAACCCGACGGCCCGGAGGGGCGAGAGCAAGAGGAACGGGGCCACGAAGAAGAGGAGGACGTGGAGGGACAACAGCCCGGTCTCTGTCAGCGCGGCCCGGTCGCGCCGGCCGGCCAGGGAGATGACGCTGGCCACGTGCAGGTTGAGTGCCTCGAGGAACAGCAGGGGGACCAACATGACGGTCTGGGACCGGGCGAACTCCCGCCCGATCCATCCCCGGCGGGCCGCCTGGTCCGGCGTGTAGACGAGGGCACCCGGCACCAGGTCCGGATCCTTGTCGGGGCGTTGGGTATGGGCGTGGTGGCGGTTGTGCTTGTTCAACCACCACCCGAAACTGAACCCGACGAACAGGTTGGCCACGATCAGGCCGATGAGGTCGTTGTGGCGTCGCCGGGTGCAGATCTGACGGTGTCCGGCATCGTGCCCGATGAACCCCAGCTGGGTGAGGACGAAGGCCAGGCCGACCGCGGCGACCAGCACCCACCAGGTGTCGCCGAGCAGCACCGTGACGGCGACCACGGCGGCCAGGGCCCCGACCGACGTGGCGATCTTGACCGCGTAGTAGGTCGGCCGACGGGCCAGAAGGCCACCGTCCCGCACCCGGCGGGAGAGTTCGGCAAAGTCCTCGCGGCTCGAGACCGAAGGGAGGGGAACCTCGAACCTGGTGTCCATGACGGTCTCTCACTCGGCGCCCGGAGGCGGACATGGCACGGGACCAGCCGGTGCGGCTGGACCCGCCGGGGACGATCAGGACTCCGCCGGTCACTCACTGGCCGGGGTGGCGACGGAACCCGTCAGTCGTGGAAGCGAGCGACGGGCTCGTCGATCCGTACCGAGGGTGACCTCGTCACTCTAGGCCCTCCCAGCCCCGACCGGGCGCAGGCCTCGGGTCGGGGGGCCGCCTGGGCCCGGTCACCGACCTTCGTAGAGATCCGTGGTCCGCTTGGACGGGAGCAGGGCCACGACGATCAGGGCCAGCAGCCAGAAGAAGAAGCCCAGGATGACCCAGCCCACGGCGTGGCGTCCCTTGCGTTTGGCGATGTTGTAGATCCACACCATCACCAGTATCCAGAGGATGAACCCGATGATGCCGCCGAGGGCGCCGACCGCGGTTCCGGTGGCCAGCAACGGGGACAGGGCGCCGGTCACCGGTAGCCCGTCGGTCTGCACATGGGCGAAGCGTAACAACTCGTCGGACCCACGGGAATGAAGGACCGGTAGTGGCCGACCGGGACGGTTCCGGCCCGGGCGCTCACGGGCCCCGGACGGAGGCGGTTTCAGAGAGCGCCCGGTCGGTCACGGAGAGGGGCTGCACCCCACCGGATCATCCGAACTGTGATTCGCTTTCAGCGTGTTCGAGGAGATCACGAAGCGCGGCATGGCAGCCGCGCTCGGACTTCTGTTGGTGACCGCCACTGTCTGCGCCGGCTGTACGTCGTCGAGCGACGCCGCCCCGCGGACCGAGCGCGGCGCCCGGGCCGCCACGGGCACGATCGTGTCGGTCACCCGCACACCGGTGCCGTCCTCGGGCTGCGAGTCTCCGGCTGGAGCGTCCGTCACCGACCAGCTGCAGGGAGTGTTCGTCGACGGGACGCCCCGCTGGTACCTGGTGACCACTCCGGCGCCGGGCACGCCGAGCCCGACCGCCGACGCCACCACCCCACCGACAACGGCGCCGGTACCCCGCCCCCTGGTGCTCGACTTCCACGGGCTCGCCGAAGGGGCATCCCTCCAGGCGGAGACGACCCAGTTCGGTGCCCTGGGCCAGCAGGACGGTTTCGACGTGGCCTTCCCGGAGGGAACCGACGATCCGGTCCGGTGGAACACCACCGACGACAGCCCGTCGAATCCCGATCTGCAGTTCGTCGCGGCCATGCTGGATGCCTTGGAGTCGACCCTGTGCATCGACACGTCCCGGGTCTATGCCAGCGGGTTCTCGGAAGGCGCATACATGGTCTCGCTGTTGGCCTGCGCCATGCCGAACCGCTTCGCCGCCATCGGTGCGGTGTCGGGCCTGCAGCTCCCTCCGTCGTGCCCCACCTCGCGGCCGGTTCCCGTCATCGCGTTCCACGGCACGGCCGACCCGATACTCGACTTCAACGGGGGCGTGGGCTCGGCCAGCCTCGACCGACTCCTCGGCGGTGGGCAGCCGGTCGAGCCGCCGGGCGCCGCCTCCGGACCGGCCAATCTCAACGGAGCCGGCATCCCGGCCACCGTCCGGGCCTGGGCCACCCGCGACGGCTGCGGCCAGGATGCCTTCGATACCCTCCTCAGCGGCCAGGTCATCCTCCGTCGCTACGGCTGTCCGACCGACACCGCGGTCGAGTTCTACATCATCGTCGGCGGCGGTCACTCCTGGCCCGGGCACCGAGGTCAGCGAGGCCCCGGCTGCCGATGTCGGGATGACCACTTCCCAGATCGACGCCACCTCGGTGGTCTGGGCGTTCTTCCACCGGTTCCGGCTCTGACCGAGGCGGGGCGGGGCCCGCCTCGGTCCCACTCCGGTGATGGGCGGCAGGTACGATGCTCGCCATGGCTTCCGGAGGGTTCGTGCGCTCCATGCACGACAAGCTCTTCGTGGATCCGGTACGGCGGGTGGTGGCCCAGGAGGTCGAACATGCCTCGACGCGGCTGATCGCCTCCTTCGCCGAGGCCAACGAGGATCTCCGTCGCATTCTCGGGGACCTGGCCGACGCCAACGACCAGGTCGCCGAAGCCATCGGGCGGAGCCTCACCCGCCTCAGCGCCGAGACCGAGCTGCTCCACGAGGAGCTCCGCCGCCTGGGCCGGGCCGCCGGTGAGGCGGATCCGCCCCGTTGACCCCAGCGGCTCTCGACGCGCCGGTAGTGCTCGATCTCCAAGCGGTCCAGTCCCCCACCTACCGGGAGCGCGGTGTGGCCCGCTACGCCCTCGACTTCGCCGCCGCCCTGGCCCGCACGGCGCCCGATCTCCTCGATCAGGTGTTGGTGCGGCCGGACCTTCCACCCATCTCCGGCCACGATCCGGTGTTGGACGGCGTGTTGACCTCGTCCCCGAGGTGGGACCGGGCCGGAGGCGTGTTCCACGCCCTCTCGCCGTTCGACATCGCGACCCCGGTGCGCGAGGTCTGGCCCCGGGAGGCGTCCAGGTCCGG
Organism: uncultured Acidimicrobiaceae bacterium; assembly: GCA_963756515.1. GTDB lineage: Bacteria > Actinomycetota > Acidimicrobiia > Acidimicrobiales > RAAP-2 > Bog-756. The sequence goes on from CAVWNV010000003.1 coordinate 211,222, forward strand.
CCGCCGTTTGGTGGTCACCGTCTATGACCTGATCCCCGAGCTCTTTCCCGACACCTACCTGACCGATCCCGGGATGCGGCGCAGGTACCGGGCGAGACGGGAGCTCATTCGGGCCGCCGACCGGGTCATGACCCTGTCCCGATCGGCCGCCGACGACGTGGCCGACCGGCTCGGCATCCCCGACCACCGACTGACCGTGGTCGGGGCGGCCTGCTCGGAGGCCTTCTCGCCCGGGGCCGGCGACGGGCGCGACCTGGCCGTGGCCCGGTCCCTCCTCCCCGGGCTCGGCCGGTACCCCGTGGTGTACAACGGCGCCGTCGAGCCCCGCAAGAACATGGAGGCCCTGGTCAAGGCGTTCGCGCACCTACCGGCGGCGGTGCGTCGGGAGCGCCAGCTGGTACTGGTGTGCCGGCTCGAGCCCCTGGAGCGGCACCACTATGAGGTGCTGGGCCGGAACCTGGGCCTGGCCCAGGACGACCTGCTGCTCACCGGACAGGTCTCCGACGCGGCGTTGGTCCACCTCTACCGGAGCGCCGAGCTGGTCGTGTTCCCGTCCCTGTACGAAGGCTACGGACTGCCGGTGGCGGAGGCCATGGCCTGCGGGGCCCCGGTGGTGGCGTCCGGTACCTCCTCGCTGGCGGAGTTGGTGGAGCCCGAGGCCACCTTCGACCCCCACGACACCGACGATCTCACCCGGGCCATCGAGCGCGGTCTCGTCGACCACCCCTTCCGCCAACGGCTCCTCCGATGGTCGGCCCGGACCCGCCCGACCTGGACCGAGGTGGCCGACCGGGCCGCCGCGGCCTACCGGAGCATGGCCTTCGACCGGGAGCACACCGGCTGGCGACGACCGGCAGCCTGGCGACGTCGGCCGGCGCTGGCACTGGTCACCCCTTGGCCACCGGCGGCCACCGGGGTGGCCTCCTACTCGCGCCGCCTGACGGATGCCCTGTCGTCCTCCGTGGACGTGGAGCTGTTCGTCGACGGGGACACCCCCTCCGATCCCGGCCACCTCGACGGGCTCGACTCCTACCCGGCCTGGGCCCTCCCGCACGTCGACGCCGTCCGCGGTGGGTATGACGCCGTGGTCGCCTGCATAGGGAACAGTGAGCACCACACCGGCGCCCTCCGGCTGCTGCGGGTCGATGGCGTTCGGGCCGTCGTACTGGCCCACGACGTGCGGTTGAACGGTCTGTATCGACACGGCGGGGCCCGGGGGGCGGTGCCCGAGGGCACGGTGGCGGCGGTGAAGGCGCTCTACCCCGAAGCCACCGACGAGTGGTTCAGGGACGGCTGGCTGCAGCCGGCTGAAGCCGAGGCCCACAACGTGTTCATGGCCCGGGAGTTGATCGGACTGTCCGAGGGCTTCATCGTCACCTCGACCGTGGCCGCCGAACTGGCCGTGCTCGACGCCCGGCCCGAGGACCGGGACCGCGTCCTCGTCTGCCCCTATGCCTACCCTCAGGCCGTAGGGCGCGGGGACGCCACCGAGGAGCCCGGGCTGATCTGCACGTTCGGGCTGGTGAACAGCGTCAAGCTGCCCGAGCTGTTGTTGGCCTCGTTCGCCCTGGTGCGCCGGTCGCAGTCCTCGAGCCGTCTCGTCTTCGTCGGCCCCATCGATCCGTCCCTGCTGGACGAGTACCGGCTGGCGGCGGCGGAACTGGGAGTGGAGGAGTCGGTGTCCTTCACCGGCGAGGTGGACGATGCCGAGTACGAGCGGTGGTTGGGCCGGGCCTCGGTGGCCGTCCAGCTACGGGCCGCGACCAACGGTGAGACCTCGGGGGCTGTGGCCGACTGCCTGGCCCACGGTGTGACCACGGTCGTGACCGACATCGGCCCCGCCCGCCTCCTCCCCGACTTCGTGGCCAAGGTGCCGGTGGACGCCGCTCCCGAGACGCTGGCCCGGACGGTCCTGGAGCTGCTCGGGGATGCCGGGGACCGCGCCACCCGAGCCGGCGAAGGCCTGGCCTTCGTGGCCGACATGGGCTTCGACCGTGGGGCCCGGGATCTGTTGGCCGCGGTGCTGCCCGTACCGCCGTGGGTCACCGGGCCGGACCGGCCGTGAGCCGCTCGGTGGGTCCGACGCTGTCGGCGGTCCAGCTCCACGACGAGGTGGCCGCTCTGGTGGCGGAACGCCGGAGCCGCGCCGCCTACGCCCCCGGACTGGAGGACGGTCTGGATGCCCACGGTCGGACCATGGTGGCGGTACGCGGGGGACCCGGAGGTGGACGCCACCTTCGCCCCCGCCGGGGTGGGCTGGCCGGGGTGGGCCGGCGCCTCCTCGACCGCCGGCGACGGGACCCGACACCCGACACGGATCCGGGTCCTCCGCTCCGGATCCTCTTCGTCGTCCAGCGCTACGGCGCCGAGGTGGCCGGCGGTGCCGAGCTCCTCTGCCGCCAGTTCGCCGTCGGCCTGGCCCGTCGCGGCCACCGGGTGGATGTGGTCACGAGTCGGGCCCAGAGCGCCCACGACTGGGCCGATGTCTATCCGCCCGGCCGGACCGAACTGGACGGGGTGACCGTCCACCGCCTCTCTGTATCCGCTCCCCGCGACCGCGTGGCCTTCGAAGCCAAGACGATGGCCGTCCTGTGGAGCGGCGTCCTGCCCCCACCGAACGAGCAGGCCGCCTGGCGGCAACTGCAAGGTCCCGACCTGCCCGACCTGCTCCCCTGGTTGGCCGACCGGTCGAAGGAGTTCGACGTGGCCGCCCACATCTCGTACCTCTACACGCCGACCTGGGCCGGTCTGCCCGTCACCGCCGGTCTGGTGCCCACCGTCCTCCATGCCACGGCCCACGACGAGCCGGCCTTCTGGCTGCCGGTCTTCGACGATCTCTTCGATCGACCCACCGAGTACGCCTGGTCCACCGAGGAGGAGCGGGACCTCCTGATACGGCGGGGTGCCCCCCGACGGGGAGCGGTCGTCGGCATCGGCGTGGACCTCGACACCACCGGAGACGGGGACCGATTCCGGGCCCGGGCGGCCCTGGGCGACCGGCCGTACCTGGCCTTCGTGGGCCGGGTCGAGGCCGGCAAGGGCTCCGAGGAGCTCATCGAGTTCTTCGTCACCTACAAGGACAGGAACCCGGGCCCGCTGGCCCTGGTCTTCGTGGGTCCGGCCGAAGAGCGTCGCCCGCATCCCGACATCGTCTACACGGGCTTCGTGGACGACCAGACCCGGACCGATGCCCTGGCCGGTGCGCTGGCCCTGGCCCAGCCCTCGTTCTTCGAGAGCTTCTCCATGGTTCTGAGCGAGGCATGGGCACAACGGCGACCGGTGCTGGCCCAGGGGCGCACCGACGTGCTCGTCGGCCAGGTCCGTCGGAGCGGAGGCGGTCTGTTCTACGCCGGATTCGCCGAGTTCGAGGCGGCGTTGGACCTGTTGATGTCGCGGCAGGGCCTGGCCGACTCCCTGGGGCGGTCCGGACGTGCCTACGTCGAGGACCAGTACCGATGGGACGTCGTCCTGTCCCGATACGAAGCCCTCCTCCGCCGGGCCATCGGATCACGCACGGCGAGGCGGTCCGGGTGAGCGACGTCTCCACCCTCGACACCGCCGCCGACCTCGACGAACCGGTGTCGGGCAACTGGATCATCTCGTCGCTGCTGGCCGTGGTGGTGTTCGCCATCGACGTGGCCAGTCCCAGCGGCGTGACGGCCGACTCCGTCCGGGCCGTCAGCGTGGCCGTGGCCCTGGTCCACTACCACACCCTCAGTCTGAACCGGCTCCAGCCGCTGCCCGACTCCACCTACGCCCTCGACATCGTCCACGGCCACGTCTATCCGCTGTTCCCCTGGGCCGTCTCGTTGTTCGCGGTGCCCTGGGTCATCGGCTACGACGCCCTGCACAAGCTCGGTATCGGCGAGGGAAGCGTCGCCATGGTCCACTCGCAACACGACTGGGGACTGCAGGTCGTGTCGATGTCCGCCGTGGTGGCCGCGACCACGGTGGTGGTGTACTTCATCGCGCTCCGGGTCCTGCGCCTGCATCCGCCGGCGCGCCGGCGGCGTTGGGCCCTGTTGGTGGCGATGGCCTTCGCTCTGGCCACTCCGGCCTGGTCCACGGCCAGCCGTTCCATGTGGCAGCACGGTCCGTCGATGCTGTGCATCTCGATCGGTCTGCTCCTCGCCCTCCGCGCCCAGGCCGGCCAGCGGGGTTGGATGGGGATGGGGGCGGCCTTCGCCGCCGGGTACGCCATGCGACCCACCGACTCCATCGTCATCATGGTCATCGCGGTGTGGATGGTCGTCGCCCAGCGTCGCCACCTGCTGGCAGCGGTGGCCGGAGCCGTCCCGCCCCTGGCCATCCTGGTGGCGGTCAACCTGTCCACGTATCACCAACCACTCAGCCCGTACTTCACGGGAGGCCAGTCGTTCGATGTCTCCGGGACGATGGCCGTGGCTCTGGCCGGAAACCTGGTGAGCCCGGCCCGGGGCCTCTTGATCTTCTGCCCCCTCGTGGTGCTGTCCGTCGTCGGGATCGTCGTGCGATGGCGGGCCGGGGAGCTCGACGCGTTCTGGAAGGCACTCGCCGTCATCCCGGTCCTGCACTGGATCGTCATCTCGGCCTTCAAGCACTGGTGGGGTGGCGACTCCTACGGCCCCCGCTTCTTCACCGACCTCATGCCGGTCTTCGTGGTCCTGGCTCTCCCGGCCGTCGAGGTCCTGGCCCGCTGGTTGACACCCTCCCCCCCTCCGACGACCCCGGTCGCCGAGGTCGTCCCCCCGACGCCGTCGCGGCGGTGGCGCAGGCTGCTGGTGGCACTGGCCATCGTGGCTCTGGTGTGGAGTGTGGGCGTCGAGGCCCAGGGGGCGATCCTGCGCTCGGCCTGGTGCTGGAACAACGAACCCACCGACGTGGACACCCACCCGTCCAAGTTGTGGGACTGGAGCGATCCCCAGTTCGCCCGCGGGATCCGCACCGTCATCTGGGGACCCGACCGCGGCTCGGAATTCGTCCGCGACGGTGTGGATCTCATCGGCTGCCCGTCGGAGCCGGTGCGTCCCTGAGCGGAACCGCCCCTACTGACGCGGCCGGGCGAGGCCGGGCGGCGACACCGTCAACGGCCTCGCACCATCACCCGGGAGATCCGGTGGTCGCCTCCCTTCACCAGGACGACATCGGCTTCGGCGCGGGTCGGTGCCACGTTGCGGCGCAGATTGACCAGGTTGATCTCGGACCACGAGGACTCGGCCACCTGGCTGGCCTGATCGTCGGAGAGGGAGGCGAACCAGCGGCTGAAGTCGGTCGGAGTGCCGTCCCGGTCGTCCCGGAGCGCCAGTAGGCGCCGGCGGTGCCATCCGGCCACGTCCTGTTCGGCGGCGTCGATGTAGATGGCCATGTCCGGACGGACCGAGGCCGGATCCTGGCGCCACTGCACATCGACCGGAAGATGCTGGAGCACGGTAAGCCCTTCGACCAGCAGCACGTCAGGCCGGCAGATGCGCTGCACCGCGCCGGGGAGCACGTCATAGGCCCGGTGGTCGTAGACCGGCACCTCCACCACGGCCTGGCCCGACCTGACGGCCGCGACGGCACCGATCAGAGCCCCGTGGTCGAAGGTCTCGGGGAAGCCCTTGCGTCCGAGGAGGCCGCGCTCCTCCAGTACGTGGTTCGGGTACAGGAAGGCGTCCGTGCCCAGGATGTCGACCGAGGGGAAGGGGGCGTTCCGCCGGAGCACCTCGGCCAGGATACGGGCGATGGTGCTCTTGCCCGAGGCGACGCTACCCGTGATCCCGACGAGCGAGGTCACCCCCTCATGGCCCACGGACAACCGCTCGGCGATGAGCTGAGCGAGCGGGACGAAGACCGCGGTCACCTGGCCCTCGTCGACCGGCCCGCCCTCGGACACCGAGCGGACCAGGTCCCGGTCGGACCAACGCTCGTCAGCCCGCTCCAAGAGCGATGCCAACTGCTCCGTCGACAGCGTCTCGAACCCGTCCTCGGACCACGGTCGATCGGCCGGGTGGGTGGGGGTCACGACTCGGGTGCCGGGCGGCCCTGGCTGTGCCGACCCGAACCTCCGAGCGAGCGGAGCGAGCGTCCGATCCAGCGGGCCGAGACAACGATGGCGGGCGCCGCCAACACCACCAGGCAGACCTCGAAGGGGGCTCGGAACCGGACCGTCCCGTAGTAAAGGGCGCTGACCAGTGTCAGCACCCCGGCGGGGACCAACAGGAACCACTGGCGGAGGCGTCGTCGTCGCAAGGCCACGATGCCGGCCACGGCGAAGGGTAGGAGCGCGTAGTAGACGATCAGTCCGGCTCGCGCCGCGGGGACGGGGCGCCCCTCGTTGACGTCGATATTGACCATCTGCAGCGGCTCGTAGAAGTCCCAGAGGCGGCCGACCCGGGCCAGGACCACGATGGGGAGCCGCCCGGTATGGTGCTCGGCGTACTGGATGGCGGCATGCTGGAGGCGGTCGGACTTCACCGATTCGTCATCGGCGTTGATGCCGGCCACGCAGTCGATGTGCCACGCACCGATTCCCTGACCGCGGTAGGCCTCCGGGCAGTTGGAGCCGAGCAGCGCCAGTCCGTCACCGGTCGAGATGTAGGTGGGGTCCTTGAAGGTGACCATGTTGCGCCCGACCCAGGGGGCCAGGACCACCAGCGTGGCCAGTACGGCCACGGCGGCCAGGCCAAACCGACGCGGCACGGTGGTCCGGCGGGCGGTCAGGGCCGCCGGTACCAGCAGGAACGGCACGAAGAGGATGAGCTCGGCCCGGACCAGGGCCTCGACGCCACAGGCCACGCCGAGCAGTACCGCGCCCCACCAGCTCGGTGAGCGAACCAGCCGGACCACCGCCAGCAGGATCAGGGCCATCATGAGCATGGCCAGGGTCTCGGACATCAGGATGCCGTTCGGAATCCAGAAATTCGGGTACAGGGCGGCCAGCGCGGCGGCGGCGATGCCCACCCACGGTCCGGCCACGGCCCGGCCCAGGAGCCCGACGAAGAGGACCACCGCGGCTCCGAGCACGGCCATGGTCAGGCGTTGGATGACGTCGTCCTTGTGGACCCCGGTCAGGATGGTGACCAGACCGAGCACCAACGTGGTCATGGGCGGATGGGCGGCAGTCGGCGCGGTGCCGAAGGGCGTGCGGAAGAACTGTCCCTGGGCCAGGCCGTTGGCGGTGACGCCGTACCACAGGGCGTCGTAGACCTTGCTGTTCTCGTGCCGCGTTACCAGCAGCACGTAACCGACGCGGAATCCCAGACCGAACAGGGTGATCCCGACCAGCGTCGTCCAGAAGGGGCGGGTCCGCATCGACCCGCCCACAGAAGGTGCGGCCGGTTCGGGATCCGCTCCTTCGGTGACGTCCGTGCTCGCCGTGACCGACTGGAAGGCTCCGACCGCCGGTGCCGCGTCGGTCGGACTCACGCCGGGACGCGACCCGACAGCGGGAGCCGGTCGGGAGCTGAAATCATGGGCGCAGCGTACGCCGTGGTCTCCCCGGCCGCTGATGGTCCCGATCGCGGGGACCCGGCCCGTGTGGGGCAGGATGGTCCGATGGCCCACGATCGCAAATTCCGATTCGCAGCACAGCTCAGCACCACACCGGAGGGAACCGGAGTGTCGTGGGCCGACCAGGCCCGGAGGGCCGAGGACCTGGGTTATTCGGCGTTGCTCATGCCCGACCATTTCGGCGATCAGCTGGCTCCGGTTCCGGCTCTCGCCGCCGTCTCGGCCGCCACCACGACGTTGCGCATGGGGTCGTTGGTCTTCGGCAACGACTACCGGCACCCAGTGGTACTGGCCAAGGAGGCCGCCTCGTTGGACGTTCTCAGCGGAGGTCGCTTCGAACTCAGCCTCGGGGCCGGGTGGATGCGCACGGACTACGAGGAGGCCGGGATCGCCTACGACGCACCCCGGGTACGGGTGGAACGGTTCGAGGAGGCCGTCCATGTGATCCAAGGACTGTTGCGCACCGACGGTGCGTTCACCTTCGACGGCGAGTACTACCACGTCCACGAGCACACCCTCTACCCGCGACCGGTCCAACAGCCCGGCCCTCCACTCATCATCGGAGGTGGGGGGAAGCGGGTGCTCACCTTCGCGGCCCGACACGCCGACATCGTGAGCATCAACGTCAATCTCCGCGAAGGTACCGGCGGACCGGAGACGGCGCCGGACGCGTCGCCCGACCGCACCCGCCAGAAGGTGGAATGGGTCAAAGAGGCGGCCGGAGAGCGCTACGACGACCTCGAGCTCAACGCCCTCATCGGCTTCGTGATGATCACCGACGATGCGGCCGGGATCGCCACGGCCATGGCTCCCCATTTCGGCGTCGAGCCCGCCGACGCCCTCCACGTGCCCCTGGCGCTCCTCGGCACGCTCGACGAGATGGTCACCGAGTTGGAGTGGCGACGTCAGGAGTACGGCATCTCCTACTGGTCGATCGAAGCCGACAGCTGGGAGGCACTGGGTCCTGTGGTGTCCGCACTGTCCGGCACCTGATCCAGACCCGTGGTCAGGACTCGACTGGCTGCGGGGTCCACGGGTCGGCTTCGCCGACGACCTCGAGATTGAAGACGGGCTGCGCGTCTCGACCGAGCGACCGTTCGATGTGCTCGGCCTGCGCTCGCATCAAAGTGACCAGCTCGCGGTTGCTCATGGACCGGACTTCGTCATCCGTCGGGTACTCCATTACTACACCTCCGCCTCGAGCCCCCGCGGTACGATCCTGCCCCGAACGGACCCGAGGTGCAACGGCGTCGCCCGGTGCCGGCCTCGATCCCTCTGGCAGAGCCCGCGGCCCGTCGGTAGTCTGACCCGAGACCGGCATGGGTACCGGAGATACGTCACCCTCGGAGGGCGTCGACATGCATGACTCTCAGGCACCTCGACACTGTCCGTCCTGCGGTTCGGCCGAGGTCCCCACCCTGGTCGTCAGGGGATCCGGCTCGGCCCCTGACGGCGTGAGCCTCCGGTGCCGCTCCTGTGACCGAGAGTGGTCGGAAGCCCGGGCCGACCGCCTCCGCGCCTCGTAGACGGGCACGCTGACGGTAGGCGTCATGCCCGATCGGAAGGGCCGGGGTGGCGTGGGGTGGCGGCCGTTACGATGGAGGTCGACGCCCGAGGAGGTGCGGTGAGCCACCATCGACGACTCAAGCAGCGGACCAATCAGTTGCTCGCCGGTCTCGGGTGCAGCCCGGACGAGGTGGCCGTGACCCTCGAGGCCGCCGGGGTGCACGGAGTACCGAAGAGCAACCAGTCGTGTGCCATCGCCCTGTACCTGACGGCGCTGATGGGATCGGACTCCGGGGTTCGCTCCGTGGCCATCGGGCCCTGTTCGTTGGTGATGGAGATCATCTCACCCCCGGACGGCCGACCGGCGGGTCGACTCTTGGTTCAACTGCCCAAGCCGGTACGTCGGTTCGTAGCGGCCTTCGACGCACAGCAGTATCCGATGCTCACCCGCCAGCAGGGCGGCGATGCGCGGTCTTCGGCCCCGTCGGACCAGACACCCGTCGTTCTCGCCGACCGTCGCTGAACGCCGGCCCGGGCGGCCAGGGTTACGAGGCTCGCCGCAGGCGGAATTGGGCATCCGACCACGCATACCGGCACGACCGGCACCGCCAGCTGATTCCCCGGTCCGGATTCGCCGCCCGGTTCACGATCAGGGTCGGTATGTCAAGGGAACCGCAGCTCGGGCAGATATGGGTGACGTCATGTTCGTTCATGGGCCGATCTCCGACTCGGTGGCTGTCTCCCCTTCCATCGACAGTCCACCCCGGATCTTGAGCCGCAGCCACTCCCGAGCCGTGCGGGTGGCGGCGAGAACGGCGGTTCCGGGCCCGGCCCTCCCGGGCGCCATCCCCGGGACGGGCCCGACGAGAACAGGGGGGACGTTCCGTCCCCACGTCGGGGACGCCGCACCCGGAATCGGGGACGGTGTCCGACCCCCCGACCATGAGAAATCCCTGGTGTCCCGGCCAGGTCCCCCTCCCTCCCCGACGCGGACCATGCAAGTTGTGCACGGGCTGCCGGTGAGCAATAATCGGCCATCGCCGTCACGGCACCGATAACCTGCCCAGGGCCCTCCGCCAGGCCCCTTCGTGACCGGTGACTGGGCGAGTTGTGAGCCTCCGTGGGCTGGCGGGAACCCGCGGACGAGGAAGAGAGCGCGGCAATGAAACGACAGATCACGATTGCGAGTTCGATCATCGCGCTCGTGCTGCTCGGTGCGATCGCGGGTGGCGCGGCCTGGGGTGCGTCGACCGGGTCGTCATCCGCCGCCGACGCCGACGCCGTCGCCGATTGCGGCTGCACGACGACCACGACCACGATGCCGGACACCGACTCGTCCACGAGCATCCCGGATGCTCCGGCGTCGACGACCACCACGTCCACCACGTCCACCACCCTGCAGCCGATGACAGCGGCCGCCAGCGTCGTCCCGACGACCACCTCACCCCAGTCCCTGCCGTTCACTGCGGCCGCCACTGACACACCGGCCCCGGCCGCCACCTCGCAGCTTCCGTTCACGGGCATCGACACCAGGCCGTTCTTGATCATCGGCGTGGCGTTGGTGGCGATGGGACTCTCGCTGCTGGTGAGGCGGCGCCGAGGAGCCCACTCGCTGCGACGGTTCCGTCACCAGAGCCGCTCGACCGTCTGAATCCCGGTCGCCCCGTCGGCGCCCAGTCCGTCGGGTCGTTCGAGCCCCACCTTCCTCGGATCCTCACGGGACCCGGTGTTGTCCCGGTCCCGGACCCCCGCCGGAACCCCCGGTCGCGACGGCACCACTGCGGCACTGGGACCAGCCGGAGCCCGTCGGTAGTCGGATCCGACATGAGGGAGAATCCCTCTGGGGATTCAACATTAGCAACTTATTTCAGGAAATATTTTTAGACTATATTGGAAGCATGTCGGACTGGAGCTTCCTCACCAACCACGCCAGAGTGCTCGGTTGCATAGCTCACGACCCCGGGATACGGCTTCGAGACATCGCCACCACTCTGGACATCACCGAGCGGAGCGCCTTTGCCATCGTCTCCGACCTGATCACAGGGGGGTACGTGGCCAAAGAGAAGGAGGGGCGCCGCAACCGCTATCACATCCAGGCCGACGCACCTCTGGGTGAGGTCATCGGTCGCCTGCGGACAACCGGCGAGTTCTTGCGGATCATGGTCGGACCGCCCCCCGCCGGCCGGAACTCGATCGCCCCCGCGTTGAGTCGGCCCACGGACCGGCGGACGGGGTGAACGTCCGGATTCACGACTACGAGGAGAGCAGACCAGCTTCGACGTTGGCGGGCTTCTTGTCGGCATGCCGGTAGGGGGAGCGGCTTTTCGTCGATGGACGGCCGTCCAACGTGGTGGCCCCTGAAAAGAGGGACACTCCGAAGGCACCGGATGCCATGGCGGGGTCTGCGTCTTCGATTCTCAGACGAACATTGGTCATGGTGACCTCCTTGATCGGAACTTGTAGGACACCTCCATACTGCGCCCGAGCTCGGTCCGGGTCTGTCACCGGGGTGACACAAGCACTGTCACCGTCGTGACGTTCGGGCCGGCCTCAGGGGAGGCGCCGGAGTCGCCGGCCTCCACCAGCCCACCCGACGCTTCTATCCGACGGGGTCACAGTGCAGTTGCACCGGTGGCCTGATCTGGAGGCCCACCGGAACCGATGATGCGCGACGGCAGGCCCTGGCCTCACCATCTAGTGTTCGGATCCGTGCCCACCCACCCGTTCATCACCGCCGGACTGCCCACGACCCGATTCAGTGAACCAAGCGAGTTCCTGTCCGGCGAGGCGGTCGCCGAGGTCGCAGCAAGCTTGGAGGACGCCGGATTCGATGGCTGCCACGTCACCGACCATCCGGCTCCCGACGCCCGATGGCTGGACGGCGGCGGCCACCATGCCCTGGACCCCTTTGTGGCCCTGTCGTTCGCGGCAGCGGCGACGACCACCTTGCGATTGCAGACCTACATCTACGTCGCCGGCTACCGAAACCCGTTCCTGTCGGCCAAGTCGGCGCTCAGTTTGGACCTGCTCTCCAGCGGAAGGCTCATCCTGGGGGTGGCCGCCGGTTACCTGAAGCCCGAGTTCGGCGCCCTCGGTGTCGACTTCGACGAGCGCAACGAACTGCTGGAGGAGGCCATCGAGGTCATGAAGCTGGCCTGGACCGGTGAGACCGTCACCTATGAGGGTCGGCACTTCAAGGCCCGGGGCGTACGCATGCAACCCCGTCCGGTGGCCAAACCCCACCCGCCGATCTGGATGGGTGGCAACTCGACGCAAGCCATCCGCCGGGCCGTGGAGACCTGCCAGGGTTGGGCTCCGTTTCGGAGCGGGCGCATTGCCGACTCCACCCGCACCGCCTCCGTCACGGGCGTCGAGGACCTGGTCCCGCGAATCGAACTGGCCCGCCAGCACGCCGAGGCCATCGGTCGCACCGAGCCCCTGGAGATCTGTTTCAGTGCCGGCGACAACGACGGAGGTCCCGAAGGAAGCGAGGCCCGACGTCATGACATCGAGCGCCTGGGTCAGGCCGGGGTGACCTGGGTATCGGTCGGCTTCGACGATGAGAACACCCGCACACGCCGGCAGTTCATCGACCGGGCCCGACGCTACGCCGACGAGGTGATCGCCCCCCTTCGGTGACTGGCCCACCGGACCGGACGACCGGCTCCATCCACCGACTGATCGAGAAGTGTGGCTACCATCGCCACCCATGGCGAAAAAGCAGAAGCAGCCCCGCTCCCATCCGCAGCAGGACGTGGACGAACCGACCAAGGTCGAGCTGACGGGTATAGCCCAGGCGGCCCAGGAGCTTTCGCTGGCCGTGGAGGAGTTCGACCGTCTGGCCTCCTCGTGGTCCAGCGAGACATCCGACGGAAAACTCGTCCGCAGCTAGCACCAGCCGCGGGATCCGCTACCTTCGTTTCACGGCCTCAGCTCTTCGGCTGTCGAACTCTTCGTCACTGAGCAGACCGTAACGGTGCAGCTCGGTGAGATTGCGGACGTGAGTGGCGATGGTGAGTTCGACACCGCCGACATCGTCCGAAACCGTCTGCCTGCCATCCTGCTGTTCCGACACGTACTCCCCCATGGTCAGCAAGCTACCGAACGGATCGGTGCGCCACAACCGACTTCCGGGGCCCGTCGGCGTCCGCACCGGCCGGTTCGGGCCGACGACGACCTCGAACCACTGAACGGTCGATCCGGCCAGGCCCGGCCGGAGTGGAGCCTTCCGTCGCGTTCTGCGGTCCCATGGCCACGCTGAGCGGCGCCCTCTATCGAACCTCGGCATGGGGCGTCATGATGTATCCCTGGTCCGACACCCGGCCTGGGTAGTCCGGGTGACATACGGGCCAGTGGTTGGATCGTTCAGCCAGGTTCCAGACCGTCCACTGATTCAGGCCGACGGCACAATTCGGGCAACGCTGGAGGGGCATCCGGTGAACAAGTTTCGCACGTGGGAAGCGGGGATCACTCCGGTCCTCCATGGCGCCATGGCCGTACTGAACGCCTGCGATCGCGCCTGTGAGTCCCACTGGGCCCCGGCCTTGGTCTCGCACGCCGACCAGATCGGCGCCGCAGCGCGGTCCGTGCATGAGTGGATCGAGGAGCATCAATGCCCGTATCCCGACCTCGATTTCCTCCTGGTCGGAATGGCTCGTTCCTACGTCTATCTCGCCGGCAGCTTGATGGAGTTGTCCGCCGCAGACTCCCCCGGCGCCTGGGGCGAGTTGGAGCGCGACCTACGGGGGGTTCATCGGTCGGTGGCCGGAGTTCTGGCCGCCATGTACCGGGAGTCGGCCCGACAGGTCTAGGGCCGAGGGCCATCCGCTGTACCCAGGATCGAGCTGCACGTCCACCTCGAGGCGACGCTCCCACCCGCGATCTTGTTCGAGATGGCATCCAGAAACCGCGTCGACCATGGCGCGGCGATACTGACGCCATGGTCGATCGATATTGGTTTGACAACTCGCTGTCCGACGAGGGTGACCGCCTTCGTCTGCTGGAGGCGATTGCAGACCCCCGGTCGATACGTCTCCTCGACGAGCTCGAGGTCGGACCGGGATGGAGGTGTGCCGAGTTGGGGGCGGGCGGTGGATCGATGGCGAGGTGGCTGGCCAGCCGGGTCGGAGAGCAGGGTTCGGTCGTAGCGGTGGACCGTGATGTCTCGTTGCTGAGCCATCTGGACGAACAGCCCAACGTAGAAGTGGTGGAATCCTCTCTCGAGGAGCTGGATCTCGCCACGGCATCGCTGGACCTGATCCACACCCGCAACGTCCTGATGCATATCGACGGTGCTGACGAGATCTTGGCCCACCTGATCGGGGCCCTGCGACCGGGCGGAGTCCTTCTCGTCGAGGAGGCGGACTACTTCCCTCTCGCCGGCATGACGTCCCGGGCCCTCTTCGAAGTGGCCGGCGCGCTGGTGGCCGGATGGACATGGGCACGCACCATCCCCAACACGATCTCCACCCTGCCGGTCGTCGACATCTCCGTCACGATGGACACCTCGATGCTGCAAGGCGGATCCCCCGAGGCGGCGTTCTGGTCCTACACCCTTCGGTCCGTCCAGAGTCGCGTTACGGATCATGCCCTCTCATGCGTCTCCAAGGAGACCTTCGACCAGGCGATGGAACTGTTGGCCGACAATTGCTTCTGGACTCCGCTGGCCGCAGTGGTCTGTGTCTCCTGTCGCCGGTCCTCGCTACTGATGCCTCCCCATGGCCAGATCGACGGCTGACGGATCGACTCCCAGTCCTCGGGTCAAGAAGTGCATGGCCGAGGCCAGCAACGATTCTTCCGCCATGTCGGGCTCCAGCGAACGCATCAGACCGATACCACGGAACAGTGCCACGATGATCTTGGCCGCATCTACGGCTGACTCGGACGACTCGATGCCCAGGCGGTCCCGACCGGACTCGATGATGGTGGCTATGGCCCGGATGTTCTCGGCGTCGAGCTGGGCCAGCTTGGCGCGAGCGGAGCTGTTGCGCAGAGCGTAGAGGGCGAACTCGAGGTAGAGCGTGTCCCAGTTCTCCGGCATCTGCTCGAACTCCCCCTTGACCAGGCCGGCGAAATCTCCGAGTCGCGCCTCCGGCGGGATGTCCGAATCCTCCAACGCCTTGTGCAACGCCTGCATCTCGCGGGCCCAGGCCTCCTCCAGCAGGGCCATGAACAGATCCTCTTTGCTCTTGAAGTTCGAGTACACCGCGCCCTTGGTGAAGCCAGCCGCCGCCGCCACCTCGTCGAGGGTGGCGGCGTGGAAGCCGCGCTGGGCGAAGACCTGAGCAGCCGCCCGAAGCAGGTACTCACGCGTCTGCTGTCGTCGGCGCTCGGCCGTCAGTGGTTCGAGGGTCATGGGCTTGAGCTACTGAGAAGTATAGGTCATACTAGCAAGTATGCTGCATACGGGCCAGGATTCACGCCGTGTCGGAGGAACCCAGGTGGAGTCGGCCGTAGACGATCCGGCCATTCGGGTGCGCGGTCTCGTTCGCCGGTACGGCGCCACCACCGCTGTCGACCACCTCGACCTGGACGTGGGGCGTGGGGAGATCTACGGCTTCTTGGGGCCCAACGGCGCCGGCAAGTCCAGCGTCGTCAAGGTGCTGTGCACGCTGCTCCGACCCAGCCAGGGGCAGGTGGTGGTGGCCGGCCACGACGTGGTGTCGGCCCCCCAGGAGGTGAGGATCCGCATCGGCGTCGCCCTTCAGGAGGCATCGCTCGACGACCGACAGACCGGACGAGAACTCCTGACGCTCCAGGGCCGCCTCTACGGCCTGAGTGCCACCGAAATCGGCGCCAGCGTTGCCCACGTGCTCGAGCTGGTCGACATCGGAGAGGCCATCGATCGCCGGATCGGCACCTATTCGGGAGGCATGAAGCGCCGACTGGACCTGGCCGCCGCCCTGGTCCACCACCCCGAGGTGCTCTTCCTCGACGAACCCACCACCGGATTGGATCCGGTCAGCCGGGCCAGCGTGTGGGCCGAGATCCGTCGGCTCAATACCGAGCTGGGCATGACCATCTTTCTCACCACCCAGTACCTGGATGAGGCCGACGCACTGGCCCACCGGGTGGGGATCATCACCCAGGGGTGCCTGGTGGCCGAAGGATCCCCCGCCGAGCTCAAGCGGTCGATCGGACACGACGTGATCGTGGCCCGCGTCGAGGGGGACGATCCTGCGGCCATGGCCAAGCTCGGCCGTCTGGAAGGGGTCGACGAGGTCACCGCCGACGGCGGGAGCATCGTCGTGACCACCGTGGACGGGCCGTCGGCATTGAGCCCGGTAGCCCTACTCCTGGGTACGACGTCGCTCGACGTGAAGAGCCTGACACTGCGGACTCCCACCCTCGACGACGTGTTCATGGAGCTCACCGGGTCGTCCATCGAGAAGCACGTGGCCTGATGGATGTCACCTCTGCCGTCATCACGGGTCGCCAAGCAGGATTCTCTCGGGACATCCGGTCCGTGGCCGGTCGCGCCCTGCGTCAGGTGTGGCGCGAGCCCGCGTCAGTCATCCCCGCCGTCTTCGTCCCCGCCTTCTTCTACGCCGTGAACCTGGGTGCGCTCGGGGGCCTGGCCCAGGCCGCAGCGGGGTTCGACTACAAGGCGTTTCTCATTCCCATGGCCATAGCCTTCGCCGTCACCGGGATGTCGAGAGCACCCGCCCTCGTGACCGACATCCAATCCGGCTACTTCGACCGGATGTGCCTCACTCCGGTCAGGCGGTCGGCCCTGATTCTGGGACTCATGGTGGCCGATGTGGTCGTCCTCGTCGCCCTGTGCTTCCCGGTGCTGATCATGGGCTTCGTCGTCGGCGTCCGCTTCGAGACCGGAGTGGTAGGCATCGTCGCCTTTGTCGCCGTCTGCGCCTGCTGGGGCCTCGTGTTCACGGGCTTTCCCTATGCCGTGGCGCTGAAGACGGGCAGTCCAGCTGCGGTGAACGCCTGCTTCATCATCTTCTTCCCGCTCTTCTTCCTCACCGATGCCGTCGTACCCAGGGGCGCCCTGACCGGCTGGTTCTCGGACATCGTCACCTACAACCCGGTCACGTACATGCTGGGCGCGCTCCGATCACTGGTCACATCCGGTTGGCAGCTGTCGACCATGCTCGAAGGACTGACGGCGCTCGCCGGCATCGGAACGGTGAGCATGTCGCTGGCCTTCCTGGCCCTGAGGGGTCGGGTCCGGCAGGGCTACTGAGCGTCAATGCCTGACCGTCCGTCCACCACACCGTTTGCTGCTACCGGCGGCTGGCCGGGGCGTTGGAGCGATGGAGCGGCCAGGGCCGCCTCCGTCAGGCCAGATCAGCGGCAAAACTGCTTCGGCTCACCTTCCACCACCGCCGCCTTCTCTCGTATCGCTCCATGCCGCCCATCTCGTCCAACATCCGGATGAAGTTGGGGTCTCCGGCCTCCACCCGACGCTGAACGAACGCCCCTCCTCCCTTCATGGATCGATCGAGATGCCCGAGTAGTTGGTGGCGACCGGTCCGGTCGAGTCCGTAGGTATCGGCGATCAGACGCAGCCGAGCCGGCCGATCGGCCGATCCCCAACCGAGGCGTCCGGCACTGAGGTCATCGTCGATGGGTACGCACATCCGGGCCAAGGCGGCCAGGTCGAAGGTCGGTCGCCCCGGAGCGGCGAAGTCGAAGTCCAGCAGGGCGACGGCTTCACCATGGCGGAAGACGACGTTCTCCAGACATACGTCGTTGTGACAGACGATCGGCCCCCCGTGGGGATCGGACATCTCGTGGCTCCATCGACCGGACCCTGTGCCGACCAGGGCCGATGCGGCGTGGAACCGGCGGACGAGATCGGTGATCGATGCGAGCGATTCGTCCGTCTGAGCCCAGGTCGGAAAGGGCGGCAGTGCGACGTCCCCCTCGATGAAGACCAGCCGTTCGCGGCCGTCGGCCTGCACCTTTATGGGACGGGGAACGCCGAGGAACCCCGTGGTGCGGACGGCCCTCAAGAAGGTGTGGACCGTCTCCGAGTAGGTGGTCGCCGGCCGGAGGACGAACCCATCCCGACGGACCACCTCACCGGCGTTGGCCACTCCCCCGGCCAGGCGCTCGTCCATGGGCCCAGTATCCCAGGGCCGGTCTCCGATTCGCCGGCGACCCGGGTCGGCCCTGGCCACGGGTCCAACCGGCCAGGCCCGTCGACCGTCTAGGTACCCGCTCCGGCGGCGATGCGCCGCACGATCACCCGGGCCGGCTCACTGGTCAGGTGTCGCCATCCCGTGCCGGCCCAAAGATTGGGCACGCTGGCATCGCCGGCCCGCGTGGCGGCAGCGCGCAGGGGACGGGTGAGGTGGTGCACCTCCGGATAGGCACCCGGGGCCTGCCCGTCATGACGCTGGGCGAACTCATTCGCCAGTCCCCGCCCATACCGGCCGCTGTAGGCCCGCGTCACGATGGTGTCGGGATACCGCCCGTCGAGGAGCGCTTGACGGTAGCGGGGATGATGTCCCCGCCTCCGGAGTGCACAACAACGCCGTGCCGATCTGGACGGCGGTCGCCCCCGCCCCGATGGCGGCGGCGGCGTCGGCACCCGACATGATGCCGCCGCTCCCGAACAGCGGAATATCGGTGATCTGACCGATGTCGGTCAGCAGCGCATGGAGTGGTCGGGTATTGGGCTCGAGGGCGAGGAACGAACCCTGGTGGCCACCGGCTTCGGTGCCCTGCACGAGGAGGACATCGGAGCCGGCCGACACGGCGGCCTCGGCTTCGGAGGTCGACGTGACGGTCACACCCACGTGGCCTCCGGCGCGGTGGAGGCGGTCGACGATCTCCGACGTCGGGCAACCGAACGTGAAGCTGACCAGATGGGTACCAGCCCGCTCGACGACATCGAGTTTGGCCTCGAAGGCGTCGTCCTCCCAGTGGGGCTCTCCGAGTGACACGCCGAGGTTCGTAGCTTCGAGCTCGAGCAATCTCGCATAGGCGCCGATGGCGACGGGGTCTCCGGGCCGTGAGGGAACGAAGAGATTGACCCCGAAGGGCTTGTCCGACAGCAGCCGGGTCTGGGCGATCGCCTGTCGGAGTTCATCGGCCGAGAGATAGCCGGCGGCGACGAATCCATAGCCGCCCGCGTCGGCCACGGCCGCCGTCAGCTGGGGCGTGGAGGGCCCGCCCGCCATCGGGGCCTGGATGACGGGCAGCTCACACGGCAGTTTCATCATGTCCTTCGAGGTGATGCATGGCGGGTTCGGACCGGAGCCGGGTCGGACATGTCGTGGCCCACGTCACTGGGACTCCGACATGCTCCCCGGTCCGACGAATCGAGGGGTCAGGTCCTCGTCACGACCACGCTGCACGGCGCATTGCGGGTGATGTGATCGGAGACGGAGCCGAGGAGCGCCCGTTTCAACCCGCCCCGTCCCCGGGATCCGACCACGATGGCCCGAGCGGACAGATCCGTGGCCAGCTGGCAGATCGCCGCACCCGGGTGGCCTTGCAAATGCGGACGTCCGCATCAGCGATTGCCAACTTCCTCCCGGCCTCTTCCACCGCGGTGTTGGCCGTCCGGTCGGCCTGGGCGACCTGGGCATCGAACTCGTCGGCGGTCAGTTCGGCTCCAGCGTGGCCCGACCCCACCAGGGCTCCTTCGTCGGGCCCGTCCATGACGGTGACCAGCACGAGGTGATGCTCACGACCGAGCAGTTCGAGACCGGCAGCCAATGCGCTGAGGGCCTCGTCGGATCCGTCTGTGCACAACAAGATCGGGGATGACATGGGCCCACCGTAGTCAGTTCGTCCGGCCGGATCACTGCGAATGAGGCGTCGTTCGGGTCCACGACAGGATCTACCGAGGTGGGACGGGCCTGCTAGCAGCGGTAGACGCGCTCGGCGTTGCCGGCGAAGAGCTTCTGGCGGGATGCGGTGTCGAGTCCCGCCGTCAGGGTACTGAAGGTGTCGTAGAGATCGTCGAACGTGCCGTACATCGAGTCGACGGGAAAGTTACTGGCGAACATGCAGCGATCCACGCCGAAGGCATCGATGGCGTACTCGACCCACGGGGCCAGGGCATCGACGGCCAGGGTCCCGAACGGCATGGCCAGGCCCGACAGCTTGCACACGATGTTGTCGCCGACGCCGGCCAGCGCGTCGATTCCCACCTGCCAGAGGGCTCGCTCCTCGTCGGAGTTCGAACGGGGCCATCCGGTGTGCTCGACGACGATGTTCAGCTCGTCGAAGCCGGCGAGCTGCGTCGCTGCCGCCTGGAGTTGATCGGTGTGCGTCATCAACTCGAACAGCAGGTTGCGCTCCTGCAGGGCGCGCAGCACCCCGGCGGCGGGAAGTGGACCCTCGTAGACACCCATGGGACGGACCCCTCGGAAGCGGGATGCTGACATCTGTCGGTCGAGGAGTTCGACCGCCTCAGCCACGGTGTCGGTGGGTGGGAGACCCCCGATGATGGCGTCGGGCCCGCCACGGGCGGGTGCGCTCTCGTCGAGCTCGATGGTCTCCTCGATCGAATTGCGGCCCGTGGCCGCGGCGACGTTGACGAACTTCTCGACGTTCCAGCCCGCGGCCTCGGCCCGGTACGTCTCGACATCGAAACGCCGGAACATCCTCGATGCGTCGGCGCCGGCGGGCGCCTGGGGACGGGACAGGTACGGATACCAGTCGGTGCGGGCGGGGTCCCAGATGTGCACGTGGGCATCGACGACCCGGGCCGGTCGAGCGGTCATCACGCCTCCACGTGCGATGGAGAGCTGGGGCCGGTGACGATCTCCCGGAGGGTGGCGTCCAGCCACTCGGGGAGGGCCGGGCCGCCGTAGGTGACGCTTCCGATCGGTCGGGGATGACTGCGCAGGCCGAGCCACCCTTGTCCCACCACCAGCTCCGCACCGGCCAGGGCGGCGGCCTCGGGATGGCCGAGCAGGTGGGCCACGAGCTCACCGGCCGCTCGGCCGGCTCCCTCCTCCGAGGTCTCGATGGCGGCGGCGAAGGCCGTGACCCGCCCTTCCGTCGCACCCACGGCCACCCGGGCGTGCTGGGCCGAGGCCTGAGCCCGACTACGTCCTGCCGCGGAGGTGGCATCGGTGAGCGTCACCAACCGGACCGGACGGGCGGAGCCGGCGGAATAGTCGGCCACAGCCCGGGCCCATCCGGCATCGGTGTGGAGGTGCTCGACGATGCTGCGGTGCTCGTCGAGCACCCGCTCCCAGTCCTCCCCGGAGGGGTCGGTCGGTCGGTCGCCGGCCGGGGCGACGACGATGGCGTCCATGGGCCCGGCCGCCTCGACGGCGGCGTGCAGCGCCTTGGCGGCGTCACCGAAGCCGCGCGCCACATCGACATGATGGCAGCTGATGGACCGGGCTTCGAGCGCAGCGGTGACCGCCGCGGCCAGTCGGGGGCGGTCGGAGACGATGGCGCAGGACCGGACGTGTGCCGGTGCGACCTCGGCGGCGTCCGGCTCGCCGAAGATAGGCCCGAAGCGGGGATTGCCACCCCCCTCGCTCACCTGGCTCGCCTCAGCTTTGGCAAAGGCACGGGGCAGGACGGCATCGAGCACGTGGGCCACGGAGGCCACGTGGTCGGTTCGGACCACCTCCAGGAGCCGGGGCTGGTCGATGACGGCCATCTCCGACCCGCCGGCGAAGAGCACCCGACCGCTGCACCATCCGAACTCCTCACCTACGAGGTACGAGCCGATCGGCCCCAGGTCCTCGGGGCCGGCCACGGAGAGAAAGGAGATGCCGCCACCACCCGATCGGCCCGCCCGGCGGGCGCGCTCGAGGGCCGAGGCCATCATCCGCGTCGCCGCGATGGGCGACATGGCGTTGACGGTGACACCCGGTGGCGTCCGTGGGCCCAGTTGCCACGTGAGGGCGGCGACCGCTCGTTTGGCACAGCTGTACGCGCCGGCATCGGCAGCTCGCCATCCCGACCCGGAGGTGACGCCCAGGACATGGCCGTGGCCGGCCGCCGCCATCAGCGGCAGCGCGGCGTCGAGCACGTTGACGTAGCCCTCCAGATGCACGGCCAGCACCGCCAGCCAGTCCTCCTCGGTGCCCTTCCCGAAGTAGGTCTGCCTGGTGATACCGGCCACGTTGACCACGGCGTCGAGCCCGCCGTGCTCGTCGACCAGCTGGCGGAACAGATTGCGGACCGCCTCGCCGTCGGTCACGGACGCGGAGGAAGCTCGAGCAGAACCACCCGCCGCCACGATGCGACCGGCGGTGGTCTCCTCCGTGTCTGGCAGTCGTTCGGAGCCGTCCAGGGTCACCAGGGGATCCACGGTGACGACGAACCAGCCGCCACGACCGAGCTCCTCGGCGATCGCCGCCCCGATCCCGCCTCCGCCGCCGGTCACGACGGCGACCTGCTGACGTTCGTTCACCGTGCCGTCGACCGGACGTCTAGCTCCAGGCCTTCGAAGGCACCAGCCGCCAGCCACTGCTCGAGCAGCTCACGGTAGGCGAACCAGTCCCCGAAGCCGCGACCGAAATTGCTGTTTCGAGGGTTCAACGCCTCGGGGTGGCCCTCGTTGTTGATGCGCGACGGCGTGCAGGCGGACATGACGGCACTACCGTCCACATAGGTGTCGACGATCTGCTTCGTCCACCCCTCTTCGGCCTCGGCACTCACGTCGAACACCTCGACATCCTTTCGTTGGAGCTGGCCGATGGCACCGCCTACGAACTCGGCCCCGAGCACGGCCAACTGGGTGTAGTTGACGGTGACCACCGCCTGCTGGCCCGGTGCCGGCATCACGAAGAGGTTCGGGAAGCCCCGGCTCATCATTCCGAACAGGCTGGCGGCACCGTCACCCCACTTCTCGGCCAGCGTGACGCCGCCGCGACCGACGATCTCGTGGCCGGCGCGACGGAAGATCGGGGTGAGCTCGGCCTCGAAGCCCGTACCGTAGACGATGCAGTCGACCTCGTACTGGTGCCCGCCGACGACCGGGCCCTGTGCCGTGATCCGTTCGATTCCGGCGGGGCAGTCGATGAGCGAGACATTGGGATGGTTGAGTGCCGGCAGGTACTCGTCATGGAAGCACGGCCGCTTGCAGAGGTACCGGTAGTAGGGCTTGAGGATTTCGGCCTTGACCGGATCGGCCACCAGCGCATCGATCCGACGCCGGTGAGTCTCCATGATCTGGAAGTCGAACTCCTCGGCGCTGCGCATGTATTCGGCGGTCGTCATGTCCTTCCCTCGGGGGGGATGCTGGACGGCGGCATAGTGGCGCGTCCACCCGTCGTCCACCAGGTCGGACTGGACCGGCCGACCCATGATGATCGCCTGGAAGTTGTCCATGCGGTCCCGCTGCCAGTTCGACTCGAGTCCCTGCCCGAATTCGGGATCGGTGGGCCGGTTGCCCCGCTCGCCGATGGCCGACGGCGTGCGCTGGAAGACGTACAGGTGCTTGGCCGACTCGGCCAGTGGCGGCACGCACTGGATCCCGCTGGCTCCGGTCCCGATGAGGGCGACGGCTTTGTCGGCCAGGCCGGTGAGGGGCTGGTGCGGCCCTCCGCCCGTGTACCCGTAGTCCCATCGCGCCGTGTGGAACGAGCGCCCGGCAAAGTCCTCCATACCCGGAATGGTGGGCAGCTTGAGCAGGTTGAGGATTCCGACGGCCAACACGTACCAGCGGCAACGGACCTCGTCGCCTCGGTCGGTGCGGATCTGCCACCGGGCCGCGTCCTCGTGCCACTCGGCGCCCGTGACCCCGGTGTGGAACAGGGCGTCGGTCACGAGATCGAACCGGGCGGCCACCGCCTCGAGATGGTGCAGTATCTCCTCGCCGAAGGCGTACCGCTGGGTGGGGATGTAGTCCAACTCCTCCAGCATCGGGAGGTAGATGTATGACTCCACGTCACACATCACACCCGGGTAGCGGTTCCAATACCACGTACCCCCGATGCCGCCGGCCTGGTCGATGATCCGTATCCGCTCGACGCCGGCCTGGCGGAGGTGGGCACCGGCCAGTACTCCGGCGATCCCACCACCCACGATCACGACGTCGACGTCGTCGACGACCGGGTCGCGATCGACGACCGGCGTGAACGGGTCGTCACGGTAGCGGGCGAAGTACTCGTCGGTCTTCAGGTCGCGGATACTGGCGCGGCCGGGGACCAGCCGTTTGTCCCGCTCGGAGAGGTATTTGGCGCGGACGGCCTCGGCGTCGTAGCCGGCGTCCGTGGGCTGGAGCTCAGACATGCGGCAATACTAGGGCAGGCATGGTCGTCGACCTCGGGGGCGGCGGGGCCCCGCTCAGCCCTGTCCCATCTTCCGGAAATCCCAGCTGACGATGTTCTCCGGCACCACCCGGATCCAGGCGTGACGCCCGTCGTGCGCGAAGGTTCCCCCGGCGTATTTGTCACCGAAGCGTCGCTCCGGGTCGACCAGGTCGGCGTTCGGCACCCCGGAGCGCGGCACTTCGCCGACCGGCTCGGCCCGCCCCCTGATCTCGACCCCGCGCAGTTCGCCGAACCCGTCACCGGCATCGACCAGCACACTGACCCGGGGATCCCGGTCGACGTCCCTCCACCGCTGGCTGTCGACGATGGAGGTGAGCCACAGGGCTTCGCCGTCCCAGACGAACCACAGCGCCGTCAGATGCGGACCGTGGGATCCACTCGTCGCCACCCGGCAGGTCCGCTCCCGCTCGAGGAACGAGTCCCGTTCCTCCGGGTTCATGGCCAGGCGTCGTCCCCGTCGTTGCTCCCTCATCGCCGGTTTTCCCGTCGACCGGTGCGGACGGGAGGGAGGCTCCGGATCCGGTCGGGCCCGCTCAGGATGCCGGGCCGGTCCCGATGCCGTTGAAGACCAGGTCCCATAGGTCCTCGGCCGTCCCCGGTCCCTCTGCCCGGACCGACAGGCCGCCGATGGTGGAGGAGAAGGAGTTGAACATGATCGCCTCCAGGACGACACCGACGATCGGTCCCTGACGCGGTCCGGTCCGGATGGCTCCCACAGCCGCCGCCCCTTCCAGGACCTCCTCGAACAGCGCCACCAACGGTGAGAACACCCGGGCTGCCTCCTTCGGGTGCTCGGTGAGCAACTGCTGGGCGAACTCGGCCATGAACGGGGGCCGTCCGACCAGGCCGGACTCCTTGTCCGCGGTCGGACGGCACAGATGGTGGTACTCGACGACGAAACAGTGAAGCCGCTCGAGCGGGTCGGCTTCCGCCGCGACCTTCTCGCCCAGGTACTCGGTCGTGGAGCGGACCGACTCCTCGAACAGGGCCAGCAGCAACTCGTGCTTGCCCCCGAAGTACTGGTAGAAGCTTCGGAGCGACTGCCCGGATCGGTCCACCACCTCCTGGACGGTGAAGTCCCTGCCCGAGCCGGAGTTGAACAACTCGATGGCGGCGTCGAGGAAGCGCTGCACCCGGGTCTCGGCCCGGAGACGGGCGGAGTCGAGCGAACGCGCCACAGCCTGTTCGCGCCAACTGAGGCTGTCGGGCTCCAGCGGTTCCGCTACCTCGGAATTCGTCACTGGGGAAATGGTATCTGATGACAGGGTACATAGGGAATCTCATCCAGGGGGTACCACCCGGGGGCATGAGAAGAACGAAGTTCTATTCAAAGTCACCGAAGGTGAGGGCCACCGGAGAAGATCCCTGGTCGCGGTAGCGTCGACCCGGCCTCGGGCCTCCGCTCCGGCCGCGGGGGCCCTAGTCTGAGCGCTCCGTCCGACCCTCCCGGGACAGGAGCCGGTCGAGATTGGCCCGCAACTCCGGTGACGAGAAGGAGCGGTCCTCGGCACTCAGCGCGAAGTCCAAGGTGGCCACGACGGCCCGCTCCAGATGCAGGTTGAGGATCCGCTTCGTGTCCTCGACCGCCCTCGGGGGCAGCTGGGCGATCCGGTGGGCACAGGCCGTGGCCTGGGCCACCACCTCACCGTCGGGGCACACGTGGTTGACCAGGCCGATCTGAGCAGCCCGCTGGGCCGGGATCCGGTCGCCGGTCAACGCGTACTCCTTGGCCAGCTGCAGACTGATCAGGAGGGGCCACGTCACCGGGCCACCGTCGGCCGCCACCAGGCCCATGAGCACGTGGGGGTCGGCCAGGTGCGTGCTCTCGGCCATGAACACGATGTCGGAGAGGGCGACCAGGCTGCATCCCAGCCCGACCGCCGGTCCGTTCACGGCCGCCACGATCGGGACCCGGCAGCCCACCATGCCGGTGACGATCCGGCGGCCGTGGGCCAGGGTCTCCGTCCGGCGATCCCGGTCTCGGCTGAGCTCGTCCAGGTAGGTGAAGTCACCTCCGGCGGAGAACGCCTTGCCGTTCCCGGTCAGCACGACGGCGCGGGCACCGGAGTCGGCGTCGATCTGCGGGAACAGTTCGGCCAGACCCCGGTGGAGTGCGTGGTTGGTGGCGTTGAGGTGATCGGGCCGGTTCAGCCGGACCACCCGGACCGGACCGTCGGACAGGACCTCGAGCTCATCGGGTAGGTCGTACTCGCTCATGGGGAGGGCACTCCGACGAGCGGGAGTACCGACCACTCACCTGACGGCTGGACCAATTGCATGGAATTCCTCTCGGTTGTCTGGCTGTGGGACGGTGGCATCGACGGTGGTCACGAACCGGGCAGGCCCAGAATCCGACGGGCCACGAGGTTCCGCTGTATCTGGGAGGTCCCACCCATGACGCTCTGGGCCCGGCTGTAGAGATAGGTGTTCAACGGGGTGTCGTCACCACCTCCGTGGGCCACGCCACCGACGGTCAGGGCCGCGTGGCCCACGGCCTGCTCCACCCAGGTCATGAGCAGTTTGTCCACCGAGCCCTGCGGGCCGTGGGTGATGCCGTGCAGCCGGTCGGACAGCCGCCTCCTCACGTGCAGACGCAGCATCTCGGCCTCCACCATGGCCCACCCCAATTCCCGCACCTGCTCCGGCCGAATCGCCCCGGGGTCGCTCAGCACCCTCGAGGTGAGATCGTTGACCACCTTGCAGTAGCGGGCCACGTAGCCCAGCTCCCCCGGCTCCCGTTCGTGGCTCACCACCGTCATGGCCAGCGACCAGCCCTCACCCGGCCGGCCGATCATGTCGGCCGCCGGGGCCCGGGCGCCATCGAAGAGCACCTCGCCGAACTCCTTGGTCATTCCGTTGATCATTCGGAGCGGTCGCTGCTCGATGCCGGGCTGGCGCATCGGCACCGCGAACGCCGAGATGCCGCGGTGCCTGGGCCCGTCGTGATCGGTCCGGGCCAGCAGCAGGCACCACTCGGCCTCTTCGGAGTAGCTCGTCCACACCTTGTGGCCGGTGATCACGAAGTCGTCGCCGTCCCGATCGGCCCGGGTGCGCAGGGAGGCCAGGTCCGACCCGGCGTCGGGCTCACTGAACCCCTGGCACCACCGGTCACGACCGTTGACGATGCCGGGAAGGAACCGTTGGCGGACCTCCTCGCTCCCGTGTTGGAGGAGTCCCTGCACCAGGTAGCCGACACTCGGACGCGGCGGCGCCCCTTCGCCGGCCAGCTCCTCGTCGACGATCACGTCGTAGACGGCCGGCAGGGCCTGACCACCGATGGCGGTGGGCCACGACATGCCGAAGAAACCGGCGTCGAAGAGCGAGCGGTGCCATGCCGCCATGCCGGCCCAGTAGTCGTCGTCCGTGGAAGACGTGGGCAGACCCGGGTTGTGGCCCGGTAGCCATTCCCGCAGGCGGCGCCGGAACTCGGCCTCCGCCGGGGAGTCACGGAAGTCCATGGTCACCCCGGACTCCCCGATGGTGCAGCACGCGGGTCACGCTGGCCTCGGCATCCCCCAGGAGATCGGACGAGAGCAGGGAACGCCGGAGGAACACATGGGCCAGGCACTCCCACGTGTTCCCGATCCCCCCGTGCACCTGGATGGTGGTTTCACACACCTGGCGGGCGGCGCGTGCACAGTACGCCTTGGCCAGGGCCGCGGCCGCCAATGCGTCGGCGGCGGGGAGCTCGTCCACGGCCCAGGTGGCGTGCAGGGTGACGCTGCGGGCTCCCTCCGTCAGTACGTGGGCATCGGCCAACAGGTGCTGGACGGCCTGGAACGAGCCGATGGCGGCCCCGTACTGGTGTCGCTCCGCCGCGTACCCCGTGGCCAGGCCCACTGCACCGTCCATGGTCCCGACCAGGTCGGCGCAGGCCAACGAGAGCCCGAGCGCCGTCCATCGGTCCAGATCCTCGTCCGTGATCGGTCGGTCCGCCCCCGGCACGGGCGTCGCCACCGCCGTCGGGTCGGGCAACGCCGAGGGTCGGGTGAGGTCGACTCCCGCCGCCGCGTGCACCTCCACCCAGGCCACCGTGAGGCCTCCCGCCCCGCTTCCCAGCAGCAGCCCCCGGGACGCTCCCCTGGCATCCACGGCCACGCCGCCGCCCACCGGTCCGCCCTCGACCCGGACCAGCGACGAGAGGTCGGGACCGAGGACCACGGTCTCCGTTTCGGCACTGGCGGGCGCACGGGCCATCCGCCTGAGCTCGCCGGCCATCGTGGGTCCGAAGAACGACACGTCGGCCAGACCCCGGCCCAACATCTCGGCCACGATGCCCGCCTCCACCCCGGAGGCCAACGGCGCGTGACCGTCGGCGGCCGTCCGGAGCTCCCGCCATCCTGCTCCGGCCACGGCGGCATCGAGCTTGGCCCTGCGCTCCGGGTCGTCGAGGTCTCCCACGGCGTGGGGACCGAGCTGGTCGACGATTCGGGCGGCCGAGTCCTGCAGGGCCAGTTGCTCGGGCGAGAGGCGAACGTCCATCAGCCGCTGTCCCGTTCCGCCAGCAGCCGGTCCGACCACTCGTCCCGGAGCGTGCGGCGCAGCACTTTGCCCGACGGGAGACGGGGGACCTCGTCGACGACCACGAGATAGTGGAGACGCTTGTAGGTGGCCAGGGAGTCGGACACCAACGCCTGGAGCTCGCCCTGGGCCACCGGGAGGTCCGGATTGAGCGCCACGGCGGCGGCCGGCACCTCGCCGGCACGCTCGTCGGCCACGCCGAACACGGCGCAGTCGAGCACGGCCGGGTGGCGGAGCAGTACCGCCTCCACTTCGGCCGGCGCCACCTGGAACCCACTCACCTTGATCATCTCCTTCGACCGGTCGGTCAGGTGGACCCAGCCCTCGGCCTCGAGCCATCCGACATCCCCGGTCCGGTACCAGCCGTCGGCGAAGGCGTCGGCCGAGGCCAGGTCGGGGAGGTACCCGGCCATCACCGACCCGCTCCTCACCTGGATCTCACCGGTCTCACCCGGGGGCAGGATGTCTCCCGTCTCGAGATCGGCGATCCGGAGCTCGATGCCGGCGGGAGGCAGGCCGGCGGAATCCAGCCGCCACTCGTCGGGACGGTCGACCGGATTGGCGGTGATGACCGGCACCTCGCTGGCACCGTAGGCGGGCAACCAGCGCACACCGGTGCGCTCGGTCACAGTTTCGGCCACGCTCTCGGTGACCGGGGTGGCCCCCCACATGATGTAGCGGAGCGACGTGAGGTCGTGCTCCTCGAGGCGGGGATGGTTGGCCAGGGCCAGTGCGATCGGGGCCACCGCCATCTCCAGCGTCATTCGCTCACCGGTGATACGAGCCAGCACCTCGTCCAGGTCGAACCGCCGGTGCAGCCGGACGGTGGCCCCGGCGGTCACCGCGGCCAGCAGGTTCAACAGACCGAGGATGTGCGAGGGGGGTGTGGCCACCTGAAAGCGGTCGTCCTGGCCGAGCCCCAGTACCGTCACCCAGTGGCGCGTGGCCAGGCCCATGGAGGCGTGGGTGTGACGCACGGCCTTGGGGAGGCCGGTGGTACCCGAACTGAAGACGAGGACCGACTCGGCATCGCCGCCCACCGCCACGTCGGGCGTCCGGGATCGACTGTGACCGAAGGGATCGTCGGCCGGATCGTCGACGTCGGTGACCGAGCCCGGTCCCAGACACTCGGCCAGCAGGGGCATGGACTCGCCGTCGGCCACGGCGTGCACCGGCCCGGTCAGGTCGAGGGCGTGGCGGACCTCGGTCCGCTTCCAGGCCGGGCTGACCAGGACCGCCGACCCACCGAGCTTGCTGACGCCGTGGACGGCCACGAGGAACTCCATGCGGTTGGCCATCATGACGGCCACTCGGTCGCCGCCGCCGACCCCGCGGGCGGACAGGTGGCGGGCCAAGGCGTTGCTCAAGCCGTCGAGGTCCCGGAACGACCAGCACTCGTCGCCACTCCGCAGCGCATCTCGATCCCCGAATCGATGCGCGGCCCTCCGGAGGGCCTCGTGCATCGGGACCGATTCCATTGGAAACATTCTTCTCTAATTTGAGATCGACCGTCAATATTTATCAGAGGTACACTTCTCCCATATGCAGACTTCACCCGCGGGCGCCCCGGCCACCCCCGAGGACGTGCGGCAGGAGATCATCGACACGGTCCGCAGATTCGTCGCCCGCGAGGTGACCCCGGTCGCCTCCGCATTCGAGCACGAGGACCGCTTCCCTGCCGACATCATCGAGCAGATGCGCGCCCTCGGGCTCTTCGGCATCACCATCCCCGAGGCCTACGGCGGTCTCGGCCTCGACCTCCTGACCTACATCGGCGTCATCGAGGAGTTGGCCTACGGCTGGATGAGCCTGACCGGGGTCATCAACACCCACACCATGGCGGCCACCCTGCTCATGGCCCATGGACGGGAGGAACAGAAGCGACGGTTCCTGCCGGTGATGGCCACGGGCGAGCGCCGGGGGGCGCTGTCGCTGTCGGAGCCGGATGCCGGTAGTGACACCCGCAACATCGCCTGCAAGGCCCGCCGTGACGGGGACGAGTACGTGGTCAACGGCACCAAGGCCTGGGTCACCAACGGCGAACGGGCCGGCCTCGTGGCCCTGGCCGCCCGAACCGAGGAGGGCATCTCCGCCTTCATCGTCGAGAAGGAGCCCGGAGCCAGCTACGAGGGGATCTCGGTCAGCAGGCACGTGGGGAAGCTCGGCTACCGGGGCGTCGAGACCGTCGAGATGGCCTACGTCGACCACCGCGTCCCGGCCGCCAACCTCATCGGTGAGCCGGGCCGCGGCCTCCCCCAGATCCTCGGCGTGCTCGAGGTGGGCCGTATCAATATCGCCTCGAGGGCGGTGGGGGTGGCCCGGGCCGCCTTCGACGCCGCACTGGCCTACGCTCAGCAACGGTCCACGTTCGGCAAGCCGATCGCCGAGCACCAGGCCATCCAGCTCAAGCTGGCCGACATGGCCACCAGGCTGGAGGCGTCCCGTCTGCTGACCCGCAACGCGGCCGAGCGGAGGATGGCCGGACTGCGCTGTGACGTGGAGGCCGGGATGGCCAAGCTGTTCGCCAGCGAGACGGCGTTGGAGTTGGCCACCGAGGCCATGCGCATCCACGGCGGGGTCGGCTACACCACCGATCTCCCGGTCGAGCGCTACTACCGCGACGCCCCACTGATGGTCATCGGTGAGGGGACCAATGAGATCCAGCGACTGGTCATCGCCCGCGGTCTGCTGGCCCGGGCCCGGGCCTGACGGCCGGGTCATGGCGCCGGCTCCGGTCCGGCCCGCGCATCCGCCTGTCACCGACGGTGCTCAGAGCCGTGCCGGCACCGGTCGGGTGGCGTCGGTGCGGTCGTCGGCGAACACCCGGATCATGCCGTCCTGGGTGAAGGAGGCGATGAGCACTCCCCCTTCGGTGAAGACCTGACCTCGCACGTAACTCATGCCCCGGCCGACCTGGGTGCTCTCGTGGTGGTAGAGGAGCCAGCCCTCCCAGGCCACCGGCTCGTGGAAGGAGACCGAGATGCCCATGACGCCGGTCGACACGGTGTCGTGTGCCATCGCCGTTCCGATCCCGGGGTGACCGCGCATGGTCGTCGAGATGGACAGATGGCCGGTGAAGTGGGCGACGAGGGCCTTGGCCAGATCGGGGCGCAGCGGAACGGGGTCGTAGCGGAGCCAGGCGTCGATCACCGGCGGTCCGGTCTCGTCCGGATCGTTCGGATCGGCCATCCCGACCAATCGGAGCTCACGCCCGACCATCGGCATGTGACATGGAACGCCATCCGACGGTGTTCCGATGTCGGGCATCGGATGACGGTGGCTGATGACGTCCTCCTGTTCGACGTCGGACAGGACGGTCACGGAGGCGCAGCGCCGCCCGCCCTGGCTCACCGTCACCACGGCGGCGGCGAACGTCCGCCCTCGGTGCAGCACGTCCACATCGAGCTCGAGGTCCCGTTCGGCGTCGACGGTCCTGACGAAGATGGCATGGGCGGTGCGGACCGAGTGACTCGGCAGTGACTTCGAGCAGGCCACGATGGACTGGGCCAGCAGCTGGCTCCCGTCGACGACCATCCGGGAGCCGCCGTCACTCGTGCCGCGGTAGCGATGCTCCCCGTCCGGCTCCACGTCGAACACCCGCATCATGTTCTCGAGGGTGGCCCGGACCGGGGCCGGGCTCATCGTCCCGACACCGCCGGGGTGGCCACCCCGACCCGCAGGTCCACCTGGTCCTGGAAGAACGCCGCATACCCCTTCAGCCTGGCCACCTCGGGGAACGGGTCTTCGTAGGACCACAGGTACACGTCCCCCTGCGGACGTGGGAACCGACGGTAGGTGGCCACACCCTTGAACGGACAGACACTGGTCCTGGCGTCGGGGACGAAGAGCTCCGAGCGGACGTCTCGAGGGGGGAAGTAGAACACCAGTCCGTGGTCCTGCTCGTCGACCACCAGGCAGTGCTGGCTGTCCGCCAGACGCACATCTCCCACCGCCACCGTCACCCGGTTGCGTCGGGCCAGGATGTCGACCCGGTAGTCGGGCCGTTCGACAAAAGCCGACTGCGCCACAGCGATCCTCCAGTGCTCGGCAGTTCCCGCTATCCGTGGTATCCAGGGTTGTACCACCGTAGGGACACGAAGCTCCACTCGTTGGGGAGGGAGATGGCCATGATCATCGTCGCAGGATTCTTCGACGTCGCCGAAGGGGACCGCCGCGCCTACCTGGACTCCAAGGCCAACCAGGCCGCCCGGACCCTGCAGGAGACCGGCTGTCGCGACTACGCCTTCTCGGCCGACGACGTCCATGGCGGGCGCGTCCGTCTGTTCGAGCTGTGGGACTCGATGGCCGACCTTCAGGCCCACCTGGCCAACCTGAGGACATCGACACCGAGCCCCTCCCCCGTTACCGTCCTGTCCTCGGAGATCCAGGTGTTCGAGGCCACGGCCACCCGGCTGCCCACGGCCTGAGCCCGGCACGGACGTAGCGACTAGGGACGGGACGGCGTAGAGCCCCCGGCCCCGGCCGCCAGCTCGGCCAGCACCTCCTCGGTGTGCTGCCCGAGGCGGGGAACCGGACCGTAGCGGTGTCCGGAGACATCGGAGAAGCTCACCGGCCCGTTGACCGAACGTTGGACAGGACCGGCATCGCCGCCGTCGATCTCGGCCATCCCCTCGTTGGCCAGCAGCTGGGGATCGTCCACGACCTCGGCCGGGGTCTGGGCCGGGGCCCACCAGACGCCTTCCCGGTCGAATCGCTCGGCCCAGAACTCGAGGGGGTGCCCGGCCAGGATCTCGTCCAGGAGGGCGATGACCTCGGTCCGGTTACGGCGTATGGCGCCGGCGTCGGCGAATCGCGGGTCGTCCAGCAGGTCGGGGCGGCCGATGGCCCGACAGACGGCAGGGATGTGGCGGGCAGCCTCCAGCCCGGTGAAGAAGAACCACCGGCCGTCACCGGCGCAGTACGGGTTCATCAGCGGCGCCTGGTTCCGCTCCCTCGACTCGGCCCGGGCCACCTTGCCCAACGTCATCTGCAGGCCCAGGTCCCACCCCAGCACGTAGGCGCCCGTCCGCAGCAACGACACCTCGACGACCCGTCCCCGCCCCGTATGACGCTGCTCCATGACGGCGGCGAGGAGGCCGGCCAGGGCGGCCAGTCCGGTGATGTGGTCGCCGATGCCGCCCCGGGCATTGAGGGGGTTGCCGTCGGCGTCGGCCATCTGCATCGACAGACCGGACCGGGCCCAGAACGCCCCGATGTCGTAGGTGGGACGGTCCCGCTCGTCGCCGCGGAGGCCGTATCCACTGATGCTGCAGTACACCAGGCGAGGGTGGCGGGCGACGGTGGCGTCGGGCTCGAGGCCGAGGCCGTCGAGGGAGTCGGGCCGGAGATTGCTGATGAAGACGTCGGCCGTGGCCAACAGGTCCTCCAGGTGGTGCCGGTCCACCTCCTCCCGCAGGTTGAGGACGACGCTGCGCTTACCCCGGTTGTCCAGGGCGAAGGCCGGGTTGGGCATGTCGCTCTCGATGCCGAGCGATCCGAACACCTGTCGCATCGGGTCACCCGACGGCGCCTCGACCTTGATCACGTCGGCGCCCCAGTCGCCCAGCAGAGCGGCTGCCGACGGAGCGGCCACCCACACACCCATCTCCACCACCCGCAGACCGGCGAAGGCGGACAGGTGGGGTGGGGCCGGGTCCGGGCTCATCCGGACGCCTCGGCGCCACCGGCTCCGGCCATCCGGCGCAGCGTCTCCTTCATCACCTTGCCGGTGGCGTTGACGGGAAGCTCGTCGACGACGGCCACCGCCCGGGGCACCTTGAAGTTGGCCATGCGTTCCCGGCACCACTCGATGATCTCGGAGGAGGAGCCGGTTCCCGAGCCGGTCACCACGAACGCCATGCCCACCTCGCCCAGACGCGGGTCGGGGACGCCGATGACCGCGGCCTGACGGATGTCGGGATGGTGCAGGAGGAGATTCTCGATCTCGGCCGGGTAGGCGTTGAACCCCCCGACGATGAACATGTCCTTGATCCGACCGACGATGGCCAGGCAGCCGGCCTCGTCGACCACGCCGACGTCACCGGTGCGGAGCCATCCGTCCGGCGACAGGGCCAGCGCGGTGGCCTCGGGATCATCGAGGTAGCCGGCCATCACGCTCCCGCCGCGCAGCTGCACCTCGCCGGCCCGGCCGGTGCCGGCGTCACCGTCCCCATCCACGATGCGGAGCTCGAACCCGGGCCGGGCGCGACCGACCGTGGTGGCGATGGTCTCGGGATCGTCCCCGGGCGAGGTGGCCGAAGCCGTCCCTGCCTCGGTCAGCCCGTAGCCGGTGATCACCGTGGTGAACGGCAGCTCGTCGAGCACGCGCCGGACCAGCTCGACGGGGATGTCGGCGGCGCCGGTGACCGCCACCCGCAGGGTCGACAGTCGGTGGGCCCGGCGCTCGGGGTGATCGAGGATGGACTGGTAGAGGGTCGGCGGACCGGGCAGGACCGTGACGTGCTCCTGGTCGACCCGCTCGAGAATGCGGTCCACGTCGAACACCGCCTCGGGCAGCATGGTCGCCCCACTGGCCACACAGGCCAAGATGCCCGCCTTCAGTCCGAACATGTGGAAGAACGGGTTGACCATCAGGTACCGGTCGTCAGCACCCAGTCCGGTCATGGCCACCCAGTCGGTGGCCACGCGCAGCGTCCGACCGTGGGTCATCACGACACCCTTGGGCACGCCGGTGGTGCCCGATGTGAACAGGATGTCCGACGGGTCGTCCGGACCCACCCGGGAGGAGCGCCGATCGACGCGAACCCGGTTCGACGCGGTCACCGAACCCATGAACCCCTCCCACGACACGGCGCCGTCGGGCACGGGGCCGCGGGCCACGACGATGGTTCCGAGCTCCGGGAGCTCGGCCCCGGTGGCCCGCAGCATGGCCACGTAGTCCGTCCCGAGGAAGTCGGTGACCGTGACCAGGAGGCGTGCCCGGCTCCGATCCAGGATGTCGGCCGCCTCGCCCCCTTTGAAGCGGGTGTTGACGGGGACGAGGACCGCGCCGGCCTGGGCCAGGCCGAGCAGCGCCACCACCCACTCGGCACAGTTGAAGGCCCAGATGGCCACCCGGTCACCAGGCTCGATGCCGGAAGCCACCAGGGCGGCACCGAACGTGCGGGCCTCCTCGGCCAGTTCGGCGTAGGTCAGCCGGTTGGTCCCGTCCTCGACGGCGGTGCGCTCGGCGAACCGCTCGACCGCCGCCGCCGTGATGGCCGGAATGGTGTCCGTCGAACCATCGACGGCGTCGATCATCGAGCGACGGCGTCGGCCACGTTCATCAGGGAGGCCAGATTCCCACCCATGATCTTGGCGACGGACTCCTCGTCGAGCCCGTCGAGCTCGTCCACGTAGCTGACCGGGTCGGCCAGCCCCTCGGGATGGGGGTAGTCCGAACCGAACAACACGTGGTCCACACCGACGAGTTCGGCCAGGGCCCCGAGGTCCTCCTCCCAGAAGGGGCTGATGTAGATGTTCCGCTTGATGACGTCGACCGGGTTCTCGGCGAAGTCCTGGGGCATCTTCTTCCACATGTCGGCCATGTTCTTCAGGAGCGGCTCGACCCAGCTGCTGCCGTTCTCGATGACTGCGACCTTGAGATCGGGGAACCGCGACAGGGCACCGTGGCATACGAGGGCCGAGACCGCGTCCTCCACCGGGCGCCAGGCCGACAGCATACGAAAGGCCTGGGGCTGGAACGGCAACATCTCACTGTCGCTGCCCATCCATTCGTTGGCGTAGCGCTCGTAGCCGCTGTCCGACGAGTGCATGGCCACCAACACGTCGTTGTCCACCACCTTCTGCCAGAACGGATCGAACTCCTCCAGACCGAATGAACGCGGCCCGCGGAAGCCGGGCACCGGTGCGGGGCGGACGAGCACCACCTTGGCCCCTTGTTCGAGCACCCACTCGAGCTCGTCGACGGCCCGGTCCACGATGGGCAGGGTGATGACAGGCGTGGCGAAGATCCGTCCCCCGTAGTCGAAGGTCCACGTCTCGTGGATCCACTGGTTGAGGGCATGGATGACGGCGTGGGTGAGTTCGGGATCGTCGCGCATCCGCTCCTCGACCAGGCTGGCCAGGGTGGGGAACATGAGTGCCCGGTCGATCCCCTGCTCGTCCATCAGCTCGAGACGGGCCGCCGGGTGGCGGAACGCCGGGATGGCCTTCATGGGCGCTCCGAAGATCTCCCGCCGGCTCTTGCCGTCGGGATTGCCGAACCTGAAGTAGTCCTCCTGGGCCCCGGGCCGGGCCACCACGTCGAAGGTCGGATTGGGGATGTAGTCGCTGATGCGACCCCGGATGACGATCTTGGTCCGGCCGCGCACGTCGACATAGTCGACGGCTCCCCGGTAGCGGTCGGGCAGGTACTTGGTCAGCGCCTCCCGTGTCTCGTACAGATGGTTGTCCGCATCGAACAGCGGAATGCTCAGCGCTCGCTTCGCCATGGCTCCACGTCCCTCTTCGTCCTCACATGAGAATGGTCCTATGTAGTACGGAGAGTATCGTTTTTCATAGGGCTGCGCCACCACCGGCTCTCTGACCGACCTGGGTAGCCCAGCCCCGGACGGACCCGGTTTACGCAGGTCAACGCCGGATACTTCCTGCTCCGTCG
Organism: uncultured Acidimicrobiaceae bacterium; assembly: GCA_963756515.1. Taxonomy (GTDB): domain Bacteria; phylum Actinomycetota; class Acidimicrobiia; order Acidimicrobiales; family RAAP-2; genus Bog-756. The sequence continues at coordinate 248,557 of CAVWNV010000003.1, forward strand.
ACCCCCCGGGACCCAACCGGCCCCGGCACCACCGAGCCGGTTGAGAACGACCCTCTTTTTTATGTGCCATGCTGGTTTTGTCGGCTGACCGGCACCGGCACGTCAGCGAGTGAGGGTGCAGCTCCGAGCCCGACGGGCCGGGGGCGCCGGCGCCCCCGGCGACCACCATGGACAGCGATGGGGACCGAGATGACCACGATGGAATCCGACATCTACTACGACCCGTACGACTTCGAGATCGACACCGATCCGTACCCGGTCTGGAGACGGCTGCGGGACGAGCAGCCCGCCTACTACAACGAGCGCTACGACTTCTTCGCCTTGAGCCGCTTCGACGACATCGACGCCTGCTCGAAGGACTGGGAGACCTACATCTCCAGCAAGGGCACCCTGCTGGAGATCATCAAGGCCGACATCGTGCTGCCCCCCGGCTCGATCATCTTCGAGGACCCCCCCACGCACAACATCCACCGCCGGCTGCTGTCCCGGGTGTTCACCCCCCGCAACATCAACGACCTCGAGCCCAAGATCCGAGGTTTCTGTGCCCGCAGCCTCGACCCGCTGGTCGAGGAGGGACGGTTCGACTTCGTCCAGGACCTCGGCGCCCAGATGCCCATGCGCACCATCGGCATGCTGCTGGGCATCCCCGAAGCCGACCAGGAGGCCATCCGCGATCGGATCGACGAGGGACTCCGTCTGACCGAGGGGGACATGCCCGACTTCGACAAGGCCTTCAACGAGGGCATGAGCACCGCCGAGGGGTTCGCCGACTACATCGACTGGCGGGCTTCCCATCCGTCCGACGACCTGATGACCGAGTTGTTGCAGGCGGAGTTCGAGGACGAGGACGGCGTCGTGCGCCGCCTGACCCGTGACGAGGTACTGGGCTACGTCAACCTCATCGCCGCGGCCGGCAACGAGACCACCGCCCGCCTCATCGGCTGGACGGGCAAGGTGCTGGCCGAACACCCCGATCAACGGCGCCAGCTGGTGGAGGACCGCAGCCTGGTGCCCAACGCCATAGAGGAGCTGCTCCGCTACGAGTCGCCCTCACCGGTCCAGGCCCGCTACGTGACCAAGGACGTCGAGCACCACGGCGTGGCCATCCCGGCCGGAAGTGCCGTCCTACTGCTGACGGCATCGGGCAACCGGGACGGGCGCCACTTCAGCGAGGCCGACCGGTTCGACATCCACCGCACCATCGATCACCACCTGGCCTTCGGCTACGGCATCCACTTCTGCCTCGGCTCGGCCCTGGCCCGACTGGAGGGGCGCATCGCTCTGGACGAGGTGCTGCAGCGCTTCCCGACCTGGGAGGTCGACTGGGACCACGCCGTCCAGACCCGGACGTCGACGGTCCGCGGCTGGGACCGGCTTCCCGTCGTAACCTCCTGAGTCGATCAACGGGCCCCGAGCCGGTCGGAGAGAGGACGTCCCCGTCATGAGAACAGTCGTCGTCGGTGCTTCGAGCGGCCTCGGTCGGTCGCTGGCCACGGGCCTCGGACAGCGGGGGGCCAACGTCGCCCTGCTGGCCCGACGCCAGGACCGCCTGGTCGAGGCGGCCAAGGAGGCGGGAACGGGCTCGGTGGCCGTGGTCTGCGATGTCACCGACGACCAGTCGTGCACGTCGGCCATCGAGGAGGCGGCCGGGAAACTGGGCGGGATCGACGCCCTCGTCTATGCCACCGGGGTCGGTCCCCTCGGGCGGCTGGTCGACATCAGCGGTGAGACCTGGCGCCACACCTTCAACACCAACGTCGTGGGTGCGGCACTCATTACTGCCGCCGCCGTCCCCCATCTCACCAAGACCCGGGGCGTGGCCGCCTACCTCTCCTCGGTCAGTGCCTCCTTCACCCCGCCATGGCACGGCCTCGGGGCCTACGCCACCAGCAAAGCGGCGCTGGAGACACTGATCGAGGCGTGGCGGAACGAGCACCCGGCCGTCGGCTTCACCCGGGTCGTCGTGGGCGACTGCGCCGGCGGCGAGGGACCGTCGGGCACCGAGTTCGCCAACGGCTGGGATTGGGACCTGGCCGCCGAGCTCCATCCCATCTGGCAGGCACGCAACCTGTTGAGCGGTTCGCTCATGGACGTAGACGAACTGGTCCGGGTCGTGGACACCGTGCTGCGCTGTGGGGCCAGTGCCTATGTGCCGCAGGTGGCCGTCATCCCCCGGCCGCCGGTCTGAACGCGGCGACGGGGGTCCGCCGGCGACGGGGCTACCGGAAGAGCAGCATGTTGGCGATGGCGGTGGCGCCCGGGAAGGAACCCGTGATCCCCGAGCTCATGTACCCCGCATCGGTGACCATGATGATTCCGGTGACGGCGGAGGCGGCGTCGCTGCACAGGAAGACCAGGGGGTAGGCCTGCTCGAGCGGGGTGGCGGCCTCGATGCCCGCCTCGCCGCGGTAGTCGGAGCCGAACCCCAGCCACATGTCCTTGTTGGCCTGGGCCAGCGGTGTGTCGGTGGGGCCGGGGCAGATGGCGTTGATGCGGATGCCCTGCTTGAGGAGGGGAAAGGCCTGGCCGGCCACGTAGGCGCACATGGCCTGCTTGGTCGACATGTAGTCCGCCTTGCCGTGTGCCTCCACCCACGCCACCGCGCTGTCGAAGTCCGGTGTGGCCAGGTACTCCTGGATTTCGGGCAGGTTGGCTTCCCAACCGAGGCCGGCGGCGGAGGAGATGAACCCGATGGATGCCCCTCGGCCCAGCATCCCTCCGGCGATCAACGTGTCGATCATGTGCCGGTGACCGATGAAGTTGATCCGCTCGATGCCGGGCGTCCCGTCGGCCACCCCGGCACAGGACATCAACACGTCGACCGGACCGCCGCACTCGGCGATGGCGGAGTCGATCGAGGATCGATCGGCCAGGTCGACATGGATGGCCTTGGCACCGGCCAGTGTGACCTCGGCGAAGTCCATGACCACCACCTCGGCCCCGGCGTCCTGGACCAGGCGGGCGGCGGCGGCACCCATGCCGGTGGCACCGCCGACCACGAGGACCCGCTTCCCGTCGTAGCGGAATGCGTCAAAGAGCGTCATTGTCTGCTTCTCCTGTCTAGGGGTTGCCCACGATCACGCGACGACACCGCGGATCTTGAGGTCGATGATGGCATCTTCGTCGAATCCGATGTCGGCCAGGATGGCGTCCCCGTGCTCGTTGAACTCGGGGGCCCGGGTCGGGACGGCCGGCTGCTCGTCGAACTGGACGGGCGCCGCCACCAGACGGAAGGACGTGCCGGCGGCGGTCTCGCACCCCTGGATGTACCCGTTGGCGACGGTCTGCGGGTCGGCGGCGGCCTCCAGCGTGTCCTGCACCACGGCCCACTGCCCGCTGAAGTCGGCCAGCTGCCGGCGCCACTCCTCCAGCGTGGCCGACGCGAACACGTCGGTGAGGATCCCGACGGCGACCTCGCTGTTGGCCATCAGGGACTGGTAGTCGGCGAACTGGGGATCGACGGACAGCTCCGGACGGCCGATGACCTCGCACAGGGGTGCCCAGTACTTGGCGGGCTGGAGGCACGTGAAGGCCAGGGTCCGGCCGTCCTTCGTCTCGTAGTTCCTCGACAGGGGGTTGGAGCCGACGCGGTTGGCCGGAGGCGGAGTCCACGGTGTGTCCAGCACCAGCGAGAGGGCCACGGCCTGGCCCATGGCCCACATGCCCACGCCCAGCAGGGAGACGTCGACCACGGTGGGCTCACCGGTCCGCTCGCGGTGGAAGAGGGCGCCCATGATGCCGCCGGCGATGGTCATGGCTCCGATCGAATCCCCGAAACCCGGGGCCGGCGGCACCGGCACGAGGTCGTACTCCGGGCGCTGGGCTCCCACCGCGATGCCGGAGCGGGCCCAGAAGGCCAGGGAGTCGTACGAACCCTTGTCGGCGTCCGGACCGCGCTCGCCCTGACCCGTGCCGCGCACGTAGATGATGTCGGCATTGTGGGCCCGGACCTCGTCGACACCGATCTTCAGCTTCTGGCGCACCCTGGGCAGCTTGTTGGTGAGGAACACGTCCGACGTCGATGCCAGCTGGTAGAGGATCTCGAGTCCGTCGGTCGAGGTCAGGTCGAGCCCCAGGCTCTTCTTGCCCCGATTGGAGTGCTCCAGCAGGGCGTGCACGTCACTGGGCACGATGGCCAGACCCGACGAGACCAGGCCGCGCATGGCGTCGCCACGCTCCACGTGCTCGATCTTGATGACCTCCGCGCCCCAGTCGGACAGCAGCGCCGAGGCGGCGGGGACGAAGGTGTGCTCGGCCACCTCGAGGATCCGGACACCTTGCAGCACTGACGTCACTCGCCACCTCCGACGATCTCCGTTCGGTACGGCCCGGTGTGGTCCCGCGGTCCCCCGAACCGGTGCCGGGTTCGGCGAGGCAGGCGGACAGAGCCGCACCCCCGCGAACCGACAACCGGGACTCTAACTTGAAGAGACTCTCATTCTCAACTCGGGGAGGAGCCCGGACCGCCTAGCCGGATGACTCCGGGGGCACCCAGTTCGGCGGTCGTTTCTCCATGAAGGCCCGCATCCCCTCCCGAGGCTCGTCCGAGTGGTCGAGGGCCCAGAACATCGTCTGATAGTCGATGTCGCCGTAGCGCTCGTTGAGCATGCGCTTGACATGGACACGGGCGTCGGGGGCGGTCTGGAGGACCTGATGGGCCGCCTCCTCGGCGGCCTCAAGGAGTCGATCGTGAGCCACCACCCGGGAGATCAGCCCGAGACGCTGGGCCTCGGCCGCGTCGAATCGTCGGGCCGATAGCAGGAGATCCCGTGCCGCCGCCATGCCGACGTGGGCGGGCAGGGCGGCGGCGTAGGTGGCGTCGGGGATGCCCCGGAGCAGCTCGGGCACGCGGAACGTGGCCCGGTCGCTGACCACGGCGATGTCGGCCATCATGGCGATGAGGAGACCACCGGCCTGACAGATCCCGTTGACAGCGGCGATCACGGGCGCCCGGCTGTCCCGAATGGCCAGGAACGGGAGGATGTCCTGTCCCACGACGTCCGGCACCGTCTCCCCGGGTTCGGAGCGCCCCCCGAGGTCCCCCCCGGGAGCGAACACGTCGCCGACCCCGGTGATGATCAGGGCGGCGAGATCGGGGTCGCCGTTGACGAGGTGCACCGCCCGCTTCACCCCGTAGTACATGGCGGGCGTGAGGGCGTTCCTGGCCCGGGGCCGATCGATCACGCACCAGGCGATCGGTCCCACCCGCTCCAGGCGCAGCATCGGCGTGCCGAGGTCGTCCTCCATCGGTCCTCCCCTCCCGGCGACAGGCCGCTGACGATTGCTACGGTAGTAGGGCTCTTGCCATCAGACAATGAAGTATCGCTGATGGGACAGTCTCACTATCACGATTGGTGAAGGAGCACTCGATGGCCCGACCCCACACTCCGGAACATACCCACCTGCGCAGCGCCCACATGGTCGACGTCGTGAGCGGGGAGCTGGTGTCGCCGGGCAACCTGCTCATCGGCGGTGACCACATCGTGGAGGTCGCTCCGACCTCGGTGCCCGATGACGCGCTCGAGATCGATCTGGGTGACCTGACCCTCGTCCCCGGTCTGATGGACATGGAAGTCAACCTCCTGCTCGGCGGGCCCGACCACCGCAGCCCGCTCAACGCCGTTCAGGACGATCCGGCCCTCCGCACGCTCCGGTCCGTGGCCAACGCCAGGCGCACCCTGCAGGCCGGGTTCACCACCGTGCGCAATCTCGGTCTGTTCATCCAGACCGGCGGCCTGCTGTTGGACGTGGCCCTCATGAAAGCCATCGACTTCGGGTGGTTCGAAGGCCCGCGTGTGGTCCCCGCCGGCCATGCCATCACACCGACGGGAGGGCATCTCGATCCGACCATGTTCCAGGCCCTCGCCCCCCACGTCATGCCGCTCACGGTCGAGGAGGGCATCGCCAACGGTGTGAGCGAGGTGAGGAAGGCCGTCCGCTACCAGATCAAGTACGGCGCCAAACTCATCAAGGTCTGTGCGTCGGGCGGCGTCATGTCCCACACCGGGCCGGCCGGCGCCCAGCAGTACTCGGACGAGGAGCTGCGGGCCATCGTCGACGAGGCGCACCGCGCCGGACTGCGGGTGGCCGCCCATGCCCACGGCGATGACGGCATACGAGCCGCCCTCGAGGCCGGCATCGACTGCATCGAACACGGGTCGCTCATGACCGACGAGACCCTGGACCTCCTGGTCGGGCTGGGCCGGTTTCTGGTGCCGACCACCTATCTGGCCGACGGGATGGATGTCTCGCATGCGCCTCCGGAACTCCAGGCCAAGGCGGCCGAGGTGTTCCCCCGGGCCAAGGAGACCATCCGGAAGGCCATCGCACGGGGGGCTCGCATCGCCTGCGGGACGGATGCTCCGGCCATCCCCCACGGGAAGAACGCCAAGGAGCTGGTGGCCCTGGTCGACCGGGGCATGACTCCCGCTGAGGCCATCCGGGCCGCCACCACCGTCGCGGCCGAGCTCATCGACGTCGACGACCGGGGCCGTCTCGAAGCCGGCCTGCTGGCCGACATCATCGGCGTTCCCGGTGATCCCCTTTCCACCATCGGTGTCACCGAGCACGTCCGGTTCGTGATGAAGGGCGGTCGGGTCTACCGCCACGACGTCGACGCCTGACGCACCTCCACCGGTCCCCCGTTCCGGTCAGGACGCCGGGCCGGTCCCTATTCCGTGCAGGATGAGGTTCCAGAGGTCCTCGGCCGAATCGCCGTCAGGATGGCGGAGCGACAGACCTCCGATGGTCGAGGAGAAGGTGTTGAACATGATCACCTCGAGGACGATGCCGACGATGGGCCCGTGACGGAGGCCGGGGCGGACCGAGCCGGCGTCGGCGGCATCCTGGAGGGTCTCCTCGAACAGGGAGACGAGCGGGGAGAAGACCCGGGCCGCCTCCTTCGGATGCTCGGTCAGGAGCTGCTGGGCGAACTCGGCCATGCCCAGGGGTCCCTGGCGCTTGGCGCCGCGGTCGGTCGGCTCGGAGGGTCGGCACATCCGGTAGTACTCGAGCACGAAGGTGTGCAGGCGCTCGATCGGCTCGTCCTCGTGGGAGATGACCTCCCGGACCTGATCGGTGGCCTTGCGGACCGACTCCTCGATGAGGGCCAGGAGCAGTTCGTGCTTTCCCCCGAAGTACTGGTAGAAGCTGTGCAGAGACTGGCCGGACCGCTCCACCACCTCTTGGACGGTGAAATCCCTGCCCGGCCGGGACGTGAGCAGTTCGAAGGCGGCATCGAGGAACCGTTGGACCCGGCTTTCGGCGCGTAGGCGGGCGGAGTCCAGGGACCGGGCCACAGCCTGGTCGCGACGGCTGAGCCCGGCTGGCTCGAGCGATTCGGCGGCCACTTCGTCGTTCGTCACTGGGGTGAGCGTACCCGAGCGAGCCTCTCGTGCCCATGATCACGAGCCCCGCACACGGGCCGGGCCACGGCCGGGTCACTACAGCTAGACGGCCGGCTCCACCAGCATGTCGAACCGGGCCGCACCACTGTCCGGGACCCGGGGTTGGCGCCACACCTCCACCGGGAACGAGGCGTTCACCAGCGAGTAGCACAACCACAGCAGGGCCGTGGCTTCGTCGGGGAGAGCGTTGATGTCGAGCTGGTCGAGGTAGGCCATGGCCTCCTCGAGCCGGGGGAACGCGGCGTCGTAGAAGGCCTGCAGCTCGTCCAAGGAACTGGCCAGCCGCTTCTCGTAGCGTTCGGCCTCCGTCTCGAGCGACCAACCGGCGAAGGGCTCGAGGTCGGCGAAGTCGGCGGGGAGCTGTGTCATTGGGTCGTGGTTCCTTGCGTGGGAAGTGCCGGCTAGGAGGCGGAGGAGATCCGGACAGGGGTGGCGAACCTTTGCTGATACTCGGTCACGTGGTCCCGCGCCGTCTTGTGGAGGTGGCGGAGCAGGATCTCCTGGTCGTTGAGAGGGAACTCGGTGACGGCGCGGGACTCGAGCATGGTCTGGGTGGCCTCGAGGGTGTTACCGTCCTGGAGCGAGTACTCCTTGAAGGTGACGGCGGTCAGCTCCTGCTGCAGGCGCTCGCTGGCGTTCCTCGGAGGCACGAAATAGAGGGTCCCCTCGAAGATGTGCGTGTTGTACGAGGTCGGCCAGTAGTGGTAGGTCAGGTACCAGCCCGGCTCCCAGATGAGCAGCATGAAGTTGGGGAAGAAGACGAACGAGTCGACGCCCCAGGCCCGGTGACGGGCCGGATTGAGCGCCGGTGGCAGCTCGGCCAGTCCCTCGATGTCGGGCTTGGTCCACGGGCCGAACAGCCCGCTCTTCAGCACCCGTTCGATCGGCTTCACCATGTTGAGATCCTTTGGAGGTGACATGCCGCCCCACGACGACACCATGCCGTGGGGACCGTCGAGCTGGTAGGACAGCGCCTCGAACCCGTAACCGGAGAGCTTGCGCGACTCGTCGGCCGTGGCCTGCTTGGCATGGAGAATTGGCGCGTGGTAGAACTCGGCGAAGGCGTCGATGAACAGCTTCCAGTTGGCACCGATGTCAGCGCGGTAGCGGTAGACCTGGGTCATCCGGTCGAACGGGTAGCCGGCGATGCCGTCCCCGAACTCCCCGAGGTATGCCCGCAGCGACGTGGTGTTGTCGGGATCGAGGTTGACGAAGATGAAGCCCTCCCACGTGTCCACCTGCACACTGGCCAGTCCGTAGTCGTCCCGGTCGAGACCGAAGAACTCGGACTCCTGCTGCACGAAGGTCAGCTGGCCTTCGGTGGCGTAACGCCATCCGTGGTACTTGCAGGTGAACTGGCGGCACGTGCCGCTGGACTCCTCACCGGGATAGTCGGTCCAGACCAGCTTGTTACCGCGGTGCCGGCAGATGTTGTGGAACACGTGGATCTCGCCGTCCATGCCCCGGACCACCACCAGCGAGGTGCCGGCGGCGTCGAGCTCCTTGGTGAAGTAGCTGCCATTACGGGGGAGCTGCTCCACCCGGCCCACGTTCAGCCACGTCCGGGCGAAGATGGCCTTGCGCTCGACCTCGTAGTGGTCGGGGGAGATCGAGTCCTCGTAGGACACCGGCCCGGTGCCGAGCTCGGGGTAGTGCTCCGTCCAACTGCCCTCAGCGGGCTTGGGGAAGTGCGCCATGGGGTTCCTCCACGTCCGGTCGTGCCGCTGTGATGATAGCACTCATCTTCAAAATACAGAAGCTCATTTCCGCCGGAGGTCCTCGTCGAGCTCGACGTCGAACGAGCGGATGGCCAGGGCCAGGACCTCGTAGGCGCCCACCGTGAAGACCAGGTCCATCAGCTGCTGCCGGTCCAGCTCACCGGCCAGCACGCTCCAGGTGGCGTCGCTCACCCTGCCTTCGACGATGAGCTCGTCCACCGACCTGACCATGGCCCCGTCCAGAGGTTCCCAGCCGGGGGCGTCGGGGCCCAGGGCGATCCGCTCGACCTCGTCCTCGGTCAGCCCGGCATCTCCGGCCAGGATGGCGTGCTGCTCCCACTCGTAGTCGGACCGGCGGACCGAGGCCACCCTGAGCACGAGGAGCTCCCGTTGACGGGGCGACAGGGTCGAGGCGAAGAGGATGTAGCCGTTGAACGTGTGGTAGGCCCGGGCCAGCTCGGGATGGCGGGCCAGTGTCCCGAGGAGGTTGAGCCCCTTGGGTCGGCCCTCGCCACGGGAGGGGAACGGGTGGCGGGGGTGGGCCGGGCGCAGCGCGGCCAGGGCCTCGTTCATCTCCGGCGGCCACTCCCCCGGTGGCAGCGGCGGGATCCGCGGCATCAGGTGTTCCGCCCGCCGTTGACCCCGATGACCTGCCCGGTGACGTAGCTGGCCTCGTCGCTGACCAGGAAGGAGCAGGCCGCGGCGATATCCTCCGGCGTCCCCACCCGACGCACCGGGGTGTTGGCGGCATGGTGCTCGACGCCCTTCCCCAGCAGTCCCCTGGCCTCGGTCTTGCGCAGCATGGGGGTATCGATGAAGCCGGGCGGAATGGTGTTGACGGTGATCCCCTGCGGGCCGAGTTCGAGGGCCAGGGCCTTGGTGAAGCCGATGACCCCCGCCTTGGCCGCCACGTAGTGGGTCATCATGGGCTGGCCGCCGTGGGCGCTCGAGGACGAGATGTTGACGATGCGGCCCCACCCCTCCTCGATCATGACGGGCACGACGGCCTGGCAGCAGTCGAACGTCCCGGTGAGATTGACGGCCAGGATGCGGCTCCACTTCTCGGCGGTGATGGTGAGGAACGGGTCGAAGCCGTCCAGACCGGCGCTGTTGACCAGCACGGTGGGCCGGCCGAGGCGCCGGACCACGTCGACGACGCCCCGGTCGATGTGGGCCCGGTCGGTCACGTCGACGGTGAGGCCGACGGCCGTCCCTCCGGACCCAGCGATGTCATCGGCGGCGGCTTCGGCCGAGGCCCCGTCCCGGTCGAAGACGGCGACGGCGTTCCCGTCCGCGGACAGGCGGCGGGCGATGGCCAGACCGATCCCGGATCCGCCGCCCGTGACGATGGCGACGCGGGTGGGGGTCACCGGTCGCTCCCGTCGTCGTGGACGATGGACCGGGGCCGGTGGCGACGGCCGCACCGGCCGGCCTCCAGCGGCCGACGGCGGTGCTCCTCGGCGGTGCCCACGGTCATGTCGCCCTCCTCGCTGGCTGATCGCCTAGAGGAACACTATTGCGCTCCCAGAATCCAGTTTTCACTGTCTAGCAGTCCCGAGTCGCCCCTCGCCCAGGAGCTCTCGGAGTCGGAACTTCTGGACCTTGCCCGAGGCGGTCCGGGGGAACTCGGTGACCTCGTACACGGACTCGGGCCACTTCTGACGGGCCAGGCCGGCGTGGGCCAGGTGCCGGCGCACCTCGTCCAGGGTGGGGGCGGCTGCTCCCGGCCGGACGCTCACCACCGCGGCGGCATGCTCACCGAGGCGAGGGTCCGGCTCGGCCACGACGGCCACCTCCGACACCGCCTTCATACCGCCCATCAGTTCCTCGATCTCCTGGGCACTGACGTTCTCGCCGCCCCGGATGATGATGTCCGAGATGCGGTCGGTGATGGTGAGGTAGCCGTCGCCGTCGAGCACGCCGATGTCGCCGGTCCGGTACCACCCGTCGGCGTCGAAGGCGGAGGCGGTGAGCGCCGGGTCCGTATACCCGACACAGCAGTCCGGTCCGCGGCTCATGATCTCGCCGTCCGCCCCGAGCCGGATCTCCACCCCGGGGAGGACGTGGCCGTCGGTGGTGAGGCGCTTCTCCTCGGGATCGTCGAGGAGGCAGCCCGTGATCGAAGGGTGCTCGGTGCTGCCGTACGAGCGGAACACCGTGATGCCGAGCTCCGTGGCCCGCTCGGTGACGGCGACGGGGACGGCCGAGCCGCCGAGGCCGGCGAACGGCATCAACGCCAGGTGCTCAGGAGTGAAGTCGGGGTGGTCGAGGAGACTGGTGAGGAAGTAGGTGGCGCCTCCGGACATTCCCAGCCCCTCCCGGCCCATCAGGCCCAGCACCTGAGCCGGGTCCCATACGTCGATCAGGTGGACGGGTCGCTCCCGCAGCAACGGGATGAGAAAGGCGTTGACCATGCCGATGAAGTGGCCCACGGGCGCCCCGGTGACCTGCGGTGGCCCGCCGCGCGGGAACATGTAGTCCAGCTGACGGGTCTCGCACCCGATGGTGCGGTGGGAGTGCACGACACCCTTGGGGTCCCGGGTGGTGCCGGACGTGAAGGCGATGATGGCCGGCGACTCGGGATCCACGTCGGCCGGGCCGGCGATGGGTTCGGCCTCGAGCATCGGGGCGAAGGCGGTGGCCGCCTCCGGCAGCTTCCCCGGGGCGGTGTCCCCGACCACCAGCCACAGCGGGGCCGATCCCATCTCCAGCAGCTCCGCGTACGTCACCAGGTAGTCGCGGTGCCCGAAGTGGTCGGCCGTCACGACCACGTCGGGCGAGGTGACCCGCAGGATGTACTCGACCTCCTTGGCCCCGTAGAAGTGCACGATGGGGACGACCACCGCGCCCAGGTAGGCCGCCGCCCAGAAGGCGACACCGGCTTCGAGCCAGTTGGGCAGCTGCACGGCCACGACGTCGCCGGGTCCGACCCCCCGGGCACGGAGGGACGAGGCCAGCGAGCGCGCCGCCTGGTCGACGTCGGCGAACGTGCCCTTCCACGGACGGGTCCGGGAGTGGACCTCGAACACCGCTCGCCCCCGGCCGGCCAGACCGGCGGCCACCATGCCGCCGAGCGTGGCGTCCGTCCAGAATCCCTCGGTCCTATACCGTTGGGCCAGGGGCTCGGGGACCGTTCGCAGGCCCCAGCCGTCTGCCGCGATGCTGTTCTTCTCCCCCACTCCTTCTCCTTGGGCCGGGCCCGACGGGCCACCCCTAGCTCCGTTGCCAGTCTAGGAGAACTTCGTTATCATTTGTCAACATGACACTCTCGGAGCCCCTGGCCGGGGCGGCACGCGTGCCGGCTGACCACGGGTTCCATCCGCTCCGGGTGGCTGGCGTGGTGCGCGAGACGGCCGAGGCCAGTTCCTTCGTCCTCGAGGTGCCCGCCGATCTCCGCCCCGCGTTCACCTACGAGCCCGGGCAGTTCTGCACGTTCCGGGTGCGTGTGGACGGACGGACCCACCTCCGCTGCTACTCGATGTCATCGTCGCCGGCGGTCGACACCGAGTTGCGGGTCACGGTGAAGCGCACACCGGACGGTGTGGTGTCCAACTGGATGAACGATCACGTGGCCCCGGGTGACGTGTTGGAGGCGACGCGGCCGGCCGGCGTCTTCCGTCTCGGGGAGGGAAGAGGCGACGTCGTGGCCCTCAGCGCCGGCAGCGGGATCACCCCGGTGCTGTCGCTGTTGAAAGCGGCGTTGGCGACGACACCGCGACCGGTGCGCCTCCTGTACGCCAACCGTGACGAGGACGCCGTCATCTTCCGGTCGGAGATCGATGCCCTGGAGCACCGGCACGACACCCGCTTCACCGTGCACCACCACCTCGACGTCCACCGGGGACTCATCGTGCCCGATGACATCGTGGCGTTCATCGAAGGGGCCCGGGACCCCGAGTTCTACGTCTGCGGACCCGGGCCCTTCATGGACGTGGTGGAGAGCACCTTGGTGGCCAACGGCGTCGAAGGCGGTCGGATCCACATCGAGCGGTTCACACCCGACGGGTGGGTCCCCGAGGTCGGGGCCGGCCAGGCCCCCGAGACTTCGACCGTGACCGTCGAGCTCGATGGCCGGACCGAGTCCACCGAGTACCGCCCGGGCACCACCATCCTGCAGACGAGCGCGCCAGATGGGCATGTCCCCGCCCTTCTCCTGCGAGTCGGGGAGCTGCGCCACCTGCATGGCCCAGCTCCTCGAGGGAACGGCCTCGATGCATGTCAACAACGCCCTCACCGACGACGAGGTCGTCGAGGGCTGGGTGCTCACCTGTCAGGCCGTGCCCACCAGTCCCCTGGTCCGTGTGGCCTACGGCTACGGGGAGGGGTGATGGGGCCACTCGCGGCGGCAGACGTCATCGAGCTCGAACAGCTGCTGGCCCGCTACGCCGTGGGGATGACCAGGGACGACATCGAGTCGGTCATGGACGTGTTCACCCCGGACGGCACCTACAGCGCCTTCGGGGACACCTACCGGCTGGTCGACTTCCCGACCCTGGTGGCGGCCGCCCCCAAGGGGCTGTTCCTCGTGGGCCCGCCCGTGCTGGAGCTCGACGGCGACGACGGCACCGGGCAGCAGCCGCTGTGCTTCGTCGACCAGCGGACCCACGAGATGCGCATCGGCTACTACACCGACACCTACCGCCGGACCGAACTCGGATGGCGTCTGCGGACCCGGTCCATGACCTTCCTGCGCAAGAGCGGGGCCCACGACTCGGGACGGGAGCACGACCCGACCCGGCCCGCCCCCACGACCCTCTGATGGAGCTCGAGGAGTTCCGGTCCTCGTTGGACGCCTGGCTCGGGGAACACGAGGCCGAGCTGACGCCGCCGGATGGGGTCCCGGACACGCTCGACAGCCACATGGATCATCTGGCCACGGTCAAGCGGCTCACCTACGAGGCCGGCTGGATGCGGTGGGGATGGCCGGAACGGGTGGGTGGGCTCGGGGGCTCGACACTGCTCCGCGCCCATCTGGGCGAGGCACTGACATCCCGGGGGATGGTGGAGCCAGGCATCTACTCCATGACCGAGGTGCTGGCGCCCACCATGATCGGCTACGCCACCCCGGAGCTCGCCGCCGACATGGTCCCCCGGCTCCTGCGCGGTGACGAGACATGGTGCCAGGGCTTCTCCGAGCCCGGCACCGGGAGCAATCTGGCCGCGCTGTCGTGCCGGGCCGACCGGAGCGGTGGCACCTGGAGGGTGACCGGCCAGAAGGTCTGGACCAGCCTGGCCCAGTATGCACACCGCTGCGTACTCCTCACCCGCACCGGCACTCCCGAGTCGGCCCACCAGGGGATCACCGCCCTCTTCGTCGACATGGACACTCCCGGGATCGACGTACGGCCCATCGAGACCATGCACGGCGCCCCCGAGTTCTGCGAGGTCTTCTTCGACGACGTCGCCGTGCCGGTCGAGCGCACCCTCGGCCGGGAGGGCCAGGGCTGGTCGGTGGCCATGGACCTCCTGCCCTTCGAGCGGAGCACGGCCCTCTGGCATCGAACCGCCTACCTCCACCGACGCCTCCAAGGCCTCCTCGACACGGTCCCGCCGGACAGGCTCGACCCGGCCGAGGTGGGTGAGGCGGCCCAGCTTCTCTACGCGCTACGAGCCCGATCGAGAGCCACGCAGCACCGCATGGCGGCGGGCGAGCACCTCGGCCCGGAGACCTCCGTCGACAAGGTGTTGGTGGCCACGGCCGAACAGGCGGTGTTCGACCTCGTGGCCGACGGGCTGGGGCCCGACCTGGCCACCGGCGACGATCGGGCCAGCGACCGGTGGCGGCGGGAGTACCTCTACTCGCGGGCGGCCACCATCTACGGCGGGACAGCAGAGGTCCAACGCAACATCATCGCCCGTCGCCTGCTCGACCTGGGAGCGGAGCAGTAATGGACGACGAGGGACGGGCGCTGTTCGGTGAGGCCGTCCGCCACGCCTGTCGCGCCGCGGGCGGACGGACCCTCGACCGCGCCCTGGACGAGATCGGATGGCACGACGCCCTCCTGCTCGAACCCCGTCTGGCCGTGTCCGTCCTCTTCGGCGAGATGGGCGCGGCCACTACCAGTGCATCGGCACTCGGCGCCGTCGTCGGCTCCGCCCTGGGCATCAAGGCGGGCCACTCGGCGGGTACGGTCCTGCCCGCACTCGGCCAATGGCACCCACCGGGTCGGATGGCCGGGGAGGGCATCGTCGTCAGCGGTGTGGGCACGGCGTCACTGGTCGACACGGCCACGGCCTGGGTCGTGGCCGGTGCCGACGGCGGCATGGTGGCGTTGGAGGTGGCCACGGCCGAATTGGCCCTCCGGCCGGTGTGGGGCATGGACCCGCGGCTCGGCCTCATCGAGGTGACCGGTGACGCCGTCACCACCGTCTCGACGCAGCAGCTCGGCCCGATCGACTGGGTGGAGGCGGTGGCCCTGGCCCGGCTGGCCGTCGGCCACGAACTGGTCGGCGCCTCGAGGGCCATGCTCGAGCTGGCCCGGGGACACGCGCTGGAGCGGATCCAGTTCGGTCGGCCCATCGCCGCCTTCCAGGCCGTCCGCCACCGGCTGGCCGACGCCCTCGTCGCCATCGAGGCCGCCGACGCCGGCATGGACGCAGCCTGGGACCAGGGATCTCCGTCGGCGGCGGCAACGGCCAAGGCGCTGGCCGGGCGCAGCGCCCGGACCGTCAGCCGACACTGCCAGCAGGTGCTGGCCGGCATCGGCTTCACCGCCGAGCACGACTTCCACCACTACGCGCGTCGCGTCTTCGTCCTGGACCAGCTGTTCGGCACGGCCCGGGCCCTGACCCGGGACCTGGGCCGCGAACTCCTGGCCAACCGCCGGCTGCCACCCCTTCCGTCCCTCTGAGCCACGGACCGCGGGCTCAGTGCCGGTGGGGCCAACCCCTCAGGTTCAGATGGACGGGGCCAGGGAGGCCAGCAGCTCCCGCGTGCGCCGGGACGAGCCGATGAGCTCGTCCCGCCCCGCCCCGATGGGCACCACCCTGACGGACAGATCGGTCACGCCGGCGTCGGCAAAGGCCTGCAACCGCCGGCCGATCGTCGACTCGCTTCCGGCCACCAGGATGTCGCCGACGCTCCGGGCGTTGCCCTGGTCGAGAAGCTTCTGGTAGTTCGGTGAGACCTCGGCCTCGGACAGGAGCCGGTTGGTCCGGGCCACCGCAGCATCGATCTCGTGTTCACCGCACAGGCACACCGGTACCCCGGCCACGACCCGGGGCGCCGGCCGACGGGCAGCCTCGGACGCCCTGACCAGGGTGGGGACGATGTACGTGCCGATGGCCCGCTCGTCGGCCATCCAGAGGATGGTCCCGTCGGCCCGCTCCCCGCACAGTTGGAGCATGCGCGGCCCCAGCGCGGCCAGCAGGACCGGGGTCGGCGTGACGTCGGTGATGTCGAGGGGGTTGTGGACCCGGAACCGGTCGTTCTCGACGTCGACGGGACCCGGGCCGGCCAGCGCCCGGTCCAGCACATCGAGGTAGTCCCGCATGGTGGCCATCGGATGCTCATAGGGCAACCCGAGCATCTCGTCGATGATCCAATGGTGGGACACGCCGAGGCCGAGGGTCAGGCGCCCCTCGCAGACCGCCTGCACGGACAGGACGTGCTGAGCCAGGGCGATCGGGTGCCGGGGCTGGATCGGCACGACCGCCGTACCGATCTCGAGGCGTGACGTCTCGACCCCGACCACGGTGGCGGCGGTGAGGGCGTCGAACTCGTCGGGAATCTGCGGGATCCAGACCGTGGTCAGTCCGGCCTGCTCGGCCCAGCGGGCGTCGGCCACGAGTCGCTCCACCTTGGTCCGGTACCGGCCGCGCTCGGGGCCGATCATCAAGCCGATGCGCATGCCGTGTGCACCTCCCTACGCTGCCGCTGATCGATGAGAACATACTTCTTTCATTTCTGCAGCGCTGTTTCCGTCTTCGAAATGGAGGCCACCCCAGAAGCGGGAACCGCCCGTCGCGGCCCGCGGTGGATCAGGGGGCGACGACCTCGAGCACCACCGCGGTGGACATGCCGCCCCCGGCGCACATGGCCGCCACGCCGGTTCCGCCGCCCCGGCGCCTGAGCTCGTGGACCAGGGAGATGACCATGCGGGCTCCGGTCATGGCGACGGGGTGCCCGAGGCTGCACCCGCTCCCGAGGACGTTCACGATGGAGTCGTCGATCCCCAGCACCCGGGTGGTGGCCACGCACATCGAGGCGAACGCCTCGTTGATCTCCCACAGGGCCACGTCGTCCACCGTCAGGCCGGCGCGCTCGAGGGCCTTCGGGATGGCGACGGTCGGGGCCAGGCCGGTGTCGTGCGGCGGGACCCCGGCGGAGGCCCAGGCGTCGACCGTGGCCAGCGCCTGGAGTCCGAGCTCCTCTCCCAACGACCGGTCGACCAGGACCATGGCGGCGGCGCCGTCGTTGGCGCCGGCGGCGTTGCCGGCGGTGATGCTGAATCCCTTGATCTCGGGGTGCAGCGGCTTCAGAGAGGCCAGTTTCTCCATGCTGGTGTCGCGCCGCGGGTGCTCGTCCACCGCGAAGGTGGCCATCGTCCCGTCGCGGCGGGTCACCACGAGGGGGGAGATCTCGTCCTCGAAGCGCCCGTCGTCGATGGCGGCCACAGCGCGCTGGTGCGAGCGGAGGGCCCAGGCGTCCATCTCCTCCCGCGTCACCCCCGCGCTCACGGCGGCGTTCCAGCCCACGGTGATGGACATGTCCATGTTCGGGGCGTCCGGGCTGTCCCGGTGACTGGGCGACATCCAATCCGTCCAGTCGTCGGTTCCCGGGACCCGGCGGGTCGAACGCGGCGACGTGGACTGCGAGTGGACACCGCCGGCGACGACGGCACGGTCCATGCCGGCCCGGATGGACGCCGCCGCGCTCTGGACTGCGGCCAGGGAGGAGGCGCAGTGCCGGTTGTGGGCGACACCGGGGGCATGGACGAGGCCCGCTTCGATGGCCGAGAAGCGGGCCACGTCCCCGCCGCCGTAGAGGCTCTCCCCCATCACCACGTCGTCGATCAACAACGGGTCGATGGCGGCCCGCCGGACCGACTCGGCCACGACGTGGGTGCCCAACTCGAAGGCGTCGACGTCGAGGAGCGATCCCCGGAAGGCTGACCCGATCGGGGTCCGCGCCGTCGAGACGATCACCGCTTCGTGCATGGTGGGACGCTCCTCTGTTCGATGGTTGGAACTGATCTGTTGGATGGCTGGTACTGATCCGTTCGATGGCTGGTACAGACTGACGCTGGACGGACGGGGCCGACGGTCCGGCCCACGTCAGGCTGGCCGACCGGACGACTGGCACCCGGGTGGATGTCCCGAGCCGGTCCGCGGCCTCGGTGTCGACGGGGCCCGGCCCGGACCGGAACGATAACTACCATCTCTTCAATCTGCAATCTTACTTTCCGGTATCCGGCCAGGCGCACTGGTTCACCCGGAACGCTATTATCAGCAGTGGAAGGGGGCGGACACGGACGGGCCGAGACATTGGGCCTGTGCCGTCGAGGCCCGGCGACGAGTCACGAGACGAGGAGGCCCGAGGGCGTGACGACCAGGGTGAACCCGGAGCCGAGGATGCTCATCGACGGGAAGCTGGTCGAGGCCAGCGGGGGGAAGACGTTCGTCAACGTCAACCCCGCCACCGAGGAGGAGCTCGGCCAGGTGGCCGACGCCTCCAGCCCCGACATGGAACGGGCCATCGCCGCCGCTCGCCGTTCCTTCGACGAGTCCGACTGGTCCACGGACCGGACCTTCCGTCAGCACTGTCTGCGCCAGCTCCACCAGGCGCTGGTGGTCGAACGCGAGGAGATGCGGGAGCAGCTCATTCTCGAAGTCGGGTGTCCGCGCATGCTCACGCTCGGACCCCAGCTGGACGCTCCACTCGACGGGGCCGTCACCTACCCGGCTGACCTCATCGACGAGTTCGCCTGGGAGACCGACCTTCCCGACGCCCCCGACTTCCGAGGCAACGTCAACGTGCGGCGAATCGTCAAGGAGCCGGCCGGTGTGGTCGGGGCCATCGTGCCGTGGAACTATCCCTTCGAAGTCTCGATCAACAAGGTGGCCCAGGCCCTGGCCACCGGCAACACCGTCGTCCTCAAGCCGGCCCCGGACACCCCGTGGAACGCCACCCTGTTGGGTCGGATCGTGGCCGAGTACACCGATATCCCCGCCGGCGTCTTCAACGTGGTGCCTTCGTCCGACCACCTGGTCGGCGAACAACTCACCCTCTCGCCCCAGGTCGATCTCATCTCCTTCACCGGATCGACCGTGGTCGGAAAGCGGATCATGGAGAAGGGAGCAGCCACACTCAAGCGGCTGTTCCTCGAGCTCGGGGGCAAGTCGGCCACCATCGTCCTCGACGACGCCGACTTCTCCACGGCCATGATGACCGGGCTCGCCGTGTGCTCGCACGCCGGCCAGGGCTGCGCCATCCCC
Source organism: uncultured Acidimicrobiaceae bacterium (assembly GCA_963756515.1). Taxonomy (GTDB): domain Bacteria; phylum Actinomycetota; class Acidimicrobiia; order Acidimicrobiales; family RAAP-2; genus Bog-756. The sequence goes on from CAVWNV010000003.1 coordinate 268,118, forward strand.
ACCCGGATGCTGTTGCCGCGGTCCCGCCACGACGAGGGCGTCGAGCTCTTGAAGGCCATGATGGGCGGGGTCCCCACCGGCGATCCCCAACGCCCCGACGTGCTGATGGGCCCGCTCATCTCCGAAAAGCAGCGGAACCGTGTGCTCGGCTATATCGGGCAGGGGGTCGAGGAGGGCGCCACCCTGGCCCTCGGCGGTGGCCGACCGGCCGACCAGCCCCGGGGCTGGTTCGTCGAGCCGACGCTGTTCACCGGGGTGGACAACTCCATGGCCATCGCCCGGGAGGAGATTTTCGGGCCTGTTCTCGTCGTCATCCCCTACGAGGACGACGACGACGCCGTCAGGATCGCCAACGACAGCGAGTACGGCTTGAGCGGGGCGGTGATCTCGAGCTCGCTGGACCGGGCCCTGGCCGTGGCCCGACGGGTCCGGACCGGCAGCGTGAGTGTCAATGGTGGGATGATCTACGGGGCCGACCTCCCCTTCGGCGGCTACAAGGACAGCGGGATCGGCCGGCAGAACGGCACCGCCGGTTTCGACCAGTACCTCGAGGTGAAGTCCCTGGCCTGGCCGGCCGGCTGAGCCCGCCCGTCGATCACGAGCGGGAGGAGGCGCTGCGGGGTACGTCGCGGAAGGCTACGTCGCGGTCGAGTGAGCGCTCCCGGGGCATGCCGAGGACACGCTCGCTGATGACGTTGCGGGCCATCTCGGTGGTCCCCCCGCCGATCGTCGACACCTGCCGCATCAGGAAGTCCGAGCCGGCAAAGGCCACCTCGCCGTCCTCCTCCGTCCAGGCGGCTCCGGCCGCGCCGGCGATCTCGAAGGCGATGGAGCGCATGCGGGCGGTGGTGACCCCGGCGAACAGCCGCCCGATGGCCGCCGACTGGTCCGGCATGGCCCCGGCGGCGATCCCTTCACCGATCCGCCGACGGAGATGACGGTCGACCACCTCGAGCATGTGGGCCTCACCGACCAGGTCGCGCACGTACGGGTCGGCCAGACGCCCGGCATCTCTGGCTACCGCGGTCATGGGCTTGGCGCCGCCCCCGTGGCTCATGCCCGAAGGGACGGTGACCAACGGGGAGTTGGTCAGCATGCGTTCGTGGAACATCCACCGGGTCCCCACGGTCCAGCCGTCGTCGACATTCCCGACCCGGTCGGAGTCGGGGACCCGGACGTCGGTCAGGAACTCCTGACAGAACTCCATCGATCCGTTGAGCATCTCGATCCGGTGGACGTCGAGGCCCGGTTGGCGGATGGGCAGGATGAACACCGTCAGGCCGCGGTGCTTGGGCACATCCCAGTTGGTCCGGGCCAGGCAGAGCCCCCAGTCCGACCACCAGGCCCCGGTGGTCCAGATCTTCGAACCGTTGAGCACCCACTCGTCGCCGTCGCGCACCGCGCTGGTCAAGGCGGCGGCCACGTCCGACCCGCCGCTGGGCTCGGACAGGAACTGCATCCAGATTTCCTCGCCCTTCAGGATGGCGGGAATGTGCGCGAGCTTCTGTTCCTCCGTCCCGAAGTCGAGGAGGACGGCTGCGCAGGGCGAGAGGGTGGGGGCCTGGAGCCGCGACGGGTACTCGAAGCCGGCCACCTCCTGGTTGAAGATGCGCTGGTGGTCGCGGGTCAGTCCCTGCCCTCCGTACTCCTTGGGGAAACAGATGCCGGCCAGGCCGGCATCGAACAGCATGCGCTGGACCTCCCGGTCCCGGGCCACCGCGGCCAGCTCCTCCTCGTCGGAGCGCTCGTTCCGCAACGGGCCGATCATCTGGTTCGGATCAGCCGGACGCAGGTTGGCCCGGACGAAGGCCCGGGACCGGGCCCGGAAGCCGTCGAGATCTTCGCCGTCCTGCATGTCGACGGCGTCCGGGACGCTCATGCCACGTCCTCCCGGGTCTCGATGATGTCGGTGAGGCGCTGACGATGGTCGGCCGGTGTGCCGAAGAGGGCCCGGTCGACGGTGTGGCGACGGAGGTAGAGGTGGAGATCGTGCTCGAAGGTGACCCCGATCCCGCCGTGGATCTGGACGCAGTCCTGCAGCAGCTCGCTCCCGTAGTCGCCGATGAACGACTTGGCCGTACTCAGCAGCTCGGCCGAGTTCGGGGAGCCGGTCGCCACCGCGGCGGTGGCGGCGTCGCTGATGGCGTGGCCGGCCTCCAGCCACGTCTTCATGTCGGCGAACCGGTGCTTGAGCTCCTGATACGAAGCCAGGGGCCGACCGAACGAGTACCGGTCGAACGCCCATTCCACGGTCATGTCGAAGGCGGCCTGCATGGCCCCGACCGACTCGGCGCAGGTGACGGCGACGGCCCACTCGAGCTGACGGTCGACCTGTTCGTCGGCCGACCCCGGAGTCCCGACGACACAGGCACCGGGCAGCCGGACCTCCTCGAAGGTGACCAGCGAGAACCGACGGGTCATGTCCAACGACTCCAGGGGGGTCACCGATACCCCGGCCGTACCGGCCGGCACCAGCACCTGGGTGAGCCCGGGCCCGGTGCGTCCGGTGACCAGCAGGTGGTCGGCGACTCCCGCCGACTCGACCGGACGCTTGACGCCGTTCAGCACCACCTCGTCGGCCTCCACCCGGATCTCGAACGTGACGTTCCCGAGCCGGTCGTCGGGCACCGGCTCTCCCAGGCACCACGTGGCCAGGGAGGCCCCCGACAGCAGGCCTCCGAGCGCCCCGTCGTCATGGTCATCGGTCTCGCTGAGGGTGGCGGCCACCACGTTGGTCACCGCCAGTGGTCCGGGGGCGGCATGACGGCCGAACTCGTGGGCCACCAGGCAGAGGTCGACGAGACCGTGGTCCCCGATGGAGCCGCCGCCGTGGCCCTCCCCGACCAGGAGTGATGTCCACCCCAGTTCTGCGCCCCGGCGCCAGTAGTCCCGGTCGAAGCCGACCGGGTCTTCCCGGAGCCGCCGGAGCTCACCGACGGGAACCAGCTCGTCGAGCAGCCTGGCCGTGGTCTCCGAGAAGAGCTCCTGGTCGGAGCTCAACGCCAGCAACATGATTCGCCTACTCCCCCGTCATCGGTGGCCTGTGTTCTCTGCGGCTTGGTCCTGTGCGGCTGAGCCGGCCGCCACCCCGATCGACGAACCTACCCCCGAAAACGATATTTTGTCCAAGAGAGTGCAACACTTCCCGGAAAAGAGAGCCGGACTGCAGCACCGGGGACCCTGCCACGCCCGGGCTCTCAGCGGCTGTGGCGTTGGAGGAGGAGGACGCCCGAAGGCGTGCCGCCCCCCGAGGTGACCACGGCCGTCTCGGCTCCGGCCACCTGCCGCGCTCCGGCGTCATGGCGCAACTGCTGGATGGCCTCGTAGAGGAACCCGAACCCGTGGGTCCGGCCCTCGGAGAGCTGGCCCCCGTGGGGATTGACCGGCAGCTCACCGTCGAGAGCGATGCGCCGACCCCCGTCCAGCCAGTCGTAGGCCTCACCAAAGCCACAGAAGCCGAGCGCCTCGAGCCATGAGATGGCGTTGAAGGTGAAGCCGTCGTACAGGAGGGCCACGTCGACGTCGTCGGGCCCGAGGGCGGACCTCGACCACAGGTGGGCGGCCTGGCCCAGGACCTGGGGCTCGTGGGTGATCGTCCCCTGGTCCCACGAGATGCGCTCGAGGATCTGCGACCCCACCGCCTCGATGCCGATGGCGGGACGGGGCCGGTCGGCCGCCGTGGACACATCCGACACCACGATGGCGATCGAGCCGTCACAGGGGACGTCGCAGTCGTAGAGCCCGAAGGGGGAGGTGATCGGACGCGCCGACAGGTAGTCGTCCATGGTCATCGGGTCCCGGTAGATGGCGGCGGGATTGCGCGCCGCCATGGTCCGTCCGTTGAGGGCGATCAGGCCGAGCATCTCGCGGGGGGCGCCGTAGCGGTGCAGGTACTGATGGGCGTTCATGGCGATCCAGTTGGCCGCCGACATGGCCCCGAACGGCGCCCGCCAGGCCATGAAGCCCGACGAGCGTGCCCCGCCCTGACCGGCCAGGCGCAAGGTGGCGAAGGTCGACTCCCACACAGTGCGGAAGCACAGCACGTGACGGCAGAGCCCGGACGCCACGGCCAGCATGGCGGCCACCACCGAGCCGCCCGGGCCGGGGAGCTCGCTCCCGCCGTTGATCCACGTGGGGTGGAGGCGGAGGGCTTCCTCCACCGCCGTGACCCCTCCTTCGCTCATGCCCATGCCGGCGGCCCCCGGGTAGGTCGACAGCCCGTCGATGTCCTCCAGCTCCAGCCCGGCGTCGGCCACGGCTTCGAGACAGGCGTCGATGGTCAAGGAGAGGGGATCGACCATCAGCCGCCGCCCGAGGGCCGACCGACCGACACCGGTGAGCACCGAGCGGTGCTCGAACCGATCACGGCTCAGGGGTGGGCGGGGACGGAGCTGTTCGGGCTCGGGCACGGGATCGTCCGCGCTCACCCTCCCGGTCGGGGCGAAGACCGGCAGCCACACGTCCTCGTGGTGCTCGAACCGGACGGTCACCTCCTGTCCGATGGTCACCTCGCTCGGGTCGCACCCCACGATGGTGGTGGTGAGCCGGACACCGGGGTCCTCGGCCAACGCCACCACGGCGATCACGTACGGCGGCTCGAAATACGGATGCCACTGATGCTGGTTCACCGTGTAACCCACCACCGTGGCCCGGCCGGACACCGGCGTCGGCTCCCACGCCCGGCTCCGGCACACCGGGCAGATGGGTGTGGGCGGGTGGACCATGGTCGAGCACTCGGTGCAGCCCTGTACCCGCAGCCGGCCGTCGGCGCCCGAGGTCCAGAACCACGCGGTCGCCGGCGTCAGCTCCGGCAGCGGCCTCACCGTGACCCGTCCCGAAAGGTGGCGATGATCTGGGGCAGATCCACCGTCGTCCGGATACCCGGTCGCGCCTCGCACACCACGGCCACGGCGTTGACGGCCCGGTTGGCCGTGTAGCCCGGGGCGTAGGCGCCCATCTCCTCCAGCGGGAAGTCGAACCGCATGTCGATCCGCAGGGGGGCGTCGCCGGCCACGGTGAGGCGCCAGCCGGTCGGACCGAGGTCCCACGCCGGCTCGATGTCAGCGGTGCAGTACCAGTTGGCCATGAACGTGAGCAGGGGACGGCCGCCCCGCAGGCCCGTCACGCTCATGCGTTGGGCGGCGACGGTGCCCGCCTCCAGCCGTCCGGCCGCGATCTCGGTGGTCCGACGGGCCACGGCCACCTCGCCGGTGGCCTCCACCGAGTCGAGGGGCAGTCCGATCGTCTCGGCCACCAGCCTGAGCGACGGGCCGAAGCTCTGGGCCCCGTGGGACCAGCGGCCCGGGTCGAAGATCGCCGGATCGGCGCCGAAGCCCATGAGGTCGAAGAGGAGTTCGGGCGAGTTCCGGCGGGACAGATCGGCGAACTCCTCGATGACGAGGTTCTCGAGCTCCCGTTGGATCGAGGTCAACACCAGAGGCACCGCCTCGGAGATGAACCCGGGGCTGCTTCCGGTGCTGTGGATCGAGGTGCCACCGGCCCGGCAGGCCGCCTCGACCCGCTCCCTCGTGTCGGGGTCCATGCCGTCCGGGTGGTGGAACTCGCCCCGGGTGGTCACGATGTTGGCCCCCGACTCGAGAAGCCGGCACACGTCGTCGACGTCGCACACCCGGGGCATGTAGAGCACGCAGTCGGCACCGAGCCCGAGGATCTCATCGATGTCGGTGGTGGCGTGCACCCCGGTGGGACCGAGCCCACAGAGCTCACCGGCGTCGGTGCCGGCCTTGTCCTCCGTGTACACGTACAGCCCCACCAGCGACAGGTCGGGATGCTCGATCACGTCCCGCAGGGAGCGGGCACCGATGGTGCCGGTGGCCCACTGGACCACGTCGTACGTCCTTCTCCCGTCGGCGCCCGTGCCGATCGTCTCCCTCCCGTCCGTGCTCATGGAGGCGGGCTGGTCCCGTCGACCCGCCAGCCATGCGCAGCATCGACCAAGGTCCCGACCGGGCCGAGGGACCTGACGCCCTCGGCCCCCGAGCGGCGGTCCGACTCGACGGACTGCATGGCCGTGGCGGGGCGCGGTCCGGCTGCCGTCGTCGCGTCCACCCCACGTATCCGGTGGAGCGGACCGTGGGCCTCAGGCATGCTGGACGGCGGCGGGGCGGGCCAGTCCGAGGGTGTCCCGCAGGGTCTCACCGGTGTACCGGTCACGGAACACCCCACGGCGTTGGAGTTCGGGCACGACCAGGCGCACGACGTCCTCGTAGGCGCCGGGCGTATGAGTGGCGGCCACCGTGAAGCCGTCGCACGCGTCGGCCTCGATCCATGCCTCCATCTGATCGGCCACTTCGGCGCCGGTACCCACGAAGCGCGGACCCTGGAGCAGGGTGGCCCGGTGGCCGGCCAGATCGGCCAGGGTCACCGTCTCCCCGCCGATGTGCTTCCTCAGGTTCTGGACCAGGCCGCGGATACCCGAGACCGAACCGATGAGCTCGTCGGTGATCGGCGCGTCGAGGGCCAGCCCGGAGAAGTCGTAGTTCATCAGCTCCGACAGCAACGTGAGCGAAGCCTGGGGATCGACGAGGGAGTGGAGGAACAGATCCTCCCGCTCCAGGGCGTGGGCGTGGGACTCACCCACCACGGTGTACACCATGGGCAGGATCTTCACCGACTGCGGGTCCCGTCCGGCCGCGGCGATGGCGTCCTTTTGCTCCTTGTAGTGCGTCCGGGCCACCTCGAGGCCGGGGTCGCCGGTGAAGATGAGTTCGGCCCAGCGGGCGGCGAAGTCCCGGCCGCGCCCCGACGAGCCGGCTTGGAGCAGTACCGGACGGCCCTGGGGGGACCTCGGGACCGTAAGCGGCCCCCGGGCGCTGAACCACTCGCCCTCGTAGTCGAGCTCGTGGACCTTGTCGGGATCGGCGAAGGTGCCACTGGCCCGGTCGAGCACCAGGGCGTCGTCCTCCCAGGTGTCCCACAACCCCGTCGCCACCTCGAGGAACTCGTCGGCCCGGTCGTAGCGGGCATCGTGATCGAGGTGTTCCTTCAGGCCGTAGTTCTGCGCCTCACTGTCGTTGACCGACGTGACGATGTTCCACGCCGCCCGCCCCCCGGACAGGTGGTCGAGGGTGGCGAATGTCCGGGCCACGTGGAAGGGCGAGTAGTAGGTGGTCGAGTAGGTCGCCCCGAGACCGATCCGCTCGGTGGCACCGGCCACGATGCCGAGCACGATGCTGAGGTCCAACTTGACCGGCCGGGCCCCCAGACGCACGGCATCGGCGACGGACCCGCCGTAGATCCCGGGCATGGCCAGGCGGTCGTCGAAGAACATCATGTCGAAGCAGCCCTCTTCGAGGGTCCGACCCAGCTTGGCGTAGTAGCTGGCTTTGAGGAATCCGTGCTCGGTGGCCGGATGGCGCCACGATCCCGCGTACACGGTCGTACTCCCGGCCTGCATGAAGCCCACCAGGGACATCTGCCGCTTTGCCATGGTTGCTGCCACGCTCCTCTTCACCGCAGGGTTGCCGCGGCTCCTGATCTACCTGCGCCAAGCTGCTCGGGTGGTCCCGGGCAGCTACCTCGGGCCCTGCGACGACCGGGTCGACCGGTCGGATCGGCTCATCCCGCCGCGGCCACGGCCCGCCGGGCCCGGACGCGGTAGCCCTCCAGCTTCTCGTCGGCGGTGCGGACCCGGGTGCTCCGCGACATGGTCGACACGTCGTGGCCCGCGGCCCGGCGGCGCAGTGCACCCACGGTGGCGTCCTCTTTGGCCATGCGGGCGAAGGGGTCGAACGAGTACCACCGCATGGCGTTCTCGTGGGTCATCTTCTTGATATCGCCCTCGGGGACGGCGTTCTTCGAGAACTCGGTCTCCAGCTCCTCGGGGGCATCCGGCCACATGGAGTCACTGTGCGGGTAGTCGGCCTCCCAGGCGATGTTGTCGATGCCGATGGCGTCACGCAGCTGGATACCCACGGGATCACTGATGAAGCAGGTCAGGAAGTGCTCACGGAAGACCTCGCTGGGGAGGCGGCCACCGAAGTCCTGGAGCGTCCAGGCATGGTGCATCTCGAAGGTGCGGTCCACCCGCGACAGGAAGTACGGCACCCATCCGGTGCCGCCCTCGGACAGGGCCACCCGCAGGTCAGGAAAGTTCTTGAGCACCCGGGACCACAGCAGGTCGGCCGCCGCCGACTGGATGTTCATGGGCTGCAGCGTGATCATCACGTCCGGCGGGGAGTCCACGGCCGGGATGGAGAGCCGGCCCGACGATCCGAGATGGATGGACAGCACCGTGCCCGTGTCGCAGCAGGCCTTCCACACCGGGTCCCAGTAGTCGTCGTGGAAACTCGGGTAACCGAGGGCGGCGGGGTTCTCCGTGAAGCTGAGCGAGTGGCACCCCTTGGCCGCGTTCCGACGGATCTCTTCGGCGGTGAGCTCGGCATCCCAGATCACCGGGACGGCCATGGGGATGAACCGCTCGGGGTACGCACCACACCACTCGTCGATGTGCCAGTCGTTGTAGGCGCGCACCAGCGCCAGGGAGAGGTCGGCGTCGTCACTGGCGAAGACGCGGGCGGTGAAGGTCGGGAAGGAGGGGAAGTTCATGGAGGCCAGCACGCCGCCGGCGTCCATGTCCTTCACCCGCTCGTTGACGTCGTAGCAGCCGGGCCGGACCTCGTCGAGGCTCTGGGGCTCGAGGCCGTACTCCTCCTTGGGCCGACCGGCCACGGCGTTGAGGGCGGCGGTCTCCATGACCACCTGGCCGAAGGTCCAGACATCGGACCCCTCGGCGTTGCGGGTGAGCTTGGGTGCCCGATCCTGGTACTTGGCATCGAGGTGACCGACGAAGAGATCGGGCGGCTCGATCACGTGGTCGTCGACACTGATCAGGATGAGGTCATCAACCTCGCTCATGGGCTTTCCTCCCGAGAATGCTGTTCTTCAAACTCCGTAACGATGCTATCGCAAGGCCGTGAATCCGGCGACCTCCCCGACCCGGAGTGCCTCGCCGGCGCGCTCACCCGTTTGTGGGGCGTTCACCCCGGCCCGGAGGGCGGCATCGTCGGGTCGCGCCACGCGCGCTGCCGTGGGAGCCCGGGTGGTCTGCGGCCGCTCGACCGGAGGCGTGATCCGACCGGGCCCGTGGCCACGGTGAACACCCCTGACACTGGAGGTCGGACCCGGTCACCACCGAGTGGCGCGGACCTCGTTACGTGGAGCTCGCCGTAGCCGTGCCCGGGATGTCGCTCCCACAGATCGGCTGCGGCGAGACCGGCGTGAACCCGTCGGTCTCCGCCTTCATGATCCATGTGCAGTCCGGTGTGTCGTGTCCGAAGACGGTCGAGTAGTTGATCGGCTTGGGCAACAGGCCGTTGGCGTTGTACGACTTGAGTCCCCGGAGGTCCTTGATGACCGCGGCGCGGGTCGGGTTCGGCCCTGCCATCTCCAGGCCCTTGATCATGAGGTCGGCCCCGGCCCACGACTCGTACTGCGAGAAGGTCGGGAACTGGCTCTTGGAGAAGTGCTGGTACTTCTGCAGTGCCGCCGCCATCTGCTTGGTGGCCGTGTTGGGGAGTGAGAACGGCCGGAACAGAGAGAGGAAGTAGTCGCCCTGGAGGGTCTTCCACACCGTCGAGTGGATCACGTTGGGTTCGTAGCCGGTGGCGAACAGCACCGCCTTGAGCTTGACCCCGGCCTGCTTGAGCGAGGTGGCCAGGGCGTAGTTGGAGTCGTTGTCGAGGGCGGGGACCATGGCATTGATGTTCTTCTGCTTGGCCACCAGCGCGGTGCTGGTGAAGTCCACGCTGCCGAACGGGACGGTGGTGTCCAACACCCCGACCTTGCCACCGGCGTGCTTGAAGGCGTCCGCCGTCTGGATGGCGGCTCGGCTGGATGAGGGCGAGATGCTGTATCCGTAGGCGCCGAGGTTCGTCCCGCCGTGCGCCTTGATGAAGTTGCCCAGGAGCGTGTTGACCGGGTACTTCGGATTCACGCTCCCCTCGTCCGACGCGAACATGTTGGTGTTCGGCTGTTCGCCCCACTCCGGTCCGTCGTCATAGGAACCCGTTACCGGAACGCCGGCCTCCTGGGCGTACTTGTTGGCGAAGTACATGATGGGGCTCTGGGAAACGATCCCGAACGCCTTCGAGTCGGCGCTCTGCACCGCGGTGACGACTAAGGACGGATTCGTCTGGTCGTCGATGACCAGCGGAACGAGCATGTGACCGTTCACCCCGCCGAAGGCGTTCTGCAGGGCGATCCGGGCCTCGAAACCGGCCGGGGAGGACCCGTCCTGGGATGCAGCCGTTCCGGTCAGCGAGCTGATGTAGGCGATGGTGATGGGGGCCGGGGCCGCCGACGCCGTCGTGGCCGTGGCCGCGATCACCACGAGTGGCAGTGTGGCCGCCACCGCCAGCAGGACGGTGCCCATCGAACGGATCACGGGCCTGGTTCGTCCACGGTGGGCACGTACTGGTCGGGTACCGGAGTGATTGGCCGCCGTTCTCATCATTCTCACTGCAGGGTTCCTCTCTTCGGGCCGGTCCACCTGCCCCGTCGCGATGCGGACGGAGCAAGGGGCGAGCGGATTGTCACTGTAATTGACCGACCTCGACAGTTGGCGTCGCGGTCTCACTTTCTCCCAGATAGCGATCCAGGACTTCCTGGCCTGCCTCGGAGGCGGGCCCGGACCATCCCACGCGGCCGCGGCTCAGGATCACGCAGCTGTCGGCCATGGACAGGGCGCGGTGCACGAACTGTTCGCTCACCACGATGGTGATCCCCGATCGGCGCGCTTCCTCCAGACTCTGGAACACCGACTCCGTGACGAAGGGTGCCAGACCGAGCGAGAGCTCGTCGGCGATGACCAGCTTCGGGCTGACGGCCAAGGCCCGGGCCAGGGCCAGCATCTGCTGTTCGCCCCCGGAAAGGCTCCCGGCCCGTTGCGAACTGCGCACGCCGAGGACGGGGAACTTCTCGATGGCCCGTTCAATGGCCGGGGCGCGTTCGTGACGCGGTTCTTGTGCCACTGCCATCCGCAGGTTCTCGGTCACGGAAAGGCCGGGGAAGATGCCGCGGCCCTCCGGGATGTAGGTCAGGCCCAAGCGGCGCACCTGATGGGCCGACATCCCCGTGATGTCCCGACCGTCGAACCAGATGCGGCCGGCCGACGGCGGCACCAGACCGGAGACGGTCCGGGCCAGCGTGCTCTTGCCGGCTCCGTTCGGCCCCAGCACGGCCAGCACCGTGCCCGGGACGACATCGATGGACACCCCGAACAAGGCCTGGGAGGGCCCGTAGCGGACATCGACCCCCTGCACGCTGAGGAGGGGTTCGGTCACGGTCGGTCCCCGGGCCGCGGCACGTTGGGCTCCTGGCCCGACCCGGCATGGGCTGTCGACCGTCCGGCCGGCTCACCGTCTCCCAGGTACGCAGCCCGCACCCCCGGATCGTTGCGGATCTCCTCGGGATTCCCGACCGCGATCCGTTCGCCGAAATCGAGGACGACCACCAGATCCGAGAGGGCCAGGACCGCGGCGACATCGTGCTCGACGATGACGAGCGAGAGATCGTGTTCGTCCTGCGCCACGATCCGACGGAACACCGACAAGAGATTCTCCGAGCCCTGGAGGTCGAGGCCGGAGAGGGGCTCGTCCAGAAGCAGGACGTGGGGGTTGCTGGCCAGGGCCCGGCCCACCTCGACCAGACGGGTCACGCCCAAGGGCAGCGCCGCCACCGGGGCCTTGGCCACCCGGGTCAGTCTCAGGAGCTCGAGGAGTCCGTCCACCCGCTCGTCCTCGGCCTTCGACGGCGGCAGGAGCGAGCGGGGATCGAACATGTCCCGCCACAGTCGCCTCGGAGCGACGCGGGCCCGGTGGGCCAGCACGAGGTGCTCGCGCACGGTCAGTCCCATGAACAGCTCGGGCTGCTGGAACGTCCGGGCCAACCCCCGGGCCGCCCGTGATCGGATCGAGGCGTTGGTCACGTCCTGTCCTCGCAGCCAGACCTTCCCGTGGTTGGGCCGCAGCAACCCGGACAGAACGGCCAACAAGGTCGACTTTCCCGCTCCGTTCGGTCCGACCAGACCCACGATGCTTCGGGGCGCGACCCCGATGGTGACCCCGGAGAGCGCTTTGAGCCCCCCGAAGTTCACCGAGATATCGCTGGCGGCCAACGAGAGTCCGCCGATACCGGCGCTGCCGGCGGAGCCGGCCGGGTCGGTCGACGCCCCCATCAGGAGACCTGCTCCACGATCAGGGGTGCCGACTCCACCGACGGCACCACCGGGGATCCGGTCTGAAGGTTGTCGATGAATTGCGAGTCCCCGAGGCGGTTCGGCGCCATGCGCAACATCAGCCGCCGCAACCGTCGGGCCTGTTCGGCGAGCACGCCGTCGGGGTACCTGGCCACCGAGACGGCGCCGAGACCGAAGAGCACCGGCATCAGGTTGGCCGTCCAACTCGGTAGGTACGCCTGCAGGAGCGCCGGCAGCATCACCAGGGCCAGGCCGGCGATGAGGGCGGCCGCATTCGACCGGATGCCTATGGTCACCAGCACCGCCAGCCATACGATGCCGGCGAACGTGGCGAACTCGCTGGGTTGGAAGGTCGTCTGGGCCAGAGCAAGCAGCCCTCCCCCGATGCCGGCGATCAGCGCAGCCACCGCGCCGGCGATGACCTTCATCTGCACCACGCTGATACCTGACGTCCTGGCACCGGCCTCGCTCCAGCGGGCCGCGTTGAGAGCGAGCCCAGTGGTCGAACCTCGAAGGTTGACGATGAACAGGGCCACGAGGACGAAGACCACCAGACACAGATAGGAGAAGGCCGTGTCGGACGATGCGAAGCCGGGCCGGTTGAGATTCAGCCCGAGCCCCTGGTTCACGAAGCTCGGCAGGGTGAAGACGAGGTTCTCGATCAGGAGTCCGAAGGTCAGCGTCACCAGGGCGACGTACAGGTCGCCGAGCCGGATGCTGAGGAACCCGACGACGGCTCCCATGATGCCGGCGACCAGGCCTCCGACCACCACGCCGGCCAGGACCGGCCACCCGTAGTGGTTGGCCAACTGGGCCGCGGTCAGTGCCCCGACGCCGGCGAAGGTGATCTGGCACAACCAGAGCATCCCGCCCTCGCCCGTCACCAGGGTCCACGACAGGAAGATGACACCGTAGGCAAAGGCCTGGGCCACCAACCCGACCCAGTATCCACTCAGGATCATCGGCAGGGCCCCGGCGAGAACGACCAGCATCACCGGACCCGCATATCGTCCGACGGAATTGAGCGAGGCGGACTCGACCACGCTGCTGGTCGATCCGGCCAGTCTGCTCTCACCCTGGGGCGCGATGGCACGGTCGAGCGCGCCACCCCACCCTTCCTTCTCCCCCACGCTCCCCCGACGGATCAGGTTGTAGATCAGCACCAACGCGATGACGATGAACGGAACGGCATCGATGATCTCGCTCGTCCAGGCGCTGGCGGGCGGAAGGTAGCGCTGGATGAGCGACGTGGCGATACCCATCAGGAGCGCTACTCCGACCGCGATCGGAAGGTTGCGGAGCCTGGCCGCTATCACCGCCGCGAAGGTGGCGGCGATGAGCAACGTGTAGTTGGCGGCGTCGAGCCCGATGATGGGAGCTGCCAGCACTCCGGCCAGGCCGGCCAGGAAGATACTGACCGCCCACACACCGATCGACACCGCCGTCGGGTTCGTGCCGGACAGGTCCGTCATAGCCGGTGAGTCGACCATGGCCCGCACCTTGAGACCGATGTCGGTGAAGCGCAGGACGAGGGCCCCGACGGCCACGGTCAGGATCACACAGACATACACGATGACCTGGTCGAGGGTGACCGGGACCCCGAGGAAGTGGTAGACGCTGACCGGCTCGGGGGCCAGACCGGGTGCCTGCTGGATGGCCCCGTCGCCGAAGATCAGCGTGGCCAGGGCGGGGATGGCCACGGAGAGGCCGATCGTCGCCACCACCTTGATGAGGGGCGAGGAGAGGCGCAGGTGCCGGAAGAGGAGTGCGTACAGCACCACCCCGAGCGCCGGGGACGCGATCCCGATGGCGACGATGGCGGCCGGCAGTATGGCCCAACCCTCCTGGGTGTGGAGGTAGTAGTAGAAGCGGGCAATGAAGAACGCCAATGACCCGAAGGCGAAGTTGAGGATGCCCGAGGATGTGTAGGTGATGACCAGGCCGGCGGACGCGATCGCATAGATGCCCCCGAGCACGAGCCCAGCGATCACGAACTGAAGCAATGCGGTCCCCCTTTCTTGCCAACCGGATCCCCGCCATCGGCAGCGGGATCCGGTTCATCCCATCAGTGTCGCCGCCCCGATCCCCTGGTCGGGGTGCCGGTACGCCAGCCCTCTTCCTGTGGTGGGAGCCCTCGAACGCACTTCCCCTCTGCCCTCATCGAACACGGTATATCAAAAGGGGAGACGTCGCTTGCTCATCGGGGAACGTCCTTCTGCCATTACGAAACACGATATATCAGAGGAGAGGATAACGCTTGCCTCATGGCGGAACTTCGACGGTCCACGCCCGTCCACTCGCTCCCTGCCACCCCGAAGGGGGCGAGGCCCGTCGGGGCCCGGATGGAGACGGCAGCGGTCAGGACTTCGGCGCCAGCAGCCGCTCCAGGCTGGCCCTCGTCTGATCCTCCTGCCAGTGCTCCAGTACCTGTCGGTTGAGCGACCGGCTCCCCTCGTCCCCCAGGGTCGAGAGGGCCGTCCTGCGTACTGACGTCTTGGCCAGGGAGTAGGCACGGGCATCGAGCGAGGCCAGCTGCTCCGCAGCGGCCACGGCCGCGGCCAACAGCTCGCCGGCCGGAAGCCGCTGGTGGACCAGGCCGATGCGACAGGCGGCGTCGGCGTCGAGCAGCTCGGCCTCGACCATCAGACGCTCGGCATCCGAGCCGCACACGTGTCTCAGCAGCTCGACGGCCAGCACGGGAAACGAGACACCCACCCGGAGCTCGGTCACGCCGATCCGGGCGTCCTCGGCGATGAGCCTCCTGTCGAAGGCACAGGCCACTATGCAGCCGCCGGCGATCGCCGGCCCGTTGACCGCCACCACCGTGGGCAGTGGGCAGGTGAAGATGCGGACCAGTGTCTCTTCGAGGGCGACCAGCAGCGCCTCGGTGTACTGCACGTCGTTGACCAGGATCTCGTTCACATTGAGGCCGGCGGAGAAGAGACGGCCTTCCCCGGTCATGACCAGGGCGTCGATTTCGGACTCGCGCTCGCCCCAGTCGACGACGGCGGTGATCTCCGTCAGCGTCTCCACGTCGAGGGCATTGACCTTGTCACTGGCCAGGTGCACGACGGCGACGCGGCCGTGGCGTGACAGCTTGATCCGTCGCAGCGTGGGAAGATCGGTCACGATTCGGTCCTGGCGGTCGGCACGGCGTGCCTCCTCTTCGACGTTGGGCCAGCGGCGTCCAACCTGGAGCGTCGGTGGTGGTCGTCCATCGTACGGGTTCGTCCTCCATCAGGAGAGCCCGGTCGGTTCAGCGGTACTCGGTGGGAATGCCTTCCAAGATCACGGCCTTGGTCTCGAGGAACGGCAGGAGGCCCTCGGTACCGCCTTCCCGCCCGATGCCCGACTGCTTGAATCCTCCGAAGGCCATGCCGAAATCGGTGCGGAACGCGTTGTGGCCGACCGTGCCGGAGCGAAGTCGGCGGGCGACCTCCCGGGCCCGGTCGACGTCGTGGGTGAATACCGAGGCGTTGAGTCCGTAGATGGTGTCGTTGGCGATGGCCACGACGTCATCCTCGTTGTCGGCTGGAATCACGGTGAGCACGGGCCCGAAGATCTCCTCCTGGGCTATGACCGAGGAGTTGTCCACGTTGGCGAACACCGTCGGCTGCACGTAGTAGCCGCGATCCAGATCCGCGGGGCGGCCGCCACCGGTAGCCAGGGTCGCACCCTGCTCCACCCCCTTGGCGATGTAGCCCTCGACCCGGTCGCGCTGCCGGTCCGACACGAGTGGCCCCATCTGGGTGCTCGGGTCGAAGGGATCACCCACCCGGACCTGGGAGAAAGCACCGGCCAGGGCCTCCACGAACTCGTCATGACGGGAACGGGAGACAACGATCCGGGTCAGCGAGGAGCAGACCTGGCCCG
The DNA here is from genome assembly GCA_963756515.1 of uncultured Acidimicrobiaceae bacterium. Taxonomy (GTDB): domain Bacteria; phylum Actinomycetota; class Acidimicrobiia; order Acidimicrobiales; family RAAP-2; genus Bog-756. Next base: position 284,208 of record CAVWNV010000003.1, read on the forward strand.
ACAGGGAACATTCGGCCAGGGCCAACGTGGTGGCGGCCTCGTCCAGGTTCATGTCGTCGAGGATCACCGCCGCCGACTTGCCGCCCAATTCGAGCGTGCAGCGGGCGATCCGCTCACCGCAGATCGAGGCGATCCTTCGGCCGGCGGCGGTGGATCCGGTGAAGGTGATCTTGTCGACGCGCCGGTCGCGGACCAACAGTTCGGAGACCTCCCGGTCTGCGGTGACGACGTTCAGCACACCGGTGGGGAGGCCGATGGCCTCAGCGATCTCCGCCACCACGTAGGCGTCGCCGGGCGCCTCCGGCGAGCACTTGAGCACGACGGTGCATCCGGCCAGAAGGGCCGGAGCGAGCTTGTAGGTGATCAGCCCGATGGGCGCGTTCCACGGGATGATGGCGCCCACCACACCCACCGGCTCCCGCACCAGCAGGCCGAACTGGCCCATCTGCGGTTGGGCCGGCTCCTCGAACGGGAAGGTCTGGGCCAGCCCGGCGTAGTAGTCGAAGCTGCCGGCGATACCGGCGGCACCCCGTCGGGCCATCTTGTACAGGGCCCCGGACTCGCGGGGCCAGATCTGTCCGATGTCCTCCGCCCGCTCCCGCAGGCCGGTGGCAAAGCCGGTGAGGAACTCGGCCCGGTCGGCATGGGTCATCGTGGGCCACGGGCCGTCATCGAAAGCCTTCCGGGCGGCTGCCACCGCCCGGTCCATGTCGGCGGGTTGGGCCTCCGGCACCCGGAAGTAGACCTGTTCGGTGGCCGAGTCGATCACCTCGATGGTGGCGTCCGACGACGGTGCCACCCACTGCCCGTCGATGAAGAACCGGTCGGTGTGTCGCAGTGGTACTGCAGTTTCATTGGCCAGAGTCACGGTTGTCCTCGTCTCATCCATGCGCCCACCATGCCGTGGCGGGCTGCCGGTTCCTGTTGCGGGCCAGCGTAGCGACCCGCCTCCCCGGCCGCCGCCGACGGCTGCGGTGGGCCCGTCCCGTCGCTCGGACGGAGAGGGCGCCGCGCCGGCTCAGGGCTTCGGCGGCAGGCTGCCCCGGAAGGACTCCGGCAGCAACTCGATCAACTGGCCGTCGGGATCGCGGATGAACAGGGCCATGCCGATATCGCTCTTCTCGACGAGCTCGCCGCCGTACTGGACGGCCCGCTCGGCCGCGGCGTGGACATCGGCGACGGAGATCGACAGGTGGGTGAGCCCGGGCTCGTTCATGGTCCGCGTCCGGAACGGGGCCGTGGCACCGGCGGCGGCGTAGTGCATCAGCTCGAGGACGAAGCCGTCGAGGACCAGATACGAGGCCGTGACCCCCAACGGTGGCGTGAGCCCGGTGAGCTGGGCGGTGGGCACGTCGGGCGGAGTGATCTCATACCAGAACCGGAAGCCGAATACCTCCTGGTAGAAACGCTTCGAGCGCTCCAGGTCGATGACGACGTGCCCCGTGTGGTTGTAGGTGCCCATGCGATGCGGTGCCTCCGGTCGATCGACGGGTCAGGACGCGTGGAACCGGTCGACCCGGATGGCCGACGTGGGGCAGTTGGCGGCGGCCCTGCGGACCTCTTCCTCGTGGCCGGCCATGTCGCCACAGACCACGGCGATGCCGTCGTCGTCGAGGTCGAACACGCCTGGGGCCCAGAACACACAGTTCCCCGAACCCATGCAGGCGTCGCGGTCCACCACGTCCGTGGCCGGGGCCTCCCCGATGCTCATGCCCCTGACTCCGCGGCCATGGAGGCCAGGCTAACAGGGACTATCCGGGACCAGGCGGTGTCCTATGCTGACCACGGCCGTCGGGACGGTGGAAGACAGGGAGACGCACGGACATGGAGCCGATCAAGTTCGGAGTCGCCTTCGCCAACATCGGGGCGTATGTCGAACCGGCCGAGGCGATCCGACTGGCCGTGGCGGCCGAGGCGGCCGGATTCGAGTCGATCTGGACCGTCGATCACGTCGTGGTTCCGGGCGGCTACCGGTCGAAGTATCCCTACGACCCATCGGGCCGCCTTCCTTCCGGGGAGCGCACCGTGTTCCCCGATCCCCTGATCTGGCTGGCCTACGTGGCCGCCCGCACCTCGACCCTGCGGCTCGGCACCGGCATCCTCATCGTGCCCCAGCGCAACCCCCTGGTGTTGGCCAAGGAGCTGGCCACGCTGGACTCCCTGTCGGGAGGGAGGATGATCCTCGGGGCCGGCATCGGTTGGCTGGAGGAGGAGTTCGAGGCGCTGGGTGTCCCCTTCGCCGGCCGCGCCGGCCGGATGGAGGAGTCCATCGAAGCCATGCGGGCACTGTGGACGCAGGAAGAGGCCAGTTTTGACGGATCCACCACGAATTTCTCCAACTGCTTCCTGCGTCCGCAGCCCGCCGGGGGCACGATTCCAATACATGTGGGCGGTCACAGTGAGGCGGCGGCCCGGCGGGCCGGGCGCATCGGTGACGGCTTCTTCCCCCTGGGCGTCAGTCCCGAAGAGCTGCCGCCGCTGATCGACCTCATCCGGACCAGCGCCGAGGAGTCGGGACGGGACCCCGAGGCGATCGAGGTGACCATGCAGTGCACTGCTGTCACCGGTGAGGAGGCCGTTGCCGCGGCCGAGTCGCTGCAGAAGATCGGCGTGGCCCGCGTCCTCATTCCCGCCGTCCTGTTCGGCTCCGATGTGGAGACATCGCTGGGGCAGTACGGCCAGGACGTCATCGGCCGCATCTAACCCCTCACCCGGGCCCCGACGCCGGCAGCTGGCGCGGCACCGACCGACTTGTCACCGTCGACCCGATCGGAGGGTGAGCACTAGCGTGGACCCACGGGCGACGGATGAGAGGGACTGCGATGAATGTGGGGACGGAGATCCGGTGATTCCACGATGAACGAATCGATCGATCCGTTCTCGATCCGGGTGGACGAACCGGTCCTCTACGATCTCCACCACCGCCTCGACCGGACCCGCTTCCCGGACCAGATCGACGGCACCGGGTGGGAGTACGGCCTTCCCGTCGACTACCTGCGCCAGTTGGTCGGGTACTGGCACGACACGTACGACTGGCGCTCGGAGGAGGCGCGACTGAATCGGTTCGACCACTTCCGGACCTCCATCGACAACCAGCAGATTCACTTCGTCCATGCCCGTTCGGCCCATCCGCACGCCCGTCCGCTGCTCCTCATCCACGGCTGGCCGGGTTCGTTCGTCGAGTTCGTCGATGTCATCCCCCGGCTCACCGACCCGGAGTCCCACGGTGGCCGGGCCAGTGACGCCTTCCACGTGGTGGCTCCTTCGTTGCCGGGCTACGGGTTCTCCGAGCCGCCACGTTCCCCGGGCTGGGACGTACCCCGCATCGCCCGGGCATTCATCACCCTGATGGCCCGATTGGGCTACCCGGGGTACCTGGCCCAAGGTGGGGATTGGGGGGCCCAGGTGACGACGTGGATCGGGGCACTCGACCCGGAGCACTGCTCCGCCATCCACCTCAACATGGCTCCCGGCATACCGCCCCGGAGCCCCGACTCGCTCAGCGACGAGGAACAGGCCGACCTGGCCTCCATGAAGAGGTTCGCCGACGAGGAGTCCGGCTACGCCAACGAGCAGGGGACCAAGCCGCAGACACTCGGCGTCGCCCTCAACGACTCACCAGCCGGTCTCCTGGCTTGGATCGTGGAGAAGTTCCGGGCCTGGAGCGACTGCGACGGAGATCCGGAGCGGTGCTTCACGCGCGACCAACTGATCACCAATGTCATGCTCTACTGGGTGACCCAGACGAGTGCCTCCTCGGCCCGCCTCTATTGGGAGACCAAGCACGGCTCGGCCGGGTCGCCACCCTTCGTCGACGTTCCCACCGGGGTAGCCCGCTATCCCAAGGAGGTGCTGCGTTGGCCCCGCTCGTGGGTCGAACGTCAGTTCAACGTGGTGCACTGGGCCGTGATGGAGCGAGGCGGGCACTTCCCGGCCATGGAACAGCCCGAACTGTTCGTCGACGATCTACGCCGCTACTTTCGGGCGGCGGGCTGAACCTCGGGGCGGCGCGCCCGTCAGACCACTGTGGGACGGACCCCGGGGCGCTGCTCCGGACCGAGCTGCTCTTCGTCGCTCCGGATCAGTGTGCCGTTGACCATGACGTGCCGCACCCCCGTCGGCTCCTCGTTGGTGAGGCGTTCGCCATCGGCCGGCAGGTCGCGCAACCGCCGCTGCGGACCGGGGGCCACCGTGGTCGGGTCGAACACGCAGACGTCGGCGGCATAGCCCTCCCGCAGGTAGCCGCGGCCCTGGAAGCCGAACATGTCGGCCGGCTCACCGGCCAGCTTCCTGACGGCGCGCTCCAGCGACATCACACCACGTTCACGGACCCAGGTGCCGAGGAGGTCGGTGGGTTGGGGTGCATCGCACAGCTGGTCCACATGGGCGCCGGCATCGGTGAGTCCCAGCACCACATGGTCCTCGGTCAGCAGGCTCCCTACCTCGGCTACGTCATCGTTGGCGATGTAGGCCCGGAAACGCGTGGCCAGGTTCTCGGACAGGGCCAGGTCGCACATCACGTCCAGCGGGCTGAGGTTCCGCTGGCGGGCGATGTCGGTGACCCGACGGCCGAGCAGCTCGGGATGGCGCTCCGACTCTGATACCTCGAACGTCTCCCACCGGGGCTTCATGCCTCCCTCGTTTCGCTCGAGGTCCTCGAAGGCGCGGGTACGCCACTCCTGGTCGCGGAATGCGGCCTTCCGCACCTCGGGGCTGACCTTGATGAGCTCGCCGAACACCTCGCCGACATTGAGGTTGTAGGCGTCGGCCAGGGTGAATTGCATGGTCAGCGGTCGGGGTGTGACCTGCGGCCAGACATTGGCCCCCCGGGCCAGGGCCTCCTCGTGCAGGCGCACGACCTCACGATGCTTCCCGCTGGACAGGGCGAACAGCGGGCAGGTGAAAGGCCGGCCGACCCGGGGCTGCCAGGTGAAGATGTCGGGGTATTCGCACTGCCACCCCGGCGTAGCCAGAACCACTCCCTTGCCGGCCTTCCCGACCGCCATGAACAGCGCCTCGACCTCGTCCATTTCGGCGAACCGGCTCGGTACCGGCTTGCCGTCCACACCCCGGTGGGCGAACGAGAAGCTGGTGGACAGCCCGGCCGCCCCCACCTGCATGGCCTCATCGACGAGCTGACACATCCGGTCGATCTCCTCGGGAGTGGCAGCCCGCTCGTAGGCGGCGTCCCCCAGGACGTAGAGCCGCAGGGCGGTGTGCCCGATGTAGGCGGTGAAGTTGAGGGTCGTACCCCGTCGGCGCACCAGCTCGAGGTAGTCCGGGAACGTCTCGAACTCCCAGGCGATCCCGGCCGAGAGCGTATCGGCGTCCATCCCCTCCACGTTCTCCAGCGTGTGCACGATCACGTCGTGGTGCTCCGGGCGACAGGGGGCGATGGAGAAGCCGCAGTTGCCGGCCACCACCGAGGTCACGCCGTGGTACGACGACGGCTTGAGCTCGGGATCCCAAAAGACCTGAGCGTCGAAGTGGGTGTGGATGTCGATGAAGCCCGGGGCCACCACGCATCCGGACGCATCCACCTCCACGGCGCCGTGGAGGTTGGGGCCGATCTCCTGGATCAGCCCACCGGTCACGGCCACGTCGCTCATCCGACCGGGTTGGCCGCTCCCATCGACGACGGTGCCACCACGGATAACCAGGTCAGCTGACACGTAGATGCTCCTTGGGTTCGTTCGGGTAGGTCAGGAATCCGATGGGGCCGATGCCGGTGACCGGGGCCTCCGGCATCGGCCCGTCCGCCTCAGGTGACATGCTCGAAGCCGTACAGCTCGGCGCAGTTGAGGGCGGTGACCCTGCGACGATCCTCGTCGGGGAGCATGCCCAGGGTCTCCGAGATGGATCGCCGTGACTCGGGGAAGGTGCTGTCGGTGTGGGGGAAGTCTGCCGCCCACATGCACGAGTCGGCCCCGAGTTGCGGGATCGACTGGAAGGCTAGGGTCTCCTCCTCGAACGTGACGACGACCTGACGCTTGAACAGCTCGCTCGGCGCCAACGTGGGAGCGGCGTCGATCTTGTCCCGAAGGTTCTCCCACTCCATGTCCATCCGGTTCAGGTAGTACGGGAGCCAGCCCACGCCGGCCTCGGCCAGCACCAGCTTGAGTCCCGGGTGCCGCTCGAGGGCCCCGGAGAACACCATGATGGCCAACGCCTCGTCAAGCTGCAGGGGAAGGAGGGTGGCGAACGCCGCCGACTGCCACTTGCCCACCTGATAGCTCAGCCTCGACGACGCTCCTTCCTTGATGTGGAAACTGAGGGGCAGGCCGGTCTGCTCGGCCGCAGCCCACAGCCGATCCCAGATCGGATCGCCGGCGTCGAAGTCGAACACGTCGATGATGGCACCCCGGTGGCCCATGTCGGCCACCCGTTCGAGCTCAGCCACCGCCGCCTGGGGAGAGTGACTGGGCAGGAACGGCAGGGCACAGAGCCGATCGGGCGCGAACGCGTTGAACTCTTCGAGGGCCCAGTCGTTCCACGCCGCGTAGCAGGCCGTCTGTAGATCCGGTTCGGGGATCGAGAGGGTCAGGGGGATCGGGCCGTAGATCACCGATGCCCATATCCCGTCGAGGTCCATGTCCTCCAGCCGTAGTCTCGGATCGCTGACCCGGAAGCCGTCGTCCTCCAGACCGGCACGGCTGACGGCGCTGAGAGCCACCAGCTTGTCTCCCTCGGGCAGCCCGCTACGGCCGAGGACGCGGTCGTTGCAGACCCACACGGGGTCGCCGTCGCCCTTCACCACCCGGGGGCCCCGGTCGGCCAGGCCCCTCCCGAGTCGGTTCTGCCACAGCTCGGGCGGAACCGAGCGCAGGTCGAGATGATCGTCGCAGGAGTAGATGCTCGTCTCGTCCATCGTGATACTCCTTGTCGTGGCCGCATCCATGTGGCTGTATCCAATCGGAGGCGGCTGGGGCCGGCGCGTCCGTTCTCCCACCGATCAGGTCAGTCGGTACCGGATGGGCAGGTGCTTGATGGCCCCGTTGACCGATGAGTTGAGGCGCTCCACCGGACCCGACGGTTCGAACCACTCCATCCGGTCGATGAGGAGGCCGAACATGGCCGTCAATTCGGCCCGGGCCACGTGCGCGCCCATGCACAGGTGCGGACCGAATCCGAATACGAGGGTTGGGCCCGGCGGACGGTCGACGCGGAACTCGAAGGGGTCCTCGAACACGTCCTCGTCGCGATTGGCCGACGCCCAGTACAACGCCACCTTGTCCCCGGCGTGGATGTGCTGCCCGTGCAGTTCGCAGTCCTCGGTGGCGGTCCGCGAGAAGTAGCTGATCGGCGTGACCCACCGGAGGATCTCCTCCACGGCATCGGGCAGGAGCTCGGGATGGGCCCGGAGCTTCTCCCACTGCTCGGGGAACTGGCAGAAGGCCTGCATGCCTCCGGCGATGGCGTCCCGCGTCGTCTGATTGCCGGCCTCGACGAGCAGCTCACAGTACGTCACCAGCTGCTGTCGAGTCAGAGGCACGCCGTTGATCTCACTCTGCACCAACTGGGTGACCAGATCGTCCTGCGGATTCTGGCGGCGATCCGCCACCATGGCGGTGAAGTAGCGGTGCAACTCACCGCGGGCCCGCATCGACGTCTGCTCGGGACTCTCCCCGGGGAGGCGGTACTCGGGATCGTCCTTCCCGATGATCTCGTTGGTCCAGCGGAAGTGGTGCTCCCAGTCGTCGGGGGGCACGCCGAGGACCCACGAGATCACCGCCACCGGGAACGGGGCGGCGAAGGTGTCGACGAAGTCGCAGGCCCCGATGTCGCCCCCGGTCGAAGCCTGGTCGACGAGGTCGGCGGCGATGCGTTGGATCTCCTCGCTCCGGGTCCGGACCGCACTGCGCAGGAACTTCTTGTTGGCCACCTGGCGCATGGGACCGTGGCGGGGGGGATCCAGGTAGACGATCATCTCCGCCGGCATCTCGATCCCGGTCAAGTCCATGTCCAGGGTGATGCCACCGGCGCTGGAGAACAGCTGGGGTTGACTCGCGGCGTACTGGACGTCGGCGTGTCTGGTCACGGCCCAGAAGGGGGGGTGGCCGGGGGGCTCGATGTAGGCCACGGGGGCCTCGGCCCGCAGCCGGGTCCACAGCTGGTGCGGATAGCCGTGGAGAGCGAACCGCTCGGGATCGACCAGGTCGAGCGGGTCGATGTCGAGACTCATGGGCACGCTGGACTCCTCGGTTGGACGGGAGGGACGATCCACGCCCTGGACACGACGGACGGTCTCCGTAATCCTGCCCTCGAGCGGGGCGGCCAACTGGTCGTCGCGTCGTCGGTGACGGGGGTTCCCGCCGGCCCGAACCGCTTCTCGGCGGTCGGAGTCACCGTCCGGTCCGTCCGGTGATGCCGGGGAGATGGACGCAGACGGGCCCTCATTCGAACGTGACCACGCCTCGGAGGTTCACACCGTCGAGCATGTCCTGATAGCCCTGGTTGATCTGGTCGAGCCGGTAGGTCCTCGTGATCAGTTCGTCCAGTTTGAGCTGACCCGACCGGTACAGGGCCAGCAGGTTGGGGATGTCGAAGCGCGGGTTGGCGGCCCCGAAGATCACCCCCTTGACCTCCTTCTGCATCATGGCCAGGTCGAAGAGGTTCACGCTCGAGGTCACCTGCGTCTGAGGCGCCACGCCGGTGACGACGCAGGTCCCGCCCTTGCCGGTGAGGGTGAGGGCATCGGCCATCAGGTCCCCGTACATCACGCCTGGGACCAGGATCACCGCGGCGGCCATCTGTCCCCGGGTCAACGCTGTGACCATGGGCAACGCCTCCTCCATGGACCCGGCCGTGTGGGTGGCGCCGAAATCGAGCGCCGACTTCCGCTTGAACTCCACCGGGTCCACGGCCACGATGTTCCTGGCCCCCACCATCTTGGCGCCCTGGACGGCATTCATGCCGACCCCGCCGACACCGACCACGACCACGGTGTCACCCGGCATGACCTCGGCCCGGTACACCGCCGATCCCCAGCCGGTCGCCACCCCGCACGACACCAGGGCCACCGCGGTCAGCGGCAGGTCGGGATCGACTGCGACGAGAGAAGCTTCGTGGCTCACGCCGTGTTCGGCGAAGGTGCCCAGCTTCGACATCACATTGAGCGAGCCACCATCGAGGTGGTAGCGGATGGTGCCGTCGGCGATCTGACCGGGTAGGAACGTGGCCGCACCCAGGTCGCACAAATTGGAGTGGCCGGTGATGCACATCTTGCACCGTCCGCAGATGGGGAAGAAGCTGGCGGCGACGTGGTCGCCGGGGCGGAGGCTGGTGACGTCAGGGCCCACCTCGAGGACGACACCTCCCCCTTCGTGACCGCCGACCATAGGGAAGAGCCCCGCCCTGACCGGCTTGCCGGTGCCCGCTTCCGAACCCATCCGGCTGTCGCGGAGGTGCTCGTCGGAGTGGCACAGTCCCGCCGCCGCCCACTGGACCAACACCTCGTGCGCCCGGGGTGGATCGAGATCGATCTCCTCGATCCTCCACTCCTGTTCCCGGCCCCACAAGACCGCGGCGTGCGTCTTCATCGTCCCCCATCCCTCGGCAGGCACCGGCTGGCGGCGTGACGCCGCCTTGACCGATCAGCAGCTTAGTGTCACAGTACGACATGAAAGCAAGGGGAGCCAGGACGTGACGATGCAGAGCACCAGTGACGTGTACTACGACCCGTACGACGTGACCATCGACGCCGACCCGTACCCGGTCTTCCGCCGTCTGCGGGAAGAGGCACCGCTCTACTACAACGAGCCCCACGACTTCTACGCCGTCAGCCGGTTCGCCGACGTCGAGCGCGGCTACCTCGACTCGAAGACCTTCATCTCCGGGCGCGGCGGCATCATCGAGCTCATCCGGGCCGACATCGAGATGCCCTCGGGTGTGCTCATCTTCGAGGACCCACCGGTTCACACCATCCACCGCAGACTGATGTCCCGGGTCTTCTCCCCCAACCGGGTGGCCGCCCTCGAACCGCGGATCCGGGAGTTCTGCACCCGCTGTCTCGATCCGCTGGTCGGTGCGGGCGAGTTCGACTTCATCGCCGACCTCGGAGCCCAGATGCCCATGCGTGTCATCGGCATGTTGCTCGGCATCCCCGAGCAGGATCAGGAGGCGGTGCGGGACAAGGTCGACGCCAACCTCCGCACCGAGGCCGGTCAGCCGATGGAGGTGTCGGAGAACTTCGTCCCCACCGACATGTTCGCCGACTACATCGACTGGCGGACCGACCACCCCTCGGACGACATCATGACCGAGCTCCTCCAGGCGGAGTTCGAAGACGAGACAGGAACCGTCCGGCGACTGACCCGTGACGAGCTCCTGACCTACATCAGCGTGATCACCGGTGCCGGCAACGAGACAACCGGTCGGCTGATCGGATGGACGGGCAAGGTCCTGGCCGACCACCCGGACCAACGACGGCAGCTGGCGGAGGACCGGTCCCTCATACCCGATGCCATCGAGGAGCTCCTGCGCTTCGAGACACCGGCGCCCCACGCCGCCAGGTATGTCACCCGGGACGTCGAGATCCACGACCGGACGGTTCCCGAGGGCAGCATCCTGATGCTCCTCCCCGCTTCGGCCAACCACGACGACCGTCGCTTCCCCGATGGCGACAGGTTCGACATCCACCGCAGGGACGGGAAGCCCCTGACATTCGGCTACGGGATCCATCTGTGCCTCGGGGCCGCTTTGGCCCGTCTCGAAGGCCGGGTGGCCCTGGACGAAGTGCTCAACCGGTTCCCCACCTGGGACGTCGACATGGACCGGGCCAGGCTCGCTCCCACCTCGACCGTCCGGGGCTGGGAGACGCTGCCCGTGTCCATCCCGTGAACACGGGGATAGATCCGATCCGGCCCATGGAGCCGGCAGACACAGGAGATGGCCATGGGTGAGTTGGACGACAAGGTGGCGGTCATCACCGGAGCGGGTTCAGGAATGGGCAAGGCCTCGGTCAAGGCCTTCGTGCGCGAGGGTGCCAGAGTGGTGGCGGCCGACATAAGCGGGGCCGAGCAGACCACGGCGGACGAGGTGGGCGGAGGTGTCCTGCCGGTGCACTGTGACGTCACGAAGGAAGAGGACGTCGAGGCTTTGATGGCCACCGCCATCGAGGAGTTCGGTCGGGTCGACGCGATCCTCAACGTGGCCGGCGTCGCCGATGGCGCCCTGCTCGGTGACCTCGACATGGCCCTCTACGACCGGCTCATGGACGTCGATCTCCGGGGCATCTTCCACGGGATGAAGCACGGTATTCGGGCCATGCTTCCCACCGGTGGCGGCTCGATCATCAATTGGTCCTCGATCGGCGGCATCAACGGGACGGCGGGTACCAGCGTCTATTCGGCCGCGAAGCACGGGATCATCGGCGCGTCCAAGTGCGCCGCCATCGAATACGGCACCCAGGGGATCCGGGTCAATGTGATCTGCCCCGGCTTCATCGTCACCGAGATCATGTCGGTGGGTGCCGAGGACTTCATTCCCGACATTGCCGCCAAGGCCGCCCTCAACCGCGCCGGACAGCCTCACGAGGTGGCCGAAGTAGGTGCCTTCCTGGCCTCCGACCGGGCCTCGTTCGTCACAGGTGCGGTCATCCCGGTCGATGGAGGCTGGACGGCCAAGCTGGCGTAGCGAGATGAGCACCGTGAGCACAGCCAGGGGCACCGAGCCGGTACGAACCGGTCGACCCTACGACGGTACGCTGCGCCGCGAGCGGGCGGCCGCAACCCGGGAGAGAATTCTCGAGGCCGGTTCCGAGCTGCTCCATCGCTCGTCCGTCCGCGACTGGAAGAAGTTGACCGTCCGGGCCGTGGCCGAACGGGCCGGCGTGAACGAGCGCACCGTCTACCGCTACTTCGGAAACGAGCGGGGGCTCCGCGACGCGGTCATGCAGCGGAACGAACGGGATGCCGGCATCGATCTGGCCGGCATGCGTCTCGAGGGCATCGCCACCGTGGCCGCCCAGATCTTCGATCACGTGTCCCTGTACCCGAGGGAGCCGCGTCCGCCCCTCGAACCGACCCTGGTCGACGCCAAGAACCGGCAGCACGAAGCGCTGGCGGACGCCATCGCTGCCGTGGCCGGGCAGTGGACCGATGACGAACGGACGCTGGCGGCAGCCACGTTCGACGTGCTCTGGAGTGTGGCCTCCTACGAGCGCCTGGTCGTCGAGTGGGGGATCGATCACGAGCGGGCCGTCGAGGGGATCGCCTGGGTCATCGGTCTGGTCGAGGAGGCCGTCCGGGACGGTCGGAGGCCGACGTGACCGGTGCCGGTGTCAGATGCCGCAGGCTCTCGACCTACGCCACCGTCCCGGCCCCCGATCTAACCTTTCATGGCGTGACGGACGGGTCGCCCGGCCACTGTCCCGCCGTCCACGGGGACCACGATGCCGGTGATCTGAGCCGAACGGTCCCCGGCCAGGAAGAGCACGGCCTCGGCCACGTCCTGAGGCGTCCCCTGGCGCGCCAACGGCTGGTCGGCGTCGATGGTCGGACCCAGGTCGTAGCTCGTGATCCCGGTGGGGATGTGTCCTGGGGCAATGCAGTTGACCCGGACACCGAACTCGGCCAGATCGGTGGCGACCATACGGCTGAATTGGACGATGGCCGCCTTGGACGTGCGATAGACGATGGGGGGGCCTCCCCCGGTGAGTCCGCCGATCGACGACGTGTTGATGATCGAACCACCCCCGTGTTCGGCCATGTGTCGGCCGGCCCGTTGCGTGCCGATGACCACGCCGAAGAGGTTCACGGCCATCACCCGGTCGTAGTCGCGGAGATCGTCGCGCAGGAACCGCCGGAAGGAGCTGGCCATGCCGGCGTTGTTGCACATGACGTGCAGCCCGCCGAAGGTCTCCACGGCCGAATCGACCAGGCTCTGAACGTCGTCGGCGTCGGACACATCGGCCCGCCGGAAGACCACACCGTCCCCCAGCCCGGAGGCGAGCGCCTCGCCCCCCTCGACATCGACGTCGGCCACCACGACCTTGGCGCCCTCTCGGGCGAACAGCTCGACCGTGGCCCGACCGATCCCACTGGCACCCCCCGTCACGACAGCGACCTTCCCCGAGAGTTCCTGGCTCATGTCCGGCGGCTCCTTTCCACCGGTGCCCGGCGCCGGGCGAAGACCCGGGTCCGTCCACTCCCGGTTGCTTCAACCGGACCGGTGCGGCCACCGAACATACTCCGCACGCCAGACCCCCGACGCCCTCATGTCGCTTCCGTACCCATCCGATCTGGGCACCCGCCCTCCACCTCCCTGGAGCATCCGTGAACGATGAGCAGTTCGACAGCATCGACTTCTTCCTCACCAAGGACCTCGTGGACGATCCCTATCCCTACTTCGCCCACCTGCGCCGCCAGTGCCCCGTCGTCAAGGAGCCGCACCACGACGTCTACATGGTGACCGGCTATGACGAGGCAGTGGAGATCTACCACGACCAGGCCACATTCTCGAACTGCAATTCGGCCATCGGTCCCTTTGCCAAGTTCCCCGTTGCCCTCGAGGGCGACGACGTCACCGAGATCATCGAGACCTACCGCGACGGCCTACCCTTCGGCGACCAGCTGCCCACCTTCGACCCTCCCAAACACACGGCCCAGCGCGGGCTCCTGATGCGCCTGATCACTCCGAAGCGACTCAAGGAGAACGAGGAGTCCCTGCGGCGGCTGGCCGACGACCGGATCGACCGGTTCCACGCCCGGGGGGAGTGCGAATTCGTCGGGGAATACGCCCAGCCGTACACCATGCTGGTCGTCGCCGACCTCCTCGGCGTGCCCGAAGAGGACCACGCCGAGTTTCTGGAGAAGCTCGTGCATACAGGCCACATCGAGATGACCCACAGCCCCCTCGAGTATCTCTATGCCCAGTTCACGCGCTACATCGACGACCGGCGGCGCGAGCCCCGTGACGACGTGATGACCGGCCTGGCCACGGCCACCTTCCCGGACGGTACGCTCCCTCCGGTGGAGGACGTCATGAAGATCGCCGCCAACCTGTTCGCCGCCGGTCAGGAGACGACGGCCCGGCTCCTGGGCACGGCCCTCCAGACCCTCGGCGAGCGCCCCGAGCTCCAGCAACAGCTCCGCGATGACAGAAGCCTGGTTCCCGCGTTCGTAGAGGAGAGTTTGCGTCTCGAACCTCCCATCAACGGGACCTTCCGGCTGTCACGTACACCGACCAAGGTGCGGGACACCGAGATCCCGGCGGGCAGCACGGTGATGATCCTGCCCAGCGCGGCCAACCGCGACCCCAGGGAGTTCGAGCACCCCGACGAACTCCGCCTCGATCGCGACAACGCCCGCCAGCACATCGCCTTCGGTCACGGCATCCACACCTGCGCCGGGGCACCACTGGCCCGGGCCGAGACCAACGTCTCCCTGCAACGCCTGTTGGACCGGATGGGAGACATCCGTGTCTCCGAGGCACACCATGGCCCGCCCGGCGACCGTCACTGGGAGTACACGCCCACGTGGATGCTGCGCGGGCACGAACGTCTCCACCTCCAGTTCACCCCCATCGGGTGACGACGATGCGCTCCCAACCATGCTCACCGCCCCGGATTCCGAATTGAGGTTCCTGTGACCAAGTACGAAGGCCCCATATTTGACGCCGACAACCATCTGTACGAGACCGAGGATGCACTCACGCGTTACCTGCCGAAGGAGTTCGACGGCTTCGTGAAGTACGTCCAGGTCAAGGGTCGGACGAAGATCGCCATCGCCAACCACATCAGCGAGTCCATCCCCAACCCCACCTTCGAGGTGGTGGCTCCTCCCGGTGCGTTCGCCGAATACTTCTCCGGGCACAACACCCAAGGCAAGACCCTCCGGGAGCTCGCCGGCAAGCCGATCCCGGCCATCGATGCCTTCCGCTCGGCCGAACCGCGCCTGGCCCTCCTCGACGAGACGGGTATCGACGCCGCGTTGATGTTCCCGACCCTCGCCAGCCTGATCGAGGTCAATCTGCTGGATGATCCCGACATGACGTGCACGGTCATCCACGCCTACAACCAATGGCTCCACGATGAGTGGACGTTCGACTACCACCATCGGATCTTCGCCACGCCGGTGGTCAATCCGTGCCTGCCCGAGCGCGGTATCGCCGAACTCGAATGGGCGCTCGACCGAGGGGCAAAGGTCGTGCTGCTCCGTCCGGGTCCGGTGGCCGGCACGAGAGGCACCAAGTCCCCCTTCCTGCCGGAGTTCGACCCGTTCTGGGCGAAGGTGGCCGACTCGGGGATCCTGGTGGCCATGCACGCCTCCGACTCCGGCTACCAGCGCCATGCCAACGAGTGGGAGGGAGATGGTCGCGACATGCAACCCTTCGCGCCGCGACCGTTCAGCGACGCCGTCAACACGGGGCGTCCGATCAGCGACACGGTGACGTCCGCCATCTGTCACGGGATGTTGAGCCGGTTCCCCACCGTTCGGCTGATGAGTGTCGAGAACGGTGGGAGTTGGGCCCTGCCGTGCCTGAAGGCACTGGAGAAGACCTACGGGAAGATGCCCTATGCGTTTTTGGAGCACCCCCGCGATGTGTTCCTCCGGAACATCTACATCAATCCGTTCTGGGAGGACTCCCTGGAGGCACTCATCGACGTGATGACACCGGAGCACATCCTGTTCGGGTCGGACTATCCCCATCCCGAAGGTCTGGCCGAGCCGTTCGAGTGGGCCGAAGAGGTCTCCGCCCTCTACTCCGGCGAGGACGTGACCAAGATCATGGGGGGGAACATGTTCGGTCTCCTCGGGATGAAGCAACCGGCCTGACGGACCCCGATACCGGCCTGACCGGGCCCCGTCTCCGTCTCCGGCGCCGAGCCGCCGGCGTCAACGGGGCCGGGGCAGCCCGAGGCCCCGTTGGGCGATGATGTTGCGCTGAATCTCGCTCGTGCCGCCGTAGGTGGTGGCACCGAGGGCGAACCGGAAGTCGTAGTCGGCGGCCCCTCCGGCCGGCGCGGTCGGATCCCCCTGACTCCGGATACCGTCGGGGCCGAGCAGGTCTACGAAATCGGCCGACTGCCGGGTCAGCGCCTCGGAGGCGAAGAGCTTGCTCATCGAGCCCTCCACCCCGGGCATACCCCCCGAAGCATGGATCCAGGCCGATCGGCGGCACAGCAGCGTGGTGACCTCGTTTTCGGCCGCCGCCCGGCCCAGCCGAGCCCGGACGCCGGGATCGTCGGCCTTCCGGCTTCCGTCGCGGTCCACCGCGTCGGCCGCCCACCGCTCCATGGCGGCCAGGAGGCGGATCGACTCGCCCCCGTGGTCGCCGGCCCGCTCGAGGGTCAGTCCCACCTGCATGACGTCCCAGCCCCCGTCCACCTCGCCGATCCGCAGCGAGTCGTCCACGCGGACGTCGGAGTAGAAGGTCAGATTGGTCCGCTCGCCCGACAGCGTGAACACCGGCTGGATCTCCACACCGGGTTGCCGCAGTGGGACGAGAAAGGTGGTCAGGCCCTGGTGCTTGCCCACCTCGGGATTGGTCCGGGTCAGCATGAAGACGTAGTCGGCCTCCTGGGCGTTCGTCGTGAACATCTTCTGTCCGTTGATGACCCACGTATCCCCGTCCCGGACGGCCCGGGTCTGGGCCGCGGCCACGTCAGAACCGGATTCAGGCTCGGTGAAGCCGAGGACGATGACGATCTCCCCACCCAATGCCGGGGGGATGACCAACTGCTTCTGTTCGTCGGTACCGATGTGACGGATGATGCCGGCCACCATCAACGTGGTCCCCACGGTATAGGTGGGTGCCCCGGCCCGGTGGAACTCCTCCATGAAGGCCAGCATCTCGAGCGGATCGCGCCCCTGTCCCCCCAGTTCCTCCGGCCATCCGGGAGCCAACCAGCCCCGTTCGACCAGGTGGCGGTGGAAGTGCCAGCTGTGGTGGACACCGGTCCGCTCCATCTCCTCGCGCACCTCGTCGGTGAGCACCTGGTCGAGGAAGTCCCTGGCCTCCTGCCGGAACATCTCGCTGCGTTCGCCCAGTCGGAAGTCCACGATCAGACGCCCCCGGGCCGATGCGGCAGGCGGTAGCCCTCGGCCCGGGCATAGAGGTCGGTCGGTTCGGCGAACTGGGCCGGCCAGGCCTTGGCCCGGCGGAAGTAGAGCTGAATGTCGTACTCGAGCATGAATCCGTACCCACCGTGGTAGTGCAAGCTCCGATAGCTGGCCTCCCGGGCCGCCTCGGTGTTGAAGCCACAGGCCAGCGCGGCCAGCTCCGGGGCCCGGTCGGGCTCCTCCCCCGCTGCCCATGCCGCCTCCCGAGCCAACAGGAGGCCGCCGTCCACACCGGTGGCGGCATCGGCCAGGCCGTGGGCCACCGCCTGGAATGAGCCGATGGGCACCCCGAAGGCGTGACGCTCCTTGACGTACCCGACGCCGATCTCGAGGGACCGGGCGCCCATCCCTGCCAGCGCGTTGGCCATCAGCACCAACCACTCGTCGCGCGCCTGCTCGAACAGCGCGTCCACCTCCGGCCCGTCCGCCAGCAGATGGGCGTCGTCCCCGACCGGAAGGTCGGCCACCGGCAGCGAGCCGAGGTTGGCCACGGCGGTGCCGGCGCTCCCCGCTTGCGTGGACCACAGTCGACCCCCGTGGCGGAACACCACCGTGTCGGCCACGGCCCCGGAAGGCACCATGGCGAGCACGCCATCCCGAGGAGTGTGCAAGGCCAGCGTGATCAGACGCTCACCGGCGAGCGCGGCGGCCAGGGCCGACCGGGCCCCCGAGCTCCCCACCCGGGCCAACAGCCGGGCCGCCACCTGTGCCTCGAGCAGTGGGGCCGACCCCAGGTATCGACCGTGCTGCTCGGCCACCAGAGCCAGATCCAACAGTGATGCACCCCACCCTCCCGACGATTCGGCCACGGCCATCTCGACCGCTCCGATCTCGCAGAGGCGCCTCCAGAGATCGGAGTCGTGTCCCGACGACTCGGCGCCGCGGACCCGCTCGGGTGAAGACTCCTTGGCGTAGAGCGCCCCGAAGGCCTCGACCAGCAGTCGCTGTTCCTCAGAAGGGTCGAGGTCCACCCGGCCAATTCCTCCCTCGCGGTCCACGGCGACGGAACACACGTCCCGATCGGCTCGGCGGCGATAGTGAGCGGGGCACCATGCCCCGGGTACGACACTGTTGCACAAGGAGCAGAGCTGACGTCCGCCCTGGTGATCCCTCGGGATGTAGCGCCGTCAACGCGGCTGAGCTGGGCGAACTGGTTACCGGCTCCGCGCAAATCGTAGGCCGGATACCTGTCGCTGTCGACTGCTGGAAGCCGCCCTTCTTGTCCAGTTGCTAACGTCAAAGAATCCTGCTTACGCTTTTTCAGAATTACCCTTTCACAATTCGAGGCTGTTCCCTCTGATCCATGGGGTTCCATGAAGGGACGGGCCGTGACCCCGCCACGCCACAGAGATCGGTGACCATTGTGAGCGACTTCGACGCCATCGACTTCTTCCGCCACGACGACCTGCTCGTCGACCCGTATCCTTACTTCGAGTTCCTGCGGACGCAGTGCCCGGTGACTCGGGAACCACATCACGACGTGACCATGATCACCGGCTACGAGGAGGTGATGGCGGTCTACAACGACGCCGACACCTTCTCGTCCTGCAACTCGGTGACCGGACCGTTCCCCGGATTTCCGGTGCCGCTGGAGGGCAACGACATCAGCGACCTGATCGAGGAGCACCGGGACGCGCTCCCGATGAGCGACCAGCTCCCGACGCTCGACCCCCCGAAGCACACCGACCACCGAGCCCTCCTGATGCGCCTGATCACGCCCAAGCGGCTCCGGGGTAACGAGGAGTTCATGTGGAGACTGGCCGACCGGCAGTTGGACACCTACCTCGACAACGGCCGGTGTGAGTTCATCGGCGAGTTCGCCAGTCCCTTCGCCATGCTGGTCATCGCCGATCTGCTCGGGGTGCCAGAAGACGACCATCCGCGATTCGTGGAGGCGCTCCTCCACGGCCAAGCCGGGCACGGGGCTGTCGGGAGCACGAGCGAGAAGACATTGGCACTGTCTCCTCTCGAATACCTCTACCAGCAGTTCACAGCTTACGTGGAGGATCGCCGCCTGACGCCACGCGACGATGTCCTGACCGGCCTGGCCACGGCCACCTTTCCCGACGGATCGACTCCCGAGGTGCTCGACGTCGTCCGCGTGGCCGCCAACCTGTTCGCGGCCGGCCAGGAGACCACGGTCCGGCTCCTCGGCTCCGCCCTGCAGCTGATCGCCCAGGACGCCGAGTTACAACAGATCCTCCGGAAGGAGCGTCACCGGATCCCCAACTTCATCGAGGAGACCCTTCGGATGGAGAGTCCGATCAAAGGCGATTTCCGACTGTCGAGGGTGCCCGTCACCGTTGGTGGTGTCGACCTTCCCGCCGGCACCACGGTCATGCTGGTGAACGCGGCGGCCAACCGGGACCCACGTCGGTTCGAGGAACCGGCCACATTCGACATGGATCGTGAGCATGCCCGCCATCATCTGGCCTTCGGCCGGGGCATCCACACCTGCCCCGGGGCTCCGCTGGCCCGAACGGAGGCCAGGGTGAGCCTCGAGCGCATCCTCGATCGGACCACGGAGATCCGCCTGTCGGAGGAGCATCACGGTCCGCCCGGGGCCCGCCGCTTCAACTACGTCCCTACGTTCATCCTCCGAGGACTGACTCGTCTGTACCTGGAGTTCCTGCCGTCAGAGCCGACCACCTGACAGTCGGCCGCTCTATCTGAAAGCCGGGAGCACGTCGGCCTCGAAGAGACGGAGGCTTGACCACGCCGATGTGATGGGCATGCCGCCGCACATCGGGTGCAAGGTCACATAGGGGGACGGGGACGCCTTCAGCTCGTCCACGTACGCCTCGGGGGTGAGCACCCGGTACCGGCCCGTGGCCCACAACTCGTCCGTGTCGTCCACGCTCTGATAGGGGCTGGCCACGCCGCTCTGCGCCTGCCAGGCGCCGTAGGCATTGTTCTCGTGGAGAAAGTACGGCGCCATCTCCTCCCATCCCCGTTCGGGGTCCTGGGCCAGCGCCACCACCTGGTTGGGGCCGATGGGGCAAGGGCCGGGATCGGCCCGGCCCAACTCTTGGACCTCGTCCCGGTAGTACGTCCACACGTCCGGGACGGAGGGAATGAACCCATCGGCGATACGGGCGGCACGCTGGGCGGCCGGCTTGCTGCTACCGCCGAGAAAGATGCCCGGACCGCCCGGTCGGTAGGGCGCCGGCGTGACGTGCACGGTCCGACCCTCGTGGTCGAACGGCTCACCCGAGAAGGCCGCCTTCAGCACGGCGACGGCCTCGGTCACGCGCCGACCCCGATCACTCATGGGGACGTCGAACATGGCGAACTCCTCGCGTACGTATCCGCCCGCGATCACGATGTCGACCCGCCCCCGGCTCAGATTGTCGAGAGCGATCATGTCCTCGGCCAGTCGCAACGGGTCATAGAACGGTGCGATCAATGCAGCGATGAAGAACCGAACCCCCGCGGTGCGGGCGGCCATTGCCGCCACCATCGGTATCGGGCTGGGCAGATAACCGTCCGGGGAGCCGTGATGTTCGGAGACACCGATGGAGAGGCCGCCCAGACTGTCGACCCACTCCGCCATGTCCAGGGCCGCGGCGTATCGGTCGGCCGCGGCCGTGCGGGCGAATGCAGGGTTGCGAAAGTCGAAGCGAAGTCCGAACTCCATGGTCAGGCCTCGACGCTATCCGGACAGGAGGTCGTTCGTGCCATTCTCACCTCTCGCACACTACAGACACCGTCCGTCCGCTTCCTCGACTCAGGGCCGGGAAGATCGGGGACCCATGTCGCGTCCCTCCGGGGGAGGCACATGGGCCCACACGTTCGTCGCCTTCAGATGTACATACCGCCGTTGACGCCGATCATCTGACCGGTCACATAGCTCCCACCCTCCGAACACAGGTACGAGCACGCCGCGGCGATATCCGCAGGCGTGCCGGCCCGACCGGTGGGAACCATGGGGCCCACCACGTCCACACCGGGGAAGTCGCCGTCGGCTTCAGCCTGGCGGGCCATGGGGGTGTCGACCAGGCTGGGCGGGATGGTGTTGACGGTGATGCCGCTGCGGGCCAGCTCGACGGCCAACGCCTTGGTCAGCCCGATGACACCGCCCTTGGACGCCGCATAGTGCGCCATGTTGGGGGCACCGGACTGCGCGCTCGAGGAGGAGATGGTGACGATGCGCCCCCATCCGGCCGCGAGCATGTCGGGAAGGGCGGCCTGGATGCAGGTGAAGGTGCCGGTGAGGTTGACTCCGATGATGCGGTCCCACCCGTCGGAGTCGATGTCGAGCACCGGGGTGAACGACTCGATCCCGGCGCTGGTGACCAGGATCTCGACAGGTCCGAGCTCCGCCCGGACCCGCTCGAATCCGGCGAAAACCGATGCCCGATCGGCGACATCGGCGACGACGGCCAGGGCGGTGGCTCCCCCGTCCATCAGCTCGGCGGCAGCGGCCTCGGTCGCGGCCTCGTTCCGGTCGAGGATGGCCACTCGGTCTCCGTCGGCCGCCAACCCGCGGGCGACGCCGAGCCCTATCCCTGAGGCTCCCCCGGTGATCACTGCGACCCGGCTCACCGGCCGGCCTCGACGGCGTCGAACTCGAGATGCAGGTTGGACAGTCCGCGGAGGATCCACGTCGGCTCGTACTCGAAACGTCGATGGCCCGGGGGTCCGTGGTGCTCCTCGGACAGGCGGATGTTTCGGGTCCGGTCGAGAATGCGCTCGATGCTGATCCGGCCCTCGGCCCGGGCCAGTGGACCACCCGGACAGGAGTGGGCACCCCGTCCGAAGGCCACGTGGGATTGGGCGTTGCCGCGATCGACGCGGAATTCGGCCGGGCACTCGAAGTGCCGTGGGTCACGGTTGGCGGCGCCATTGAGCAGCATGACGGGGGTTCCGGCGGTGATGTCGACGCCTCCGATGGAGGTGGTACGTCGGGTCAGACGGAAGTCGGCCTTCACCGGGCTCTCGACCCTCAGTACTTCTTCGAGGAACATGGGGATGAGATCCCGGTCGGCCCGTAGCTCGTCCTGCAGCTCCGGGTGTTCGGCCAGATGCTTCAGCGCCGCGGCCAGTAGGCGCGCCGACGTCTCCTGGCCGGCCGCGAACAGGAACGTCGAGGTCCGCACCACCGAGGACACCTCGGGCGTCGTGCCATCGGGATACGTGGCCAGCGCCAGGTCGGTGAGCACGTCCTGGCGGGGCCGGCGTCGCCTGTCCTCGATGTACTCGGTGAACCACTCGTCCAGCCAGTCCAGCGGATTCTCCCCTGGGCTTCCCTCCTCGCCGGCACCGACCACGCCGGGGGCACTGCTCAGCCCGAACCCCTCACGGAAACGTTGGTGGTCCTCTTCCGGCACCCCGAGCAGGTCGGCGACCACCAGCATGGCGAAGGGCTGGGTGTAGGCCTGGATGAACTCACATCGACCCTCAGCGAGGAACTCGTCGAGTTGCACGTCGGCGAGGCGCCAGACGAACTCCTCGTTGGCCTTCAACCGCTTCGGCGTGATCAACCGCATGAGCAGGGCCCGCTCACGGGTGTGGTCAGGCGGATCCATGGTCACCATGTGCTCGTGCATCGGCAATTGGTCGCGGTAGCTGTCGACGATGTCGCTGACGTCATCGCCCTCGAGCGGCACCGGAAAGGTGGCAAACGGGCCGATCACCGAGTTGCACGATGAGAAGGTGTCGTTGTCCCTGTACACCTCGGTGGTCTCGTCGTAGCCGGTCACCGCCACCACCCCGAGATGAGGAAGCTCGAGGACCGGGCACTCGGCGCGCAACTCCTCGAAATACGGATAGGGATCCTCGACCAACGATTGGTCGAAGAAGAAGTCGATCGTCCGCCAGTCGCTCACGCTGGTCTCGCTTTCGGGGCCGATGCTGCGCGCTTGCACAGCAATTCCTGAGCAAGTGCTTAGCACCGGAGCCACCGGTGTGGCAACGTGTCCACGTGACCAC
The DNA here is from genome assembly GCA_963756515.1 of uncultured Acidimicrobiaceae bacterium. Taxonomy (GTDB): domain Bacteria; phylum Actinomycetota; class Acidimicrobiia; order Acidimicrobiales; family RAAP-2; genus Bog-756. Next base: position 307,202 of record CAVWNV010000003.1, read on the forward strand.
GTCCACCTCACCCCGCCGAATCGGTGCCGTGGACTCCAAGACCCGGGTTCGGCTCCTCGACGCGGCCGAGCTGCTGCTGCTCGAGGAGGGCTACGCCGCCGTGACGTCCCGCCGGGTGGCGGCCCGGGCCGGCCTCAAGCCACAACTCGTCCACTACTACTTCCGGACCATGGACGACCTGTTCCTCGAAATGTTCCGCCGCCGCGCCGAGGAGAACGTGGCGCGCGCCGAGCAGGCTCTCGCCACCGACGGTTCGCTGCGGGTGCTCTGGCAGCTGAACGCCGACCCCCGCGGGGCCAGATTCAACATCGAGTTCGTTGCCCTGGCCAACCACCGCAAAGCGATCCGAACCGAGATAGCGCGCTATGCGGAGCGATTCCGGGCCACCCAGCTCGAGGCCGTGACCAAGGCACTGGCGGCCGTGGGCGTGAGCCACGACGAACTCCCGCCGATCGTGGCCCTACTCATGATGACAGGGCTGACCCAGGTGATGGCGCTGGAGGACGCCCTCGGAGTGACGACCGGCCACGATGCGACCCGTTCGTTCGTCGAGCAGGGCATCGCCCGGCTCGATCCTTCCTCCGTTGACGTCCACCAGAACTCCGGCGACTGAGAGTTCCTGTCGCACCACCTCTGCCGTCGGCGGTCGTCACTCGTCGTCTCCCAGATGCCCGGAGATGATCGTCCCCACCGTCACCATGGCCGGAATGTGGCCGGTGACGGCCTGGACGAAGAGCTCCTTGTTCAGCGTGTAGAGCCTGGCATCCGATACCGCAGTCACCGTGGCCTGACGCGGAACATCACGGATCAGCGCTATCTCGCCGAAGCCGTCACCTCGCGCCACCACCTGCACGAGTTGGCCATCACGCTCAATGGCCAACTCTCCCTCCGCCACGGCGTAGTAGCAGTCACCGTGTTCACCCTCCCTGATCACGACCGATCCTTCGGTCACCGTGAGGGCCTCGAGGTTCCGGGCCAGACCCTCGAGTGACGGCGCCGGAAGAGCCGAGAAGATGGAGATGGACCGTAACAGTTGGATCTCCACCTGAGGAACCGTCGCAGACGAATCAATACTTCGGAGTTGGCGCCACAGCCCGGCGATCAGGAGTACGGCCACGACGGCCGGGGCGATGAGCGCTGCCCTCAGACCGCCGATGGCGATGGCCACACGCACCAAGATGACACCGAGGGCGAGACCGGAGTCCATGAGCGCTTCTCGGATGGAGAACAACCCGGCCATGGCGTCCGACGGAGCCGAGCGTTGTAGCAGGGTGCGGTCGGTGATGTCGAACACCGCGCCGGCCAATCCCACCATACCGATGAGAACGAGGACGGGTGCCACCCTGGGGATCACGCTGATCAGCCCCAGAGCCACCACCGCCGCGGCAATAGCAACCGTAAGTCCATTGGCTAGCTTTCTCCGGCCCACCAGGAAGGCCGTTACGAATCCGGCGAGCAGAGCTCCTGCGCCCAGTGCCGCGTTCAGGAACCCGGGACCGCCCGGACCCATGTGCAGGTAGTCGAAGGCGAGGACGACGCAGAGGAGATCGAGGGCACCGAGGATCACGAAATAGAAGGTGTGCAACACGAGAAGGACCCGTATCTGCGGGTTGCTCATCGTCACCGACAGATTGGACCGTACGCCGGCTCTGATCGTGGCCAGGGCGAGCTTGATGCGGGACGTCCGACCGGTACCGGTGCGGTTCCCGTCAACCCCGCTCCCCTCGCCTCCTCCGAGTACATCGGCCGAGACGGCGGCCGCCGGTCCCGACACCCCCGCCACCAGGAGGCCGGAGACGACGACCATGCCGGCCATCGCCGCCACGGCCAGTCCGGCTCCCCGCCAGGCCAAGAGGGCGCCGACCACGGCCGGGCCGACCAGAGCCGCGGCCCCGTCGGTCCAGCCAGTCATGACGTTGGCCGCAGTCAGCTCATCGGGCGTACGAACGATGGCCGGAAGCAGGGCGGCCTGTGGCGGCCTGGTCACCGTGATGCTGAGGGATGTGAACGGTGCTAGGAGAAACACCACGAACGCCGGTGCGCCCAGACCGACGGCAACAGCCACTGCTCCCATGGAGACGGCCTGCAGGCCATAGCCGACCACGAGGACGCGGCTCGGACGCCGCCGGTCGGAAAGGGCACCCAGAAAGGGCCCGATGGCGACACACGGGATGAGTTGGATGAGCACCATCAGCACGCTGGCGCTAGGTCCACCGTGATCGTAAGCCACGACCAACAGGGCTATCCAGATGCCGAACTCGGCCGCCCCGAACAGTGCATAGGCAATACCGACTCGTCGAAGCACAGGGTTTTCGAACGCCGACCGGAACACCGACAGGACGGTTCGGAACCGCAAGAACATCAAGAACTCCCGCCTCTTGAGTATCGAGTCGGCCCGGTGGTTCTCGTCGACGACACACGGTCCGTGCCGGAACAGTACCCCGGCACTCCCCCAGCTCTCCACAACCGATCGGGTGCAGACGACGATGGCGCCCTCCCTCGAACCATTCTTAGGAACACATCGCTCGGCTCTTATCTTCTGGCACTACGGTTCAGCCCATGGACAAGAACCTTCAGACTCGGCGCACTTCGCTCAAACGTGCCGGATGGGCAGTGATCTGGCTGGGAGGGGCAGCGGTGCTGGTCACCTCTTGCAGCTCGTCCAGCGCGGTCCCATCGTCAACCTCGACTCCCACCGCGGTCGTCCTCTCGCCCACCTACGCCAAGGGCGCCGGGTTCCCGAAGACGCTCAGTGCCGCCAGGAAATCCGCTGTGACCTCTGAAAAGGGTTGCTCCAGTACGATCGGCGCGGCGTATGCGGACTCCGTCAAGAAGACCGCTCTCATCTCCAGCGTTCTCATCTGCGATTCGCCAACATCGGCATCTGCCGCCCTCGCCGACATCAAGAACCACTACGGGGTCGATTCCGCCATAGCCGTCCCGGTCGGACTCGGGACGTCCGCCTTCGCCACGGCCAGCGACGTTCCCCAGTACCTGATGGCGTGGCAGACCGGCAGCAAGGTGGCGATCACGGCGATCGATGTCAATCTCGCCGCTTCCTCCACGACCTCGAGTACCGTCGCTTCAGCCCCACTGACGACCACGCAGGCGAAGACGTTGGGTCAGGCCGCAGAGGCGCAGAATGCGCTGATGAAATAGATCCCCCGTCGGCGAACCGGCGACAGGCACGCAACCATCACCCGTTCCGGTCATCGAGGGCGCCTCTGGCGTTCGGTCCCGCCCACCGGTAAGCCCTAATCGACAATCGTGGAAGCGATGAGGAATGGCATGTCTCCGAGCCTCGACACCGTCGGCCCAACGACGGGCAGGCCCAAGAAACTGGCGGCCAGTGCGATCGAATCTGGAGCCACCCCGACCACCGTTCTCATGGCGAAACGTACATAGGCTTCACGTAGGCCGAAAGGGATCCGACTGGTAGAAGCGAACTGGCGAAATTCCTCTTCGTCGGCGGTACCGTCAATCTCGACCATGATGATCGGTCCTCCACTCCTAGTCACCCGAACGCATTCGGCGATTCCATCGGCGGGATCTGGCCAGTGCTTCCAAGTGCACGACGAATACAGTGAGTCGAAGGAGTCGTCGGGGAACGGCAATCCCTCGGCTCGTGCCCGAACCACCGACACCGAATCGTCGGCCCGGCGCCGCCGCGTGAATCGAGCCACTTGTGACTTCGACGGATCGAGTCCGACCAGGTTGACGGGAACGCTGCGAGCCGTGGAGAGTGCGATGAGCCCTCCGCCTGACCCCACATCCAGACAACGGCTTCCCTGGATCCCGCTTCGGACGACCGGTGCCACCACCTCGGCGAGGGCCCGGGCAATCGTCAGTTCGTAGGCGATTGCCTCGGGAGAAGAGAAGGCTCGACGGCAGACGCCGTTGGCCACTGTCTCCAGCAGCCCGGATCGCCCTCCGGCCGTCACCGGCCCAGGACGGATCCGAAGAACTGCTCGGTGGCCTTCCAGTGGCGCTCGGCGGCGGCGGCATCGTAGCTCGGGAAGTCGGGGACGGCGAAGCCGTGGTGCGCCTGATATGTCTCGATGTTGTGGACGACCCCGGCCTCGGCGAGCGACCTTTCCAGCTGATTCCGCTGCTCGTCGGGAAAGGACGGATCCTCAATGGCCCCCGCTACGTAGACGGCAGCCTTGATGCCACCCGCCATCCGGTGGGGACTGTCAGGACTTTCGGCTTCGGCCAGGTTCCCACCGTGGAAGGAGGCGGCGGCCGCGATGCGCTCGCCCAGGTTCGCGGCGACGAAGAGCGAAAGCCGACCACCCATGCAATAGCCAGTGGTGCCGACGCCCCCCGTCTCTTTCTCGGGCAGAGATTCGAGGTAGTCGACGAAGGTGTTGGCGTCTCTCACCACCTGGTCTGCCGTGTAACTCCGCATCATGCCCATGAACTTCTCGAGAGTCTCCTTGTCAGTGAATGCCGTGCGCATGTCGGCGGACTCGTAGGAGCCGTTGCGGTAGTAGACGTCGGGCACGACCACCACATAACCCAGATCAGCCAGGCGCCCTCCCATCTGGCGCATGGTGTCGCGCATTCCACCCGCGTCGGGGAACATGATTACGCCAGGCCAACGGCCCTTTCCATCAGGATGGCTGAGGGAGGCCGGGCAGACCCCGTCTCCAGTCTCGATCTCTACGGCGCGTTGCGTCACGATGGCTCCCTTCCCATACACGGTTCGGACCCTACAGGTGCAGGCACTCAGCATCAGCATCAGCGGGATACGGATGGCGGTAGCCAACAATCACATCCGCCGCAAAGGTATCGGCTCATCTTTCATGGGGGAGCGAGTCCTGGTAAAGCAGTGGGTCACGATGGCGTCAGGCTAGGCGCCACGATCCAGTTCAGCCCTGCGCCGAGGTGCCGGTCGGCCACGGGCGAGCGTCAATCGTCCAGCGCTCGGGGAGAACTTTCGATCAACGTGGTCATCGGTAGTCTTGGGCCATGGCCGATCAAACCCGTGAGCCACTTTGGACCCGACTCTCGCCCATGGATCCGGCCCAACATGTCATGCGAACGAGCAGTCCGCCGGAAGGGTGGTATGCCGATCCGTGGAACGTGAACCCGCTACGTTGGTGGGACGGTCACCGATGGACGGGCCACACATCTCCGGTCTCGGATGCAGGATCCGAAGGTGCGTCCAGTGGTCGCGAATCGTCGTCAGAGGGCGATACATCAGCCGACGAGTTGGACCCAGACCATCAAGCACCGGGAGCGGCGGCAGGTTGGTATCCGGACCCTGTGCAGACTGATGCAGTCCGCTGGTGGAACGGATACGAATGGTCGCAACATGCCTCCGTCGGATGGCGTCGTGCTGACAGGAACGGGATACCGGATGAATGCTTGGTTCCTCACGGTCTTCTTTGCCGGCGGGGCGATCGGTTGCCTCGTCCTTGTGCCGTTGGCCGTGGGCAGCCTGCACAAGCGCGCTGACTCGAAAAGCAACTCCATCGGGTTGATTGTCCTATGCATACTCGGCGTGATCACCTGTGTATTCCTTGCATGGGTCTCCTCTCGCAAGGTGGGGAGGAAGACCTCGTTCGATTCGACGGGGATCCGGGGTCTGGCGATTGCTGAACGACCCCGGAATCGCTTCGAAAAGTCGTTCCCGAAGGTGAAAAGGCTGACGGGTGTCACCCGGTGGGAGGACGTGGACCATGTGGAACGGGTCTATAACCCCGGGGCAGACGGTGGTGGCACCTATGGAATAAACGTGCACCTCAAGGATGGCCGAAAAGGAAGCGCTTACGTCTGGTCCGCACGCAAATCGACCATGTCCGATGTCGTAAGCCGGCTAGAAGAGGTGAGGCAAGGTGCCGGTCGTCGAGGCATCGGGACCTCTGACTCGGCCGACCGTGGTGGCGAACAGGGAAGCCCGTGACGACCTCTGTATGCGGGCCTGGTTGAAGGACGTTTCACCGTCTACGGACCGTCTGGCGGGCCACGCCATTGCGCTACGCCTCGTCGGACACGATCGCGCTCTCGACGAAATTCTTCCCCGCTCTCAACCGCCCACGTCCCAGCTCAACCAGCATCTGCGGCCTCCTTGGCATCTGTCGATGTGACTCTCAACAGCAACGAAGGGGGCGGGGTCAGGCCTGAGGTGTCGAACGGGTACCTAAAGACGTTCGCGTAATACCGCGCTGACTCTTTTCCACAGGCGTCCAGGCTCTTACTGGGTTCCAGATGATCTCGGGCCGCAGGGTCTTTGGCGAAGTTCTTTAAGCCGCGTCCGGAACGTGTCGACCAGAGCCGAGCCGGCGGTTCAGCCGGGCATCCGGAACCGCCGCCAGATGCATCGTTGTGGCACCAGTGGGGCAGGGAGAGCTACCCGAAGCCGCTACCGAGGGTCGACTAGGAGCGGGCCGGAAAAAGGACCGGATCGGGTCAGCCGGGAACGGAAGATGCGAAGGTGGCAATGCCGACGACCGGCGCGTTTAGCCGTGTCCCGCCCATCGATCCCTCGAAAGGAGCAGTGCCGAACGAGAACACGCCACCGTCCTTTGCAGCCAGCCAGTAGCCCATCCCGTCCGGCGTGGCGGCGACCCCCACGACCGATGCATTGAGGTGTGACCCACCCATGGATCCGTAGAATGAGGCATCGCCGAACGAGAACACGCCACCGTCGGCCGCGGCCAGCCAGTAGCCCTTGCCATCCGGTGTTCGGGCGATCCCCACGACCGGCGCATTAAGGCGTGTCCCGCCCGTGGACCCGTAGAATGAGGCATCGCCGAACGAGAACACCCCACCGTCGGCCGCTACCAGCCAGTAGCCCTTCCCGTCTGGGGTGGCTGCCATTCCCACGACTGGTGCATTGAGGGTCTCGGAGCTGACTTGGACGAATGGACCGGCATCACCGCACCCCAACACGTGTCCGTCTGAGCTGGCCATGAAGAACCCATTCCCAGTGGGGGACGATGCAATTCCCGTCCACGACCCCATTGCTTCGTTCAGACTCGTACAGCCGATCTGCTCTGGCTGCCCCGCCTGGCCGAATGCAGTGGCCAAGCGGTACGCGTTGACGATCCAATAGCCACTCCCGTTTGGCGTCGAAGCGATGGCATCACAGCCAAACGCCGCATTGAGGGTGCTCGGTGGTTGGGGAGAGAAGCCGCACGTGCCCGGGGCATTTGTCCCGGAACCATAGAACGGCGCATCGAAAGAGAACACCCCTCCGTCAGCACCTGCGAGCCAGTAGCCAGGTGTTGACTGAGGTGGGGCAGCATCAGCGCGGGCGGTGGTTGCAATCACCCCAACGCTCGCGAAGGCAAGAACGATCAGTATTCGGCGGACTGTGAGCATTGGGTCGACTTTCACTAGTTGGACTGTGTGGGCAACGGCTGTGGGCCGCCATGATACGGCCCGCTCTCGTAACCCGGCGGTTCGGGGTTCTCTTGAACCTCGGACCATACGAGTCTCCCACCGGCACCGTGGATCCGGACGGTGAGTGTGCCGACGCCGTTGCGATGACCGGTTGAGGACACACCGGTTTAAGGCTAGGCAGCCGGTCGGTCCTCGGGCGATACCAGCCACCCCCTTAACACAAAGGCGTCTTCCAGCGATTCGATAATGGATTGAACCAACCGGCGGCTACGCCAAGCGCCGTATGCGGTAGTGATGCCACGAGATAGATGATCTATCTGAACTGAAGTGTCGGTAGTGCTCAAGCTGTAGAACTGAACACCTACCTTGAGGTATGGCGCTCCATCAGCAAAGAAGAGGTTCAGCTTTCTTGAACCGCTCGCAGCTTCAGCGGTCCAGTCACCGGTCCGCGTGACTTCCAATCCGTGCGAGCGGAGGCAAGTCTCAACGACTGCCCTGGCACTGGACGCATCGACAGAAAGGCAAAGTGTCTTGGTGGTTACCACGGCGACATGATCTGTCGGGTGCGGGTGCCAGTCAAGCGACATTCCGATGAATGGCAATGGGGTGCCACCTACCGCCGCGGCCCTGCGCCGGTCATTTACCGGGTGTGCTTGCCGTTCCCCAGCGGCGCCCGACCGGCACAAGCAGGACTGTGCAACGAGGGCCGGGCGCTGTTCGTCACCGCCCCGCTTAGGAGCGGGGGTCACCTCGCGACCGATTACGTGCCTAGATCTCCGACTTTGTCATGTCAGTGGAATTCCTCTTATGGCATGCCCATTCGTGGCCGATAGAAAACAATGGGCCTGGATCTGTTGCCCGGTAGCGATTTCGATACTCGTCAACCGACACAGGACAGCGCCGCCGACTCGACCGATAAATCGCTGACAGTTCAGAAGCAGCGGTTCTGGACGTCCTATATCCGGCTTGGCTATGCGATTCTCGCTGGCGGAAGCCTCTTCGCGCTGGCCTCCTTCATCGCTACACCCAATGGAAGTCACCGACCAGTGCTGCTGACGGTGAGTTCACTCAGCCTCATCGTTGCCGTTGGGACTCTCCTATTCGTAGGCAAGGTCTCTATCTATCCCTGGCGGGTCTCCTTTTCGCTAGCCTCAACCCTCTCCGCCGGTGCTGCCCTTTCTCTCTGCATCTGTCTCGACGGTGGGCTCGACAGTCCGCTCGTCATTTTGATGGCCCTCCCCATCATGAGTGCCGCTTTGGCTCTTCCGGCCAAGGAGGTGACGATCTGCGGAATCGCGGGATTCGTCGAATTTGGTGTGGTGGCATTTACCGATTCACATGTCGAGTCATCCATCAGCAATATCGCCGCACTAGTTGCACTCTTGACTGGTACGGTGGCTCTGAGCCTGGGAGTCGCCGTGTATCGGTCGCGCCTTGAAAGCGACGAAGTTCAGTTGATTCAAGAACTCCACACTCGAGCACATTGCGATTCACTCACTGGATGTCTGAGTCATACGGCTTTCTATGAACGACTTACTATCGAGATCGACGGCGCTCTGCGACACGGTATGTCATTGAGCTTGCTCGTTGCCGACATGGACCTGTTCAAATCATTCAATGACGCCCACGGTCATGCCGAGGGAGACGAAGCACTATCTAAGGTTGGGGCAATCCTGAGAACTACCAGCCGTTCCGGCGATACCGTTGCACGCGTCGGCGGCGACGAGTTTGCCGTGATCCTGCCGACCACCGATCTAGCCAGCGCCGGCAAACTTGCCGATCGGATGGCCGGAGCTCTCGATCACCCAGAAGGATTGGGGCTCAGCGTTAGTTTTGGCTTCGCAGCGCTCGATCCCCTTGAGCCAACCAGCCAGAAACTCTTTCGGGACGCCGACCTGGGTCTCTACCACGCTAAAGCCAATGGGCGCGGGTGCACTGGCACCATTTCGACCGTTGGGGAGAGCACTCCTCATTATGTCCGCCAAAGTCAGCAACTCGCCGACAGTGTGATCGAACAAGCCGATTGGGACCGGCTCGAACAAAGCCTCCGCGAGTCAACTCGTGCGACGGTGGAGGCGTCGTCGATCATCGACTCGCTGCAGTCAACCGCTTCGGTTGGTTTTGGCTACGTCGACCGTGACTTTCGACTCTTGCGCCTCAACCCGATGCTCGCATCAGTCAACGGAGGCAGAGTCGAAGACCAGATCGGGAGGACGATTGCCGAGGTCGTTCCGGCCTTGTGGCCCGCACTCGAGCCGATATACCAACGGGTGATCGACACCTGTCAACCGATTGTCAGCCAGGAGGTGTCCGGCCCAACCTCCACAGATCCAGATCACGTCCACTATTGGCTGACGAATCTCAATCCCGTTCGAGTCGATGACCGTGTGACTGGCATTGCCATCGTGGTCATCGATATCACCGACCGAAAGCAGCTGGAACAGAGTCAAGCGACACTCACCAGAGCAGTGGTGGGCGCACTGTCGGCATCTGTGGAGATGCGCGATCCGTATACTGCTGGACATCAAGACCGAGTGGCCCAAATTGCTGCTGCGGTGGCCACTGAACTCCAACTTGAGCCAAACGAGGTCGACGCCATCGAACTGGCCGCGAGAATTCACGATCTTGGCAAACTTTCGGTTCCGTCGGAGATACTCACACGTCCGGGTCGACTAAGCGACGCCGAAATGGCGGTGGTCCGTGAACATAGCCAGGCAGGCTTCGATCTACTTAAGAAGGTCGACTTTCCGGAGCACGTTGGAGAGATGGTCTACCAGCACCATGAACGAATGGACGGGTCAGGGTATCCGAACGGTCTTCAGGGACAGCAGATCGTCATGGGAAGCCGCATTATCGCCGTCGCAGATGTGGTGGAATCAATGGCATCACGGCGCCCGTACCGAGCGGCCCTAGGCCTCGACACCGCTCTATGTGAGATTCAGAAAGGTTCCGGCAGCCTTTTTGATAAAGACGTGGTTGAAGCCTGTAGGAGGGTTATTGGTAGCGGCAAAGTTCACTTTGATCAGAGCGGATCACTCGTTGATTGAGAAGTCCGGGAAGAGTGATTTGGCGAGGATGCCAGTGGTCTTGAGGACGCGAGCATGACCAATCCCCTTTACGGCGACAACAAAGACGGCGCGACGCAGAGCGGCGGTGAGGCAATTTCCTACCGGTGGCTGGATCGCCTACAAATAGATCGGACGAGGTCCCTCGCCCGGTGCGGTTGGGTTCATCGACACGGTCCGCTCTCCTCTGACCACTAAGCCAGATCGTACTCCAGCCTCCTTGTTCTCAGCCGAGAGACGATCTCGATACTCGAATGGCTCAGTCGCTACCAGCTCCACACCGCCGGCGGTGAGGGCGGTTATCGACCGTGGCCTACCGGCGGTGCTTCAGAGCGCAAGCCAGCCTGCGCTCGTGGCTCACTGGTTGCAGACCGCACTAAGGGATTTGGAGGCGGCATTCCTACCCACTTGGGACCTTTGACTCTATGGGGAGATGGCGTTGGAGCCCAAGCTTCCCACGGAAGGTAACTATGGCAGGAGCGGTTGATGGCCCGGGTTCATCGAGGTGGGCGAGATGGTGAGTAGCCAGTGATGTCGTTCCGCGCGCCTATGCCAACAAGAAACCCAAGAGGGAAGGGCTCGGCTTCCAATGGATAGTTCACCAGATGGGCAGAGTGCACTTTCGATGCAGCTACTTGATGCAACTCACGCCCTTTACCGTGCGGCGATCGCCCTAGAGGCGATCGAATCTACCGAGTCCGACGCTGCCGACTTTCGGTGTCCTTTCCTCAAATCAGATAATCGGTCTATGCCTATCGAGATGTCAGCCGAATCAGTCCGGATGCACGGGACTTATCAAGATGCGCTCAATCACATCAATAAGGCAAACGCAGCCATATCCTCTTCGGCCCTCACTAGTCAGGCAGCCAGCGATCGTCCGACACGAGCGGCGGACGTACCGTCCGAAGATAGGCCTCCAGACATTGAGCGTATTGCGGCTGACGTCAACAGTGTCGTCATCCACGGAATCTTCGAGGCAACTCTGGTGGTGCAATCCGCCCTCAGCAGTAACACGTTGGAGCCCGTCAGCCGAGAGCGGCTGGAAGCAGCGGTTGTACTTCTTGACGAGACGGTTCAGCAGGTGAGAAGCGCCATCACGGGGTAGCCAATAGTCTCTTGCAATAAAGGTGGGTAGGTAACCCAGCAATCTTTTGGGACGTTGGGCTCTACTCATTGCAGGAGCCAACCGGCACGGTTCCACAACGGCCCTAGATCTTCCTGTCCACGGGATGAGGTTGCACATCCACCATGAGGTGGGGTCCGGCGATGGACTCTTTGTTTCTGACCAAAGAGACAGGGAGCCCATCACCATGACCCCAGCAGAGATCATCTACCAACGGCGCATCGCCGTGTTGGAACACGCCCAGCGAACCGGGAACGTGGCCGAGACCTGCCGGGTCTTCGGGATCTCCCGGACCCGGTACTACCAGTGGAAGAACGTGGCCGACCGCTACGGGCTCGACGCCCTGGTGCCGAAGGCCCGCCGGACCCCGCAGATGCCCGAGGCCACGCCTACCCACGTGATCCAGGCCCTGTTGACCCTGGCTGTCGTGGAGCCCACCATCGGCTGTCGCCAATACGCCGACCGCCTCGGTGACCAGGGCTTCGCCATCGCCAAGTCGACGGTGCAGAAGCACCTGGTGGCCCACGGCCTGGGCCGACGTTCCCAGCGGTTGGGGCGGGCGGCAGCCATCGCGGCGACCACGACCGGTCTGGTGACCGAAGCAGCCCGGGACGACAAGCTGTTCGGGTTCTGCCTGGCCACGGGCGGTCCCGGTGAGCTGGTCTGCCTGGACAGCTTCTACATCGGGAAGCTGAAGGGCGTGGGCAAGGTGTACCAGCTCAGCGCCATCGACGTCTTCACCCGGTGGGCCATCGTCATGATCGTGATCGGACCGGTGGACCACACCCACTCCATCCGCTTCATCGACCACATCCTGCGGGCCTACCGAAGGAACGGGATAAAGGTCAGGGCTGTGCTCACGGACAACGGTCCCGAATATGTGGACGGACGATTCCGGGCCCATCTGGCGGCCAAGCAGCTCGGCCACCAGCGGATCCCTCCCCGGTCGCCCAACCACAACGCCGTCTGCGAGCGGTTCCACCAGACCATCCTCCAGGAGTGCTGGCGTCCCGCCTTCCACCGGCGTCACTTCACCTCGATCCGCCAGCTCCAAGCCGAGGCCGACTCGTGGCTGGTGACCTACCACCGCCGCCGGCGGAACCACGGGGACTACATGCGGGGCAGGACTCCTCACGAGGTGCTCGACAAGTATCGGAGGAACAAGGCAGCATGACCACCATCACCATCAACCAAAGAGTCCACCTGTCACCTCAACTCTCGGTCCGGAAGCCCTAGATGAAATAGTCATATCGTGCGACCGGTTCGGGTGTCGGCCCATGCGCACACTCAACGGCGACTTCGCTCCCGAGGATATTCTCACCCGATGCGCCCTGTTCTCCGAACGCTACGAATCAGCAGCAGCGTCTGCCATAAGTCTCAATTAGGCACATCCGGGCGTGGGGATAACTGTCCAACCGGGTATCCGAGGCCCACACGCGACCGCCGCCCGGCCCCATCGGTCCCCACCCCGGGTCGGGTATCGAGTCTCCTAAGGACCCGACTCAGGGTGGGTGGGTGACGGGGCTAGGCGGCCACGGTGACGGCCACCGATGCCGCCCCGACGATCGGCTTGTTGAGGTGGGACCCGCCCATGGAGCCGAAGAATGCGGCGTCGCCGAGGTTGAACACCCCGCCGTCCGAGGCCACCAGCCAGTAGCCCTTGCCGTCCGGCGTGGCCGTCATGCCCACAATCGGCTTGTTGAGGTGGGACCCGCCCATGGAACCGAAGAAGCCGGCGTCGCCGAAGTTGAACACTCCGCCGTCCGAGGCCACCAACCAGTAGCCCTGACCGTCCGGCGTAGCCGTCATGCCCACAATCGGCTTGTTGAGGTGGGACCCGCCCATGGAACCGAAGAAGCCGGCGTCGCCGAAGCTGAACACTCCGCCGTCCGAGGCCACCAGCCAGTAGCCCTTGCCGTCCGGCGTGGCCGTCATGCCCACAATCGGCTTGTTGAGGTGGGACCCGCCCATGGAACCGAAGAAGCCGGCGTCGCCGAAGCTGAACACTCCGCCGTCCGAGGCCACCAGCCAGTAGCCCTTGCCGGCAGGGTTCGGCTGGTCCGGCGGATCCACTGACTCGTACGGGGTAGCGGCCATGCCCACGATCGGCTTGTTGAGGTGGGACCCGCCCATGGAGCCGAAAAAGCCGGCATCTCCGAAGTTGAAGATGCCCCCGTCGGCGCCGACCTCCCAGTAGCCACCCTGGTCCGACGTCTGCGCCAGACCCACGATCGGCGAGTTGAGATGGCTGTCGCCCATGGAGCCGAAGAACCCTGCGCTGCCGAAGTTAAATACGCCGCCGTCGGAGCCGGCCATCCAGTAGCCGGTTCCAGCCACGGGCACGTTGAAGACGGCCCGCCCCCCGGGTGTGGTGGTGATGGTGTTGCCGGTGAGCGTGGTTCCGCTGTCACCGGCCAGCCAGACCCCGTAGAACTCGTGGCTGATCGTGTTGTTGGTGATGGTGGTGCTGGTCAGGGTCGGGGTGACCGGTGCCGGGATGACCGTGGCGGCCACGATGATGCCAGCGGGTTGTGGTGGTCCGTCGACCGAACCCCAGTCGTCCATGGTGAGGCTGTTGCTGTCTAGGGTCACGCCGCTGACGTGGTCGTTGGGCGCGTTGGAGTGTACGACGATTCCGGGGATGAACGAGTCGGTGACAGTATTGCTCTGGACGGTAACCGAGGAGACCGAGGTCCCCGGAGAGTCGGCAGCCACCACGATGCCGCCTAGGACCGGTCCGTGCGGCCCGAACTGACCGACCGTGCCCATCACCGTGTTGTTGGTGACTGCGGCCGAGGTCACTCCGGCCCCGGGGTCATAGGCGGCGATGACCACGCCGCACCCGCCGAAATTGCCGTTGCTCTGGTTGTTGTCCACGGTCACGTTGCCAGTGGGCGTCAGCGTCCCTGGGTCGGGGGCGCCGGGATCGACGGGGCCGTCGTCGGCCACCCCGATCCCACCGTCAGCCAGGTTGCCGCTCACGGTGTTCCCCGAAACCGTCGAGTTCGAGACCCCGACCAGCTCGATGGCCTTATTCTCGGCAATCCCCGCCGTCGGTGCCACGCCGTTGCCCGACACCGTCGAATTGGTGACGTGGAACCCGCTGGTGTCCTGGGCAAAGATCCCGTGGTCGTTGGCGCCGGTCACAGTGGCGTCGTTGATGGTGACACCGGTGACCCCCGGGCCGACATAGATGCCGAGATCGCATCCGGTGGCGTCAGTCGCACCGGTGATCGTCTGGTTGGTGGTGGCGATGACCGAGGCGGTCAGGCCCGTGCCACCGGCGGCCGTGCAGGTTGGGAGGGCGCCGGCGATGCCGGTGACCCCGAGCGAGGGAATCAGCACCCCCGCGCCTCCGAGTCCGGAGACTCCAAGTGCGACGACACCGATGAGCCGTGCCAAATGCTGATTCTTCATTGTTCCCTCTCTGTTGCGGCAACACCCGATTGGGCAATACTCGGTTTTCCGTCGGTGATTCTCGTCGCGTCACGGGCCAGATGCAACCGATTTGGCTAGGTCGGCCCTGACTACGAGCTACGGCAATCCCAGGTCATGGGCAACCAAGAACGTGATGCTCTTCACTTCCGGCGGCGGGGCTCGCAATTTCCCCTGTCCTAGAGCCTCGCAATTTCCCCTGTCCTAGAGCAAGGTACAAGTTCAAGGGTGCCCCCTATCGCTGCCGGATCAGCGGCGGTTATCTTCGTCCTCCACGAGACTGAACACGCTTGGTGCGTTTGGTCACGTCGTCGCCCCTTTTCTTCTTTGGCTTCTGCCCCGCGTTCTTCTTCGCAGGCATCTGTCAATCGTGCTGTCCTGGCTATCCCCGATTGCCGGGAGCGGGGCGGTTATCGAACGTGACTGATCGGCACCGCTGGATCAGTGTGCCTCGTCGGGCACGTCGGTTGACCAGTGCCTCCACTCGTTCATTTCCCCAAATTTGTAGTCAACCCGCCAATCCTCCAGGGGCCATGACCACTGATTGATCGTAAATCGCACAGCTAGTTTGATCTTCCAGACGAGCCACGTTCCCATACCTAGGGAAAGAATCCCGAATATCAGTCGGAAGGACTGCCCCCCGGGGGAATGTGCTTTGACCACGACATCAATGCCAGTGACGAGAAAAAACAGAATCAATACGAGAAAGACCGCCAGCCCCCGTGCATCCTTGCGCCGTCCCTGTGCGAAGGTCTGAGTGCTACCACCAGCAGCATGGAGCGGAATAACGCCACGGGGCAGGTCAGTCGGGGTGTCGGTGCAGTCCCTGATCCCGATCCGTCGGGCTCCGAACCCTTCGGAGTCCCTGACCCCCAACCCGACCAAGAGCAGAGCCTTCTAGCGAGTGTTTGGCTCTCCGAATCGCCGTGGGTCACTCGGATCTCATGTCTGCCTGGGTCAGTCGAAATCGACCGACACCCGGCTCCACCTACGTCACCAGCTGTGGTCCCGTCGAGGAAAACCCGCCATCGACGCCAACTGGTCCCAGGTGCGGGGTATGTACGAAATACCAAGATCTCCGCCATGTTGGTTCGTATCGTACGCCGATGCCAGATGGTTCACCCGATTCGACGCAATCACGGACCTGCCCCTGAACTCCGGGAAGGTGGGACGCTGCGCGGAGATACGATCGCGCCGTGAAACGTTGGAAGCCAAGCCGACCGATTCTCGTAGCCCTGGTGATTCTCCACCTCATCGTGACGGCGGTCACACTACGAGACCTGAGTCAGCGAACCGATATTCAAGTCCGTGGACCACGCTGGTTCTGGCGAGTATTCACTCCACTCAACATGGGGAACTCGGTGGTCTACTGGCTTGTTGGTCGAAAGAGCGGCTCTTAGTCCTCTCACCGATCCTCAGAATTGCCCCAGAACGCCCCGAGAGCGGGGCGGTTATTGTCTGCTGCCGAACTGCCTCCTTGTGGCCCAGGCGAGCAATCGGAGCAATCCCTTGACGACATTCCGATGGCCCGAGCAGCATTGGCGTCATGACAAGTCGAGCGTCGCCTCCGACCATGGCTGTCAGCGAATGGGAGAAGAACGGTTACTTTCGTGTAGGTGAGTTCTTGTCACACCACGATTGCGGCCAGCTCATCGAAGCAGCTCAACAGATTGTCCAACAGGGACATAATGCGATTGTCCGGTATGAAGGCAATCTGTCCGTGACTCTCCCCGAGGAACAAAGGGTGTCCAAGCTCTACCGCTTCCACAGAGCCCAGCCCTTTTATTCGCTGGTGACGAGTCCTAGCTTGATCAATCTGATTCGTCCGCTCATGGGCGGTGATTTCGATGTTTTCCTTTCGCAGGTCGTTTGGAAAGTTCCTCACGCCATGGGACAACCGTGGCATCAAGATTCGTCGATCTTTCCCTTTGAGCCAACTCGACCAGTCGTCGCCGTCTGGATTGCGCTCACCGAAGCGACCGAGTCAAACAGTTGTTTGCGGGTCGTCCCTGGCTCGCACAGGGCCGATGTCGCCCCACACGGCCGCAACCAAGGTGCTGCAACGGGGCGCTATGTGTCCCTGATCGACCAAGACGTGGCCGCATATACATCGCTGGTGATGTCTCCCGGAGATCTTGTCGTCTTTGACAGCCATCTCGCCCATTCGAGCGGCGACAATCTTTCAGCGAAGGAACGAATCGCCCTCTGTTTTCACTTTGCCACGTCAGGCACCATCGACCGCACTGCTGAGGTGTTCGGCGGCTCCCCCTATAACGACTGGATGCCAGCGTGGAGAGCCAACGGCTGACTGGCTATCGGCCCGCCCCGTCTATCGCCCACGAGGTTGAACCGACCTCGCATCCCCAGGACTCTGGTTGTAGGGACTGGTCCGAACTGGTTTTGCCCCGGATAGGGTTGCTCACCGCTCAAACCTCCCGGGGGGCGGAAGATCGGAGTTACCCCAATGCCCGGTTCTGACGGTGAGTTTGCTGCTATTGCAGCCGAAGCCTACGGATTCTTGTATCCCTTGGTCACGATGGAGTTGACCCGCCGCCAGGCGACCAACATTGAGGCCGGGAAGATGCCTGGCCGTGGTCCGGTCAACACCTTCGTCCATATCCGTGCCTTCCCCGATGCCGACTTCAAAATGGTCGTTCGGCCCAACTTCGACACCCTGTACTCGTCGGCGTTCGTCGACCTCACCGCCGAACCGGTCATCATGTCAGCGCCTGATACCGAAGGTCGCTACTACATGCTGCCGATTCTGGATATGTGGACCGACGTCTTTGCCGTACCGGGCAAGCGGACCAGTGGCACCGTGGCAGGAGAGTGGGCGCTTACGCCGCCCGGGTGGCAAGGGAAGTTTCCTGACGGTGTGGCAAGGATCGACGCTCCGACCCCGTATGTCTGGATCATCGGTCGGACTCAGACGAACGGCCCAGCGGACTATCCAGCCGTGCACGCCGTTCAAGACGGTTACCGCCTCTCACTCCTGTCTGAATGGGGCAAACCCGCCAGTCAAGTTGCGGTGATCATCGACGACAGCATCGACATGGAAACGCCGCCTCTTGACCAGGTCAACGCCATGTCCGGGTCGGACTACTTCACCCTGGCCGCAGAGTTGATGAAGCTCCACCGTCCCCATCGCACCGACTGGTCGGTCGTCGAGCGGATGCGTGGTCTGGGTCTGGTGGTCGGCGAGTCGTTCGATACGGCGATCCAGGGACCCAAGGTCTCGGATGCCATCGCCGCCGCACCATCTATCGCCCGGCAGGGCCTCGTAGGGAGCCTCTCCACCATGGCTGCAGTGGTAAATGGTTGGCAGATGAATACCAACTCGATCGGCGTCTATGGCAACTTCTACGCCAAGCGGGCCGCCGTAGCGATGTTGGGACTTGGAGCCAACCCACCGGAAGACGCCGTCTACCCGCTGCTCGTGACCGATGGTGACGGGAATCCGGTGGAGGGCGAGCACGCCTACGTTCTTCACTTCGATGCCGCTGACCTTCCCCCGGCGGGGGCCTTCTGGTCGGTGACCATGTACGACGAGCACGGTTTCCAGGTCGCCAACGAACTCGACCGCTTTGCCATCGGGGATCGTGATCCGCTGCAGTACGCAGATGACGGTTCCCTCGACCTCTATTTCCAGCACGACAACCCGGGACCCGAGCGGGAGGCGAACTGGCTTCCCGCCCCGAAGGGACCACTCGGTATCACGATGAGGCTGTACGCACCGGATCAGGTCGTGCTCACCGGCTCATGGGCACCCCCGCCGCTTCGTAGAGCGGCATAGTCAATACTGAGGTGCTCGCCTCGGGGTGTTGTCCCTCATCGCCGGGAGGGTGAGATGTTGAAGGATCGACGAGTCGGGCTCAGTCTGAGGTAAACGTGGGACAGAGGCGTCGCCACTCATGGTATTCATCACTCAGTTCGGGGTGACGCTTCACCATCTCATTGATCCTCAGTAGGTGGCGGCTCAGCCGGGAGACCGCACCGGGGGTCTGCTTGCCTGGAGGCGCTCCAAAAGAACGCCGTCGGTACTCAGCAGCTTCTTTGGTCAGAATCTTGAACTCAGTGAGTAGATGCTGATCGACCTCGGACACGAAGACGACATTGTTGCATGGTTGCCCTGTTCACCTCTGTGCGCAGCGTGCCCTGAGCTTCGCCGGCTCGGCGGCTCGACCGCCAGTAGCTAACTGACCCATGACCGCTTGAGGCCACAGCGCTTCGGGGCTAGTTGGCCACAGTGATTGTGACGGGCGCGCTGGTGCCTCCCGAAAAATACCGGGAGTAGGAAGCAACGCTCTGTAGTTCATAGGTCCCGTTGGGGACGCTTCTCGTGTTCCACTCGGCCAGCCAGCCGTAGTAGGTCGGGGTAGCGGTGGCGATCAACTGTTCGCCGTTGATCGTGCCTCCACTCAACTCGAAGGCCACGTAGGTCACGTTGGCCGAAGCGCTGGCGTCAAGAGGGGACGAGGTGCCCGAGACGCTGGCCCCACCCGAGGGGATGAGCACTGTCGTAGTGGGCGTGGGGTTCGCGACCGTCACCGAGACCCCAGTGCTGTATTCGTAGTTGCCCGCGACGTCGGTCACAACGCTTTGAAGGGTGTAGGTGCCGTTCGGGACGGAGGTGGTGTTCCAGACGAAGATATAGCCGTAGAGGGTGGGTGTGGCCGTTCCGAGGCTCCCGAACACGCCATTTAATGCGGCGCTGCCCGTGAACTTGACGCTGATTGGGGCTCCGTCGGGAGACGAGGCCGAGGCGTCGAGGACCGCCGACGTGCCCGAAAGGGTGGCCCCGCTCGACGGAATCACAATTTTCGTCGTGGGCAGAGGATTGTTCACCTGGATTTGGACCGGGAAGCTGGTCACGGTGTTGCCGTGGCTGTCCGTCGCCACGCTCACGAGGTCGAAGATCCCGCTGGGGATGCCGGTGATGGTATTCCACTGAGCGAGCCAGCCATAGATGGTGGGGGTGGCAGTGGCGACGACCTGCGGACCCGTGGGGCCGTCGGTCACTTCGAAGGCCACCTTGGTGATGGCACCGGGAGCGTCATAAGCGCCTGCATCGAGGATGGTCACACCACTCACTATTCCGGCTTCGGGCACAGTGATCTGGGTGAAGAAGTCCGTAATCGTTCCTTCGAAGCTGCTTCCAAAGTTGTCGTACGGAGTATCGAGGACCGCCTGCAGAGTCCCTGTCGTCCCCGCAAATGAGCCAGTCCCCCCCGTCACACCCAGCGTTAGCTCAAAGTTGTCTGATGCCGGGGTCACTACCGGCGGGACGCCGCCCGTAATCGTGTAGGTGATCGCCACGGGACCAGAAGCACTGCCACTGAGCGTTCCGACCCCCGTCGAGATGGTGAAGGAGCCAGTGAAGCTATTCGCGTCGGAATCGAAGCATCCGGCAACATTGAGGGTGACCGTGCCCACGGCCGCGCTTCCAGGGTACGAGCTAGTGAACGTCAGAACGTCGTAACTGCACCCGTTGACCCCCGACTGAGAGGAAACGGCCCCACTGAATGACGATGAGGGGACGATGTCATTGACGCTGACCGTGCTCGCGCCGGCTGCTGAACCCACCGTGGTCGGAACGACGGCGAAGGTAAGTGCCACTACACCGATGACAGCAAGCACGCGACCGATCATGGTGACCCTTCATACGAGGCTTTACATGCCATCCTCCTCCCTTGCCTCCTTCCGGTCAACAGTCCATCTCAGCCCAACGGATATCGCCTTCCGGCCCTTGCGATCGCTCGCGTTTCGCCGACGCGCCATTCCAATCCTCACTACCGGCTCGGAGGCGATATCGACCGGGGTGTGCTTGCCGGGCGCTCAAACTGCCCTCGACCGGCACTTGTGCCACACCCCAGACCGCCTGGCGACCCCGGTCCCCATCTCCTCAGGATTGCAGGACCGGTCAACTCAGGGCTGTCCAGTAACCCCCATGAACGATGTTGAGCAGCTTCAAGCCCTTCTTCGCACCACACCCGCTCGAACCAGCAAGTTTGCTGCTGACGAATTGGAGTCGAGTTCACCCGACCATCGTGCCGGCGAAGGACCCCGACGTCGCTTGACTCGAGAACACGAGGGCCTGCGTTGCCGTTGGCATCAGCGCCGAGACCCGTGATCGAGGTGAACGTCAAGGTGGTGGGGTTCAACTTCGTGAAAGTGAAGCACCCTGGCAGCGTCTCATTGCCGGTTCAGGTCCATCGACCGGCTCACACGCGAAGGGAGCCCCGCCTCTGACGGGCGGGGCTCCCTTCCACTCACTCACACCGGACGTGCCCTTGCGGGCCGCCGGTCTAGATGGACTACTTGGACGTCAGCGGTCCGGCGGCTGTGATCGTGGCGTTGACGTCAGTCCCGATGCACACCGCACCTTTGGACGAACCCGGCAGCTTGAGGCCGTCCCCGGAATCCGAGGTCACCACGGCGGTGAACTTCTCCAGAGTCGGCTCTGGTGGCGGCGCCTGTCCGTGCACTGGTGCGACATAGCCAGGGCAGGTCTTTCCGACCGAGGTGGTCAACGTCGGAGCCGAAATCGTTGTGGTGCTACCCGATGACCATTGGATGGTTCCACCCGTCGCCAGGGCAAGGGCTGGCAACGTGTTCGAGCCGCCGCCCGTGTCGCCCCCCGTGCATCCGCTCACCACGATGGCGTTCGATACGACGCTTCCATCGACATTGGTGCACGAGATGGTACTAGAAGCCCACTCGAACTCCATCTTCTTCAGGATCGTGATGACAGGGTCAGGGTCGGTAGAGAGGCACACCTCGCCCGTAAACACAGATGGCAGCAGCATTCCGTCACCCGTGTCTGAGACCACGTTGCCCATGAAAGAGATAGCGGAGGGCTCAGTCGGCGGTGGCTGGTTCCTCACCGGCGCGATGTACCCAGGACACTTCTTCGCCGATATCTGGGTCACACTCGGAGCTCCGACCGTGGTGACGCCACCGGACGACCAAGTGATCGGTCCACCGGCTGCCAAGAGGAGCGGGTTGATTGGATCGGAGCTGACGATGCCACCGTTCCCGGTGCAACCGCTGACGGTGAGAGTCGTCCCCAGAGTTCCTGTCGCGGTGGTACAGGCAATCTTTCCCCCGGCAAAGGCAGCAGTGCCGGTTAGCGCCAGAGTCAGTCCGCCGACTGGAATCAACAACGCCGCAAATATCATCAATATTCGTCGCATAGTTTCCCTTTCGTTGTACACAGGGACGGTCTGGTCGGCCTTCCCCCCAAGTCCACTGTCGCGACTTTAGGCCAGAAACCAAGCGTTTGCTCGGTTTATCTGGAGCCGGCGTTGAGAGTACAAGAGAGCAGGTCAGAGGGGCCGCGGCCCCACATCTCCCAACGGGGTTGACATGGGGCCGCCCCTATCCTCCGGCTTGCATTGACGCAATGGGGGGGGGAAGCACGGAGGAACCCACTACAGGGTACCGCGGTATTCATCCAGCGTCGCTGACAGAAGGATGGTTGGTGGCCCTGCGCTCAGCAACCCAGACCTTGCGACGTTTCGGTGTCTCAGTCCCGGCGCATCGCCCGGAAAAACATCGGAGAAGAGGTAGTGGCCATCGACTTCGACCAGAGCCAATACATGAAGCCCTGTCGCAGTCAGAGCTATAGCCGGTTTCATAAGCGTGGGGCTGGCAACTCCAGCCCTTGGGGCCACCCCCGCGGGACAGAGTCCGGGCAATTCGAGCGGGACCGGCAACGACGCAGTCCTGCCAAAGCATCGTTGCTGCCGTCGACCAGGAATCGCGCTTTCGGGAATCTGCGCGCGTCCAGGGCACGCGGCCGAGACGGTCAGGAAATCGCTGGCATCCCGACCATGGCGCGGAACTCGTCAGTCGTATTCGTCACTGGGAATGGCTCACTAGGCACGTCGAGGCCCAGCCGTTCGCAGATGGGATCCCACCCGTCCGTCGGGGACCATTCCAACAGGCGATTTCCCGGGACGCTCTGTCGAACCGCCGCATTGTGTCTCTCGTAGGCGTCCATCATGGCGGTCGGATCCTCAAACGAGTTACTGAAGCGATCTCCAAGTAACTGGACTACGGCGGCCATCCACGGCGCCAACTCCGGCGGAACCTTGTCAAATGACTGAAAGATCGTGTTGCATGCGCTGCGGTACCAAGACTCGGGATCTCGGACAGATAGCAGCACGAGCGCGTCCGGGTTGGCGGCTGAAAGCTCTGGCCAGAATGAACATCCGGGCCAGTCAACGAGGGAGACGTAGCCGGCGGGCATTGTTGACCAGTCAACCGGTCGCCCTTCGATAGCGTCGATCCAGCCTGGCGCCTGGGTCGGATCTCCGAGGACCTCGATCATGTGATGACACGGGCCACCCAACAACTGTTCAAGGGCGATCTTCAATGAATGGGTGCCCGTACGACCGACTCCGGCACCGACGACCAGTAGCGTCACGCTCAGTCCCCCTGTTCCGGCGATGACATCGCGTCCGCCAGTGGCCACATCATTGTGTGCCGGCGCTCATCCGTCCAACGTCGGATCGCGCAAGCCCAGGGCCTCGTCCCAGGACGCCGGCCCTGCCGACGCTTCTACTTCGGCCCGTAGTAACGACCATTCCACCTGAAGACAAGCACTGAATGACCGGCCTCCAAGGTCTGGAATTCATCGGTGCGAAGGTACTGATGCTGCTGTCCATCGGTCATGACAACGCATAGATGATCTGTGTCGGCGTCGATAGCTCGCCGACTCCCGTCCAAGGGACCGCCATCCAGGACCGCTTCCTCCTGAAGATCACTGCCGGGACCGGAGACCATTTGAAAATCCTGCCACCTCTACACCATCTGCAGCGCAGACGACCCGGCTCCAGTCATGGAACTCGCCTTCGAGTGGCACGACGTGTTCGACGTTGACATTTCTCCTGCTGTGTCCGCAAACGACGGCTTTCTGTCTCCAAACGCCGGACCGGGGTCGGCTATTGACATCTGGATGTCGATGGAGTTTCGAGTCACCTGGGCTGATGCCAGAATGGTCGGATCCACGGCGAGAGGATGGCGGCATGGGCATCACGTACCTGACCTGGCCCGAAACCAAAAGGGCCGCTACTAGTTCAGCGACTGACCAGGATCGGCTGGTCAGAATTCATGCGGTGGTGGCTGTTGACGATGTGAGCAGTGACCGAACCATGTGCGGAATGGCCTTAGGGACCGATCTTGCAGCCATTGAGTTCGCTGAGACCAAGCCCCTTCTTCGATGCCATGTCTGTTCGGATGTGATCGGGTCGGTCGCCTTCATCCACTGAAGCGTGATGCAAGGTCCGTTCACAGTGCGTGAGAGCAACTACACCCTCAGTCACTGGGGAGCCGCTCCTAAACGGCAGGTCCTCGTGTTGCCTAGAGTTGCTTCGGGCGACTGAAGGATAACCATGGGCGTGTGTAAGTGCGGTTGTGGTCAGAAGGTGCCACTAGGCGCGGGTAGGGCTTCAAAGCGAGCGTGCTACCTAGCCTCGTTTCGACCAGCGCTCAATCGCCTCGGAGACCTGCTCGACGGTGCAGGCCAATCGACCTTGGAACTCGACGCATTCCTAGACCACGGTTACGTCTTGACCCACAGTCTCTTGGAGGCCTGTCACAATCCGGAACGATCCGGCTTCATACCCAATGCCAAGGAAGTTGCTGAGTGGGAACGTGCAGCACTTCGCTACTGCCAGCTACTGAAGAAGCGTGATCCCGTTTGGTACGGGCTGTGGAGCGGGCCAAGCGAAAAGGGCCCACTCGATCAATCTGAACGTGGCCTAAAGAGGTTCGCCTAATACCCCGCTAGCGCTGCATGGAGTGGAATAATTGGTGCATGCCCACTTCCACGTCAGCGGCCGGAGCAGCAAGCACAAACAAGGCACCACCCCGAGTCCGTCCACGCCGAGATTTCGAGGCCATGGAGGCCACACGGATGCGGGCCGCCGACCTGTTCGCCAAGGGGGTGTCCCAGGCCGACATCGGCCGTGAGCTCGAGGTCTCCCACCAGTCAATCTCCGATTGGCACAAGCTTTGGAAGGTCGGCGGGAAGCAGGCCCTGAAACGCACCGGAGCGCCTGGTCGGCCCCGCAAGGTGACCGACGCCGAGCTGGCCAAGGTGGAACGGGCCCTGCAGAAGGGTCCGAAGGCCAACGGGTATCCGACCGATCTGTGGACCCTGGCCCGAGTCGCCGAAGTGATCGAGGAGACCACCGGGGTCAAGTACCACCCCGGACACGTCTGGAAGGTGCTCCGCCGGATGGGCTGGAGCCGACAGCGGCCGGCCCGCCAGGCGGCTGAGCGCAATGACGAGGCCATCGAACAGTGGGTCAACGACCGCTGGCCCCGTCTAAAAAAAACGCCAGGGCCAGGAACGCCTGGATCGTCTTCCAGGACGAGAGCGGGTTCAGCCTCCTCCCCTCGGTGAGGTCGACCTGGGCGCCCAAGGGGCAGACCCCGGTCCTCACCCACCACTTCAACTGGAAGCGCCTGTCCATGTCGGCCGCGCTGTGCTTCCGGCCCGATGGCAGCGATGCATCCCTCGTCTTTGGCATGCAGGCGGGTAGCTACAACGACGAATCCATCATGGAGTTCCTCACTGAGCTCCACCGCCATCTGGATGGCGACAAGGTCACCCTCATCTGGGACGGGCTTCCTTCCCACCGCAGCCGGGCCATGCAGGCCTTCCTCAGGAAGCAACGGAAGTGGCTGGTCGTCGAGCGGCTGCCGGGCTACGCCCCCGATCTCAATCCGGTCGAGCAGGTCTGGGGCAACCTGAAAGGCGGGGAGCTGGCCAACCTCTGTCTCGACACCATCGGCGAGGCCGAGGAGATCGTCGACCAGGGGCTCTGCCGCATCGGCAGCGAGACCAGATTGGCCTTCGCATTCCTCCGCCACTGCGGCCTTACGCTATGAACCGGGTCGGCGCGGTATTACGCGAAGCTCTTTAGGTCACTCCTAGACGTACTTCCTCTACCTCGCACTCCACTATCGGCCTACGCACTAGCCGGGTTGCCCGTGTCTGTGATAGCGCACCCCATGACCTACCTCCACGGCGACTAGAAACAGGAGGCACAATCCAAGAAGAATCGAGCCCGCTACTACGATCGCCCTATCTAGGCTCTCTCGATCGATGTGCTTGCTACTGATGTCATAACCGATGAGCCCAGCAAATCCGCCCAACGTGTTTGTAATCACATCAGTTATGTCCGTCGCTCCAATTGCGAAGATGTACTGGATGGTCTCTGCCGTAATGCTGGTGCCGAGCACAATTAGTAGCTTGCTCCAGAAACTCAAACGCTTGAAGTTAACGCTCAATAACAACCCGAACGGGACAAAGACGAGAACGTTGTCGAGGGACTCGTCTGAGCTTCCAGCGGCATTCGAGAACGGCACGAAATTCAAGCTTCTCTTGTCATAGTGCAGCACCGAAGCAATATGAATGGAGAACTTGAACAAGATCAGCCATGCCAGGATGACCAAATAAACGACAAACAGAACTCTGGCTAGCGATTTCACGCAGACCCTTTGGGCGCCACCGACTTCATCGGGAGCCATCATGCCGCCTGATTTCGCTCTCGGAACGTCACCTCCCCGTTTTCGACGGGCGAGTGTCACGCTCCGGCACGTCATAGACCGGCGGCCGAGCCTCACTCAGCGTTAGCGTGACCAATTGCATATCTCAGTCATCCAACGCTTCGGAGGCGGCATGTCCCAGGTCCGTGTTCACAACTTCTCAATCTCCCTCGACGGGTTTGGCACCGGCGAGGGCCTGACGTTCGACGCTCCGTTCGGCCACGCCGGGCACCGGCTCCACGAGTGGATGTTCGCCACCCGGTTCGGCCGCCGTGAAGTCCTCGGCGAGCCGGGCGGCACCGAGGGAGTCGACCAAGTGATGGCCGACCAGTACGGACCCGGGATCGGTGCGGAGATCATGGGCGCGGGCAAGTTCGGCCCTCCGGGCTGGCAGGATGACCCGAAGTGGTGCGGGTGGTGGGGCGACAACCCGCCGTTCCACACGCCAACGTACGTCCTGACCCACAGACCGCGCCCGCCGCTGGAGATGAAGGGTGGTACGACGTTCCACTTCCTGGATGCAGCGCCACCAGATGCACTCGAAGCGGCGCGGGACGGAGCCGCCGGTCAGGACGTCCGCATTGGTGGGGGCCCAACCATGCTCCGCACGTTCATCGCCGCCGGTCTCGTCGACCACCTGCACGTCGTGCAGGTGCCGATCCTGCTCGGCCGCGGCGTTCGGCTTTGGGATGGCCTGGAGGCGTTGGAGCAGCAGTACGACGTGGAGGCAGTCTCGTCACCAAGCGGCGTCACCCACCTGACCTTCACACGCCGATGACCGATCCTGCGATAAGTTGACGACCTGACCCTGATCGCTTGGACTCGCCGCCCTCCGTTACCAGCACGCCCGGTGGACCGGGATCGGGCCCTGGCCGATGCCCTGAGCGAACTCGGCCGGAAAGCCACCGTGGAGCCCCTCGGCGGGACGAGGGAGGCCCGATCAGGGACGAGGAGCGCGAAGTTCCGCGCCACGGAGGGTTCAGAGGACCACCCTGGAACCACAGATAGACACCCCGGTTAATGCCCAGAATAGGGAGAAGAGTGGAGCGGACGACGGGATTCG
>CAVWNV010000004.1:0-155050 GCA_963756515.1 uncultured Acidimicrobiaceae bacterium
GCAGTCCCAACGGGGTTCGAACCCGTGTCTCCACCTTGAGAGGGTGGTGTCCTAGGCCTCTAGACGATGGGACCCTGTCTCGAGCCGGACCCTGGGGAGCCGACCCGGTCGTGCGTGGGTTTCGCACGGCGTGTCTGCCACGACGCTCCGGTAGTGCAAGCACCGTGTGCGCTCGGGGGGGAGGGCTCGAACCTCCAACCTCATGAACCAGAATCATGCGCGCTGCCAGTTGCGCCACCCCCGAATGGGCAAACCGTCAATGTAGCCGAAAGGGGCCCGTCTGGAAACGGCCCGGCCCCGGGGCTGCCGCCCGCATCTTGCCCTGGTCAGGGATCTGGACCGCCAACCGGTGGCCGGCCCGGACGGGTCTGTCGCCGGCGGACGGGCCGCTCCGGGCACCGGCCTGTCGATACCATCGGGGGTGAAGGGCCTCGGAGCAGGAAGGATCGTCAGCATGGGACCTTCGGCCTGCGCTCGGTCCTGACCCGGGACCTCACCGACGAGAGCGGGGCGAGGCACAGGCATGACTCCCATCATCAGACTGGCGGTCCTCGACATGGCCGGGACCACCGTGGCCGACGAAGGAGCAGTCGAGGAGGCGTTCCGCCGTGCCCTCGACTCGGTGGATCTGACTGCGGGCACCCCGATGGACGACCCGCACGAATACATCCGCCGGACGATGGGCCAGTCCAAGATCTCCGTGTTCACCGAGCTGCTGGGCGGCGATCATGTCCGGGCCGAGCGGGCCAATGCTGTCTTCGAGCGGTCCTTCGACCAGGCCGTGGGTCGGGGCGACGTGGCGCCCGTGCCCGGCGCTGAAGCCACCTTCGCCGCCTTACGCGGGGCCGGGGTGAGGATCTGCCTGACCACCGGGTTCTCCCCTCCGACCCGCGACGGCATCGTGTCCGCCCTGGGTTGGGAGGGGGCCATCGACCTGGCCCTCTCCCCCGCCGATGCCGGACGCGGACGCCCGTGGCCCGACATGATCCTGACCGCTGTCATCCGGCTCTGCGTCGACGATGTGGCCGAGGTGGCCGTCGTCGGGGACACCACCAACGACCTCGTGGCCGGCACCCGGGCGGGGGCGTCGCTGGTGATCGGTGTGCTCAGTGGGGTCCACGGGCGGGATGACCTGGTCGAAGCCCCTCACACCCACCTCGTCGAGTCGGTGGCCGATCTGCCCGATCTCCTGCTCCGGACGGACGGATGAGCACGCCAGCTACCGCAGCGTCGATCCGAGCGAAGCGTGCAGAGAGCTCAGACGGTTGAATCCCAAGATCCGGCCGATGGCCACGCCCACGGTCTCCTTGGCGTAGTACGGCACGGTGGACAGACCGGTGATGGGCGAAGTCCGGGTGGGGGTCGGGTAGGCACGCAGCCCCAACGACGAGGCGATGGCCAGGCTCCGGTCCTCGTGGAAGGGATCGGTGGCGATCAGCACCGTGGTGTTGCCCTGGGCCTTGAGCGTCGGTGCCGCCAACGAGAGGTTCTCCCACGAGTCGCTCCCGCCTGACTCGTAGATGTCGCGGCCGGGGATGCCGGCACCGATCAGGTACCGGGCCGAGGCCTCGGCCTCGGTGAACTGATCCCCGGGTTCCTTCGAGCCCGTCACCATGATGTCGGTGGCGTAGTGCTCCTGCCAGAGGAGCTTGGCCTCGTCGAGGCGGGCGGCCAGGTCGGGTGACGGAACCCCGTCGTACTGGGCCGCCCCCATGACCACGATGGCGCCGGCGGGCTGGGGGTCGTAGCGGCGGCCGGTCAGCCACACCTGCACCGCGGTGACCAGCACATAGACGACCACCACCCCCAGCACGACGGCGGCCACCCGCCAGACGAGGCGGAACGGATGTGCCCTCGTCTTCGTGGAGACCAGGTCCACGGAGCTCAGCACACCTCGGCGCCGGTGGCCGGAACCCGACGCGTCAAGTTCCGTCTCCGGTGGCCCGATCCAACGCGTGGCGCAGGCGGGCCAGTGTCCGGTCCGCTCCCAGCACCTCGAGTGATTCGAAGAGCGGGGGGCCGACCCGCCGCCCGGTGGTGGCCACCCGGATCGGGGCCTGGACCTTCGACAGTGAGCGCCCCAGGCGCTCGGCCAGGGCCGCGGTGGCTGCGTGGAGGGCGCCGCCGTCCCAACCGTCCACCAGGTCGGCGTAGGTCTCGACGGCACCCCTCAGCACGTCGAGGGCCGATGCGGTGTCCTTGGTGATGGCCTTGGCCCAGGCCTCCTCGTCGATGTCGGGCCGTTCGAGGAACAGGAACTCCACCATGGCCGGGACCTCGCCCAGCACGGCCACTCGCTCCTGCACCACCGGTGCGATGCGGGCGAAGACGCCGGCGTCGAAGGCCCCCTCCGGCCATGGTGTCGCCGCACCCGACAGCCACGGCCCGCACGCCTCGATGAACGCCTCGGGCGTCATGGCCCGGATGTACTCACCGTTCATATGGGTCAGCTTGGCCACGTCGAAGAAGGCCGGGGAACGGTTGACATCCTCCAGGCGGAACCATGCCTGCATCTGGGCCGTGTCGAAGATCTCCTGCCCGTCCGGCGGGCTCCAACCGAGCAGTCCCAGGTAGTTCAGGAACGCGTCGGGTAGGTAGCCCTGGTCGCGATAGGTCTCGACCGCCACTGGGTCCCGCCGCTTCGACAGCTTCTTCCGCTGCTCGTTGACGAGCAGGGGCAGGTGGGCGAAGACCGGCAGGTCCGGAGTCTCGACGGGCCCACCGACGACCGAGCCGTCGGTCCGCCAACCGATGGTCCGCAGGGCCTCCCAGACCAGCACGCCTCTCGGGGTGGTGGGCAACAGGTCCTCGCCCCGGATGACGTGGGTGATGGCCATGTCGATGTCGTCGACCACATTGGCCAGCACGAAGAGGGTCGACCCGTCGGCCTTGGCGATGACGAAGTCGTCCATGGCCCCGCAGGGGAACTCCACCGGACCCCGGATCACGTCATGGACGACGGTGACACCCTCGTCAGGGGTCCGGAAGCGCAGGGCCCGACCGTCACCCCTCGGGAGCCCCCGGTTCCGGCAGAAGCCGTCGTAGCCGGGGGTCTGGATGCCGGCGGCACGGTTGCGGGCGTCGATCTCGTCGCGGGTGCAGTCGCAGGCGTAGACGAAGCCGTTCTCCCACAGGGCGTCGAGCGACTGCCGGTAGCGGTCGGTTCGCTGAGACTGGCGGAAGGGCCCCTCGTCGGGGTCCATCGAGAGCCAGTGCATGGCGGTGAGGATCCCGTCCACCCACTCCTCGCGGCCGCGCTCGGCGTCGGTGTCCTCGATGCGGAGCACGAAGGTGCCCCCGGACTGCCGGGCCACCACCCAGTTGAACAGGGCGGAACGGGCACTGCCGACGTGGAAGTAGCCCGTGGGCGATGGAGCGAAGCGAACCCTCGGGCTGTCCCCGGGCACGCCTTGCTTACTCTTCTTCGACGATGGTGATGGCCCCCGTCGGGCAGCCGTTGGCGGCCTGACGGACCTTCTCCCGCAGGTCTTCGCCGGGGTTCTCGTTCAGCACGTAGAGGAATCCGTCGTCGCGGACTTCGAACACCTCGGGGGCGATACCCATGCAGACGGCATTGCTGGCGCACTCGTCGTAGTCGACAACGATCTTCACGTGATGCCTCCGGATGCTCGGTGAACCGACCCGAGTGTATCGGTCTCCCACCCGGGTGCAGGGCCACCGACCGCACCGACCGGGCCGGTCATCCGGGTCCCGAGGGGGATCAGATGGGTTGGTCCCAGGCCGGACGGGTCCGCGACAGCCGGGCTGCCACCACCGCCACCGGCACCAGCAGACAAAGGGCGAAGACCAGTCCCAGCGGTCTGCTCACCCGTAGTGCCGCCAAGGCGCCGACAAGGGCACCGAGGAACATGGCCACGGCCGAAAGGCCGCGCCGCCCGAGCCTCCCTCCGGTGCCCCCACCCAGGCGACTGTCGAAAGCCACCCCGGTGATCGTCATGGTCAGGACGGTGGTGGTGAGGTCGGGGACGGCCAGTTTGCGGGCTGTTCCGTTCTGCATGCCCGCTCCCAGCCCGAGCAGGACGATCAGCACGTACCGGGGTGGACCCGAACCCGGGGTCGAGGCCAGCCAGGCCACCACCGTCGATGCGGACAGCAGCACGGCCTCGAACGCGGCCGTGTACTCCAGCATCGGTCCCCGTCGCGCACCGAGGTGGGCCACGGTCCGCCCGCTGATCATGGCCCCGACGGCGAACGCCCCCAACGCGGCCAGCGACGCCCAGATGGAGAAGCCCTGGGCGCCCACCAGGGCGAAGGCCAGGAACACCACGTTGCCAGTCATGTTGGCCACGAAGACGTGGCCGAGCACCAGGTAGCTGAAGGCGTCGACCAGCCCGGTCACCACGGTCAGGGTCAGGAGGAGCGGCGCCAGCGGACCGTGTCGGTCCCCGGGCGGCGGCACCACCGTCCGCCATGCTTCGGTCACAGTGGCGATCATCGGGCGCCCTCCTCGGTTCGTCGCTCCTGGATCGTTAGCAAAACTCCGGCGCGGTGGCAACGGAAGTTCGTACCGGCCCGGGGCCGGCGCCTCGTCATGCCCAGGGAAGTCCGATGGAGCGGGTGACCTCCACCGAGTCCAACAGGTGCCTGTCGTGCGAGACCAGCAGCAGTGTCCCCCCGAATCCGGCCAGCGCCTCCTCCAACTGCTCGATGGCCGGGAGGTCGAGATGGTTGGTGGGCTCGTCCAGCACCAGCAGGTTGACTCCGAGCGCCTGGAAGGCGGCCAACTCGGCCCGGGTGCGCTCGCCCGGTGACAGGGTGCCCACCGGTCGCGTCACGTGCCCCTCCCCCAGTCCGAACTTGGCCAGGAGCGATCTGGCCTCGGCCTGGGTCAGGTCGACCCGGTCCATGGTCGAACGGACCAGGTCGACCCGGTCGGTGGTCGAACGGACCAGGTCGACCCGGTCGTCCGGGATCGGGTCCCCGGACCCGGCCCGGATCCGGCGGTCCTGGCCCAACTCGCCGACCACCACGCTCGGCCCGAGCCACTGCCGGCCCGACGCCAGCGGGAGGTGACCCAGGAGGGCGGCGACCAACGAGGACTTGCCGGTCCCGTTGGCCCCCGTGAGCGCCACCCGGTCGCCCCAGGTGATCTCGAGATCCAGCGGCCCCATGTGGAACGGTCCCCGTTCGATCACCGCCCCTGACAGCCGGGCCACCACCGTGCCGGCGCGGGCCGTCTCCTGGATGGTGAAGTGCAGGTCCCACCCCTCCCACGGCTTCGCCACCACCTCGAGCGCCTGACGGGCCCGGTCGGTCTGACGGGCCTTGGCCGCCAGCTTTTCGGTGCGGTTGATCCGGAAGTCCCGCTGCGCCTTGTCGTGATCCCGGGGTTGGCGGCTCTCCCTACGGACCCCGGTGGTGGCCCACTGCCGCTGCCGTTCGGCCCGGTTCTCGAGCACACCGCGTTGGCGCCGATAGAGCTCGTAGGCCTCGGTGGCGTGGCGGCGGACGTTGGCCCGCTCCTCCTGGTAGCCGCTCCAGCCCCCTCCGTACTCGTGCGCCGTCCGGCTGTGCTCGTCGAGCTCGAGGACGCTGGTGATCGTACGTGAGAGGAATTCCCGGTCGTGTGAGACGACCACCAGCCCACCCCTCAGCGACCGGACCCAGCCCTCCAGACGTTCGAGGCCGTCGAAGTCGAGATCGTTGGTCGGCTCGTCCAACAGGGTCAGGTCGAAGTGCGAGAGCTCGATGCCGGCCAACGCCACCCTGGCCCGCTGGCCACCCGACAGCGCCGACACCGCCCGGTCGGCCAGGTCGACACCGAGTCCGATCTCGTCGAGGACCGCGTCGATGCGGGCGTCGAGGTCGCCGACACCCAGTCCGTTGAAGCGCTCCAGCGCCACCTCGTAGCGCCGCTCGGCCGCGCTGCCCCCGGCCGTCAGCCCGGCGGCCGCCTCGGCCAGTTCGGTCTCGGCCCCTCGGGCCCCGGTGCGTCGGGCCAGGTTGTGGCGGACCGTCTCCCCCGGTGGCGCCTCGTGCTCCTGGGCCAGGTAGCCCACCGTGGCCGAAGGCGGGTCCCGGACGATGGCCCCGGCGTCGGGCTCGACCGCGCCGGCCAGGAGCTGGAGCAGCGTGGACTTGCCGACGCCGTTGGGCCCGACCACGCCGATGCGGCTGTCCGGGCCGACGGTGACCGTGACTCCGTCGATGACCGTGCGGCCGCCCCGGTCGAAGGCGACCTGGCGCGCCACCAACGTGGCCTGCGGCGACGGGGTGCTACGGGGAGGTGCGGAGCGGTGTGCGGGCAACGGAGGGCCTCTCGGACCGGTGGACGGACGGACACGGGATCACCGGTTCTCAGCGCACGTCCCCGAGGCTAGCGCCACCCGGGCCTCCGTGGCCGAGGCGCGACCCCCAGTCGGGTCAGGAATGTCCCCGCCCACTGGCGGTGACACGACCGCCTTGCCGTCGGAACCGACCTCAGCCGGTCAGGGCTTGTCGCTCCCGACCACCCACATGGCGAAGAACTGCGAGCCGCCGCCGTAGGCCTGGCCCAGCGCCACCTTGGCCCCGTCGATCTGGTGCTCACCGGCCTGGCCCCGGACCTGCATGGCCACCTCGAGGAACCGGAGCATGCCCGAGGCCCCGATGGGATTCGACGACAGCACACCGCCCGACGTGTTCCACGGGATGTCCCCGTCGAAGGCCGTGGCCCCCGACTCGGTCAGCTTCCACCCGTCGCCGAGGTCGCAGAACCCGAGGTTCTCGAGCCACATCGGCTCGTACCAGCTGAACGGGACGTAGATCTCGGCCACGTCGATCTGGGCCCGGGGATCGGTGATGCCGGCCTGGGCGTAGACATCGGCCGAGCAGTCCCGGCCCGCCTGCGGATTGACCTGATCGCGACCGGCGAACATGGTGGGCTCGGACCGCATGGCCGTCCCGTGGACCCACGCCGGCGGGTAGTGGCCCGAGACGGCATCCTCGGCCGCCAGCACCATGGCCGCGGCCCCGTCCGAGGACGGGCAGGCCTCGAGGTAGCGGAGGGGGTCCCACAACATCATGGAGTCCTCCACCATCTTCATGTCGATGTCGGCCAGGTGCAGATGGGCGTACGGGTTGCGCATGGCGTTCTGGCGATCCTTGACCGCCACCATCCGACCGATGTGGTCCGGGGCGCCGGACCGGCGCATGTAGGCCCGGATGTGGGGGGCGAAGTAGCCGCCGGCGCCGGCCAACAGCGGCGCCGCGAACGGCTGGGGCACCGACAGCGCCCACATGGCGTCGGAGTCGGACTGCTTCTCGTAGGCCACCGTCAGGACCCGCTTGTGGATCCCGGACTTCACCAGGTGGGCGGCGACCAACGCCGTCGACCCGCCCACCGACCCGGCCGTGTGCACGCGGAACATGGGTTTGCCCACCGCGCCGAGCGCCGGGGCCAGATAGAGCTCGGGCATCATGTTGCCCTCGAACATGTCGGGGGCCTTGCCGATGACCACGGCGTCGATGTCCGACCAGGTGAGATCGGCGTCGGCCAGGGCCATGACGGCCGCCTCCCGCACCAGGCCGGCGATGGAGACATCGTCCCGCTTGGCCTTGTGGTGGGTCTGGCCCACTCCGACGACTGCACAACGCTCGGCCATCACGAACCCTCCAGGACGCAGACGAGATTCTGTTGCAGGCACGGGCCCGAGGTGGCGTGAGCCACCGCACGCCCCGCCGCTCCCGACCGGATCCGCTCGGCCGCCTCGCCGATGCGGATGAGACCGGCCGACATCAGCGGGTTGGCGGCCAGTGCGCCGCCCGACGGGTTGATGATGACGGTCTCGTCGAGTCCCAGGGCGTCGCGCACGATGATCTCCTGGGACGCGTAGGGGGCGTGGATCTCGGCCACGTCGACCGGGCCGTCGGCCACACCGGCCACCTCGGCCGCCTTGGCCGTCGAAGGCGAGGAGGTCAGGTCACGGGCCCCCAGCGCGTGCGTCTCCATCCGGTGGTCGAACCCGGTGATCCACACCGGCTTGTGCCCCCACTGCTCGGCCTTGTCCCCCGCGGCCAGCACGATGGCGGCGGCGCCGTCGGTGATGGGGGGAAGCGCATGGCGGCGCAGCGGCGAGACCACGTACTCGTCCTCGAGCAGCACCTCGCTCGGGACGTCCATCCGGACCTGGGCCTTGGGGTTCGACAGGGCGTCGCGGCGGCTGCGGGAGGCGATGGTGGCGAACTCGGCCTCGGTGCCCTTGCCCGCGTCGATCAAGGCCCGGGCCTGCAGGGCGGCCAGGCTGACCGGGTCCGGCCACAACGGGGCCAGGTAGTACGGGTCGAGCTGCAGGGCCAGTATCTCGCTCAGGTTGCCCAGCGAGGAGCGGCCGAAGCTGTAGACCAGGGCGGCGTCGATGACGCCCTCCTGCAGCAGCACCCAGGCCTCGTAGAGGGCCCAGGCGCCGTCCATCTCCACATGGCTCTCCGACCGGGGTGGCCACACCCCGACGGCGTCGAGGGCCATCACGAAGCTGAACGGGCCCCCGATCAGGTAGTCGGTCGACCCGGAGCAGATGAAGTCGACGTCGTCCTTGGTGATCCCGATGTTGCCCAGCACCTCGGAGATCACCGGCATGAGCATCTCGACCTCGTTGTGCTCGTCGTCACGGCGCACGTTCTCCATCTGGGCGAACGAGGCGACCGACACCGGACGGGGGGCGGCGCTCACAGGTACTCCTTGTAGGTGTCGTAGTCGGCGTCGGGCTCACCGTTGGGCCGGAAGTACTTGACCGAGGCCAGCGAAGGCGTGAGCTCGTCGGGCTCCACCCACACCGCCTCCACCCGCATGCCCATGCGGATCTGGTCGGTCGGGATCTCCTGCAGCAGGCCCATGAAGGAGAGGTTGGCCCCGTCGAGGAGCACCTGGGCGCAGATGTAGGGGATCTCGATGGACTGGCCGGCGAAGGGCACGTTGACCACGCAGTAGGTGGTGACGGTGCCCGAGTTCGACAGCTCCACGTCCTCGGTGGTGGGCACCCCGTCGGTCGGGCACGAGCCGCGGGAGGGGACATATACCTTCCCGCACACCGCGCAGCGCTGGCCCAGGAACTTGCCCCGCTCCAGGCCGCGGAGGAACTTCGACTGGGCGATGCCCGGTGTGAATTCGAAGTCGAGTCGGATCGGCGTGGCCAGCACGGTCACCGGTCCCAGGGCGCCACCGTCGTCGGCAGCGGTTGCATCGCTCATGGCTGCGGGCCCCTTTCCGGGACGAAGGCGTCGATGTCGGCCATGGCCCCGATGCGCTCGGCCTCGGGCCGGAATCGCACCGTCACCCGGTCGCCGCTGTTGAGCTCGTCGGGACCGCCCGAGTCGACGACGTGGAGCATGGCGGTGTCGGCGCCGTCCAGGCGGATGAGAGCCCATGCGAACGGGGAGGACCGGGGATGCTTGGGCTGCGGGTGGGCCACCCAGGCCCACGACTCCACCACCCCGCCCGGGCCGACCTCCACCATCTCGCCGGTGTCGTCCCCCGTGGTGGGGTCGTACTCGGTGGGGGGCACGATGACCGTGCCCCCGGCGCCCCGGACCCCGAACAGCTTCCCGTCCCGCAGGCCGGTGAGGAAGGCCCCGATGACCGGGCCCACCGAACGCGAGTACGGGTATTCGAGCCGGTGAGCTGCGTGCAGCGCTTCGCTCTCGGGCATCCGATCCTCCCCCTGGCTTCTCGTCGAACGTACGGCGGAAAACTAGAACAGATTGCAGTTTCACGCCAGCAGCCCTGGT
Organism: uncultured Acidimicrobiaceae bacterium; assembly: GCA_963756515.1. Taxonomy (GTDB): domain Bacteria; phylum Actinomycetota; class Acidimicrobiia; order Acidimicrobiales; family RAAP-2; genus Bog-756. The sequence goes on from CAVWNV010000004.1 coordinate 9,727, forward strand.
CCGGCGACCACTACCCTGACACTCCATGACCGAGTCCAGCCGCCGACCCAACATCCTGCTCGTCGTGTCCGACCAGGAGCGCCAGCGGTCGTGGCTCCCGGCCGGGGTGTCCCTGCCCTGGAGGGACCGGCTCCGGTCCGAGGGGCTCGAGTTCACCGACTACTTCACGCACTCGTCCCCGTGCTCCCCCAGCCGGGCCAGCCTGTTCACCGGCCGCTACCTCGAGGGGCACGGGGTGCTCGACAACGTGATCATGCCGGAGCACGCCGAGCTCCCCACGGCCACGCCCACCCTCGGTTCGCTGCTCGACGGGGCCGGCTACCGCTCGTCCTACATCGGCAAGTGGCACCTCTCGCACTCCCCCACCCCGGACATGGAGGCCTACGGGTTCGCCGACTGGGACGGCAACGACCGACACTTCATGGGATGGGCCGGCACCGGGGTCCACTTCGACCCCATCATCGCCCAGAACGCCGCCCACTGGCTGAGCCGGAACGCCGGTCCGGCCGGCGCCGGCGGTCCCGGGGGAGCCGGCTCCGGTGCCACCGGCCCGCGACCCGACGAGCCCTGGTTCCTGACCGTGGCCCTGGTCAACCCCCACGACGTGATGTGGTTCCCGGTCGACCAGCCCGGCTACCGCGAGGGCCACCCCGACGACGTGGCCTCCATCCGGGCCGTGCTCGAGTCGGCGGCGTGGAAGGACGACGACCCCCTCCCCGTGTTCACCGACCCCTACCCCGAGGTCGTCGACCAGCTGCCGGCGAACTTCGACGACGACCTGCACACCAAGCCCGAGGCCCACCGCCAGTGGCGCTGGGACCAGCAGCACGGGCTCTGGGGCTACATCGACCCGGCCGACAAGGGAGCCTGGCTCCGGCACCTCGACTACTACGTCCACCTGCACCAGCTGGCCGACCGCAACCTCGGCGTGGTCCTGTCCGCCCTCGAGGCCTCGGGCGCGTGGGACGACACCATCGTCATCTTCACCTCCGACCACGGCGACATGTGCGGCTCGCACGGACTGCGTTCCAAGGGACCCTTCGTCTACGACGAGATCATGCGGGTGCCGCTGTACGTGAAGGTGCCCGGTGTGACCACCCCGGGCTCGGTCACGTCGTCGCTCGGCTCCCACGTGGACCTGGCCGCCACCATCTGCGCCCTGGCCGGCGTGGACCCCGGAGTGAGCGGGAACACCGTCCAGGGCACCGATCTGACCCCGGTACTGGCCGACCCGTCCGCCACCGTCCGCGACCACATCCTGTTCGCCCAGGACTCGGCCCAGACCACCGAGCTCAACCGGGTCCGCTATGCGCTGCGGGGCTTCTACGACGGCCGCACCAAGTACGCCCGCTACTACGGCGTCGGCGGGGGCAAGCCGTCCACCGGGCTGTGGGGCAAGTCCCCCGGCCACAAGCTGTTCGACGTCGACTGCTCCTTCGACGACAACGACCACGAGTGGTACGACCATGCGTCCGATCCCCACGAGCTGGTCAACCTGGCCAACGACCGGGCCCGCCGGGCCGAGCTGGCCGAGGTCTACGACCGGATGCGGAGCTACGAGCAGGCGTCCTTCGTCACCTTCGCCTAGGCCGGGTGGTCCCCGCCGTCGGGTGGCGGTGCCTGGTGGCGGTGACGGGGCGCTGGTGACGGGCCGCTCAGGTCATCGACGACGGGTGCCGATAGCTCCGTGAGCACGTCGATCGCGGAGGGACTTGGCGCATGCCGGCACAGGAGTGGCTCTGGCGGTCCCCGCCCAACTGGCCGCCCCCACCGGAGGGATGGCGCCCGCAGCCCGGATGGCGACCCCCGCCCGAGTGGCCACCCCCGCCGCCGGGCTGGTCGTACTGGGAGGCGACCGGCACCCCCGACTGGGAGGTGGAGCCGACCACCACCCCGCCGGTGCTGGCCGACGGGCCGGCCCGGCGGAGCCTGGTGTGGGAGACGCGATTCGTCATGGTGGCGTTCCTGCTCCCGACGGTCATGGCCGCGGTCATCCTCTTCGCCCAGCACGAGGCCGGCGTGGCCAGCATCACCCGCTTCCCCGCACTGGTCCAACACAGCCCCGTGGTCAACCTGGTGTTGGGGATCCTCGACTATCTGCCCGTGGCGGCCATGGTCCCGCTGGCCCTGTTCCTGCTGGCCCGGACCGGCCAACCGCCGTCGGTGATGGGTCTCGGGGTCCCGAGCCTCAGGGGGGACCTCCTCCCCGGACTGGGCATCGCCGCGGCCGCCTTCGGCTCGGAGTTCGTCATCCTGATCCCCCTGGCCCCGCTGCTGGCCCACCACTCCTCGTTGATCAACACCGTGGCCACCGGCCACGTGCCCGCGTACTACGTGCTGTGGGGGCTGGCCGTGTCGGCCACCACCGCCGTCACCGAGGAGGTGCTGGTCAACGGCTATCTCATCACCCGGCTCGGGCAGCTGGGCTGGACGCCCCGAAGCGCGCTGGTCCTGAGCCTGGTCCTGCGGACCAGCTACCACGTCTACTACGGGCTGGGCTTCCTGTTGACCATCCCGTTCGGGTACCTCGTCACCCGGTCGTTCCAGAAGCACGGAGACTGACCCGCCCGATCGCCGCCCACTTCCTGTTCGACGCCATCCTGACCACCATCGCCATCCTCCGGTAGCGGCCGTCGATCCCCGGACCGGCGCCGGACACGAGATGCCACACGACCTCGTGAGAAGGCACGGCAGGCATCGGTGGAACGAGCGTTCGGCCCGATCAGGAGGGTGGATCCCGAGGAATCGGCTCAACCGGGAGGTCCGGTGGGCCGATGGAACGAACCATGGAGCACGCGGGACTCCTCGCCTCCGGCTCGTGACCGACGTCACCCATCCGCCGGGCTGGTGGCTGGCCTCGGACGGCCAGTGGTACCCGCCCCACCTCCATCCTGGAGCCACCGTGCTGCCGGCCGTACCGATGGCGCCGGTGGTACCGGCCGGATCGGCGGCGCCGGTGGTACCGGCCGGGTCGGCGGCGCCGGTCGGGTCGGCAGCGCCGGTCGGACTGCCGCTCTTCGCCCCCTTCGCCCCCTCTGCTCCGGCGCCGGGGGGACCGGGCCCTGGTGGGGGTGCTGGCTCCGGCACGCCGCCGGCATCCCCGCCCCGGCCCCTCCCACCTGCCTACGGCTACTCCAGCGCACCCCCCTACTCGCCGTACATGGACGTGCCTCCGCACTACGGGTACCCGGCCCCCAGGGCCCCGACGAACGGACTGGCCATCGCCAGCCTGGTCCTCTCGATCGTGAGCCTGGCCGGCATCGGATCGATCGTCGGGATCATCCTGGGCTTCGTATCGAGGTCGCAGATCCGCCGTTCCCATGGCACCCAGCGGGGCGCCGGACTCGGTCTGGCCGGCATCATCGTGGGCTTCGTCACCCTGACCCTGGTGCTGGCGGCTGTGGCCATCCCGACCTTCCTGGGGGTCAGGGCCAGCACGGCGTCGGTCGTCCACCTACCGCTCGCCCCCATCACGCTGGGGACACCCCAACAGGGAGGTTCGGCCGCCCCGATCCTGTGGGAGGCGAGATCCAACGATCAGACCGAGGCCACTCCGGTGGCCGGTGGCGTGGACGTGACCATCGGCGCCGCCGGTCACGCCGACTATCTCCCGACGCCGGTGGATCAGCAGTTCGCGTCGATCCAGGAGTCGGCCTCCGTGGCCATCGTCGAAGGGTCGACGGCCAACGGCATCGGTCTCGGCTGCATGTCCACCGCCGGGACCGACCAACTCGGTTTCTTCATTCAGAGCTCCGGGCGCTGGCAGATCATGGAGTGGACGGCCCGGGCCGAAGACTTGGTGGACTCCGGCACGAGTGCCGCCGTCCATCCCGCCGGCGCCAACACGGTGACCATCGCCTGCCGCCACGACATGGCCCGACCGGGTGACAGCCAGGTCTCGTTGGCCGTCAACGGGATCCCGGTGGCCAACGATGCACTGCGACTGGGCTCCGCCGGTTGGTGGCCGACCCTGCAGCTCTGCTCGTGCCAGAGTCCCGACACGGGGCAGTACCTCGACGTGGCCTACTACTCCTCTCCGGACACGACGGCCACGTCGGACTGATCAGGGCCGGGCCCGGTAGGCACCCGGTCGAGGAGGTACCGCGTCAGCCCGCGGCATCCCGACTCCACCAGGTCGAGGCACGACTCGAACTCGGCGGCGTCCCCGTAGTACGGGTCGGGCACATCCACGGCGCCGCCCGACCGCGGGTCGAACCGTCGCAGCATGACTAGGCGTCCGTCGTAGCGGTCGTCGCCGGCCCGGCTGCGGGCCAGGCTGGCCAGTGTCTGCCGGTGGCCCCGGTCCATGCACACCACGAGATCGGTCGAATCGAACCAGGCGGTGTCGAACGAGCGGGCCCGGTGTCCGTGGTCGGTGTAGCCACGGCGCTCGAGCGCAGCCCGGGCCCGGGGGTCCATGGGTTCGCCCAGATGCCACCCGCTGGTGCCGGCGCTGTCGACGGCCAGGTGCTCGGCCAGCATCGAGCCGTCGGCCGTCCGGGCCTCGGCGGCCAGATGCCGGAGCACCACATCGGCCATCGGCGACCGGCAGATGTTGCCGGTGCAGACGAAGCACACCCGGAACGGTCGGCCCACGGGGCCGTCACCGGGACGGGATTCGGACCCGGGTCCGGCGGTCGGATCGGTGGTCGGATCGGCGGTCGGATTTCTCACCAGCTCATTCTGCCCGGTCGGCCCACGCCGGTACGCTGCCTCCGGAACACGGGATCGCCGACGGCGCCCGACGAGCGCGGCCAGGAGGAACGGATGACCGACGAGAAGCCGGTGCAGCAGATGGGGCACGGGGTGAAGCAGCGAGACCTGATCACGATGTCCCCCGAGGAGGTCGACGCCTTCCTCCACGAGCGCCGGCCCATGACCATGTGCACGCTCAACCACGACGGCACCATCCACGCCGTGGCCATGTGGTACGGATTCCTCGACGGATCCATCGCCATCGAGACCAAGGCCAAGGCCCAGAAGGCCGTCAACCTCCGCCGCGACTCCAAACTGACCTGCATGTTCGAGGACGGTGACTACTACGAGGAGCTCCGCGGCGTGGAGCTGGTGGGAACGGCCGAGATCGTCGACGACCCGGACAAGATGTGGGAGCTCGGCGTGAACCTGTTCGAGCGCTACTACGGTGCCTACACCGAGGAGTTGCGGCCCTTCGTGGAGACCATGCTCAACAAGCGCATCGTGGCCAAACTCAACGTCGAGCGGACTGTGTCGTGGGACCACCGCAAGCTCGGACTCCCCCCGACCCGTCCGACGTAGCCGGGCGCCCGACGTAGCCGACCGGAGACCGGGTCCGTGCCCCAACACACCATGAGCGACGAGGAACTGGTGGCCTTTCTCACCGGCCCCCCGGCCCGCACCGCGTCGCTGGCCACGGTCCGGGCCGACGGCCGTCCCCACGTAGCCCCGGTGTGGTTCGCGCTCGACATGACGACCGCCGGTGCCGACTCCGCCGTCGGCGACGTCGTGTTCAACACCAATTCGGCAACACTCAAGGGGAAATCGCTGCGCCGCGATCCCCGCCTGGCCCTGAGCATCGACGACGAGCGGCCCCCGTTCTCGTTCGTGATCATCGAGGGCATCGCCACCCTCAGCGAGGATCTGGCCGAGGTGACCTACTGGGCCGCCATCCTCGGCGGACGCTACATGGGCCAGGATCGCGCCGAGGAGTACGGTCGGCGCAACGGGGTGCCCGGCGAGCTGCTGGTCAGGGTCCGACCCACCGACATCGTGGCCGTGGCCGACGTGGCCGGCTGAGGGCGGGTCGGTCCTTCGAGCAGGGCTTGGTGCGACCCACGTGGCGCCGACCCGTGGCGGACTGCTAGCACTGACGCCGACCAAGGGGGAACGGAACATGATTCTCGATCGCTTTGCCATGACCGGAAAGGTGGCCATCGTCACCGGAGCCGGCCGCGGAATCGGCGCGGCCACTGCGACCGCACTGGCCGAGGCCGGCGCCGATGTGGTGATCTCGGCCCGCACGGCCGATCAACTCGGGCAGGTGGCCGGCCAGATCGAGGCGACCGGGCGGCGAGCCGTCGTGGTACCGGCCGATCTGAGCGACCTGGATGCCGTGGCCGGACTGGTGGATCACGCCCGCAACGCCTTCGGGCGCCTGGACCTGGTGGTGAACAACGTGGGCGGGGCCATGCCGCGCCCGTTCCTCGACACCTCGCCGGGCCGGCTCGAGCAGGCCTTCCACTTCAACGTGTCCACGGCCCACGCCCTGCTCAGACCGGCGGTGCCGCTCATGCTGGAGGACGGTGGCGGCTCGGTCGTCAACATCTCGTCGGCCATGGGCCGGATGGCCGGCCGAGGCTACGTGGCGTACGGCACGGCCAAGGGGGCCCTGGCCCACTACACCCGACTGGCCGCCGCCGACCTCTCGCCGCGGATCCGTGTGAACGCCATCGCCGTGGGATCGGTGGCCACCTCGGCGCTCGACATCGTGATGCAGACCGACGAGCTACGCCTAGCCCTCGAGGCCGGCACCCCCCTCAAGCGCATCGGCGACCCCGCCGACATCGCCTCGGCCGTCATCTACCTGGCCTCGGAGGCCGGCGCCTACGTCACCGGCAAGATCCTCGAGGTCGACGGGGGCATCCAGAGCCCCAATCTCGACATGGGACTGCCCGACGTCTGAATCCGAGGACGTACCATCCACTGCGTCAGCGGCGACAACGACCGCACCACCCACGAACGGAGCCCCACATGCCCAAGACCTATCGAGTCGTCGCCTGGTCCACCGGCAACGTCGGACGGCACGCCATCGCCGGCATCGACGCCCGACCCGACCTCGAATTGGTGGGCCTCTGGGTCTCCAACCCCGACAAGGTGGGCAAGGACGCCGGTGAGCTGGCCGGCCTGGGGCGCGACCTCGGGGTGGCCGCCACCGATGACGTCGAGGCACTGCTGGCCCTCGATCCGGACGTGGTGGTGCACACGGCCATGGCCGACCACCGGCTGATGGAGGCGATCGCCGACATGGCCCGGATCCTGCGGGCCGGGGTGAACGTCGTCTCCAGCGGACCGGTATTCCTCCAATATCCGTACGGCGTGGTGGACGACGGGATGATCGCGCCCGTACGAGAAGCCGCGTTGGCCGGCGGCGTGTCCCTCTTCGTCAACGGGGTGGACCCCGGCTTCGCCAACGATGCGCTTCCCCTGGTGCTGAGCGGAGTGAGCGAGCGGATCGATGAGGTGCGCGTGGCCGAACTACTCAACTACGCCACGTACAACCAGCCCATGGTGATCTTCGACATCATGGGATTCGGCCGGCCCATCGACCAGGTCCCGATGATCCTGCAGCCCGGGGTGATGACCATGGCTTGGGGCAGTGTGGTGCGCCAGTTGGCCGCCGGTCTCGAGGTCGAGCTCGACGCCCTGGAAGAATGGTATGAGCGGCTGCCGGCCACCGAGACGTTCGAGGTCGACTCCGGCACCATCGAGAAAGGTACTGTCGCCGCCCTGCACTTCGAGCTCCGGGGCATGCGGAACGGCAAGGCCGTCATCGTCCTCGAGCATGTGACCCGCCTCCACGATGACCTGGCGCCCGAGTGGCCGCAGCCGGCCGGACAGGGCTCCTACCGGGTGACCATCACCGGCGAGCCCAACTACACCCTCGACCTGCAGCTCCTCGGGTCCGACGGCGACCACAACACGGCCGGCCTGAAGGCCACGGCCATGCGCCTGGTCAACGCCATCCCGGCCGTGGTCGAGGGGGCCCCCGGCCTGCTCACCGCCCTCGATCTGCCCCCGATCTACGGACGCGGTCTGGTCTCCTGACCGGCCCGGGCGGCATGGGGCACCGGCCTCGAACTGTAGGGTCCGAGCCATGGAGCCCGTCCCTGGAGCAACCCGATGAGCATGGCCGGCCATGGCATGGGCGGTGGTGGTGGTGGCCAGTTCGGCGGGGTCATGCGCTCCATGCGGCGCGACGACTCGGTTACACAACAACGCGTCACCAAGGGGACGGCCAAGCGGATGGTGCAGTTCGCCCGCCCCTATCGGACCATCCTGGCCTGGTTCCTGGTGTTGGTGATCATCGACGCGGTCATCGGGGTCGTGAACCCCCTGCTCTTCCGCTCCATCATCGACAAGGGCATCCCCGAGCACAACAAGGATCTGATCATCGGTCTGGCCGGAGTGGCCGCGGTGTTGGCCATTCTGGACACGGGACTGTCGATCGGCATCCGCTATGTCTCGGCCAAGGTCGGCGAGGGACTCATCTTCGACATGCGCTCGAAGGTGTTCGAGCACATCCAGAAGATGCCCATCGCCTTTTTCACCCGGACCCAGACCGGCGCGCTGATCAGCCGCCTGAACAACGACGTGATCGGGGCCCAGCAGGCCTTCACCGACACGCTCTCCTCGGTGGTGTCCAATCTGATCAGCGTGACCCTGGTGCTGATCGTGATGTTCTTCCTGTCGTGGCAGATCACCGTGATAAGCCTCATCATCCTGCCGGTGTTCGTACTGCCGGCCAAGCGGGTGGGACGCCGGCTGTCGTCGATCACCCGCGAGTCCTACGGGCTCAACGCCCAGATGAACAACACCATGACCGAACGCTTCAACGTCTCCGGCGCCCTGTTGGTCAAGCTGTTCGGACGACCGGGCCAGGAGCGGGACGAGTTCGAGCAGAAGGCCGGGCGGGTTCGCGACATCGGCGTGACGCAGGCCATGTACGCCCGGTTCTTCATCGCCGCCCTGACTCTGACCGCGGCCCTGGCCACTGCGGTGGTGTACGGATGGGGCGGCATCCAGGTGGTGAACGGCACCCTCGAGCTGGGGACGGTGGTGGCACTGGCCGCCTACCTGACCCGTCTCTACGGACCGCTCACCGCCCTGTCCAACGTGCAGATCGACGTGATGACGGCCCTGGTCTCCTTCGACCGGGTCTTCGAGGTCCTCGACCTCCCCCCGATGATCCAGGACAAGCCGGATGCACGGCCGATTCCCCCGGGACCGGCGCGCATCGAGTTCGACCATGTCGACTTCCGGTACCCGACGGCCGAGGATGTCTCGCTGGCCTCACTGGAGTCGGTGGCCGTGTTGGACGCCACCGAGTCCCAACAGGTCCTGTTCGACGTGTCCTTCGCAGCCGAGCCGGGCCAGCTGGTGGCGTTGGTCGGGCCGTCGGGGGCGGGCAAGACCACCATCAGCCAACTCCTGCCCCGCCTCTACGACGTGACCTCAGGCGCCATCCGGATCAACGGGTTGGATGTGCGCGACACGACCTCGGAGTCGCTGACGGCGACCATCGGCGTCGTCACCCAGGACGCCCACCTCTTCCACGACACCATCCGGGGCAACCTGCTCTACGCCAAGCCCGATGCCACCGAAGGTGAGCTGGACGCCGCGCTGGCCGGGGCCCAGATCGCCACCATGGTCAGTAGCCTCGCCGACGGGCTCGACACCGTGGTCGGCGACCGGGGCTATCGGCTGTCCGGGGGCGAGAAGCAGAGGATCGCCATCGCCCGCATCCTGTTGAAGGCTCCGGAGATCGTGGTCCTCGACGAGGCTACCGCCCACCTGGACTCCGAGTCCGAGGCCGCCGTGCAACAAGCGCTGGCCACGGCCCTTCGGGGTCGGACCTCACTGGTCATCGCCCACCGCCTGTCCACTGTCAGGGAGGCTGATGCGATCCTGGTGCTGGACCACGGCAGAATTGTCGAGCACGGACGCCATGACGAACTGCTGGCCCAGGGGGGCCTGTATGCCGAGCTCTACCGCATCCAGTTCGAGCGCCAGGAGATGCACTGACTCCTGAGTCGGATCGTGGTCAACGGTCAGCCGCGCCAGCGGAAGTCGGCGGGCCAATCTCGACGGAATCGGGGTGCTGCCGGCGTGGCAGGCCGGCGGTGACCTCGGCTAGCGGTCGGGTGGAGGACGCTGATTCCTGAGTTGATTGTGGAATCGGCACAGGACCCGTCCGTTCTCCTGCGTGGTGGCGCCCCCGGCCGCGTAGGGCACGATGTGATCGATCTGGCTGTCATCAGCGGGCCGGTCACAGTACGGGTGGGTGCACGCCCGATCCCGCACTTCGACGGCTCGGCGCGTGGCACCGGAGAACAGCCGGGTGGTGGGGCTGACCTCGACACGGCCACCCGGCGCGAAGACGGCCCGCTCGAAGTACGCCTCGTCCAACCACGGCAGCAACGACCCCGGCGAGATGGCCGTACCCGAGGACAGTTCACAGATCCGGCCGTGCAGTGTCTCGTAGCCGACCAGGATGGTGAAGAGCGGACGGGGCCGACGCCCGTCGCTCGGTGCCGTCCGACTCCTCGTGGCCATCTCGACCAGTGCGTCGGCCCGGCGTTGGCCTGCGGTGCGGGCCAGCTCGGAGGAGACAGGCTCCCGCCCCAACTCCGTCCGGGCCGCGGCCCAGTCGGACTCGAACATGTCGCCTTCGATGCGCTCCAACTCTTCGCCGACGATGGAACCGGAGATGGGATCGAGCGTGATCCCACCCAGCCACATGCCCTGGAAGCTGCGCTCGAGATAGACGTGGCGACGATCGCGGCGCTTCTGATCGTCCCCGTCGGCACCATCGGGGTCGGCCAGCTGCTTCCAGTAGGCGACAGCCCTCGTGAAGGGCTCGAATCGGAGAGTGCACGCCTGGTCCACGAGCATCGCCTCGTCGCGGACGAGCGCTTCCTCGGTCGGCAGTCTGCGCAGTGAGGTGAACACGTCGATGTGGGCGGCGGCGATGTCACCTGCGGCCCAGGCGCGTTTGCAGTCGGGAAGGTGCCGGAGCTCACGCCCCCGACGCACCACCCTCCGGGCCTGTGCCTTCGGTAGCCGGCAGCGGGATGCCAGCCACATGGAGGCGTTCTGCGCACCGTCGAGCGCCCAGTTACCCGAGGCGTCGAAGGCGGCGGTGGCGTCGGTGACGAAGGAGTCGAGACGGGCCAGCTGTCGTTGGAGCCGCTCGATCGACTCCGCGTCGGAGTACATCGAGGGATCGGCACCACTGAGCCGATCGATCGCTTCGGTTAGGACGTCGAGATCCATGGGAAGAGTGAAGCATCCGGGTGTGACACCGGATCAGGCCACGGGGCGGAACCGGACGATCAGGCCGCCTCGCCGACGCAGAGGGACAGCTCTCCCTTTTCGTGGCTGTCTCCTTGGTCGAGCGCCCGATCCGAGGACCACCCGCTGGCCCGGGCCAGGGTGGCTCGGACCGCCCACTCCCGCTCCGACGACCCGGGCGGGCGGGGGTGGGAGGATGACTGGGTTCCGTGGTCTTGCTCGTACATGGTGATGCTCGATTCTCTGTTGGGGGGGCTGGGTTCGTGAGGGGCAGGGTTGGGAAGGGGTAGGGGCAGGGCCAGGGCGGTCCGACCGGTGGCACCGGAGAGCAGGATGAAGGAGCGCGCCAGGGAAAACAAAAAAGGAGCCGCTTCCTCAGAAGCGACTCCTCGACGGGTTCAGACCTTGGCCAGATGTCTGTCTATTCCGTCGAGAGTGCCTCTCGGACCGCCTTGGCGCTGGATACCAGGGCCTTCTTGCTACAAGCGGTAGAAATTCCGGCAATGGACACCGCCATGGAGGGAGGCCCAGTCTCGACCTTCTTTTGGTCGTCGAGCTGCCCCTGCTCCGGATCTGACGGAGTGCCCATGTCCCTCACGAAGTCCATTGTAGCGGGTGGATCACCCTGAGCGGTATCACCGGAGGCGGTACCGGAGGGTCGGGCCGACGTTCGGGACGAACGCACCGGGTGGATGGGGTTCCCGGGCCGCTCGGAACCGGCCGCATGGTCCCGCTCCTCACGTGCCGGTACCCCCAGGAAGGGCCGTTACCGTTGGCGGGTGGCTCGCTTCGTCGTCGACATCACACCGCTCCGGAAGCATCGGAACTTCCGGAGGCTGTGGGCCGGCCAGGTGGTGTCCGGCCTGGGGTCGCAGCTGACCCTGGTGGCGGTGTCGTTCCAGGCCTATGCCCTGACCCACTCGACGCTGGTGGTCGGCCTCATCGGCATGGCTCAGCTCTTCCCGCTGCTGGCCGGGGCCCTCTGGGGTGGAACCCTGGCCGATGCCGTGGACCGAAGGAGGGTGCTGGTCATGACCCAGGTGGCCATGGCCGCGGCGGTGGGCGGTCTGGTGGCCAACGCCTCGCTCTCGCATCCGGCTGTCTGGCCACTCTTCGTCTGCACCGGGGTAGGAGCCGGACTTCAGGGAATCGACTGGCCGGCGCGTCGCGCCGCCCTTCCCATGCTGGTGGACGAGGAAGACGTGACGGCGGCGATCGCGCTGCAGACCACCATCCAGCAGCTGGCGCTGGTGGCCGGGCCCGCCCTGGCCGGGGTCCTCATCGCCACCATCGGGTTGGGCGCGGTGTACGGAATCGACGTCGCCACGTACGGAGTGGCGCTGGTGGCGGCGCTCCTCCTGCCCACGCTGGTGCCGTCGGGCGGAGGTACGCCGATGGGCTTCCGGTCCATGACCGAGGGCTTCCGGCATCTGCGCGGCCAGAAGCTGCTGTCGGCCACGTACTGGATCGATCTCAACGCCATGATCTTCGGGATGCCCCGGGCCGTCTTCCCGGCGTTGGGCACGGGACTGTTCGGTGGCGGCGCCGGCGTGGTCGGCCTCCTCTACGCCGCCCCCGGTGCCGGCTCACTGGTCGGTTCGCTCTTCACCGGGTGGTGCGGCCGGGTCCGGCACCAGGGCCGGGCCATCGCCGCCTGCGTGACCATCTGGGGTGTGACCATCGCCCTGTTCGGTGTGATCCCGGTGCTGTGGATCGGCCTGGCGCTGTTGGCGCTGGCCGGAGCGGCCGACGTCGTCTCGGCCGTGTTCCGCCAAGCGGTCCAACAGAGGGCCGTGCCCGAACACCTGCAGGGACGGCTGTCGGGGACATTCTTCGCCGTGGTGGCCGGAGGTCCCCGCCTCGGTGACGCCGAGACGGGGCTGGCCGCGGCCGTCGGCGGTCCCCAGTTCGCGGTGTGGTCGGGAGGACTGGCCTGCGTGGCCGGCGTGGCCGTCCTGCTGTGGCGGGTCCCCGAGCTGTGGCGGGACGACGGGGGTGGCCAGCCCCTGACGCCGGCAGCCCAGGCGGAGGCTGTGGCCGAGGTCACCACCGAGTTGGGGGAAGGCGAGCCGCTCTGAGGGCCTGGGTGACCCCCACGCCGCGGCCGGTGGCAACGTTCACGCCTGAAGTGGAATTGCCCCTCCGGTTGTGTTACGTTAACTGGAGTGGTGGTTCCGGTTCGCCGGTCGGCGGCACCCCGGACCTCCGCAGCTCCCCCGACCACAGCTCCCGGCAGTCCCAGCAGTCCGCTCGTCCGCAGTCCGCAGTCCGCTCGACCGCAGTCCGCACACGCTCGCACCGCCGGAGCCCACGCCGCCCAGTGCCCCGGCCCGGCCCACACGACAAGGACCCCATGCCCAGATCATCCGAACGGACCGGCTACCGAGCCACCTTCGTGGTGCTCATGCTGGCCGTCACCGCGTACTCGCTGTTGCAGTCCTTGGTGGTACCGGTGCTCTCCACCTTCCAACGCGACCTGCACACCTCCCAGGGAACGGTCACGTGGTTGCTCACCGCGTTCTTGTTGTCCGCCTCGATCTTCACGCCGATCTTCGGCCGCATCGGAGACATGGTCGGCAAGGAGCGGATGCTGGTCGTCACGATGTTGGCCCTGGCGGCCGGCACCGTCATGGCCGGACTGGCCCAGTCGATCGGAGTACTGATCGTGGCCCGGGCCATCCAGGGCATCGGGGGTGCGGTCCTGCCGCTCTCGTTCGGGATCATCCGGGACGAGTTCCCGTCGGGCAAGGTTGCGACCGGCGTCGGCATCGTGGCGGCCATGGCTGCGGTCGGGGGCGGGGCCGGCATCGTCCTGGCCGGGCCGATCGTCAGCCACCTCAACTATCACTGGCTGTTCTGGATCCCGTTGGCCATTTCGCTCTCCGCCGCGGTCATGGCCCACTTCTTCGTTCCCGAGTCACCGGTACGGACACCCGGCCGGATCAACTGGGTCGGTGCCACACTCCTGTCCGGTTGGCTGGTGGCACTGCTCCTCGGCGTGAGCGAAGCCCCCACGTGGGGTTGGGGATCGCCGAAGGTCATCGGACTGATCGGGCTGGCCGTCGTCGTGGGCGTGGCCTGGGTCTTCGCCGAGTACCGTTCGAAGGAGCCCCTCATCGACATGAAGATGATGAGGATCCCGGCGGTGTGGACGAACAACCTGGTGGCCTTCCTGATCGGGATCGGCATGTACTCGGTCATCGGATTCCTGCCCGAGTTCCTGCAGACCCCGAAGTCGTCCGGCTACGGGTTCGGCGCCAGCATCATCCAGTCGGGCCTCTACCTGTTGCCCCTCACCGTCACCATGTTCATCACCGGCATGCTGTCCGGCCGGATCGCCGCCGCCATCGGCTCGAAGGCCGCCGTCATCATCGGCGCCTTCTTCTCCCTCACGGGCTACCTGATGCTGGCCTTCGCCCACACCCAGCCGTGGGAGATCTACACGGCCAGCGCGCTCCTCGGCGTCGGTATCGGCCTGGCCTTCTCGGCCATGTCGAACCTGGTCGTCCAAGCGGTACCGGCCGAGCAGACAGGGGTGGCCAGTGGGATGAACGCCAACATCCGCACCATCGGTGGGGCCATCGGGGCGGCGGTGATGTCCAGCATCGTGACCTCGGTGCTCCTGCACAGTGGACTTCCGGCGGAGTCCGGCTACACCCGGGGATTCGCCTTTCTGGCCGCCATGACGGTGGTGGCGATCGTGGCCGCCATCTTCATTCCCACGACTCCGAAGGTCCCGGCCGGTGAGGACCGGGACCATCACCATCACCTCGAGCACGCCGAGCTGGCTCTGATCCCGGCCGGAACCATCGCCGAATGACCGCCCGTCCCCCTGCCCTCCGGACCCGCCCGACCGGGCCCGACGCCCGGTCCGAAACCGGGCCTGGCGACACGCCCACACTCCGCCGTGACGCCGCCCGCAACCGGTCGAAGATCCTGGCCGCGGCCCGGGCCTCCTTCGACGAGTATGGGGTCGACGTGGGGGTGGAGGTCATCGCCCAGCGAGCCGGCGTGGGGGTCGGGACCCTCTACCGTCGCTTCCCCACCAAGGAGCTGCTCATCGAGGCGGTGGTGGCCGAGGTTCTCGACGCGGTTCTGTCGGCGGCCGAGTCCGCCCTCGAGCACGAGTCCCCGGCCGATGGGTTCTCCGAATTCATCCGGGCGGTGGGCTGGCTGCAGTTCGAGCACGCCGGATGCCTGACCCGGCTCTGGAACAACACCACCGGTGACGTCCGGGACCAGATCGAAGCGGCCAGCCGGTCGTTGCTGACCCGGGCCCAGCAGGCCGGCGCGGTCCGACCGGACCTCGTGTACGAGGACGTGGTCGTGCTGTTCTGGTCACTCCGGGGGGTGATCGAAGCCACGTCGGCGGTCTCACCCGAGGCGTGGCTTCGGCACCTCGAGCTGCTGATGACGTCGCTGGCCCCTGACGGTCGGCTCCTCCGGCACCCTCCCCTGACGGCCCGTCAGGTGGAGGAGGCCAAGGCGGCCGTGGCCCTTCGGGAGAGGCTGCGGTCGGGGCACATTCCGGCCGGCTGATCGGCCGGTTCCGAGGGGATCGGGTGGCCACCCAGGCGGTCCGAGAAAATCCGGATTCCCCATCGACAACCGACGCGACGCATGCCAGCATGGTCGCCGTCGGGGGGCCGCTAGGGGAGGTCGCCGAATGAAGCATCCGGTCCGCACAGCTCGTACCGTTACGGAAGAACTGGGCAACGTGACCCGACGGCCGCGGGGTCCGGGTAGCTTGCTCCGGACGGTGGTCTCGCTGGCCGCCGCCGTGGCCCTGGTGGGGGGAACGCTGGCTGCCTCGGTCCTCGTCGTCGGATCCGGTGCGTCGGGCGCGGCGACCCCCACTCCTCCCAACACCATGTACGTGCTCAACACGACCGGTTCGTCGGTTTCGTCGTTCGCCCCCGGAGCCACCGGCAACGTGGCCCCGACCAGCAGCGTGTCAGGAGCGGGCTCCACCATCTCCGGTCCGAGCTCCATGGCGCTGGACTCGTCCGGCAACATCTGGGTGACCAACACCGGACCGGACACCGTCGTCGAATTCACCCAGGCACAGCTGGCCACCGGGGGCGCCCCCGCCCCGACCGTGACCCTGGCCGCAACGGCAGGCAGCCTGGACGGTCCCACCGCGCTGGCCTTCGACCGTGCCGGCGACCTGTGGGTGTCCAATGTCTTCAACAACAGCGTGGTCGAGTTCACGCCGGGCCAGCTGGCCGCGTCGGGGTCACCGACACCCAAGGTGACGATCACCTCCAACGGCCTCGTCCCGGCCAGCATCGACTCACCTGAAGCGTTGGCCCTCGACGGCTCCGGCAACCTCTGGGTCGGCAACAGCGGTAACAGCACGGTCGTCATGCTCACGCCGACCCAACTGAGTGCCACCGGAACGCCCACCCCGGCAGTGACTCTGACCTCGGCGGCCATCACCGCACCCGAATCACTGACCTTCGACCGTTCCGGCAACCTGTGGGTGGCCAATTATTCGATCCCGGGCAATCTGGTGGCGTTCTCACCAGCCCAACTGGCCGCCAGCGGGGCCCCGGTGCCCAAGGTCACCATCTCGTCCAACACCACCAACCTCGACGGTCCCCATGGACTCACCTTCGACCGCTTCGGGAACCTGTGGGTGGGCAACTACCTGAACAACTCGGTCACCGAGTTCTCGTCCACACAGCTGGCCGCCTCGGGGACGCCGACGCCCACCTCCACGCTGGCAGGCGCTTCAACCGGGCTGTCCGGTCCGGCCGCGGTGGCCATCGTCCCGGCCACCGGCTACACGCTGGCCGCGTCCGACGGTGGCATCTTCAACTACGGCGGCTCGGGCTTCTTCGGATCACAGGGGGGCTCACCCCTCAACAAGCCCGTCGTGGGCATGGCCGGATCACCGGACGGACTGGGCTACTGGTTGGTGGCCTCCGATGGTGGCATCTTCAACTTCGGTGACGCCGGCTTCTTCGGGTCCCACGGTGGCTCGCCCCTCAACAAGCCCGTGGTGGGCATGGCCGGATCGCCGGACGGCAAGGGCTACTGGCTGGTGGCCTCCGATGGTGGCATTTTCACCTACGGCGACGCCGGTTTCTTCGGGTCCCATGGCGGCACTCCGCTCAACAAGCCCATCGTGGGCATGGCCGCCACCGGTGACGGTGGTGGCTACTGGCTGGTGGCCTCGGACGGGGGCATCTTCACCTACGGCGACGCCGGCTTCTTCGGGTCCCACGGTGGCTCGCCGCTCAACAAGCCCATCGTGGCCATGGCCTCCACTCCCGACAGTGGCGGCTACTGGCTGGTGGCCTCGGACGGTGGCATCTTCACCTACGGCGACGCCGGCTTCTTCGGCTCCCACGGCGGCAGTCCGCTCAACAAGCCCATCGTGGGCATGGCCACCACCCCCGACGGTGGTGGCTACTGGCTGGTGGCCTCGGACGGTGGCATCTTCACCTACGGCGACGCCGGCTTCTTCGGATCCCACGGCGGCACGCCGCTCAACAAGCCCATCGTGGCCATGACCGGGCCCTACGGCTGACGGCCTGAACCATCGAGCTGCAGAACGTGACCCGCGGGCATCCCGCCGGTCACGTTCTGCTGGGCTCAGGCTTCGGCCAGGTGGCGTAGCTGGAGCGAGAGGGCGATCTCCAGCACGCCGTAGAGGATCAGCCAGATCCCCATGATCACGGCCAGCGTGGCCAGGGTGAGGTGGGGAACCACCAGGGTCACGATGCCGGCGGCGAAGGCCAGCACACCCATACCGATCCTCCACCCGCGCGCCGGTGACCCGTGGTCGGAGTAGGCCGTGAAGAACTCGATGATGCCGCCGATGACCCAGAAGAGCCCGATGAGGAGAGCCAGCGTGGTCACGGTCTCCTCCGTGTGACGGAGGAAGAGGATGCCGATGATCACCGAGAGCAGACCCAGGACGGCCATCAGCCATCGGGTGCCGCCGGTGTCCTCGTGGTCGGCGATGGCCATCACGATGCGGAACAGCCCGGCCACGAAGAGCCAGATGCCGAGGAGGATGGCGAAGGCGTAGATGGTGTCCTTGGGCCTGAGCACCACCAGCACCCCGAGGATCAGGGTCACGATCCCGAAGAACAGGACCCACCCCCACGATTTCCCGACGATACGCAGGATGTCCCGCTCCTCATCCGTGACCTGCACTCCCCCTGGGTCCGCCATGGCAACCTCCTGGTGTTCGGGCCACCCCGCACGGGGCGCTCACGTTCCGGCGAACACCATAGGACCGGACCCGATGGAGTGGGCGGACCTGCACCGGTGACTCGCGTCGTCGACAGCGGACCTCGGGCTGCCTTTACTCGACCCGGCCCCGGGATCTGGTGTCGGCATCGTGAATCAACTGGTGGACCCTCGAAGCGCTGAGTCCGAGTTGGCGAGCCAGCGCTCGGACAGAAGCTCCGTCCCGGTAGGCGTCAGCAGCCGCCGATGCCCTCACCGAGGAGAGTCGTGTCGCGGCCCGCTGATGTCTCTCCAACTCCCTGGTCGCAAAGCGATAGCGCTCCCGTGGATCCTGAACTCCGTCGAGCCAGGCCACATAGGCCTTGGCGTTCTTGGTGGTATTCGGTGCTTTGCTTCCACCCTTTTTCTTCGCCATGTCCAGGCAAACTAGACAACCGGGATTCGGAGTGTCTAGGAGCTCTGCACGGGTTCCCGATTCCAACACATGCAGTGGTCCCTTCCCTACAGAACTGCCCAGATTCGCCCCATCGGTGATCCTCCTGCCACCGGGTGTGATCGGCCCTGCGGTTCGCTTGACGACCACGAGAGCCCATGCGACGGTGACCTGACTCGGGTGGGCACGACTCGGACGGATTCTGGGGGCGTAGATGGTGAGGGGCGGACGGGCGGCACATCCTCGTGGGGA
Organism: uncultured Acidimicrobiaceae bacterium; assembly: GCA_963756515.1. GTDB lineage: Bacteria > Actinomycetota > Acidimicrobiia > Acidimicrobiales > RAAP-2 > Bog-756. Next base: position 28,664 of record CAVWNV010000004.1, read on the forward strand.
GATCTCCCATCGCGTGATGGCGGGCTATGGCTGCTGATCACGTCGGTGTGACGCGACTATTTCCCCTGCAGTGGCGTCGTCACGGGAAGCACACAACTTCTCGGGCGCGCACCCGGATCACCGGGTTACGGGAGAACAATCACCACCTTCTCCCCAACCGTTTTCGTGGTTGTCTTCACCGACGCCGGCGCCTCATCATGGTCCTGGCCATACCGGCCATTCTGCTCCTCGCTTGCGGTGTATTCGCGTTGGCCTGTTGGATCCATATCGACCGGGTGTCCATCAGCTTTCCCGGTTCGGCACCGGGGGGTACGACGTACCTGTTGGTGGGATCGGATTCGCGGGCGTTCGTCCAATCCGCCTCCGATCGGGCCACGTTCGGAGTACCGGCGGATTCGGAAGGACAGCACGCCGATGTCATCCTGCTGCTCCGGATCGAGAACGGAGGCCATGAAGAGGTCCTCCCCGTTCCCCGCGACCTCTTCACCCTGCTACCCGACGGTGCGCCGACCCGCATCACCATGTCCCTGCAGAGCGGTCCTCAGACCGTCGTCGACACCCTGTGCGATTCGTTGGGTGTCGGAGTCAACCATCTGGTCCTGATCCACATGGACGGCCTGCGTTCGCTGGTCGACGACGTCGGGGGTATCACCGTCCACGTAGCCACGCCGGAGCGGGACACCGTCACTGGCCTCTCGATCGATCATGCCGGTTCTGCCCACCTCGACGGTACGCAGGCCCTGGCGTATGTGCGTTCACGGCATCTGGAGTACCTCGAGCACGGCGTGTGGGTACCGGCGTCGACGGCAAGTGACGAGCGGTCCGGGCGGGACGCACAGGTGATGTCGCTGATCGGTGACCGTCTCCATATCAGCCCGACCGCGCCGCTGACCTCGGCGAGGACCCTGTGGGAACTGTCCGGGGCGGTCACCGTCGATGGAGGAACCAGTCCATTGGCGCTCGCTCAGCTGGCGGGCGCCCTCGGGCACATGCAGACCGCCGCCCACCTGGTTCTCCCCGTGACGTTCAACCCGGGCTATGTCCCCGTTGACGACCTGGCCCCGGGCGGACCTGAAGTCCTGGCCCGATTCAACGGAGGCAGTACTCCGCATTGCTCGATCCGGACGGGACTCAACCCGACCGCGCCCTCAGGAGGAATGACGTGAATCATCGCCGGAAGCTTGTCGTAGTTGCGGCCCTCGTGGCCATGTGTACCTCGATCTTCATCGGGGTCGGCCCGGCCGCGGCGTCGGCTCCGCCGCCCATCACCCTGAGTCAATCCTCGGGACAGGCCGGGACGACGGTGACGGTAACCCTTCCAGCTCCCTGCACCGTGCCCACCTACGACGCACCGGATCCCTACGCGCTCGAGGTCCTGATCACTGCTGTCAACGGGGACACTTACGACCCCACCGACTACGCCGGAACTCCGGGTGTCCCCATCACACAAGTGACATTGCCGATTCCGGCCGACCTGGCGGCGGGTCATTACGTCATCTCGGCGTCCTGCAGCTACGGTCCGGGACCCTTCGGCGATGCGTACTTCAACGTGACGTCGACCACCCAACTCCCGAGCCTGACGGTGGCGCCTCAGTCCGTCGGTCAGGGACAGGTGGTCGACGTAACCGGGGACTGTTCACCCATCCCCAGCCAGCCCGCCGCTTACCTCTTTGTCGCCATCGCATCGGCGACCGACCCGGGGAATATCGTGGCTTCGGACGACGTTTCCGGTCCGGGCCCCACCATCACCGTGCCGATCACGATTCCCTCGACGGCCCCCCCGGGGTCGTACTTCATCACGGCAACATGTGGCGACTACACCACATTCGGGCAGTTTGCTGAAAGCCCACTGACGATAACCGGAACGGTGACTGCCACCACGCTCACCACCTCGCTCACGAACTCACTAGGCCAGTCAGGTACGACGGTCACGTCAGGAACGAATGTCGGCGTCACCGATGACGCAGTGCTGTCTGGAACGAACGTCGCGACCGCCAGTGGCACGGTCACCTATTCGGTCTTCTCCGACTCCGCCTGCACCGTCTACGTCGGCTCCGGTGGAACCGTCCAGCTGACCGATGGTCAGGCGCCCGTTTCCAGCCCGGTTTCGCTGCCGTCACTTGGTACCTACTACTGGCAGGCTTCCTATAGCGGTGACGGACAGAATGCCCCTGTTGCGGGCGCGTGCGGGTCGGAGGTGGAGGATGTCGACACCACACTCACGACGGTGCTATCCGGCGGTGGTCAATCGGGATCCTCGATCACCGTAACGGCCGGGGATCCGGTAACGGATGCCGCCACCATGACCGGCCCGGGGTCTTCGACCGCCAATGGCTCGGTGACATATTCATTCTATTTCGATTCGGGATGTACGCAGCCAGTGGACAACGCGGGAAACCCAACCTCGGTGACGGTCGCGGGCGGATCGATACCCAGTTCAGGTCCGATCGATCTGGGCGGCGGGACCTACTACTGGCAAGCTGAATTCATCGATGACGCCGGTAAGGTGGCGGCGAGTACCTGTGGCAGTGAGATAGAGACGGTGAACACAAACCTCACAACCACCCTGACCGGCGGCGGGCAGTCCGGAACCTCGATCTCCGTTCCGGAAGGAACCGCAGTTACGGACACCGCCAAATTCATCGGGTCGGCGGCAAGCAATGCGACGGGCACAGTGGAGTACTTCGTGTACTCCGACAGTAACTGCGTCTATGACATTGGAACCTTTGGAACGGTCACCGTCACCAATGGAGTCATTCCATCCTCAGATCCGGTGACGCTCGACACGCCCGGCACCTACTACTGGCTTGCCTACTACGATGGCGACAGCAACTACCCCAGCAGCGTCACCTCCTGCGGCCCCGGCAGCGAGGTGGAGACGGTGACCAGCAACACGTTGGCATCGACATCGGTCTCGACCTCGCTGTCGGGTGGAGGACAGACCGGTGCCTCCGTATCGGTGCCGTCCGGCACCGCCGTGAGCGACACCGCCACCCTGTCGGGGACCAACACGTCCAGTGCCGCCGGAACCGTCACCTACACGGTGTACTCCGACAGCGCTTGCACCACGTCGGCCGGCAATGGCGGGACCATGACCGTATCCGGAGGGGTGGTGCCGGCTTCGGACCCGGTGACGCTCGGCACGCCCGGCACCTACTACTGGCAGGCCTCCTACTCGGGGGACTCGACCAACGCCCCCTCCAAAAGCACGTGCGGCAGCGAGGTGGAGACGGTGACTGCCGTCACCAGCCCGGTCACCGTGACCACATCCCTGTCCGGTGGAGGACAGACCGGTGCCTCCGTAGCGGTGCCGTCCGGCACCGCCGTGAGCGACACCGCCACCCTGTCGGGGTCCAATGCCGCCACAGCCGGGGGGACCGTCACGTACAACGTCTACTCCGACAGCAACTGCACGCAACAGCTGGCCGGCGCCGAGGATCAGGTGGCTGTGACCGACGGGGGTGTGCCGGCCTCAACTCCGGTCACGTTGGCCGCCGGCACCTACTACTGGCAGGCCTCCTACTCGGGGGACTCGACCAACGCCCCCTCCAAAAGCACGTGCGGCAGCGAGGTGGAGACGGTGACTGCCGTCACCAGCCCGGTCACCGTGACCACATCCCTGTCCGGTGGAGGACAGACCGGTGCCTCCGTATCGGTGCCGTCCGGCACCGCCGTGAGCGACACCGCCACCCTGTCGGGGACCAACACGTCCAGTGCCGCCGGAACCGTCACCTACACGGTGTACTCCGACAGCGCTTGCACCACGTCGGCCGGCAATGGCGGGACCATGACCGTATCCGGAGGGGTGGTGCCGGCTTCGGACCCGGTGACGCTCGGCACGCCCGGCACCTACTACTGGCAGGCCTCCTACTCGGGGGACTCGACCAACGCCCCCTCCAAAAGCACGTGCGGCAGCGAGGTGGAGACGGTGACTGCCGTCACCAGCCCGGTCACCGTGACCACATCCCTGTCCGGTGGAGGACAGACCGGTGCCTCCGTAGCGGTGCCGTCCGGCACCGCCGTGAGCGACACCGCCACCCTGTCGGGGTCCAATGCCGCCACAGCCGGGGGGACCGTCACGTACAACGTCTACTCCGACAGCAACTGCACGCAACAGCTGGCCGGCGCCGAGGATCAGGTGGCTGTGACCGACGGGGGTGTGCCGGCCTCAACTCCGGTCACGTTGGCCGCCGGCACCTACTACTGGCAGGCCTCCTACTCGGGGGACTCGACCAACGCCCCCTCCAAAAGCACGTGCGGCAGCGAGGTGGAGACGGTGACTGCCGTCACCAGCCCGGTCACCGTGACCACATCCCTGTCCGGTGGAGGACAGACCGGTGCCTCCGTATCGGTGCCGTCCGGCACCGCCGTGAGCGACACCGCCACCCTGTCGGGGACCAACACGTCCAGTGCCGCCGGAACCGTCACCTACACGGTGTACTCCGACAGCGCTTGCACCACGTCGGCCGGCAATGGCGGGACCATGACCGTATCCGGAGGGGTGGTGCCGGCTTCGGACCCGGTGACGCTCGGCACGCCCGGCACCTACTACTGGCAGGCCTCCTACTCGGGGGACTCGACCAACGCCCCCTCCAAAAGCACGTGCGGCAGCGAGGTGGAGACGGTGACATCGACGACGGCGTCGACATCGGTCTCGACCTCGCTGTCGGGACCTGCCACTTGTACGAGCTGGCCCGGGTCGGGCGGTCATGGTGGTGGTTCCGGCTGGCGCGGCAGCGGCAGCGGCAGCGGCAGCGGCAGCGGCAACGGCAGCGGCAGCAGCGGTTCCGGTTGGGGCGGCAGCGGCAAAACCGGCGCCGGGTCGAGCTGCACCAAGGGACAGACGGGTGCCTCCATTTCGGTGCCGTCGGGCGCCGCCGTGAGCGACACGGCCACCCTGTCGGGGGCCAACACCGGCACGGCGGGCGGAACCGTGACCTACACGGTGTACTCCAACGACACCTGCACCACGTCGGTGAAGAGCGCCGGCACGGTGACGGTATCCAAGGGGTCGGTCCCGACATCGACGTCGGTGACGCTCACCTTCCCCGGCAAGTACTACTGGCAAGCCTCTTACTCGGGGGACTCGACCAACTCCCCCTCCGCCAGCACCTGCGACAGTGAGGTGGAGACGGTGACATCGACGACGGCGTCGACATCGGTCTCGACCTCGCTGTCGGGACCTGCCACTTGCACGAGCTGGCCCGGGTCGGGCGGTCATGGTGGTGGTTCCGGCTGGGGCGGCAGCGGCAGCGGCAGCGGCTGGGGCGGCAGCGGTTCCGGCTGGGGCGGCAGCGGCAACATCGGCGCCGGGTCGAGCTGCACCAAGGGACAGACGGGTGCCTCCATTTCGGTGCCGTCGGGCGCCGCCGTGAGCGACACGGCCACCCTGTCGGGGGCCAACACCGGCACGGCGGGCGGAACCGTGACCTACACGGTGTACTCCAACGACACCTGCACCACGTCGGTGAAGAGCGCCGGCACGGTGACGGTATCCAAGGGGTCGGTCCCGACATCGACGTCGGTGACACTGACCTTCCCCGGCAAGTACTACTGGCAAGCCTCTTACTCGGGGGACTCGACCAACTCCCCCTCCACCAGCACCTGCGGCAGTGAGGTGGAGACGGTGACATCGACGACGGCGTCGACATCGGTCTCGACCTCGCTGTCGGGACCTGCCACTTGTACGAGCTGGCCCGGGTCGGGCGGTCATGGTGGTGGTTCCGGCTGGCGCGGCAGCGGCAGCGGCAGCGGCAGCGGCAGCGGCAACGGCAGCGGCAGCAGCGGTTCCGGTTGGGGCGGCAGCGGCAAAACCGGCGGCGGGTCGAGCTGCACCAAGGGACAGACGGGTGCCTCCATTTCGGTGCCGTCGGGCGCCGCCGTGAGCGACACGGCCACCCTGTCGGGGGCCAACACCGGCACGGCGGGCGGAACCGTGACCTACACGGTGTACTCCAACGACACCTGCACCACGTCGGTGAAGAGCGCCGGCACGGTGACGGTATCCAAGGGGTCGGTCCCGACATCGACGTCGGTGACGCTCACCTTCCCCGGCAAGTACTACTGGCAAGCCTCTTACTCGGGGGACTCGACCAACTCCCCCTCCGCCAGCACCTGCGACAGTGAGGTGGAGACGGTGACGTAGGCCTTTGGTCCTCTCCGTCTACCGGAGCGCCCATGTGGTCCCAGTCATTCGCCCCCCTCTGCCCTCGTGGCGGCCTGGGCCACGAGTTCCTCGCTGACCGACCACAGGAGCACGGCGGCGGCATCGTTGCGGGCCGCGGCCGAGGGGACCCTCGGACGGCACTTGACGAAGTACTCGCCGGTGACGTCGGCCACCTCCGGGGACGAGGCCAGGTAGACCGAGGTGCGGGCCCCCTTCTCGGGCGTGAGGATGAAGGGCTTGATCAGGCGGACGCCGAAGGCCAGAAAGCCCTTGGCGTCGTCGTCCCGGGCGAAGCCGGTGGCCACCGTGCCCGGATGGAGCGCGTTGGCGGTCACGCCGGACGAGGCCAACCGCCGGGCCAGCTCCCGGGTGAACAGGATGTTGGCCAGTTTGGACCGGCTGTACGCCCGCATGCCGCGGTAGTGCCCGGTGGACTGGAGGTCGTCGAAGTCCAGTCCGTGCCGGGCGCCCTGGTGAGCCGTCGAGGCCACGTTCACCACCCGGGCCGGGGCCGACGCCGTCAGCCGGTCGGTCAACAGCTGGGTCAGGAGGAACGGACCGAGATGGTTGATGGCGAAGGTGGACTCGAACCCGTCGACGGTGACGGTGCGCTCCGACAGCACCAGTCCGGCGTTGTTGACCAGGACGTGGATCCGGTCGCACCGGTCGAGCAGCTCGGACGCGCCGTCCCGGACCGAGCTCAGGTCGGCCAGATCGAATACGACCAGGTCGACCTGGTCGGAACGGCTGGCCCGTCGGATGTCGGAGACCGCCTGCTCCCCCCGCTCCCGGCTGCGGGCGGTGATCACCGTGCGGGCTCCGGCCCCGGCCAGGGCCACCGCCGTGGCCCTGCCCACCCCCGAGTTGCCACCCGTGATCACGACGGTCCTGCCCTCCATCGGGACCGGTCCACCGACGCCGCTCGGGGTCATGGTCCGAGTGTAGGACGGAGGCGGGATCCCGTATTGACAGCAATATTCGGTATACCTAATATTTTTGTTGATACGTACCTTAGTGACGGGCGTCGAACCATCTGGCGCACGGGCCAACCAAAGGGGAGGCGAAAACGATGTCCACGCTCGGATCGTCCCCCCAGCCCACCGGGCCGCCCACGCGGCGGGGGGCCGGAACCCGGCGTGGCCTGGCCCTCTCCCTGGCCCTGGCGGCAGCCCTGGTCCTGGCGGCGTGCATCAGCTCGCCGTCCTCCTCACCGTCGTCCTCCGGCGGCTCTGATGCCGGCCAGACCATCACCCTCTACAACGGACAGCACGAGCAGACCACCGACGCCCTGGTGGCGGCATTCGAGAAGAAGACCGGCATCCAGGTCAAGGTGCGCAGTGACGACGAGGACGTCCTGGCCAACCAGATCCTCACCGAGGGATCGGGCTCCCCCGCCGATGTCATCTACACCGAGAACTCCCCGGCTCTCGAGACACTGCAGGAGAAGGGACGGCTCAGCCCGGTCGACCCGTCGACCCTGGCTGCAGTGCCGGCGAAGTACAGCTCGCCCGTGGGCAAGTGGGTGGGGGTGTCGGCCCGGGTCAGCGTCATGATCTACAACACCGACCAACTGTCCAGGGACGACCTGCCCACCTCGGTCATGGACCTGGCCGATCCCAAGTGGAAGGGCAAGATCGGCCTGGCCCAGGGGGAGTCGGACTTCTTCCCCATCGTCGTCTCCATCCAGAAGACCTACGGCACCAAGGCGGCCGAAGCCTGGCTCACCGCCGTCAAGGCCAACGCCGGGGGGAACCTCTATCCCGACAACGAGACACTGACCAGTGAGGTCAACCAGGGACACGTCGAGCTCGGGATCATCAACCACTACTACTGGTACCGCCAGCGGGCCGAGGTGGGGGCGTCGAACATGCACTCGGCCGTCGCCACCTTCGCCCCCGGGGACGCCGGGTACATCATCGACGTGTCGGGGGCCGGAATCATCGACACCAGCACCCACAAAGCCGCCGACCAGCAATTCCTGGCCTTTCTGGTCAGCCGACAGGGCCAGGAGATCCTGGCCCACAGTGACAGCTACGAGTATCCGCTCGGGTCCGGGGTCACCACCGCCCAACGGCTGCAACCGTTCGACACGCTGCAACCGGCGCCCCTGACGATCGCCGAGCTCGGCGACGGCTCCTCTGCCACCGCGCTCCTCCAACAAGCGCAGTTGGAATAGCCGGCGGTCGGGCCATGACGGTGACCACGACGCTGGACCCCGACATCGAGCCGACCGGGCCCCGGCCCGGGCCGGTGGCGGCCCGGAACCGTGTTCCCTTCGTGCTGTGGCTCCTCGCCGCCGCCGTGGCCCTCCTGCTGGCCCTGCCCCTGGTCTACGTACTGGTGCAGACGGCCCAGACCGGGTGGTCGGAGATCGTGAGCCTGGTCTTTCGGCGTTTCACCCTGGAGCTGCTGTGGAACACGGTGAAGCTGTCGGTCACGGTGACGGCGACGAGCGCGGTGATCGGAACGGCGGCAGCTTGGCTGGTGGAGCGGACCGACCTCCCCGGTCGACGGTTCTGGGCGGTGGCCGTGGTGCTGCCCGTGGCCATTCCCGACTTCGTGACCGGCTTCGGCTGGGTGTCGGTGGCTCCGGCCGTGCACGGGTACCTGGGTGCGTCGCTGGTCATGACCCTGGCTCTCTATCCCCTGGTCTACCTGCCGGTGGCCGCGTCCTTCCGTGGCGCCGACCCCGGCCAAGAGGAAGTGGCCCGATCCCTCGGCCTCTCCCGCCTGGCCACCTTCCGTCGGGTGACCATGGCCCAGGCCAGGCCGGCCCTCCTCGGCGGGTGCGTACTGGTGTCCCTGGCCCTGCTGGCCGAGTACGGCGCCTTCGAGATCCTCCGCTACAACACCCTCACCACCGAGATCTTCTTCGAGTCGGAGCGCAGCTACAACATTCCGGTGGCCTCGTCGCTGTCGTTGATCCTGGTGGTGCTCAGCCTGGCCGTACTGGGCGGGGACGCGTTGGCCCGGGGCCACGGGCGGGTGACCCGCACCACCCGCGCCGTCCGCCTGCGCCAGCTCCATCCACTGGGACGGGCCACCGTGCCGGCCGAGGCCGGGCTGGTGACCCTGGTCGGCCTGGCCCTCGGGGTGCCGGTGGGAGTGATCGTCTACTGGATGGTCCAGGGCGGGAACACCACACTCCCGTCGTCGACGTCACTGGCCGGGGCCGCGTTGACCACGGCGGGGTACGCGGCGGCGGCCGGCCTGCTGGCCACGGCGCTGGCCCTCCCGGTGGCCCTGTTGGCCGTCCGCCACCCCCGGCGTTCCACCGTCGCCCTCGAGCGGGGGACGTTCGTGGTCCAGGCCATCCCCGGACTGATCATCGCCCTGGCCCTGGTCTACTTCTCCATACGGGCCCTGCCGTCGCTCTACCAGAGCACGCCCCTGATGATCGTGGGCTACGCCATCATGTTCTTCCCCCTGGCCCTGGTGGCGGTGAGGACCTCGGTGGCCCAGGCCCCCCTGTCCCTCGAGGACGTGGCGCGGTCCCTGGGTCGACGGTGGCCCGTCGTGTGGTGGCGGGTGGTCCTGCCGCTGGTCGGTCCGGGCCTGGCCGCCGCCTTCTCCCTGGTGTTCCTGTCCACGGTGACCGAGCTGACCCTCACACTGGTCATGATCCCCACCGGTGAGCAGACACTCGCCACCCAGTTCTGGGCCTACACCACCAACCTTTCGTACGCGGCCGCGGCACCGTACGCCGGGCTCATGATCCTGATCGCCACGGTGCCGAGCTATATCCTCGGACGATGGTTCGACCGGCTGCCGTCTCGGACGGCATCAGGATGACCGGGCTGGGCATCACCGACCTGCACAAGTCGTTCGGGTCCCAGACCGTCCTGACCGGGGTCGACCTGGCCGTGCCGGTAGGGTCGCTCACCGCCATACTGGGGCCGTCGGGCAGCGGCAAGACCACGCTCCTCCGGGTGGTGGCCGGGTTCGAGCGGGCCGACCGGGGCACGGTGGTGCTGGCCGACCGCGTGGTCGAGGACCGCCACCACGCCCTGCCGCCGGAACAGCGCGGCATCGGCTACGTCCCTCAGGAGGGGGCGCTGTTCCCTCACCTGACCGTGGCGGCCAACATCGCGTTCGGAATCAAACGAAAGGTGAGGAAGCTCGACGACATCACCGGGGAGCTGCTGGAGATGGTGGGTCTGGCCGGCATGGGCGACCGCTATCCGCACCAACTCTCGGGGGGCCAACAGCAACGGGTGGCCCTGGCCCGTGCCCTGGCCATCCGGCCGGCGCTGGTCCTGCTGGACGAGCCGTTCTCCTCCCTCGACGCCGGTATGCGCGCCAGTGTCCGGTCCGACGTCCAGGACGTCCTCCACTCCGGTGGGATCACGGCCGTGCTCGTCACGCACGACCAGGACGAGGCCCTGTCGGTGGCCGACCAGGTGGCGGTGATCCGCCACGGCACCATCGGCCAGTGCGGGTCGCCCCAGGAGCTCTACGACCACCCCGTCGACCCGGCCATGGCCCAGTTCCTGGGTGACGCCAACCTGGTGACAGCCACGGTGGACGGTGATCGCGTGGCCACGCCGTTCGGTCCCCTCGAGTTGCGGGCCGATCCCACCGTCGCTGTGCCCTCCGGACCGGCCGTGGCCCTGGTCCGGCCGGAGCAGTTGATCCTGTCCACCACGCTGGATGGAGCCGGACTGCGGGCCCGGGTGGTCCGGACCGAATTCCACGGCCACGACACGGTCATCACCGTCACTCCGCTTCCGTCGGTGACCGGTGACCCCATCACCGTCCGGGCCGACGGCGACATGGTGGTGGCCGACGGGACCGAAGTTGAGGTCAGCGCGGAGGGCTCCGCGCTGGCCTGGCCCGCCCCGGTGGCCTGACCGGCACCGGTCGGCGAGCTCAGACCTCGAGGACGACCACCGATCCCAGGGCCACCATCCGACCTCCGGCACCGACATCGTGGACCGCCACCCGGACCAGGTTGCTGCCGGGTGGCCCACCCAGCACCTGGCACCGGGCCTCGAACGGCCCGACCCGGGCCGGACGGAGATAGTGCAGCACGGTGTCGGCCGCAGCCAGCCCGCTCCCATCCTCCGGCGGGTCCGCTGCCGACCGGACGGCGCGACAGGAGGCCACGTCGAACAACACGGCCATCGCCCCACCGTGGAGGATGCCCCACGGGTTGCGGAGGTGGTCGGCCAGTCCCAGTCGGGTCACGGGCCCGACCCCCGGTTCGATGCGGAAGAACTCCTCGGGAACCGAGGCGTCGGGGTCGGGCGGAGGCATGGGCATGATGGCCGGACGGGTGAAGTCCAGGTTCATCGAGCCGGGGTCGAGCACGGCGAAGGTGGCGGTAGCGGCGGCGACGGGTCGATCGTCGCCACCTTCGTCGACCGCGGTGAGCCCGGCCACCACGGCGTTGCGGCCCCGACGCAGCACCCGGCCGTGGACACGGATCGGTCCGCGGTGGTCGAGACGGGCCACCGTCACCATCAGGTCGGTGGTGACGATCCACCGGGGCAGTACCGACAGTCCGGACAGGAATCCGCCCACCGAGTCGAGATTGGTCAGCAGGGCCCCGGTGCGAAGGCCCCCGCCCGCGCCCCGGTGGTGGTCGTCGATGGGGATGCGGCCCCCGAACGCCGAGAAACCGTCGGCCCCGCCGTCGGGAGGGATCTCCCACCGTTCGAGACGGAAGTACTCGCTCATGTGGTGCCGGAGGTCGGCCGGACCCGGAGCGTGGGGACCGGTCACGGCGCCCCCCGGTCGGCCACCCGACCCCGGGCGTTGACCATAGTGGTCAGACGGTCGTCGGCACCGTCGTCGGTGAGCTCGACCACGACGCTGCCGGGGCCATCCTCTCCCCCGGGCCCCCCGGCTCCCTGCGCTCCCCCGGCTCCCTGCGCTCCCCCGGCTCCCCCGGGCCCCGCGACTCCCTCCTCTCCCCCGGCTCCCCTGGGCCCAGCGGCGCCGCCGAGCACCGTGGCCCGGGCGGTGATCGGTCCGACCCGGCCCAGGGCCAGATAGGCCACCTGCAGGCCGGTCACCACCATCGGCCGGGCTGCGGCCGCGCTCAGGGCCCGCTCGGCGGCCAGTTCGGCCACGATGGCCATGACGCCGCCCTGCACCGCGCCGATGGAGTTGTGCACGTAGGGGTGGACGGGCAGGGAGACCCGACCTTCGGGGGCATGGGACCCCGTCGCGCCCAGTGTCTCCTCCACCGGGCGATCGAGACCGCGGCCGGACATGGAGAGATGTCGGGGCAGGTCATCGGGGAGCTCCTGCGTAGCGGTGCGGTTGCCGCCGGGCAGGATGGCCAGGGTCAGCGTGGACCAGGCCAGCGGGCCTGCGGTTCCACCCTGACCGGGTGGGGGGCGGCCGTCCTCGAGCACGTCGAAGACCAGCGCCTCCACCACCATGGTGGTCCGCCCCCGTCGGACCAGCTCGGCCCGGGCCTCGACGGAGGGGCCGCGGCTCGGACGCACGACCTGGATGCTCAGGTCGGCGGTCGCCATCCAGTCGGGCCGGAGGACGTGCACGCCGAGCACCCCGCCGACCACGTCCACCAGGGTGGCCAGCACGCCGGACCGGATCGATCCGTCGGGTCCGGTGACGAACGGGGACACCCGGGTCCGGGCCACCGCCCGGGCGTCCGACACCACCTCGGCGTCGATGCCCAGGTCTCCGAGGAAGTGTCCCGGCGGCGGGTAGCCGCCGATGGCCACTCAGCGTTCCTGTTCGGTGGGCCGGATCAGCACCTCGTTGACGGCAACGTGCCGGGGTCGGGTGACGGTGAAGACGATGGACTCGGCGATGTCCTCGGCCCGCATGATCTCGGTCGAACCGAAGTTGGCATCGATGGTCTCGATGACCTCGGGCCGGTTCTGTCGGACCAGCTCGGTCCGGGTGGCGCCCGGCTCGATGAGGCTGACCCGCAGATGCCGTCGGGTCACCTCCTGCCGCAACGACTCCGAGAAGGCCGCCACTCCGAACTTGGTGGCGTTGTAGACCCCGCTCCCCAGTCGGGCCACGCGCCCGGCCACCGAGCTCACGTTGACCACGTCGGCCACCCGGCGGGGATCCCGCTCGGCCGCCTCGAGCAGATGGGGCAGGGCGGCGTGAGTGGTGTAGAGCAGTCCGAGGAGGTTGAGCTCCACCATGCGGCGCCACTCCTCGACCGGTGCGTCGACGATGGGACCGAGGAGCATGACACCGGCGTTGTTGACCAGCGTGTCGAGACGGCCGAACTCGGTCACGGTGCTCTCGACCATGGCCCTCGCCGACGCCTCATCGGTCACGTCGGTCTCGATGACCAACACGTCGGCATCGTCGCCGATGCGCTCGACCACCTGCTCGAGGCGGTCCCGGCGCCGGGCGGCGATGGCGACGGTGGATCCTTCTGCAGCCAGGGCCAACGCGGTGGCCTCACCGATCCCACTCGATGCTCCGGTGATCAGTGCCACCGTTCCCATGAGACGACGCGCCATCACCCACTCCGTTCTGCTCGACGTGGGCGCAGTGTAGCGACGGCTCCCCTGGGGCCACCAACGACCGGCGGCGGGCCGGAGGGGGAAGGACGGGCGTGTCCCCGCGGGGTGGGACCTACGCGGCCGTGGTTCGGGAGGGCTTCTGCGTAGTGGCGGAACCGGGAGTGCCCGGCGCCGAGGTCGTCTGACCGTTCGTGGCCGGCTTGCGGGCCGAGCTGCGGCGGGTCCGTCCGCGCTGCCGGGTGGAGGTGTCGTAGGGTCGATGGGTGGACGCCGGGCTCTCGTGGAGGGCACACCACTCGGTGCTGTTGTACCGGGAGAGCTTGACCGAGCAGCCCTCGGCCACGCAGGTCCTGCCGGCGGCGAAGGTCTCGGGGGGGGTGCTCCCGGACAACCCGTCGGCCAGGAACGAACTGTCCTCTGATGCGCGCCTGTCCACCATGCTCTTCGTTCCCTTCGTGCTCGCTGACACCAACTACGGAGTGTCTTCGACAAAACCGGGCGGGAACTGTAACGACGCATCCGCCCACCCCTGGGCGGGGCGTCGGGCGGTTGCTAACGTCCCACCACATGTCCTCCGTGGAGGTGTCCCAGCTGATCGAGGCGCCCCCGGACCGGGTGTGGCGGCTGGTGGGCGATCCGGTCGCCATGGGCGGGATCGCGGCCGAGTGCGAGACAGTGGAGTGGGTGGGTTCGCCGGCCGCACCGGGCATCGGGGCCCGGTTCCGGGGCCGGAACCGCTCCGGATGGCGGCGTTGGACCACCACCTGCACCATCGTCCGGTACCAACCCCCCACCGAGATCGCCTGGGATGCCGCCTTCGGCCTCCTTCCCATCGCCCGCTGGTCCTACCGGCTGGAACCGATCGACGGCGGTCGGCGGACCGAGGTCGAGGAGCGGTTCGACGACCACCGGGGCGCCGTCCTGCACGCCACCTCACCCCTGGTCCGCGGCACCCGGGACACCGAGGGGCTCAACCGGGCCAACATGGAGACCACCCTGGCCCGGTTGGCGCAATGGGCCGAGGGGTGAAGCCGACCGGGCCGGTGGGGTCCGCCGCCGACGTCGACCCCGGGACGGACGACGCGCCCTGGTGGCAACGGGCCGTCTTCTACCAGATCTACCCGCGGTCCTTCGCCGACTCCGACGGCGACGGCGTCGGCGACCTGGCCGGCATCCGGTCGCACCTGTCCCATCTGGCCTGGCTCGGCGTCGACGCGTTGTGGATCTCCCCTTTCTACCGCTCACCCATGGTCGACTTCGGCTACGACGTCAGTGACTACTGCGACGTCGATCCCCTGTTCGGAACGCTGGAGGAGTTCGACGGGCTGGTGAAGGACGCCCACGCCCTGGGGCTCAGGGTGATCATCGACTGGGTCCCCAATCACACCTCCGACCAGCACCCGTGGTTCGTCGACGCCGTGACCGGCCGGGACAGTGCCCATCGGAGCTGGTACGTCTGGCGGGATGCCCATCCGGACGGGGCGCCGCCGAACAACTGGGTGGCGTCCTTCGACCTGTCCGCTCCGGCGTGGACCCTCGACCAGGCATCAGGTCAGTGGTATCTGCACCTGTTCGACCCGGCCCAGCCCGACCTCGACTGGGACGAGCCGGCCGTGGTCGGCGCCATGCACGACGTGCTCAGGTTCTGGCTCGACCGCGGGGTGGACGGGTTCCGGGCCGACGTCATCCACTGCATCGGGAAGGACCCCGACCTGCCCGACGAGCCTCCGGCCGTGGCCGGCATCCCGCACAGCGGCCTGAACGACATACCCGTCACGCACGAACGGATCCGGGCCATCCGCGGGGTGCTCGACAGCTACCCCGGTGACCGGGTCATCGTCGGCGAGGTGTACCTGCTCTCCACCCAGGCCATCGCCACCTACTACGGGGAGGGCGACGAGCTCCACCTGGCCTTCAACTTCCCGCCCCTGTACGCGCCCTGGCGGCAGGAACGGTGGGTGGAGTGCATCGACGAGACCGTGGCCGCCCTGGAGCCACGTCGGGCCTGGCCCACCTGGGTGCTGTCCAATCACGACAACCCACGGCACCGGACCCGCTACGACCTCGCCGCGGCCCGACACGGCGAGGACGCGGAAACCACGGCCCGACGCAGCGAGGCGCGGGTCCGGGCCGCGGCGGTGCTGCTCCTCACCCTCCGGGGCACGCCGTTCCTGTTCCAGGGCGAGGAACTGGGCCTCCACGATGCCGACGTGCCCCCGGACCGGAGTGTCGACCCCGGCGGACGCGACGGCTGCCGGGCCCCGGTGCCGTGGGACGGCACGGCCGACCACGGTTGGCCCACCGTCGGCGACGCCCGGGTGTGGCTGCCCTTTCCGCCCGACGCCGGGATGCGGAACCACGCCGACCAGGTCGGGGACCCCGGCTCGATCCTCCACCTCTACCGCCGCCTGCTGGCACTCCGGAGGAGCTCGGAGGCGTTGACCCTCGGTCGGTTCGACCAGCTCGATCTGGGCCGGGGACTGCTGGGTTACGAGCGCTCGGTCGAAGGCGAGTCGTGGGTGGTGATCATCAACTTCGACGGCGATCAGGTCGAGGTGGCGGGAGAACACCGGTCCGATCTGGTGGGCCTACCGGTCGTGGTCTCGGGCGACGGGGTCGGCGAGGGCCGGCCGTTCAGTGGCACATTGCCCGCCGACGGTGCGGTGGTACTGGCCCGTTGACGCCCCACGCCACCGCTTCCGCCCGTGGGCGCCCGGCCGCCGGCCGGCCTCGTCCGAAGGCCGGGTGACCTCCGGACCGCGAGCTCGTCGTCGCCTAGCGGTCGGCCTACAGCCAGGTCTCACGCCAGTAGTCGGGAGCACCCTCGTCGCCGAGGGACATGGAGTGGCCGTCGTCATGGCCGCTGCGTCTGATGCAGCAGACCAGGGTGCCGATCCACGGCCCCCGGTCGATACAGTGCACTGCGCCGCACCGGTTCCACTGAGGTTCGGCCGGCAGATCCAGGTCCTGGAGGTCGAAGTCGGCATCCGACCACTCGCTGAACTTCCGCACATTGAACGGGTCGATCGTCACTGTCGTTTCCTGCCCCTTTTGTGTTTCGTATCCCTCCCTCCGATGATCGGAATTACCGGGCGGAAGCTGTAGCGGGAATTGCTGACAGCGTGACCTCGCCGGCCTTCCCGATCGGGAAACGTCCGTGCATCCCCCTGTGCGGCGGGCACACCCGACAACATGGAGATCGGTGCAGACACCGTCGCCGACCGCGCCGGGCGGATCCGAATCGGGGTCGGGTCGTCCGGCTGACAGTTCCCACCGCAGGGCGAACCGGCCCCAGGCCCTTCGTCGCCGATGCCCGGGGACGACCGGTAGGGCTGGGATCGGGCGGAGCCGCGCCCCTTCCCCGAACGGATCCCGCATCCAGAATGTTCAGACTTTCATCGTCGAAACATCGGGATGACGAGCCGTAATCGCTCTTGGGAGGCTATAAAATTCCCTGGTTGTTGCGGCCATGATGTTCATATTTCTTACAGGGTGGTAGCGTAAAGGCATGAACGGCGACCCGTCCACCGGTATCGAGGACATCGTCCGGCGCAATGTGGCCGCCCTGAGATCCAAGGCCAACCTGACCCAACAGGCGCTGGCCGACCAGATGCTGCTGCGGGGTATCGCCTGGACCCGCGAGACAGTGGCCCAGGTCGAGACCACCAATCGCCGGCTGGGCTTCACCGAGGCCATCGTGGTGGCCGCGTGCCTCGACGTTCCGGTGGCTCGCCTCACCGCCACCGGTGCGGCATCGGTGGTGGTGGGTGAGAGCGAGTGGACGGCGGCCTACCTCGGTGCCGCCATCGCCGGCACCACCGGGGACACCTTCCCCCCCGAGAGCTACGCCTCACCGGCAGCCGGAGCGGTGGCCAGCCCGCCCTCCCGCGCTCCGGCCCCTCAGGTCCCTCAGGTCCCTCAGGTCCCTCAGGTCCCTCAGGTCCCTCCGATGGCGTCGGCGCCTCCGATGGCGTCGGCGCCGCGGCCCTCGCCGGCACCACCGTCGGCATCTGATCCGGTCGGGTCGCGCCGTTCCGGATCGAACGAGGAACGGCCCGACCGCCGACGAGGCGACCGTCGGGTGGCCGATCCCGATACCAGGGACCAGCACGGTCGCCGCGCCACCGACAGTCCGGCCCAGACACCCCAGAAGACGGCGGAACGCATCGAGCGGCGCCTGCGATTGCGGGTGACGGCCAGCGACGTGGACGCCACCGCCCAACACCTGTGGTCGCGGAGCCTCGAGGCGGAACGGGAGCGACGGGTGACCGACCGGGTGGCGCTCACCGGAGGTTCGCTGAAGACCATCCGAGGCCACGTCTCACGCGATCTCGATCGGGAGATCGCCCATGAGATGGAACGGAATCCCGAACGGGTGGAGCCGGTGTTCGCCCCGTCGGACCCCGTGGAGACGGTGGAACTGAGCGCGGACGAGGCGGTGTGGGAGGCCACGCGTCTGAACATCGCGCTGGCCAACAAGGGCTACAACGACAGTGACGTCACGCGGTGGTGGAACTTCACCCGGCACCGCGAGCTCGGCGACCGGACCATCGCCGAAGCTTGGAAGGCCGCCGAGTACGGCGCCGTGACCCGACTGGTCGAGTCCCTGCCCGACAAGCACGGGATCACCAACGGTTACTACTCCGACGAGTAACGCCGGACCGCTCCCCCGGTCGGGCACCCGACCGACATCGCCCCCATGACCGGGGTTCGCTACTCTCGTTCCGCTTCGACAGATGGATGGTCCGGCCCCCCTGGTCCGACTCCCGTCGCAGGCACCGACACCGAACGGCGGAGAGCGAGGGAGACGATGAGGGATTGGCGGAGCCGGTACCCACTGTGGGTCGTGGCCCCGGTCGTGGTGGCCTTCGCCGGCTGGTGCGCCTTCGCCGGCTACCTCATCGGCCAGGCCCGGGCCGGGCCGGTCCTCATCTGGAACGACTCGCTCGTGTACTCGTCCATGGCCCACCATTCGCTGTGGTCACGGGCCCTCTGGGCCGGTCCCCGCCCGCCCGTCACCTCCCTGGTCATCAAGGCCGTCGGCTCCTCGGCCGCCTTCGTCACCACCCAGACGGTCATCGGGGCATTGGCCTGGGGCGTCCTGGCCTGGAGCGTCGGCTGTCTGGTGGACCCGGGTTGGAAACGGGTCATCGCCTTCTTCGCCGTCCTCGGCTTCGCCACGGTGTTCCCCGTCACCCTGTGGAACCGCTCAGAACTGTCCGAGTCCCTGGCCCTCAGCCTGCTGGCGCTGGTCTTCGCCGCGTTCATCTGGACGGCCCGACGACCGACATGGCCCCGAGTCGCCGCCACCTCGGTGGCGTGTCTCGGCTTCGCCGCCACCCGGGACGCCCAGGTGTGGACGGTGGGCATGTTCGCCGTGGCCGTCGCCCTCTTCGCCCTCATCCGGCTCAGGACCGACCGGGGTGTGGCCCGGCGCGCCGCCGTCCTGGCCCTGTGCCTGCTGGCCGTGGCCGGAGTCACCGAGTGGGGAACGCTGACTTCCCACCGCACCAACGAGGACACCGCCGACGTCTTCTACGTGCGGATCTTCCCGTTTCCCAGCCGGGTGGCCTGGTTCAGTCAGCACGGCATGCCCGACGGCCGGCTCATCGACAAGGTGGCCAGCGAGACACCGGCCCCCGTCGGCGCAGCGAAAGTAGTAGGCCTCGATCCGCGCCGCGCCTCCCTCCGCCCCCTCGAACGCTGGCTCCGGACGAAGGGGGGCTCGACCTACCTACGGTGGCTGATCACGCACCCCGGATACATGATCACCGAGCCGCTCCAACGACCCGAGCGGGCCTTCAACTTCGCCCAGGGTGACCTGAACTTCTACGCGGCCCAGGCCGACGCGCTGCAGTCGCCGTTGACCTCACTCCTGTGGCCACCGCTGTGGGAGCTGCTCGGCATCGCTGCGCTGGCGCTCTACATGGGCTGGTTGGCCGGGTCGTGGCGGACGGACCCCTGGCTCATGGTGGCGGTCCTCGCTCTCATAGGCCTGCCGGCCATGCTGGTGGCCTGGAACGGCGACGGACAGGAGGTGACTCGCCACACCATCGAAGGCTTCGCCCAGATCAGGCTGGGTGTGTGGATCCTGCTGGTTGTCGGGATCCTGCAGCTCCCGACCCTCGACTACGGCGCCCACACCCGCCGGCGACGGCAGGCGGGGCCGCACCGGCCCCCGGCGCGGACGACTACTTCGTGACGAGAAGATGCCCCATGGAGTCGGCCAGGACCCCGTTCAGACGGGCCACCTCGGCCTCGGCGGCATGCCGGGCGTTGATGTTCTCGGCGCAGCGTTGCCGCCAGTAGTCCTTCTGCATCGCCATCTGGGACAGCTTGGCCTGCAGCCGTCGCACCTCGGCCTTGGTCTCCATGCGCAGGATGAACCGCCGTTCGAAGTGGGCGATCCACCGCCTCTTCCTCACTTCGGCCTGCTCCCGTTCCGTGGCCGTCGGTCGGCCGGACCCGGCCGATACTGCATCGGCCCGGCTCAGCGGCTCGGCCGCACGGAGGTCTTCGGTGGGATCGACGAATGCAGATGCCATACCGACAACTCTAGAGATCAAAAGATGAGTAATCAAGTCGGATTTATATACTTCGGCAACTCGCCGACCGCCCCGAGGGCTGCAGCATCCGCCCATGCCGGCCCAGCCCATCGTAGGCCTCATCGGCGTCCCCCGTCGGGATGTTCATCCGACCGGCTTATCTGCAGGTCACCAGCCCATTCCGAGCGTGCCCGGCCGCCAGCCGGCCGTCTGGCGCCGGCGATGCCAGGCCTTGTCGAGGGTCACGATCAGACCCTGCAGGAACTGCGAGGCCTCCAACTCCCACACGCCGGGGTCCACGGCATAGCCGGCGATCATGGCCAGCACCGGGTGGAGGCCGTCGGGCGGAGGGAGGACCCGTCGGAGGGACCACCGCACGGCCTCTTTGGCCTCCAGGCTGGCTTCGCGGCGCAGGGTGTACTCATAGATAATGAGATTCATGTACGGGCTCAGCTGCTCGAGGGCGTCACCGACTTCGTAGGGCTGATGCTGTAGTGCCATCCCCTCTCTATCGGTCGAAATGCCCCGTCGATTGAGGTCGGACCTGTGGCCCGTACCGCCAATCCATGGCGGGCGGGAGATCCCGCCGGTAGTCGAGCGCGGCGACCGCGTCGGCGCCGGACGGAACGAGGTCATACCGTCGCCGGCCAGAGGCGGGTCAGCAGTCGGCCAACTCGCTGCTCAGATAGGCGCTGTTCGGCAGCGTCAGCCAGCCGTTGGTCGGGGTGACGTAGACGTTGCCGACATTCTGGGCCGCCACGGCGGAGCAGAAAGCCGAGGGCTGGTTGGAGCCGCTGGCGCTGTAGACCAGCACGGAGAAGTGCTGGGCCGCGTAAGCGGCCTCCCACGCTGCCGGCGCCCAGGCCCCGGATCCCCCGGACGCCGCGTAGTTGCTGTAGGTGTCCTCGAAGATGACGACGATGTCGGCGTTCTGCCCGGCCACGGTGCTGGCGAGCGGCCAGCTGCTGGTGGGGTTGTCGCCGAAGTTGAAGGTGACGGTCTGGCCCGCCGCCTTGGCGTGAACGTACGCCGCGATGGCCTGGTAATAGCCGGTGGCCGAGGTGGACCGGGACAGACAGTCGGACGTGGAGCCGGGATTGGACGGATTGGCCGCCTCGTCGAAGAAGATCCCCCGCACCCCGTCCGGGCCGTACCAGGCGTACCAGGCATCGATCTGGCTTTCGACCGTCGACAGCGGTATCTGGCAGTAGTCCGTGTCGACATAGCCCAGGACGGCCACACCGGAGGTGCCGCAGTCGCCGATGTTCGAGGCCCAGCTCGAGCTGGCCGAGGTCCCCGGTCCCCCCGGGTTGCCGATGTCGGCCACGACGAAGGAGCCGGTGCCGGACAGATCGGTGCAAGCGGTCAACCAGTCGGCGCTGCTGCTGTCGTACAACGGGACCAGGAATGCCGGCTTACCCCCCGCCGGCGGCGTGACCGGCGGCGTGACCGGGTTGGACGGCGTCACCGGGTTGGACGGTGCCGACGCCGGACCGGATCCCACGCCGTTGACAGCGGTCACCGTGAACGTGTAGCCGGTCCCGTCGGCCAGGCCCGTGATCAGGTCGGTGGTGGTAACCCCCACGTTGACCGAGCGCCCGCTCGAAGGGGTGACTCGGTAGCCGGTGATGGCGCTGCCGCCGTTGGATGCGGGAGCGGTCCAGGTCAGATCGGCCGAGGCGGAGCCGGCCGTGGCCGTGACCGCGGTCGGGGCGCCGGGTACGGTGGCGCGGTTGCCCGGGTTCCCGCCCGACCGCGACGGTGACGACCCCCCCGAGTGGCCCGTGCCGCGGCCCGAAGCCGCCGCGGCCAACCCGAAGCTGCCGATCTGGACGACGGCCACCGTCGCCATCACCACGACGGCCACGGCGAGCACGAGGGACGCCGGGGACCGTGCTCCTCCGAACCGCCTGCCATCTCCCGCCATGGGGAACTCTCGCCGTATCTGCCCATTCGCCATGTCACGCCTCCGTTGCTGTCGCCACCATCTGGCCGGGATCACCATCCACGTGAACCCGGCCATGACGACGTCCGCTCATCCCGACCCCTCGTCGCCGGGGTGAGCACTGCGATGAACCTAACGGACCCCGATCCGGGGCGTCGGAAGGGTGAACGGGCAGTAGTGGCATCGACGCCGTGCGTCCCGTCATGTCACGGTGGGCGGAAATTCGGGTCGCTCTCCGTGACCATATCGGGAATCACCGGAACGGCCCAGTAAAGTCGACTGGTCACCTACCCGACGGCCGACGGCCTACTCCAGCGAGAATCGGAGATCTCCGGCTCCGGCCCGGACAGATCCGGGCGACGGGTTGCGTCCCTGGACGGCATCCGGGGTGTGGCCATCCTGGCCATCATGGCCTTCCACTCCGGGCTGCCCGGAATCGACGTGGGTGGCTACTTCAGCCAGGACGCCTTCTTCGTGCTCTCCGGCCTGGTGATCACCCTGATCCTCCTGCAGGAGTGGAACAGGACCCACGCCATCGGTCTGGGCAAGTTCTATGCGGGACGGATCCGTCGGCTCATCCCGGCTCTGCTGCTCATGTTGATCTGCGTGACCCTGTATGTGAACTTCGTGGCGACACCGGGCCAGTACCCCGGCTTCCGGGGTGACGCCCTGGCCGTGCTGGGGTACTTCAGCAATTGGCACTTCATCGCCACCGGCACGAACTACTTCGCGCTGAGCGCGTCACCGTCGCTGCTCACCCACACCTGGTCCTTGGCCATCGAGGAGCAGTTCTACCTGGTGTGGCCGTTGGTGCTCATCGCCGTCATGTGGCTGACCCGGAATCACCGGGCACGCGGCCTGGGCGTGATCCTCGGCCTGTCCCTGGGAGGAGCGCTGCTCTCGACGGCGTGGATGGCCGACCTCTACCGGTCGGGGGCCACCCAGACCCGGCTGTACTACGGCACCGACACCCACGCCCAGTCGATCCTCATTGGATGCGCACTCGCCACTGTCCTCACGATGGTCAAGGTGCGACGGGGTACGGACTCGATGGTCCCCGTGGTCGACTCGACCCGGTGGCGATGGATCCTGTCGGTGGCGGGAGTGGCGGCCGCGCTGGGGCTGGCATGGCTGTGGACCCACACGGGCAGTTCGGACCCGTTCGCCTACGAGGGCGGCTTCCTGGTGGGAGCGCTGCTGACAGCCCTCGTGCTGGCGTCGGCGGCCTGCGCACCCACCGGTCCCCTGGCCGCGGCACTGTCGGTGCGGGGGCTGACCTACCTGGGCACCATCTCCTACGGCATGTACCTCTGGTACTTCCCCATCTTCCAGTACGTCGACGCGGCGCGGACCGACCAGACCGGGCTCCGTCTGTTCGCCGTTCGGGTCTCCGTCGACGTGGTCATCGCCACCTTGTCGTACTACCTGCTCGAGCTACCCGTCCGCCAGCGAGCCATGTTCCGATTCAGCAGCCCGCGATGGGTGCCGAGAGCGCGCACCCTCGGCCTGCTCACCCTCTCCGTGGTCGCCACGCTCGGCGTGGTGGTGGGTACGACGGCCGGATCGTCGGTCTCGTTCGGCGTCCCCGTGGCCTCTGCGGCCGTATCCCCGTCCGGCGGAGGTACCGGCGCCACCCGGGTGCTGATCGCCGGTGACTCCACCGCCCTCACCCTCGGGACGGCGCTCCCCCCCGTGGGGGACGGATGGAGCACGACGATCGACGAACAAGGGACCATCGGCTGCGGTGTGGCCATCGGGCCGCTCATCGTCGACCACGGCAACTTCGAGCGCCCGGGAGCCCCGTGTGACAGCACCACCCCGGTCGACCAGCAGTGGCCGGCCCGGTTACAACGACTGGTGGCCACCGACCGGCCGAACGTCGTGGCCTTTCTGGCCGGACGCTGGGAGGTGATGGATCGCGCCTACGACGGGCGGTGGACCAACATCCTCGACCCGACGTTCCAACGCTACGTACGGTCACAACTCCGACTGGCGGTGCAGATCGGTACGGCGTCGGGCGCCCACATGGTCCTCATGACGGCACCGTGCTATTCCAGCGGCGAGCAGCCCGACGGTTCGTCGTGGCCCGAGGATTCGTCGGCGCGGCTCAAGGCCTACAACGACCAGGTCTATGCCGTGGGCGCCGAGTTTCCCTCGCAGGTGTCGGTGGTGGACCTCGACGCCATGCTCTGTCCGGGAGGGAAGTTCACGTCGGACATCGACGGCGTGACCGTCCGGGCCCCGGACGGGATCCACTTCCCCTTCTACCATTTCGGGGAGCCCCAGGCTGCCGCCCCCGACACGTTGGCCCAGGTCGACGCCTTCGCCCACTGGATCGGTCCACGGCTCATGCCGTCCCTGGTGACAGGGGAGAAGACCTTCAGCCACTGACCGGCCTCTCTCACTACTCGAGGAGCACCGAGCCCGGTGCTCACGACGGAGGGATCGTGCGACCCGGCCGGCCGCGATCGAGATCCGGGATCGACCCGGGACAGGCCCTCGGCCTTGGGTACGCTTCGAACGTGGCGATCACCAGGGAAGAGACGATGGGATGGCTTCGATCCGTGGTCGGAGCAGCTCTGATCATGGCACCCGGCGTTCCGATGCGCCTGTCGGGTGGAGAGCGGCCAACGGGTGCCTCGCTCCTGCTCGTGAGAACGATCGGCATCAGGGACCTGGTCCTGGGCGTGGGCACCGTCGTGGCCGCGAGGTCCGGCCAGACCGGTGATCTCGATCGGTGGAACTCGGCCGCACTGGCCAGCGACTCGCTCGATACGGTGGTCAGCCTGGCGAGCTTCCGGTCGATCGGGAAACGGGACGCCGGAGCCGCGGCCGCGTTGGCCTTCGCCTTCGCCTGCGGGGACGTGCGAGCCCTGAGGCGGGACAACTCCTGACAAGAGGTGGGGAACCCAGCGATTCGGTTGTCTCTTCGTGTCGACCAATGACCCCAGCTGCGTGAGTTCAGTGGGCAAGTCGCTGCTGGACATGGAGCCAAACGGTGACACCACCGATATCGACGGGTGGACCAATCGCCGCGGTGACATGAGTGGCCAGCAGCCTCCACTTTCCCAAATGGATCGCCACCACCGACTGCACACGCCAGGTGCTCAGAAATTCCCGTAGATCGGAGGACAGGTTGCTCCGAGCAAGAATCAGCCGTTGCGCGGGAGTCTCGATTCCTGCAGTAAAGGCAACGTCAAAAAGTGTCTGCACCGATTCCGGCTCGAGGCGCTCCGGTCCACTGGTGGCGATGTGGCTCGTCGTCGATGGGAACCATCCGTAGCCGCCGATCACACTGAAGGACATTCCTGCTGCGGCTTGATCGAGCAACACGCTGTGAACCGGGAGAAAAGCTCCGAGCCAATAGTCGCTGACCAGGTCGGGGTATGGATAGGTCAGAACAACTCCCCGTAGCTGCAAGGTTTCGGGTTCCGAGGCGGTGAAATAGGGCGGTACATTCGTCGGTGCTGCAGTGGCCGTGTGGCGTGGGACCAGCGGAATCACAGCCAGTGCGGCCACGGCCATGAGTAGGAGGGTGGTGACTGCGACACGCCTGTTTACGTAACCCCCACGTTCCGGCAATCGACGCAGTCGGAGGCGCAATTCGTCGAACCCAATGGCAAACATCGCTGACGCGAACAGCGACGTGAAGAGGGCGAATCTGTCGGCAATCAGGCCGTCGAGTGCGGGCACGTGCGTCAGTATCTCGAACGGGAGGGGGATGGGACTTCTCTTTCCATCGGTAACGTGCGAGCCCAGTGAGAGGACAAAGGAAGCGAGTGTCAGGGCACCGAAATAGAGGAGGGCTCTTCGTCGGCGAAATACAATGGCAAAGAGCGCTAGCAACGCGATCAATGGAATCCCCAGGTACAGCTGTCCGCCGTAGAGATAGGTGGCTCCGGAGGTCTTCGGTTGACCCAGAGCGAGCCATTGGCCCGTGGGGAGAATCGACGAGAGCCAGTTCGAGGCAAAGTGAGCCGTCGCTACGGCTGACAGTGGCGGCCCGTCGAGATGTTGGGGCCCGGCAAACGTGAACAGCATCGGCAGGAGCAGCAACAGACACGTTGTTCCGAGGCCCCACGTGAGGGCGGCGACAGAGTACG
The DNA here is from genome assembly GCA_963756515.1 of uncultured Acidimicrobiaceae bacterium. Lineage (GTDB taxonomy): Bacteria > Actinomycetota > Acidimicrobiia > Acidimicrobiales > RAAP-2 > Bog-756. The sequence goes on from CAVWNV010000004.1 coordinate 54,883, forward strand.
GCGCTCGCTGGGCCAGGACACGACGATTGCACAGGACGAACACCGTCACGCCGACGGCAGCCATGATCGCCGCTCCGGCGAGGACCTCGGTCGAGACGAAGAACTGGAGAGCACAGACCACTCCGAGAAGCACTCCGGTCCGACTCGGCCTCCAGGATTGACGAACGAACACCTCGTGGAGAAGCAGGAGGATGAGCGGAGGTAGGGGCGCGAACGTCAAGAAGAGGTAGTTCAAATGGGCTGCGAACGTGGCGGAGAACCCGTACAGCAGTCCGCCAAGAAAGGCTGCCGGCCACCAACCAACCCAGCGACGGAGCACAAAGCACATCGAAGTGGCGGATGCAACTGGCGCGAGCCGCAGCGCGCAGTTGAAGGTCACCACTGGTCCGAATACCTTTGTGATCGGGATAAAGACCACCCCGAGGGCGAGCATCGATCCGTTGACTCCGAAGTTCTCTCCCGCTGGGAAGTTCTGTCCCTGGGCGAGGAAGAGACTGTGCCAGTGCGGGAATGCATAGGCCGCCCAGGCCAGCCACCAGATCTGCTCGATCGAATCCATCGTGGCACTGCCGACCACGTGACCGGGCCCCAGCGAGCCGAAGTGACCGAAGTACCCCATGGCCGCCACCACGTAGAGCCCGATGCAGGCCGCTGGGGGCAGCCACCGCCGCCTGGTTCCCGCCTTGTTCCGAAGTTCCCCGGGACTCCCAGTCTGAGTGTTCGACTCAGACGAGTTCCCCGCCGCCGTCGCCGGTTCCACCGTCATTACCTGGGCGATCTCCCCATGATCGTACGGTCAGAAGCTATCGCAGGGTCACAGGGGTTTGCGCGGGCTGGCCACTTTGACGCCCATGACCTCTCCGGGGCAGCAGTTCGGTCCCCTGACCCGTCACTACCGGACGAAGGGTCCAAGGCGCCTTCAGGCAATCAGCGTGCGTGCCCATCGGCGGGTTCCGACCGGGTCAGCCGCGTTGGGACGGAGGTGACCACGGGCACTCACGTCAGCCATGGTTCGACACCTGGTAAACAGTGGCGCAGCCGAAATGGTGCACCGACACCACGATCGGCGCCAGCAATTCACTCAGGTCGGCGTGCTGATCACAGTCCGAGAGGACGAATCGGGCCTTGCTCGCCTGGACCAGTTGCCTAGCCTTGACACTGTTCAGACCCCCAGAAAAAAGGGCCTCCGCCTGTCCCATCCGCGCCGTGTAGTCGGGCGTCCACGAGATATTGCCCAACCAGGTCTGACGGCCCGTCTCCGCCGGGACCGTCTGGCCGAGGTAGATGGTTGCGAGCACGGCACCGTCACGGGGATCCCTCTTCAAATAGTCGAGTGCATCCCGTTCTCCTGAGGTGATGAAGTAGGGATCGTGGCTGAAGAATGCGGGAGTGCCGACGGTCCGGGCATTGTCCAGATTCTGCACCCCACCCGGTAGCAACAGGAGAGCGATGAGGACGAGGCCGACGGTGATCCTGAGTGCGGAGGCAGCGTTGGCTCTGATTCGGCTCACGCCTATGACCGCGAGGCATGCGAGCGGAATACTGAGGCCTTGCAACGCATGAAGGGGATAGGTCCCGATGTGTGTCCACGCAATGGTCCAGTACAGGCCGAGGGCGACAACCGGCCACGCCTTCACCATGACCACCTGGAAGTTCGGGGCAGGCATCCGATAGGCAAGGATGGCCAGAAGGCCGAGGGGAACAATGGCCACGAGAAGAGTCACGGCTGGCACCACTACGAAGTTCTGTCGGCCGGCGATGGCCCAGGCGGAATCGAAATGCCCCAATGCCGAGTAGTAGACGAGCGGTGCGCACATGGCCACTGCGCTCGTGACGAACAGCGGGCGAAATCCTCTCTCGCCCCGCCTCCACATCACCGCCTCCGAGACAACGATCACGCCGAGCGCGGTCGCCCCCTGCCACGGTTGCATCCATCCGCACACGAGCCCTAACAGCGGTGCCCAAGGTCCAACTCGTCGATGCCTACGATCTCGTTCGTAGGCGAGGAGGCTGAGGGCGAGTGACGCCACTGCTATGGCGGTGAACGGATAGCCCCACAGATACAGGACCGGCCACATTTCTTTGCTGACCACGGGCAAGTAGTACCGGGCCAAGGGTGGGAGCCAAGACGGATGGTTGAGGAGAAGAGTCGCGGGTGAGATGTAGAAGAGAGCCAGCACGAGAGCCGCCCGGCGCTGCGCCGTGCCGGTGAGAATCCGCCGACAGTAAGCACGGGCCGCGCCGAACAACAGCAGAACGGCGACCGGGGTCCAGAGCAGATAGGACCAGGATGCAGTCAACCCGAGTCTTTCCAATGCTCCCGAGATCACCAGCGCGGGGTTCAGATAGTCGGCCGGACCCGGGACCGAATCGAAGGGATTCGGAATCAGGACATGGCGCGAGGCCTCTTGGATCCAGGCCAGATACTGCAACTGGTCGCCTATGTACGGTCCAGCGACTCCGGTCCAGATGTGGTCGGGTCCGGCCTTGGCCAGAAGAAAGGCCACCAGCCAGACCGACAGCCCAGCAAAGGTCACGAGGACTACGACGTCAAAAAGGTCGAGCCTGGGATGACCCGGACCTCGGCCCCGAGCTCTCACCGGAGGGCTTTCGCAGCCACGCGATCGCGTGGGCCCGCGTTTGCGATCGTCGGGGCATTATCCGTAAGGCGCACCGCGGTCGCAGCTTCCCCCATCAGAGGATTATTTCAGGCTTTCAAGCGACGGGACGACGGCGCCGGGACCCGGTAGAGGCCGCCAACCCTCCGGCGATGGGACAGAGCCCCACCCTAGGAACGAAAGCAGAACCTCAGTGGCTCCTGCGTTGGCGGCACCGGCGAACAGCTTTTCGACTACGCGACGTTCCGGGTGGTCGAGGAGTACCGGTCGATCGTGTCGCTCATCAAGGACGAGGGAGCTGACATACCCGTCGAGCCGATGGGGCGGTCACTCCTCGAACAGCGGACGTACGACGGGCTCGAAGAGGTCCTTGGCAAGTAGCGCCGGACCATGCCGGATTGCTCCGGCCTGGCGGCAGAGTCTGCCTGTGCTGAGTCCGAAGCAGGTTCCGCTCCATCACACACAGCTCGCGGTAGCGATGCTCCTCCACCGGCGCCAATCCGGTATCCGACCGCCGGCGGGCCAGGTTGTCGAGCAGATCGCGGATGATGTTGATTTCCACATCTTCGAGCAAGGCGGAGAACATACGCTCAATAATACCAGAAAGATTACTCCAGTGTTACTGCCTTGAAGACTTCTCACTGCACGGCTGTTTTGCCGCCTGCCCGACTGCGAGCGGGCCAATCAGCGGACTGATCCAGCCGAGGCGCTCCCGCTCAACGACCCGTTCGCCGTGCCCTCGGGTTCGGTTTGGCATCGGTGTCAGCCAGCACGTCGAGGACCTCGCCGATGGCCTGATTCCTGTCGGTCGCTTCCGGAAGCGGTAGGTGATGCTCGATCTGATACCGATTGCGACGACCGTCCCGCTCCTTGACGACGTAGCCGGCCTTGGTCAGATCGTCGACGATTCCGTAGGCGTGGCGCTCGGTGACACCGAGATCGGCTGCGATGTCTCGTAGACGCACCTCAGGGTCCCGGGCAATGCACAGGAGGGCCCGGCCGTGGTTGCTGAGGAAGGTCCAACTGGTCATGGCCAACTATTTTACCAGAAGTATTCTGGAAAATCATTGCTAGTTACTTACTGCGGCAGTAGAGTTGTGGCGTACCTCAAAACGTCCGTCGCCGACGGTTATCTACTTTCGAGCGTGCATGAAGGGACTCACCGTGTTCTTCTCCCCGTTCTCGTCGCTCCGACGCGTCAGCGTGCCGAACACCGGTTGCCGCGGCCGATCACCTCGGAGCCGATCGATGGTGGTGGGAACGGTGATCGCCTCCGCCTCCGCTCTGATCCTGGCCGGCACGGCGTTCGTCCCGTCGGCATCGGCGGCGCAGTTCGTCCAGCTGGGGACGGCTACCCCCTTCGCGGTGCTGGCCGGTTCGGCGGTCACCGACGTTCCGACCTCTGCCATCACTGGTGACGTGGGCCTGAGCCCTGCGGCCGGCTCCAACTATGCCGGGCTGACCCAAGCCGAGGTCACCGGCACCATCTACTCCACCAACGGCACCGGACCGGCGGGTCAGGTAGACGACCCCGCGCTCCTGACGACGGCCAAGAACGATCTGACCACGGCGTACACGGTGGCGGCCGCACAGCCGCCGACCACCACGTTCACCGCCGGAGACAACCAGCTCGGTGGCCAGACGCTGGTACCCGGTGTCTATGCCTTCGGCGGTGCGTCCACCGCCAACCTGACCGCGGCCAGTCCCCTCGTCCTCAACGGCGGGGGCGACACCAACTCCGTGTTCGTCTTCCAGGCGTCGAGCAGCCTGGTCATGGGCTCGAACAGCGTCGTCCAGTTGGAAAACGGTGCCCAGGCCTGCAACGTGTTCTGGCAGGTCGGTAGCTCTGCGACCTTGAACTCGGCCAGCACGTTCGTGGGAACGATCATGGCGCTGTCATCGGCAACGCTCGATACGGGGGCAACCGTGCAGGGGCGGGTCCTGGCCCAGAACGGCGCCGTCACTCTGGATGCCAACACCATCACCACGCCGCCGACCTGCACTGCCGCCGCCTCCTCCACCGCCACCACCACCGCCACCACCACCGCCACCACCACGGCCACCGGAGCGGGCGGGACCGGTGGCCAGATCTCAACCACCAGTGGTACGACCTCCGGTGAAGGGGCCAGTGGAACCGGATCGGCTGCAGGTGCCGGCGGCGCGACCGTCCCATCCGGTTTCCCTCACACCGGATTCGGTGGTGCAGCCCACTCGCAGGACAGTGATCTGATCCTCCTGGGTGGGTTGACCATGGCGGGGTCGGCGGCACTGCTGGCCGTAATGGCCAGGCGTCGGCACACTCTGAGGCGGTCGGCCAGCGTCACCCCGTGACCAGGATCGGGACGTTCCGGGCCAAGCACCACCCGACCCACTGGTGGCTGGCTCCGGCGGCGTTGTTCTCCGTTGGAATCGTCTTGCTCGGGTTGGGGCTCCGTGGCAGCGACCATCCTCTGCCCGGTCCGGCTCCCTCACCGGCGGCGGTGAGAGCGGAGATCCCGACCCCACGGGTGGTGACAGCATTGAGCGCGGTCCGATCGGTCCCGCTGACACTGAGGATTCCGGCCATCGGCGTGTCCGTCCCGCTCGGATCGCTCGGCCTCAATTTCGACGGCACGGTGCAGGTGCCGACCACCTCCCAGCAAGCCGGATGGTTCAACCTCGGCCCCACCCCCGGACAGATCGGCTCCGCCGTCATCCTCGGCCACGTCGACAGCTACCTCGGGCCCGGTGTGTTCTTCGAGCTGCGCACACTGGCACCGGGTGACCAGGTGATCGTGGACCTGAGCGACGGGATCACCGCCACCTTTGCGGTCAATACCGTGGCGATGTATTCGAAAGGGCAGTTCCCTGCCCAGCGCGTCTACGGATCGCACGGATCGAGCGCCCTCCAGCTGGTCACCTGCGGCGGCGTGTTCGACCACCAGACGGGTAGCTACCTGTCCAATATCGTGGTGTACAGCTCCCTGACCTCGGTCACCCCGGCGGTTGCGCCACCTGCGCCACCACCGGTTCAACCCGGCGCCTGAGCGCCTGCTGCTGCCAGGCACCCGGGCCCGACACGCATCCGGTGCCTGCTCTCAGGCTCGTTCCGCCTCGTAGGACCGGTTCTCCGACGGCCCCGTCCGAGGGGTGCTCCGACGCTCCTTCGATGCCCACTCCGCCTTCGACGCCTTCGAGCGGCGTTCCTTGGCGGCCGCACTGAACCGATGTTCGGCCCCCTGCGGCGTAATGCCTCCAACCGCCTCTCCGATCTCCCGCCAACTCGCGCCCTGAAGCCGCGCGGCCTCGGCCGACCGTTGGCTGAGCCGTTCCGCTGACCGCCGGAGGGAGTCGGCGAACCGGAGCTCGGCCAGAGTCGCCTCCCGGCCGGCCGCTATCCCACCCACGGCTTCGAGGCAACCGGTCCGGATGACGCTGTCGGCGTGCGATTCAATGTCAGTTGTTGGCATGAGACAAGCCTAGCCAGAATCTCTCTGATTATCAACCATGTGTTGACAACCATGTGTTGAAGCCGTAGACTTCAACACATGGTTGATAACGAGGGGCATATGCGGGCGGTCGGCACCACCGGATCGAGCCGCTACCGGCGTGGTTGGCTCATCGTCGCCGTGCTCGGATCCGTGGTCTGCGGCGCCGGGTTGCTGGCAGTCGGACTCCCCCACTCGGCTGAATCTGCGGCCATACCGACGGTGCCCTCGGTCTCCCGGTCTGCGGTCTCTCCCGCATCGAGCTCCCAGGCGGCAGGCACAGTGGTCGCGTCCACAACGACGACCACTGTGGTCGCCCCGGCACCTCAGCTGTCTGCGCCTCCAACCACCGCGGCTGCGCCTACACCCACGGTGGCTGCGATGGTCGACCAAGCCGAGGCGGCAGGACTCCAGCCCGGTCCCGACTGGACCTGGGCCATGGGCGACACCTCCGCCCAGTGCGGGGCGACCACCGCCGATGTCGACGTGGCCACCGGCTGCACCTACTGGGCGTCAGGAGTGGAGCGGACGGTATTCGAGGGTTCGCCGTCCCTCGCCCTCGTTGCCCATGAGGTGGCGAATGCCGAAACCGAGCACGATGCAGGATCGACTCTGCTCGCGGACGTCGCCGGTGCCGAAGCCGGTTCTTCGTGGTCCCCGACCGACGCGGTGGCATCCTGTCTGGTCGAACACTTCCTGGGATTCCAGGACGGCTCGGCCGGATCCTGGCAATGCCCATCGGCTCTGGCCGCATCGGTGGCCGCTCAGATCCACCAGACCGTCTCCGTGACCCAGATGACCGCCACCTGCGGAACAGCGACGGGCGCGAATTCGACGCTCACGTTCACGGGAAGTGCAGGCACGCTCAAGGTGACGGCACCCTCGGCCGGCTCGGCTCAGGTGGCAGATGCCGGGGTACCGGTCACGGTCTCGGGAGTCGGGGAGTTCACGGCTGTCGACACGGGCGGGACGATCAGCCAGAGTGGCGCCTGCACGGCATAGACCGCGCCTGACCTACAGGTGTTGAACGGCGAGGGTCAACAGAACACAGGACGCGATGAGCGACAGTCCCAAGGCAAGACTGATACCACCCGAGCGTTTCAGATAGTTGGAGTGTCGAATCGGATTCTCGATCAAGGAATAGCTGACGGCCGAGACGACGACTGCGATGCCGATCACCACGACATCCCCCCACAACGACAGGTGACCACCCTCCGCCTGTACGGCCCACACATAGATCGGCTTGTGCCACAGATACAGCGAAAAAGACCACAGGGCCAGCCACTTGAACGGGGCGAGCTTCAGCAACGCCTCGGCCCCGAAGCGCGGAGCAGCTGTCCCTCCCGCAATGACCAACGACGTCGCCAGAACCGGCAACAACGGCATCGATCGTGGCCACGCGGGAATGTCCTGTGCGTCCAGGACGAGCAGCAGGAGGCCGCCGAGTCCGATCCAGGTCATGGCGGCCGCCGCCGGGATCGGCAGTCGCCTCCACCAGAGAGCTCCCACGGCCAGGAGACCACCGATGGCGAGTTCCCACACCCGGGCCAGCGTGGACACGTAGGCCCCGATCGACGGATTGACGGAGAACGAGTAGGCAAACGACGCCATGAACACTCCAGCCAGCAGAATCGAGAGTCTGGTTCGAAGGGACCCCCAGTTGCGGCCGGTAGCAATCAGAATCAAGAGAGCGGGATAGACGAGGTAGAACTGCTCTTCGACCGACAGGGACCAGTAGACGGCGAGACCTCCGAGACCTGGTGGGGACGGAGGGCCCGAGTACGTATCATGCAAGAGGCCTTGGAAATACCCGACGTTTCCCTGGAACAGCGCGTCCCATCTGCCATTGACGGCCACGGATGACGTCAGGATGGCGCCGTCGACGATTCGATCGACGACGACCACGACGGCGATCACGAGTACTGCCATCGGGATGATGCGCCGGGCCCGCCGACCGTAGAAGGCCACCAGTCCGGTGTGCCCGGTGGCAGCACGCTCCCGGAGCAGAATGCCGGTGATGACGAAGCCGGAGATGACGAAGAAGACGTCGACGCCGATGACCCCGTACCCCATCCTCGGGATGCCTACGTGGGCGCATACGACGAGCACGACGGCCACGGCCCGCATCCCCTGGATATCGGGCCTGAATGCCCGGTCTTCAGGGGCAGTTCCAGCCTCATCGCCGGACGGGAGGAGGCGCTCCGAATCCGGTTCGATGAAAGACGGTGAAACAGACTGTTTCATGACCGACTCAGCGGGAGGGTGGACGGTAGCGGTCCCAACAGGATCGATAGCATCCCCCCGCCCGGGTCCGCCGTCAGTGGACATCGTCACCGTCCACTTCCTGTTCAAGGACCTGTACCCGGGGCGGACCCGGCGGGATTCCTAACACCGGTCGGCCGACAACGGGCTCAGCCAGCCGATCCGGTTCCGCCCCTGCACGGGCCCATCATATGGACGCCCGGGCTGCTCGTCACCGACCGCTCCTCCGCTCCTCGGTCGAGAGCTGACCGCGTCGCCCGGCGTACCGATGAGCAGCATTGCCCCAGTCTCACCGACGCGGCCATCAGGGACAATCGGCATCGCTCCTGTCTACTCCGGCGTGAGTGGCAGAGACTTCATCGACTCGGAACGGCGCAGTCCAGGGGGGACGACGGTCGTCATCCACCCTGTAGTTGAGCGGTGGGTCAGCTGAGCTCGCGAACCCTGACGGTGTCGACGTGCTGCTGGAAGGCAACTGCCTTGCCGTCACGCATGGTCCACACGTGGACCATCTTCACAACGGCCGGCTCCCCGGAACCCTTGTGCTTCCACCCATCACCGACGATGCCGTCGCCGACTGGATGACCTACCTCTGGAACTACCGCCGCTTCGCGCTGCGCGAACCCCACCTCTACGCGGTGATGTTCGGTCCTGGGCTGGCCGCGTTCTGGCTCGGTGATCCCGCCGACCTCGAGGCGGCCAGGTCCACCTTCGTCTCCCTCCTCCGTCGCATCCACGCCTGCGTCAACGGGGGCCGATGGCAGGTCGACGACGTCATCACGGCCGGCGAAGCTGTCTGGTCCGGTGTGCACGGCCACACCACGCTCGAGCACACCGGGTTCTTCGGTGCGGTCGGACGCGACCCGGTGCGCTCGTACAGCGAGATCCTCACCAGGATGTCGATCGGCTTCGGCGACGACGCCCGATCCACCGCTCGCTCGCTGTCGACGGCCAGACGGCGGGCCGTCCGCGCCGACCGAGTCGAGGCCGCATCTGGGATATAACTCGACCGCGGCCGCGTCTGCTATCCGTCCGCGGCCACCGTCAGACGCTTCTTCATCTCCGGCTGACACCGTTTGCCAGCCGGAGGCTACACGTCAGTGAGCAGGTCGCGGAGCACTGATGCGTACGTGTTGAGCGCAGCACGGCCTTGGGGCGTCAGCTCGACGGTCGTTCGTGAGGCGACACCATTCCCGGTCTTATCGGTGCTGATGTAACCCGCATCCTCCAGCTTGCGCAGGTGGGTGATGAGGTTGCCGGGGGTCAGGCCGATCATGTCCTGCAACCGGGGGAACGTGAGCGCATTGCCTGCGGGCAGAGCGGCCAGAGTCGCCACGATTCGCAGCCGGGCTGGGGCATGGATGACAGGGTCTAGCTCGCCCGTCATGCGAGCAATAGCTTTTGGTGCTGACTCCACGCCTTGACGATCGCAGACACAAGCGCGATGACGAACAGACCGGTTCCGACTACGGCCCACGATGCGGCCGCGCTCACAAACAGCCCAGCGCTGCCGATGCAAACGACGGCGAGCCCAACGGCGAACATGGACCAGTCCTGTCGGCTACCCATGATGCCTGCGAGGGTGCATCCGACGATCACAAATGGCCCGGCGGCCGGAATGATTCCGTACACGATGGCGTGACTCGCCCCGGCGTGATAGAGGGCACCTTGCATCACTGCCGTTGCGATGTAGGCCAGCGCGATGGCGATTCCTTCGCCTGTCGCCAGGACTCGGGTGGGACCGCTCACACCCTTGGTGGCGTGCTGAAGCAACCTGGCACTCAGGCCGATCACGACAATGATGGCCCCGTAGACACCAGCAATGGCTCCGAGGCTCGGACCTTGGTAGGGGTGCTGGTCGCGTACCGAAAGCCAGAGGGCTCCGTAGGCAAGAAATATTACCGCCCCGCCCGAAACCATTACCAACGGCCGCCTGAGGTCGAACCTGCGTCGTGCCTGCCTCGTCGCCTCATCGAGGACCCGGCCTGCCTCTTTCGCGTCGAACTCGTTACCGTCGGCGGGCTTTGCCGACTCCTCCGCACTTCGTGGGTCGTCCATCTCCGGACCTCCTCAACTTTGTGCTGCAAACTTAAGATACTTTGCTGAACAAAGTCAAACCCCAAAATGCCGTCGGGGACCTGCCACGCGCCCGGCGTCCTCAGCTGCCTGTCGGGCAGGTAGCGACAGGCGCGAGAGCGCGTATCCGCGTATCTCAGGTCCAGTGGTAGGCGAGCACATTCTGCTGAAGGGCCACCACCGTTCCGACCAGCCCAGCCAGCGGGAGCAGAAAACGAACGGGTAAACGCCACCGCTCAAGACCCAACGCCGCCAGCCCGCAGATGGCCACCAACCCGAAGTAGGCATAACGCGCTTGATAGGTCCCGGTCTGAAAGGAAACGGCCCAGACAGAAAGAAGCGCAGCGATGGACAAAGCACCCAGGCACAAAAGCGTGTGCGGTTCCACGTGCCGCCCGAACAGACCGATGAGCGCGCACGCGAAAGCAAGGGTGATGGCCACGTTGACTTGCCAGGACCAATGGAACGTGTTCCATCCTGACTGGTACCAGAACGTTTTCGCGATGCGGGCGGGCACGCTCATGAAGACGAGTCTCAGTGGGTCAGTCACCGTGTAGACAACGTTGAAGTCGCCAAGACTGGTCTTCCCACCGAGTGCGTCCATCTTGGCCAGGTACCGGATTGTGGCTGTGTGAGCCAGTGGGTCACCGTAGCGGACAGTGTTCTGGATGAGATACCAACTGCTTACCAGCAAGGCAGAACCGAGTCCGATCGCAGCGAACTGTAGGCGCCTTACCCATCCGGGAACCAAGCAGACCAAGGCCAGGATGGCCAGACCGACCGACAGGGTCGAGAGCTTCGTGGTGATGAGAAGCCCGAAGGCGACACCCACCCACGCGATGCGCCAGGAGCTTGGGGCCTTCGCGTAACGGAGAGACAAGAAAACGAGAACCGCTCCCAGTAGGTCCACCAGGTTGTCATTGGTAACGAACGATGACAGGAACACAAACCGGGGAAGGAAGGCTACGAGCGAGGCAGCTACGACGGGTGTCCAGGGATCCTTAGTGGTGAGCCGAATGCTGAAGAAGGCGAACAACACTGTCAGCACCCCGAGGAGGACGTTGGGCAGCCTCAGCCAGAGGAGGAACTTGTGGTCGGCGGCACTGTGGTGATTGAACCACTGTTTTGAGCCAAAAAAAAGCCCGGGATTCACCTGCGCCCGGAGGGGAGCGTGAGTTGGCACGTCAGCAAGCTTCTGCCAACCGGCCATGACCAGGTAGTAGAGCGGGCCCTGCTGTGCCTCGTCACCCGAGCAGGAGAGCTGAGGGTTTGTCAGCAAGGGCTGACACGTCGAACTCATCCCATACCAGTGCCCGCTGACCAGGGCCTCGATGTTCTGTACGTGCCCAGGTTCATCGGACGACTCGTAGGCGGGGGTCTTCACGGCGATCCCGATTCCAAGAACTACAAATAGGGTCATGACGGCGGCCAACCCGACTATCGGCCAGGGACTCCCTCTGCCTTCGAAGGTTCGCGGGGACGCCGAGGTCTTCGTCTCCCCCTCCACGACTGCCATGACTTCATTATGGAGTATCGGGCTCGTCCATGACTACGGAATGGTCGGGGCGACTGACTCGAACATCAAGAGACGAACGAGCTGCTCACGGAGTCGTCTCCAGCACGAGACACTCCCGTTGCGCAGGTCGAGGACACAATCGCTATGGGCCAGGTAGGGGCGACCCGCGTCAGCTGCTGACCAACTGACGGCTCAGAATATGAATGGGATCAGCTTCTTGGTTGAGTGCTTGTAGTCCGGATAGGTGTTGGGGAAGAGGCGCTGCATGGTTTCCTCCTCGACGTTCGCGCTGTAGACGAAATAGGCACCCATCAAGGCGGCGGCGGCGAGCCAATACCAGCTAATGGCTACCGACGTTCCGACAGCGGCGAGAAGGATTCCCGAGTAGATGGGATTCCGGATGAACTGATATGGACCGGTCGTGACTAGTTCCGCATCAATTTTCTCGGACATCGGGGTACCCCAGTTCCGCCCCAGATGGACTCGTGCCCACACGGCCAGCCCCAAACCCATCAAAAACAGCACCAGTCCGATGCCCTGGAGAACTGGGCTGCTCACGATGGCATGGTGACCCTTTAGAACACCGAAGCGAATAATCAAGTACACGATCACAAATGTGGCCAGCCTCAAGCCGACGAACTGTCCCATTCGTGACTGAGCCGCCCGCTTGGCGCTCATGGCGGCCACCAGCCATGCCAGCCAGAAGATGATCCACAGGCTGTAGATGACGTAATCGATGACGTACATGGATTCGTTGCCATGGTAACGGAGGTGAACGTCGATCCGAAATGTCCAGAGGTGAGGAAGCGGGATTCCGCAAGCGAGCTCATCCGGCAACGAGGATCGCTAGTCCTCGCATACGATCGTTCGGGGAGGGGGTCCTACCCTGAGGTGCCGCTGAAGATTCCGCTCGCTCCACCGGGGATCGAATAGGTGGACGCCACTCGTCCAGTCTCCAGGTTGATCGAGGTCACGTCGGGCGGTATCGGAGGTCCGACGGCACCAGGAGGGTAAGTCCCGCCCGTGACGTACGCGGTGCGACCGTCCGGCGAGAGAGCGATTCCATAGGGGTCGTGTAGCAGGGCGATCGGGGTTTCGGCAACACCGGTCTTCAGGTCGATCGGTGTCACGAAGCTGTATTGTCTGCCCCCACCAACGGCCTCGTCACTGTTGCCAGTGGCGTAAGCCATGCTTCCGGCACGGTTGAACGCAAGATCGCCTACCCCGTCGGGAACAGTGATGACGTTGCCGAGGGCCCCGGTAGTCAGATCCACGATGCTCAGAGTCGATCCTCCATTGGTGCCGACGTAGGCAGTTCGACCATCAGGTGACACATAGACTGCTTCCGGTCCACCGGGCACGGTGATCGGAGTACCAGCAGCACCAGACTTGACGTCTACAGGAGTGATACTTGTGAAGTCGGCACCGTTGTCGCCGCAGCCCGTCACGTAGAGCGTCTTACCAGTTCCACCGGTAGAAATGGACTGGCAGTTGCTCACCTTGGAGATCGGTTTTCCGATCGTGCCGGTCCTGAGGTCGATGGGCACTATGCCGTCGGAGTATCCGATGCCGTAGGCGGTCCTCGCGCCTGGCGCTACCGTCACCGCCTTGATTGGAGGTGACGGATACGGAATCGTACGACCCACCGAATGACGCACAAGATTGAACGGAACCCAACCAGCGTTGGAGATATAAGCGATCTCTGGTCCCGTCGGATACGTCCCAGACTCTGATGTGGAGGCTGTCGTGCCACATGCCGCCATCACCAGTGGAACAGCAGCGGCCAGGGTTAGCGGGAGCCAGAGGCATCTGCGGCCGCACCCGTCAAATCCCGCCGGCCAGACCCGCCTAGTCCGCACGGACGAAGTATTCCACATCGACAATCCCCGCTTACCCGGCGATCGAGGCGCCTCTTGGCTCCGCTCGGGGAACCTGCGCAGCATCGGTCCTGACCTTCGAACACCCGTACGAGAGTGCCAGCATCGTGAGCCCAACTGGCTGGTCGAGAAGCGCGCTTTCGGCAAGGCGGGAGGCGTCATACGCTGGAGGCATGACCCAAGTCCAGGACAACTACCAAGTGGTGTCGGCTGGCTTCGATGCTGCAGTCGAGTCTGTCGCTCCCGACCAGTGGGCAATACAGTCCCCGTGCGAGGAGTGGACCGCCCGCGACATCGTGGCCCACATCGTTGGGGGTCACCGGAGCGTGCTCGCCGGTCTCCGGGGCGAGGAGCCCGAGGGCCTCGGTGTTGGTGAGGACCCGAAGCAGGCGTGGGAGGAAGTCTCCCAGGCGGTAGGGGCGATCACCCGGGATCCCGATGTGGTGACGAAGGAAATCGACGGACCGGTGGGCAAGATGCCGGTAGGAGAGGTCATCGACCGGTTCGTCACCATGGACCTACTCGTCCATACATGGGACCTGGCCCGGACGGTCGGGGCAGACGAGCACCTCGACGATGACTCCGTCGCCCGGGCCTACGAAGTGCTCAAGCCGATGGACGAGATGATCCGGCGACCGAACTTCTTCGGTCCCAAGTTGGAGCCGCCGGTCGATGCCGACCTGCAGACGGAGTTCCTCTACTTCGTAGGTAGACGAGCCTGAGCAGCCGAAAGGTCCGACCAGGTGTCAGCGACATTCCGTATCACCTGGTTGGGATGGTCACGATGTGCCCTCCCAGAACAACATCCCAACCACCGGTCGACCGGGGTTCCCCCGGCCAGCCCTCCACAGATCCTGAGCCAGGGAGGTAGTCCGTCGATCCCAAGTATGGGCGACTCCGCAATCCCACGATCGACACCGAGGGCGGATTCGATGACAGTCGACTTCGCGACCCCAACCGTGTCGGCGTACTCCGGCGGCTTCGAGTATGAGCCACGCAGGAGAGAACTTACGATCTCCAATACGGCTTGATTTCCGAGCCCTGTCCCATTCCATTCGAGCATTTGGGGATATCTATCGTGTGTTCTCTTTACTGACCACCATCGGATTGAAGACGATAGAGATCTGAACGTGGATCTTGCGCTTCGCGGCCCCACCACACAAGCTCCTTCGCCTCTGCCTCGATGCGTTTTCGCACCTTCACCGGGTGACGATCGATATAGAGCTTTCCATCCAGATGATCTAGTTCATGCTGGAAGCAGCGAGCTGCAAGGCCCTCTCCCTCGTACTCGACGGGCTCGCCGTGGACGTCAACGCCACGAACGAGACAGTGAATGAGCCGGCTCGTCGGAAGTCCGAGGCCGGGAATCGACAAACACGATTCATCTCCACCCTGAAGTTCTTGGCCGATCGCCACCACTGAGGGGTTGACTACGTGGCCCGCCTCTCCGTTGTGGAAGTCAAATACGAAGAGTCGCTCACGTCGTCCGACCTGGTTAGCTGATAGGCCTACGCCGTTCTCAGTCGCATAGAGAGCCTCAAACATCCCCTCAACAAGATCGGACAACGATTTCCCAAATTCTGTCACCTCGCCACATCTGACTCGGAGGATCGGATTCCCAAGAAGCGTGATTGACATCACTGCCGATGGCGGATTCAGTGGCAGGGCGCTCGGCTCGGGGTCCGACTCAGGACGAGAACTCATAGGGTCCTCCCGATTCTGTCAGCCCATAAGGTGGACTGCTGCTCCGATGCCGGTGGGCCGAGGTCGGTACCCGCCGCCGAGCCGGCGATGTCGGGCACCTAACGACGAACTCCTTGGGCCCCTGTCCAGGGGTGGCGAGCGTGGATTTTCTCCAGCAGGCTTCGGGTGCCACCATCGCAGAGTGCCCCAGAGATACCGGCCAAGAAGGCGGACTCTGGGGTGCTGCCGAGTTGAGCCGCTACCTCGTGCTCCCGCACGAGGTCCGTGTCGAACATTGCCGGGTCGTCCGTGCTGATCGAACAGTGGATGCCGGCGGCGAGCATCTTCGGGAGGGGGTGATCCGATAGAGAATCGACCACACCCGTCCGCAGGTTCGATACCGGGCAGACGTCACAAACGATCGACCGAGCCGCCAACTCGCGTAGCAGGCCACTGTCTTCCACGGCTCGAATGCCGTGTCTGATCCGATCGGCCTTGAGTACCTCTACAGCGCCACGTATCGACTGCGACCCGGCCGCTTCTCCGGCGTGTGGAACCGAACCTAGACCGCCGTCCTTGGCCAGCAGGAATGCATACTCGAACGGCTCAGGAGGATACGACGCTTCGGGACCACCGAGCCCTAGTCCGACGACCCCCCGTTCTCGGTACTTGAGTGCGTACCGGGCGGTCTTGATGGCGACGTCCAGACCCAGGTTTCTCGGGATGTCCGGCGTGAGTCTGATTTCGACTCCGAATCGATCCTTGGCTTCAGCGGCCCCGTCGCAGAAACCCGAGAAGACTTCGTCCCAGGACGCCCCACCACTTATCCTTTCCACGGGCGTGAAGATGCCCTCGATGTACACGGCGCCCTGTGCCGCCGCCTCTTCCCCGTAGGCAACCACAACCTGTCGGAAGTCCGCTTCGGTCTGGAGGGCCGGAGTCGTCAACAGCCAAAGGTCCAAGAAGTGCTCGAAGTCCTTGTACCGGTAGAGCTGAATGAGATCGTCCTCCGTTTGCACGGGAAGGGTGAACCGATTGCGCCGGGCAATCTCGAGGAGTGCCTTCGGTTGAACTGTCGCCTCCAGGTGGACGTGCAGTTCAATCTTGGGAAATGGCGGACGAAGCATGCTGACTCCCGGCACGTCGAAGGTAGAAATTCCGTTCGACACAAGCCGGAGCCCGCTGGCCCTTCCCATCTGGTCAGCTCGTGACGAGGTCAAGAATATCGATCCCACCCGGACGGCTCAACCGATTCCTGGGCGACGTGCCACCTACCCCGCGGGTATGGGAAGGCCCATGAGCAGTCGGATACTCCCTCGGTCTTAGCCCCGGGGTGCGAAGAACTCAAGTGCGATGTTGTCGGGATCTCGAAAAGACAATGCCGAGTAGTGAGGCGTGTCCACGATGCCATCGTTGGGGATGCCGAGTTCGTTCAGACGGATTTCCCATGCCTTCAACTCATCGCGTTTGGCACAGCCGAAAGCCAGATGATCGAGCCCCGGCCGCCGCTCGTTGAACGGCTCAGTGCTGTCCAAGTCGGGGAACTGCGTTATGCCGACGATTGTGCCGGCGGCAAGCCAAGCGACGCGCTGGAACGGACCTGTGTCCTCGTCAAGGATTGGGTCCGAGCCGAAGAGTTCCTTGTACCAAGGCACACTCCGTTCAAGGTTCGTAACCGTTAGCGCCACGTGAGTGATCGCAGGGAACTCAGGCATCTCTTTTCTCCCTTTCCCTCGGACGGACGGTCCCAAGCAGGTGGAGCCCATTGTCGGGCCTGTGGCGGTGGATCAGTGGGAAGTGGCTCGAAGAGGTCATGGCACGAACTCCCGCCCATCGGCCACGATCCCGATGGAGGGGTCACGGAACAACGGCCTCGTTTCAGCCTTCATCGTCCGACCCTTCCGCACCCTCACCCGGACGGTTCTTCAGCCAGTCGCTGAGCTGCTTACCCAGATCCTGGACATTCCCCGCCGTCCGGTCCATGAACCTGGCGAACCGCTCCCCGTAATGAGCGACGGCAGCATTGAACTCAGCCGAAGGTGGTGGTTCTTGGCCTCGGCGCGGATAGCTGCCATCGACGATCCTGTCGTACTCACCTGACTGGACCCATTCCATCAGTTCCTTCACTCTGCGAACTGCGATGGGATGTGTCAGGCTCAATTCTACCCAGAACCGAGAGTGCCGAGAAAACAGATCTTCCTCACTGTCGTACTCCGACGCTTGCTTCAGAAACTCGTCGAAGCTCATGCCCGGCAGTGCGCCCCCTGCCACCCGCATGAGGACACGACATGGCTCAAGCGGATCAGCCATCACCAGCGCCGCCGCACGGTCCGCGGACAGTTCTGCCGCCCGAGACCATTCGAGCAACGCCAGGTACATGGCACGAACGGGCAGACCGAGAAGTAGAGATCGCGGTAGAGCTCCTTCCATAAACTGGGCCAGGAGCACCAATGCCGTCGTGTAGTAGTAGTGCTCCGATAGGACATGACCCAACTCATGGGCGAGCACGGTTTCGGTCTCATTGGCCTCATACGATCCGACCAGCGATGACCGAACAATGACGATCGGCGTCTTGGCCCCGATGGTCATGGCATTCACCACCGGGTCGTTGGTGACATAGAGGTCGGGAATCGTTGGGAGGTCAAGAATGGAGCCCGACCTGACATAAGTGTCCCATACGACCGGCATCTGCTTGCTGCCCAGTCGGATGGCATTACCCATCACGATCTGTCGAAGTCGTCGTTCGTGGCCGAGGTCAGTGAGGCGCTTGATGACCTTGTCCAGCAGAGGCACAGAATGCAGGGCCGAAGTAGCCGCCCGGTCCGCTGGGTGCTCATACGCTTTAGGGCTAATCTGCTCGAAGCGTCGCGCAACTTCTATAGCCATTCGACGCTCCTTAGGTGACCGTGGCTTCAGCCTAACCCCAGGCCATTTCGTGCGTAGGGGGGTTACTCTCCGACGAAGATGCAAACGCCGCCTGTCGGCTCTCAACCACTGGATCGGAATCCTCGACACCAATAGCCTGATGGCGTGGCAGACATTGGTGGAATGGGCTGGAGGAGTGCGGACGCGGGACCTGGCATAGACATCGAAATGTCGGTGGTCCTCCATGCCTCCGCGGAGTTCTTCGTCCGCGTTAGCCGTGTCCGTGTTCACGCAAACAGCATCACATTCCACCTTGACGGCGCGGCCCGGTCCTCCTGGTCGCAGATAGATGTCATGCGGGAAGGCAAGGAGAGGATCGCGATCACAGTTCGCTTCACGGACGGTCACTCGGCTGGTCTCTTGGACTCGGCCGGGCTCAAGTCCGGTCTGGGACCCGTGATCACAGCGAGGGGTGGATGTGCGCGAGGTCTCCGGCCGGACCGGGACGAGGACCTCGACTTCGACCTCCGTTACCGAGTATGGCCGCTGCCGCCGAATGGACCGATGACCCTCACAGTCAACTGGCCTGGGATTGGGTTCGACAACTCCGAGGTGACCGTCGACGGGGAAAGCGCCCAGAAACTGGCTGCTTCATTGCGCAAGAGACGCAACGAGGCATTAGTCGGTGAGTGGTCTGCGCAACCTCATCAACCTCAAAAGCCGGTCGTGCCCAGCGTCATCGGCATGGAGATGGGACCAGCGAGTGTGCTGGCCAGACGTAGTGGCGTGCGCTGTCGGCGATCCGCCACCGAGGCACCGCATGTTCTCACTGGTGTGATAGTCGAGCAGCAACCACCGGCCGGGACCGTCGTCGAACCGTTCACGAACATCAAGACTCAGGTCCGGGACGACCGAGAAGATCCTCCCGGTGTCTACGGCCCCAGGAACCAAGGGGGTGGAGGAAGGCCACCGGGAGGGGTTCGCGAACCCAGGAAACCGTTGCCGGGCAATGATGAAGGTTTGGCCGAAGCGACCCCGTAAGTAGATGTCAGTCCAAATGACTAATGAATAATCGCTACTGTCCCGGCGTTATACAGGTGATCCGTAGGCCTCGGGCTGTCCCCTATCGAACCACACTCACTGGGCCTCGGTGACTCCCTCGATGAGGCCGTCGAAGAGCTCGCGCCGGTCAGTCCTCCCCCGGATTGGCTCGGTCGTCGAGAAGCAACTCTAGGAGCACTAGGTCCAGCCACCGCCCGAACTCCGCACCCACCTCTGGCATCCGAGCTACCTGAACAAAACCCAATCGCTCATGCAGCATGACCGATTTCTCATTCGCGCCATCAACAGCGGCGATCATTGAGTGCATTCCACTCTTCCTGGCGGCCGCAATGAGTGCAGACATAAGCGCCGTTCCCACGCCATTACCCCAATGATCCTGTCGCACATGGACCGTGTTCTCGACCGTGAAGCGGTATCCGGGCCATTTGATGACATCACGGAATGGGCCAAACGCCGCAACGCCGACAACTTCGCTCTCGTTGTGAGCAATCAGGACACAATCGTGCGCAGCCATCCAGTCCAACATGGTGTCTGGGGAGTACGGCTCATGCCTCCACTCGATCGATGAAGATAACAGCATTGCATTCACGATCGAAGAGATTGCGTGCGCATCAGCGGGGACGGCAGCTCGGATCGATGTCACCTCCTGAATGGTACGCAAGTATTCGCTGCCAGAACCACTGATCCGATGAGGCGTTTGCCACCGAGTCACCGTTGATAATCGACCCGTTCCCGGCGATAGGAGACCCCCTCAGCACGATTGACGGGCACGTCGTTAGGGGACACGTGCAGCATGGGACACGTGCAGCCCTCCAGATCCGTCGATCTGTCGCGAGTGGCGCCGCTCACCGCCAGCGAGCGAGGCGGGAGCCGATCGGGTACTCTGCATGCGCGGTTTCGCGCCGCTGCAAGGAGGCGCCTTGATTACGGACCGCATTGACCCGCCAGATCTGCTCAAGATTCCCGAGATAGTGAACGTTTCGATCGCGACCGGCACGCGCATCGTCCACATTTCGGGTCAAACAGCAGTTGACACAGAGGGCAAGGTGGTCGGCACCACTCACCTCGATCAGAGCCGCCATGCATTTCGTTGCCTCAGAACGGCGCTCGAGGTGGCAGGCGCAACGCTCGCTGATGTCGCCAAGTTCAACATCTACGTGGTCGACTACAGCTGGGACGCGCTCGAAGCGGTGATGGCCGCCGCCAAGGAAATCTTCGGTGAGCCATATCCGCTCACCGCCAACACGCTCGTCGGCGTGGCCTCGCTGTGGCTGCCCGATCTGTTGGTCGAAGTCGACGCCGTCGCCATTATTTAGATCGGCGCCCGATCCGCCGTTTGGCGCGCATTGCCGACTGGGAAGCGGATGATCGGTCAGCAGCGCGTAATCGGCGATCTTCGCTTCGATAGGTAACCCATAACGCGCCGCGCCAATGCGGGCCGAGGGGTGCCGTTGGGGGGAAGGGTGATGGCCGCCGTCGGGTCCGACGATCAGGGCCGAATCTACCCAAGCTCCCCGGCTATAGCGGTACCTTCCCTCGGCACGTCTTCATGCGACACGGTCAGATAGGCAACGCATCCGGCAATGAGTACGCCAAACATAAGGCTGACAATCCCATCACCAAGGGCAAGACCCCCGACTCGATGGGGTTTACCTAGCCAATCAGCAATGGAGGCTCCGAGCGGCCTCGTCAGCACGTAGGCGAACCAAAAGGCGAATACTTCGTTCGCACCGAATCCCCAATAGGCGACGGCAGGGATCAACATCAGTCCGGCGAACAGAAAAGCTGATACCAGATAGCCAAGATGGAGGGTCGTTGCCGTCAGATCTCCCAGCGCTGTTCCCATAGCGAAGGTGGCCATGACGGTCGCCCAGTAAAAGATCTCACGCCGTGGAGTGAAGATGCTGTGGATTGAGAGCGTCCCTTCTGTCCGATGCCAAGCAACGAACACCACGGCTAGGACAACGGCGAAGAACGGGGTTGACGCGGCATAGGGCACGTGAAACTGGATGTGCAGAACGTCGGCAGCCATGGTTCCCGTGACGGCAACCATCAGCACGGTGAGCCAGTAGATCCAAGGCACATACCGGTCTGCTCGAAACTGGATGACCAAAACGAACACGAGTGCGATGCCCCCCAATCCCACTGCAATCACGGGATTCATGCGATTGACCAGATAGTCGGAGGTCGACTCTCCCATGGCGGTACTGAGCAGTTTGATCACCCAAAACAGAACCGTGATCTCTGGGACCTTGATCAAAGTTCGACGCGTGAGATTCATGAGTCAGCATCGTATGGCAACGCTCGCCGCCAACCTGATCGTCTTCATCTTCGCGTAAGGTTGGCATCCTGAGCTTCATTGGCAGCGGGTAAGACGACATGTCGCGCGGCCGCTCGAAAGTTCCTTCGGCGAATCGAATAATGGAGCCACCGGAGTGATAGTGGCGGTATATCCGCACGCCCGAATGCGGATGTGACACCCAATAACAGCTCTGGTCGGCCCTCTACCAAGCCCCTTTCCCGCCGCCCCGCCGCCTCCCCGCCGCCTGGCCGCCCGGCGCCTGGCCCGCTGCGCCCTCGGCCGTTCGCCGTCCGGCCCGCTGCGTCCCTGGTTCTGGCCGTCTGGCCCTCCGGTGCGCGGCGGTTTTGGCCCGTTTGGCTGCGCGTCTCCCTCTCTCCCATTACACACACAAAACGTGCCCACGGCAGGATTTGAACCTGCGACACCTCATTTAGGAAACGAGTGCTCTATCCCCTGAGCTACGTGGGCGGGTCCCGAACTCTGGATTGTACGTCCCTCGGGCCGATCGCTCCCGCGACTCCCGTGCCTCACCCCATCGCCCGCGACCCCACGACGAGTCGGCATCCGAATCCGGACCCTCACCGGGAACAGGTCCGAGCCCAATCCGAGGATCCTCTCGCCCGGCGAACCCGGTCGTGGGACGATGAGCCTACGATCGACATGTGCGACCAACTCGCACAGCACATTCGGAACCGATGCAAGGAGCACGATGACCCCCGACGACGAGTGGTCCCCAGATGAGCCATCGGGTTCCGATCCTTTCGAACAGGGTGACGAGGCCCTCGACGAGAAGGAGCAGCTCGACCCCACCTTCCTCGAGGCGGTGGAGCTGGATCCCTCGCTCGACCCGACCCTCCAGGCCGACGACCGCGAACTCGAGGAGGCCGGTGCCGAGCTGGACGACCCTGAGGATCTGGTCACCTTGGACGGCGGCATCGACGACCCCGACGGTTTGGGTGGGCCCACCCAACGGGAGCGCGCCCAAGCCGATGACCAGGAGGGCTGGGATCTCGATGCGCCGATCGTCGCCGGAGACGTCGACCCCGAGGCGGACGACAACTGACGATTCCGGCTGTCCCGACGTGGGTCAGTACCGCGTCTCTGCACCCGTGAACCGAAGAATCGTCTGGCTCAGCCCCTCCGGGATTTGTGACACTTCATGGCCGCCTCCACCACATCGCGGCTCGGGGCCGGCGCCAGATCCGTGCGGTCCACCCGCGTCGTGGCGAGGCCGTCGATGACGATGGCCAGATAGCGACGCCAGAGATCCGGGGCGAGGTCACCGGTATACGTCGCCACCGTACTGACCATCAGCTCGAGGATGGGCACGTCGGCAGGCACCAGATCCGGCCGTAGGTAGCCGTCGGCCTGGGCCCGCTCGACCAGTCGGGTGACGACGGGCACGATGCAGGCCCGGGCCAGGGCCACCCGCTCACGCCCGTAGCCGCTGTGCAGCACGACGTCGCGCAGCCCACGGTCCGAGGCCTGCATCTGGGTGGCGCGCTCCAGAAACCAGACCAGCCCGTTCCACGAATCTTCATAGGCCGCCGCCGTCTCGGCCAGGTCGACGAGCTCGTTGACAGCCTGTTCGAAGAGGGCCTCGACCAGCTCCTCCTTCCCCGCGAAACGCCGATAGACCGTGCCCACCCCGACTCCGGCATGAAGGGCGATCTCGTCGAGCGTGGCGTCGAGGCCCCGCTCGGCGAAGACCTCGGACGCCGCCGTCAGGATGCGCTCCCGGTTGCGGACGGCGTCCGCCCTCAGAGGACGCCGCTCCTCGTTTGCTTCCGTCTTCATCTCCATGAACCTCTCGTGGTCCCGCAGCGCCCGTGGATCTGGTGGCCCGGGACATGTGTAGAGTAGTCGAATAACCGGAGATACCTTCTCCACTTGAGACGGTCCCCACGCGAGACGGGCGGATACCCGATGACGACAACGACCTCCCCCACCGAAGCGGCCGGCGACGGCGCCATCTCCGAATCCCAGGCCAACCACAACCGACGCTGGTGGATCCTCGCCGTGCTGGGCGTCGCCCAGCTGATGGTGATCCTCGACAACACCATCGTCAACATCGCCCTGCCCACGGCCCAGCACTCGCTCGGCTTCTCCAATGCCGACCGGCAGTGGGTCGTGACGGCCTACTCCCTGGCCTTCGGCAGTCTCCTCCTCCTCGGCGGACGGATCGGCGACATCTTCGGACGCAAGCGGACCCTGATGGTCGGCCTCGTCGGCTTCGCCGGGGCGTCCGCCCTCGGCGGGGCCTCCGTCAACTTCGCCATGCTCGTGACCGCCCGCACCATCCAGGGCGCGTTCGGGGCCCTCCTGGCCCCGTCGGTTCTCGCCCTCCTCACCACGACCTTCACCAACGGAAGCGAACGGGCCAAAGCCTTCGCCATCTACGGCGGCATTGCCGGAGCCGGAGGTGCGCTCGGCCTGTTGCTGGGCGGGATCCTGACCTCGTACGCGTCGTGGCGCTGGACACTCTTCGTCAATTTGGCGTTCGCCGCCATCGCCGCCACCGGTTCCCTGCTCTGGCTCAAGAACGACAAGGCGGCCGACCACGACCCGCTCGACCTTCCCGGCCTCTTCCTGGTCACCGGAGGTCTGTTCTGCCTCGTCTTCGGCTTCTCCCACGCCGAGACCACGGCGTGGAGCAACCCCTACACCATCGGGTTCCTGGTGCTGGGCGTGGTCCTGTTGGCCGTCTTCGGAGCCATCCAATTCCGGGTGAAGTACCCGCTGTTGCCTCCCCGGGTCGTGCTCAACCGGACCCGAGGGGGATCGATTCTGGCCATGCTGTTCGCCAGCATCGGCATCTTCGGAGTCTTCTTGTTCCTCACCTACTACCTCCAGGGGACACTGGGGTTCAGCCCGGTGAAGACCGGCGTCGCCTT
The DNA here is from genome assembly GCA_963756515.1 of uncultured Acidimicrobiaceae bacterium. GTDB lineage: Bacteria > Actinomycetota > Acidimicrobiia > Acidimicrobiales > RAAP-2 > Bog-756. The sequence continues at coordinate 79,505 of CAVWNV010000004.1, forward strand.
TCTGCCCATGGTGGCGGCCCTGGCCGGCATGGCCCAGGTGTCCAACCGGGTCCTGCTGCCCAAGTTCGGCCCCAAGAAGATCATTCCCATCGGCCTGATCATGGCGTCGGTGGCTCTCTACCTTCTCCACCTGCTCGGCTTGAACAGTTCGTACGCCAGTCACGTCCTGCCTTACATCATCCTGCTGGGTCTGGGGTTCGGACTGAGCCTGGCCCCGTCGTTCAGCACCGGGACCCTCGGTCTCGCCCCCCACGACGCCGGGGTGGGATCGGCCACCCTGAACACCTCCCAGCAGGTCGGTGGCTCCATCGGCACTGCCCTGCTCAACACGTTGGCGGCCGGGGCGGCCACCGCCTATCTGGTGGGAAGGGCCGCCACACCGGCCAACCTGCGCTCGGCGGCTCTACACAGCTACACCACGGCGTTCCTGTGGTCGTCGCTCATCTTCGTGGCCGGCGCGGTCATCGCCGCGCTCGTGCTGGAACGGGGCACGCTGCAGGAGCTGTCGGCGCCGACCGGGTCCGCCCCGGGCAGTTGAGTCCGGCCGGACTCAGGCCGATCCGTTCTCGGGCACGAGCACGCAACGGGTGCCGGAGTAGATGGTGGGCATGCACTTGTTGCAGTGGATGCAGAGACCCTCGTTACGGGACCCCGTCTCCCACCGATTGACCAGGTCCGGCTGGCGGAGCAAGGCCCGGGCCATGGCCACGAACGAGAACCCCTCGGCCAGAGCCCCCTCCACGGTCTCGAGTCTGTTGACTCCACCCAGCAGGACGAGGGGAAGCGACAGAGCGTCGAGGAACTGGCGGGCGTAGGGCAGGAAGTAGGCCTCCTCGAAGGGATACTCGAGGAGGAACCGTGAGCCCACCACGCGGAAACCGGCGCGAAGCGGTGCCGGCAGGGTGGCGGCGAACTCCACCCTCGGGGCCTCACCGCGGAACAGGTACATCGGATTGGACAGTGAGCTGCCACCGGTCAGCTCGAGGGCGTCGAGGGCACCGCCGGACTCGAGCATGTGCCCGAACTCGACGCTCTCGTCCAACCAGAACCCGCCGTCCACGCCGTCCGCCATGTTGAGTTTGGCGATCACCGCGGCCCTGTCCCCCACCGCTTCTTTCACCGCGTCGACCACCTGGAGTGGAAAGCGGGCCCGGTTGGCCAGGCTCCCGCCCCACCGGTCGTTCCGTCGGTTCAGTTTCGGGCTCAAGAACGCGCTCAGCAGATAGTTGTGACCCAGGTGGATCTCGACACAGTCGAAGCCGGCCTCGACAGCGAGCGCCGCGCCCAGTCGGTAGTCGTCGGTGATGCGGACGATGTCATCATCGGTGACGGCCCGGGTCACTCCCCCGCCGGCGTTGATCCGACGGGTCGGGGCCAGCGCCGGGGCCCGGTTGGAACGGGCGTTGGCCACGGGCCCGGCGTGACCGATCTGGGCCGAAGCGGCCGCACCGGCCTCGTGGACCGCGTCGGTGACGCGCCGGAGACCGGGGACCGCCTCGTCTCCGAGCAGGACGCAGTGGCGATCGGTCCGGCCCTCGGGGGACACGGCCAGGTACGCCACGGTCGACATGGCCACCCCCCCTTCGGCCATGCGGCGATGGAACTCCACCAATCCCTCCCCCACGACCCCCTTCGGCGTGGCCCCCTCGAACGTCGCCGACTTGATGATCCGGTTCCTGAGGGCGAGCGGGCCGAGCCGGGCCGGGCCGAACACGACCGGACCCAGCCCTCCGTCAGGACTCCGCACCGCATTCATCCTCGAGGACCTCCCGTGCCGACTGGTTGCACCCGGTCTACCCCGCTCCGCTCAGGTCGGCATCTTCAAGAGCGGCCATCACCGCTTCGGTCAGACTCGGATGGCACACCACCAGGTCGGGGAGCCACGGGTCGGGCTGCGAGTAGCGGAGAGGCGAGCCGTCCAGGCGGCTGGCATGGAGTCCCATGGCCAGGGCCACCGCCACCGGTGCGGCCGAATCCCACTCGTACTGACCCCCGGCGTGGACGTAGACCTCGGCCTCGCCCCGGATGACGGCGGCGATCTTGGCCCCGGCCGAACCCATCGGCACCGTCTCGGCTCCCAGCCGATCGGCCACGAACGGAACGAACGAGGGCGGTCGGGTCCGGCTCACCACCATGCGGGGAGTGGGTGGGGCCGGCTGCAGCGGGGGTGGGTGTCCGGTGCCCAGCACCAGCCCCATGGCCGGGAGCGCCACCGCGCCGACCACCGGGTCGCCGTCGACGGCCAGGGCCACATGTACGGCCCAGTCCTCCCGTCCCTCCGAGTATTCGCGGGTACCGTCCAGCGGGTCGACGATCCAGATCCGACCGGCCTCCGGTCCCAGCTCGGTGGACTGGTCCGCCTCCTCCGAACGGATGCGATCGTCGGGGAACCGCTCGGCGATCCGGCCCACGAGGAGACGGTGCGACCTGCGATCACCCTCCTGGCCCAGAGCCCGACCGGACTCCGGACCCGAGCGGAGCTGGATCAGCAGTTCACCCGCCTCCCCGGCCAGCTCGACGGCGCCCCGGTGCTCATCGCCCAGTGGCGTGGCCTCATCCGGAGGCACGGTCACCCCTGCTGCTCGGCCCGTTCGACACCATGTTCTCCCCTCGATCGGATGGAATCCTCGGCATGGAATCCCCGCCCTACGGTGGCCGGGGCGGTGCCGGGTCCCCGGCGGTCCACCAGTCTGCCCGACAACGCGGTCATGGCGTGGCTACCAGCCCGGATGCGGGACACCGGGCCCGGGGTGGGTACGCTGCCCCGGATCATGACATCGTCACCGGCAATGACCGCGGAGGAGCTCCAGCAGATGCTGGACGGGGCCTTCCCCGGCCACAAGATCCCCTACGTGGTCGAGGAGATCACCGCCACCACGGTGCGGATGCGACAGGAGATCGGGCTCTACGACAGCCGGCCGGGCGGGACCGTGTCGGGACCCACCCTGATGGCCCTGGCCGACTGCACGGCCTGGATGGTGATCGTCGGTCAGATCGGGCCGGTGGCCCTGTCGGTGACCACCAGCCTCCACATCGACTTCTTCCGCCGGCCCGAGCTGGTGGACCTGGTGGCCGAGGGCACACTGTTGAAGCTCGGGAAGAGACTGGGTGTGGCCGAGGTGGCCCTGTACTCGGTCGGGAACGACGACATGGTGGCCAAAGCCCAAGTCACGTACTCGATCCCCCCTCGGTAGCGGACCGGCTACCGGTGGCGTGCCGACAGCGTCGTTGCATTCGACCGTTGGTCCGTGTCAGCATCGTCAGACCGACTTACAAGGGGGAACCGAGCATGCATGACCTGGTCATTCGCGGTGGGACGGTGGTCGACGGGACCGGAGTTCCGGGCCGCGTCGCCGACGTCACCGTGGACCGCGGACGGATCAGCGGTGTCGGTTCCTTCGCCGGAGAGTCGGCCAGCCGGACCGTGGACGCCGACGGGCTCCTCATCACGCCGGGCTGGGTGGACATCCACACCCACTACGACGGGCAGGCCACATGGGACGAGGTGCTGGCCCCGAGCAGCTGGCACGGCGTCACCACCATCGTCACCGGCAACTGCGGCGTGGGCTTCGCCCCGGCGCGTCCCGACCGCCACGAATGGCTCATCGGTCTGATGGAAGGCGTCGAGGACATCCCCGGAACCGCGCTCTCCGAGGGCATGAAGTGGGAGTGGGAGAGCTTCCCCGAGTACCTCGACACGTTGGACCAGCGGAAGTGGACCATGGACGTGGGGACCCAGATCGCCCACGGTGCCGTGCGCTCGTACGTGATGGGCGAGCGGGGAGCACGCAACGAGGCGGCCACGACCGAGGACATCGCCCGCATGAAGGAGTTGGTCAAAGAGGCGATCACCGCCGGCGCGCTGGGGTTCTCCACCTCACGCACCATCGCCCACATCGCCATCGACGGCGAGCCGGTGCCCGGCACGTTCGCAGCCGAGGACGAGCTGTTCGGTATCGGGAGCGCCCTCGGCGAGTTGGGCACCGGTGTGTTCGAGCTGGCCCCGATGGGATCGGCCGGCGAGGACATCATCGGCCCGAGGAAGGAGGTCGATTGGATGCGACGCCTCTCCGCCGCCATCCGACGACCGGTCACCTTCGCGCTGCTGCAGGTTGACGCGGCGCCCGAGCTCTGGCGCGAGCTGATGGACGAGTCGCTACGCGCCGTGGACGAAGGGGCCGATCTGTGGCCGCAGGTGGCCGGGCGGGCCACCGGCCTGCTGTCCGGTCACTTCACCACCTACAGCCTGTTCGACCTGGTGCCGGCCTACCAGCAGCTGAAGGCCAAGGCCCTCTCGTCCGAGGAGTTCGTCGCGGCGTTGCGCAGCCCCGAAGTGCGGGCCTCCATCGAGTCGTGGGAGCCCGATGGCGACGCGGCCCGCATGGACCAGGCCTACCGCACCACCTTCACCCTGGGCAGCCCACCGGAGTACGAGCCCGGGCCCGACCGCTCCCTGGCCAGCATCGCCGCCGCCACCGGGAAGTCGCCGTTGCAGGTGGCCTACGACGCCATGCTCGAGAACGACGGGCGGGGACTGTTGTACGTGCCCATTCTGAACTACTCCGACGGCGACCTCGGACCGGCCCGCGAGATGCTGCTCCACCCCCGGGCTGCAGCCGGCCTGGCCGACGGCGGTGCCCACTGCGGAGTCATCTGTGATGCGGGTCAGCCCACATTCATGCTCACCCACTGGACCCGCGACCGCCGAGCGCGGCGACCGCCTCCCGCTCGAGTGGGTCGTGAAGAAGCAGACCCAAGACACGGCCCGGCTCTACGGCTTGACCGACCGCGGCACCATCGAGGTCGGCGCCCTGGCCGACCTCAACATCATCGACTACGACCATCTCCAGCTGGGCGATCCGGTCGTGGTCGACGACCTGCCGGCCCACGGTCGGCGCATCGTGCAGGAGGCCACCGGCTACGTCGAGACCATCAAGTCCGGCGTGACCACCTTCGCCGACGGTCAGGACACCGGAGCCCGGCCCGGGACCCTGCTACGGGGAGCACGCTGACCATCGGGCCGTCATGGTGTCAGGAGTCGACGGGCGGTCCGACGTCGGCCGTGGCCCCCGTCCCCCCACCCGGCGACCCGGCCGCCGCCTCGGCCGCCGCCTCGGCCTGCATCTGCTGATACACCCGGTGCTCCACGATGAAGGCCAGCGTGGGCACGAAGCCGGCCGCCACCACCAGCAGGATCCGTCCCAGTCTCCAGTGGGCCCGGCGGGCCAGGTCGGCCGCGGTGACCAGGTAGACGAGGTAGAGGTAGCCGTGGATCGGGGCCACGATCTCCTCGGCCAGCTTCGGATGGTCCCCGAACGCCTGGAAGATGATCACGACGGTGAGACAGATCAGCGCCGTCCCCACCACGAAGGCCATCACCCGATAGCGGATCAGCGCGCCGTGCACGACACCCCCGACCCTGGGTGGACCCGGCGTCCAGGGTCGGAACCCCGCCACCCTGTCGCCACCAACGCCCTCACCGGCGCGGGACCCCGGTGTCGGCGGCCTCGGCGGCCCTGGGGGACTGGCCCGAATCGCCCGAGGTGGAGGTGTCGCTCCGGTCGGCGGCATCGGTCGGGTCCGGGGTGCGGACATCGACCCCGTCGGCCGCGGCCAGTTCGGCCAGGTAGCGGTTGTAGGCCGCCAGCCGGGCGGCCTCGTCGGGTGTCTGCTCGGCGAAGCGCTCACTCCTCGGCCGGGCCTCCCCGTCGACAGCGGAGCGGGCCGCGATGGCCACGTTCTTGCCGCGCCCACCGCTGAGGGCCCAGCCTGGTTGGCGATAGTCGTCCCCGGCCCCGTCCCCGGTCTTCGACGCCGGAGCGATCCGACGGGTCACCGCTGTGGTCTGATCGTGGACGAGCTGCCACCAGACGTAGACCGCATAGCCGGCGAAGAGTGGCCACTCGAAGGTGTAGGCCCAGCTCAACGTGTTCCCGCCCAGGGCCCGATTCAGTTGCCAGTACGTGAGCCAGGCGAAGGCGGGCAGCAGGACCAGCAGCGTCACGTGCATCCCCATGCAACGGGGTGTGAAGTATCGACGCACGTGCCAATCGTACCGTCGGGCCCCGTCGGGTCCCATTCGCCACGCCGACCTCGACCGGTGCCGCGGCCGGTGCCGCGGCCGGTTCCGGTGCTGCTGGCCGGAAGCCTCCGCCCACGCGGCGGGCCGGCGGGACACCCGGACGACCAGGGATATCCCCGAAATGGGCAGACCGGCTGCCTAGTATTTTTCTCGTCCCCTGCACAGGCACCGGGGCGCGGGAGTAGGCGGCTCGGATCTGTTCGCCACCGCCGATCGAAAGGGCAAGACCATGGACGAGCGTGTGAGAATCGGCATCGCCGAGGCCATCGGGACCATGATCCTCATCGCGGGGGGCCCGGGCACGGCCGTGCTGGCCACCGGCAATTTCTTCCCCAAGGGTTCGGTCGGCATACTCGGGGTGGCGCTGGCCTTCGGGCTCAGCCTGCTGGTGGCGGCCTACGCCATCGGCTCCATCTCGGGCTGTCACATCAATCCGGCCGTCACGTTGGGCCTGTGGGTCATCGGCAAGACGAAGACCAGGGAGCTGCCCTTCTACATCGTGGGCCAGGTCGTGGGCGGACTGATCGGGGCCCTGATCATCTTCATCATCGCCAAGAGCAGCTCGGTGGCCTTCAGCGCCAAGACCTCGGGCTTCGCCTCCAACGGGTACGGGATCCACTCCCCCGGCGGCTTCAAGCTCGGGGCCGTGATGCTGGCCGAGGTGTTCTTCACCGGTATCTTCGTCTTCATCATCGCCTCCACCAGTCGGCTGTCCATGCCGGTGGGGCTGACCGGGGTGACCGTGGGACTGACCCTGACCATCATCCACCTGATCTCCATCCCCATCGACAACACCTCGGTCAACCCGGCCCGCAGCCTGTCCACGGCGGTGTTCCAGGGGAGTTGGGCCCTGGACCAGCTCTGGGTGTTCATCGTCTTCCCCGTCGTCGGTGGCATCCTGGGCGGGGCGGCCTGGCGGGCCCTCCGACCGGCGTCGGACGAAGAGACCGAAGACGTGTCCGAGGCCGGCGCACCGGCCCCGTACGGCCGCCGGCCCCAGCCCGAGTAGACGGCGGCTCCGGAGGGGTGGTCGCCTCGGACCGGTGGGGCGGCTAGAAACAGGGGCGGCCCCCTCACTGTCACAGCCCCGCCGTACCGTGCCCCCATGACCTACACCACCCAACCCCCGACCCTGTTCCATCCCCACGTCGAAGTCCGCGTGAGCAAGCGCCGGAAGAAGACGGCGGGCGCCCACTGGGAGGGCGACCGCATCGTGGTGGTGGTTCCCACCCACCTCCGGGGCACCGAGCGCGACCTGATGGTCGAGTCCCTCACCCGCCGCCTGTTCCTCCACCGGCCGAACGTGCACGCCTCCGACGAGGTTCTGGAGCGACGGGCCGCGGCCCTCGGAGCCAGATACTTCGACGGCCTCACCCCGGCCTCCATCCGCTGGTCCACCACCCAGAACAAGCGGTGGGGATCGTGCACCCTCCAGACCCGGGAGATCCGCATCTCCGAGCGGCTCCGGGTGGCACCGGAGTGGGTCCTCGACGCCGTGATCGTCCACGAGCTGGCCCATCTCATCGAGCCGAACCACTCCCCCCGGTTCCGCCAGCTCGAGTCCCGCTACCCGAGACGTCAGGACGCCGACCTGTTCTTGGAGGGCTACTCCCTCGGTCTGCACATGCCGGCCAAGGGCGGTATCGACGGCCCCGGCCCCGAAGACGTCGGGGACGGAACCGGTGAACGCCCCGTCGACGACGGTACGACCGACGACTACCTCACCGACGGGGTTCGGGCCGACGACGCGGCGGCAGGCTGACCGCCACCACCGGCACGTCGGGACGGGCACCCCATCCCCGGAGGGAAACGCTGGCCGGGGCCGGAACGGGCTGAACCATATAAAATCGACTTGATTAGTCGGCTTTACCTGTCTACAGTGAACGCATGGCAGTTGCCTACCTCGATCCGCCAGCGGGTCTTCACCCAGTTTCGTCCCCAACTCGCTCCGAGGACCTGCCGGCCGGATCGGGGGTACCTCTCCTCCCGGGTCCCCAACGACGTCGTCGGATCGACCTGCTCTCCATCGCCGAGGGATTCGCCGTCTCGGCCTCCTCCATCCCCGAGTTGCAGGAAGTCACCGAGCGCTCGTGGGTGCTTCTGGCCGTGACGGACCTGTTCGAGGCGTGGGCCATCGGCTGGCCCCCCGGTGGGGGGATCGAGCTCCACGACCACGGTCTCTCGAACGGAGCGGTGGTCGTGGCCCAGGGGGTCCTGACCGAGACCTCGGTCCGCTCCACCGACTGCGGCGTGGCCCTGATCACCACCCACCGCGTGGCGAGCGGCGAGCACCGTCGCTTCAGACCGCGCTACATCCACGACCTCCACAACGAACAGGACGAGCCGGCCATCAGTGTGCATGTCTACGGCCCCAAACTCTCCACCATGAGCTACTACCGGCTGGAACCGGAGGGCGGGGTCCGCGTGGTGCGCTCCGAGGACATCCCACCGGTGGGGCCGTTCGACGTCACCAGCGACCACGACCCGTCGTGAGCCCGTCCGCCGACGACTTGGTCGACCTGGCCCGACGGCACATCGACAGGACGCGGCCCGAGGAGTTGGCGGCGGTGTCGTCGGCCGGGGGCCTCGTCATCGACATCCGCCCGCAGGCGCAGCGGGAGGCGGAGGGTGACCTCCCCGGCGCTCTCGTGGTCGAGCGAAACGTCCTCGAGTGGCGGCTCGACCCCTCCGGGTCCCACCGGCTGCCCGAGGTCACCGGGTTCGACCAGCCCGTGGTGGTGGTGTGCTCGGCCGGCTACGCCTCCTCGCTGGCGGCCGAGTCCCTGGCCACCTTGGGCTACCGCCATGCCAGCGACCTGGCCGGCGGCTACCAGGCCTGGTCGGCGTGGCGGACGTCGTCCGGCGCCGTCGGCCGAGAGGCCGCTCGGACCATCTAGACCGGCCCCAGCCGGCTCGGACCGGCTGGGCGGCAGGGCTCGGTGGCGGCCCCTCGTCCCCCCGTCATGGGCCGGTCGACACCACCCGGTCGGCCCGCCGTCGGCACACCTTCTCGAATCTGGAGTACAACGGGGGTCGTGGCCTACCTCCTCGCCGCCAGTGCGGCCTTCGTCAACGCGCTGACGTCGGTCCTGCAGAGGATCGGCGTCGAAACCGCGCCCGACTCCGACACCATGCGTCTGAGCCTGATGGCCCATGCCATCAAGCGGGGCATCTGGCTCATCGGCTTCGCCCTCATGCTGGTGGTCTTCGGCCTGCAGGCCACGGCGCTACGGTTCGGCGAGCTGAGCGTGGTCCAGCCCGTCCTCACCACCGAACTGCTCTTCCTCATGCTGATCCTGGCCGGGTGGTTCCGCTATCACCTGGGGTGGAAGGAGTGGACGGGGGCCCTCGTCATCGTGGCCGGGCTCGGCGCCTTCTTTCTGGCCGCGGCGCCCAGCGGCGGCAATGCCGTCCCCGATGGCCACCAGTGGCTGGTGGCCTCCATCGTGCTGCTCGGATCCATCGCCGCCTTCATCGTGGCCGCCCTGCGGGGCCCGCGGTGGTGGCGGGCCGCGGCGTTCGGAGCGGCCACGGCCATCACGGCGGCCTACACGGCGTCGCTGACCAAGGCCATCACGACGTACACCACCGAGGGGTGGGGCCACGTGTTCACCCACTTCCAGCCCTACATGCTCGCCATCACCGGCCTCGGCACCGTCTTCCTGCTGCAGAACGCGCTCCACGCCGGACCCATCACCGCCTCACGGACCACCCTCGTCACCATCAACCCACTGGTCAGCATCGTCCTCGGGGTCACACTCTTCGCCGATCGGCTGCGATCGGGGGTGGGATGGATCTCGCTCGAGGTCCTGGCCCTGGCGGTGCTGGTGTTCGGCGTGGTCATCCTGGCCCGCTCACCCCTGGTGGCCGGGACCGCCGAGGCCGGCGACCTCGACGAGATGCTCGGAGGTGCCCGCCGGCGGGCCAAGCACGTCGAGGGCACGGACGGCTCCGAACCGGGCCGGGTGGCGGACAACGTGGCCCGGCCGGACGAAGGCGTCCCCGTGGTCGAGTCCGTGTCGCCGTTCGGGACCGGTCCCACCGGCTGAGGAACGGCGGCGTCGGTCAGGCCGTGGCCTCGACGGTGGCCAGGTCCGTGGCCAACACCACCTCGCCGTCGAAGTGGGCTCCGGCCCGGTCCAGCCACTCCTGTTCGGTCCCCGGGATCGGCGCCGGCACGAGATGGGTGAGGACCAGAGTCCGCACTCCGGCCCGTGAGGCCGTGGCCGCGGCGTCCTCCACCGACGAGTGGTAGTCGAGGACATCGGTCAGCCGGGGCAGGCCGATCGGCTCGATGAGGTCGCGACGCACCACGGTGTGGACCAGCACGTCGGCGCCCCGGCTCAGCTCGTCCAAGCCCGGACACGGCACCGTGTCGCCGGCGATGACCACCGAGTTCCCGCCGTCGTCGATGCGGTAGCCGACCGTGGGACGCACCGGTGCGTGATCGGTCGGCGCCGCCGTGACCGTGACCCCCGACTGCTCGAAGACGACTCCGCCGTCCACCTCGGTCACCGCCGACGAGGGTGGCCAGGTGAGGTCGTCGTGATGAGCCAGCCGGTAGCCGATGTCGGGTCCCAACATGGCTTCGACCGAGCCGAGCAACGCCTCGGTACCGGGTGGGCCGAACACCGACAGGGGGTTGGGTTGGAACGACATGATCCATCGCGAGGTGACGATGTCGTTGAGGTCGGTGACGTGGTCGCTGTGCAGGTGGGTGAGGAACACCGCGGTGAGGGCCCCGGCCCCCGACGCCGCCGCCGCCGCCCGCATGAGGACGCCCCGGCCGCAGTCGAACAAGAGGTCGCCGGCCGAGGTGCGGACCAGTGTGGACGGGCCGGCCCGGGATGGATCGGGAAGCGGGCTGCCGCTGCCCAGGATCACGACCTGCACGGGACTCCCCGCTGCCGCCCGCCGGCACTGACACATCCACCGGCACGGGCGCCGGTGGCGGGGATGGTGGCCATCGGATCAGGCTAACCGTCCCCACCCGGCCCGCGGCCCGCCCGTGCCGGTGCTCCGATTACAGGGGCCAGCGGGCGGGGAGAGGGTGCCCAGGCCGAAGCGTCGACGGTCGCGCCTAGCTGGCTAGTCCCGCAATCCCGACGGCGTTCTGACCGCCCAGTCCGCCGTCATAAGGAGCGTTGAACGCGAAGACGCCCCCGTCGGAGGCAGTGAGCCAGTAGCCGCCTGTGGATCCATCGACCGCCATGCCGACAATGGGTTGATTCAGCGAGATACTCCCGGTGGAGCCTTGGAACACCGCGTCGCCGAAGGTGAAGATGCCGCCGTCGGACGCCACCAACCAGTAGCCGCTGCCGTCGGTGGTGGTGGCCATCCCCACGATGGGCTTGTTCAGCCGGACACTGCCGGTAGATCCCTGAAAGACGGCATCGCCGAAGGTGAAGATGCCTCCGTCCGAAGCCACCAACCAGTACCCGTGACCACTAGGGGTAGCAGCCATGCCCACGATGGGTCGGTTCAGGTGTTGACCACCCATGGAGCCGTAGAAGGGTGCGTTGAAGGAGAAGATGCCCCCGTCAGAGGCCACCAACCAGTAGCCCCCCGTCGCCGGATCCATGGCCATGCCCACGATCGGCTGATTCAGATGCTGGCCTCCCATGGAACCATAGAACGTGGACGTTCCATAGTTGAAGACTCCGCCATCAGTGGCCACCATCCAGTAGCCCCCTCCATCGGTGCTCACGGCCATGCCGACCACGGGCTTGTTGAGCGGCGTGTTGCTGAGGTTCCCCAAGTAGTTCAAGTAGTGGTCGTTCCCGAACCCGGACAGTTGACCGGTGCCTTGGTAGAGGTAGTAACCCTGTCCAGGGGTGGTCGGTGTGATGTTGTACGCAATGGTCGTCGTCGTGGAGCCACCGACGGAGTCTTCCGCCCACGAGCATGTGACGCGAGCGGCAAATGTCGCCAGAGCGCCACCCGGAGCGAACGAAACTTGATCGACCGCCACCGATGAGTTACCTGGATAGTCAGCGCCACACACGCCGCCCGCGCCGTCGGAGTAGTCCTCATAGAGCGTGTACGTGGCTCCGGCCACGATGGCGGTAGCGGAGTTGATCTGGAAGTGCCCCAACGTCGGTGAGGTGCCCCATTCGAGGTCGATGTGCTCTGGGCTCGTATCCGGCTGCACCGTTATCGAGTGGAACTCCTGGGTAGTCGTGGTCGAGGTCTCCGCCGCGTGGGCGACATTGTGAGTGTTGACCAGAATCAGAGGAGCGACCGCATGGGAAGCGGCGGTTGCTCCAGCGGGTCCACCAGGTGTCGCAACGAGGATCACGATCAGTGTGCTCGCCGCTGCGATGCATGAAACAAGGGGGCGAACCAGTCCGGTGCGGGTTGTGATCACAGGTACTCACTTTCAGCCGGGAGAACCGACGGCCTGAGTTCCCCGTGTTCAGCCGCCGAGTTTACAGCTACAAGCCGGTCGACATTGTCACCCGATGACGCCGCCGACGCAGAAGAAGGGGGCCTCCCATGGCCGGGCATCGGGGGGCCGCTCATCGCTGACCACGTGTACGCAGAGAGCTGGCATCGTGTCGACCATACCTATCCCCTCCGACCAGCGGAACGAACTCGAGGCGCTGTGCGTGCCGTTCCTCCGTCGCCCCGACATCGAGGTCGTTACGACGTGATCATTCGACGGCCCCGTCACCGTGGGTCGTCAGCTGGTCAGGGCTTCGGCCCGCACCAGGCCGGGTGGCGGCGTGGGCGAGGCGCCGGGCCATACCGTTCCCCCGGCCTGGTGGAGTCGCTCGGGGATCCTCAGGACGACGTCGCCGAGTTCGCCCCGCATCGACCGGAACAGCGCGGCCGTCACCCGGGCATCGGCCAGGGCGTTGTGATGGTCGGCCCAGCCGAGCCCGTAGCGCGTGCAGCACTCCACCAGGGTGGCCCGACCCTGCAGCCCGAGGTGGTGTTGGGCCACCAGGAGGGTGTCCACGGTGGAGACGGGCCCGGGTACCAGGGACTCTCCCCCGCTCCGGTGGCATTCCGCCCGGAGGAAGGGAAGATCGAATCGGTCGACGTTGTGTCCCACCACCACGCGTCCGGACAACAGGTCGGCCAGAAACGGATGGACGTCGTCGAAGGTCGGCGCCCCGGACAACATGGCCGGCGAAATGCCGTGGATGTGGGTCGGGCCCGGGTCGCGGTCCGGGTCGATCAGCGTGCAGAACGCGCCCACCTCGATGCCGTCGGGGTCGAGCAGGACCACGCCCACTTCGATGATCCGCTCCTGCTCGGCGACGAACCCGGTGGTCTCCACGTCCACCACCGCGAACCCAGCACCGCGCTCACCCGGATCGTCCACGGCACCCACCGTAGATCGCCGGTGTGACGCGGTGTCGCACGCTCGGCGGCCCGGGCCGCCGTCCGGGCCGGAGCGGCCCGGGGCCGACAACCGACGATGCCAAACCGATTCAGGCGCCCGCGCCCACCAGCTCCTTGAGCTCCCGGTCTACGTCCTCCCGGTGTTTGGTCTCGTCGTTGCGGGCCTTGCGGGGGCTCCAGCGGCCCTTGTTCAAGAAGATGGTGGGGATGAAGAGCACCATGCCGGCGACGCAGACCCAGAACCAGTGCTGCCACTGCTTGGGTGACTTGTTGACGCCGTTCTGCAACGCGGTCAGCTGGCTCTGGTGGGCCGAGAGGTAGCTCAACTGGCTCTGGTACGGGACCACCAGCTTGTTGAACTGCGTCTTCAGGGAGTTGAGCTCGAGGGCGTTCTTCTCCCCGATGGCCGCGATGACGGCCAGCAGGTTGGCCGAGGTCGGGAACAGGTCGGCCCGCTCCACCACCGCCTGGTGCTTCTGGACCTCGGTCAGGAGGGCGGCGTGCTTCTGGGCGAACGCCACCGAGTCGGGGTGTTGGACCAGGAAGCTCTGGATGGCCGGCGTGGCCAACGGAAGGTTGTCCACCACCGGGTTGACCGAGTTGACCACCAGGGGCAGGAAGATGAACGACAGGCCTACGGTGAGGCGGAGGATCCACCCCCACAGGGCCAGCCCGGTGCCGACCAGAGCCGGATTCTTGGCCTCGATCATCTCGGTGTAGCCGGCCATCCACGGCGCGTAGGTCAGCGAGATGAAGGCGGCCAGCACCACCTCGACCAGGACCAGCGAGTTGTGGGAGGTGTGCGCATTGGTGGCCTGGCCCAGGAAGACGATCAACATGACGATGGAGCCGATGGCCCCGACCAACATGAACGGTTTGCGGACCCGGAACCAGTCGGAGAGGATGCCGAACACGATCAGGAAGAAGGCGTCGGACCACCAGAACCAGGCGTTGAGGCCGTTGGCCTGGCCGGTCGTCAGGTTGAGGCCGTTGGGGTTCTTGAACACCGTGGCCCAGTAGATGGTGAAGAACGCCGACGCCGCGTAGTACAGCAACAAGAAGAGCGAGATACCGACGGCCGAGCCGATCAGGTCCCACTTGAGGATCTGTTGCCAGGGGCGGGTGGTGGCCAGCAGTACCTGCTGGTCGGAGAGTCCCCGGGCCCGGGCCTCGACCAGCGCCTGGTCCTGGGCGGAGACCATCAACTGATCGCGGAGCCTCGGGGACATGTCCTTCATCAGGATGAGGCAGACGACGAACACCACCAGCGAGGTGACGCCCGAGATCACGAACTGGCTCTTCCAGCCGGCCAAGGGGCTGTTGACCAGGAAGTGGTCCAGGGTGTGGTTGGCCACGATGCTGGTGAGCAGGCTGCCGGCCACCGGGCCCACCGTCCAGAACCCCATGGCGGAGGCCCGGCCCACCTGCGGACTGAAGTCGCGGACGAGAGAGGGCGTGGCCACCAGGATGCCCCCCTCGACCAGACCGAGGACGCAGATGACGATGGCGAACTGCAGCTCCGTCTTGCTGGCGGGGACACCCACGGCCACCAGCAGGCCGACCACGAGCAGTCCGTAGATGATCACGTTGGAACGGCCGAACTTGTCGGTCTTGCTGGCCGGCAGCGACGCGAAGGCGCCGATGAGATTCGAGACCACCACGATCCCCACGTAGAACGCGAAGGACATGTGGTAGTACTGCAGGATGTTGGGGGTGACCCCGGTCTGCGTGAAGTACGTGTAGTAGAGGACGATGGTGGCCAGCACGGCCAGGGCCAGGTAGCCTGTCCGCTTTCCGTTGCTCGGGTACTCGTCGACCTCGTGCACGAACAGGAAACGGAACAACCCACCGTGGTTCGAGCTCGTCCCCCCACCGGGGCCGGCGGGCATGGTTGCCGTGGTGTCGGTTGTCATTCGGTCTCCCCCTCGCTGTGGCGCGGTGCGATCCCTACGGACTGCCTCATCGACCGTAGCGCAACGGGGCTCGAAACCAGCGTTTTACCCTGCCTCCGGGACGATCTCCCCTGGCCGGGAGTGTGGTCCGGGTCAGTCGTCGAGCACGGCTGCGGCCACCAGTTCCTCGAGGTAGCGGGTGTCCCACCACGAGATCTGGAGCTGCTTGGCCCGGCGGAAGTACAGCTGGATGTCGAACTCGACGGTGAAGCCGATGCCGCCGAAGATCTGCTGGGCGGTAGCCGTCACGTCACGGAACGTCTGGCACGCGAACAGCTTGGCCATCGGGGCCAGTCTGGCCACGCTGCGACCCTCCGACCGGGCCCAGGCCGCCTCGTGCACCAGCACCTCGGCGCCGTCGACGTTGGTGGCGGCGTCGGCCATGTAGTGGGCCAGCGCCTGGAACGCCCCGAGCGGCTTGTCGAACTGCTGACGGTCCTTGGCGTACTGCACGGTGATCTCCATGGCGTACTGGGCGCCACCCACGGCCTGGGCCGCAGCCAGGATGATCCCCTCGTGCATCACCGCGTCCCACGTGGACCAGCCGCTGCCCGCCGCACCGATCCGGTCGCCACCACTCACCCGGACCCCCTCGAGGTCGACCCGGTACTGGGTGTCCGAGGAGATGGACATCTGCTGGGTCAGGGTTACACCGGCCGCGGCCGGGTCGACCAGGAACAGGTCGACATCCCCCTCGGCGTCACCGGTGCGGGCCAACACGACCAGGCGGTGGGCGGACCGGGCGAAGACCACGTGCCGCTTGACGCCGCTGATGGTGAAGCCGTCCCCGTCGGGTACGGCCCGGACCTCCACGCCCCTCGGGCCGAAGCCGTTCTCCGGCTCCAACCACGCCGGGGTCAGGATGGCCTCGCCGGTGACGATGCCGGGCAGCCACTCCTGCTTCTGCTGAGGGCTGCCGGCCCGGGCCAACACACCGCCCGAGAGGATCGAGCTGACGAAGTGGGGCGAGGGCGCCAGCGAACGGCCGAACTCCTCGTAGAGGACCACGCTCTCCAGCGCCGACATACCCGAACCGCCGTACTCCTCGGGGAGCTGCAGCCCGATCAGGTCGAGATGGGCCAGCTGCTTCCAGAGGTCGGGTGAGTACCCGACGGCGTCGTCCTCGAGCTCACGGACCACGCTCAGCGGGCTGGCGGTGGCACACACGCCACGGACCGTCTCCCGCAGCATCTCTTGTTCCGGGCTGAATTGCAGGTCCAACATGGTCAGGTCTCCTGTTCGGGTGGTGCGAATCGTCTGAGGCACGGGTCGGGTCGGTGGAGGCGGGCCCGCCGGCCGCCGGGTGGTCGTGTGGTCACGGCTGCCACCGGTCCCCCTTGCGCTCCCACGGATTGTCGTCCTCGCTCAAGGGGAGGGCGACCCGCGCCGCGCAGGTGGTCTTGGCGTCGTCGCCCACCGACACCGAGATGTCGATGGCCACCCAGCCGCAGCCGGTCTCGTCCACCCCGGTGTCGGTCACCGTGCCGCGGAACACCATGGTGTCCCCGGGGAAGATGGAGCCGAGCATGCGGAAGGTCACCCGCCGGAGCCGACCGTACGGACCGGTCCAATCGGTGATGAACCGCTCGAACCAGGCAGCCAGGTTGGGGGTGTTGAGGAAGATGTCCCGGGTGCCGTTGCGGTTGACGGCGAAGTCCTTGTCGTGGTGCATGGGGCGCCAGTCCCGGGCGGCCAGGGCTCCGAGCACCACGGTCGTGGCCGTCACCGGGTAGGCCAGCTCCGGAAGCTCGTCCCCGACCGAGACGGTGCCGTGCAGGCGGCGCGCCACGGCGACGCTCACGATCCTCCCCCCGATCCCGACCCGGCCGGGGCCTCGGCGCCATCGCCGTCCCGGCGGTAGCCGAAGCCGGTGTAGCTCTCGACCGCCACCAGCTCGTCCCGCTGGTTGCGGTACTCGACGTCGATGACCCAGAACCGGCCGGTACCGAGCCGGGTCGTCTTGGCGTCGCTCACCGACCGCAGGATCTGGCGCGTCACCAGGCGGTCACCGGGCCGGACCGGCTCGTGGAAGACGATGGTGTTGTCGCTCATGACCGCCTCGGGCAGGCCGAGCCCCTCCTTCAGGTCGAAATGGATCTGGAGGGGGAGACCCTGGGTGGTGCGTCCGGGGGCCCAGTGATGGGGGCGGAACCAGACCGACACCATCGTCGGGGGAGCGATGGGGCCACCGGTCACCTCGTCGGCCACCGCCTGGTCCCAGAACAGTGGGTTGGCGTTCTCCACCGAGGAGCAGGTGGTCCACACATAGCCCTGCTCCACCGGGAACTCGCCCTGTTCCTCGTACTGCTCCACCCCGATCAGTCCGGCGATGTCGGCTTCGCCGATGGCACTCATGCCACCACCCCCTTGTCCCGCAGTTCGGTGATGCGATCCGCCGTGAGGCCGGCCGCGCCGAGCAGGCGGTCGGTGTCGGTGAGGGCCGGGTCGGCGGTGTCGGCCACCTCGATCGGGCCGATCGGGGCCACCATGCCGGCCAGGACCGGTCCCACCTGGCGGAACCGCCTCGGGGTGTCGCCGTCGGGCTCGACCACCGCCTCGACGATGGCGCCCCGGGCCGCGTACTGCTCGTCGTCGACCAGCTCGTCCACGGACAGCACCGGCGTGACGCAGGTGTCGGCCCCGGCCAGTGCGTCCACCCAGGCGGCCCGGGGCCGGGTGGCGAACGCCGCCCTGAAGTCCGAACGGATCTTGTCCTGGGCGTCGTCGTCCAGCTGGTGGGACGTCCACTGCTCACACCCGAGCAACCGGCACAGGTTGGCGAAGAACTTGGGCTCGATGGCCCCGACGGCCAACCAGCCGCCGTCGGCGGCCTGGTAGGTGTCGTAACAGGCGTACCGGCCGGTGATGATGTTGTGCCCGGGCCCGACCGGGGCCCCGGTGGCCAGGTGCTCGTCGACCGCCAGCGAGGTGATCCAGAGCACGCCATCGGCGATGGACACGTCGAGATGGGTACCGGGGCCGTCCTCCCCCCGTCCGATGAGGGCGGCCATCACGGCCAGGGCCGCCTGCATGCCGCCGCCGGCGGCGTCGGCGATGGTGGCCCCCGATACCGGCGGACCGCCGTCGGCCCGGGGCTCGGTGGTGGCCAGGTAGCCCCCGACGGCCAGGTAGTTGATGTCGTGCCCGGCCCAGGCGGCATGCGGCCCGTTCTGGCCGTATCCGGTGGTCGAGCACAGGATGATGCGCGGGTTGACCTCGCTCAGGTCGGCGTAGCCGATCCCCAGACGGTCCACGACGCCGGGCCGGAAGCTCTCCACCACCACATCGGCCGTGGCCACCAGGGCCAGGAACACGTCGCGGCCCTCGGGCTCCTTCAGGTCGATGGCGGTGCGCTGGAGATAGCGCGAACCGCTGTAGGCGTAGAACGGGGGCTGGATGGGTGCCGCCCCCCGGCCCGGGACCGCCCCCACCTTGACCACGGTGGCCCCGTAGTCGGCCAGCAGCCGCGTGCAGCGGGCCGCCGGACCCACACTGGCCAGGTCGAGCACGGTGACCCCGGTCAGGGGACCGCCCGGTCCCGCCCAGGGGGGCGGAAGCGCGACGGCAGCGGATGGGGGTGTTTCGGTCACGGTCGTCGGGTGGCGATCAGAAGTTCTTGGGCAGGCCCAGCTTGCGGCGGGCGATGATGTTCTTCTGGATCTCCGAGGCGCCGCCGCCGATGGTGTCGATCACCGTGTAGCGGTACGTCGACTCGGGCCGGCCCTTCATCGGGGCGTCCTCGTCCCGCACCCGCAGCTGCGCACCCGGGCCCCCGATGTCCATCGACGCGTTGGCCAACCGCCGCGAGTACTCGGTGGTGAACAGCTTGTACTCGGACGCCTCCGAGGTCGGCGGGGCCCCGCCCTGCGACGAGGCGAACACGAACTTGAGGCCGAGCACCCGGGCCACCTCGGCCTCGGTGTGGAGGTGGGCGATCTGCGAGCGGGTCACGGCGTCGTCCTTCAGGGGCTCACCGTCGCGGGTGGCCCCCTTCACGTACTCGGTCAGCAGATCGAGGCGCTGGGCGATGGGCGAGTAGGTGAACAGGGTGAACCGCTCGAGGTCCAGGGCCTCGGAGATGTACTGGAACCCCTTGTTCAACTCCCCGACCACGTAGTCGTCGGGAACGAAGACATCGTCGAGGTAGACCTCGTTGGTGCGCTCGTCGCCCATGGTCCAGATGCCCTTGACGGTGATCCCCGGGTGGTCCATCGGGACCAGGAACAGGCTGATCCCGTAGTGCTTGGGCGCGTCCGGATCGGTGCGGGCCCCGACCCAGTACCAGTCGGCGAAGTGGGCCGAGGTGGTCCAGGTCTTCTGCCCGTTGAGGCGCCATCCGCCGTCGACCTTGGTCGCCTTCAGCTGCATGGAAGCGGCGTCGGAGCCGGCGTTGGGCTCGGAGTAGCCGACGGCGAATTCCACCTCGTTGCGCAGGATCTTGGGGAGGAACTCCTGCTTCAGGGTGTCGCTTCCGTGGCTGATGATGGTCTTGCCGATGATGCCGACGCCCTTGCCGATCTGCGGGCCACCCCGGGCGGCCAGGGCCTCGTTCAACAGGTACTCGTAGATCCCCTCGCCGTCCTTGCCCCCGTACTCTTCGGGCCAGGTGATGCCCAACCAGCCCTGCTCCCCGACCTTGGCCATGAAGGCGCGCCGCAGCGGGGTGTCCACGATCTGGGCCATGTTCTCGCGGGTGACGTCGAAGACCTCGGGATCGTCGTTGGCGTCGAGGAACTCCTCGACCTCCTTGATGAATTCGAGCTGCTCGGGGGTGAACTCGAAGTCCATGGCGGGGCCTCCATCGTGCCGATGCGGCGGGTGCCGCGGTGGTTTCCTGACTGACCGTCAGATACTGTGGACATCATAGGATGAGAGAGCAACCCGGGCCAGCGCCTTGCCGCCACCGGGCCGGCCCGCAACCCGGGACGGACGCCGGTGTGGGCTTGACCTGGGCCTTCGACCGCCGTCGGCGGCACCGGCGCCGCCGGAGTCCACCAGACCTGAAGGGACCACCCGACCGATGAGACCGCCGATGAGACCACCGATCAGGGGGACGAGCCGATGAGGGGCGTCGTCAGTATCGCCGGCTACGTCCCCTACCGGCGCCTGCAGCGAGCCGCCGTGAGCCAGCTGTTCGGCTCCGGAGGCGGCAAGGGAACCCGGTCCGTGGCCTCCCACGACGAGGACACGACCACCATGGGGGTGGAGGCGGCCCGCCTGGCCCTGCGGGCCACCCCGTCAGCGGCTCCCGACGCCATCTGGTTCGCCACCGCCACCCCGGCCTATCTCGACAAGACCAACGCCACCACCATCCACGCCGCCCTGCGCCAGCCGTCCCAGGTCGGCGCCTTCGACTTCGGCGGGGCCCTCCGGTCCGGAGTCGGTGCCCTGCGGTCCAGCCTGGCCGCAGCCGGCACCGGCACCACGCTGGTGGTCCTGTCCGATCTCCGTGACGGCCTGCCCACGTCGGGTGACGAGGTCGCCGGTGGCGACGGTGCGGCCGCGGTGGTCGTCGGGGACGACGGCCCGGGCTCGCCGGTGATCGCCGAGTATCTGGGCGGCGCCTCGGTGAGCGACGAATTCCTCGACCGGTGGCGGACCGCCGGCGAGCGGCGGTCCAAGGTGTGGGAGGAGCGGTTCGGTGAGACCCGGTACGTCCCGCTGGGCTCCGAGGCCTGGGAGTCGGCCCTCAAGTCGGCCGGCGTGACCGCCGACCAGGTCGACCGGGTGGCCGTGACCGGGATGCACGGCCGGGCGGTCAAGGCCCTGGCCCGCAAGCTCAGGGTCAGGGACGGGGTCCTGGCCGACGACCTGACCACGACGGTGGGACAGACCGGCGCGGCCCATCCCGGACTGGTCCTGGCCGCCATGATCGAGGCATCGGAGCCCGGGCAGGTGGTGGCGGTGCTGTCGCTGGCCGACGGAGCCGACGTGCTGGTCTTCCGGACCACCGCCGCACTGGCGTCGTGGTCGGCACCCGAACCGGTGGCCGGACAGGTCGGGGCGGCCACCGACATCAGCTACGGCAAGTTCCTGACGTGGCGGGGCATGGTCACCCCCGAGCCGCCGCGCCGCCCCGAGCCGCAACGGGTGTCGTCCTCGGCCGCCTGGCGTAACGAGGAGTGGAAGTTCGGGTTCGTCGGATCCCAGGACCGGACCTCCGAGGCCGTCCACCTGCCCCCGGCCCGCATCTCGATGAAGGGTGGGGCGGTCGACGACATGGACCCGATCGACCGGGCCGACACCGAGGCCACCATCGTCACCTACACCATCGATCACCTGTCGTACTCGGCCAGCCCGCCCATCGTCTTCGCCGTGCTCGACTTCGACGGGGGTGGGCGGTATCCCGTCGAGCTCACCGACGTCGATCCGGCCACGGTGGATATCGGCGACAAGGTGACCATGACGTTCCGCCGGCTGTACACCGCCGACGGCATCCACGACTACTTCTGGAAGGCCAAGCCGGTCCGGACCGGTCGCCCACCGGCTTGACTGGCCGCGACCGGGTGTTGCACCCGGTCGCCACGAACATTCCGAGCACAAAGGAGACACACCATGGCATCGCATGGGATCAAGGACCGGGTGGCCATCGTCGGGATGGGCTGCACCCGGTTCGCCGAGCACTGGGACAAGAGCCTGGACGACCTCATCATCGAGGCGTCCGAGGACACCTTCGCCTCGGCCGGTGTGACCAAAGACGATGTCGACGCCTACTGGTTGGGCACGGCGCAGTCCGGTATGAGCGGGATCACCCTGGCCCGCCCTCTGCAGCTGGAGGGCCAGGCGGTCACGCGGGTCGAGAACTACTGCACGTCGGGATCGGAGGCACTCCGCGGTGCGGCCTACGCCGTGGCCTCCGGGGCCTACGACGTGGCCATGGCGGTCGGGGCGGAGAAGGTCAAGGACTCCGGGTACCAGGGGCTCAACGCCTTCCCGATCCCGGGGGACGGCACGGCACGGACCCTGACTGCCGCGGCCATGTTCTCCATGGTGGCCCCGGCCTACGGGAAGAAGTACGGCGTGGGCGAGGACGAGTTGACCGAGGTGCTGGCCCGGATCTCGTGGAAGAACCACCAGAACGGGGCCCAGAACCCGAGGGCCCAGTTCCGCAAGGAGGTCTCGATCGAGACCATCTGCGCCTCCCCACGGGTGGCCGGGCGACTCGGTGTGTTCGACTGCGCCGGGGTGGCCGACGGCGCCGCCGCCGCCATCGTGGTCCGGGCCGAGGACGCCCACCGATACACGGACAAGCCGCTGTACATCAAAGCGCTCTCGTTCTCGGCCGGCAGCGGCTCGGGGCTGAACGACCCCGAGTACGACTACACCTGGTTCCCCGAGTGCGCACGGGCCGCCGAGGACGCCTACCAACAGGCCGGCATCACCGATCCGCGGCACCAGCTGGCCATGGCCGAGGTCCACGACTGCTTCACGCCGACGGAGCTGGTGCTGATGGAGGACTTGGGCTTCGCCGAGCGGGGCACGGCGTGGAAGGAGGTGCTGGCCGGGACGTTCGACCGCAACGGCGAGCTGCCCGTCAACCCGGACGGGGGGCTCAAGAGCTTCGGCCACCCGGTGGGGGCCTCGGGTCTGCGGATGTTCTTCGAGACCTGGCTGCAGCTCCGGGGCGAGGCCACCCCCGAGCGTCAGATCCACACCGACAAGACGCTGGCCCTCACCCACAACCTCGGCGGCTACCCCGGGGAGATGGTGTCCTTCGTAGCGGTGGTCGGTACCGAGCTGGGCTGACAGCTACCCGGCCGGGCCCAGGTGAAACAGGCCCGGGCCCCGGCGTAGCTCAAGCAGCCAGGACCGCTTCGGCCTCGCGCTCGTCGAGGAACGACCACCATGCCTCGGCGGCGCGGCGCGCCGCCCGGGCCACCGTGGCCGGATCGGCGTCCATTCGGGCCAGCGCATCGACGGCCCACTGGCCGTGGTCGGCATCCATGGCCGCGTGCACATCCCAGAATTCGGTGCCCTCCTCGTCCATGCCGTACCAGCGACGGAGGCCCTCGCCCTTGGTGACGGCGATGGCCGCCGCCTGGGTCTCGTAGGCGGCCAGACCGGCCAGCGCAGCCGTCGGTCCTTCCGCCACCAGGTCCAGGTACGTGTCCACCAAGGCCTGCGCCGCCGGACCGGGAGACGAGGCTGCCACCGGAGCCACCCGGGGAACGGCGGCGGCGAAACGATCGAAGAGGGCCAGGTGGGGCTCGGGCCGGCCGAGCTCGTCGGCCAGGTTCTGCGCCACCAGGGCCGCGGCCCGGTGCTCACCATCCGCATCCAGCCGCTCGGCCGCCGCAGCCAGGATCCCCGGCAGTGCCGCTTCGAAGGCCCGGTAGTGGACGGCGTACTCGGCCAGTTCGGCCGGGGCCAGTTGGCCCGCCTCCCAGCGCTGGTAGAAGGGGTGGCTCAGCAGGGCCCGGCCCTCGACGGCGCCGGCCACGGCCAGCGCCACTTCGGTGCCCCCGGCGCCAAGAGGCGAGCCGGCTACGGATGCGGTGGGAGTCCCACGGTCAGAGGTCATGCCGCATCCTACCCAGTGGCCGAACACCCGGCTCAGTGCGCCACCGCCGCCTGGTTGGAGGGGTGGGCGTACCGCCCGCTGACGCGCACGGGCAGGCCG
Organism: uncultured Acidimicrobiaceae bacterium; assembly: GCA_963756515.1. Taxonomy (GTDB): domain Bacteria; phylum Actinomycetota; class Acidimicrobiia; order Acidimicrobiales; family RAAP-2; genus Bog-756. The sequence goes on from CAVWNV010000004.1 coordinate 103,509, forward strand.
GTCACGCCGGCCGGCAGCGCCTCTTCGGCCTCGAAGACCTCGTCGTAGGGAAGGTGCCGTTGCGGTGGCAGGTGGTGCAGCTTCCGGTCCCGCTCCTCGGCCAGCTTCCGCATCCGCACCAGCATGGCGACGTACGCCGCCAGCGCCAGGGCCGACAGCAGCGTGACGATCCGGGCCGCACCAGCGCCGGGGATGAACCCGACGAGGAAGGTGGTCGAGACCAGGCCGACCAGTACCGCCAACGTGTCGCGACGGCGCCGTCGGACCAGAGCCCGGGCGTCCTGTGGCGGTCGGGAGGGAAGGGAGGGAACTGGTGCACCGCCGGAGTCCGCGCCGGTCCATGCATCATCGATGCCGTCACCGGCACCATCGTCAGCGCCGGCGGCAACACCGGCCGGGTCCTCACCCAGGAACGCCAACGCCGGACGCGGCAGCAGGTCGGCGCCGACCACGGACAGCTTGGGGGCCATCGCCACGGCCACCCGGCCCGGGCCTGTCGACCGGTCGGACTCCGTCCCGGCGGCGGAGCCGTTGACGGACCGCAAACGGAAGGCGGGGGTGACGATGGGATCCGGTGCGGACGACTCGAGGATCCGCAGCTGCCGATGGAAGTGCGATATCGAGTTGACGCCGCCGGCGGTGCGCGATCGGCGCTTGACCAGACTCGGTCCGAGGATTACCAACCACGCCATCACGATGATGATCACCAGGGCCATGGAGATGACCTCCTCCGACACGACTTCCCCGGGTAAAAACCCTAACCAGAGCCAATTCGGGAGTGGTGGATGGTCGCCGTGGTCCGTCGGAGGGCGACACCGGCCGCCGGTAGGGTCGCGTGGTGGTCGCGTTCTGGATCCTGATGGCGGTGGCCGCGGCGGCGGCCGGGACCGACTGGGTGGCGGTGGCGGTGGGCAACCGCCGGCTCGAGTACGCGGCCAAACCGGCGGTGCTGGTGGCGTTGGTGGCGGCGGCCGCGATCATCCCCGCCGACCACACCGTCCTGGCCGACCGCCGCGCCTGGTTCGTGGTGGCGTTGGCCTGCTGCCTGGTCGGCGACGTCCTGCTCATGCTGCCACGGGACCTCTTCGTGCCCGGCCTGGCCGCGTTTCTGGGCGGGCACGTGTTCTTCATCGTGGGCCTGCTCCAACCCCCGGCACCGAGCGTTCCGCCCTTCTCCTTCTCGACACCGGGCCTGGTGGCCGCCACCGTCGCCGTGCTCGTGGTGGAGGCCGTCCCGGCCACCCTCCTGTTCCGCTCGCTGAGGGATGGGCGACAGCGGGAGCTCGTGGCGCCGGTGGCCCTCTATCTTCTGGCCATCTCCACCATGGTGGTCCTGGCCGTCAATGTCGGGATTCTGACGGCCGGCCTCGGTGCCGTTCTCTTCCTGGTGTCGGACACCCTGTTGGCCTGGAACCGCTTCATCCGGCCGATACCGTCCGACCCGGTCGGGGTCCATGTCACCTACCACGCGGCCCAGATCCTGTTGGTCCTGTCGCTGCTGCACTGAACCGGTCGAGGGGCGCCGGCCACGCCGCGCCGGACAGAGCCACGCGGTAGGAACAGAGCCACGCGGTAGGAACAGCGTGAGTCCCCGAACAAGGAGCCTTCGACCATGCCCGCACAGACACCCGACGACGTCCCTCCCATCGAGGACTGGGGTCGGCTCCTCGACGGAAAGGTAGCGGTGGTCACCGGGGGTGGCGCCGGCATCGGCGGGGCCGTCTCGCAACTCTTCGCCCGGCACGGCGCCCGGGTGGAGATCGCCGAGCGGGACGCGGCACGGGCCGGAGCGATCCGGCACAGCATCGACGAGGCCGGCGGGACGGCCCGGTCCCATGTGGTCGACGTCACGGCGCCGGACGACGTCGACCGGCTCGCCCGCGACGTACTGGGCCAACACGGCCATGTGGACGTACTGGTCAACAACGTCGGGGACTACCGACCTCTGGTCCGGTTCGAGGCGTCGACACCGGATTCGTGGAAGACCATGTACGACGTCAACCTGTTCCACGTCTTCGCCGTCACCCGCGCCTTCCTCGGGAGCATGACGGCGCGGCGCCGGGGTTCGATCGTCAACATCCACTCCGTGGAGGGCATGCGCGGCTATCCCGGCGACCCGGTCTACGCCGCCATGAAGGCGGGCGTGGCCCACTTCACCACCAGCCTGGCCGTGTCGGTGGGACGATCGGGCGTCCGGGTCAACGGCATCGGACCCGATCTGACCCAGACCCGGCAGGTCGACTATCTCTCCGGGTCCGGGGACGATCAGGACCTCTGGCCGTCGTGGGCACCGGTTGGTCGACTGGGCTGGCCGGAGGACCAGGCCCGGGTGGCGCTGTTCCTCGCCTCCGATCTCTCCGGCTTCGTCACCGGCCACAACATCCCCGTCGACGGCGGCACCCGCGCCGCGGGAGGCTGGTTCTACTCCCCCACCGCGGGCCGGTTCGTCAACCGACCGACCACCCTGTGACCATCGAGTCAGCTCGGGCCCGACTGATCCGTCCCGGTCGACCGGGCCGACCAGCGGCCGGCCGAACGCTCCACCACCACGTCGACCCCGAACGCCTCCGAGACGGCGGCACTCGTGAGCACCTCGCCGACAGGTCCTGACACCAGGAGTCGAGCCTCACGCATCAGGGCGGCGTGGGTCACGCCGGGCGGGATCTCCTCGAGGTGGTGGGTCACCAGCACCAGGGGTGGAACAGTGGGGTCGGCCGCCAGCGTCGCCAGTCGGCCGAGCAGTCGCTCCCGGGCCCCGAGGTCGAGGCCCGCCGCCGGTTCGTCCATCAGCAGGAGCTCGGGTCGGCCCATCAGAGCCCGGGCCAACAGGACCTGTTGACGTTCCCCTTCCGACAGGAGCCCGTAGGGCCGCTCGGCGAAGCCGGCGGCACCGAACCCGGCCTGCTCCAGCAGCGCTCCGGCCTCGTGCCGGTCTTCATCGCTGTACTCGTCCCACCAGGTCTCCAGGGCGGCGTGACGTCCGGTCAGCACCACGTCGAGGGCTGCCAGCTCCGGCCGGAGGGAACGGGCGATCGAGGCACTGACCACGGCGATGCGACGGCGGAGTTGGCGCATGTCCACCCGGCCCAGCCGCTCCCCCAAAATCTCCACCACGCCGCCGGTCGGCCACAACGAGGACCCCACCACCCGCAACAGGGTGGTCTTGCCCGAGCCGTTGGGGCCGAGGAGGGCCCAGCGCTCGCCGGTGCCGACCTGCCACGAGACCCGGTCGAGCAGGGCCGTCCCGTCGCGCACCACCGACACCCCCTCGAGGCGGACGACCGGGGACGGTCCGGCCGCGGCCGGATCCGGAGAGGTCGGATCAACCACAGGATGCAGCCCCTGCGATGTCACCGTTCGAATGGGAGCGTCGCCGGCGTGAACAGCACCGACCGATAGTAGTTGGACATCCCACCGAGCTAGACATCGAAAAGAAGCCCATCGAGCGGCCGACAGTCATTTCGTGTTGGAGCCCACACCGGTGGGGTTCCCGGGAATCGGGGCGATGAGCGTCATTCGAGCCGGGTGGCGAGCGGTACGCACACCGAGGCTCCGATTCTGGGTCGCCCAATCTGGTGCCGGGTCCGGGGCGTCAGGCGGCGAATCCTTGGCCCCGGACCCGACGATGTGGTCTTACCCACTTACTCGCCGGCCTAACGCATCCAACATCACGCGGAGTACCCGATGGGGATTCGGTCGTCGATGACGAGGGACGTTCCCCGGGGGTGGCAACGATCAGATCGAGAGTCGGTACAGGTGGGTTCTGTCACCGTCGATCACGATCGGTTCGACGAATTCGAATCCCGTCTTCACCAAGACGTTTCGAGAAGCGACATTGTCAGGATCGATGAAGGCGAGAAGTTCGCCTTGCCACACTCGGCCAGCCACTTCAAGCATGGCGCCGGCAGCTTCGGTGGCATAGCCGATGCCACGCGCCACCCGAACGAGTCGGTAGCCGAACTCGAGCCGGCTCTCGCCGCCGAACTCGAACACATCCGCACCCACATAGCCCACCAGAGATCCGGTCGACGCCTCAACGATCGCCTGCTTGCCGAAAGCAACCTGCCGCGAGAATGTCATCATGTGATCGAAGCGCGTATTCGCGGCCGGACGGTCGAGTGCCCCGCTCAGCGAATACACCATGAAGTCCGGGTCCATGAACAGATCGACGAGCTGTGGTCTGTCTGATTCGAGCACGGGCCGGATCTGCAACCGCTCCGTGCTGATGGTCCTGGGGGATACCACGTTCCCTTGGTAACACGTATCGGTGGTCGCGAGCCGCTCAGGTCAGAGATCTGAGAGTCGTATCGGTCATTCCCAGAGACAGCGCAGACGGGCCCCGAAGGCCACCGGGGGTGGGTGGCTAGGCCCTCGGAGCAACGGACCCTATTGCATTTTGCTGGCATCAGCTCAAAAATGAAAGAAGCTGCTCGAAAGGAGCACGTCATGATTCAGTATTGGTTCCCGGTTATTTTCCTCGGGGGGATGCTGGTGATTGCCGGCATCGTCACGTATGTCTTTGCAACTGATTGATCTGTCGCTGATACATAGCCCCTGACGTAGGTCGCCTACACCCATACCCGCAGGACCTTTGTCTCGGCCCCGCAACTGGGGCAGGTCAGAGGTTCTGGCGGCATTTGTCACCAACGACAACCTCGTGGATCTCCTCGGGGCCATTCTCACACTGGTTCATTTGCCGATGCCATACGCTTGGGCAGTACGCTGCATCGGACTCGCCCACGTGGTTATCGGATCGGCGCTTCATCGTTCCGAAATGAGGATGTGCCGGTCTACCAGATTTATCCAGTTAGCGCTCCGGTGACGCTGGCCACCGATCCGCTGGACCGAATCGAGATCGGCTCGGCGGTCATTGCAGGCCGGGACGGTCCGCGGTCTGCCGCTGGGTCCCGAAACCAGCCGCCCTACTCAGTGCAGGCAGGGCACTGTGTTGGAAATCGGTGCCATCACCGCCTCTGGCGGAATCGGAGAACGAGGAAACGCTCGGTATGGCGGGAGAAGCCTGTGTCCCGATCGCGGGGTTCGAGATACGATCGCCTTCGATTCTGCGCGGTGCACTTGAAGATGGCGTCACTCTGATTGGCAAATGGACGAGGGGCTGCGAACATTGACATCAGGCGGGCGGTCAGATCCCGACACGAATTCATTGCGGAATGGTCCGGTTTCAACGGAACAATCCAACACCCTCCTGCGTGCTGTCACCGTGCTCGGATTCGCTGTTCCGGTGGTCGCATACTTCTGGGTTATCTATCACTACGGCGTGAACGCAATCTGGTACGACCAGTGGGACGACATCAATGTGATCGCTCATCCCACATTGACCCACCTGTGGGCGCAACACAATGAGGACAGGATCTTTTTCCCGAACCTCGTAGTTCTCGGCCTCGCCCACACCGTCCACTTCAACATCCATGTTGAGGACTATCTCAGCGGTGTCCTGCTGATAGCGGCAGTGGGAATGATCATCGTGGCCCACAAGCGGCGCTCCCCCCTGACTCCTTGGTTGTACTACTGCCCCGTGGCAATCATCATGTTCTCGTTCGTGCAGGTCGGGAACTCTTTGTTTGGCTTCCAACTGGCCTGGTTCATGGTCATGGTGGCCCTGGCTGGCGCCTTGTTTCTCCTCGACCGACCCCTGCTCAACTGGCCAGTGCTCGCAGGATCCATAGCCCTGGGGATCATCGGAAGCTTCTCCTCCTTGCAGGGTCTACTGATCTGGCCAGTCGGTCTCGTTCTCCTCTACAGCCGAAGTCGGCCAAAGGGCATGATCATCGCTTGGATCGCTGTCGGAATCGTCGCTGTCGTCGTGTACTTTCACCATCTCAGTTCGGCGGTGGCCGGAACGGGCGGTTCGTACGCCCTCGATCATCCGGTGTTGGCCATGGAGTTCTACTTCTCTGCGATTGGCGACATCGTGGGCCAACAGATTCCCGCAGATGGTCGGAATAACTGGGTCATCGCTCTGGGCGTCGTGATCGTGTTGATGGCGATCTGGATACTCGCCGTCTACGGATTCCGTCGCGAGGACTCCAGTCGACCCATCGGTGTGGCGTTGATCTGCTTCGGGCTGCTCTTCGCTGGGACCATCGCTGTGGGTCGACTGGATTATGGGCTCTACTACTCGGACGCATCTCGCTATACGACCTTTGACCTCCTCATTCTTGTGGGGTGCTACTTGACGGTTCTTCAAGGACGCACCACCGGAGCGGAAGCACGGCCCACCACGGGTGGCGAACGCTTCAGCATGCCCATGAGGCACTTCGTCGATCTGTCGATTCGTATCGTTCGGGGGGTCATAGCGGTCACGATCATCTTGTTGGTGATTTTCGGGACTACCAATGGCATCGCCGAAGCCAGAGTCTGGAATCAAAAGCTTGTCGAGGCGTCCAAGGTGACGGTAAATATCGACAAAGCTCCGGACAACGTGGTGTCCGGCGTTCTCTATCCACTCCCCCTCAGTGCCGTCGGATTCGTTCGACACATGGCCCATGTCGCCAGGAGTCAGGACCTCAGCCTGTTCGCAACAAATGCGGCCGCGCGGTACGCAAAGGCGGGACTTCCCGATGTGACAGATGTCACGACCAGGGTTGGTTTTCCCATCAACGGTCAGGTGCTGAAGGGTCACGCCTGGTTGGGAGCAAGTGCTTCTGTCGATATCGGCCCGATCAAGCTGCAGGCCTCTCGGCTCGACTTCGTGATCAAGGGCCCGAACGCGAAGCGCATCACGATCGGTCCCGCTGGGTTCATCTACTACGGGTGGCTTGCGGCATGGAGCACAGAAACTGTGCCCAACGGGAGCTACACAGTCCAGAGCGTCGTGTTTGATTCTGCGGGAAAGCCCACCTACAGCCCGGCTGTCTCGGTGACTGTCGATAATCCGTGACGGCTAAAGCAAGGCGGCTGTAGCCCGATTAAGGCCGCCGGCAGCCTCTACGAGGTGAAGGTGAAAATGTCTCCCTGCCCAGTTGGACTCGTTCCGCCCAGTGACCCTGACGTCTACGGGCCCGGCTACTTCTTCCGGTGTGACAGCGGTGATCCCAGTGCCAGCACTATTGACGGCGAAGCTGGTTGCTGGTCGCATCGACGTTTCCGAACTTGACCTCCGGCGCGCCCTGAAGGGACGTGCCCTTGATCGACACCGTGGTTGTCCCGGCTGACGGCCCTGAGCTTTTGTCGACCGAAATCATCGTTGGCTGCTGCTGGACGATGGTGAGCGGAATGGTGGCCTGGCAGTGGTGGCTGTCTTGACTTTCTTCTTACCGTTGAGGTGGTCACCGTCTCGGTTACCTGAACCGAGACCGAACTCGTCCACCAGTCAGCGCCTTGTTCGGCGTTCCTAACACGACTCCGGTCGAATACAACGCGGATCGGTGACCCTGCAGGAATCTGGAGCCGCAACGAGCAGCAGCCCTTACGTCACCACCATCAAGGCGCCCCTCAGGACACGTTGAAGCGGAACTCGACCACGTCCCCGTCCTGCATCACGTACTCCTTGCCCTCCACGCGGGCCCGGCCGGCGGCGCGCACCGCGGCCAGAGAACCGGCCTCGACCAGGTCGTCGTAGCTCACCACCTCGGCCTTGATGAATCCCCGTTCGAAGTCGGTGTGGATCGTTCCGGCCGCCTGGGGGGCCGTCTCACCGATGTGGATGGTCCAGGCCCGTGACTCCTTGGGGCCGGCGGTGAGGAAGGTCTGGAGGCCCAGCGTCGCAAACCCCACGTGCACCAACTGGACCAGACCGGACTGCTCCTGGCCGTAGCCGGCCAGCAGCTCGGCCGCGTCCTCGGGATCGAGAGCGGCCACCTCGGCCTCGATCTGGGCACTCACCACCACCGCCTCGGCCGGGGCCACCAGGGCGGCGAGCTCGGCCCGCAGTCCGGCGTCGGCCAGGGAGCCCTCGTCGACATTGAACACGTAGATGAAGGGCTTGGCGCTCAACAGGTGCAGGTCGGCCAGCAGCACCGGGTCGACCTGGCCGGCCGCCACCGCCGAGGCCACGGTCCGGCCGGAATCGAGGATGGAGCGTGCCTGCTCGGCCGCTCGGAGGGCCGGCACCAGCTCCGGCTGCTTGCGGGACTCCTTGGACAACTTGGCCAGGCGATTGTCGACGGTCTGGAGATCGGCCAGGATCAACTCCGTGTTGATGGTCTCGATGTCGTCACCGGGTGCAATCCTGCCGTCCACATGGATCACGTCCGGGTCGGTGAACACCCTCACCACCTGGCAGATGGCGTCGCACTCGCGCACGGCGGCCAGGAACTTGTTGCCCAGTCCCTCGCCTTCGGACGCCCCCTTGACGATCCCGGCGATGTCCACGAACGTGACCGTGGCCGGCACGATCTCTTTGCTCTCGAACAGCTCGGCCAGGCGATCGAGGCGGCCGTCGGGCACCGCCACCACGCCGACGTTGGGTTCGATGGTGGCAAACGGGTAGTTGGCCGCCAGTACCTCGTTACGGGTCAGGGCGTTGAACAGTGTCGATTTCCCCACGTTGGGGAGACCGACGATGCCGATGGACAGTCCCACGGGTGCTTCCTCCGAAGTCGCAGCGGGCCCGAGCGCACGGCGGGCCGACGACCGAGCGTAGGTGATCCACGGGGAGAGCCGGACGGTGCCCCGGGTCGGGCGGTCAGCCCACCGAGGCCAGCAGGTACTCGCTCATGGTCGAGCTGCGCAGGCGGGACAGGTCCAGGCAGGCGTCGACACTGGTCAGCATGGTGGCCACGTTGGCCTCGAGCTCGGCCGGGGTCGAGGCGTTGAAGAACAGCATGGGGTCGGCCACATGGGCGGTGGAGGGCCATCCCTCCTCCACGATGCCGTCGATCCCGGGCGCGCCCTCGGTCAGCGGCCGCACCACCTCGTTGCGCACGTACCGGGTGCGGGGCTGCAACGCCGCCGATACCGGTGACTGGGTGCCGTGCCAGCGGGTGATCCACTCCCGGTACTCGAGACCCGGGGGCCGGTGGATGAGGGCCACCGTCAGCACGCCGGGCGAGCGGTCGCCGTCGGGCCAGCGACGGGGCGAGGCGTACGGGGTGGTGCCGTAGTCGTCGTAGAGCGACTCGACGACGAGGTAGCCGGCCCAGGCCAGGCCCAGATCGGCCACCGCCGCCTCGGCGTCGGCCTTCCGCTCGTAGCTGTCCAGCCACACCGACAGCTGCGCCACGTGGGGATCCTCGCCCTCGGGCGGAGGCGCCGGCGACGGGGCCGGCGCCGCGTCGGTGTCGTGGACGTTGACCGACAGCCCTCGGGCCCCCGACGCCAGCAACCGGGGCGCGGTCTCGTCGAGCAGGCGGGACCGGAGGGCATCCCCGGTGGCCGGGTCGCCGTCGCCCCACAGGAGGAAGATCACCTTCTCCATCGACGCGCCCCGATCGCGTTCAGTGCGAGTCGGCGGTCGGGGCCGCGCCCGGGGCCGCGGTGGAGGCGGGGGCGACGGCCGGGGCCGGCACCCGGCACGCACCGTCGATGTCGAAGACCTGGTTGAACCGGCCCAGGGCCAGCCATGACGCCACGCACAGGGCCAGGTCGACGAGCTCGTCGTCGGTGAAGGCGTCATGGAGGCGACTCCAGAAGGCGTCGTCCATCCCGAGATGGTCGGTGGAGTAGCGCTCGGCGAACTCGGCGGCGAGACCCTCACGGTGGCTGAGGCCGGTCCGGTCGCCCCTCACTCCGACCGCTTCGTAGAAGGACTCGGGGACCTCACCGGGGTCACTGGCCCGCCCGGGCACGTCGCGGGCCGTCCGCCAGTCGATGCAGATGGCGCACTGGTTGATCCGGGCCATGGTGATCCGGGCCGATTCGAACTCGCGCAGCGACAGCGACGACTTCTCATACACCGCGCTGCTGTAGGCACCGGCTGCCGCCGTCAGCGGCGGGGCCAACTCCGTCCACACGTAGACCAACGGGTCCTTGTCGCTCGGGACGGTCACGCGTGGCATCTGATTCCCCTCGCTCGCTCTGCGCTCGGTGCGGACATGGTGAGCGTACTTGTGGTCATGGACCGTCCTCCGGCCTGCCGGGGGGCTGCACCGTCCGGTCGGTCGATCGGCCCGCTCAGCGGGACCGGGTGCCGCTCACGCCCCGGCCGGGGCCGGCAGCCGACGCATGACCCGCCCGGCCAATCCGGTCAGGAACTGGACCCACTGACGATCCCCCATCAGCCACAGCCACAGCTCGCGCCGGTCGGCGATGACCACCTCGACGAACTCCTCGCGACTCATGCCGCCCGGCTCCAAGGCGGGCTGCCAGCACCGCCACAGCCACAGCCCGATGCAGATGTCGTCGCTGAATCCGACCCGCCAGTCCTCGCCGGCCAGGAGCGCGTCGCGGAGACCGTCCCGGAGGTCGTCGGGCTCCTCGGGCAACTCCAGACGGGGACTGCCGTCCACCTCGAACACCGTCATGGCGGCAACCCTACCCACTTCGCCGGGTCCAGGAGATCCGTCTCTTCCACCACCAGGCACGAGGCCCTGAATCGGAACAGAACCGTCATACGGGAACGGCCCGGGGCGGTGGGACCTGGCCGGAGGACGGGCGGACGGTTCGGGACCCGTCGCCCCCATCGGCCCAGGTCGGGGGCGTGGACCACCAGTGTCAGCCGTGTCAGCCGTGTCAGCGGTCGGCTACTACCGGGGCCCGGTCGCTGTCCTGGTAGGTCGAGACGTGCTCGGCATAGTCGATGAACAGTGGGGCGTCGGGGTCGAACGGCCGGCGCAGGCTGTCGAAGGCGATCCGCTTGTCGAAGGCGTCCAACTTGACCAGGGCCTCGGGGCTGTCCAGCTCCCGGAAGTCGAGGCGCCCACGGGCGTTGTCCAGGGCCCGCCGGCCCCGCTCGGACCGCACCAGCACGCTGCTCCAGCCGTCCATGGAGCCCACGCTCCCGACCGACAGGTCGGCGCCCCGGCCCAAAAAGTCGGCGCACTCGTCACAGCCCTTGAGGGCGGCCCCGTGGAAGTTCTTGATGGGCTCGTCCACGGCCAGCTCCCCGTCCCGGTACTCGACGATCATGCGGCCCCGGATGACGTCGACCTTGCTCACCCGCTCGAGGTCGATGCCGCGGTCCTGGTGGAGGAGCTGGAGCATCAGTCCCTGGTAGTCGAAGCTCTTCGTGCAGAGGAGAGCGATGGTCAGCACCACGGCGTCGACACGGTGGGCGCCGGTGGGCCACCGCCGGGACTGCATGGCCCGGATGCCCTGGATCTCGCACGGTGTGCCCACCACGGCGATCCGGGGCTTGGCCGGCAGGTCGTACTTGGACAGGTCCAACTCGGCCAGGGCCATGGTCTGGTTGTAGTAGCTGCCGGCGGCGGCGGTGATCTCCTGGGCCGTGGTGGCCAGGTGCGCCACCCCCTTCCACGGCTCGTCGGGGTCGTCGCTCGGCCGGGTGACCAGGGCGCCGTCGATCTCCCCGCCGGCCAGGGCCGCGATGAGCAGGGCGGTGACCACCCCACCGTCCTGGGCCTCGTCCGGGCGGGCACCGGCCCTCACCGAGTAACCGTCCATGACCGCGCCCAGCCCGTCCCCGGGGGGACCACCGGTGATCTTCCAGTAGTTGTCGGCGGCATCGGCCCGCACCACGGTGCCCTCCTCGGTCACCCCGCCGTCGGCCGGTTCCCCGGTCACCGTGGACGGCGGCCACAGGGCCTCGTAACGGAGCCCGCCCCGGGGGCAGTAGTCCCAGCACAGCGAGCAGCCGGTGCACATCTTGACCAGCTCGGGCAGATCGGTGTCCTCGTCGACGCCGATGGAGTTGGAGGGGCAGGCGGCCACGCAGGTCCCGCACTGGATGCACCGGCCGGCGTCGATGACCCCGGCCTGCAGCTCCCAGAACCACGTCTTGCCGGGTGGCTCGGCGATCCCGTTGATCTCGCCGCGGATCCGGTAGGCCTTCATGCGACCGGCTCCGTCGACGAGGGCGCCCCGGACTTGGTCGTCAGGGTGACCGGTGTGCCGGTCCCCTCCTCGCCCAGCGTGCGCCGCAGGTCGTCGTTGGGCGTGCGCCGGGCCCAGTTGTAGAAGGGCTCGTCCTGGCGGCGCTCGCTCTGGTAGCGGCGGACCACCCGCAACAGGGCGTCGGGCACGTCGTTGACGGGGCGGGCGTGCTCCACCCAGTCGATGAAGGCGGAGCCGGCCCCGAGCGAGCCGCCCATCCCGATGTCGACCGCCTCGGCCAGGTGGTTGCCCACGTGGGCCACCTCTCCCCGGAAGCCGATGTCGGCGATCTGGGGCTGGGCACAGCTGGCCGAGCAGCCCGAGAAGTGCATGCGGATCACCCCGGCATCCTCGCCCGGCCCGGACCGGCCCCCTGGCCGCGGCGCCGCACCCACCGGCTCGCCGGCCAGCTGCTCGTCGAGGAACCGGGCCCATTTGACCGCCCGCTCCTTGGTCTCGACGATTGCGTACCGGCAGAACTCGCTACCGGTACAGGCCACCACCCCGCGGGTGAACGGCCCCGGGTAGGGCGAGTACTTCTGCAGCAGATCCTCGGAGAGCATGGTCTCGATGCGGTCCTCGGGCACACCGGTGAAGGTGATGTTCTGGTCCGTGCCGATACGTATCGTCCCGTCGCCGTAGGTTTCGGCCAGGCGGGCCGCCTCGACCAGCTCGAGCCCGTTCATCCGGCCCACCGGGACCGAGCAGCCCACATAGAACAGCCCGGGCTGCTTCTGGGGGTGGACCCCGACGTGGTCGCCGCGGTAGCGGCGGGTCAGATCCTCGCCCGCCGGGACCAGCTCGAACCGGGCCCGCGCCGCCAGCTCCTGGCGGAAGCCCTCGGGTCCCAGCTCCTGGACCAGGTAGCGCATGCGGGCCAGACCGCGGTTCTCGCGGTTGCCCAGCTCTCCGAAGAGCTGGGCGATGGCCCGGGTGACCTCGACCGCCTGGTCCTGGGCCACGAAGACATCGATGTCCGAGGCCATCCGCTCGCCGTCGGAGAGCCCTCCCCCGGCCAGCAGGTTGAAGCCCAGGCTGCCGTCGGCACCCCGGGCCGGCCACAGGCCGATGTCGTTGATCTCGGCCTGGGCGCAGTCCTCCACGCATCCGGTGACCGACATCTTGAACTTCCGGGGCAGGTTGGCGTACTCGCGGTTGCCGGTGAAGAACGCCGACACCGCCTGGGCGATGGGCAGGGCGTCGAAGGCCTCCTCGGCGTCCACACCGGAGACCGGGCAGCTCAACACGTTGCGGGCCGAGTCCCCGCAGGCCTGGAGCGTGGTCAGCCCGACGGCGGCGAACCGGCGCCAGATGCGGGGGATGTCCTCCATGCGCAGCCAGTGGATCTGCACGGTCTGGCGGGTGGTCAGGTCGGCGTAGCGGGAGCCGAACACCCGGCTCTCCGTGCCGTCCGGTCCCTCGCCGAAGGCGTCGGCGGCGACGCCGATCTCGCGGATCTGCGGCGCGGTCAGGAAACCACCGGGGATCTTGACCCGCATCATGAAGGCGTCGCCGCCCTGCTTCTGGGGGTAGATACCGGCCCACTTCAGTCGCTCCACCTCGCCCGGGATCTTGCCGATCCCGGCCGGCCCGTCCTTGGAGTAGGTGTCGATGATGGCGTCGGCGATCTCCAGGGGGTGCCGCTCGAGCTTCCACTGCTCGATCTCGTTCAGCTCACCCTGGGTCCGGTAGGGGTTGACGAACGGCATGGGGCGGTCGGTGCCGCGGATGTGCAGCCCGTACAGCTCGTCCCGATCCTTGGTCACTGCCCAGACACGGTCATCGGTGCAGCGCGGTCACGTCAGACATGCAGTCCGCACTCGACCTTGTCCGAATCGGACCAGCGGCCGGCGCGCGGATCCTCGCCCAACTTCACCGGTCGCGTGGTCGGCGCGCACCCGATGGAGAGATAGCCCTTGGACAGCAGGGGGTGCTCGGGGATCCCGTGGTCACGGCCGTAGCTGGTGATGTCCTCTTCGGTCCACGTGGCCATGGGGTTGATCTTCACCATGCCCCAGCTGTCGTCGAAGGCGAGGATGGGCGCGTTCCGCCGCGTCGGGGCGTCGACCCGCTTGAGGCCGGTGATCCAGGCCTCCTTGCCTTCCATGGCCTGCTTCATCGGGCGCACCTTCCGGAATTCGCAGCACTGGGCCGAGCCACAGGGCCACTGCTCGGCTCCCTCGACCGGCTTGGTCACGGTCAGGTTGAGATCGTAGCGCGACCGTATGGTCTCGACGTACTCCAGCGTCTCCGGGAAGTGCGAGCCGGTGTCGAGGAAGACCACCTCGATGGTCGGGTCCACCGCCACGGCGATGTCGATGAGCACGGCCTCCTGAAAGGACGAGGCCATGGTCAGCTTGGCCCCGAACCGGTCCACGGCCCAGGCCACGATCAGTCCGGCCGGCGCCGTCTCGAAGGCGGACGACTGCTCGTCCATCTCCTCACGCAACTGCATGAGCTCAGATTTGCTGGCCACGATGCTCACCTTCGGAATCCTCCCTGTCGTCTCGCTCCTCGAAGAGCAGGGAGTGAGCACCTTCGCCCACCGTCCTGATTCCTGCTCCCCTTGGCAACCGTCCCACTGCGTTCGCTCCTGCCCATCGAGCTCGGCACTGGCCCCTCTAGAACCATTGCCACCCTCATCGCATTCCACCGGCCCGGATCCGAGCCTCGGAAGCCCGCATCCTGTTGTGTCCTGTCCCTCTGCGGGAGAGCTGCCCGACAACAGGCCCGTTCGGGCCATGCTGGGACGGTCCCTCCTACGGAGAAGAACTATACATGACTAATCAGATCAAGTTTTACGAGAATCCCGCCCGATCTGGTAGGAATGAGGCATTCCCCTCCTCTGCCCCCGGAGAGATCCTGTTCAGGGGGCCGGGGCCCGGGCCCGGTCTCGATCGGCCGTCCTCGCGACGGTGACCGGCTCCTCCGACGGACCCCACTCCCACCATCCGGATCCCGACTATCCGGTCGTCCTGGTCCTGGCCGGACGGCGCTGCCTGGTGGTGGGCGGCGGCCCGGTGGCCGCCCGCAAGGCCCGGGGCCTGGTCGAGGCGGGCGGGCGGGTCACCGTGGTGGCTCCGCACATGGTGGCGGCCATCGAGGCACTGGCCGAGGGGGCCGGAAGTGGTCCCGACCCCGGTGTCGGGGGCGGTGACGGCATCGCACTCGAGCGGCGCCCCTACCGCTTCGGCGAAGCGGCCGGCTACGACGTGGTGGTCACCGCCACCGGCGTGCCGTCGGTCGACGCCGAGGTGACCGAGGACGCCCGGGGCGGGGGGGTCCTGGTCGACAGTGCCGACAGCGATGCCCCTGGGACCATCCGCCTTCCCGCCGTGCTCCGCCGGGGACCGGTGACCGTGGCCGTCTCCACCGGAGGCTCCAGCCCGGCCCTGGCCCGGTGGCTCCGCGACCGGATCGCCGCCTCGCTCCCCCCGGGGATCGACACGGTGGCCGCCCTGGTCGACGAGGCCCGCCACCACCTGCAGGACTCCGGTCGGCCCACCGGCTCGGTGGAGTGGTCCGACCTCCTCGACCGCGTCGTCCCCCTGGTCGACGCGGGGCGGATCGACGAGGCCCGCGACCTGCTCCGGGCCGCCTGCTCCTACGACTGACTCCGATGAGGGAACAGGGTGCCGACCGGCGGGCAGTCGACGTCGGGTCGGCGTCGGTGTCGACGTCGGGTCCCCGCCGGTCGGCACCGTAAGGACGCCGGGCTCCCCGCCGGTCGGCGTCGGTAAGGTGGCCTCATGATCCCCGAATCCGTGCTCAGCCTCGACGAGATCGACCTGTCCGATCTGGCCTTCTGGGAGCGGCCGTGGTCGGAGCGGGAAGGCGCCTTCGCCCTCCTCCGCCGTGAGCGCCCCCTGGCCCACTTCGCCGAGTACGACCTCACGGAGACCTCACCGCTGGCCCCGCCGCCCGGGCCCGGCTACCGGGCCGTGACGCGTCACGCCGACATCACCGAGGTCAGCCGACACCCCGAGATCTACTGCTCGGGCCGGGGAGCGGTCAGCATCTTCGACCTTCCCGACGAGATGGTGGAGTACTTCGCCGGCATGATCTCGACGGACAACCCGCGCCACGCCCGGTTGCGGCGGATCGTGTCGGCCGCGTTCAACCCGCGCCGGATCAAGAGCATCGAGGACAGCATCGAGGAGGTGGCCGACCGCGTCATCGACCGGGCCGGGCCGCTCGGGGAGTGCGACTTCGTGTCCGAGATCGCCGCGGCCATGCCCCTCGAGATCATCTGCGACATGATGGGCGTCCCCCCGTCCGAGTACGCCACCGTGTTCCACGCCTCCAATGTCATCCTGTCCGGCGGCGACCCCGAGTACATCCCGGAGGGGAACGACCCGGTGGTGGCCGGGCTGGAAGCGGGCAAGCAGCTGACCGACCTGATGAACGAGCTCAGCGCCCACCGGGTCGACCACCCCACCGACGACCTGACCACCGAGCTGATCACCACCAACATCGACGGTGAGGCGCTGACCCACGACGAGTTGGCCTCGTTCTTCATCCTGCTGCTGACGGCGGGCAACGAGACCACCCGCACGGCGCTGGCCCACGGGTTGTGGGCCTTCACCGAGCATCCCGACCAACGTGCCCTCTGGCAGGCCGATCCCGACACCATCGCCGTCACCGGCGTGGACGAGATCGTGCGCTGGGGCTCCCCGGTGATCTGGATGCGCCGGACGGTGACCGGGGACACGGTGCTGGCCGGAGAGGAGCTGTCCGAAGGGGACAAGGTGCTGCTCTTCTACAACTCCGCCAACCGGGACGAAGCGGTGTTCGAGGACCCCTTCCGCTTCGATGTGCGCCGCCACCCGAACCCGCACCTGGGTTTCGGCGCGGCCGGCCCCCACTTCTGCCTCGGGGCCCATCTGGCCCGCCGCGAGATCGATGTGATGCTCCGCCGCCTCCTGGTCCGACTGCCCGACATCGAGGCCGCCGGCGAACCCGACCGCCTGCGGTCCAGCTTCATCAACGGGATCAAACACCTCCCCTGCCGGTACACGCCGGTGGCCTGAGGCTCCCGACCGGTCGGCCCGACGCCACCGGCCGGGCCGCCGGGTCAGGGCTTGGCCACCATGATGACCCCGGCGGCCACGAGTACCACCGCCAGCCCGGCGGACAGGCCGGCCACCCGGAGGCACTCCCCCCGGAGCTCGGGGGTGGTCGTGTGGAGATCGGCCACCGTCGAGGGAGAGGAGACGGCCGCCTGCAGCCGACGCTCCGCCGGCCACAGCGCCATCTCGGCCACCAGCGCCACCGCGGCCCACACGGTCAGCCCGATGGTGATCCAGTCGTCGGAGAACGTCCAGTCGCCCCCGCTCATGGCCATCAGGGCCACGCCGAGCACCGGGATGAGGAAGAGGACGCGGCCGGCCCAGTTGACCCCGGGACGGTAGTAGCGCCGGACCGGTTCGGACCCCGGACCCGAGCCCCGGAGGGCCAGGGCGTAGGCGCCGGCCACGACCACGGCGCCCAGGCCGACCAGCGCCGCCAGCACATGGGCCAGCAGAACCACGTCGTAGCCTGCGTCCCGGGCGTGGGTGACCGCGGTCAGATACGGTTCAGGAAGGGCCATCGGAGCGATTCTGGCACCTGGTGGCGAGGTGGAGGCCCGCGCCCCATGGCGCGTCTGCGGTCCCTAGATTGCTACGTTAGAGAGTAGGGCTTTCGCCACGACCTGCCCACCAGGTTGAGGACGGGCGTCGAAGATCGGATCGAGGTGGCGAGCAGCATGCGTAGACAGAGCATTGACAACAGTGGGAGCCACACCCACTTCTGATGAACCAGCTCCGACTCGATCCCCTGACCGGCCGCTGGGTGGTGGTGAGCACCGACCGGGCCACCCGACCCCAGGCATTCGCCCCCCGCATCGCCTCGATCCAGGCCGACACCTCCCGACCATGCCCCTTCTGCCCGGGCAACGAGGAGAACGTGACCCCGACCCTGGAGAGCCGGGACGCCGACGGCAAGTGGCTGGTGCGGGTGGTGCCGAACCTCTATCCGGCCTTCGAGGGCAACGCCCCCTTCGTCGTGACCAACCGCGGCCCCGTCTTCACCCAGGCCACGGCGGGTGGCATCCACGAGGTGTTCGTGCTCTCACCCGATCACGAGAACTCGTGGTCCATGCTGAGCGACGAGCAGACCTCGGCGGTCATGTCCGCCGTCAGCGCCCGCATCCAGGAGCACGCCGCCATCCCCGGGCTCCGCTACAGCCAGGCCATCGTCAACGCCGGGCGCGAGGCCGGGGCCTCCATCGAGCACCCGCACGGCCAGCTGCTCGGGATGTCCTTCGTCCCCCGCGAGCTGGTCGAGGAGCAGGCCGGCTTCGCCCGGTTCGCCGGTCGCTGCCTGCTGTGCACCACGGTCGACGCCGAGGAGAACGTGAACCACCGGGTGGTCTACGCCGACGAGCGGGTGCTGGTCATCTGCCCGTTCTGGAGCGGGGTCCCCTACGAGATGCTGGTCATCCCCCGGGCCCACGGGCCCCATCTGCACCACAGTCCCCCGGCCGACCTGGTGGCGGTGGGCAAGGCCCTGAAGGCCGCACTCGGAAGCCTCCGCGACGTGCTCGGGGACATCGCCTACAACCTGGTCTTCCACTCGGCCCCGTATCGGGCCCCGGAGCCCTACCACTGGCACGTCCACGTGGTGCCCAAGCTCACCACGGTGGCCGGGTTCGAACTCGGTACCGGCGTGCTGATCAACATCGTGAACCCGGAGCAGGCCGCCGAGGAGTTGGCCGTGCAGGTTCCGATGGCCCACGTCGGCTGAACCTGACCGGCGGGTCCCGACCGGTGGGTTTGCCTGATCGGCTCCTTCGTTCAGAGCCGGGTCAGGCCAGCTCGAAGCACTGTGACCCGTAGGGGGCCAGGGTGACCCGGTAGGGCTCGGTGCCGATCAACGGGAAGGCCACCCGACCCAGCAGCTCGATGGGCTGGCGCCCCACCCACCGCTCCACGTGGAGCTCGGCCGGCTGGGCCAGGCGGCTGAGGTTGTGCACGCACAGGACCGGGTTGACCGGACCCCGGTCGGGCTGATCCGGTGCCGAACGCACGAAGGCCAGCACCGACGGATTGGCCGACGAGATCACCTCGAGCAGCCCGGTCCCGAGGACAGGGAACTCGCGCCGGACGGCCAGGATGCGCCGCATCCAGTGCAGGAACGAGCTCGGGTTCCGCTGCTGGGCCTCCACGTTCACGGCCGAGTAGCCGTAGACCGGGTCCATCAACGGGGGCAGGTACAGCTGGGCGAAGTCGGCCCGGCTGAACCCGCCGTTGCGGTCGGGCGTCCACTGCATGGGCGTGCGCACCGAGTCGCGGTCGCCGAGGTAGAGGTTGTCCCCCATCTGGATCTCGTCGCCGTAGTAGAGGACCGGACTGCCGCGCAGCGTGAACAGGAGATAGAAGAGGAGCTCCGACAGCCGTCGGTCGCGGTCGAGCAGCGGGGCCAGCCGTCGACCGATCCCCATGTGCCGCTTCATCCGGGGATCCTTGGCGTACTCGGAGAACAGGTAGTCGCGCTCCTCCTCGGTGACCATCTCGAGGGTCAGCTCGTCGTGGTTGCGCAGGAAGATGGCCCACTGGGCCCGGGGCGGGGCGTCGGGCGTGTGGGCCAGGATTTCGGTGATGGGGTAGCTCTGTTCACGACGGACGGCCATGAAGAGCCGGGGCATGAGTGGGAAGTTGAAGCACAGGTGGCACTCGTCGCCGTCGCCGAAGTAGTCGGCCACGTCCGACGGCCAACCGTTGGCCTCGGCCAGGAGGATCCGACCCGGGTAGTGCTCCTCGAGCTCGGCCCGCATCCGGCGGATGAAGGCGTGGGTCTCGGGCAGGTTCTCCCCGGCCGTGCCGTCCTTTTGGAACAGGAACGGGACGGCGTCGAGCCGGAAGCCGTCGAGGCCGAGGTCGAGCCAGTAGCGCACCACGTTGAGCACGGCCTCGGCCACTTCGGGGTTCTCGTAGTTGAGATCGGGCTGATGGGAGTAGAAGCGGTGCCAGTAGTACTGGTCGCGCTGGGCGTCGTAGGCCCAGTTGGACCGCTCCACGTCGATGAAGACCACCCGGGCCTCCGGCCACCGCTGGTCGTCGTCGTTCCAGACGTACCAGTCGGCCTTGGGGTTGTCGCGGCTCTGCCGCGACTCGATGAACCAGGGGTTCTGGTCGCTGGTGTGGTTGATGACCAGGTCGGCGATGACCCGGATGCCCCGGGCGTGGGCCTCGTCGAGAAGCCGTTTCAGGTCGTCGACGGTGCCGCTCTCGGGGTGGACCGAGTAGTAGTCGCTGATGTCGTAGCCACCGTCGCGGAGCGGCGACGGGTAGAAGGGCAGCAGCCACAGGCAGTCGACGCCCAGCCACTGCAGGTAGTCCAACTTGGCGATGAGCCCGGGGATGTCCCCCACCCCGTCGTTGTTGCCGTCGAAGAAGCCCCGGATCAGCACCTCGTAGAAGACGGCCCGCTGGAACCAGAGGGGATCCTCCTCGGGTGGCGGCAGCGGGACCTGATGCGGGGGCATCTGGGTCAGGCCGCCGAGGGGTGCGAACGGCACCGTCAACGCCGGGGGTCCGGGCTGTGATTCAACGGCCACGTGCGCACGCTACCCGAGCCCCCCCGGCCGGGAGGTGACCTTTCAGCTGTCCGACGCGGTGTGTTCGCGGTCGGGTCGATCGGCCGGCGCCGGGCCCGTCAGGCGGGCCAACACCCGTTCGGCCGCCTCGTAGGGATCGAGGTCGCCGGCCACCATGGCGCCGTGGATGTCGTCGGCCCGGCCCTCGGCCATCAGGCCGTCGGCCTGCTCGGTGAGGCGGGCCACCAGGATCTGGTGGAACTCGCCCTCCAACCGCCGGCGTCGATGCTGTTGCAGGGTGCCCTGTTCGATCTGGTGATGGCGGTGCCGGCCGATGGTGGCCCACAACTCCTCCACCCCCTCACCGGTGGTGGCCACGGTGTCCACGATGGGCGGACGCCAGGGACCGAGATCGGTGAGGTCCAGCATCAGCTCGAGGTCCCGTCGGGTGCTGCGGGCGTCGGGGCGGTCGGCCTTGTTGATCACGAACAAATCGGCGATCTCCAACAGCCCGGCTTTGTTGGCCTGGATGGCGTCGCCCCAACCCGGGTTCACCACCACGACGGTGGTGTCGGTGGCCGCGGCCACCTCGACCTCCTGCTGGCCGACGCCCACCGTCTCGACCAGCACCACGGGCATGCCCACCGACGAGAGCACCCGCACGGCGTCGGGCACGGCCACGGCCAGCCCGCCCAGGTGACCGCGGGTGGCCATGGAGCGGATGTACACACCGTCGTCGAGGGCGTGGCTGGGCATGCGCACCCGGTCCCCGAGGATGGCGCCGCCGGAGAAGGGCGACGAGGGATCGACGGCCAGCACCGCCACCGGGCCGCCGGCGCCGAGTCCCTGCTGTCGGGCCAGCGTGATCAGCCGGTCGGTCAGGGTCGACTTGCCGGCACCGGGGGCGCCGGTGAGCCCCACCGTGTAGGCGTCACCGGGCCGGGAGTAGGCCAGGGCCGCCACCGTCCGGGCCCGGGGACCACCCCGCTCGACCAGGGACAGCAGGTGGGCCAGGGCGGCCTGGTCGCCGTCCCGGGCCGCCTCGAACAGCACGGCGGGATCGGTCGGGCGGGCGGCCATGGAGTGTCGAGCGTACCGGGGACCGGACCGGTCGTCAGGATCGGGAGACGTGTGCCCCGAGCGAGACCAGCTTGCCGGCGAGATCCTCGTAGCCCCGGTCCACGTGGTGGGCGTCGGTGATGACGGTCTCCCCGTCGGCCACCATGCCGGCCAGGACCAGGGCCGCCCCGGCCCGCACGTCGAAGGCCCGCACCGGGGCGCCGGACAGCCGCTCCACCCCCCTGACCACGGCGTGGTGGCCCTCGGTGCGGATGTCGGCGCCCATGCGGCGTAGCTCCTCCACGTAGCGGAACCGACCGAAGAACAGGTTTTCGGTGACGATGCCGACCCCGTCGGCCACGGTCAGCAGAGTCACCAGCAGGGGCTTGTAGTCGGTGGCGAAACCCGGATAGGGCAGGGTGGCCACGTCGACCGACTGCAGTCGTTGGGGCCGGTCCCGCACCGCCCGCAGGCCGTCCGGCTCCTGGGTGATGCCGATGCCGATGGCGGACAGCTTGCGGATGAGCATGTCCATGTGGTCGGGACGGCCGTCTTCGACCACCACCTCGCCCCCGGCCAGGCCGGCCGCCACCAGGAACGTGGCCACCACCAACCGGTCGGGGATGACGGCGTGCGTGGCCGGGTGCAGCTCGTCGACCCCTTCGACCTCGATACGCGACGTGCCGGCCCCGGTGATCCGGGCCCCCATGGCGTTGAGGAAGTCGGCCAGGTCGGACACCTCGGGCTCGCGCGCCGCGTTCTCGATGACGGTGGTTCCCTTGGCCAGGACCGCGGCCATCAGCACGTTGTCGGTACCGGTGTGACTGGGGTACTCGAGCACCACCCGGTTCCCCACCAGACGGGGGCGGGACGCCACGGTGGACTCGACCCGGCCCTCCACGTAGCCGTGCGACGATGCGAAGGCGACACCCATGGAGGTCAGCGCGTGGAGGTGCATGTCGATGGGCCGGTGGCCGAAATCGTCGCCACCGGGCAGGGACACCCTGGCCCAGCCGTGGCGGGCCAGCAGCGGGCCGAGCACCACCACCGACGCCCGCATCTTCTCCACCAGCTCGTAGGGGGCCTCGGGGACGACGTCGGCCGGCGTGGTCACCACCAGCTCGTCGGGCACACTGCCGCGGCGCACGTCGACCCCCATGGCACCGAGGAGCTCGCCCATGATGTCCACGTCGGTGATCTGGGGGACGTTGGTGAGCACGTGGCGGCCCTCGGCCAGCAGGCAGGCCGCCATCAGCTTGAGGACGGAGTTCTTGGCCCCTCCGGCCCGCACGGTCCCCGACAGTGGACCGTTGGGTGTCACGACGAGCCGGTCCACGCCACCAGTATGGCCCGGGCCACCCCCCGGACCCGTCGATGGTGAGGGTGGCGGCCTCCCGTCCCGCCGACCCGGCCGACGGACCGTCGGCCCGGGCCGTCGGCTCAGATGACCGAGTGTTCCTCCCACCGGCCGAACACGCCGGCCAGGGTGTCGATCATCTCGCCCACGGTGGCGTAGGCCCGCACCGCCTCGAAGATGGCCGGCATCAGGTTGCACTCGGCGTGGGCGGCGTCACCGGCCAGCCGGTCCAGCGCCGTCCGCACCGCCTCCGGTGAACGGTGCCGCTTGACTTCGGCCAGCCGTTTGCGCTGGGCCTCCTCGATCTCGGGTCCGATCTCGAGGGTCGGGAGCTCGGACTCCTCGTTCCCCCCGGTGAATCCGTTGACACCCACGATGACCATACGGTCGGACGAGATCTTGCGTTGGAGGCGGTAGGCGGCGTCGGCGATCTCGCCCTGGAACCAGTTGGTCTCGATGCCGGCCACCACCCCGTCGAGGATCGAGCCGTGGCCGAGTTCGTCCAGATGGGCGAAGACCGCCTCGGCCTGCGCCTCCAACTCGTCGGTCAACGACTCCACGAACCACGAGCCCCCCAGGGGGTCGGCCACCGTGGCCACGCCGGTCTCGCTGGCGATGACCTGCTGGGTCCGGAGGGCGATGCGGGCCGCCTTGTCGGTCGGGAGGGACAGCACCTCGTCCATGGAGTTGGTGTGCAGGCTCTGCGTCCCGCCGAGGACTCCGGCCAACGCCTCGATGGCGGTGCGCACGATGTTGAGCTCGGGCTGCTGCGCGGTCAGGGAGACGCCGGCGGTCTGGGTGTGGAACCGGCACCGGAGGGAACGGGGGTCGCGGGCCCCGTAGCGGTCGCGCATCCACGTGGCCCAGATACGACGGGCCGCCCGGTACTTGGCGATCTCCTCGAAGAAGTCGATGTGGGCGTTGAAGAAGAACGACAGCCGGGGGGCGAACTCGTCGACCCCGAGACCGGCGGTCCGGGCCGCCTCGACATAGGCGAATCCGTTGGCCAGGGTGAAGGCCAGTTCGTGGGCGGCCGTCGATCCGGCCTCCCGGATGTGGTAGCCGGACACCGAGACCGGGTGGAACCGGGGCATCTCCGCCGCGCAGTACCGGATGATGTCGGTGACCAGGCGCAGGGACGGCCGCGGCGGGAAGATGTACTCCTTCTGGGCCTGGTACTCCTTCAGCATGTCGTTCTGGAGGGTGCCACCCAGGCGCCGACGCTCGGTGCCGGCGGACTCGGCCGCCGTCACGTACATGGCGAAGCACATGGCGGCCGGTGAGTTGATGGTCATCGAGATGGTGGTGGCATCCAGGTCGATGCCGGCGAACAGGTCCTCGGTGTCGGCCAGGGTGTCCACCGCCACCCCGCACCGGCCCACCTCACCCTCGGACAGGGGATCGTCGGAGTCCCTCCCCATCAGGGTGGGGAGGTCGTAGGCCACCGACAGGCCGTCGCCGCCGGCCCGGAGGATGTCGTGGAACCGGGCGTTGGTGTCCTCGGCCGTCCCGAACCCGGCGAACATCCGCATGGTCCACAGCTTGGAGCGGTACATCGACGCGTACGGCCCCCGCGTGTAGGGGAACAGGCCCGGCCACTGCCCGGGCGGCTCCGAACCCGCGCCCGGGTCGTGGGTGTTCGGGCCGTAGGCGGCCTCGAGTGGAACGCCCGACATGGTCTCGAAATCGACGTCCCGCAGGGTGGAGTCGGCCAGTGCGGCCCGCCACGCCTCGAACTCCCCCGGGGCTTCCGGCCCGGTCGCTGGACTCACCGGGCCAGCATAGAGGAGGGGTTACCGCAGATCGGCCCATCATCGCCACCGGCGGAGCGCCGGACGTCCTCCACCGGCGGAGAAATCGACGGTGCCGCCAGCCACTATCGTCAGGAACCGTGAGCAAGGCAACGCAGGCACCCGACCGCAACCTGGCCATGGAACTCGTCCGGGTCACCGAGGCCGCGGCGTTGGCCGCGTCGCGGTGGATGGGCCGGGGCGACAAGGAGGGTGCCGACGGAGCCGCGGTGGAGGCCATGCGCATCGTGCTGTCCAGCATCGCCATGGACGGGGTCGTCGTCATCGGCGAGGGCGAGAAGGACCACGCCCCGATGCTGTTCAACGGGGAGCACATCGGCGACGGCACCCCGCCCAAGGCCGACATCGCCGTCGACCCGATCGACGGCACCACCCCGACCGCCCTCGGCCGTGGCGGCGCCCTGGCGGTGATCGCGGTGTCCGAGGAGGGCACCATGTTCGACCCCGGACCGTGCGTCTACATGGAGAAGCTGGCGGTGGGGCCCCGTTCGGCCGGCACCATCGACATCACCATGTCCATCGAGGACAACCTGGCCGCCGTGGCCAAGTCCAAGGGGACCTCGGTACGGGACCTGGCCGTGGCCATCCTCGACCGACCGCGTCACGCCGATCTCATCGCCTCGGTGCGGAGCGCCGGGGCCCGCATCCGTCTCATCACCGACGGCGACGTCGCCGGGGCCATCGCCACCTCGTGGCCCGATACCGGGGTGGACATGCTGGTGGGCATCGGCGGCACCCCCGAGGGTGTGATCGCCGCCGCCGCCCTCAAGTCGATGGGCGGGGAGATTCAGGGGCGGCTGTGGCCCCGTGACGAGGCGGAGCGCCAGGCCGCCGTCGACGCCGGCTACGACCTCGACGCCGTCCTCACCACCGACGACCTGGTCCGCGGCGACAACTGCTTCTTCGCGGCCACGGGGATCACCGACGGGGAGCTCCTGCACGGCGTCCGCTACGACGAGTTCGGGGCCACCAGCCAGTCCCTGGTCATGCGGTCCAAGTCCGGCACGGTCCGCCTCATCGAGGCCCGCCACCCGCTCCACAAGCTGGCCGAGTACAGCGCCATCGAGTTCCGGTAGCCGAGCCCTCACCTGGCCGGTGATCCGCTCGCACCTCCCCGGCCGCTCACCGTGCTCCCACCACCACGCACCGGACCGGCCGACGCAAACCCGGGCCGGCCCGCTGGCGACCGACGCAGGTCCGGTTTATCCTGACAGGACCGCGAGTGAGAGCAGTTCGGGAGTGTTGCCGGCCATGAATCCGAGCGAAGGGCTTCCTGATCCACCCGGGAAGCATGAGTTGATCCTCGACAACCAACGTGGTGCGTCACCGTGGGCCAACGGCGCCGGCCCGGCCCCCGATGATTCCTTCGCTGCCGTCCAGAGCTCGACGGGGTGGCCACCCACTACGCCCAACTATGCCCCCGGTCGGCCGGCACCCGGGGTGGCCACGGCACCAGCCCCGCCCGCTCCACCCACGAGACCGGTCGGGTGGTACCGGAAGGCCTCCGATCCCGGGGACGTCAGGTACTGGGACGGGACGCACTGGTTGGATCGACAGCCCGAACCCGGGCCCGGCGTCGGCGGTGGGCCGGACGGGCCGGAGTCGACAGCTCCGACCCCACCGGAGTCGATGGAAACGGGAGGCTGGCACCTCGACCCACTGGGTCGGCACAAACTGCGGTGGCTCACGGCGGGGATACCGACGCGCTTCGTGAGCGACGAGAACGGTCGGGTGTCCTTCGACGATCCGGACGCGGCGGCTGAACCGGCGACCCGAGCGACCCCGGCCCCGACCCTGGCCCCGGCCCACGAACCGGCCATCCCGACTCGGGAGCCCGATCCCGCTCCCGGCCTGACCCGAGCTGACGCTGGCGCGCCCTCCACCGTGGATCCCGCTCCCGCCGAGTGGTATCCCGATCCCGCCAATCCGGCCCGGCTGCGCTACTGGGACGGGTCCGGGTGGACCGGACACATCCTCGACCAGACACCCTCGGCCTGACGATCACCTCGGCCGACTGACCATCACCGGCGTGGGTGGGCACGGGCACCGGGCCGGAGGTCAGGTCACGATGACGACGCCGGACCACTCCGGCACCGGCTGGTCGGTGCGGATCTTGACCGTGGAGGAGATGGTCACCGCCCCCGGCCGCGTGGCCACGTAGTAGGCGACCCGGGTCCCGTTGGCCTGCAGGGTGTCCGAGACGAGGCGGAGACGGTCCGGCGGTGTCTCCTTCAGGGGCTCGGTGCGGGTGCCCCGGAACGGTGAGGCGAACAGGGATACGGCCACGCAGCTGCCGAGGGGGGTCCGGACCACCGGCACCGGCTGTTGATCGGTCATGTCCAGATGGACGGTGAGCCGACCGTTCCCGCAGCCCGGCGCCGCCGTCGACGGCGGACTCTGGGACCCGCTGGACGAGCACGCCGACAGACCCGCACCCAGGCCGACGATGAGACAGAGCAGGGCGGACGCCGTGGCCAGGGCCCGACCGGTCACGGTGTCGACGGGCGGGCGATCGGTGCTTCAGCCGGTTGTGGCACCGGAACCCGAGGTGGCCCCGGAGGTGGCGTCGGCGGTCTCGAGCCGCACCTGGGCCCGCAGGAGCTCCGCCTCGGCCTCGACCAGCTCGGCGTCCGGCTCCTCGGCCTCGCCGCCGGTGGTGCCCGCCCCCGACCCGGTGCGGCCTGCGGGCCCACCCAGCTCGGCCACCCGCGCCTCGGCCGCCTCGAGGGCGTTCCGGGCCCGGTCGACGTCGATCTCCTCGGCCAGCTCGGCCACCCCGATGAGCAGGGTCACCCGGGTCCCCGACGTCGCCGGCCCGTCCTCGTCCTCCACCCCCTGTTCGACCTGGACGAAGCCGCCGTGCACGGCCAGCCGCTCCTCGTCGCCCTCGGCCCGCACCACCCGCACCACCCCCGGCTCGACCGTGCCCACCAGCGGGGTGTGGCCGGCCAGGAACGTGATGTCGCCGTCGCCGGTGCGCAGGATGACCTCGGTGGCCCGACCGGAGACGAGCACCCGCTCCGGCGTGACCAGGTTGACGGTGAAGAGACTGCTGTCGGCCATGGTTGCGTCCCGTCAGTCGTTCTCGAGGGCGTGGGCCTTGGCCAGCGCCGACTCGGCTCCGCCCACGTTCAGGAAGGCCTGCTCGGGCACCTCGTCGAGGTCCCCGTTGACCAGGGCCTCGAACGACTCGACGGTCTCCTCGACGGGAACGGTGACCCCCTTCAGGCCGGTGAAGACCTCGCCGACGTTGAACGGCTGGGACAGGAACCGCTGGATCTTCCGGGCCCGGGTGACGGTCACCCGGTCCTCCTCGGACAGCTCGTCGAGGCCGAGGATGGCGATGATGTCCTGAAGCTCCTTGTAGCGCTGGAGCACGCCCTGGACCCGGCGGGCCACGTTGTAGTGGCGGTCACCCACGATCTCGGGGGCCAGGATGTTGGAGGTGGACGAGAGCGGGTCCACGGCCGGGTAGATGCCCAGCGAGGCGATGTCCCGGGACAGCTCGGTGGTGGCGTCGAGGTGGGTGAAGGTGGTGAACGGGGCCGGGTCGGTGTAGTCGTCGGCCGGGACGTAGACCGCCTGCAGCGAGGTGATGGAGCGGCCCCGGGTCGAGGTGATCCGCTCCTGCAGCTGGCCCATCTCGTCGGCCAGCGTGGGCTGGTAGCCCACGGCGGACGGCATCCGGCCCAGCAGGGTGGACACCTCCGACCCGGCCTGGACGAACCGGAAGATGTTGTCCACGAAGAGCAGCACGTCCTGGTTCTTCACGTCCCGGAAGTACTCGGCCATGGTCAGCGCGGCCAGGGCCACCCGCAGCCGGACGCCGGGGGGCTCGTCCATCTGGCCGTAGACCAGGGCGGCCTTCTCGATGACCCCCGACTCCTGCATCTCGATCCAGAGGTCGGTCCCCTCACGGGTGCGCTCCCCCACCCCGGCGAAGACCGACACGCCACCGTGGTTGGTGGCCACCCGGTTGATCATCTCCTGGATCAGCACCGTCTTGCCCACGCCGGCCCCGCCGAACAGGCCGATCTTGCCGCCCTGGACGTAGGGCTCGAGCAGGTCGATGACCTTGATGCCGGTCTCGAACATGACGGCCCGGGGCTCCAGGGTGTCGAAGTCGGGGGCCGACCGGTGGATCTCCCAGTGGTCCTCGGCCTCACCGATGGAGTCGGTGTCGAGCGGCTGGCCCAGCACGTTGAACACATGGCCGAGCACGGCGTCGCCCACCGGCACCTGCAGGCCCCGGCCCAGGTTGCGCACCTCGGCGCCCCGGGTCAGGCCGTCGGTGGCCCGCAGGCAGATGCAGCGCACGCGGCCGTCGCCGATCTGCTGGGCCACCTCGGCCACGATCAGCTCCTTGTTCCCCTCGAGCACGGCGTCGACCTCGACGGCCCCGTTGATCTCGGGCAGGGCGTGGGGCGGGAACTCCACGTCGATGACGGGGCCGGCGATGGCCACGACCCGACCGGTGGGAAGGGTGGTGGCCTCGGTGGGCTGGGGGGCGGTGGTGGTCATGAGGGTTCGGATTCCTTCGGTTGGTCAGCTACACAGAGATCGGGCTGGCGGGAGACGGCCGGGACGTCGATGGTCGGCCCCGGCCGCAGTTCGGGTCGAACCATCGGTCAGACCCTGGTCTCGATGATCAGGCCGCCGGTGTCGTCGTCGGTCCCGGCCCGCAGGGCCTCGGCACCACCGACGATCTCCATGATCTCGGTGGTGATGGTGTCCTGACGGGCCCGGTTCATGATCCTGGAGTACTTCTTGATCAGCTCCCCGGCGTTGTCGGTGGCCGCGGCCATGGCCCGCTGCCGGGCGGTCACCTCGGAGGCCGAGGCCTCCAGCAGGGCCCCGAAGATCTCGGTCTCGGCGGCCCGGGGGGCCAGGGTCTCGAGGAGGATGGCGGCGTCGGGCTCGAACTCGGTGTAGCCCTGGGGTCCCTCGGCCGTCGTCCGCCGTCCCGCCTTCGTCGGCTCCGGTTCCCTGGCGGGGGTCGACCAGGGGGAGGAGCTGGCGCACCTCGACCCGCTGGCTGCCGGCCGAGAGGAACCGGGTGGTCACGATCATCACCTGGTCCACCTCACCACGGACGAACGGGGTCAGCACGGCGGCGGCCACGGCCCGGGCGTCGGTGAAGGTGGGCCGCTCGCTCATCCCCGTGAACGACCGCTCGACGGCCTGGTTCCGGTAGCGGAAGTAGCTCTGGGCCTTCTTGCCCACCGTGAACAGCCGCCACTCGGTTCCGTCGTCCTGGTACCCGCCCAGCAGTCGCTCGGTGGCCCGGAAGACCATGGTGTTGTAGCCGCCGCACAGACCCCGGTCGGCCACCACCGAGAGCACGGCCACCCGTTCCACCCGTTCGGGCGTGCCCAGCAGCCGTCCGGCCGCCACCGGGTCGCCGAGGGCCGTCTCCAGCACGATACGGGCCATGCCCTGCTGGTAGGGCCGGGCCGCGGCGATCCGGCCCTGGGCCCGGACGATCTGGGAGGCGGCGATGAGCTCCATCGCCTTGGTGATCTTCTTCGTCGACTGGATGCTCTTGATCCGTCGACGGAGGATCCGCTCCTGACCACCGGCCATGGATCAGCCGTCCTTGCCGGTGTCGAACGAGTCGGTGAAGGTCCGCAGAGCCGACTCCAGCTTGTCGCCCTCGGGCAGCTTGCCCGACTCGCGGATGCCGTCGAGGATGTCGGCGTGGTTGGCCCGGAAGTAGGAGCGGACCTCGATCTCGTAGCGCTGTACCTCCGACACCGGCACGTCGTCCACGTACCCCTCGGACCCGGCGAAGATCACCAGCACCTGCTCCTCCACCGGCACCGGGGCGTTGAGGCCCTGCTTCAGGAGCTCGGTGAGGCGGTAGCCCCGGTCCAGCTGGGCCTGGGAGACCTTGTCCAGCTCGGAGCCGAAGGTGGCGAAGGCCTCGAGCTCGCGGAACTGGGCCAGGTCCAGCTTGAGGGTGCCGGACACCGACTTCATGGCCTTGATCTGGGCCGCGCTCCCCACCCGGCTGACCGAGATGCCCACGTTGATGGCGGGGCGGACGCCGGCGTAGAAGAGCTCGCTCTCGAGGAACACCTGGCCGTCGGTGATGGAGATCACGTTGGTCGGGATGTAGGCCGAGACGTCGCCGGCCTTGGTCTCGATGATGGGCAGGGCGGTCAGCGAGCCGCCGCCCTCGGCGTCGGACAGCTTGGCCGCCCGCTCGAGCAGCCGGCTGTGGAGGTAGAAGACGTCGCCGGGGTAGGCCTCGCGCCCCGGTGGGCGGCGCAGCAGGAGCGACATCTGGCGGTACGCCTCGGCCTGCTTGGACAGGTCGTCGTAGACGATGAGGGCGTGCTCGCCGTTGTCCATCCAGTGGGCACCCATGGCGCACCCGGCGTAGGGGGCCAGGTACTTGAACGGGGCCGGGTCGGCCGCGCCGGCCAGCACCACCACCGTGTACTCGAGGGCTCCGTACCGCTCGAGGGTGGCGACGGTCTGGGCCACCGAGGACTCCTTCTGTCCGATGGCCACGTAGATGCACTTCACCCCCAGTCCCTTCTGGTTGAGGATGGTGTCGACGGCCACGGTGGTCTTGCCGGTCTTGCGGTCGCCGATGATGAGCTCGCGCTGGCCCCGCCCGATGGGGGTCATGGCGTCGATGGCCTTGATGCCGGTCTGGAGGGGCTCGCTCACCGGCTGGCGGCGAACGATGCCGGGGGCCTGGACCTCGAGGCGCCGGGTCTCCGTGGTGCCGATGGGGCCCTTGCCGTCGAGCGGCTCGCCCAGGGCGTTGACCACCCGGCCCAGCAGGGCGTCGCCGACCCGCACCGAGAGGATCCGCCCGGTGGCCTTGACCAGCTGCTCCTCCTCCAGTCCGGTGTCGTCGCCCAGGATGACGGCACCGATGGTCTCCTCGTCGAGGTTGAGGGCCAGGCCCTCGGTGCCGTCCTCGAACTCGAGGATCTCGTTGACGGCGGCGCCGGGCAGCCCGGTGACCCGGGCGATGCCGTCGCCCACCTCGACGATACGGCCGACCTGTTCGGTCCCCACCTCGGGCGTGTAGTCATCGACGTACCGCTTGAGGGCGGCGGTGATCTCGTCGGCGTTGATGGTCAACTCAGCCATCGGTTGCTTCCCTTCCTTCTGGAATTCGGTAGGCCGCCTCGGAGACGAGGAGGTGTTCCTTCAGTTCGTCGAGCCGGTGACGGGTGCTGCTGTCGACCAGCAGGTCGCCCACCTGGACGACCACACCACCCAGCAGCGCGGGGTCGATGGTGACCTGCAGGTCGACCGGGTTGCCGGCCAGCACGCCCAGGGCCTCGCTCAGCTCGCCGCGCTGGCCCTCGTCCACCTCGGTGGCCGACTGGACCCGGGCCACCCGCCAACCACGGGCCCGGGCAGCGTCCTCGACCAGGGCGTCGAGCGTGGACACGATGTCACGGGCCCGACCGCCCCGCACCGCGTAGGCGGCCAGCCGGCCGGTGGCCGGCAGCACCTGGGTCCCGAGCAGCTGGGCGATCACCTGCTGGCGGACCAGCACGGGCAGGTCGCGGTCACCGAGGGCGTGCCGGAGGCGCCGGTTGGACTCGACGGTCCGGGCGAACCGGAACAGCTGGTCCTCGATCTCCTCGAGCTCGGGGACGGTCACCGTCTCGAACACGGCGGCGGCGTAGCCCGACACCCGGTTGCGTGAGGCCAGACGACCGAGGACCTCCTCGGCGTCGGGCTCGGCCGCGGTGGCCGGTGACCGCGTCGGCGGCCAGGGCCACCCGCGACGGCCAGCCAGTGGAACGAGGCGGTCAGCTCGCCGGCCGGCACCACGGTGACGGCCTGGTGGATCAGGCTGCGGACCTCGGGCCGGACCCGCCCCTCGAGCAGGTGGTCGAGGACGGCCCGGCGGGCCGCCACCGGCACCGACCCGTCGTTGATGGCCAAGGTGAGCTCGGTGCTGCCGTCGACGAGCTCGGCCACCGATGCCAGCTCGGCGGCGGCATCGGCCAGCCCGCCGGCGGCGGCCAGCGACTCCTCCATCGCGGCCAGATAGCCCTGGAGGGCTGGGTTCACCGACCGCCTCCGGCCGCACGGCGGCGGCATCGGGGAGGACTCGGCCCGCACGGCGGCGAT
Source organism: uncultured Acidimicrobiaceae bacterium (assembly GCA_963756515.1). Lineage (GTDB taxonomy): Bacteria > Actinomycetota > Acidimicrobiia > Acidimicrobiales > RAAP-2 > Bog-756. The sequence continues at coordinate 136,375 of CAVWNV010000004.1, forward strand.
GGCCTCGTCGATGAGGTCCTGGTGGTCGGAGGCCCGGATCTCGCGGCCGATGACCCGCTCGGCCGCGGCCAGCACGATCTCCCCGACCCGGGCGGTGACCTCTTCCACCGCGGCCTGACGGGCCACGACCACCTCGGCCTCGGCCGTCTGGACGATGCGGTCGTGGATGGCCTGGGCGTCGGCCTCGGCCCGGAGCTTGGTCTGATCGGCGGCGGTGGCGGCGTTGGACACGATCTCGCGGGCCTGGGCCCGGGCCTGCTCGAGGGCGGCCCGCCGCTCGGCGTCGGCGTCCTCGGCGTCGGCCTTGGCCTTGTCGGCGGCCTCGAGCTCGCCCCGGATCTGGTCCTGCCGCTCGGTCAGGGCCTTGTTGAGGACGGGCAGCACCTTCTTGCCGATGACCCAGACCACCACGAGGAAGGCCAGGAGCACGACGATGAAGGTCCCGTTGGGGACGAGGAAGTTACTGGTGGCTAGCGGCACGGTGGTCATCCTTGCGTCGTCGGTCGGGGAGGTGGGGCATCCCGGCGTCGCCGGGATGCACGCGGTGGTGCACAGGCCGGACGGCGGGGCGGCGTCATGGGTCCGGCTACTTCCCCAGCGAGAAGACGAAGAGGGCGGCGAAGACCAGGTTGATGAAGTAGGCGGCCTCGCACAGGCCCACGGTGAGGAACATGATGGTGGTCAGTCGGCCCTGGGCCTCGGGTTGGCGGGCGATGCCGGCGATGGTCTGGCTACCGGCCAGGCCGTCACCGATGGATGCGCCCACGGCGCCGCCGCCCAGTGCCAGTCCGGCCCCGACCATGGCGCCGGCGATCTTTACCGCACTCACCATCGATGCGTCTGCTGCCATTGTTTCCTTCTCCTTGTGTGAGGTTGTCGAGATCGTGGAACTGGTGGGTCTGGCTGCCGTGGCCGCCATCAGGCGTCGATGTAGTCGCCGGTCTTGGCATGCTCCTCGTCGGGTGCCATGGCCGTGTCGAAGTACAGGATGGTCAAGAGGGCGAAGATGAAGGCCTGGATGGCGCCGATGGCCATGTCGAACAGCTTCCAGACCACGGTGAACGGCACCGACAGGACGGCGCCGATCGGCGCCGGGCCGAGCTTCCAGATGACCAGGGAGGCCAGCAGCGAGAGCATCAGCCCGCCGGCGAACAGGTTGCCGAAGAGACGGAGGGTCAACGTGACCGGCTTGACCAGCTCCTCCACCCCGTTCATGAAGGCGTTGACGAGGAACAGCTTGGGGGGGAACGGCCGGGTGAAGTAGTGCTTGAAGTAGCCCCCGACGCCGCGGTTCTTGATGGCGGCCCGGTGGACCAGCACGATGACGGTCAGGGCCATGGCCAGCGGCAGGTTGATGTCGCTGGTGGGCGCGGGCAGCCAGTCGTAGGGGCTGCCGATGCTCAGGACCTCGAACAGGTTGCAGGTGAAGATGAAGACGAACAGCGTCAGGGCCAGCGGGACCACCTGGGCGCCGCGGGGGCCGATGGTGTCGTCGACCTGCTTCTGGACCGCCCCGGTGGCCAGCTCCCACAGGAGCTGGAACTTGCCCGGCACGCCGCTGGTGGCCTTCTTGCGCAGGATCAGCCCCATGGTGATGACGATGATGGCGGCGACCAGCGTGGCCCACACGATGTCGACGTCGATGGTCAGGGGGCCCAGCTTGACCTGGGGATGGATGCCGGGGGTGATGTCGATGCCCGAGCGAGCGGGGCGCTGAGAAGGTGGAGTCCGGTCATGGTCAGGCCCCCCCTCCGGCGTCCTCGCCCGACCCGACGGCCGGCGGCGCCGGTACGTGGCCGATGTTGTCGTCGACCACGCTGGCGTTGATCACGTCGTCCATCGAGGGCATGGGACCGGACTTGGCCATGGACCGGGCCACGTTGGCGATGAGGACGATCTGGAACACGGCCAACCCGGCCAGGATCCCGAAGCCGAGCTGGTGGGAGAAGGTCATGAGGCCGAGGGTCACCACGGTGATGATGCCCAGCCGCCCGAAGGTGTTGAGGGCCAGCGGACGCCGCTTGTTCTCCACGCCGCTGGCGCTGACCCGGGCCACCGAGCGTCCGATCATCCGGAAGTTGAGGGTGCCCAGCCCGAGGCCGATGCAGGCGCCCAGGCCGAGCAGTGGCTTGTCGAAGGACACGCAGGCGACCAGGGCGGCGACGCCCACCACCAGGACCGAGGCCACGGTGCGCTTGGCCACGTCGGGCACATCGGGCAGTTCGAAGTGGGCGAACATGGTCCTACCGCCCCCGCCGGAACTGGGGTGCGGGCCGACCGAGCGGGGCGGCGCGGGCTCACAGCAGCCTGCGCACGCGTGACACGGTGAGTGAGACGGCGGCGGCGATGCCGAGCACCACCCCCACCAGTGTGAACCAGGGGCTGGTACCCAGCCATCGATCGACGAAGTAGCCCAGGGCCACACAGATCAGCAGGGCCACGGCCACGGTGAGCCCGAGCGTCAGGAACTCGACGGCGCCCCGCACTGGATCCGGCCCCGGCCCCGACGACGGACCCGGTGCGGGGTCGGGTGCACTGGTCGGGTCTTCCATGGTCGGGCCGTGCCGCGTCAGGCTGTCTGGGAGTGTCGGGCTTCACGAGTCGTTCCTGAAATCACGCAGTGCTTCGGCTGTCGGAGCCAGTCGAGTGGCCGGCCCGCTCGATGCCCACCGATGTGGCAACCGGCCTGCAATTCACGGGGTGCATCATCGCACCTTCGGGCCGGTGGCGGCAAAACGTAGGAAACACTCCGTTTACAGTTCGCCTCCCCACCCTGGCCGCGCCGGTCGGGAGCCGATCGCGGCCGGTGCGGATCCGGCCGTTCAGCGGTCGCGGGCCGTTCCGGCCCGACGGCGTTCGCGGCCCGACCCGAACACTTCGGCCGGTGCCCCGGGTGGGGGAAGTCCCCCCTCCGCCCCCGGCGGTGAGCCGCCGGCGTCGGGGGGGCCCCCGTCGCCGGGTGGTCGGGGCGTACCTTCCGGAGCCGGGTCGAGGTCGGCGTCCGGAGCGCCTCCGGCCTGCGGTTCTGCCTGCGACGGGTCGACGGCGTCCCGCCGCAGCGACGGGTGGAACAGGGTGTAGAGGATGACACCGAGGGCCAGGGCCCCGAACGGGATGATGGCGTTGACGCTCGAGATGTACAGCGGGAACAGGATGAACCCCGACAGCAGCACCGTCCACGCCCACAGGATGAGCACACTCCGGCGGTGCCCGTGGCCCAGTCGGAGCAGGCGGTGGTGGAGGTGGTTCTTGTCCGGGGTGGAGAAGCCGGTGCGGTTGGCGGTGCGCCGGACGAAGGCGAAGGCCATGTCGACGATGGGCACGCCGAGGATGAAGAACGGGATGAACAGGGGGGCGAAGAAGAAGTAGGTCTGCCCGGTGTGGGTGGCCACCCCGTTGACGGTGCCGGTGGTGGTGACGGCCCGACCACCGATCAACATGGTGGAGGCCGCCATCAGGAGACCGAGGACCAGGGCCCCGGCATCGCCCATGAAGATCTTGGCCGGATGGAAGTTGTGGGGCAGGAAGCCGAGGCAGATGCCGCAGGTGACCACGGCGATGAGCGGCCCGATGTTGTCGGTCTGGAGCGTCCCGAGGTGCTGGAGGTGCAGGCCGTAGACGGCCAGGGCCCCCGAGGCGATGGCCACCACCCCGGCGGCCAGGCCGTCGAGGCCGTCGATGAGGTTGACGGCGTTGGTGATGGCGATGACCCACAGGGCCGTGAGCAGGGGCGTCCACTCCGGCGACAGCTGCACCAGGCCGGCCAGGGGGATCTTGAACTGGAACCAGGTCACCCCCATGAAGTAGAGGATGGTGGCGGCCAGCACCTCCCCGGCCACCTTGGCCGGGGCCGACATGTCCCGGAGATCGTCGATGAGGCCCACCACGAAGATGGCGGCGGCCCCGAGGATCAGGCCCAGGGGCTCGGACGAGCCCCGGAACAGCGGGGCCAGGGCCGGGATCGACGCCGCCACGGCCCAGGTCACCAGCATGGCCACGAACAGGGCCACCCCGCCGGCCTCCGGCGTCACCCGCTGGTGGACCTTGCGCTCGTCCGGTTGGGCCACGTAGCCGATCTGGAGGGCGATGCGCCGGGCCGGGAAGGTCAGCACCCACGAGGAGACGGCGGCCACCACCAACAGGACGGCGTACCAGTTTAGCGGTACGGCATCGTTCATCAGGGCGACGTACCCGTGACGGTCACGCCCCGCCCAGGGTGGGGTACGGCGGGAAGGCCGCGCACAGTTCGGCCACCTCGGCCCGCACCCGGTCCAGCTCGGCCGGGTCGTCCCGGTGGCGCAGGGCCCGGCCGATGAGGCCACCCACCACCCGCATCTCCGGGTCGCCCATGCCGGCGGTGGTCTGGGCCGCCGACCCCAGGCGGAGCCCCGAGGTCACGAAGGCCGACCGGGGGTCGTCGGGGATGGTGTTGCGGTTGCAGGTGATGCCGGCCCGGTCCAGCGTCTCCTGGGCCACCTTGCCGGTCAGCTCGGCGTCGAAGGTGCGCAGGTCCACGAGCACCTGATGGTTCTCCGTGCCCCCCGACACCAGGCGGATCCCCTCGGCGGCGAGGGAGGAGCCGAGGGCGGCGGCGTTGGCGACGACCTGGGCCGAGTAGGTCCGGAACTCGGGCCGGGCCGCCTCGGCGAAGGCCACCGCCTTGGCCGCGATCACGTGCTCGAGCGGTCCCCCCTGGAGTCCGGGGAACACCGCGCTGTCCACCGCCTTGGCCAGCTCGGCCGAGCACAGGATGGCTCCGCCCCGGGGGCCCCTCAGGGTCTTGTGGGTGGTGAAGGTGACCACGTCGGCCACGCCCACCGGCGACGGGTGCACCCCTCCGGCGATGAGCCCGGCCGGGTGGGCGGCGTCGAACATGAAGCGGGCCCCGACCGAGTCGGCGATCTGGCGGAAGGGAAGGGGGTCGATGATCCGGGAGTAGGCGGTCGAGCCGGCCACGATGAGGGCGGGCCGCTCGCGACGGGCCAGGTCGGCCACCTGGTCGAAGTCGATGATCTCGCCCGGCTTGTCCGGGTCGTCGGACGCGGCCGACACCCCGTAGGAGACGAACCGCCAGATCTTGGAGGTGATGCTGGCCGGCGACCCGTGGGTGAGGTGGCCGCCGTGGTCGAGGCGCATGGCCAGGATGGTGTCGCCCGGCTCCAGCAGGGCCTGGTAGACGGCCAGGTTGGCGTTGGCCCCGGCGTGGGGCTGCACGTTGGCGTGCTCGGCCCCGAACAGCTCGACCAGGCGCCGGCGGGCCAGGTCCTCGACCTCGTCGATGATCTGGTTCCCGCCGTAGTAGCGGCGGCCCGGGTAGCCCTCGGAGTACTTGTTGGTGAGCACCGATCCCGAGGCGGCCAGCACGGCCGGCGAGGTGAAGTTCTCCGAGGCGATCAGCTGCAGCGTGGTCGACTGGCGTTCGGCCTCCTCCCCCAGGAGCCGGCTCACCTCGGGGTCGCCGACCAACCACTGGTCGAAGGGGGAGGCGGCATAGGGACTGGTCATGACGCGGTGGCTGCCTTTCTGACGGAGGGGCGGAGGCGGGCGTGGGCGGAGGCGGGCGGGGCTCATGCCGGGGCAGCGTCCCCGACCCGGCGGGCCGACTCGTAGGCGGTGATCTCGTCGATGCGGCGCTGGTGGCGGCCGCCCTCGAACCCGGTGGTGAAGAAGGTGTCCACGGCGTCGATGGCCTCGGCCCAGCCCAGGGTCCTCCCGCCCAGGCAGATGACGTTGGCGTCGTTGTGGCGTCGGGCCAGCGAGGCCGTGGTGACGTCGTGGACCAGCGCGGCCCGGATGCCGGGCACCTTGTTGGTGGCCATGCTGATGCCGATGCCGGTCCCACAGACGCAGACCCCGCGCTCGGCCCGCCCCTCGGCCACCGACCGGCCCACGGCCAGGCCAAAGGTGGCGTAGTCCACCGAGATCAGGGCGGAGTCGGTGCCGAGGTCGACGACCTGGTGCCCGGCGTCCACCAGGTGCTTGGCCACGGCGACCTTCAGGTCGAACCCGGCATGATCCGAGCCCACGGCAATCCTCATCACCGAAGTGTACCGAGGGCCGATCGCCCCCGAGAGCGTCACGGTACGCTCGAAGGCTCCATGCCGCTCGACCCCCACACCCCGGTCATCGTGGGCGTCGGCCAGGTCACCAACCGGCCGGACGCCGACGGCGCCGCCCTGGCCGACCGGCCCGAGCCGACCGGCCTGATGGTCGACGCCGTGCGGGCCGCGGTGGAGGACTGCGACGGCTCGGCCGCCGGTGGCACCGCCCCGACCGGGCGGCGACTCCTCGGGCGCATCCAGTCACTGCGGGTGGCCGACCCGTTGAGCTGGCCGTATGTGAACCCCGGGCTGCCGGTGGCCGAGGCCCTCGGCATCGAGCCGGCCCAGCTGATGGTCACCACCACCGGGGGCAACAGCCCCCAGAGCCTGGTCAACGCCACCTCCCTGGCCATCGGACGGGGCGAGCTGGACGTGGCCGTCGTGGTCGGGGCGGACTGCGTCTACACGCAGGCGGCCACCCGTCGTCACGCCGAGCGGCCCCTGCTGCCGTGGACGGTCCAGCCCGCCGACACCCTCCGGCCCATGGTGTTCGGCAACGACCGGCGGGGCGTCACCGAGGCCGAGGAGGAGCGCGGCCTCGACCTGCCCATCCATGTCTTCCCGCTGTTCGAGAACGCCCTGCGGGCCGAGGCCGGCCGCTCCCTCGACGAGCACCGCCACCGACTCGGGGAGCTCTGGTCCCGGTTCTCGGAGGTGGCCTCGGCCAATCCGCACGCCTGGCTGCCCGAGGCCCGCACCGGCCCCGACATCGTTACCGTCTCCGACACGAATCGGATGATCGCCTACCCGTACACCAAGCTGCTGACGGCCAACATGCAGGTGGACCAAGGTGCAGCCCTCATCCTGTGCTCGGTGGCGGCGGCCCGGGCCGCCGGTGTCCCCGAGGACCGGTGGGTGTTCCCATGGTCGGGGGCCGATGCCGACGACCACTGGTTCCTCTCCCACCGCCTCGACTTCCACTCCTCGCCGGCCATCCGGTTGGCCGGGCAGGCGGCCCTGGGCCTGGCCGGCACCACCGTGGACGAGATCGGCCACGTCGACCTGTACTCCTGCTTCCCCTCGGCGGTGCAGATCGCGGCGTCGGAGCTCGGCCTCCCCGTCGACGACCCCGACCGGGCGCTGACAGTGACCGGGGGGATGACCTTCGGTGGAGGCCCCGGCAACAACTACGGCACCCACGCGGTGGCCTCGATGGTGAAGGAGCTCCGGGCCGATCCCGGCTCCCTGGGCCTGGTCACCGGGCTGGGCTGGTACCTGTCCAAGCACGCCGTGGGCGTCTACGGGACCGAACCGGTCCCCGACCGTCCCGACGCCGCCGCGCTCCTCGACGGGACCGCCGTCGAGCAGGCGGCCGGCTTCGGCTGGGCCAACCCCCAGGCGGCGGTGGGCGCCCTCCCCCAGTGCTCCCCCGACGCCGATGCCAGCGGCGAGGTCACGGTGGAGACCTACTCGGTGGCCTACGAGCGGAACGGCTCCCCGAACCGGGCCGTGGTGGCCTGCCGCACCCCGGAGGGGCGCCGGTCGTGGGCCTCGGTCACCGACCCCGACCAGCTGGACGTGCTGGTCTCCGAGGAGGGTTGCGGTCGCCTCGGCACCCTGCGCGGCGACGGCCTGGTCGACCTGTCGTAGTCGGACGCGCCCCGGGCGCTACGACCCGCCCCGGGTCAATCCGGTGCCGCCCCGGCCCGCGCTCAACCCGGCGCGGCGCCGGCCGCCACCGGCGGCGGTGTTCGCCGGTCGCGGTAGCGGTGCTTGAAGGCGGCGTAGGCGAACGGGCCCGACATCAGCGGCAGCCAGTACGAGGCCAGACGGTAGGCCAGGGTGGCCAACACCGCCTCGACCCCGGTCAGGCCGGCCAGTACGAGCAGACCGCTGAGACTGGCCTCGACGATCCCGAGGCCGCCCGGGGTGATGGGCACCAGCCCGATGATGCCGGCCACGGCGTAGGCCAACAGGATGAGCGAGGGCCTGGGGTGGGCCCCCACCGCCCGCACCGAGAAGAGCAGGCACAGGTAGTCGAAGGCCAGGCGGCCGGCCGAGAGCAGCGTGGCCTGCCACCACTGCTGGCCCAGCACGGTGCGGATCAGGTTGCGCTGCTCCATGAGGCGGTCGGGCAGGCCGGTGAGGGGTTTGCGCTTGCGCAGGATGCGGTTGCGGGCCGACTGGCACACCCGGCCGACCCAGCGCAGCGGGGCCTCCAGGGTCATGAACACCGCGCCCAACCCGCAGAAGAGGAAGAAGCCGATGGCCCCGATCACGGCCGCGTCGACCAGGCCCCGGCTGACCGGTGAGCCGAACAGCACGACCGGCAGGACGAATACCGGGAGGGCCAGCAGACCGGCGATCCCGAGGAAGGAGAAGGCGGTGAGACCCCCCACCGCGTCGGTGGCGTCCATACCGCTGGTGGCCAGCATCCGGAACTGCACCGCGGCCCCGGCCGCGGCGCCGCCGGGGACGATGAGGGAGATGGAGTTGCCGGCCAGCTGGGCGGTGACCACCGAGAACCACGCCTTGGTGCGCAGGGCGATGCGCTGGAGGGAGAAGGTGCAGGCGAAGTGGGCGCCCTCGGCCAGCATGGCCGGCACGAACCACAGCAGATTGAGGGTGGCCAACCGGGGCCACGAGTGGAACACGTCGATGAGCTCGGGCAGCACCAGGTAGAGGGCCACACCGGCCACCAGGACCACCACGAGTCGCTTGACCATGGCCTTCCACGGGAAGGGCTGGTGCTGTTGCTCCTCGAACTGGGCCTCGAACGACCGGGACCGGGGTTCGCCGGCCGGCATCGACTCGGCCGTCACCCGTCCCCATCCTGTCCCCGGCGGTCACACTCGGTCATCGGTCCGGTCGGTCAGCCCTGGCCCAGCGCCGCCGCCGCGGCCAGTGCGATGGTGCCGCCCCGGAGGTCCCCCTGCAGTCCGGCCTCCATCCGGTTCATCACGTAGCAGACGGTCAGCCGCGTGTCCTGGTCCATGATGACGAGCGATCCCCCGAAGCCGCCCCAGAAGCACGCCCGGGGCCCGATGGGCACGAAGGCGGTGCTCAACCCGTAGCCCATGCCGAACCGGAAGGGCGTCCGCAGGACCAGGTCCCGGCGGTCGGACTGCTCGTCGAAGACGGCATCGCAGCCCTTCTCCGACAGCAGCCGCACGCCCCGGGCCTCCCCGCCCCCGGCCACGATGGACTGGACCAGGGCCACGGACCGGGCGTTGCCGTGACCGTTGGCGGCGGGGATCTCGGCGCGGCGCCACCAGGCGTGCCGGGGATACGTACCGTCCAGCGGGGGGTTCGAGAACACCCGCCGGACCATGTCGGGAACCCCGGGCCCGTCGAGGTCCATCGGCGGTGGCGGGATGACCATGGACACTCGGGCGTCCTCGGACTCGGGCAGTCCGATGAAGAAATCGGCGCCGAGCGGTGCGGCCACCTCGCGGGCGAACCACGTCCCGATGGTCTCGCCGGTGATCCGACGGACGACCTCGCCGATGAGGTAGCCCTGGGTCACGGCGTGGTAGCCCGAGGCCGTCCCGGGCTCCCACCAGGGCGCCTGGGCGGCCAGCATCGACGTGCAGCGGTCCCAGTCGGCCAGGTCCTCGGGTTCGAGCGGATCGTCCCACCCGGCCAGACCGGCGGTATGGCTCATCAGGTGGCGGACCTGGATGTCCTCTTTTCCGGCCGCGGCGAACTCCGGCCAGTAGTCCGACACCGGGCTGTAGAAGTCGAGCTCGTCGCGGTCGGCCAGCATGAGGGCGCAGAGGAACGTCATGGTCTTCGTGGTCGACCACACGTTGGTCAGGGTGTGACGCTCCCACGGGGCCGAGTGGGCCTCGTCGACGAAGCCGCCCCAGATGTCCACCACCGGCTCGCCGTCGATGAGCACGGCCACCGAGGCTCCGACGTCGGTGCCGGCGTCGAGGCTCGACGCCAGGGCGGCGACGACCCCCTCGAACCGCGCCTCCCACGTTCCCTCGATGTCAGCCACCCGATCACCCTCCGGTCACGTCTCCAGCCCTCGATCATTCCACGGGCAACGCCGGTTGGGCACGATCCGCCGGCCCGGGAACGGGCGGCGCGCCGGTCGGCGGCGGGGTCGGGACGACCGGGAGGTGGAGACGGCGTGGGGCCGGGTCGGGATCCCGACCGGCCGTGGGAGCCGGGCTCAGGAGGCGGTGCGTCCCCGCCGGGCCAGTGCGTCGATGGTCACCGCGGCCAGCAGGACCAGTGCCGTCACCATGTACTGGTACGAGGCGGCCAGGCCGAGCAGCCCCATGCCGTTGTAGATGGTGGCGATGACCAGACCACCGAGTAGGGCGTGGACCATCTTGCCCCGGCCGCCGAAGAGGCTGGCGCCTCCGATCACCGCCGCCGCCACCGCGTAGAGGACCAGGTCCCCGCCGTCGATGTTGTTGGAGACCGAGCCGAGCCGGGACGCATAGATGATGCCGGCCGCCCCGGCCGTCAGACCGGTGAGGGTGAAGGCGAACAGGCGGTTCCAGCCCAGGCTGACCCCGCCGCGGCGGGCCGCCTCGGCGTTGCCGCCGATGGCGTACATGTACCGCCCGAACCGGGTCCGCGTCAGCATGAAGGTGTAGACGACCAGGAACCCGGCGATGACCAGCACCACGTAGGGAACACCCCGGAGGGGTTCGAGGACGCCGCGGTTGGTGTTGCACACCAGCACCAGGGCCACGGTGGCCGCGGCCACAAGCACCACCCGCAGGACGGTGATGGCCAGCGGCGGGGCCACCAGTCCCGACTGCCGGCGGTGGCGGTCGCGGAGCGAGGTGACGGCACCGAACACGACCACCGACACCACGGCCACGATCCAGCCGGCCGTGGGGCTGAGATTGCCGTTGGCGATGTCGAGCAGCACGGTGTTGGTGATGCGGATGGTGCCCCCGGTCCCGGCCTCGTTGATGAGGTAGAGGAGCAGCCCCTCGAGGCCGAGCAGCCCGGCCAGGGTGACCACGAACGAGGGCAGGCGGAGGCGGATGACCAGCACCCCCCACAGGGCGCCGATGGCGGCGGTGGCGGCCATGCCGGCCAGGATGGCCAGCCACCACGGGAGGTTGTGCGGCGTGCCGGCCAGGATGGCGGTGATGACCGCCCCCACCCCGGCCATGTAGCCGACCGAGAGGTCGATCTCACCCAGGATGAGGACCCACACCTCGGCCATGCCCAGCAGCACGAAGACCGAGCCCTGCACCAGCAGGTTGGTCAGGTTCCCGGCCGACAGGAAGACCGAGTCCTGGACCTGGAAGATGATGACCAGCAGGATGAGGCCGCCCACCACCGGCAGGACGCCGCTCTCGCCGTAGCGGATGCGCTTGGCCCATGCGGTGGCGTACTCGGCGAAGGTCGACTCGGGGGCGCTCTCGGGCATCGGGATGCCACCGAGCCGGCCCGGCTCACCCTGGGGACCGGCCAACGGGTCCCTGGCCGTGGCCGGCGCGGCCAACGTCGGCTCCTCGGGCGGTGTCACGACCCGGTCCCCGGCTCCAGCGGCCCGGTGGCCCCGTCGGCGGGCGGGGTGACGGCCCGTTCGGGGTGGGAGAGGGTGCCGGTGGTGACGAGCTCGACCGCACTCTGGGTGTCGTACTCGGCGATGGGTCCGCTGCTGACCAGCTGGCCGAGGTAGAGGACGGCCAGGCGGTCGGCCACGGCGAACACGTCGTTGAGGTTGTGGGACACCACCAGGACGGCGATGCCGCGGGCGCCCAGGCGCCGGATGAGGTCGAGCACCTGGGCCGTCTGGGAGACCCCCAGCGCCGCGGTGGGCTCGTCCATGATCACCAGCTTGGCGTCACGCATCACGGCCCGGGCCACGGCCACCGACTGGCGCTGTCCCCCCGACAGCGAGCCCACCAGCTGGCGGACGGAGGAGACCGTGGTCACCGACAGGTCGGCCAGGGTCTGGCGGGCCGTCTTCTCCATCCGGCTCTCGTCGAGCAGGCGGTGGCTCAGGAGCTCGTGACCGAGGTACATGTTCTGGACGATGTCGAGGTTGTCACACAGGGCCAGGTCCTGATACACGGTGGCGATCCCGAGGGCGTCGGCGTCGCGGGGCGTACGCACCGTCACCGGCTGGCCGTTCCAGAACATCTCGCCCGACGTCGGGCCCCAGATGCCCGAGATGGTCTTGATCATGGTGGACTTGCCGGCGCCGTTGTCGCCCACCAGTGCGGTGATCTGGCCCGGGGGGATGTCGAGGTCGACACCGCGCAGGGCCTGCACGGCCCCGAACGTCTTGACGATGCCCCGCAGGCTGAGCAGCGGACCGTCGGGGCCCCCGGACGTGCCGGGGACCCCGCGTTCCGTGGTGAGACTCACCGCTGCGACGGGCCGGTCTGAACCGGTTCGGTCAAGCGGTTCAGCTGATGCCGTACTTCGTGCAGTCGGCGGCGTAGGCGCCGGCGCAGATCTGGGAGGCGGGGACGAACCCGTCCTTGACCACCGTCGACTCGACGTTGGTCGGGGTCACCCACTCCGGGCCGAGCAGCACCGACTTGACGGCGACCTTCGAGGTCGTGTCGGTCGTGGTCCCGTTGGCCAGGGACGCCGGGGGCGTCTTGCCGGCCCGCAGGTACAGGGCCAGGGCCGCGGCCGCCTGGGCCTCGATGTAGATCGGCTTGTAGACCGTGCCGCACTGGTAGCCCGAGATCACGTTCTGGATGCCGACCAGCGTGGCGTCCTGACCGGTGATCGGGAACTTGTCGGCCGGGATGTTGAGGGTCTTCAGGTAGGTGATGATCGGCGCGGCGTTCTCGTCGTTCGGGACCAGAGCGGCGTTGATCTGCGGGTGCGCCGTCAGGGCCTGCTGGAACTCGGTCTCCGCGGTGGGCGGGTCCCAGGTTCCGGCCGGGGTGGCCGCCTTGACGTAGGCGCCGGAGGCGAAGTGCGGGGCCAGCACGGCGTCGTAACCCTGGGCGAACAGGGTGGCGTTGTTGTCGGTCGGCGAGCCCACCATGACGGCGAGCTGGGGCTTGGCCACCTTCCAGTTGGCCACGCAGGTGACCATGCCCTGGCCGATGAGCGTCCCGACCTTCACGTTGTCGAAGCTCACGTAGTACTGGCGGCTGCCGCCGAGGGTGAGCCGGTCGTAGTCGATGACGGCCACCCCGTGGGACTTGGCGTACGACTCGATCGAGGTCCCCACGCCGGAGTCGAGCGGATCGACCACCAGGACGCTGGCGCCGGCCGAGATGGCGGACTGGGCGTCGGTGAGCTGGGTGGCGTCGCTGCCCTGGGCGTTCTGGACGCTGAACTCGGAATCACTGAGCCCGGCCGTGGTGAAGGCCCTGGTCAGGTCGGGAGCGTCGAACTCGGTGTACCGGGCCGAGGACACCGTGTCGGGCAGGATGACGGCGACCTTGCCCTTGCCCTCGGCGGCCAGGCTCTTGAGGTCGGACATGGCCGCGAAGTCGTTGGTGAACGACGACGCCGACACCGTGGGACTCGACGAGCCGCCGGACGACGAAGTGGTCGTGGTCGACGAGGAGCTGTTGCTGCTGCAGGCGGCGGCCAGAAGACCGCCGATCAGCATCATGGCCACCAGGCCGCGCTTACGGGTGAGTCTCACGATGGATCCCCCAACTTTCACTGCTCGAGTGCTTCGCACACTTCCGGACGATCCCTCGCGTTTGGCACGTTACAACACAATGAACATCATGTGAACAGTATTTCTATCGAGAGTTCCGGACCGCGCTCGGGTACATGCTCCGGGCCGACCCCCGTCCCCGTCGTGGCACGGGTTTCCACCCATTAGCCTGGTGGGCCGTGAGCGATACCACCGAAGCCCAACTGACCCGAGACACCTACGACCGGTTGCAGGCCGAGCTCGAGGACCTCACCACCCGGGGCCGGGTCGAGATCGCCGCCGCCATCGAGTCGGCCCGGGCCCTGGGCGACCTGTCCGAGAACGGGGACTACCACGCGGCCAAGGATGCCCAGGGGAAGATGGAGTCCCGGATCCGCCAGCTCCAGCGGCTGTTGAAGACGGCCACCGTCGTGGACGCCACCCTGGACTCGGGCGGCAAGGTGGTCGCGGGCACCGTGGTCACGCTCCGCTACGAGGGCGACGACGAGGACGAGACCTCCGACTTCTTCGTGGGCTCCATCGAGGAGCGCCACGAGGGCCGGACCGTGGTCTCGCCGGGCTCGCCGCTGGGCCAGGCCCTGCTCGGGCACTCGGCCGGTGAGACCGTGGAGTACGCCGCCCCCGGGGGTACCCTCCGGGTCGAGATCGTCACCGTGGGGGCCTGATCCGATGACCGACACCGCCAGAGCGCCCCGGACCCTGTCCGAGAAGGTGTGGGACAGCCACGTGGTCCACACCGGCACCGACGACGAGCCCGACGTCCTCTTCATCGACCTCCACCTGGTCCACGAGGTCACCTCGCCCCAGGCCTTCGACGGGCTCCGCCTGGCCGGCCGGGGGGTCCACCGGCCCGACCTCACCATCGCCACCGCCGACCACAACGTGCCCACCGTCGACATCGACAAGCCGGTGGCCGATCCCATCTCGGCCAAGCAGCTGGCCGTGCTGGCGTCCAACTGCGCCGACTTCGGGATCACCTGCTATCCGATGGGCCACGCCAACCAGGGCATCGTCCACATCATCGGCCCCGAACAGGGGCTGACCCAGCCGGGCATGACCATCGTGTGCGGGGACAGCCACACCTCGACCCACGGCGCCTTCGCCGCGCTGGCCTTCGGCATCGGCACCAGTGAGGTCGAGCACGTGCTGGCCACCCAGACCCTCCCCCAGCGGCGGCCGGCCTCGATGGCCGTGACCGTCGACGGCGACCTTCCGGCCGGGGTGACGGCCAAGGACCTGGTGCTGGCGGTCATCGGCCAGATCGGCACCGGCGGCGGCAGCGGCCACATCATCGAGTACCGGGGATCGGCGGTCCGGGGGCTGTCCATGGAGGGCCGGATGACCGTGTGCAACATGTCCATCGAGGCCGGGGCCCGGGCCGGCATGATCGCCCCCGACGACGTGACCTTCGCCTATCTGGAGGGTCGGGACCACGCCCCGAAGGGGGCGGCGTGGGAGGCGGCGCTGGACGCGTGGCGGAGCCTGCCCACCGATGAAGGAGCCACGTTCGACCGCGAGGTCCACATCGACGCCTCGGGCCTGGCCCCCTATGTCACGTGGGGTACCAATCCGGCCCAGGTGACCCGTATCGACGGCTCGGTGCCCGACCCGAGGGAGATGGGCGACGGCCCCGACCGGGAGGCGGCCGACCGGGCTCTCGAGTACATGGGCCTGGTGGGCGGGACGCCCATGCACGACATCGCCGTCGACACCGTGTTCATCGGGTCGTGCACCAACGGCCGCATCGAGGACCTGCGGGCCGCCGCCGACGTGCTGCGGGGACGGACGGTGCGGGCCGGGTTGCGGGCCATGGTGGTGCCCGGGTCGCACCGGGTGAAGGCCCAGGCCGAGTCGGAAGGACTGGACGAGGTCTTCACCAAGTCCGGCTTCGACTGGCGTGAGCCGGGGTGCTCGATGTGCCTGGCCATGAACCCCGACAAGCTGGCTCCGGGGGAACGGGCGGCGTCGACGTCCAACCGCAACTTCGAGGGGCGCCAGGGCCGGGGTGGGCGCACCCACCTGGTCTCACCGGCCGTGGCCGCGGCCACGGCGGTGGCCGGGCACTTCACCACACCCGGGGAGCTCGACTGATGAAAGTGGTCTGGTCATGAAAGCCATGCAGCTGGTGAGCGGGAGGGCGGTCCCCCTGGACCGGTCCGACGTGGACACCGATCAGATCATCCCGTCCGACTGGCTGAAGCGGGTGGAGCGGACCGGGTTCGGCGCCGGGCTGTTCGCCGAGTGGCGGGACGACCGTGACTTCGTCCTCAACCGCGAGGAGTTCGCCGGCGCCACCATTCTGGTGGCCGGTCCCAACTTCGGAACCGGCTCATCGAGGGAGCACGCCGTGTGGGCGTTGCAGGACTACGGGTTCGACGCCGTGATCTCCCCCGGGTTCGGCGACATCTTCCGCAACAACTGCACCAAGGCCGGTCTGGTGCCGGTGCAGGTGGACCCGTTGATCGGGCGGTTGCTGCTGGATGCCGTGCTGGCCGAGCCGGCCATGCAGATCACCATCGACATCGAACGGGGTTGGCTGGAGGCACTGGCGGCGGGGATCGAGACCACGTTCCCGTTGGACGAGTTCACTCGGGCCCGCCTGCTGAACGGTTGGGACGACATCGGACTGACGCTGCGGTACGAGGACGAGATCGAGGCCTACGAGGCCGACCGGGCCGAGTGGATGCCCACGACCAACTGAGTGGATGCCGGCGTGCGGCTGCGCCGGGTGCGAGGGGGTGATCGTGGATACATGCCGGAGGGCCATGAGCCCGGTCCGGCGGGGAGAGCCCGCCGGGTCCCCGGCGCCGACCACCACGAGGGGCAGGGGGGCAGCCAGCGTCGGGGGACCCGGTGGATCAGGAGTCGCGACCCGCAGTACTTCTCTCGCAACTTCGAACTTGGCGCACCCCAACTTGTCGGAGGCACGACTTTGGCGTCAGACAACGTCCCACCGCGTCCAACGGTACACGAACAGCAAGCTTGATACGCGTTTCTCCGAGCCTGGGGGGAGAAGAGTCACGGAGTGTAACCGTGTGGGTTTTACGATTTTCCGGTACTTCAGGCCAGTGCACGTGTGGTTCTCCCCGAGCGGTCCGCCTCTCTGCCACAACACCGCCCAATGATCCGGCGGCTTACTGCCCTGCTGCGGTCATGGTAGGCCCGAGCGGGCGTTCGGTCAAACACGGCCGGCGGGGTCTCTGATCGCCGTCGATCATGGCCCGAGTGAGTGCCGCCACTGAGGGTGGGCGGGGCTCGGTGGGAGCGGCTGGCGGTGCGGATCGGGATGTCATTTTTCGGGTGCCGTGGCGGAAGTCCGATCGGGGGGTGCGAAGTGGCAGCGGCCGGTTCGTTCCGGGTCGACCACCTCTCCCTGCTCTCCGGCCGATGGACCGAACGAGTCGGCGAGCTCCCTCGTTGCACCCGCTCCGGGCCAGGAATTGCCCTGGTAGACCGGCGTGAGCGGCCGGGCAAGCACTGTGGGTGATTTCGAGCGGTTCCGTGAGTTGCTCAGGCGGCGATGCCTTCTTACATTTGACGAGATGGTAGGGGCAACGGTGGGGACGAGGACTGTCCATCGGGTGGCTCAGGCCACTCGATGCACGGATGTTCCCGAGCATCGTTCGCCCGCGCTCGGCACCCATAAGAGCACCCGACCGGCCGCCCTCTCGATTGTCCGAGTCACGGTCCCCGGCGATACGCCGTCGCGTTAACGGCCGGTTATCCGCAGGTAATTTATTCGTGCCAAACGACGTTGCCCGGTCATGGCTGACACCCACCTCCTCCCCACCGCGGGGACGGCAGACGACGGACCGAACCGCGCTCCGACGTGCATCCGAGGCGACCAGGCCCACAGTGGTGGGTGCCGACATCCCCGGGGTATCCCCCACCGTCGAGATCGCCATTCCGGTCTACAACGAACAAGAGGTGCTGGAGTCGAGTATCCGTCGACTCCGTTCCTACCTCGACGATTCCTTCCCGTTCACCGCGTCCATCGTCATCGTGGACAACGCCAGTGTCGACGACACGTGGGTGATCGCCGAGAGGTTGTGCGACGAGCTCGACGGCGTCACGGCCATCCACCTCGACCAGAAGGGGAAGGGGCGGGCCATCCGGGCGGCCTGGACGCTCAGCACGCTCGGAGATCGTGGCCTACATGGACGTCGACCTGTCCACGGACCTGGACGGTCTGTTGCCACTGGTGGCACCGCTGCTGTCCGGCCACAGCCAGCTGGCCATCGGATCGAGGATCGCAAAGGGCTCGCGGGTGTTACGGGGGGCCAAGCGGGAGTTCATCTCGAGGACCTACAACCTGATACTGCGGACCACTCTGCGGAGCCGATTCTCCGATGCCCAGTGCGGGTTCAAGGCCATGCGCCGGGACACGGTCGAGCCACTTCTGCGCACGGTGGAAGATGACCACTGGTTCTTCGACACTGAACTCCTGATGCAGGCGGAACGCCACGGCTACCGCATCCACGAGGTGCCGGTGGACTGGATCGACGATCCCGACACCCGGGTGAAGATCGGTGGGGTGGCGTGGAACGACCTCCGGGGCGTGTGGAGGCTGGCCTTCCAGCGCGTCGACGTCGAGCCCCTTGGTAGCCACTCCTCGGCGTCCGACGCCTCGGCCCCTCACGAGGACGATCGGGAGCTGGCCCGCTACGCCAGTGTCGGCGTTCTGAGCACCGTGTTGTATCTCGCCCTCTTTCTGGTCCTCCGGAGTTCGATGGGGATCTTCACCGCCAATGTGATCGCCGTCGCCGCCACCACTCTCGTCAACACCCTGGCCCACCTGATGTTCACCTTCCGGACCAAGTCAACGGGACGGGGTCGGTACGCAGCCATCGCCGCGACGTGTTCCTTCATCATCCAGATCGGCCTCACGAGTGCCGCGCTGGCGCTCGTGTACGGCGTCGGTGCCACCTCCCCGGCGTGGGAAGGACTCGCACTCCTGGCCGGCATGGTGGCCGCTTCGTCGGTGAAGTTCGTGCTGCTGCGGGAGTGGGCGTTCCGG
>CAVWNV010000005.1:0-256589 GCA_963756515.1 uncultured Acidimicrobiaceae bacterium
CAGGATCGACGAGGCGGAGAGGCTGCTCGGATCGTCAGGCCCAACCGGTCCGAACGATCCGGGTGAGATCGATCTGTCCTTCGTCCGGGCCTGGGCCCGCATCGAGCTCGGCCGTCTGAATGTGGCCCAGGGCCGCATGGACGCGCTCTCGAACACTTCGTCGACGCCGGTGACAGGCCACCCGCGCCGGCATCGTCAGTCCGGCACTGATCTCGTGGCACGCCGATGCCGCCATGGTGCTGTCGGCCCAGGAGCAGTGGCAGGAGGCCCAACAGCTGGCCACCGAAAACCTCCGTCTGGCGCGCTCGTTCGGAACAGCGCGCATCGTCGGTACCGCGCTGCGGGCCTCGGCCGCGGCCACCCCCGATCTCGAGCAGCGCACGACCATGCTGGCCGAGGCCGTAGCGGTGCTGGAAACCTCGCCGGCCCGTCTGGAGATCGCCCAAGCCCTGGTGGACCTGGGCACCGCACTGGTGGGGCGGAACCTGAAGGAGGAGGCCCGGGGCGTACTCCGTCGGGGTGCCAGTCTGGCCTCGCTGTGTGGCGCCCACCAGCTACTGGAAGCGGCGGGGGATCAGCTTCGGGCCGCCGGGGCCAGACCCCGTCGACTCGGCTATGTCGGGCCGGAGTCGCTGACCCCGGCGGAGCTCCGCGTGGTCCGCATGGCGGCCAGGGGCCTGACCAACCAGAGGATCGCCGACGAGCTGTTCGTCACGCTGAAGACGGTCGAAGGCCACCTGGCCAAGGCCTACCGCAAGTTGGGGATCGACGGTCGTCTCGAACTGCCCTCGGCGTTGGCCCAACGCGGCGACGACGGGGATCCCGAGGCGTCGCTCAACGCCTCGGCGCTCTGACCCCCGTACGGCGTGCCGGCGGGACGGCGGGCCGTCTACGGGGACCGCAGACCCTGTTCCGCTGACCAGTAGTCGGCCGGAGGGAGCGCCCCGAACGGATTGGGCGGTCCCGCATCGGTGACGTAGACATAACCGGCATTCCGGCTCTTGCCGAGCGCCATGGCATGAGCCATCTCCGCTGAACTCGACGCTCCGTACACGATGTGCCAGATCTTGTCCGGACTGCCGGGGGCCCAGTCGAGGGGCTCGTAGGCCTTTCCCTGGGAGTCGGGGCTGCCTGTGTAGTCCGAGTAGCTGCCCTCGAACGTCACCAGCACGTCGGCGGCATTCTCGAAGCACCGGGGAACGGCAATGCCGGGGTTGAGCACGGTCAGGGCGCCGGGGTGGGTCCTGGTCACATAGGCCGTGAGCGTCCGGTACTCGTCGACGTAGGCCTCCGATCCCGATGTCGGGCCACACTCACTGGTCGTCTGATCCAGAAATATCCCACCGAGGTCCGCTCCGTAGTAGGAGTACCAGACATCGATGTCGGTCTCGACCTGGTTGAGCCAGGCCTTCAGGTCGCGCGTGCCCGACCGGGTCGGGAGCCCGTCAGGATTCGCCCCGGAAGGATTGCCCAGGTAGCCCGTGTCCACATAGCCCAGCACGGCGGTGCCGGCTTCCCGTGCCTGGTGGATGACCGACGCCCACGCCGGATCCGGCCGGCTGCCGGGACCGCTGTCCACATTGGCCACGATGATGCCGACCGCACCGGGCTCGGCGCCGGTCAGCTGGTCCCACGTGCCCGGGTTGACCGTCGGATCGGCATAGGCCGGCACGGCCAATCGCTGGACGACGTGGGTCGCTCTGGTCGGGGCGGCGCGGTGATGGTCGATGGACGCCGAGGGTAGCAAGAGCCAGGTCATGGCGGACGCAACGACCACAAGGAGGGACAGGCCGGCATACCACCGGCCGCGAACGGGTATCAACGGTCACGCCGCGGTCGACCGTTGGCCATGTCATCGAGCCTAGGTACTGCCGGAGACACTTCACTACCCCTGATCTCGGTCCCCGCCACCCAGGGGTCGCGGACGAACACCCTGGCGACGGGTCACCTACTCCACCGTGACGGTCTTGGCCAGATTTCGTGGCCGGTCCACGTCGTGACCGTGGGCCCGGGCCAGCCAGTAGGCCAGGAACTGGAGAGGCAGGGCGTCCACGACCGGTGAGAGCATCGGATCCACCGCCGGCACCCAGAGCATGTGATCGGCCAGGTCCGCCGTCTGGTGGTCACCGTCACTGCCCACCAGCACGATGGTCGCGCCCCGGCTCTTGACCTCTTGGATGTTGGAGCACATCTTCTCCCACAGATGGCTGCGGGTGGCCACCCCGACCACCACGGTGCCGGGCTCGATGAGTGCGATGGGCCCGTGCTTCAGCTCGCCGGCCGGATAGCCCTCGGCCCGGAGGTAGGAGATCTCCTTGAGCTTGAGGGCACCCTCCAGGGCCACCGGATGGCCGACGTGGCGACCGAGGTAGAAGAAGTCGCGGGCGCCGACGAGTTCCCGGGCCACCTCGGCCACGTCGTGGGTCCGCTCCAGCACCTTGTCCAGTACGTCCGGCAGGCCCAGCAACTGGTCCATCACCTCCTCACGCTGGCCCGCGCCCATGGTCTGGCGGGCCTGGGCCAGCACCAGCGCCAGCAGCTCCAGGGCCACGATCTGGGTGAGGTAGGTCTTGGTGGCCGCCACCCCGATCTCCGGACCCGCCTGGGTGTAGAGGACGCCGTCGGCCTCTCGTGCCATCGAGGAGTCCACCACATTGGAGACGACCACGACCTTCGAGCCGAGACCACGCGCCTCGCGGAGCCCCTGCAGGGTATCGACGGTCTCGCCCGACTGGCTCACACCGATGGTGAGCGTGCGGTGGTCGAGGATGGGACGGCGGTACCGGAACTCGCTGGCGATGTCGACCTCGGTGGGCAGACGGGCCCACTCCTCGATGGCGTACTTGGCCACCAGAGCGGCATGAAAGCTGCTCCCGCAGGCCACGATGCGAACCCGCTCCACGTCACGGAGGTCCTCGGGACTCAGGCCCGTGGCCGCGTCGAGGACCAGGGTGCCGTCCGGCTGACGGTGGCCGGCCAGGGTATCGGCCACGGCATCCGGCTGCTCGTGGATCTCCTTGGTCATGAAGTCGTCGTAGCTCCCCTGACGGGACGCGGCCAGGTCCCATCCGATGGTCAGCGCGGTGGGACGGACGCGTCCCCCGTCGAGGTCGGTGACCTCGACCGTTCCGGGCCGGAGTTCGGCCACCTGGTCGTCCTCGAGGGCGAACAGCGACCGCGTCAGACCGAGCAGGGCCGGGATGTCCGAGGCCAGGAACGACGCCCCCTCACCCACCCCGACGATGAGGGGAGAGACGCGGCGTGCGGCCGCCACCACCTCGGGCTCGTCGGCGTGGATGGCGGCGACGGCGAAGGAGCCCCGGACGAGGCGGACAGCGCGGCGCAGGCTTTCGGCCAGCGGGTGGCCGCCGGCCAACTCCACCTCGACCAGGTGGGCGAGGACCTCGGAGTCCGTCTCGGACACCAGCACGTGCCCCTCGGTGACCAGGGCGCGGGCCAGCTCGGCGTGGTTCTCGATGATCCCGTTGTGGACCAGGCCCAACCGGCCGGTGCAGTCGAGGTGGGGATGGGCATTGCCGGTGGTGGGCTTGCCGTGGGTGGCCCAACGGGTGTGGCCGATCCCGCTACCGGTCCGCTCCGGCCCCTCGGACCCGGCCGGTCGGAGATCCCTGACCGAATGGGTGCCTTGGGCGGCCCGGATCCGCCACAGGGCGTCGTCAGCGACGAGGGCGACCCCGGCCGAGTCGTAGCCGCGGTACTCGAGGCGGCTCAGGCCCTCGATGAGCAACGACAGCGCATCGTCGGCACCCGTCACTCCGATGATTCCGCACATGTTCCTACGCTCCCGACTGCCAGAGGTCGGTGACGGCCTCGGCGATAGATGTGGTGGGGACCCACTGGAGGTGGCGACGCAGGCGAGCGATGTCGGCCTGTTGCCACGACACCGGCCCGGACCTGGGTGAGCCGCTGGCCGACTCGAACACGTCGCCGTCGAAGCCGGCGGCGTCGGCGAGCAACTCCACCATCGAGCGACACGACATCGCCACGCCGCGTCCCACGTTGAGGACCGACGGCACCTCGTCGACGCTGTGGGCCACCCGTATCGCCGCACTGGCGACATCGGCTGCGGCCAGGAAGTCCCGACATGAGCTGAGCTGGCCCAGCGTCACGAATGTCGAGCGTGACCGGAGGGCCGACCTGATCTCGCGGACGGCGGTGCCGGCCAGGGAGTTGCCGGGTGCGCCGGGACCGATCGGGTT
Organism: uncultured Acidimicrobiaceae bacterium; assembly: GCA_963756515.1. Taxonomy (GTDB): domain Bacteria; phylum Actinomycetota; class Acidimicrobiia; order Acidimicrobiales; family RAAP-2; genus Bog-756. The sequence continues at coordinate 4,221 of CAVWNV010000005.1, forward strand.
GAAGACCCGGAAGACCGAAGCCCGGACGTCGCCCCGTTCCACCCGGTCCGTGATCAGGTCGGTGGCCACCAGCTTGGTCCGGCCGTAGTCACCGACCGGACGGGCGATGGCGCCCTCGGAGATGGCGATGCCTTCGGGTTGGCATCCGTACTCGGCCGACGAGCCCATGTGGATCAGCTGGACCGGCTCGGTCCGGGCCAGTGCCTCCAACAGTTTCCTGACCACCGAGACGTTGACCGCCTCGAGCTGGTGGACCGTTCCGGCCGTACACCCCACGCAGTTGATGATGACGTCGGGCTTGCTGTAGTCGAGGAGCAGCGCGAACTCCTCGATCGAGGCCCTCACCAGGTCGATCTGCCTCCAGTGGTTCATGGGCGACGTGGAACGCAGCGGCGCGTGCCGACCACTCACCGATACCAGGTAGGGAGCACGGTCGGTGCGTTCGATGGCCGTCCGGACCTGCGTACCCAGAAAACCGTTGGCTCCCAACAGGAGATACCTCATCGACGGAGTCCGGGGAGAAGGCGCGGGCCGAGGATCTCGAACTCCCGGTTGGCGCGGTCGTAGTCGTCCGGCCTCCCGATGTCGAGCCAGAACCCATCGAATTGGTAGCTGGCCGGCAGCGTCCCCCGCTCGATGAGATCGAGCATGAGCTCGTCGAATCCGTACGGCAGCCCGGGGGTGTACCGCTCGAGGTGCCGCTTGCTGACACCGTAGATCCCCATGCTGACCGAGTAGGTCATCGGAGGCTTCTCCGTGAAGTTGGTGATCTTGCGGTCGACCACTTCGAGCACACCGAAGTCGACGTGGTGGACACGCTCGTAGGTGGCCACCGTGAGCGGTGCTCCGCCGTCCACGTGCTGATTCATCAGATCGGCGTAGTCGAGGTCGGTGAGGATGTCGCCGTTCATGAGCAGGAAGTGCTCCGGCAGGCGGTCGAGGGCCATCAATGCGGGCCCGATCGTTCCCAGGGGGGACTCCTCGTTGACGTAGTCGACCTCGATGCCCCACTGCGAACCGTCACCCACGTAGGCACGGATCAACTGACCCAGGTGGCCGATGGCCAAGGTGGCATGGCAGAAACCCTTCGAGGCCAGCTGGCGCAGCACGATCTCGAGGATGGAGTACTGCTCCCCGATCGGGACCAGTGGCTTCGGGATGGTGGTGGTGTACGGACGAAGCCGGACGCCCTTCCCTCCGGCCAGGATGACCACATGATGGGTCTTGGCTGGCGTGGCCCGCTTGATGGTGCTCATCGTGCTCGTGGTACTCATGGCGTTGCCCCTCTGAGTTGATGTAGGTCAGACGTTGTATTGATCGGTCTTGTAGTGGCGGAGATTGTCGGGGTTGGTGAACCACTCGATGGTGGTGGTCAAGCCTTCCGTCAGGGTGTGCTCGGGCTTCCATGAAGCGGCCTGCCGGATGGCCGAGCTGTCCGACACCAGCCGATTCACCTCGGAGCGTTCGGGTCGGAGCCGCTCCTCGTCCACCCGTATCTCGACGTCGGCTCCCATCAGTTCGGCGATGAGCTTGACCGTGTCCGCCACCGAGATCTCCGTTCCCGAACCGGCGTTGAACGTCCTACCCACCACGTCGTCAAGGGGAGCCTCGAGCACGGACCGGAACGCCCGGGCGGTGTCGGCCACGAAGTTGAAGTCGCGAGTAGGCGTGAGCGAGCCCAGTGCGATCTCCCGCTTGCCCACGGCCAGTTGTGAGATCACGGTGGGGATGACGGCCCGCGCCGACTGCCGTGGGCCGTAGGTGTTGAACGGCCGGAGGGTCACGACCGGCAGTTCGAAACTCAGGTGGTAGCTCTCGGCCAGCTTGTCGGCGGCGATCTTGGAGGCCGAGTACGGCGACTGGGCCTGCAGCGGATGCTCCTCGGTGATGGGGACGACACGGGCAGTCCCGTACACTTCGCTGGTCGAGGTGCACACGATCCGCGACGTACCCAACGTCCTGCCCGCCTCCAGTACGTTCAGTGTTCCGCCGGCGTTGGTGTCCAGATAGGAACCGGGGGCCTGGTACGAGTACGGAATGGCGATGAGTGCAGCCAGATGGCAGACCATGTCGGCCCCGGACATCAACGACAGGACCGAGTTGCGGTCCCGAACGTCGCCGGGGACCACCTCGACCGAGGCCAACGTCTCGGGGTCGAGGGACTCCAGCCACCCCCACGATCCGAAGGAGTTGTACTGGGCCATGGCCCGGACGTGATAGCCCGATCCCACCAGGGTTTCGGTCAGATGGGAGCCGATGAATCCGTCGGCTCCGGTGATCGCTACGGTCATGGACATGGGATGTGGTTCTTTCTCGCTTGGTTCGGGGTCAGTAACTGAGCGGTGATCTGAGGACGGGACGGGACAGTACGAACAACAAGATGATGGAGTCGGTGGCCGCGGCCACGAGCGAGATGAGCCCGGTGGTGGGGGTCACGTGTCCCTGGACGATCCGAATGACGGCCAGGTCGGCGGCCAGCACGGCGAAAGTGGCGGCCCAGCACACCAGGACCAGCTCGATCCGGCCGGACGAGGCCAGCAGCAGGGCGAAGAAGAACGAGACACCGAGCGTGCCGACCGAGGCCAACAACAGCAGCACCGAGGTGGCGTGACGGAGGTGGCCCACGGCGGCGGCAACGGCGGACAGCAACACCAGAGCTCCCACGTAGTAGGTCACCGACCGCCGGAAGGCGAAGCCGACGCGGCGACCGAAGTCGTGGAGGTCCCCGCTGGCCCCGAGAGCGGCTTCGGCCCTGCTCCGGAAGGTACGCAGCTGCCACTCCATGAGTCCGAGGGTGAGCAACAGGGGCCAGACCGCGATGAGTAGGGCATCCCCACTCCCGTTGACGTGGCCGGCCCAGGCGATGTAGCACGACAGCAGAAGCCCACAGCCGGTGCCGTACAGGAAGAACATAGCGGTCCGGGTCCGGTCGGCCCGGCTCAGGGCCGGACGGTGCCAGCCCCTCGATCCGAGGTGCCGGTTGGCAGCCAGGACGGCCAGGATCACGGTCGCCACCACCGACCAGGCCGCGTCCCGGTGGCTGACGTCGACGTGGGTGAAACCCAGGGAGAGGAGCGATCCCAGGGCCGCCGGCACCATGCAGCACGCCAGCAGGAGCTCCGAACCCTGGAACACGAGGATGCCGCTGGCGGCGATATAGACGGTGATCCCGACGGCCACGGCCACGCTGGTCCCACTGCCGCCCAGGCGCCACCACGCCGCCCACCCGACGGCCAGACAGGTCAGGGCGGCGATCACGATCCCGGCCAACGGCAACAGCGCGTCGCTCCGGAAGTCGTTGCGGCCCCGCAGGGACCACCCGATGGTGGTGGCCGCCTGGCTGGTTCCCCATGCCACGGTGAGGCCGACCGGGAGCACCCACCAGCTGATGTGCAGACCGAACCCGGTGACCACGACAGGGAGGAACAACGCCGGGAGGGCGTAGAGGGCACCGCGGAGAAGATCGCGAGGACCGCCCATGGACTGGACGGGGGCAGCCGGGGGATCGACGTCGTCGAACGGCACCGTTCGGTAGACGGCGTCGGCGGCTTCGAATACGTCGGCAAAGCCGAACGTGTCCACCGCCACCTGGCTACTCACTCCGTGCGTCTCGAGTCGGGCCGCGATCTCGAGAGGCTCCACCGCCGTGGAGCACGCCGAAGCCAGTTGGGGATCGTCGAGCACCCAGTCGACGATCCGGTGGTTGGGATCCGCGGCCGGACCGATCGATGCCATGTCGACGCGCTGACGCACGGGCCGGCTCATGACGACTCCACGGTGGTGAGCGCCCGGGCTCCGTCATGGGCGTGGTCGAACTCGCTCTTGATCACCTGGGCGCTGGCGATCCTGCCGGTCGCCTCGCGGTAGACGTCCCCGAAGAGAGCCAGACTCTGTTCGAGGGTGAACATCGAGAGGACCCGGGCTCGGGCGGCACGTCCGATGGAGTGACGGAACTCGGTTTCGATGAGCAGGCGCACGCAGGCCGCCGCGGTGCGCTCGGGGTCCTGGGGAGGAACGATGAGGCCGGCGGTGCCGGTCGCCTCCCGCATCCCCCCCACATCGGAGGCCACCGTGGCCTTCCCAGCCGCCATGGCCTCGATCAGGGTGAACGGGAAGCCCTCCGAGATGCTGGTCAGGACTACGACGTGCCCGGCGTGATAGGCCTCCACCACCGAATCGGCCCGGCCCTCGAAGACGGCGGACTCCTCCAGACCGAGCTCGTCGCGAAGGGCGATACAGCGTTCGAGATAGGACTCGTTCTCCTTGGAGGCCGCCCCGAAGATGCGGAGGCGGGCCGTGGGAAGCTGCTCGCGTACCAGGGCGAAGGATCGGATCAGGGTCTCGACGTCCTTCAGGGGGTCGATCCGGCCCAGCCAGACCACGGTGGGCACGTCCGGCTCGGTGGAGCTGGTCACGAACTCGGCCGCGTCGACTCCGTTGTAGACGGGGCGGATACGGTCGGAGGCGGCACCATTGGCCTCCTGCCACCGGCGGTTGTACTCGCTCCCCGGAGCGATGGTGTTGGCGATCTCATACCCGGCCCAGGTCAGATGCCGGTAGAAGCGGAGCATGGTGGAGCGCACCGCGAACGAGAAGTCACGGTGTCCGAAGGAGAGGTAGCGCTCGCGCAGATAGATCCCGTGCTCACTGAGGACCAGCGGCGTCTTGTGCGACCAGTGGGCGCCCAGGGCCATCAGGACCGAGAGACCGTTGGCAGCGGCATGGCAGAGATCGGCCTCGGGTGGCGGGACGTACAGCGGACGGAGCAGATGGTCGATGTGGGTGAGAGCCACATTGGCATCGAGGACGGTGGCCGGTTCGGCATCGGCCACCACATCGCGGTCGACGGAGATCGCCTCCTGCATGGCGCCCAACAGGACGGTGAGCGACTCCTTGGTGCGCAGCGCTCCGGCCAGCGGTGTGTCCCGTGCGATGTCGAAGAGCTGGTGGAGAGCGTCGAGGAACATCTCCCGACCGTCGACGCGGGAGATGGAGACAGCCAGCTGTTCGAATGCCGCACTGAGGGCGAACGAGTGGCGCACCGAACGCCTGGGCGTCGGCGCCTCGTCCCAGAGTGGGACCGGACGGACACCCATGACGTTGTCCGGCAACTCCCAGATCATGGTGTTGTCGGCATGGGCGGTGATGGCGTGGACGGTGAACCGGTGTGGGGCCAGCCCGCGAACGAGCTGATCACACCAGACACTGACACCACCCGGGCTGTACGGGTAGGTGCCTTCGGTCAGGAGCGCTACGTCCATGGTCCGTGACCTCCCGCGCCAGCGCGCGCCGTCGACCTGGTTTCGATGTTGGGGCGTGCGTAGTCAGTCATCGTTGGTACGCAGCGTAAAGATGTGGGTGTGTCGTGAACACCCCCGACTTTGGCGGCTCGACACCGGGTCCCGGCGTCGAGGAACAGCGGGTGACCCCTGCGACAGGTGACGCGACCCTCGGGTCAACGACACCGGACCCTTGGACTAACCAGCCCGGCCAGGCGGCGGGGCTGAACGGGGCGGACGGGGCCCACCGCACCCTGGGCGCCGACCCGAGCCCGGGGATACCGGAACCTCCGGAGCGGTGGACAATCAATTGCGGGCACCGCCCCCGGCTATCGACCGGGAACCGCCGCCCAAAGAACAGGGTCGGCAGCGGACAGTGCAGGGTAGGCAGGTACTCCTTTCCGACTTACTGTGCTCAAAGCGTCGGCACGCACTGGGCAGGGGCCGCGCGAGGAGATCCAATTCCATGAGGAAGTTCCGTCGGTCCGTAAGCAACGCGGTGACAGCTGCCGCACTGGTGACCCTGGTCATCGCCACGTCGCTGTCACTGGGAGCTACGCCCTCTGAGGCCGTGGCGCCGCCCCAACTGAACGTCAACATCCTGCTGATCGGCAACGGGTCCACCGACCCCACCACCGCAGCGTGGACGGCGGCTCTGGACAGCGAGGGTGTCAGCTATACCACCGCCACCGCCACCGGCACCTACGGCGCCGAGACCGTCACCCTTCCCGCCCTCACCTCGGGTTCGGTCGGAAACTTCAACGGGGTGGTCTTCGCCGACGGGCCGTTGGCCTTCGCCGCCGGCCAGCTCACCGCGCTGTACTCCTATGAGTCCACGTACCAGGTCCGCCAGCTCGACGGCTACGCATACCCGTCGCCCGCGCTGGGACAGACGGCAGCGGCGGGCGCTTCGACCACGCTGGACAGCACCGCCGGCACACTGACGGCGGCGGGACTGGCCGGTCTGCCCAGCCTGAAGGGCACCGTGCCGTTCGGCACCGGTACCTACGGCGTCCCCGCCACCTTCGTGGCCGGTTCGGCCTTCACCCCCTGGATCGAGAACACCGCCGGACAGTCCCTCGGCGGCGTCTACCAGCACCCGAGCGGCGACCCCCAGGCAGGAGTGTCGGAGCTCAGCCTCAACTTCGACTACAACGCCACCAGTCTCCAGTGGGAACTGCTCGCACCGAATCTCATCAACTGGGTCACCCTGGACACCCACCTCGGCCTGTCGCGCAACTACTTCGGCCAGGACATCGACGACGTGTTCATCAACGACAACGAGTGGAGCTCGACGTACCAGTGCACCCCCGGGGCCACCGATCCCCCCGACTACACCTGCCCGGCCGGCGTGGCCAACAATCCGGCCGACACACCTGCGGACGTCCAGATGAGCGCGGCCGACGTGGCCTACGTGGTGGCCTGGGAGCAGGCCACCGGTATCAAGTTGAATCTGGCCTTCAACGGCGTCGGCGCCTGCACGGCCCCGACCGCAGCTGACGAGACAGGTGCCGTGTGCAACGGATCGACCGTGTCCGGCGGGACCACCTACACCGACCCGGGTCAGGCCGTCGACGCCACCATGCCCAACGATGCCGCCTTCGTGAACGCCCTTCTGGCCGACCAGGCCGACTTCAACTGGACCACCCACACGTGGTCACACCAGTTCCTGGGCTGCAATGTCTGGCAGCCCCAGGCCCTGACCAGCGTGGTGGCCAACGCCAGCGGCGGCTCCTTCACCGCCGGCGCCTACAGCTACGAGATCACCGCCGCCACCGCCTACGGCGAGTCCGAGCCGTCCACCACCCAGAATGTCACCGTGGCGGCCAATGGCTCGGTCACCCTGAGCTGGCCGGACGCCACCAACGGCGTGGGTGCGGATGGCGTAACCAAGGGCCCCAACCTGGCCACCGAGGAAGCTGATCACACGGCTGGAACCGGCACGGGCTTCTGGGGCTACTACATCTACCGCGAGAACCCGGGTGCCACCACCTACGGTCTGGTGGGCCAGGTGGCGGAGAACGGGACCACCCCCACCTACAGCTACACCGACACCGGGGCCACTACGCCCGGCGTGGCCCCCGGCTCCGCGGCGGGATTCCCGACGGCCACCAACCCCGGCATCGACTGCTCCAGCGCCGCCGGCAGCTGGGAGCCGGCCACCAGCGGGACCACCGATGCCTCCATCGACACCGAGATCGGATGGGACCAGGCCTTCGCCGCCGCCAATCACCTGACCAACTTCAGCCCGGCCACGGTGGTAACCGGTGAGCACTCCGGAATCGAGAACCCCAACATGCCGGCCGCGCTGGCCAGCGTCGGGGTCAACACGTTCGCCGCAGACGCCTCACGTCAATCCGCCCAGTACTCGCTGGGTGCGGCGATTTCGGCACCGCGCTATCCCAGCAACATCTACTACAACGCCTCCACCTGGACCGACGAACTCGACGAGTACAACACGCTGTACGTCGACAACGGCGTGTCGCTGGGGGCTGGCGGCGGTACCGGTCACTGCACCGACACCTCATCCACAACGTGCATCGCCGCTCCGGCCACTGAGGCCGATCTCATCGCATCGGTCACGGGCATCATGATGAGCCACATCCTGAACAACGACCCCCGGGTCGGCTACGCCCACCAGACCGACCTGATCGGCGGCACCAACCCGACGAACGGCTACGTCCTGTTGACCACGCTCGACTCGATGCTGTCGCAGTACCAGTCGTACGAGAACGCCTCGGCGCCACTCGATCAGACGACCGACACCAGCGAAGCCCAGATCCTGGCCCAGCAGTCGGCCTGGTCTGCGGCCCAGACGGCCGGCACCGTGAAGGCCACCGAGCAGAACGGCACGGTGACCATCACCAACACCGGCACCTCCGCAGTCAGCGTGCCGGCCACGGCACCGGGCGGCACCACGGTGGGCACCGCCGCCTACGGCCAGGCCTACGGAGGCGAGCTGTCCACCTGGACCAGCATCCCCGCCGGTGGATCCCTGGTCCTGAGCGAGCATGTCGCCCCGACCATCATCAGTGCCAACACGGCCAGCTCGATCGTGGGGGCACCGTTCACCACCACCGTCTACACCACCGGTGAGCCCGCCGCCGCCATGTCGGAGACCGGCAGCCTGCCGGCCGGACTCACCTTCGTCGACAACGGCAACGGCACCGCCACCATCGCCGGGACGGCGGCGGCGAAGAGCGGAGGGAGCTACCCGATCATCATCTCGGCGTCCAACGGCTCGGGCACGACGACCCAGGCCTTCACGCTGACCAACTCGGAGGCCCCGTCGATCACCAGTGCGGCCACGGCCCCCTTCTACATCGGATACAACGGCACCTACACGGTGACCACGACCGGATTCCCGGCCGACACCATCACCGAGACAGGGACACTGCCGGCCGGTCTGACCTTCGCGGCACCGAGCCCGGCCACGGGCACGGCCACCATCAGCGGGTCGACGACGGCCGCGGTCGGCACCTACCCGGTGTCCATCTCGGCCACCAACTCCTCGGGGTCGACAGCCACACTGGCCCTGTCCGTCACGGTGGCCACCTCGGGCCCACCGGCCATCACCAGCCCGGCCACGGCCGACTTCAACCTGGGTCAGGCCGGCGAGGTGGCCGTCACCACCACCGGCGGCCCCACACCCGCCCTGACCGAGAGCGGGGCCCTGCCGGCCGGCCTGAGCTTCGTGGCCTCCACCAACGGCACCGCGCTCATCGAGGGCACCGCCACCGTGGCCGGCGTCACGGACGTGACCGTCACCGCCACCAACAGCGTGTCCACCGCCACCCAGACGCTGGCCATCGTGGTCGACGCCGGGCCGAACTTCACCAGCGCGGCATCGGGCACCCTGATCCAAGGGGTTCCGGGCAGCGTGACGGTGACCACCGGTGGCTACCCCGCCCCCTCCCTGGGGTGGAGCGGATCGCTCCCGGCCGGCCTGTCGTTCACCGACAACCACAACGGCACGGCCACCATCGCCGGGACGCCGGGCTCGGCCGGTGTGACCACCCTCACGCTGTTGGCCACCAACACCTACGGCTCGACCAACCAGAGCTTCACCTTGACGGTCAATCCCTCGACCGGGCTGGCCGGCGGTGACCGCCTGGCCGCCACGGCTGACGGCCAGGGCTACTGGATCGTGACACCGAGCGGCACCATCACCGACTACGGAACCGCCGTCAACTACGGCTCCATGGCCGGCCACCACCTCAACCAGCCCATCGTGGCCATCGCCTCCACGCCGGACGGCCAGGGCTACTGGCTGGTGGCCTCCGACGGTGGTGTGTTCACCTTCGGTGACGCCGTCTTCTACGGCTCGACCGGGAACATCCACCTCAACCAGCCCATCGTGGGCATCACCTCCACGCCGGACGGGCACGGCTACTGGATGGTGGCCTCCGACGGTGGCATCTTCACCTTCGGTGACGCCGTCTTCCACGGCTCGACCGGCAACATCCGGTTGAACAAGCCGGTGGTGGGCATGGCCTCCACGCCCACGGGCAACGGCTACTGGCTGGTGGCCTCCGACGGTGGCATCTTCACCTTCGGTGACGCCGTCTTCCACGGCTCGACCGGGAACATCCGGTTGAACCAGCCCATCATGGGCATGGCCTCGACCCGGGACGGCAACGGCTACTGGCTGGTGGCCTCCGACGGTGGCATCTTCACCTTCGGGGACGCCGTCTTCTACGGCTCGGGGGGCAGCGCCGGCAAGACGGCGGTGGGCATGATCGTCTCGCCCACCGGCCCCGGCTACGCCCTCATCGACGCCGACGGGACCCGCAACAACTTCGGGTGGTAATGCAGGACCGGCAGGTCGGGGAGCTCTGGTAGGTCCCCGACCCGGACACCCGCAAGAAGTGGCCTCCGGATCGGACTGCACGGTCTGATCCGGGGGCCACTCCCGCGCCCGGAACGCCCGGGCCGCCCGGGCCGCCCGATCGACCCAAGTAGTCTCGGTCCGGGGCACCGGCGAGGAGGCCAACCATGACGGGCGACACGGGACCCAGCCACGACGAGGAGAGGTTGGACGAGATGGTCGAGGAGTCCTTCCCGGCCAGCGACCCTCCCAGCGGCTGGGCCGGCGAGGACCGGCGCGACATGGAGGACCGCCCGCCGGACACGGTCCCGGGCGATCAGGACAGCGACTCGTCCAGTTCCCCCAATGACCGGATGAGCTCGAGATTGGCCGAGTAGTCGACGGGGCAGGCGATGACCGACACGGTGTCGGCGGCCAGGGCGGTCCGCAGGGTGGGTAGCAATTCGTCGGCGCTGCTGATCCGGTAGCCGGTGGCGCCGAAGCTACGGGCATAGGCCACGAAGTCAGGATTGCCGAATGTGGTGTCGACGTCATGGCCGAGCTCGAGGTCCATCTTCCAGCTGATCAGCCCGTAGGCGTCGTCCACCCAGATGAGGATGACCATGGCGATGCCCTCACGCAGGGCGGTCTCGATCTCCTGGGAGTTCATCAGGAACGCCCCGTCACCGGTGGCCACCAGCACCCTGTCATCCGGTCGGGCCAACTTGGCGCCGATGGCCCCGGGCACGGTCCACGCCATGGTCGAGAGCCCGTTCGAGATCAGACAGGTATTGGGCGCAAAGGTGGGATAGAGCCGGGCCATCCACATCTTGAGCGCCCCGGTGTCCACCAGTACGACGTCGTCCGCTCCGAGCGCCTCCCGGGTGTCGGCCACGATACGGGCCGGAGCCAGTGGGAACCGTTGGTCGGCCCGGCCCCGCTCCAGCTCCTCGGCCAGCAACCCCCGGATGCTGAGTCCCCCGACCGGAGGTTCGAAGCGCCGGTCCACTGCGGCGGCGAGCGCGTCGAGGCTCCAGCCGATGTCCGCCTGCAGCCCGACCGACACGTTGTAGTGCCGGTCGACCTCGGCCGGGAACCGGTGAATGTGGATGATCTCCTTGTCCCCGCGCGGATTGATACGCACCGGATCGAACTCCTGGAGCTCGTAGCCGACGGTGATGACGACGTCGGCCTGATCGAAGCCGAAGTTGACGTAATCGTGCCGCATGAATCCGATGGCCCCGAGTGCCTGGGGATGGTCGTCGGGGAACACCCCTTTGCCGTGGAATGTGGTGGCCACCGAAACTCCCAGTGCCTCGGCGAACCGGCGCAGGGCCGGGCCGGCTCCCGACCGGGTGGCGCCGTGTCCGGCCAACACCACCGGGTTGACAGCCGTCTCGAGGATGGCGGCGGCCCGGCTCACCTGGTGACGGGACGGCTCGTCGGGGCGGGGCACGTTGACCTCGAGAGGTCGGGCGTCATCGGGCCACGGCGCCTTCTCGACATCCTCGGGCACAGCCAGGTACACCGCTCCGGGCCGCTCGGTCTGAGCCAGCTTGAAAGCCTTCCGGACCATCTCCGGCACCGCCCCCGGTGTGGCCACGAGCGCCGACCACTTGGTCACCGGGTCGAACATGGACACCAGGTCCACGCCCTGGTGCGACTCCTTGTAGCTGCGGTTCATGCCCACGTGGGCACTGAGAGCCACCACGGGGGTGGAGTTGGTGGTGGCATCGGCCACACCGAGAAGCAGGTTGATGGCGCCGGGGCCCAGCGTGGCCGAGCACACTCCGGCCCGGCCGGTGAGACGCCCGTAGGTCTCGGCCATGAACGATGCCGCCTGCTCGTGGCGGACCAGCACGTAGTGGATGGGGGACCGGGACAGCGCGTCCACCAGGTGGATGTTCTCCTCGCCCGGGATCCCGAACACATAGGAGACACCCTCGCGTTCGAGGCAGCGGACGATCAGCTCGGCCACGCTGGCGGATGGCTCGCTCATCATCCTCAACAGTAGGGGACCTGTCGGCCGCGCCCACCGGCCGGAAGTCCACCAGCGGCGAGATCCGGGAGGTACCTCAACCGGGGGCGACCCGGTCGGACGAGTGCAGCAGGTCGCTGAGACGCTCGAGCACCGGGATGGCCTGGCGGATCACCACCTGCTCCTCAGGGCTCAGCTCGTCCAGTGCGCCGCGCAGTGCTGCCGTGTTCCGGGCCCGGAGCTCGTGCAGAAGGGCACCGCCCTCGGAGCTCAACCGCACCAGACTGGCCCGCCCGTCGAGGGGATCGGGGATCCGCTCGATGAGCCGACGGAGAGCCAGACTGTCGATGACCCGGCTCATGGTGGCGGGTGTGGTGCCCTCCAGTTCGGCCAGCGAGCCCAGCCGGACCGGGCCGGACTGCTCGATGCGGGCCAACGCCGAGGACTGGGACGGTGTGATGTCCGAGCCGGAGCGCACCCGCAACTGTCGTTGGATGCGGACCAGGGCCACCCGCAGCCCGGTAGCCTCCTCGACGGCTCCGGCTCCCGCGCCGCCCGGCCGCCTGGACCTGCGGCCCGTGCTGGTTGTCATGGTAACTCCCCCTGATCCGCCGTCGGTCCGACCCATTATAGTTAGTTACGAGCAAACAAGTTTAGGGTCGTGCACCGCCCCTCCCGACCCCGGCTCCGAGCCGATCCCCGGGTGGGCCGGACCGGCCGGGAGCGGAATGCCGTCGATCGTCGAGTCGGAGAACTACAAGTGGATCGCCCTCGTGAACACCACCGTGGGCATCCTCATGGTCACCATCAACTCGTCGATCCTCCTCATCGCCCTCCCGGACATCTTCCGGGGCATCGACCTGAACCCGCTGTCACCGGGCAACACCTCGTACTTTCTCTGGATCCTGATGGGATTCCTGCTGGTGACCTCGGTTCTGGTAGTGAGCTTCGGCCGGGTCGGCGACATCTACGGCCGGGTGCGGATGTACACCCTCGGCTTCGCCATCTTCTCCGCCTTCTCGATCCTCCTGTCCGTGACGTGGATGACCGGTCCGTCGGCGGCACTCTGGATCATCGTCATGCGGGTCGGTCAGGGAGTGGGTGGTGCCTTCATCTTCGCCAACTCGAGCGCCATCATCACTGACGCCTTCCCGGCCGATGAGCGGGGCTTTGCCCTCGGCATCAACGGCGTGGCCGCCATCGGCGGCTCCTTCGTGGGCCTGATCCTGGGGGGGCTGTTGGCCCCGATCGAGTGGCGTCTGGTCTTTCTGGTCTCGGTGCCCTTCGGCGTGTTCGGAACGGCGTGGGCCTACCTGCGCCTCCACGACAGCGGCATCCGGATCAAGGCCAGCATCGACTGGATCGGCAACATCGCCTTCGCCGTGGGCCTGGTGGGCATCCTCACCGGCATCGTCTACGGCCTCCAGCCCTACGGGGGCCGCACCATGGGGTGGACCAGCCCGTTCGTGCTGTCATGCCTCATCGGTGGCCTGGCCGTCCTCATCGGGTTCGTGGTCATCGAGCACCACGTCGACGACCCGATGTTCCAACTCCATCTGTTCAAGAGCCGGGCCTTCGCCATGGGGAACCTGGCCGGGCTGATGGCGGCACTGGCCCGGGGCGGCCTCCAGTTCATGCTGATCATCTGGCTGCAGGGGATCTGGCTCCCACTCCACGGCTACAGCTTCGAGCGAACACCTCTCTGGGCCGGCATCTACATGGTGCCGCTCACCGTCGGCTTCTTCGTTTCGGGCCCGCTGTCGGGCCGGCTGGCCGACCGCTACGGTCCCCGGCCCTTCGCCACGGCGGGACTGGTGCTGACCGGGTGCAGCCTGCTCGGGCTCCAGGCGCTCCCGACGGACTTCCCCTATCCACTCTTCGCCCTCATGCTGTTGCTGTTCGGGTTGTCGCTCGGTATGTTCGCCGCCCCCAACACCAGTGCGGTCATGAACAGTCTTCCGCCCAACCAGCGCGGTGCCGGCGGCGGCATGCTCAACACCTTCCAGAACTCGGCCAGCGTGCTGTCCATCGGCTTCTTCTTCACCATCATCACCCTCGGCCTGGCCGCCACCCTGCCCCACGCCCTGTACAGCGGACTGACGGCCCAGGGCATCCCCGCCGCCTCAGCCCGGTCCATCTCGCACCTGTCCCCTATCGGGAGCCTCTTCGCCGCCTTCCTCGGCATCAACCCGATCCACCAACTACTGGGCTCCCACCTGCTGTCCCAACCTGGCGTGCACGCCGGCTATCTCACCGGTCACAGGTTCTTCCCCGACCTGATCTCGGGACCGTTCGGTCACGGACTGCGCCTGGCCTTCGTGCTGGCGGCCGCCATGTGCTTCCTCGGCGCCGTGTTCTCGTGGATGCGCGGCTCGGGACAGTCGACCGTGATGCACTCCCTGTCGGCCGAGGCCGAGGAGGGGCTGGCCGATGTGGGTGACGTGGCCATGGCCGAGGTCGGGGCGGGATCGCCGGGGCTGTATCTCGAGGGGGAGCCGGCCCCGAGTTCCGCCGAGTCCTAGCGGGCCGGATCGATCCCGGGCCGTGCCACCCGGGCCAGAAGCGATCCCCACGCCATCCCGGCCCCGAATCCCGCCATCACCACAACCGCTTCGGGGCCGAGACGGTCTGACGCCAGGGCGGCGGTGAGGGCGAGGGGGATGGAGGCGGCCGACGTATTGCCGGTGTCGCGCACGATGGACACGCACCGGTCCTCGGGGATCCCCAACCGGCGGATCACCGCCTCGATGATCCGCTGGTTGGCCTGGTGGGGAACGAACAGGTCCACCTGGTCGACGGAGATCCCGGCCTCATCGATCAACCGTTGCACCGATTCGGCGCTGAAGCGCACGGCGTTCTTGAAGACCTCCGAACCCCGCATGACCATGAAGCCGCCGTGATCGGCGTAGAGCGCCTCACGCAACGATCCGTCGGAGCCGAGATCGGCCCAGACATCGTCCCGTTCGGCCTCCGACCGCTCCATGACCATGGCTCCGGCCCCGTCGGCCATGAGGATCGCCGTGCTCCGGTCGTCGGGGTCAGTGATCCGCGACATCTGCTCGGACCCCACCACCAGGACCCGCCGGTGGCTGCGGGTCAGACTGGCCGCGACGGCGGTGGCGTAGACGAACCCGGTGCACGCCACGTTGATGTCGAAGGCCCCGCACCGGAGCCCGAGCTGGTGCTGCACCACGGCCGCCGTCTGCGGAAGCACCTGATCCGGTGTGGAGGTGGCCAGCACCAGGAGGTCGATCTCGTCGGGGCGCAGGCCGGCATGGTCGAGCGCCCGGCGGCCGGCCTCGACGGCCAGGGTCGAAGTCGGTCCCCCGAAGCGACGGCTCGAGATTCCGGTGCGCGAACTGATCCAGTCGTCGGTGGTGTCGAGATAGTCGACGAAGTACTGATTGTCCACGACGCGCTCGGGCAGCCACCCGCCGATGCCGGTAATCCTCGCTCTTCCCATGAGTGGCATCGTGCACAGCTCCACGTCGACTGGAGGACCGAGGTCGCTCCCCTGCTTCCGGTGGGCGGACCTGTGCTGCACCCGCCGTTCAACTGCGCCTGGCGGCGCCGGTCAATTCGGTTAGACACGTTCTACTCGCCTCCGTCGGGTACCGATCGGTAACTTGTGCCGCCTCAGGCCGGTACGTAGTCGAAGGTGTCCGGATCGGGACCGGTGCGCTCGTTCCGGTTGCACACGCTGATGGCGGCCATGTCCTCGGACCCGAGCTCGAAATCGAAGATCTCGAAGTTCTCCGACATCCGCCCCGGGGTCACCGACTTGGGGAAGACGATGTCCCCCCGCTGGACGTGCCAACGGAGCACCACCTGGGCCGGAGTGCGCCCGATCCCGTCCGCCACCGATGTGATGGCCGGATCGTCCAGGACGCGTCCCTGGGCGATCGGGGACCAGGCTTCGGTGGCGATCCGGTGGCGGCGCCCGTACTCCCGTGGCCCGTCCTGGGTCAGGTACGGGTGGATCTCGATCTGGTTGACCGCCGGGACCAGGTCGGTCTCGTCACGCAGCCGGTCGAGATGGTGGGGCTGGAAGTTGGACACCCCGACGGAACGGGCCCGTCCGTCCCGGTGGAACTCGATGAGGGTGTCCCAGGTGGACACGAAGTCACCGCCGTAGAGGGTGGGGAGAGGCCAGTGGATCAGGAAGAGGTCGATGTAGTCGAACCCGAGCGCATCGAGGGTGGCCGCGAATGCCCGGCGGGCCTCGTCAGGGCGGTGGAAGCCGTTGTTGAGCTTGCTGGTGACGAAGACCTCCGACCGGTCCAGACCCGACCGGGCCACCGCCCGTCCCACCTCGCTCTCGTTTCCGTACATCTCGGCGGTGTCGATGTGCCGGTAGCCGATCTCGAGGGCGCGGGCCGTGGCGGCCACGGTCTCCTCCGGTGGGATCTGGAACACGCCAAAGCCCAGCTGCGGGATGGTGTGGCCGTCGTTGAGGGTGATGGAGGGAACGGGGTGGGTACCGGACGTCGCCTGGTTCATGATGGTTGCTCCTCGCTCCCGGGCCCCGCTGGGGGTGCGCCGCAGGGTCGTCCGGTGTGGGTGTGGTTCCGGTGGACGGGATATCCGGGTCACCGGGTCGGCCGGTGGCCCGGATGGGCCTAGGGTCTCCCCGAGACCCCGATGCTCGCCCCGCACGCTATCCCCACCGCCCGCCGTGGTGTCACGGCTCCACCCGGCGCCAGCCGGTCCCCTGCGGTCCCCCCGAGACCGGCGGTGCAGTCGACGCCCACAGGGAGGGGTGGCAGTCGATGACCGACGAGGATGCCGACACCTGGCGGCCCTCCGACGGGACAGGGGACAGAACCCCGGGCGACACCGGCGAACCCCGATGGCCGATGGCCGCGGCCGTACTGGCCACCGGCCTCCTGAGGGCGTTTCTCCCCAGCCAGCTGCGTGCCGGCGACTCGCGCTGGCTCTACCTGATCGTGATCGCGGCGCTGCTCGGAATCCTCGTCATCGGGGATCCGGGTCGTATCGACCGCGACAAGCGGTGGCTCCGGCTGACGACCGGGTCGCTCATCGCCCTGATCTCGGTGGTCAACGCCACTGCGGCCATCAAACTGGTCGTCAACATCCTGGACACCGCCAATTTCACCAACAACGCCCACGTCCTACTGGTCAGCGGTGCCGCCATCTGGCTCACCAACGTGATCGCCTTCGGGCTCTGGTACTGGGATGTCGACCGTGGAGGGGCGGCCGCCCGGGCCCGGGGCGCCACCGAGCACCCGGCCTTCATCTTCCCCGAGATGATCAACCCCCAGTTCGTCCTGACCGGCTGGTATCCGAGGTTCGTGGACTATCTGCACCTCTCCTTCACCGCCGCCACCGCCTTCAGCCCGACCGATGTCTCGGCCGTCAAGCCGTGGGCCAAGCTCATGATGATGGCCGAGGAGTCGATCTCGTTGATCGTGGCCCTGTTGGTGGTGGCCCGGGCCGTCAACATCCTGAAGTGACCACCCGTGGCCCGGTTCACGACCGGTGGCTTGGCCCTCGACCCGGTGCTTTGTCGAGGCACTCGGCCACGGCCTGCTCGATGCACCGCGTGGTGTCGCCGACGGCCCGCTGCCTACCGAACCGCTCGGTCAACGACACCACCGATGCGCCCACGCCGCGAGCCGCCTCGGCGGCCTCGGGGGTCACCTGGCCGGCGATTACCACGACCGGGATCCCCGACGCGGTGGCCTCGCCCAGAACCGACCCCACCACCTTTCCCAGCAGTGAGGTGGCATCGAAAGCGCCCTCCCCGGTCATCACCATCTGGCTGCTGCTGAGAGCCGCCGACAGTCCCACGAGCTCACTGACCACCTCGTAGCCTGACCGGAGACGTCCTCCGAGGGCCACGATGGCGCCACCGAGCCCGCCGGCCGCTCCGGTCCCGGCCACCTCCCGGACATCGACCCCGTACCGACCCTCCCACGTGCGGGCCAGGTCATCGAGCCGGCCCTCGAGTTCACGCACCTGGGCCGGGTCGGCACCCTTCTGGGGACCGAACCTCGAGGGCGCCTGGAGAAATCCGACGACGACGTCGCACGCGCCGACAAGCTCGACGTCCCCGAGGCCACCGGCCTCCTCGATGGCGGAGAGTGCCCCGAGGCCCCCGTCGGTGGTGGCCGAACCGCCGAGTCCGACCACGACGGTGCCGGCGGCGCCGGTGGTGCCGGTGGTGCCGGTGGTGCCGGCGATACGCCGGGCCGCCGCCACGATGAGCTGACCCGTGCCGCGGGTGGTGGCCCCCATGGGGTCGTTGCCCTCCGCCCCTCCGGCCAACGCCAGCCCGGAGGCCTGTGCCATCTCCACCACGGCCACGTCACCGATGCGGAGCCACTCGGCTGTCACGGGTCGGCCCAGGGGGCCCTCGACCTCCACCCGCTCACGGACGTCGTCCGGCCCCGCCAACGCATCGAGGAGCCCCTCCCCACCGTCGGACAGCGGCACCTGCCGCACCGACCACCCGAGAGCCGACGCCCCTCGGGCCATGGCCGACGCCACCTGGGCGGCGGTGGCCGTCCCACGGAACTTGTCCGGTGCGGCCAGCAGCCGTGGCAACTCGTCGTCCGTCCCCTTGTCTTGGTGCACGTCGGCCCGTTCCGGTCCTACTCGCCGAAGAGCAACCCGTAGTTGGGCCCGCCGCGCAGGTGGTGACCGCCGTCGACGGCCAGGTTCACCCCCGTGATCCACCCCGACTCCGGCCCGGCCAGAAATCGGACGGTGGCGGCGATGTCGTCCACGGTCCCCAGCCGACTGATGGGCATCTGCTCCAGGTACTGGTCCAACAGGGGGCCACCGGCGGTGATGGGAGCCATCAGCTCGTCATCGACGATCCCCGGTTGCACCGTGTTCACACGGACGCCGGTGTGACCGAGCTCCTCGGCGGCGCACTTGCACAGCATGTCGATGCCGGCCTTGGCCGCGCCATAGGCCCAGAGATACCGGTGCGGGAACCCGCCGGCGCCCGAGGACATCCCGATGATCGACCCGCCCGGCGCCGGTTCGCCGTCCACTCCGGTCCCCACTCCCGAGGCCATCACCGGTGCGGCCTGTTTGATGCAGAGGAAGGTTCCCACCAGGTTGAGGTCCACCGTGGCCCGGACCTGGTCCACGGGAGCGGTGGTGATGGGTCCCATGTGGAGGCTGCCGCCGGCATTGGCGAAGAGGATGTCGAGACGTCCCCGTTCCGAGGCCGCCCCCACCGCCTCGGCCACCTGCTCCTCGACGGTGATGTCGGCTACCAGGTAGGACGCCGTTCCCCCCGCCGTGGGCGTGGCGGCGGCCTGGCCGGCGACTTCCTCCAACACATCCACGGCGTGACGGAGCTTCTCCTCGGTGCGGCCGCAGATGGTCACATGGGCGCCGTCCCGGACCAGGCGGCTCGCCGTGCCCAGGCCGATGCCACTTCCGCCCCCGGTGACCAGTGCCGACAGTCCGACGATGCCCGAAGGCGGGATGGGCTCGGTGCTCACGACGCTACTCCTCTGGTTCTCTGGCTTATGGGCCCACACCCCGGCCCGGCCGGAGGCCGGACGTGGTACAGAGTGTCGGTTCGACGGCAGCATGTTACGGGACCGCTGCCCGTCCGAGCCCCGACCGAGGAGAGAGCGATGACCGAACGGCGATTCAACCTGGCCGACCTGTTCGAGGTGGTCGTCGACGCCGTCCCCGGGCGACTGGCCCTGGTGGCCGGACTGCGCCGACTGACCTACCGCGAGCTGGACCAACGGGCCAACCGTTTCGGCCACTGGCTCGGGGCGCGGGGAGTCCCGACGGGCGCCCACATCGGGATCCTGGCCTACAACCGGGCCGAGTGGGCCGAGACCATGATCGGCTGCTACAAGGCCCGCACCGTGCCAGTCAACCTGAACTACCGGTACACGGCCACCGAGCTGCGGTATGTGATCGACAACGCCGACCTCGAGGTCCTGGTCTTCGAGCGGGCCCTGGCCCCCCTGGTGGCCGAGGCGCGGGCGGACAACGGGGCGGCCGGGTCTCCACAACTGGTCATGATCGACGACGGATCGGGATGCGACGCCGGGGCGTTGCCGACCGTGGCGTACGAGTCGGCGCTGGACGCGGCCGCCGCGGACCGGGGGTTCGCGCCCCGATCGCCCGACGACATCTACGTCCTCTACACCGGCGGCACCACCGGCATGCCGAAAGGGGTCCTGTGGCGCCAGGAGGACATCTTCTTCGCCGCCCTGGGTGGCGGCGGCTGGGGGGCGGCGCCCATTACCGACGCCGACGAGCTGGCCGGGCGGATCAACCCGGACGATGCCGTCCGCGTGGTCATGCTGGTGGTGGCCCCTCTCATGCACGGGAACGCCCAATGGGTCATGTGGAACGCCTTCATGATGGGCGGCACCGCCGTGCTCTTCACCGGGCACCGTTACGACCCCGACGCCCTGTGGCGCCTCATCGGAGAGGAGGGCGTGGTGTCGGTGGGCCTGGTCGGTGACGCCATGGCCAGGCCCCTGGTCGACGCGCTGGTGACCGCGCCCCCCGGCACCTATGACACCTCCAGCCTGGTGGTGGTGGGTTCGGGCGGAGCCATGCTGTCCAAGACGGTCAAGGACGAACTTGTGGCCCGTCTGCCCGACATCATGGTCCTCGACAACTTCGGCTCCAGCGAGAGCGGTGCCCAGGGCGCGGTCCAGGCCGGCGCCAGCGGCCCGCGCTTCGCCATGAACGAGGACACGTCGGTGCTCGACGACGAACTGCTCCCACTGACCCCCGGCGACGGCCGGATCGGGCGGCTGGCCCGTCGGGGCCGGATCCCCATCGGGTACTACAAGGACCCGGCCAAGACCGAGGCCACCTTTCCGGTGGACCGCCACGGCGTGCGTTGGTCACTTCCGGGCGACCTGGCCTCGGTCGACCCCGACGGCACCATCACCGTCCACGGCCGGGGCTCGGCGTCCATCAACTCGGGTGGCGAGAAGATCTTCCCCGAGGAGGTCGAGGCCGCCATCAAGACCCACCCGGGTGTGTTCGACGCCATCGTGGTCGGGATCCCCGACGAACGGTTCGGACAGCGGGTGGCGGTGGCGGTCCATCCGAGGGATGCCTCCAACCCGCCCACACTGGAGGACCTGCAGGCGCACTGCCGCGCCCACATCGCCGGCTACAAGATCCCGCGTCAGCTGCTGGTGGTGGAGGCAATCCCGCTGACGGCATCGGGGAAGCCGGACTCGCGGGCGGCCGCGAGCCTCTTCTGATCCTGTGGGCAGCCACAGGGTTGGGGGTCAGGCCACGGCGGCCGACCGGGCCTGGGCCAGTGCGGTCACCGTCGAGACGACACGGGCCACGGCATCGATGAGGATGTCCTCACCGATCTCCACCTGACGCTGGGCCGCGGCGTCCGGCCACAGCCCGAGAACGCGGGCGGGGACCGGTCGGGACGGCCGGCGGAGGGCAGCCACCAGGGCCAGAAATGCCAGCTCCTCGGCCCAGGACTCCCCCGGGGTGCCCCCGGACACCGACACCAGGGCCATTGCTCCAGAGCCCAGTGGGACGCCGAGCTCGGACCGGCCCTTGAGGCGCACCGGGTGCGGGGGCGGACAGTTCCACTGGTCGTCCACCCCGCCGATCTGGGCCCGGGGTCCGATCACCTCCCAGTCGAGCGACGACCACAGCGCCGTGGCCCAGCCCACCGCGTCAGCCAGCACCATGGCCCGGGCCCCGGGCGCCAGACCGGCGAACCACGGCTCCCAGTGGTAGTTGCGCCACCCGGTCTCCTCCCAGCGGGCCACCGAGTCCGTGGCCACCGGGCCGACCGCCTCCCCGGGGGTCCGGAAGCGACCGGCCGCACAGGCCTCCAGCGCGGCCAGGCCCAGCGATCTCCGGACGAAGGCCGGTTTCCACGCGAAAGGCTCCCCCGGGCCGGCCAGGGACTCGGGTCGGTTCCGGGCCTGGCGGAGGGTCGGTAACGAGACCACCAGGGGATCTCCCGACGGAACTGCCGCGACGGCGGCGCCGATGCCCACGGAGAGCCGTTGGACGATGCCGGCCCGGGACCGATCGTCGACGGACAGCGTCGGCGCCGCCACGAGGGCCGCCGTGGTCTCCCCCTGCGACCTCATCGACCCACCGGGGGCCCGTATTCGGCGGGGTCGGGTCCGTGCCACCGCTGGCCCTCGCCACATTCGGGCAACAGTGAGCAACGTCCGCAGAGAACGCTGGCGGTACGGCTCGGCTCGGCGCCGAGAGCCAGGCCGGCCAGGCGCTGAGTACCCGCCAGCGTGCGCCTGGCCGCTCCCATCAACAGGTCCTCGGTCACGGGATCCACGTCGAGTTCGCCGGTCCGTGTGTAGTAGGTGGCCACCACGAACGGTGGCGCCGGGCTCCGCAGGGCCTCGATCAGGGCGTAGAAGTGGAGATCGGCGCGGTGCTCGATCCGGCGGTAGCCCGACTTGACCTCGATGATGGCCACCGAGGCCACGTCGCCGGCCGGTGGTCCGATGACCAGGTCGGCCCGGGCGGACAACTCGACGGCGCCGCCGGCCAACGGCACCCGCATGGCCACCTGCGTGCGCGGGAGCCAGCCCGGATCCAACACCGGCCACCGACGCCGGAGCCCTTCGGCCTGGCGCTCGACCTCGGCCCGGAGCTCGTCCCGCTCGGCGGCCTGCAGGTGCTCGACCCACGACACCAGGTCGCGCTGATGATCATCCACGGCCAGCGCCGCCAGTCCATCGGCCATGGGATCGCCGATGGACCCCACCGTGACCAGTTGTCGGAAGAGGACGTCCACGATGGCCCCACAGGCCAGGGCCGCCGACAGCGGGCGGTCACCGAACTCGCTCGCCACGTAGTGGGCCTCACAGGCCAGCACCCGCGTCAACCGGTCCTTGGTCACCACCAGCGGTGAACCGGTCCGCATCCCCTCCCGGCCACCAGCTGCCGCGACCACCCCGGCCACGTCGGTTCCGGTGCCGGCGTAGGTCTCGAGGCCGGCCTCGAGACCGGAACGGAGGCGCCGGGCCAGCTCGGGGTCGGCGTCCGGCCGGGGCCGACCCGTGTTGCGCACCCGTTCCAGCAGGTCATGACCGGCGAGAGGCTCCCAGCGACCGGGATGGACACGATGCCCGATGCCCGGTGCCGGCTCCTGCGGGGGATGGGCAGGACCGACGGACGGGGCCGTGCCCCGTGCCGCTACGAAGTCAGGCGCCCGGTCAGCGCGATCCATGTCCATCACCAACATGCTCCCAGTGTGTCGGAAGGGTGTCACACCCCTGCCGGAGCCCGCGGTGGAGTCACCGGTAGCCTCTGGAGCGATGATGCCCGTCGCCGCCGACACCTTCTTCGCCATCGTCTTCACCCTGTTCGTCGTGGTCACCCTGGTCCTGCTGGTGCTGGTCGTGCGGTTCGTCCTGCAACGGGCGGCGGCGGCCCGGGCCCAGTGGTTGGCGGAACAGGAGGGAGCCGACGAGGCAGAGCCCCGTCCCCAGACCGCCCTGGTGCTGGCGGGTGGAGGGACCCGCGGGGCCGTGCAGATCGGCATGCTGCAGGTGCTCACCGAGCACGGCTTCGTGCCGGACCGCATCTACGGATCGTCCGTGGGCGCGGTCAACGGCGTAGCCCTCGCCGGCGATCCCACCCGCGAGGGTGTCCAGCGCATGACCGAAATCTGGCGCGGGCTGACCCGCGAGGTGGTCTACCCCCAGGGCCGCCTGCACGGACCGTGGCTCTACCTGCAGCAACGGGATTCGGTATTCGTCAACGCCGGGCTGCGCAAGGTCATCGAGGAGGGGATCGCCTTCGATCGGCTGGAGGAAGCCGTCGTCCCGGTCGAGGTGGTGGCCACCTCGCTGACCGACGGCCGTGAGCGATGGTTCACCTACGGGCCCGCGGTGGAGGCGGTCCTGGCCTCGGCGGCCGTGCCGGCCATCTTTCCGCCCGTCGAGATCGACGGGGAGCGCTTCATCGACGGTGGGGTCGTGAACAATGTCCCCATCCGTCGGGCCATCGAGGGGGGAGCCTCACGGATCGTGGTGCTGCTGTGCTCTCCGCCGGTCTACACCCCGGCCTCGCCCCGGCGTCCGGTCGAAGCCATGCTCAACGCCCTGTTGATCTCCATCCACGCCCGATTCAGTCGCGACATGGCGCAATTGCCCCCGGGGGTGGAGGTCATCGTCTGCAGCGGGAGCGAAGGCGGGACCCGCGACTTCGACGACTTCTCGACCACCGACCTCCTGATCGAGCTCGGGCGGGCCGAGGCCGCCGAGGTCGTCCGCCGCTACGGACTGGGCCGACCGGGCACGGTGGACAGCACCGTGTCCGTCGAGGGTTCCGGACCCTCGGGACCCGACGTCCCCGAACCCCGGACGGTGCCCACGGTCGATCTCGACCCTGGTTTCCCCTCGGGTGATCCCTTGGCCGCGGCCCCCTCGACCCATCCGGAGCCGGGCACGTAGCGACGGACGATCCGGGCCGGGACGCCGGCGATGACGCAGTGGTCGGGGAAGGTTCCCCGGACCACCGCTCCTGCCCCCACCACCACATTCCGGCCCAGTTGGGTGCCGGGCAGGATCACCACCCCTGCCCCGAGCCAACTGCCGGTGCCGATGTGGACGGGGATGTCGCTGGGCCACTGGACGTGGACGACCTGGTCGGGATCGGCGTAGCCGTGGTTCTGATCGGTGATGTACACGTGGGGACCTGTGTGGACGTCGTCGCCGATGTCGATCTCGAAGTGTCCGACGATGTGGCTGTCCCGACCGATCATGCACCGGTCGCCGATGCGCACCACCGGATCGGTGACCATCCGTTGGCCCGGGACCATCCCCGCCGAGATGCTCACGTAGGGGCCGACTAGCGTGTCCCGGCCGATGTGGATCCACCGCTCTCCGAAGACCGCCCCGGGCGGGAAGGCCAGGCAGCTCCCGCTCCCGAAGGCGCCGAACCGGCCGGCCAGGCGGTCATCGGGTCCGGTGGCCCCGTGTCGGGCCATCCAGTTCCATCCAGCCTGGATGGCCGCGCTCGTCCAACGCTTGCGGCGCGTCGACGGGGCGTGGGGCGGAAGGGAGGGATGCCGCGGGGCGGGGACCCCGCGGTCCTCGCCGACCATGGGGTCATGGTTCCGGCCCGCCCCGGCCCCCACCCCGGCATCGGCATCTGTCATCTTCCGACGCTAACTGATGACCGTCATCCCCGGCGATCGCGGCTGTCGGGCCGTGACCGCGGCCCGATCCGAGGGGGTACCGCCGTGACCCGCTCGCCGTCGACCGGTCGCCGTCAATAGAGTCGGCCCATGCACAACGACGACGCCCGGGTCCGGGCCCGTCTGGGTCGCTCCGGATTCGAGACCGGTTCGGATGTCTACGAGCGGGCCCGGCCCGGTTACCCGCCCGAGGCGGTCGACCATCTGGCCGCCACCGTCGGTCTGGACCCCGGCCGTCTGGTACTCGACCTCGCCGCCGGCACCGGGAAGCTCACCCGCCAGTTGCGCCCGTACGGGGCTGCGTGCATCGCCCTCGAACCGTCGCCGTCGATGCGCGACGTGTTCGCACGGACGGTTCCAGGAGTTCCGGTGGTCGGGGCCACGGCGGAGAACCTTCCGGTGGTCTCCGCCGGCGCGGACGTGGTCGTCGTGGCCCAGGCCTTCCACTGGTTCGACGCTCCGGTGGCCCTGGCCGAAGTGGCCCGGGTCCTCCGGCCCGGCGGCTGGTTGGCCTTGATCTGGAACGAGCGGGACGAGACCAACCCCATGGTCGACGAGTTGGTAACCATCAGCAAGTGGGACCAGTCCGCCCCCTACCCGGTCGGGATGGACTTCGGCGCCGTCCTTGATCGGTGCGGCGGTTTCGGCCCGGTGCAACGCACCAAGTTCCCGTTCGTGCAGTCGCTGGATCTGACCACCTTCGTCGACCAGGTGGCGTCCCGGAGCTACATCCAGGTACTGCCGGAGCCCGAACGGGAGGATCTGCTCCAGCGGGTCGAGTCCTTCGGTGCCGCGCAGCCCCAGCCGATCACCATGCCCTACATCACCGATCTCTTCTGCGCCCAGGTAGCCTCCTGAGCGTCGGCCCGGCCCCGGGCCGGAGCGGGGGGCACCGGGCCCACCGCCGCAACCCCGACCTACCGTGGGAGGACCTCGCCGATGATCAAGCTGACCTGTCTCCTGAAACGCCGGGAGGGCATGACCCCGAAGGAGTTCCAGGACTACTGGAAGAACAGTCACGGACCTCTGATCGCCTCCAGTCAGTGCGGGAGCCACGTGATCCGGTACGAGCAGAACCCCCGGCCACTCGACGACTACCGGGGGGACGACGACCGGTCCGGCTACGACGGTGTGACCGTCCAGTGGTTCGCTTCTATGGACGAGTACTACGCCCACATGAGCGACGTGGACTCGCCGGCGATGTTCGAGGACCTGCCCAAGTTCCTCGATACCGACCACCTCGAGTTCGTCCTGACCGAAGAACCGCGGGTCATCATGGAGGGCGCCGTCGACTGGAGTTGACGTGAGGGGAGGACCCGGTCGACGGCGACGGATCGGGGAACGTCCCGTTGCTACCGTGGGATGCTGCGCATCGTCTCACTACTGCCCTCCGCCACGGAGATCCTGTTCGCCGTCGGGGCGGGCGACGACGTGCTGGGCGTCACCTTCGAGTGCGACTTCCCCGAGGAGGCACGGCGTCGGAGCATCGTCTCGACCACCGCGCTGCCGGCCGACCTGACACCGGCACAGATCGACGCGGTGGTGCGGACACGGATGGCTGCGGGCGAGGATCTCTACACCTTGGACGAGGGAGCCCTGGCCGATCTCGACCCCGATCTCATCGTGACCCAGGACCTGTGTGCGGTGTGCGCCGTCGCCGTCGACGAGGTCGACGCGGCGCTCGACCTTCTGGGCTGTCGGGCCGACGTCTTGACCCTCGACCCGATGACCCTCACCGAGGTACTGGCATCGATCGGGACGGTCGGCGAAGCCACCGGTCACGCCGGTCCCGCCCACCAACTGGAGTCGGAGCTGCGGGGACGGCTGGACGCCGTGGCCCAAGCCGTGGCCGGTCGCACCCGCCCGTCCGTCGGGATGCTGGAGTGGACCGACCCGCCCTTCGGGGCCGGCCACTGGGTGCCCGACATGGTGACGGCCGGTGGCGGTCGCTGTGTCCTGGGCCAGGGCGGGGCCCTCTCGGCCCGCCTGTCGTGGAGCGACGTGCGCTCCTGTGGGGCCGACGTCTTCGTGGTGGCGCCCTGCGGATACCGTCTCGACGGAGCCCGCGAGTTGGCCCGCGCCCTGGCCGACTCCGGACGTCTCCCCGCCGGTGTCCCGGTCTGGGCCGTGGACGCCGACGCCGCCTTCGTTCGACCGGGCCCCCGATTGGTGGACGGCGTCCAGGCCCTGGCCGGCATCCTTCACCCCGGGTCGGTTCCGGCACGGCCCGACCTGGCCGTGCCGGTCTGAACCGGCCCGCACGCCTCCGTTGACAGTCCCCTTGCCCGGACGTAGGATCCAGTTTATCGGACATTGTGTCCGAACGACTGGAAGGACCATCCGGTATGGCACAGGACGAGATCGACATCAGCGGCATCACCTTCGACGACATCAATCTCCTGGACTCCAAGGCCTTCGCCGACCACGTGCCCCACGAGTGGTTCGCCTTCCTCCGGAAGAACGCCCCGGTGTGGTGGCAGGAGGAGGAGGACGGCCCCGGCTTCTGGGCGGTGACCTCCCACGCCGACGCCACGACGGTCAACCGCGACTTCGAGCACTTCTCGTCCTCCAAGCAGGCGACCTTCCTCTGGGACCTCGGCCCCGACGATCTGGCCCAGCAGCAGATGCTCATGTTGAACATGGACCCCCCGCTCCACACCCGCTACCGACGACTGGTCAACAAGGGCTTCACCCCCCGGATGGTCAACCAGCTCCACGAGCGGATCAACGCCGCGGCCGACAACATCATCGACTCGGTCATCGAGAAGGGCAGTGCCGACTTCGTCACCGACATGGCCGCCGAGCTTCCACTGGTGGTGATCGCCGAACTGTTGGGCGTGCCCAACGAGGACCGGCACCGGATGTTCAACTGGTCCAACCGGATGATCGGTGGCGATGATCCCGAGTACCAGACCGACGACTCGGTCCCCCAGCAGGCCGCCATGGAGCTCTACGCCTACGCGTCAGCTCTGTTCGAGGCCAAGCGGATCGACCCTCACGAAGATCTGATGAGCGTGCTCACCGAGGTCGAGGTGGAGGGCGAGAAGCTCAACTCCATCGAGTTGGAGCTGTTCTTCCTGCTGCTGACGGTGGCCGGCAACGAGACCACCCGCAATCTCATCTCGGGTGGGATGGCGGCCTTCTTCGAACATCCCGAGCAGTGGGAGATGCTCCGCAACGACCGGTCGCTGCTGCCTTCGGCCACGGAGGAGATGCTCCGCTACGTGAGCCCGGTGATGAACTTCCGCCGTCAGACCACGAGCGCATTCGATCTCGGGGATCAGCACATCGAAGAGGACACCAAGGTGGTCTTCTTCCATATCTCGGCCAACCGCGACGAGAGCGTCTTCGAGAATCCGCAGGCCTTCGACATCACCCGCGACCCCAATCCCCACATGGCCTTCGGTGCCGGGGGTCCGCACTTCTGCCTGGGGGCCAACCTGGCCCGCATGGAGATCCGGGTCATGTTCGAGCACCTTCTCGACCGGATGCCCGACATCGCCCTCGACGGTGAGGTCGAGCGTCTCCAATCAGCATTCATCAGCGGCGTGAAGCACATTCCCGTGTCGTTCCCGACCGCGGCCCGCCTCTCAGCCTGATGCCGGGGCGCCAGCCCGCCGAGACCCTCAAAGAGGTCATCCGGGACTTCCGGCGCGACCAGGTGATCGAAGTGGCCCGACGGTTGTTCGGGGAGCGCGGCACCACCGATGTGCCGATGGACGAGATTGCGGCGGCGGCCGGGGTGGCCCGTTCGACGGTCTACGTCTACTTCGCCAACCGGGACGAACTGCTGCGAGCCTGCCTGAAGGGGATGCACGAGCAACTGCTCGACGCCATCGCCGAAGTCTGGGAGCAGGACGACGAGCCCGCACACCGACTCGAGCGGCTGGTCGAGGCCCTCTTGGACCGGATCGACGACAATCCCTCGTTCTTCCGACTGGCCCTACTGACCCAGGGCTCGGTTATCCAGGGCGGGGAGGCCGTGGGGACCGAGCTGGCCCTGATCGGGCTCAATGTGGCCCGACTGATCAGCGATCTCTACGTCGACGGGGTGGAGTCGGGCATCTTCAGGGCCATCGACCCGGACCGGGCCATCGATCTCATCGGCCAACAGATCTACGGCGCCATGTCGGTGCGGGCGGCCGAACCCCTACCCCGTCCGGCATCGGTGGCGGCCGCCGAGATCTGCGAGTTCCTCCTGCGAGGCCTCGGAGCCTGAGTCAGCCTCCGGCTCTTCTCCCGGTCAGCCTCCGGCTCTTCTCCCGGTCAGCCTCCGGCTCTTCTCCCGGTCAGCCTCCGGCTCTTCTCCCGGTCAGCCTCCGGCTCTTCTCCCGGTCAGCCTCCGGCGACGGCCGGCACGATCGAGAGTGTCTGGCCGTCGGGGACGGGGGTGGCCAAGCCGTCGAGGAACCGGACGTCTTCGTCGGCGAGGAACACGTTCACGAACCGCCGCAGGCCTCCACTGTCGTCGAAGATCCGCTCGGCGAACCCCTCGTGGGCGGCGTCGAGGGCCTTGAGTGCCTCACCCACCGTGGAACCTTCGACGGTGACCTCTCCCACGCCCCCGGTGAGCGTACGAAGCTGGGTGGGGATACGGACCTTGACGCTCATGGTGTGCTCCTCGCGACTGACTGGTTGTGCCGGCTCATTCTACGCCCATCGCCTCATCGAAGGCTTCGAGATTCGGCGCGATGGTAGCGGTGGGGCCGACTGATCCGGTGAGGGCCTCGACCGTCTTCAGTCCGTGTCCGGTCACGAGGGCGACGACCCGTTCGTCGGAGCGGACAACGCCCTGGCCGGCCAGTTTGGCCAACGTGGCGATGGTCACGCCACCCGCCGTCTCGGCGAAGATCCCCTCGGTCCTGGCCAGGAGCCGGATGCCCTCGATGACCTCGTCGTCGGTCACCGCGGCACAGGCACCTCCGGACGTGCGGATGGCCTCCAAGGCGTACCAGCCGTCGGCGGGATTGCCGATGGCCAGGGACTTGGCGATGGTGTCGGGCTTCACCGGGCGGATGGCGTCCGTCCCCTCGGCGAAGGCGGTGGCCACCGGTGAGCAGCCCAGCGCCTGGGCCCCGGAGATGCGGACGTGGGGCTCCTCGTCGAGGAGCCCGACCTTCCACAGCTCCTCGAATCCCTTGGCCACCTTGGTCAGCTGGCTCCCCGAGCCGATCGGCACGACCACGTGGTCGGGGGCCTGCCATCCCAGCTGCTCGGCCACCTCGAAGGCCAGGGTCTTCGAACCCTCGGCGTAGTAGGTGCGTACGTTGACGTTGACGAACGCCCACGTCGGCTGCTCACTAGTCAGCTCGGCACAGAGCCGGTTCACATCGTCATAGCTTCCCTCGACGGCGATGACCCGACCACCGTAGACAGTGGTCATCGTGACCTTGGCCGTCTCGAGGTCGTGCGGAATCAGGACCACGGACTCCATCCCGGCCCTGGCCGCATGGGCGGCGACGGAGTTCGCCAGGTTGCCCGTCGACGCACACGCGGCGATCTTGAATCCGAGCTGTCGAGCCTTGGTCAGCGCCACCGACACCACCCGGTCCTTGAACGACCCGGTCGGATTGGCCGTGTCGTCCTTGATCCACAGCTCGCCCAGGCCCAGCTCGGCCGCCAGCCGGTCGGCTCGGATCAACGGGGTGAAGCCGGCACCCAGGTCGACCGGGGTGGCATCGCGCACCGGCAGGAGATCGGCGTAGCGCCAGATGGTGCGGGGACCGGCGGCGATCCGGTCCCGGGTCATCGTGGCCGCCACGGCCTCGTAGTCGTAGGTCACCTCGAGGGGCCCGAAACAGTAGTCACAGACGTGCAGCGCCTCGGCAGGGTAGGTACGGCCGCATTCCCGACAGCGCAGCCCGGATACAAAGTCCACAGTGGTCTCCTCATCGCTCGGGCATTGGCACCTGGTACGAAGTCCGGTCTGCCTCAACAGACCGGGGTCCTCGCTCTGGTTGCCGCAGCGTCAATGGGCCCGGTCCCTCAGCTGCTCTGGATGATGACCTCCATTTTGGTCGACGAGAGGGCTTCCCGTCAATGCAATGGGGGCGATGTGCCTCGTCGTAGGCCCGACTCGGTTCCACACGGCCACTCCGCGTGAGCGATGATGGCACCATGCCGACAATGGGCCGTGCTGGCGACGATGTTCGGCGGTATCCCCGGGGCGACGTCGACATGTCCGTATTGGTCGGCCAGAAGCGGGACCGTCGGGTCTCCGTCTGCATCCCGGCCCGCAACGAAGCGGCCACCGTCGGCCCGATCGTCCACTCCATCATGGCCGACCTGACCCGTGAAGGGGGAGGAGCACCTCTGGTCGACGAGGTCATCGTCGTCGATGACGGTTCGGTCGACCAGACAGCCGAACTGGCCCGTCAGGCCGGTGCCTGCGTCATCGCCGCCGACACCCCGGCCGGAGGCAAGGGTCAGGCCATGCAGGTGGCCCTGAACCACTCGGACGGCGAGCTGGTGGCATTCGTCGACGCCGACGTGACCAACTTCGACTCCCGTTTCGTGACCGGGCTGGTCGGCCCCCTGCTGGCCGACGAATCGGTCGCACTGGTCAAGGGTTACTACGAGCGGCCGCTCCACGGTGCTCCCGACGGTGGTGGCCGGGTCACCGAGCTCATGGCCAGGCCGGTCATCGACCTGCTCTTCCCCCATCTCTCGTCGATCCGACAACCGCTGGCCGGTGAGACGGCAGCCCCGCGACGGGTACTCGAGAAGTGCGGGCTCGCCGACGGCTACGCCGTGGAGCTGGCCCTGCTGATCGACGTCGCCTCGATCTTCGGCACGGGTTCCATCATGCAGGTCGACCTGGGCGTGAGGGCCCACCGCAACCGGCCGCTCTCCGAACTCCGGCCTCAGGCCACCGACATCCTTCGGGCCGCGCTGGCCCGGGCCCCACTCATCACACCGGGCTGACTCGGGGGCGGTTGCCCGTCCCGGTCACGCCGTCGTGCGAGCCGCGGCGCCCACCGGGCGACGGGCAGGGACGGGCATGGTGCGCTCACGTCCGGCCTCCTCCGACCTGACGCCGGCCATGGCCGGGTCGGAGGCCGCCAAGGCCCCGACCGGCTCGGGGACCAGGTCCGGGATGTCGGCGGCGCGGCTGCGCCGGCGGCCGGGGACCAGCAGGGCGGCGCCCGCCCCGAATGCCACCACCACGGCTCCGACGTACACCGCCGGCGTCATGCCGTTGACGTAGTCCTGGCCCGAGGCGTAGCCACCGTGGGAGCTGAAGATGGCACCCAGCACGGCGATGCCCAGCACCCCGCCCAGCTCGCGGAAGGCGGCGTTGGCACCCGAGGCAATGCCTTCGAGGTGACGGGGCACGGCGCCGAGCACCAACGAGGCCAGGGGCACGAAGAAGAGGGTCATGCCTATGCCGCAGATCACGAAGGGTACGACCAGGTCGGCGTAGGGGGTGGAGGGCTCGGTCACCGTGGCCAGCCATGCCAGCCCGGTGGCCTGGAGCGCGAGACCGGTGACCACGAGAGGCTTCCCACCCCAGCGTTCGGCCAGGTTTCCGACCACGGGGGCCAACAGCATCGGCATGGCGGTCCACGGGAGGATCCGGACGCCCGCAGCCAATGGGGAGAGGCCTTGGACCGTCTGGAGGAACTGGACCAGGAAGAAGATCGCCCCGAACATCCCGAAGCTGAACAGCATGGCGGTGACGTTCACCGAAGCGAACCCACGGTGACGGAAGAGTCGGATGTCCAGCATCGGATGCTCGGACCGCAACTCCCAGGCGACGAATCCGGCCAACGACACCCCGCCGACGACGAACGGCACGACGACCGACGTGCTCGTCCAGCCGTGCGCGTTCCCACGCACCAGTCCGAGGACCACGCCGAGGAGCCCGACGCTGACGGACACGACTCCGAGCAGATCGAGCTTGGAGCGGGCGCCACGGGACTCCGACAACCTCCACAGGGCCAGAGGGATCAGCGCCAGGCCGACCGGGACATTGAGCCAGAAGATGCACTGCCACGACCATCCGCTGGTGACGGCCCCTCCGACCAGCGGACCGAGGGCGACGGCGGCCCCGCCGATGGCCCCCCAGATCCCGAGGGCGACGTTGCGGCGCTCCGGCGGGACCGATGCGCTGAGAAGGGTGAGCGAGAGGGGCATGATCATGGCGCCTCCGGCACCCTGCACGGCCCGGGCCAGGACCAGTACTCCGATGCTCGGGGCCAGGGCGGCCACGGCGGAGGCGCCGGTGAAGACGGCGATGCCGAGGACGAACACCCTTCGGCGTCCGAAGCGCTCGCCCATGGCCGCGGCCGACAGGAGAAGGACGGCGAACGTCAGGGTGTAGGCGTTCACGGTCCACTCGAGCCCGGACAGCCCGGCATGGAGGTGCTCACGGATGACCGGGAGGGCCGTGGACACCACCAGGTTGTCCAGCGAAGCCATGAAGAGCGCCATGCCGGTGATCACCACGGCCCAGATGGCCCGGGATCTCGCCGCCGGGGCGGAGCCGGCGGCGGCCGCGGTGCCGAGGGGCGGGGCGACGCCAGGGGACGGCTTCTCCCCGGAGTCTTCCTCTGCGACCGGGGCCGTGCGGGTCGACCGGAGGAGGCGGCGTCCGGAGCCGGAGCGACCCCGACCCACGGTGGCCCACCGCCTAGTTTGTGATTGATCACTAGCCACGTGGGGCAAAAAAAGCGGCACGGTAAGCGGCGTGTTCATGCGGGTACCTCCTCGTCAGCGGCCCGTCCGGCACGGTGGTGTGCGTCGAGGGCCTCGGTGGCGGCCTTGATGGCCTGGGATTTTTCAGGGATTTGGCACAGATTCTGTGCCCACGGTTCGGGAACGGACAGGAGATCGATGGCGGACATCACGTTGATGAGCATGCCCATGGCGAAGAAGCCACGAAGCTCCTCGTCAGTCATATGGGTCCGCTCGGAGAACACGCCCTGGAGCGCTTCGAACGTGCGGCGGCACGAACGGGCGATGTCCGGGTCGGCCGGAGCGGCCGCGAACCCGTGCAACTGGACCTGCAGCATCTCGGGGTCCTGCATCAGCTGGAGGTAGGCCTCGCCCATGGCCTCTTTCGCCGCTTCCCCTTCGAGGCCCTCGCTCGCCCGGGTGAGCTCGTTGATGATCCGCGTCCCTACCAGGTCGTAGGTGGCCACGAACAGGTCTTTCTTCGTGCCGAACAGGCGGAACAGGTAGGGCTGGGAGATGCCGGCCCTCGCCGCGATGTCCTCGGTGGAGGTCCCGGCGTAGCCGGCCCGTGCGAACTCTGTGATGGCCGCGGCCAGCACGGCCGTGCGCCGTTCCCCTGCGGTCTGCCGGCTCGGAACCATCATGCGTTCATTGTGATTGGTCACTCACTACCTTGTCAAGTGGAGGTCCGCATTGCCTACGTCAGCCCCCTAACGGGTAGCGTCCCGTGAGTGTCAACTGCCGACCGCCCCCCTCCGACCGGCGCAGGGTCGCTGGCCGACACGGTGTTGGTCTCCAACCGGGGACCCCTGGCCTTCCACTTCGAGGACGGCCGCCCCGTGGCCGGCACGTCCGCCGGCGGTCTGGCCGGATCACTCCGGCCCCTGTTGGTGGGCACCGACGCCACTTGGGTGGCCTCCACCCTGAACGATGCCGACCGGGCCGCCGCCGCCGCCGGGCTCATGGTCGACGAGGGGATCCGCATCGAGCTGGTCGAGCCCGAGCCCGACGTCTACAACATGGCCTACAACGTGGTGTCCAACGGCATGCTGTGGTTCTGCCACCACCATCTCTTCGATGCGGCCCGGCGACCCCGGGCCGATCAACATTGGCTGGAGGCGTGGGAGGCCTACCGCCAACTGAATCAGCTCTTCGCCCAACGGGTGGCCAAGGTGGCCCCCGAGGGCGGGCGCGTTCTGGTCCAGGACTACCACCTGGCCCTGATGGGCGCGGACCTGGCCCGCTTGCGACCCGATCTTCGGACCACCCACTTCTCCCACACCCCGTTCGCCGATCCCTCGGTGGTGAGGATGCTCCCGACCGCAGTGGGATCCGAGCTCCTCGTCTCCATGTCCGAGTTCGGGGCGTGCGGATTCCACACCCACCGCTGGGCGTCGGCCTACCGGGCCGGACGCGACATGGTCGAGCGATCGGGCCTCAGCCCGTCGGCCAACCCGACTTTCGTCTCCCCCCTGGCCACCGATCCCGACGTGCTGTCGAACTCGGTGTCGGACCCGGCCGTGCCGCGAGCGCTGGCCCGGATCGAAGAGCAGGTGGGAGGGTCCGACCGCCAGGTCATCGTCAGAGTGGACCGGATGGAGCTGTCCAAGAATCTGCTGCGGGGTTTCTGGGCGTTCGAAGAGCTGTTGGAGGTCCAGCCCCATCGCCGGGAGCGGGTGGTCTTCGTGGCCCTCACCTATCCCACCCGGCAGGGCCTACCCGAGTACCTGGCCTACCACAACGAGGTCGAGGCCACCGTGGCCCGGATCAACCTGCAGTGGGGGACCCCGGGCTGGACGCCCATCGTCCTCGAGGTCGAAGACGACTATCCGAGGTCACTCGCCGCGCTGACCCGGTACGACGTCTTGATGGTCAACCCGGTGCGGGACGGTCTCAATCTGGTGTCCAAGGAAGGACCGTTGATCAACACCCGGGACGGAGTGCTGGCACTGTCGCGAGAGGCCGGTGCCTTCGACGAACTGGCACCGGCCGCCCTCGAGATCAACCCGTTCGACGTGTCCGGGACGGCCGCGGTCATCGCCGAGGCCCTCGACATGGACGCCGTCCAGCGGGCGGCAAGGGCCGAGAAGCTGCGGACGCTGATCCGCGCCCGCCATCCGTACGACTGGCTCCGCGACCAACTCGACGCGGCCCGCTGACCGGCATCGGGTCAGCGCACCGGGTTCGCTGGCTCAGGACTCGGAATCGCCGCTGGGGGCCGTGGCCAACCAGGCCAGGGCATCGAGGGCTTCCGTGGGGCCGGCCAGGGTGAGGTCGGCCGAATCCGACACCAGGGGATCGCTCTCCTCGTCGGCCACGGCGATCGAGACGGTCCGCATCCCTACCTCGGTGGACAGGGCGGCCAGAGCTGCGAAGGCCGGAAGGTCACCGAGGTCGTCACCGAAGTAGCAGGCCGCCTCGCACGACTCGGTCAAGCCACGGACGACCGAGCCCTTGTCGACGTCGAGGGGAGGTCGCAGCTCCAGGGACAGACGCCCGGGGTGGTACCGCAGCCCCGATCGCTCCACTTCGGCGTCGACGGCCGAGACGACCCAGTCGACCGCCTCGGGCGCATGACGCCAGTGGACCGTGACAGCCAGACCCTTCGGCTCCACCAGCACCCCGGCCGGCGCCTCCCGTCGCAGCTTGGCGGCGGCGGCGTCGACGACGGGTCGCCAGCGCTCAGCCTCGGGCTCGACGGTGATCCGTCCGCTCCCGCCCAACCGCTCGAGCCCGTAGAGCCCGACCAGATGGACCTGATGGGCGGCTCGGCCCGACGCCGGTGCCCCACCGGACTCCGGATCGGGGACGACCAGGAGCTGCTCCAGAAAAGAGACCGAACGACCCGACACCACCGCCACAACGGCGAAGCGACGGGCCAGCAGTGCCAGCGTCTCGGCCGCTCCGGCCAAGGGTCGGGCCGCGTGGGGTTCCACCACGATCGGGGAGAGGGTGCCATCGAAATCGGTCACCACGGCGGTGGCGGCCGGCCGCACCAACAGGGGACCGAGCGCCTTTCGCACCGCCGGAGCGGGATCCGGTGTCGCCCGCCGGTTCGGTTCGACCATCAGGGGTCGGTCAGCCCGTGGTCGATGGAGTGGAGGAGCCGGCCGCACCGGCCAGGTCCGGCCCGACCACCACCAGTACCTCGGCCGTCTCGATGGAGCTGACAGGAGCAGAGGTGGTGTACGGGACCACCGCGCTGGCCGGAAGCTTCAGCGACGTGGCGATGGCCTCGGCCGACTGCTGCTGACCGGCCACGTAGTAGACATTCGACGTGGTGACCCGGGCCGACGCGTTCGTGGGGGGGAGCATGTCCCAGCCACCGGCCTGCAGTTTCGTCGAGACCGCAGCGGCGGCCCCGGTGACGTCGGAGGCGTTGGCGACGAGGACGGGGACCCGGCTGGGCGGGAGCGTGGTCGTCGTGGTCGGGGGGTGGGCGGGACGGGTGGTGGCAGTGGACGAACTGACCGTCGATTCCGAGGTCGGATGGATGACGCCCAGCAACAGCACCGTGGCCACCACGAACGCCACCAGCACGATCAGCGCTCGAACGACGGGGAATCTGCCACCGCGCCCACCGGAGGCCGCCGGAGGCCGCGCTGCTCGCTCGGGGGGTTGGGCCACTACGTGCCAGCCTGCCAACCCCTGGATGGACAAGCAAGTGTTTCCGATCGGACGGGCCGGACCTTCGGCGGCCAGGGTTCCTTCGGCACCGATGGCCCGGACCGTAGAATGCGTTCGGCACCGGGCTGGCCCCGGCTCCGGGCCGGTGTGGCGCAGTTGGTAGCGCAGACGACTTGTAATCGTCAGGTCGTGGGTTCGATTCCCACCGCCGGCTCCAAAAAAGCCCAGTTCAGCGCGTCCCCGGGCAACCCAGGCCGGTTCGCACCGATTCAGGCGCGATCAGGCCATTCGCCCTCCGGGACCTCGGTCTGACCCTCGTGCCGTATCCGGTTGACGAGGAGGATTAGGCCCAGGCCGACCAGGCACCCCACGATCACGACGGTCACTCTCCGGAGGACAGGTCGTGTTCGCAGCGCGACCTCCTCCACCTTTCCCACCGTGACCAGTCCCCGTTCGACCTCGGACAACACGTGTTGGGCCGTGGCCACCAGGTCCTGAGTGTCCGAGAGCCACGATTCGACTTCACTCACAAATTGACCCCACTGTTCACTCGTCCGGCACGATCACACCTGCCCCGGCTTCACGCTAGGGAGCGGCGAGCGGGAGGGAAGCTGTGCACAACGTGTTCGGGCCAGGACCGGTGTGGCGAAGGAGCGGTACCGCGCTAGTTGTGCACCGCCACGGTGACGGGCTCGCTCTCGATCCGGTGGCCTGCGGCGTCGTAGGCAACGCTGTGGATGGTGTACTGCCCGTTCGGCACGGTGTCCGTGTTCCACTCGGCCAGCCAACCGTAGTGGGAGTCCTTGGCGGCCTCGACATCCGGGTGACGGCTCTGTGGCCCGAGGATCTCAAACTCCACCCTGGTGATGCCGTAGTCGCTGGCCGCCGTGGCGGCGAGCAGGACGATTCCTTTCACATTGGCGCCGGATCTCGGAGTGTAGATGGAGGTGACCAG
The DNA here is from genome assembly GCA_963756515.1 of uncultured Acidimicrobiaceae bacterium. GTDB lineage: Bacteria > Actinomycetota > Acidimicrobiia > Acidimicrobiales > RAAP-2 > Bog-756. Next base: position 42,717 of record CAVWNV010000005.1, read on the forward strand.
TGACGCGAGATCGTACGGAAGCCCGGCTTCCCGGTACTGTCGGATGGCGGCCTCGGACGCGAACAGGCTCAGGTGATTCATCTCCGCGAATCGCGTCATGTGCCGTGTGAACGCCACGTAGTAGGGATTGGCGACGAGCACACGCTCGACCATGGAGTCCGGGGCCTTCACCATGTTGGCGATCACCCTCGAGGCCTGGACTTGCTGCTCGTGCCACGACTTCGCGTAGGCCAGCCCGTTGAGGTTTCCGAACACCACTTGCAGACTCACGGCCACTCCGACGACAACGACGCTGGCCCGGTGCAGACCTCGCTCCCACCGACGGGAAGGGGCAGGCGCACCCCGTTTGCTGAGGAGAACGAGATAGCAGCCCACCAGCGTCAGCAGGTCGAAGGTCGTGTACCGGCTACCTCCGCCCGCATCCAACCCACCGCCCGAACGACCGATGGTGATGGTCAAGGCATAGAGGAGGCCGAAGCAGATCAAGGCCACACCCAACGGTGCGGCGTCGTCATCGCCACGGCGGACGACGGCCCACACAACCAACCACAACGATGTGAGGACAATCAGCACGCCGAGAACGACCGCCGAGTTGCCGCCATGGGTGCCGATGACGTTGCCCACCGAGAACAGGAAGAAACGCACACCATCAACAGGGTGATGGAGGATGGCACCGTTGGTTCCACCCAGGTTCGGATCGAAGTTGACGACATAGATCGCACTGGTCACGGCGGCGGCGCCGATCCAGGTCAACACAGGGCACCTCGGACGATTCCTGAGGAGGAGAACTACGAGTCCAGCGGGCCAGATCAGGAGACCCTGCAACGATGAGTAGCTCCCGACGATGGCCGCTCCGATGGCGGCCGAGGTCGCTATCCATGTCCACTTCGAGCTGTCGCACAGGACCAGGGCGAGGCTCAGGGCGAGCAGGACGAGATACCACGCGAACTGAAACCCCCACAGGGTGTTCCCGCTCTGGACGATTGAGAGCATCAGGATCGCCACGGGCAGGTAGAGGATCCACGCAGTGGTTGGTGATCGCCGTCGATGTCCGATGATTAACAGTGCGATCGACGACACGAGGGCGGACGCACTGAGGAACTCCTCGTCAACCACATTGAACCGGGTCGTGTGAGCCAGGAGGAGAACTACGAGGTTCGGAAAGAGGATCCGATTTTCCGTGTGCTGAGCCCAGAGCGTGGACAACGTCAGGTGACCGGAATAGGCGCGTGAGATGACCCCCAGATCACTCCATTGGTCGATCCAGATCGTGTTGACACCGAAGTGACCGACAAACCAGAAGTAGGCCAGGACGGGTGCGGCGAAAATGACGACAACCAGGGTCGGAAGCGCAACCCGCCTCCGGGGTGTGGTCGAGGCAGCCGCGGCCGTCTGATCACCTTGTCCGCCGCTGCGAATCTGGTACCCCGCATTTCGCATTTAGGTGGTGTCGGCCTGAATCTTGGCGAACGCTGCCTCCATCGAGCTGAGGTCGCCCCACCACGAGGTCAAGGTGGGAGTGCCGAAGCCGGGCGAGTAGGCGTTGGTCCAGAGCCCCAGCTCGTTGCCAGTGACTTCCCTCACCCGTCCAAGGATGGTCATGGCCCATTCGACGCCTGCGCTCGAACTGACTCGAGCCCGCCGTGACATCAGATACATGAGCTGGCTCCTGGTCTACTCAGCCAGACCGCTCCCGCCTGCTGCAAACGGGACTGGCGCGGCGACTGTAGATGAAGCGACGTGAGTCCGCTCGGGTATGGCGACGGGGCGTCCTCATCGGCTTCGGGCGCGCCGGGACAGGGGGTCTGACTGTGAGACCTGAGGCGGCCTCGGACGTCGACGACAGAGCTCCTCCGACCGGTCATCGAACCAGACCCGCGGTTCCGGCTCGCGCCGACCCCGAACCAGTATGGCTACGTCCAATGGACAGCCAGCACGTTCTGTTGCATGGCTACGAGCGTGCCGACCAATCCCATGGCCGGGAGCAGGAACCGGACTGGCAGTCGCGATCGCTCCAACCCCAAGGCGGCCAAGGCGGCGATGGCGGTGAGGCCGACCAGGGCGTAGCGAGCCTCATAGGTGCCGGACTGGAAGGCCACGATCCACACCGACAGCAATCCGGCCACGGTGATGGTCGCCAGTATGACGACCACGCCACGGTCAACCGCCCTGTGAATCAGGCCGGCCACTGCCGCGGCCAGCGCCAGCCAGAAGATGAGGTTCACCGGCCACACCCAGTGGAACTGGTTCCAGCCCGACTGATACCAGAAGGTATTTGCCATTCGACGCGGTACGTCGACGAAGACGAGGGCCAATGGACTTCCCACCTTGTATGGCTGGCCAGCGAAGGTGCCGAGTCCTCCGACTTGAGCCAGGTATCGGGCCGAGGCCGCCCGGGCCAGAGGATCCCCATACCGCACAGTGTTCTGGATGAGATACCACCCGCTGACACCAAGAGCGGTTAGCGCCCCCACCCCGAACAGTTCGGTCCGCCGCTTCCAGCCCGGCACCAGCCAGGACAACGGCACCAGGACGATCGCCACCGGCAACGCCGACAGTTTGGTGGTCACCAGCAGACCGAGTACGGCCCCGACCGCCGCCATCCGCCAGCCGGTCGGCGCTCGGACAAATTTCAGAGCCAACAACGTCAGGATCGCACCCAACAGGTTGACCAAGTTGTCATTGGACACAAACGCTGAGAGAAACACAAACCGCGGCAGAAAGGCGACGATTGACGCGGCCACAACCGGCGTCCACGGGTTCTTCGCCATCAATCGGGCCGCGAAGTAGGTGAGCAGAACTGTCAGCGCACCCAAGATCACATTGGGGAGTCGCAGCCACAGCAGAAACCGAAGATCGGCGGCGGAGTGGTGAGTGAAGAACTCCCTGGGCAGTCCGGGATAGAGGGTCTGCCCTTGATAGGGAGCATGCACGGAGAGCCCGATCGCCTTTTGCCAGCCGGCCAGGACGAGGTAGTAGAGGGGGGCTTGGTGAGCCTCGGCTCCAGAACAGTCCACCACTCCATAGGGAGTCCACTCGCACTTGTGGTTCATGCCGTACCAGTGCCCGCTCACCAGTGTCTCGATGTTCTGAACATGGCTCGGCTCATCGGCTGATTCAAACGCCGGAGTGTTGACGGCAATGAACGTACTGAGGGTGATGAAGACGGCCAGGACGGAGAGAAGGGTGACGGTGGGCCAGCGGCCCACCGTCAACGCTGCCGATTGCTGTTGCATCGCCCCCCGGCTCGGTTGACGCCCAAGACCATGGGCCGATTCTGTCATCTCCGACCGATCATTCGGGGCTGCGGAGGTGTCTGCTCATGGCGCGATCCCCGAAGGGGTTCTTGTCATCGGTCGGGTCGTGGTTTCGAGCCCCCAGTCCACGAGCCCTCTCCCACTTGATTCTCTCCCATGTTTCGATACGTTGTACATCGAAATGTCGACCGCACCGTCCGCCCAGGAGTCGAAACCAGGACGACCGCGGGACGCGCGCCTCGACCGGGCGATCCTCGACGCCACGGTCGAACTGATCGAGGAACACGGCTACCGGGAGCTGACCATCGTGGCCGTCGCCGAGCGGGCCGGCACCACCACCGCAGCTCTCTACCGGCGTTGGCCGTCGAAGGCAGACCTGGTCGTCCAGGCGGTATTCCGCACCGAAGGTCCGGACGCCATTCCGGACACCGGTGACCTCGAGGCCGACCTTCGCACCATGGTGCGGTGGACACTCGAGAAATTCAATCGACCCATCGGACGGGCTGCCCTGGCCGGTCTGCTCAGCGAGCCTGCCGGTGGGACGGAGAGGCTGGCGCAGCTCCAGGCTCCGTGGAGGCAGATGGGTGAGCGCCTGGCGAAGGCCACCGTTGCGGGTGAGATCCGACCCGATATCGACGCCGAGGCGCTGATCAGCGTCACCGCCGGCGCCGGCATGCTGGTGGCGATCCTCAATGGTGGCTCGGCGATCGACAGAAAGCGGATCGACTCGATCATGTCTCTGGTGATGAACGGTGTTCGACCTCGCGCCGGCACGGCGGCGGGACGATCGACGAGGTCCATCCGGTGAACGAGGTGCGGATCGACGACCTCCGTGAGCCACGGCGCCACGGCGCAGAGCGGTCGCTGTACGAGCATGCCGTCAACATGAAGGTAGACCTCGATGTCGGGGACCTGGTCGACCAGGCCCGCGCCGACACCGGCCTGTCGGGGTTCGGAGACACCGGTCTGCTCGAGCGACTTTCGGTACAGGTGGACGCGGTGGAGCGTGATACCGGGCTGTCCGGGCTGGGTCGGTACATCGTGCGGGAACGTCTCGTCGGGCTGCTCAAGGCCCGACTGCGAATGGAGGACTTCGTCGTTCGTCACCCCGAGGCCCACGAGGTGGAACTCGAACCTCCCGTCATCGTGGTCGGGCTGCCCAGATCGGGCACCACCCACCTGGTCAACCTTCTGGCCGCCGACTCCCGATTCCGATCGATGCCCTGGTGGGAAGCGGCTGAGCCGACGGGGGTGGTCGGCGACGGACCGGGCCGCGACGGGATCGATCCCCGCTACCTCAGATGCCTGGCGACTCACGAGATGACCCGAGAACTCGCCCCGTTGGCTTCACTCATGCACGATCGACCGCCGTGGAGTATCGAGGAGGAGTGTGAGCTCCTCGACCTCGACCTGTGCACGTACACCCTCGAGTGGCACGCCCGGGTCCCGGGCTGGCGGGACTACTACCTGGGACTCGATCAGAGCGATCACTATGCCTTCCTGCGCCGGGAACTGCAGGTGCTGTCGTACCAGCGAGGCCCGGATCGCTGGGTGCTGAAGACCCCCCAGCATCTCGAGCAGCTCGGTCCCCTGCTCGAGACGTTCCCCGACGCCACCATCGCCTTCACCCTGCGGGACCCGGTCGCCGTCCTGCAGTCGGCGATCACCATGCTCGCCTACGGCGACCGCTTGCGCCGGGTACAGATCGAGCCGGACCAGCTGGCCGCCTACTGGATCGATCGGATCGAGCGGCTGCTCCGCGCCGCCGTTCGTGATGCGCACCTGATCCCTGACGGTCAGCGGATCGATGTCGAGTTCAGCGCCTTCATGGCCGACGACCTGGCCATGGCCATCACGATCCTCACCGCAGCCGGCCTCGAGGTCACCGACCGGTGCCGCTCCGAGCTCACGACCTATCTGGCCGGCAACCCGCGGGGCAAGGAGGGTCGCGTGGTCTATGACCTTCGGGGCGACTTCGGACTCGATCCCGACACCCTCTACGAGCGCTTCGCCTTCTACTTCGAGGCGTTTCCGCAGATCAGCCGGGAGGTCTCCTGACATGGGCGGTATCCACAGAGAGCGGCCCGGCGCGGATGCGATCATCCCGTGCACGGGAGCTCCGGCCCTCGAGCTCGGCGACGGCATCTGGCTGTCGCCCGGCCTCTCCAACAGCTACCTGCTCCAGACCGACGACGGGCGGATCGTGATCAACACGGGCATGGGATTCGAGGGCCCCCTCCACCGCCTGGCCTACGAGGCCGTCGACTCCGCTCCGACCCGGACCATTGTCTTCACCCAGGGCCACTACGACCATGTGGGCGGCGCCGACAGCCTCCGCGACGAGGACACCGAGTTGGTGGCCCAGGCAAACTTCTCCCTGTGGCGGGCCGACAACGAGCGACTGGAGGTGTTCCGGTCGCGCAACGCCGCCTTCGCCTGGATGCGGGCCATCCTCGCCGCCTTGGAGCACAACCAGTCGTCAGGAGCCGGGACGGCGGCCCAGGCCCGGCCCGAACCGACCACCACCTTCGTGGACCGGTTGGAGCTGGTGGTAGGGGGACGCGAGTTCGTGCTCCTCTCGACCCCCGGGGGCGAAACAACCGACTCCCTCGTCGTCTGGCTCCCCGACACCCGGACCGCGCTCACGGGCAACCTGTTCGGCCCGCTCTTCGGTCATGTCCCCAACCTGGTCACGATGCGCGGGGACCGGTACCGCGACGCGTTGAGCTACATCGACTCGCTGGATCGCATCCTCGATCTGGAGCCGAACCGGCTCCTCACCGGACACTTCGACCCCATCGAAGGGTCCGACCGGATCGCCTCTGAGGTCACGGCCATGCGCGACGCCACGCAGTGGGTACACGACCGGACCATCGATGGCATGAACGCCGGGACCGACATCCACACCCTCATGGGTCAGGTCTCCACGCCCGACCACCTGGATGTCGGCGAGGGCTACGGCAAGACAGCCTGGAACGTACGGGCGATCTGGGAGAACTACGCCGGCTGGTTCCACCACCGCTCCACCACCGAGCTCTACAACGTTCCTCCGGCCGCGGTTGCCCCCGACCTGGTGGCCGCGTCCGGGGCCGACACCCTGGTGTCAGCGGCCAGGGCGCGGCTCGATGCGGCCCAACCGGTGGAGGCACTCCACCTGACCGATATCGTCCTGGCCGTGGACCCGAACCGCACCGATGCCCGGGTCGTAGCCGCCGACGCCTCCCGGGCGTTGCTGGCCTCGAGCGCGAACTTCTGGGAGCGGGCGTGGCTGACCCGTTCGGTCGAACAACTGGAGGACCGGCAATGAACCAGGTCGCCTTCGATTTCTCGGACGCCTCGGTGCTGGTCACCGGCGGGACCAGCGGAATCGGTCACGCCATCGCCTCCGCATTTGCGTCGGCCGGAGCCTCGGTCACGATCACCGGGACACGCGGCGGACCCAAGCACTACGACACCGACCTCGGTCGGTTCTCCTACCGGCAGACCGAGATGACCGATCCGGACTCGATCGACGCGCTGATCGACACGCTCGACCGGCTCGACGTGCTGGTCAACAACGCCGGTGCCAACTTTCCGGGCGGCCGGGACGAGTGGGAGCCGGACACGTTCGCCGCCGCCCTGTCCCTGAACCTGATCGGGCCCATGCGCCTCACCATGGGCTGTCGCCACCGGCTGGCGGCCAGCACGCTGGCCGGCGGCGCCAGTGTGGTGAACATGGCATCCCTGGCCGCGTTCCGGTCGATCCCCATCGTCCCCGGCTACGGGTCGGCCAAGGCGGGGCTGGTCACCCTCACGCGCAATCTGGCCCGCCAGTGGGTGACCGACGGGATCCGGGTGAACGCCGTGGCCCCCGGCGTCATCGACACACCCATGACGGCGCCCATGGCCCACTTCCCCGAGCTGCTCGGGAGTGAGCTGGCTCACACGCCGATGGGACGACTGGGCACCCCGGAGGAGATCGCCGGGGTGGTGGAGTTCCTGGCCAGCTCGGCCGCCAGCTTCATCACCGGCCACGTACTCGTCGCCGACGGCGGCTACCTGCTCCCATGAGCGTTCCATCGCTGGCACCGCATTATCACGTCGGCATCGTCGTGCCGGACCTGGCCGCGGCGAGAGAGGAGCTGAGCCGGCAGCTCGGCGTGGCGTGGGGACCGGTCCTCCATCTCGACGAGGCCGAGTACCGCGACGGCGCGGGCCAGGACCTGGTGCTGCCCACGACGATCTGCTACTCGGTCGAGGAGCCGCATCTCGAGTTGATCGAGGAGCTGCCTGGCTCGGTGTGGGAGTGCAACCAGTACTCGAATCTCCACCACATCGGATTCTGGAGCGAGGACCTGGCCTCTGACGGCGCCGATCTGGCCGGGTCCGGATGCCCGCTCCAACTCTGTGGTCGGGGTGGTGACGGCGCACCGGTGGGGTTCGCGTACCACCGCAACGAACTCGGTGTCCGCGTGGAGATCGTCGACAGCTCCATGCGCGAAGCCATGGAGTTTCTGTTCCGGTCGGACAGGAGCTGAAAGGAGCATCCCGATGCGGCAAGTTCGGGTCCATGGCCCCGGGGATGTCCGGGTCGACGAGGTGGACGAACCCAGACCCGGTCAGCGCGATGTCGTCGTGCGCGTGGCCGCCTGTGGCATCTGCGGCAGCGATGTCTCCTACATCAAGATGGGTGGAGTGGCCGGGCCGGCCGGGACACCGATGTGCCTGGGCCACGAGATGGCGGGCGTCGTCGACTGGATCGGGGCCGGCGTGGCCACCGTGCAGGTCGGCGACCGGGTCGTCGTCCAACCGGGAAGCGACGAGCTCGGCCGGATCGGAAACGGCGCTCCCGAGGGAGGGCTGACCCCTTTGCTGCTGGTCACCGAGGCCGACCGGGGCCGGCTCCATACCGTCCCTGGTGACCTGGCCATCGACGTGGCCGCGTTCGCCGAGCCGCTGGCGGTCGGGATGCACGCCGCCGACCAGGCCGAGGTCCAGCCGGGTGAGGGCGTGGCCGTCTTCGGGTGCGGGCCCATCGGGCTGGCCGCCATCGCCACGCTGGTGGACCGCGGCCACCGACGCGTGGTTGCCGTCGACCTCAGTCCCACGCGACGGGATCTCGCCCTGGGGCTCGGAGCACAGGCGGCGCTGGACCCGGCCGACACGGATGTCTGGGAGGAGCTGGCCCGCCTCCACGGGACCAGACCCTTCATGTTCGGACCGACCCCGGCCACGTCCGCCTACATCGAGGCGTCGGGCTCGGCCCGCGTCATCACCGACGTCCTGGACCACGGTCCCGTGGGCGGCCGTCTCTGCGTGGTGGCGCTCCACTACGACCCCATTCCCACCAGCTACGTGATGCTGCTGATGAAGCAGTTCACCATCCGGGGGTCGATGGAGTACCCGTCCCGATTCGCCGATGCCATCGACCTCCTGGTCCGTACCGATCTGTCCGCCCTCATCACCCACCGGTTCCCACTCGAGCGGTTCGGCGAGGCCCTGGGCATGCTCGAGCGCTCGGACGAGTGCGGCAAGGTCTTGGTCAGCATCGATCCGGATCAGTGCTGAGCCGGCCACGTTCGAATGGTCTCCACCCCACGGAACTCCCGGTCCTCGGACCGGCGCGTCGACGCCGAAGGGGAGCTGTACTCGCCTCCGGCCGGCCTGGCCTATGCCTGGGCCGTCCTCGCCGTCCTGATCGCCCTCGAAGCGGCTTACGAGCTGGGCCTGATCGGCGGTCCGTCCGCCGTCTACGAGCTCTGGATCCACGATTGCGTGCTCGGGGCCGCCGCGGTCCTGGTGCTGGCACGAGCCGCCTTCGAGCCGACGGCCCGACGGGCATGGCTGGCCTTCGGTGTGGCCATGGCCCTCTGGTGGGTGGGGAGCATTTCGTGGAGCATCGTCTACGGGAGCCGGTCTCCGGCGCCGTACCCGACCTTCGCCGACGTCCTGTGGTTGCTCTGGTACCCCCTGATGGTCATTGGCATCGTCACGTTGATCCGGGTCAGGTTCCACCGGTTCGAGCTCCACCGGTGGATGGACGGAATCGCCGTCACCCTGCTCGTGCTCGTGGCCGGATTCGCCCTCGTCGTGCAGCCCGTGGCCGAGGAGAGCTCGCAGAGTTGGCTCGCCACCATCGTCGACTTCAGCTATCCCGTCTTGGACATCCTGCTGATCGGATCCATTCTCGGCGTGTACGGGCTCCTGGGTTGGAAGCCCGACGCCATGTGGATCTCCATCGGTATCGGCGTGGTGGCGATGGCCGTCGCCGATGCCGCCTTCGCCGTCCAGCAGGGACGGGGCGTGGCCGACACCGGCCACTACGACTTCGTGTGGACCATCGGTGCCGTGATGATCGCCTATGCCGCCTGGGTGCGCACGAAGGAGGGGCCGCCCGTCGTGGACCGGGTCGTCGGGATGCGGGCGGTGGCCCTGGCCCTCATCGCCCAGGCCCTGGCCGGTTCGATCCAGATCTACGCCTTCTTCAGGGAAGTGGGGAGGAGCGAGCGGGTGGTCACCTTGGTGGTGCTGGTGGTGGCATCGGTGCAGATCATCCTGACCCGGCCGCGGTCGGACCCCGCCGACACCCCCGATTCGGATCGACCCCGACCGGAGCCGGCCGACGGCTCACCCGACCCATCCGGACCCTGACGTCGGAAACGGGCGTCCCTGATCCCAACGTGACCTGGGACGATACCCCTCACCCGGGCAGGGGGGGCCGGGGCGCTGAGGGGGGCGAGCCGGAGAGCCTCGTCGCCGCACTGGAACGGGGCGCTTCCGGGTAAGTTCTCTCCCCGGGACAGTGCGCCTGTGCCCGGGCGGACCGTCGACGATCCCGCCCAGACCGGAGGAGCCGGTATGACCGATCTACTGATGTCCGGGGACCACCTGACCATCACGGACCGATTCTTCGCGACCCGGTCCCTCACCGAGTCCCTGGCGTCGTCGCTCTCGCCGGAAGACCAGACCGTGCAGTCCATGCCCGACGTGAGCCCGACGAAGTGGCACCGGGCCCACACCACCTGGTTCTTCGAAACGTTCCTGTTGTTACCCAATCAACCCGACTACCGGGTGTTCCATCCGGACTACGGATTCCTCTTCAACTCGTACTACGAGGGAGTCGGAGCCCGGTATCCGCGCCACGATCGGGGCCTGGTGTCCAGACCCGGAGTGGAAGAGATCGCCTCCTACCGGAGCCACGTTGACGACGCCATGGCGACTCTGCTCGAAGGCTCGGCCGGCGGACCCCTGGTCGAACTGGTCGAGCTCGGCATCCAACACGAGCAGCAGCATCAGGAGCTGCTGTTGATGGACATCAAGCATGTCCTGTCCCGCAATCCGATGGCGCCGGCCTACGACGCCATCCGCCTGCCCGCTCCGGAGGCCGGCGGCGAACCCACGTGGACCGAGTACCCCGAGGAAACCGTCGAGATCGGCCACGCCGGATCCGGCTTCTGTTTCGACAACGAGCTTCCCCGGCATCGGGAGTACCTCCGGTCGTTCGCCATCACCGACCATCCGGTGACGTGCGGCGAGTGGTTGGCCTTCATCGACGACGACGGCTACCACCGCCCGGAGTTCTGGCTGTCGGACGGATGGGCCACGGTCCAATCGGAGGGTTGGGAGAGCCCCCTGTACTGGTCGCGCCACGACGACTACTGGCACGAGTTCACCCTCGGTGGTGCTGCGCCGATCAATCCGTCCCAACCGGTCTGCCACGTGAGCTACTACGAGGCCGATGCCTACGCCCGCTGGGCCGGATGCCGGCTCCCCACCGAGGCCGAGTGGGAGTTCGCCACGGTCGGCCAGTCGCGGGAGGGGGCCTTTCTCGATCAGACCAAGCTCCATCCCACCCCGACGGGCCGTTCCACCGGGGTTTCGGGGCTCTTCGGGAACGTATGGCAGTGGACCTCCTCGGCCTACGGTCCCTACCCCGGTTTCGAGCCCGCGGCGGGAGCCGTGGGCGAGTACAACGGAAAGTTCATGGTCAACCAGTACGTTCTGAGGGGCGGCTCGTGCGTGACACCCCCGGACCACATCCGGTCCAGCTACCGGAACTTCTTCCCGCCATCCGCCCGTTGGGTATTCGCCGGCCTCCGGCTGGCCCGCGATGTCTGACCGGGCCCGGGACAGCCCGCCCGCTCACCAGTCCGGAGGAATGCCGAGCCCATGCCTGCCGTGATCCCCCCCACCATGGATGTCCACCTGACCGGCTCGGATCTCCGGGAGGCCATGGAACGGGACGTCCGCAGCGGACTCGCCGGCGATCCCAAGAGCCTGCCACCCGTCTACTTCTACGACGACCGGGGCAGCCGACTCTTCGACGAGATCACCCGCCTACCGGAGTACTACCCGACCCGCTCAGAGCGCTCCATCCTCGACGCCCACGCCGGGGACATCGCCGAGCAGGCCGGAGCCGACACTCTTGTCGAGCTCGGTGCCGGGACCTGTGAGAAGTCACGAATCCTGCTCGATGCCATGCAGTCCACAGGCACACTGCGACGGTTCGTCCCCCTCGACGTGAGCGACACCACGCTGTGGGAGGCGGCCACGGCCCTCTCCGAGGAGTACCCCGGTGTGGCCGTCGAGCGCGGTGGTCGCCGACTTCCACCACCACCTCGACCGGCTACCGACCGACGGCACTCGCCTCTTCGCCTTCCTCGGCGGCACCATCGGCAATCTCGACCCCGGCCAACGCAGGACGTTCTTCATCCAGTTGGCCAAGGCCATGACCATGGACGACCGGCTGCTCCTCGGGACCGACCTGGTCAAGGACCGGGACCGCCTGGTCGACGCCTATGACGACGGTGCCGGGGTCACCGCCGAGTTCAACCGGAACGTGCTGCTCGTCCTCAACCGCGAGCTGGGTGCCAACTTCGATCCCGAACAGTTCGAGCACGTGGCCCGGTGGAACGAGGCCGACCGGCGAATAGAGATGCATCTCCGATCGTCCCGCACCCAACGGATCCGGGTGGCCGACCTCGACCTCGATCTCACGTTCGGCACCGGTGAGGAGATGCTCACCGAGATCAGCACCAAGTTCACGCCGGAGGCCCTCGGGGCCGAGCTCAACGAGTGCGGCTTCGTGGTGGAGACCATGTGGCTCTCCGGGGGGGACGAGTTCCTTCTGACCATGGCCCGCCCCTCCTCGTAGCCGTCCAGGGCGTCGCCGACGCCGTCGCCGACCCGGGGATCCCCGAGTCTGCTCAATCGGCCAGCAGGTCTTTGACCGCCGTCTCCACCGCCCGATGGAAGGTGGGATAGGCGTAGATCATGTGGCGGAGGCGGGTGGTGGCGACCTCTGCGTAGACGGCCAGCGTGAGTAGACCGAGGACCTCACCGCCGGTGGGTCCGGCCGATGTCGCCCCGACCAGGACCCCACGCTCGGAGTCCTCGACCAGCTTGATGAAGCCCTGGTTGCCGGCCTTGTGGATCCACCCCCGGGTGGATTCGGCCAGCGGGGCGAGACCCACCCGCACCTGGATCCCCTGGTCGCGGGCGCCACGCTCGGTCAAGCCCACCGAGCCGATCTCGGGATCGGTGAACGTCACCCGCGGCACGGCCCGGTAGTCGGCCGGGACAACCTGGTGCCCGAGGATGTCGTTCACCGCGATGTCGGCCTGGTACATGGACATGTGGGTGAACGCACCGTCGCCGACGGCGTCCCCCACCGCCCACAGGCCGTCCACCCCCTCCACCCGCATGTGGTCGTCGACCGGCAGGGACCGGGCCGACGGGTCGAGTCCGACCGAGGCCACGTTCAACCCGGCCAGATCCGGCCGGCGGCCGGCCGCCACCAGCAGCTGCTCGGCCACCAAGGACTCGCCGCCAGCCAGTCCCACCGCGAAGTGGCCGCCGTCGTGGTGGACCGACTCGATGGCGGCCCCGACGCGCACATCGATCCCCTCGGATCCGAACACCCGGGCCAACAGCGTTCCGGCCTCGGGCTCCTCCGGCCCGACCAGATGCGGACCCGCCTCGAGGACGGTGACCTCGGCGCCGAAGCGGCGGAACACCTGGGCCAGCTCGACGCCGATGGCCCCACCACCGAGGACGGCCAGCGAGGCCGGCACGGCCTCGGTCTCGACCGCCTCCCGGTTGGTCCAGTACGGGGTACCTTCCAGCCCGTCGACCGGTGGGATCCAGGGCCGCGACCCGATGTTGACCACGACGGCGCGTTGCGCCTCGATGACACGGTCGCCGACCGCCACCGTGGTCGGACCTTCCAGCCGACCCCATCCCCGGACCAGGCGCCCTCCCTTGTCCTCGAACCGCTTCGCCGCCACCCCGTCGTCCCACGAGTCGGTGGCCTCCTGGCGGATGCGCCGGGCCACCCGGCCCCAGTCGGGCTGCACCGTGACCGTACCGGCCATCTCCGGCACCCGTCGGGCCTCGGCCAGGAGATCGGCGGCCCGGATCATCATTTTGGAGGGGACGCACCCCCAGTAGGGGCATTCCCCACCCACCAGCTCCGCCTCCACACCGACCACGTCGAGGCCGGCCTCGGCCAGGCGACCGGCCAGGTCCTCTCCGCCCGGACCCATACCCACCACGACCACGTCGGCCCGTTCGCTCATCGTCGCTCCTCCGGTTGTCGCGTCCGGCGTGGCGAGCTCGGCGTGATCGGGCCCGTCCGGTCGGTCCCACCGGTTCTACCCGCTCGTGGCCGGCCTTGCACCCGTCCTGGTCTCGGATCAGGCGGAGCGCTGGCGGGCCACGTCGAAGCAGGCGATGGCGCCGGCGGTGGCGACGTTGAGGGACGAGAGGGTGCCGTGCTGGGGAATCGCCGCCAGGGCGTCGCACCGCTTCCGGCTGAGCGGGGCCAGCCCCGTCCCCTCCGAGCCCAACACCAGCGCCACGGGCTGCTCGCCGAGGGACAGTGAGTACAGGGCCTGCTCCGCCTCCCCGACGAGTCCGACCGTCCACACCCCGAGCTGGCCGAGCTGCTGGAGTGCCGCCGGCACCCCGGCCACCAGGGTCATCGGGAGGTACTCGATGGCGCCGGCGGCCACCTTGGCCACGGTGGGCGAGAGATGGGCCGACCGGTGTCTCGGGAGCACGACGCCGGTCACTCCGGCGCACTCGGCGCTCCGCAGGAGCGATCCGAGGTTGTGGGGGTCGGTGATGCCGTCCAGGACCAGCAAGAACGGCACCCGGCCCCGCCGTGACGGCCCGCACAGTGCCACCAGCGGCGTCTCCTCCACCGGTCGGGCCAGCGCCACCACCCCCTGGGCCGCTTCAGTCCGGGCCACCGAGTCGATGCGGCGGCGCGACACGTACTCCACCCGGACCCGGCGGGTGGAGGCCAGGGCCTCGATCTCGTCGAGGATGGCGGAGTCGTCCATGCCCTCGGCCATCAACAGTGACGTCACGGCCCGCCGGTTGGCACTCAGGAGCTCGCGCACCGCCTGACGCCCTTCGACCTGACCGCCGCCGAGCCCTGTCGGGGCCGACACCCTCGGGGCCCTGGTCGCATTGGCCGCCCGACCCCCACCCCCCTGGGTCCCCCGACGCGGCAGAGCACCACTCGAGGCGCCCTTCGACCCCGCGCCGCGGCGGGAGCTCCCGGTGGACCGGCCCCTACCGGATCCACCCCGGGCCGGCTTTCCCCGCCCCCCGGCGCTCTTGGGCGGGCTCACGGCCCGTCCCCTCCGGGCCGGGTCGGGACGGCGACCAGCAGCACCACGGCGGTGCAGGCGATCCCCTCGGCCCGACCCAGGGCTCCGAGGCCCTCGGCCCGGGTGGCCTTCACGTTCACCGGCGCGCCCAGCACCGTCCCCAACCGCTCGGCCATGGCCTCCACGAAGGGGGCCAGCCGGGGACGCTCCGCCACCACGGTGCAGTCGGCGTTGACCGCCGCCCACCCGGCCCGGCGGGCCAGGTCGACGACATCGGCCAGGATCCCCATGCTGTCGGCCCCACTCCACCGCGGGTCGCTGTCCGGAGCATGGCGGCCGAGATCCCCGAGCCCGGCGCCGCCCAGGACGGCGTCGGCGATGGCATGGGCCACGGCGTCGGCGTCACTGTGACCTTCGAGACCCCGGGCTCCGTCGCCGGTGACCGTCACTCCACCGAGGATCAGCGGACGGTCGACGCGCTCGGAGAACCGGTGCACGTCCAGACCCTGGCCGACCCGCAGGGCCGGTGGCCCATCGCTCACCACGGCAACGCCCCCCGTAGCGCTTCGGCGATGTCCAGATCCTCGGGCCGGGTGAGCTTCAGGTTCCACGGATCCCCCGGAACGGTCCGCACCGTCGCACCCATCTGCTCGAGCAGGCCGGCGTCGTCGGTGGCCTGGCCTCCGGGCAGGTGGGCGGCACGGAGGGCGTCGGCGACAAAGGCCTGAGGGGTCTGCACCGTGACCAGACCGTCGCGATCGACGGTAGATCCGACCTGTCCGCCCGAGGTCCGCTTCAGTGTGTCCGACACCTCGATGACCGGGATGGCACCCTCGACCCCGCCCTCGCCCACCGCCCCCACCACCGCGGCGAAGAGGGCCGGTGAGGCCAACGGGCGGGCGGCGTCGTGGACGATGATGACGGTGGCGTCCCGGGGCACGGCAGCCAGGCCGGCCCGGACCGAATCAGCCCGGGTCGGGCCGCCCGTCACCACGCAGTCCGCTCCCCAATCGGCGTCGGCGTCGACGACGTCGTCGTCGTCGTCGTCGTCGACAGCACGGTGGACACCATGGGACCGATCGGGAACCACCAGCACCACGCCGTCAGCGACCGAGCGGGCCGATGACACCGACCAGGCCGCCACCGGACGCCCCCCGAGTTGGAGAAACTGCTTGGGTCCCCCGAAGCGGCGTCCCGATCCTCCGGCCACCACGATGGCCCACACGGAGCCCGCTCGGCTCAGGGAAGAGCCTCGTTGAGGCGAACTTCGGCTGTCTCCTCGTCGACCCCGAGGGCAAAGGTCAACTCCGACACCAGGATCTGACGAGCCCGTTGGAGCATACGCTTCTCGCCGGCCGAGAGACCCTTGTCCTTGTCGCGGATGGACAGGTTCCGGACCACCTCGGCCACCTGGTAGATGTCTCCCGACCGCAACTTCTCCGAGTGGTTCTTGTACCGGCGCGACCAGTTGGTCGGCATCCGGGCCTCCTTCTTACGGAGCACGGCGAAGACCTCTTCCACCTCTTCGTCGTTGATCACCTCTCGCAGGCCGACGCCCTCGGTGTTGTCGGCCGGCACCATCAGGGTCAGGTCCCCGTAGGCCAGGCGGAGCACCAGGTACTCCTGTTTCTTGCCGAACGCCTCTTTAGTCTCGCGTCGTTCGACTACTGCCGCGCCGTGGTGCGGATAGACGACCTTGTCACCGATGTCGAACACCGTTCCTCCTGGCGTTGCGTGCTGGTCCCGGGCTGGTGAGCTCGATCGGGGCCGCGTAGGGAGCACGCCATGGTACACGGTGGCGGCGTCGGCCCCTACCGCGGCCCCTACCGCGGCACGGCCACGGCGCGGCCAGCCGGGTCGCCCGCTACTGGTAGCGCTCGAAGATGCTGGCCTCGGCCAGGCGGGCCAGACCCTCCTTCACCGAGTGGGCGCGGGCCTCGCCCACGCCTTCGACCTGCTCGAGCTCGCCCAACGACGCCCGCATGACCTGTTGGAGATTGGAGAATCGGTCCACGATCCGCTCGATGATCACGTCCGAGAATCTCGGCAATCTCGACAGGATCCGGTAGCCGCGTGGTTCCACGCCGGAATCGGCATCGTGGAGCGACCCCGTCAGCCCGAGGATCTCCGCCACCTGTTGGGCATCGGATAGTTGTTCGGACGACAGACGGGCCAGCTGCTCGAGGACCCGGTGGACCACGGTCAGCCGGTCCCGGCCCTTGACCGGCGGGAGCCGGCAGTAGTCCCGGACCACCAGGCGCAGGGCCGGGGCCACCCCGTCGACCAGTTCCGTGGACTGGAGACCGACCAACCGGCCATCGTCGCCCAGCTCCACCAGGTAGCCGTCCACCTCCTCGGCGATGCGCAGGAGCATCTCGGCCGCCTGGACCACGCCGATCACGTCGCCCACCGACACCGTGTCCTCGACCTCGAGCATCGAGAGCCCCGAGAGGGCCACGTCGAAGCGGACCCGGAACCTCTGCATGGTGGCCAGGGCCTGGTCCGTCCGGTCATGGAGCCATCCGGTGGGCTGCACGGTGTGCTTCAGGTCGTTGCGGTAGACGGCGATGACCGACATGGCCGCCGACACCGACAGGACCGGCACGTCGATGGACCGGGCCACCCGCTCGGCCGTCCGATGCCGGGTGCCCGTCTCGGAGGTGGGGATGCTGGCCTTCGGCATCAGGTGAACATTGGCCCGGGCGATGCGGGAGGCATCGGGGGCCAGGATGATGGCGCCGTCCATCTTGGCCAACTCCGACAGGCGCTGGGGACTGAACTCGGCGTCGAGCAGGAATCCACCCGAGCAGATGGACAGGACGCCGGGACCGTCTCCGACCACGACGAGGGCACCGCGCTTGGCCCGGAGGATCCGGTCCAGCCCGTCACGCAACGGCTGCCCGGGGGCCGCCATGGCCAGGGCGTCACTGAGTGGCGAACTCTGTCGGGCGGTCACGGTCGAATGGTACCTGGCCCCGCCCGATCGGGCTCCGTCCGCAGCTCAGTCGGTGAGGCCTTCGGCCAGAAAACGGGTGACGGCGTCTATGACCGTGTCCACCCTGATCAGCTGCACTCCCCGGGGACCGGCGGGAGAGGACGCCGGCACCACCACCCGGTCGAAGCCGAGACGAGCGGCCTCCTCGAGGCGCCGGGGCAGGTTGGTGACCTGACGAACCTCGCCGGCCAGACCGACCTCGCCCACGGCGGCCAGGTCGGGTGGGAGCGCTAGACCGGTGGCCGCCGACGCCACGGCCATGGCCACGGCCAGGTCCGCGGCCGGCTCGGTGACCCGGATCCCTCCGGCCACCGACGCGAAGACGTCCATGCCCAGCACCGGCATGTCGGCATGTCGGGCCAGTACGGCCAGGGTCATCATCAAGCGACCGCTGTCCAGTCCCACCACGGAACGCTTGGGCTGGGCCTGACCCATGGGGATCACCAGCGCCTGCAGTTCGACCAGCAGGGTGCGACGCCCCTGTACGGCGGGCAGGACCACTCCTCCGGGTACCCCGACCAGACGGTCGCCCAGCAGGAGCCGGCCGGGATCGTCCACCGGGTTGAGACCGTTGTCGCCCATCTCGAACAGGCCGAGCTCGCCGGTGGGTCCGAACCGGTGTTTGACGGCCAGGAGGAGCCGGAGCGAGTGGTGGCGGTCGCCCTCGAAACTCAGGACGGTGTCCACCATGTGCTCGAGAGCCCGGGGCCCGGCCAAGGAGCCGTCCTTGGTGACATGGCCTACCAGTACGGTGGCCACCTGACGGGACTTGGCCAGCCCGACGATCTGATCGGCACACTCCCGTACCTGGGTCACACTGCCGGGAACGCCCGTGGCCCGGCGCTCACCGGGAACGGCCGGGCCGATGGCCACGGCCTGGATGGAGTCGATGACGACCAGGTCGGGATCGCACTCGACCACGGCGTTGATGACGGCGCCGACGTCGGTGGCGGGAAGAATCAGCAGACCGGGCGGCACAGGGCCCAGCCGCTCGGCCCGCAGCCGGACCTGGTGAGCCGACTCCTCGGCCGAGACGAGCAGGACACGGTGCCCGGCCACCGCCCGGGCCGCCAGCACCTGGAGCAAGAGCGTGGACTTGCCGATACCTGGTTCCCCGCCGACCAGGGTCACAGAGCCGGGAACCAGACCGCCCGAGAGCACCCGGTCGAACTCGTCCACCCCGGTCGGAACGGCCGTGGCCTCGGAGACGTCCACCGATGACAGGGGGACCGGCATGGAGGACAGGCCGAGGGCGTCCACCGCCTGGACCAGCGACCCGAGTTGGGCCTCTTCGACCAGGGTGTTCCACTCTCCGCACGTCGGGCAGCGACCGGCCCAGCGGGCGGTGGTCGAGCCACAGTCGATGCAGCGGTGCCGCTTTGCCGTCTTGGCCATGGGCCCGATGGTAGGGACTGGGTGTGCCAGAGGGGGTGATCGGCCCCCACCGGCGATACCTCGAGGTCCGGCCGTCCGTCGGAGCTCTGTTAATTCTTTTCGGAATAGCTATACAGAATACATATACCTTGTATATCTATTTCGAAAAGATGGTCCGACGTCCGATACACGAGGCGACCCACCGAGGCGACCCACCGAGGCGACCCACCGAAGAGACCCATCGCAGCGACCCACCGGCCGACGAAACCGGCCGACGACACCGGCCCGGGCAGTAGCCACAAAGGACGAACCCACGTGAAACGCCCCACCGGACTCGGTGGGGCGTTTCAAGACGAACATTCATCGACGGGCAGGGCCCGACGGCGAGCGGGTCCAGGCGTCAGTCGGCGGCTGAGTCGGCTCCGGCCAACTCGACCGGCGGCGGCGGTTCGACACCCTCGATGGCGGTGAAGGTCAGCTGTTGCTCCCCGGCGACGAGTGGCGGCGCACCCTTCACGTCGAAGGCTTCGGCCGCCTCCGGCGTGATGGTCTCCACGTCGACCAGGATGGTCTCCCCGACCCGGAACTCCTTCCACAGGATCCGCTCCGAGAGCGGGTCCTCCACCATCTGTTGGATGGCCCGACGCAGGGGTCGCGCTCCGAGCTGGGGGTCGTAGCCCTTGTCGGCCAGCAGCTGCTTGGCCGGTGGCGTCAGGACCAGGCTGAGACCCTGTAGCTCCAACTGGTTGGACACCCGTTGGATCATCAGGTCCACGATCTCGACCACCTCGACCTTCGACAGTTCGTGGAACACCACGACCTCGTCGATGCGGTTGAGGAACTCCGGACGGAAATGCGCCTTCAGGGCCTCGTTGACCTTGGTCTTCATACGCTCGTAGGTCACGGCCTCCGAGGTCTTGGCGAAGCCCACCGAGGACTTGCGGAGGTCCGCCGTGCCCAGGTTCGACGTCATGATGAGCACGGTGTTCTTGAAGTCGACCGAGCGCCCCTGGGCATCGGTCAGGCGACCGTCCTCCAGGATCTGCAGCAGGGTGTTGAACACATCGGCGTGAGCCTTCTCCACCTCGTCGAAGAGCACCACGGAGAAGGGCTTGCGCCGAACCGCCTCGGTCAGCTGACCGCCCTCCTCGTACCCGACGTAGCCGGGAGGTGAGCCGACCAGCCGACTCACGGTGTGCTTCTCCATGTACTCGGACATGTCCAGCTGGATCAGGGCGTCCTCGTCGTCGAAGAGGAACTCGGCCAGCGTCTTGGCCAGCTCGGTCTTCCCGACCCCGGTGGGCCCGAGGAAGATGAACGATCCGCTGGGCCGCTTCGGGTCCTTCAGCCCGGCCCGCGTCCGCCGGATGGACCGGGCCAGTGCGGCGATGGCCGGCTCCTGACCGATGACCCGCTTGTGCAGCTCGTCCTCCATGCGGAGCAGCTTGGCCGTCTCCTCCTCGGTGAGGCGGTAGACGGGGATGCCGGTCCAGTTGGCCAACACCTCGGCGATGACCTCCTCGTCCACCACGTCGAAGAGGTCGACTCCTTCGGCACGCCACTCGGCTTCCATGGCCTCTTTGGAGTCCAGACGATCCTTTTCCTGCTCAGCGAGCTTCTTGGCCTGGTCGAACGCCTGCTTCTCGATGGCCGCTTCCTTGTCGGCCCGCAGTCGGGTGATGTCCTCCTCGAGCTTCTTGTAGGCGGGCGGCGTCGTCATCCGGCGGATGCGCAGGCGGCTGCCGGCCTCGTCGATCAGGTCGATGGCCTTGTCGGGAAGGTAGCGGTCGGCCAAATAGCGGTCGGCCAGGTTGGCTGCGGCCACCAGGGCCTGATCGGTGATGGTGACGGCGTGGTGGGACTCGTACCGGTCGCGCAACCCCTTCAAGATCTCGATGGTCAGGGCCACATTGGGCTGCTCCACCTTGATGGGCTGGAACCGTCGCTCGAGGGCGGCGTCCTTCTCCAGATGCTTGCGGTACTCGTCGATGGTGGTGGCCCCGATGGTCTGCAGCTCGCCGCGGGCCAGCATGGGCTTCAGGATGGAGGCGGCGTCGATGGCCCCCTCGGCGGCGCCGGCACCCACCAGGGTGTGGAGTTCGTCGATGAACAGGACGATGTCGCCGCGGGTGCGGATCTCCTTGAGGACCTTCTTGAGCCGCTCTTCGAAGTCGCCGCGATAGCGGCTGCCGGCCACCAGGGCGCCGAGGTCGAGGGTGTAGAGCTGCTTGCCAGTGAGCGTCTCCGGCACATCGTCGGCCACGATGCGCTGGGCCAGACCCTCGACGATGGCGGTCTTGCCCACGCCGGGCTCCCCGATGAGCACCGGGTTGTTCTTCGTGCGACGGGACAGCACCTGCATGACCCGCTCGATCTCTTTCTCGCGCCCGATCACCGGGTCCAGCTTGTGGTCCCGCGCCAGTGCCGTGAGGTTGCGGCCGAACTGGTCCAGGACCGGTGAGCCGGTTGGGGCGTCCGAGGTCTGCGAGCCGGGGGCACCGGCGCCAACCGACTCCTTGCCCTGATAGCCGGACAGCAGCTGGATGACCTGCTGCCGCACCCGTGGGAGGTCGGCGCCCAGGCTCACGAGGACCTGTGCGGCCACACCCTCACCCTCGCGGACCAACCCCAGCAGCATGTGCTCGGTGCCGATGTAGCTGTGCCCGAGCTGCAGCGCCTCGCGCAGCGAGAGCTCGAGGACCTTCTTCGCCCGGGGGGTGAACGGAGGTGAACCGGTGGGCGCCGTACCGGCCAGGCCGATGGTCTCCTCCACCTTCTCACGGACCGCCTCCAGCGAGACCCCGAGGGACTCCAGAGCCTTGGCCGCCACTCCCTCACCCTCGTGGATCAGGCCCAGGAGGATGTGCTCGGTGCCGATGAAACTGTGGTTGAGCAGCCGCGCCTCCTCTTGCGCCAGCACAAGAACTCGACGAGCCCGGTCTGTGAATCGTTCGAACATCCACCGCCTCCATCTGCGGTCGGTAACTGAACCGAAGTCTACAGGTGCGGGTGGCACCCGCACCCGCACATACCGATTTACCTTCTGTTTTCTCAGCCATCGGCATCCTGGCCTATCGTCTGTAGGAAGTGAACGTCGTCGAACTCCTTGGGCTTCCCGCACTCGAAGATCAGCTGGGGCGCCTCGAGCCCCTGCTCGTGGAGTCCGTGGTCACGGGCGACGACTTTCTGGACGAGGTGACCACCCACCTGCTGGCCGCGGGTGGAAAGCGGCTTCGGCCGGTATTGGCCCTGGCCACCGCCACTTCCGGGGCGGCCGAGGCCTCCCGGGAGGACCTCCTCGGCGCGGTTGCGGTCGAGCTCGTGCACCTGGCCTCGCTCTACCACGACGATGTGATGGACGAGGCAACCGTGCGTCGCAATGTGGAGAGCGTCAACGCCCGGTTCGGCAACCTGGTGGCCATCGTGGCCGGTGACTTCCTCCTGGCCCGATCGGCCGAGATCGCCGCTGGCCTCGGCACGGAGATCGCCGGCCTGTTGGCCGCCACCCTGGGTGAACTGTGCCAGGGCCAGGTGGCCGAGGTACACGCCGCCTTCCAGGCCAACCGCACCCAGGACCAGTACCGTCGGGCCATCGCCGGGAAGACCGCCGCCCTCATGGCCACCTCGTGCCGTATCGGGGCTCTCACCGGTGGACTATCCCGCCCCCAGGTGGAGGCATTCACCTCCTTCGGTCGCTCGTTCGGGATGATCTTCCAGGTGCGTGATGACATCCTCGACGTGATCGGGACCGAAGCCGAATTGGGGAAGCCGGCCGGCCAGGACCTGGCCGAGGGTGTGTACACCCTCCCGGTACTGCTGGCCCTGGCCGATCCGGTGGCCGGTCCCGAGCTGAGTCCCCTGCTGGGACAGCCCCTGGGTCAGCCCGAGCGGGACAAGGCCCGCTCCATCGTGGCCGAGTCCGGTGCCATCGAGGAATCCGTGGTGGTGGCCCGCCGATTCGCCGAGGAGGCGTCGTCCGCCGTCGCCGGTCGGTCACCCGAGCTGGCCGCCGGTTTCTCCCATCTGGCCCACTCGCTCGTCGACGACCTTCCCACCGGCTGAGCCGCCGGCCCGGGTCCACCCGGAAATCCCGGGGGCGCCCCCGGGAACCCGGATGACCGCCGGTCGACGGGAACTCCTCCCGAACGGCCGACGGTCACCGACGCCGCTCAGCCCACCGAGCTGGTGGACGGAGCTGCCACCTGGCACTTCGTCTCGATCTTCTGTGAGATCTTGGCGAGTCGAGCCTTGAAGGCCGCGCTCTCGTACCTGGTGATTCTCCGCTGCAGTCGGGCCGCCAACGTGGTGTGACCGGTGGTGGCGGCCTTGGCCTGGGCCGCCGTCAATTTGGGAAGTCCGGCCGCGATGTGGGACTCGGCGGTCTGGATCCGGTCGAGGACCTTGGTGGCGTTGGCGCAGTTGAAGTGGTGTCCGGCTGTCGCCGCCGTCGCGGTGCCTCCCGTGGTGGCAGCGCCGGCGGCGCCGGCAAGGCCGGCCACGCCCAGCGACAGCGCTCCGACGGCGACCACGCCGACGAGCAGCTTCTTGGCTACGGGGATCATCTGCGTCATGGTGTGCTCCTCGGTGCTGCGGTTTCATTCCGGTCGGCGGTTCCGACCCCTGCACCTGTTCTCGTCCGGCGGCATGTGTGAACCATGACGTAGGTGTTAGGGACCGGTGATGGTTGCGGAACGAACACAGAACGAAGACGGTGCGGCACGGTCGGCCGGGTTGACTAGCGTCGGCCCCACCATGGACGCCACCGAGCACAGACGAACTGCCACCCGAAAGGGGCCCGTCGGGGGCGGAGCACCGTGACCGCGCGACGGGGCAGCGTCCGTCACGACGTCCGTCTGGGCTGTTCGCCCGACCGGGCCTGGGCCGTCCTCGGAGCGCCGGAGCGGGTGCACGAGTGGTTCCCCGGCATCGAGTCGTGCACGGTCGAGGGCGATCAACGGGTGGTCATGACCGGCTCGGGCATCCCCATGCCCGAGCGCCTGTTGACGGTCGACCCCAGGATCCGACGCCTCCAGTACCGGATCACCGCTCCCATGTTCACCGAGCACCTGAGCACCATCGACGTACACGACCTCGGGGCCGGCACCTGCCTGGTGGTCTACAGCGTCGACGCCGACCCGGCCCCCCTGGCCCTGGTCATCGGAGGCGCGGCCCGGGAGGGCCTCGAAGCCCTGCCGGCCCGGTTCGCGGCGGGATCGAGCTGATGGGACGGAAGATACTCCTGGTCACCACCGACCAACAGCGCTACGACACCCTCGGGTGCAACGGCGCCGCGGTCGGTCGGACCCCGATCGTGGACGGGTTGGCCGCCGAAGGCATCCGGTTCGAGCGCGCCCACCCGCAGTCGGTGGTGTGCATGCCGTCGCGGTCCACCATCCTCACCGGACAGCATCCGAGTACCCACGGTGTCTGGATGAACGGGGTCCCCCTGCCCATCGACGCCCCGTCGGTGGCCCTCGAGCTCCACCGGGCCGGATACCGGACCGCTCTGGTCGGCAAGGCCCATTTCGAGCCGTTCCTCGACCCGTTCTTCCGCTTCAGCGAGAACTCGATGGCCCTGACCGGGACCGAGCCGGTCGGTGGGATCCACCGGGGCTTCGAACACCTCGAGCTGGCCACCCACGGAGTCATGGGCCCGCTCCACTACGCCCGCTGGATGATGAGCGAGCACCCCGGCTCACTGGGCGGCTTCTACCCCGCCCTCGACGGATCCCTCCAGGTCAACGCGGCGGGCGGGGGTGATACCGGAGCCCCCCAGGTCCAGGTCAATCCGGTCGAGCGCGGGATCTACCACACGGACTGGGTGGCCGACCGGACCATGGCCTGGCTCGACGCACTCGGGGACGACGAGGACTGGTTCTGCTGGATGAGCTTCCCCGATCCCCACCATCCGTGGGACCCGCCCGAATCCGAGGTGGGGCGCATCGACTGGCGCGAGGTCCCCCTCCCCGCCGGCTATCCCGAGGACCGGGCCCGGCGCGAGGCCATCCTCGACGCCAAGCCCCGACACTGGCGGCTCTGGTACGACGGAGTACTGGTCTCCAACTACGAGGCTCCCGCCGACTGGGTACCGGCCACCCTCACCGCCGACCAGGTCCGCGAGGTCAACGCTCGCAACGCCGTCGAGTGCGAACTCATCGACGAGGCCGTCGGTCGGGTCCTGAACCGCATCACCGAACGGGGGTGGGGCGACGACCTCGACGTGGTCTTCACCACCGACCACGGCGAGCTGCAGGGCGACTTCGGGCTGCTCTTCAAGGGCCCGTACCACGTGGATGCCCTGATGCGCCTACCCCTGGTCTGGCGGCCGGCCCCGTCCAGCTCCACCGGGCCGGCGGTGGTGACCCGCCCGGTGGGCCTGGTCGACCTGGCCCCGACCTTCTGTGCCATCGCCGGGCTCGAGGCTCCGGAGTGGATGGAGGGGGACGTGCTGCCCGTCGACGACGCCGAGGCCGACACCCGGGGATTCGAGCGCGTACTGACCGAATGGGACAGCGAACTGTTCGGGACCGACGTCCACCTCCGCACCATCATGAGGGATCACTGGGTCTGTTCGACCTACCAGCCCGGCACGTCCCACGACGGCACCGAGGGCGAGCTCTACGACCTCGCCGAGGACCCCCTGCAACGGGTCAATCGATGGGACGACGAGTCGCTACGGGCCACCCGGGACGACCTGCTGACCGATCTGTGGGACCACCAACCCCCGACCCGCCGACCCCGATTAGCCCTCGAAGCGCCGGTCTGACCCCGGCCTCGGCCTCTAGCCGGAGGAAGACGGTCCGGGCGAGTTCCGGTCGAAGATGATCCGGAGGCCGTGGAGCGTGAGCCACGGCTCGACGTACTCGATCTCCTCCGAGTAAGGGGAGATGAGTTCGGACAGGCCCCCGGTGGCCACCACGGTGCACTCGCCTAATACCGCCGCGAACCGGCGGCACAATCCGTCGACCTGGCCGGCGAACCCGTAGAGGGCTCCCGACTGGATCGACTCCACCGTCGACTTGCCGATGACGCTGCGGGGCTCGATGAGCTCCACCCGGCGCAGTGCGGCCGCATTGGCGAACAGCGCGTCGAGGCTGATGGCCACCCCCGGGGTGATGGCCCCGCCCAAGTACTCGCCTGCGGCGGAGATGGCGTCGAACGTGGTGGCGGTGCCCAGATCGACCACCACACACGGCCCCCCGAACAGGTCATGGGCGCCCACTGCGTTGGCGATCCGGTCCGCACCCACCTCCTTGGGGTTGTCATAGAGGATGGGCATCCCGCTCCTCACGCCGGGCTCGAGGACCACCGCCGGCACGTCGAACCAACGCGCCACCATCAGGCGGAGGTTGGCCGTGACCAGCGGGACCGATGACGTGACGGCCATGCCCGAGACGGTACGGTCGATGTCCAGCCCGTCGAGGTCGAGCAGCTGGGTCAGCAGCAGAGCGTGCTCGTCGGCGGTGCGCTCGGCCACCGTCGACAGGCGCCAGTGGTGGGCCAGCCCCGTGGGTTCACTGCCGTCCCGGGGCCCGGTGCCGCCGGGCGCCTCGTGGTCGTCGTCGGCGAACAGGCCGACCACGGTCTCGGTGTTCCCGACATCGATGGCGAGCAGCACGATCAGGCCCTTCCGCCCCGGGGCGCCAGATCGAATCCGAGGTCGAGCACCGGGGCCGAGTGGGTCAGCGCCCCCACCGAGATGAGGTCGGCGCCGGCGGCAGCCAGCAGCGGGGCCATGGCCAGGTCCACCCGCCCGGACACCTCGACCAGGGTCGACACCCCGTCCGCCCTGAGCTGCATCACACACTCGGCCACCTCGTCGAGCGACATGTTGTCGAGCATGACCAGGGTGGCGCCGGCGGCGACGGCTTCGACCACCTGGGCCTGACGGTCGCACTCCACCTCCACCATCCGTCCCGGCCAGAGCTGCGTGGCCCGGACCACGGCGTCGGTGATCGAGACCCCGTCGAGATGGTTGTCCTTGACCAGCACGGCGTCGGACAGGCTGCCGCGGTGGTTGTAGCCGCCCCCGGCCCGCACCGCGGCCTTCTCGAGGGCCCGGAGGCCCGGGGTGGTCTTGCGGGTGTCGAGAACGCGGGTGTTCGGGTTGGCCGCGGCCACGGCGTCGACGTACCGCCGGGTGAGCGACGCCACCCCGGACAGGTGGCCGAGGAAGTTGAGGACGGTCCGCTCCGCGGTCAGGATCGAACGGAGCGTCCCCCACGGCCCTGGCCACGACGTCCCCGGGGCCGACCCGGCCGCCGTCGTCGATGCGCCACTCCACGTCGACATCCGGGTCGATCTGCGCGAACGCCTCGAGGGCGCAGGCCCGACCGGCGATCACACCGGTCGACCGGCTGACGATGTCGACCGACGACGTCGCGGTGGCCGGCACCAGCGCCGCAGTGAGATCGCCCAGGGGCAGCAGGTCCTCGGCGATGGCCCGGCTCACGGCGTCGACCACGGCCCCCCGCGGGGGTTCGACCATGGCCGGCCCGATCGGTGGCGGCGGCACGGAGGGGGGGCTCAACGGCCGGCCCGACTCGGGGACGGGGTCGGCCCGGGGACGACCGACACTCCGTCGTGATCGTGCACGATGCGGCGGCGCCACCCGTCGGCCGCCTCCGGGTAGTCGCTCCGGGCGTGGGCCCCTCGCGTCTCGTGGCGGACCGAGGCCGATCGCAGCAGGCTCTGCGCCGCCGTGACCAGGTTGGCCAACTCGCCGTGGGACCGGTCCGCCGGTGTGATGTCTCCCATGGCGGTGCCGATGGCGTCGACGGCCGAGCCGGCCGCGGCCAGCGAGGCGCGGCTCCGCACCACGCCGGCGCCCTCGATCATCACCCGCTGCAGCCACTCACGGGTCTTGGTGATGTCGGGCCAGGGAACGGCCTCGGACGGCGGGGGGTCGGCTCCCTCCGTCGTCCACGGGGCCGCCTCGGTGGGGCCGACCCGTTCGGTGGCGCCGCGGTTCAACGCCGCCATCACCCCGGTGGGCACGGGCCCGTCCTCGCCGGCCAGGATGGACTCGGCCAGTCGGGCCCCGAACACCATGCCCTCCAACAGCGAGTTGGAGGCCAGTCGGTTGGCTCCGTGCACCCCCGTGCAGGCCACCTCGCCGGCCGCCCACAGTCCGGGCAGGGCCGTCGCCCCCGACAGGTCGGTGACGACCCCACCGGAGAGGTAGTGGGCGGCGGGGGCGATGGGCAGCCAGTCGCGGGCGGGATCCAGTCCGATGGCCCGCAACGAGGCGGAGATGGTGGGGAAGCGGGCCTCGAACGAGACCAGTCCGGTGGCGTCGAGCCAGAGGCTCTCGACCCCCTGGGCGCGCATCCGATCGGCCATGGCCCGGCTGACGACATCCCTCGGCGCCAACTCATCGACGAAGCGCTCGCCCTCGGCGTCGCGCAGCAGGGCACCGTGCCCCCGCAGGGCCTCCGACAGGAGGGGACGGGGCATGGCCGGGTGGTGGAGGGCGGTGGGGTGGAACTGCATGAACTCCACGTCGGCCACCGGCACCCCGGCCCGCAGGGCCATGGCCAGGCCGTCGGCGGTGGCCTCGGCCGGATTGGTGGTCACCGCGAACAGCTGTCCGGCACCGCCGGTGGCCAGCACGGTCCGTGACGCCCGCACCTCCACCAGCCGACCGTCGGCGCTGAGGGCCAGCACTCCGTGGCATCGACCCCCTTCGACCAGCAGATCGAGGGCGAACCACTCCTCCATCACCGCGGCGGCACTGTCCCTCGTGGCGTCCACCAGGGCCCGTTCGACCTCGGCACCGGTGGCCGCGCCCCCGGCGTGGACCACGCGGGCGGTCGAGTGCCCCCCCTCTCGGGCCAGGGCCAGGGCACCGCCCGGCTGGCGGTCGAACACCGCTCCCATGGCGATGAGCTCGTTCACCCGGGAGGGGCCCTCGTCGACCAGAACCCGTACCGCGTCGGGATCGCAGAGCCCGGCCCCGGCGGCCAGGGTGTCGGCCAGGTGCAGGTCGGTGGAGTCCTCGTCGCCCCCGAGGACCGCGGCCACTCCTCCCTGGGCCCACCGGGTGGCCGACTGGGACAGCTCGGCCTTGGTGAGGACACCCACCCGGAGCCCGGCCGAGCCGGACCCCGACCGGGAGCCGGTGGACGGGAGGGGGGCGGCCAGGCGGACGGCGGCGGACAGACCGGCCACGCCGCTTCCGAGTACGAGCACGTCGAGCGGGCCGCGTGCGACCTCCGTATGGACCACGGTGCGGTCAGCGACCCCGACGGGGATCGAGATTGTCGATCAGTCGGACCGGGCCCACCGAGGCCGCGATCAACAGGCGCAACGGTCGGTTCGTCACCAGCGACCGGGGCCGTTCGAGGTCGTCGGCGTAGACCACCGCCGCATAGTCCAAGACCACCTCCGGCTCCAGTGAGACCAGCCGTTCCATGCAGGCCTCCACTTCGGAGGGATCGTCGCATCCTTCCGACAGCAGGGCGGCCCCGGCCCGGAGGGCCCGTGACAGCACCAGGGCCTGTCGCCTTCCGTCGGGCGAGAGACGGGCATTCCGGCTGGAGAGGGCCAGCCCGTCGTGATCACGCACCGTCGGGCAGCCGATGACCTGGGTCGGGAGGGCCAGATCCCGCGCCACCCGGGTCACCAGGGCCAGCTGTTGGAAGTCCTTCTCGCCGAAGTAGGACCGGCAACGACCGGCGGCGGAGAGCAGCTTGACCACCACCGTGGCCACGCCGTCGAAGTGGCCGGGGCGGGCCGCCCCCTCCCAGTGAGCCCCGAGTGCCGGCACCGTCACCGACGTCGGCGCCGTGCCCGGGGGGTCCGGATACATCTCCGCCACCGACGGGGCGAAGACGAGACGCCCACCGGAGGCGGCGATGGCCGCCAGGTCGGCGTCGAGTGAACGGGGGTAGTTGGCCAGATCCGAGGGGTCACCGAACTGGGTCGGGTTGACGAAGATCGACACCGCTACGACGTCGCACTCCGCCGCGGCCCGTCGGATGAGCGACCGGTGCCCCTCGTGGAGGGCTCCCATGGTCGGGACCACCCCGACCGTGCGGCCCGACATGCGGATGGCATCGAGTGTCTCCGAGTAGGCGGCGATGGTCTCGATGACCCGAGGTCGGCCCATCGTGACCGGTGCCCGGGGAGGAGCGACGGCTCGGAGCTCGGACTCGGGCGACGGGATGTCGACGAAGGCGGTGCTCATGCCACCTGCCCCACGCCGGTCGGGTCGAGCGCCACCGGGACGCTCCGGGTCGTGTCGCCGGGGGCACGACCGGCTGCCGCGTCGAGGGAGAGCCTCCGGGCCAGGCCGACCATGGCGTCGTAGGCGGCCAGCTCGGTACGGTGGCCGGCCAGCCCGGACAGGGCGGCACGGTGGCGCTCGACCGTGTCCCAGTCCCCCCGGGCCGCCGGGCCGGTGAGGGCACGGCTGGGGCCGAGGGCCAGGGCGTCGTCGGTGGCCGCGTGCAACAGGCCGGCGAAGGCTTCGAGTGGGAGGCCGACCGAGGCGGCCAACCGTTCCACCTGGCCGATCAGGGCCACCAGGTGGTTGGCCGCGATCGATGCGGCGGCGTGGTAGACGACACGGTCCTCGTCGTCGACCTCGACGGCGCGACCTCCGAGTGCGTGGGCCATCCGGCGGGTGACCGGATCGCCGGCCACGGCGAAGGTCGCCCCCGAGCGAAGGCGCTCGGCCCCCACGGTGGCGTTGGGCAGGGGCACCAGAGGATGCAGGGAGCCTCGCCGGGGATGGGCTCCGAGGACCTCGAGGCCCAGGGAGCCCGACAGATGGATGACGGCGGTGGTCGCTACCGGGACCACCTCCGCCGCCACCGACGCGATGGCGTCGTCGGGAGTGGCGATGATCACCAGGTCCACCCCACGGGCGGCGTGCCGGGGCGAGTCGTCCCGACCGAGCACGCCCGAGGACCGGAACTCGCCGGTGGCGCAGAGCGCAGTCATCAACGATCGGCCGGCCCGGCCTGGTCCGACAGTGCGGAATGTGTTCACGAGACCCCTTTGTTACGTTCCAGCCCCGGAGGGTGCCGTTCGCGTCAGGAAATCCAAGTGCTTCGCCTCAGAGTCTACCCACGACCGCCACCTCACCACCAGCGTGTGAGACGGCGTCCTCGTCCACCAGGTCAGGAGCCAGCTCGCGCAGCGGCGCCAGGACGAACCGGCGTTGGAGCCACCGAGGGTGGGGGACGGTGAGATCGGGGTCTTCGAGGACCACGCCGTCGATCCACAGGACGTCGGCGTCGAGGGTTCTCGGACCCCACCGGGCGGCCCGTACGCGGCCGGCGGCCGCCTCGAGCCGCCGGCACTCCTCGAGCAGGCGGTAGGGGTCGGCCGTCGGGCTGACCGCCAGCTCCACCACGACGTTGAGGTAGGGACCCTGATCCTCGGGGCCACCCACCGGTTCGGTCTCGTAGACCTGGGACACCGCGGTGACGGGGACCCGGCTGCCCGCCCGCAGCTGATCCACGGCCCGACGCAGATGGGACCACCGGTCGCCGAGGTTGGAGCCGAGGCCGACGAAGGCCCGCACCTTGGGCGGCTCGGCCACCGGGACCGTCACTGGCGACGCGAGATCCGGACCCCGACCGTGTCGATGTCCTCGGGCAGTGGTGGTCGCAGCTTGCGGAGGTGCACGGTGACGGCGGTGATCCGGAGGTCGACGGTCAAGGTGGCCTCGGCCATGGCCGCAGCCATGGCCTCGAGCAACTCGAACGATGTCGGACCCGACACGATGGCCGCCGCCGTGGTCGCCACTGCGGCGTAGTCGACGGTGTCGGCCAGCCGGTCGCTGCCGGCGGCCAGGGTCAGGTCGACGAAGAGGTCGAGATCGATCTCGAAGGGCTGGGCCCGGATCTTCTCCTCGGGCAGGACTCCGTGCGTGCCCACGACCCGGAGTCCCCGGAGCTGGATCCGGTCGCCGTCACCGGGGATCGGGTCGGTGCCAGGCGGTTCGAGCGGCGTGGTCACCCGGCCTCTGGCGCGTCCCCGGTCAACGGGGGGACCGACTCCGGGGTCAGCTGGCCTGCGAATGCCACCAGCTCCCGTCCGCTCGGCCCCATGGGATGGCCGGTCATGTGCTCGAGGACCGTGATGGCCTGGGGCCCGCTCTGCAGGCGCTCCGACCACAGCAGATACCCCGCCACCACGCCGGTGACGCGGTCCCCCAACTCCTCCTGGTGGACGAGGATCCGCTCGCCGCCCGTCAACCGGCCGTGCAGGTCGCGGTAGAGGTCGGCCAGGGCGGCCCGGGCGTCACCCGACGTGGGCAGGGGGAAGTGGACGCTGGGCATGGCCTTCTCCTCGTAGGCCTGCAGGTTGTGCGACGAAGGCAGCAGGGACACCACCCGTGTGAACCCCTGGACCTGCAGCCAGATGATCTCCTCCTGGCGGCGAACCTTCCGGTGGTTGGGGGCGAATCCCCCCGGCCTCTCGCTCATGGCCAACCGGTCCTTGATGACCCAGGTGAAGTTGCGGGGCGGGATGCCGGCTGCCCACTTCCCCTTCACGCGCCGACCCCCGACCCGACCCGACCCGGCGAGGTCGTGGCGTGGGGGCCCACCAGACAGGCGGCCTGGACGGTGGCGGCCACATCGTGGACCCTGACCATCCGGGCCCCCTGCTGCATGGCCCAGGTGGCGGTGGCCAACGAGGCGGGAAGCCGGCCGGCAACGGGGACGGGCGGGCCACCGGGCCACCGGGCCAGGGTGCCGAGAAAACTCTTGCGACTGGTACCGACCATGACCGGATGCCCTGTCGCCACCAGGTCGGCCAGACATCCCAGCAGGCGGAGGT
The DNA here is from genome assembly GCA_963756515.1 of uncultured Acidimicrobiaceae bacterium. Taxonomy (GTDB): domain Bacteria; phylum Actinomycetota; class Acidimicrobiia; order Acidimicrobiales; family RAAP-2; genus Bog-756. Next base: position 75,734 of record CAVWNV010000005.1, read on the forward strand.
TGTGGTCGACGGACTTCCCGAAGCCGATGCCGGGGTCGATCCACACCTCGTCGACCCCGGCCGCGTGGGCGGTGATGGCCCGCTCGCACAGGACGGCCGCCACTTCGGCCACCACATCCTCGTACCGGGGATCGAGCTGCATGGTGGCTGGACTCCCTTTCCGGTGCATGGCCACCCATCCGACGCCATGACGGGCCGCCACCTCCCACAGCGAGGCGGAGACGTCGTTGATCAGTGAGGCTCCGGCTCGCACCGCGGCCACAGCCACCTCTTCCTTGGTGGTGTCGACCGAGAGCCGGACCTTGCCGGCCAGCGCCTCGACCACCGGGACCACCCGCCGCAATTCCTCGTCGACCGAGACGGGCTCGGCTCCGGGCCGCGTGGACTCGCCGCCCACGTCCACGATGTCGGCACCCTCGGCGATCATCTCCTCGGCCCGCTCGACGGCACGGTCCCGGTCGAACCACAGGCCCCCGTCCGAGAAGGAGTCCGGTGTCACGTTGAGGATGGCCATGACCAGAGGTCGGTGCTCGAGCGTCGGTATGGGCATGACGACACAGAGTAAACCAGCCCGGAAGGGCCCGTGAGCGTCCGGCTAGGTCGTTCAGCGGCCCCGGACGAACTGCATGGCCTCCATCCGAGTGGAGGCATCGCTCCGGAACAGGCCCCGCACGGCCGAGGTCACCGTCGAGGTTCCGGACTTCTTGACGCCGCGCATCGACATGCAGAGATGCTCGGCCTCCACCACCACCAGGACCCCCCTCGGGACCAGGGCGGTCTCGATGGCATCGGCGATCTCGGTGGTCATCCGCTCCTGCACCTGGAGCCTGCGGGCGTAGCCGTCGACCAGCCGGGCCAACTTGGAGAGACCGGTGATGCGGCCGTCCTCGCCGGGGATGTAGGCGACGTGGGCCTTTCCGATGAACGGAATGAGATGGTGCTCACAGAGCGAGGCGAAGGGTATGTCGCGGACCATGACCATCTCGTCGTGGTCTGCCGCGAAGGTGACCTCGAGGTGGTCGGCCGGGTTCTCTCCGAACCCGGCGAAGAGCTCGGCGTACATCTTGGCCACCCGGTGCGGGGTCTTGACCAGGCCGTCTCGGCCGGGGTCCTCGCCCAGGGCCTCGAGCAGCTCGAGGACGGCGCGCTCGATCCGCGTGGTGTCGACACTCATCGACGGGGCGCCGCCACCGCAGGTCGGCCCCGGTTACGAGAGGTCGCCCGCATAGGCGTGGATGGCCTTGAGGTTGCGCAGGCGCTCATCGACATCAAGGCCATATCCCACCACGAATTCGGCCGGGATGTGAAAACCGACGTACCGGAGGTCCAGCTCGGTGCGCTGTTGGCCCTCCTTCACCAGGAGGGCGCAGACCTCGAGGCTGGCCGGGCTGCGAGCCAGCAGGTACCGCTGGAGGTAGTTGAGGGTCAGTCCGCTGTCGACGATGTCCTCCACCACCAGCACGTGGCGATCGGCCAGGTCGACGTCGAGGTCCTTGACGATGCGGACCACGCCCGAGGTCCGGGTGGCGCTCCCGTACGACGACACGGCCATGAAGTCCACCTCGACCGGCAGGGTGACGGCCCGCGACAGGTCGCTCATGAACATGAAGGCACCCTTCAGCACCCCGACCAGCAACGGGGGCCGATCGGCGTAGTCCCGGGTGATCTGCGCACCGAGCTCGGCGATCCGGCTCTGGAGGTCCGTCTCCGAGACGATCACCTTCCCGACGTCGGGGCTGCCCTCCAGGCGGTCCGATCGCTCGGGTGCCCCTTCGTCAGCGGTGACCACGGGTCGACTGTACCGGAGCATCGGCCACGGGGACCCCGGTCCCGGCGTCGAGGGGACCGATGGCGAGCCGTCCCCGGGTCCTGGCCACCCGCAGGCCGCCCGGGACCTCGGTGGCGCGTCGCTCCCGGCGCGCCACCTCGAGCACCCGCTCGACGGCGTCGAGCGGGGGCGGATGCCCTCCCTGGCCGACCAGCCAGGCCCGGATGGTGCGTCGGGCCACGGGATCGGGGGCGTCGGCGAGCCCGGCGGCGTCCTCGGGATCGATCAGGGTGGCCACGGCGTCGAGGAGGTCGGCGTCGCCGGCCAGGGTGTCGGCCTGGCGGGCCAGTACCGGGACCACGTCCCGGGCGGCGATGGCGGAGCACAGCGGGATCAGCTCGTGACGGACACGGTTGCGCAGGAACCGGGGGTCGTCATTGCTGGGATCGACGACGGGATGCAGACCCAGGTGACGACAGAGGCCCACCGTCTCGGCCCGTCGCAGCCGGAGGAGTGGATGCCGGGGACCGGCCCGCATGGCGGCGAGCCCGTTGACGCCGGCGCCCCGGAGCAGGTTGGCCAGGACCGTCTCGGCCTGGTCGTCGGCGGTGTGCCCGGTGGCGGCATCCGGACCGAGGACGGCCCGCCGGGCCCGCCGGGCCCGTTCCTCCAGGTTCGGGCCGTCGGTGAGCACGACACGTTCCGACCGGAAGGTGGCTCCGAAGCGTCGGCACGCGTCGGCCACGACATCGGACTCGTCCGCCGACCCGGGGCGGAGTCCATGGTCGACGTGGACGGCGGTCACCACGCAGCCCGCGGTCACGGCCAGGACCAACAGGGTCAGGGAGTCGGCCCCTCCCGAGACCCCGCAGACCAACCCGGTGCCCGGGGCGGGGAACGTGCATCGCCCGACCAACCGCTCGGGGCTGGGGTCGGCCTGCTCGCCGGTCACGCCGTGGTCGGGGCGGTCAGCCCGACAGCGCCGGGGTCGCCCCCACGCGGGAGATCCAGGCCGTGGGGTCCCTGATCTCGACGAGGGACGGCAGCCATTCGGGACCGCGCCAGGCCCGGTCGAGGAGTTCCGGCCCACCGGAGTCCTCGACGGCGGCGATGAACCGCTCGCCCTCCTCGTACTGCCGCAACTTGGCCTCGATCCCGATGAGCTGCTGCAGCAGCCGGGCCGGGCCCCTGACCTGCTTGCGCCGCTGTCGCAGCACCTCGCTGAACCGTGCCGCGCTCGGAATGGCCGCGGCCCCGGCCCGGTCCATGGTCACGTCCCCGTGCCCTTCCAGCAGGCTCATCAGGGCCTGGATCCGGTGCAGGCCCTCGAGCTGCTCCGGCGTGGCCACGAGACCGAGGGCGCCGGTGTCACGCAACGGGTTACGACCGGCCCGGATCTCATCGGTCATGCGCCGGAGGGCTTCGGCGAAGCGGGACGGGTCCGGTTCGAGCGAACCGATACCTTCCTCCACCAGCGAGACGAAGTACTCACGCATCCAGGGGATGGCCGTGAACTGACAGCGGTGGGTGACCTCGTGCAGCGCCAGCCAGAGACGGAACTCACGGGGCTCGAAGCCGTGCAGCTGCTCGAGGGCCACGACGTTGGGGCCGACGAAGTACACCAGGTCCTGGTCCTCGACGGCCTCCTCGGTCAGCAACAGGTCGTACTGGCCGAGGACGCGTGTCGAGAGCCAACCGAGGACCAGTCCCATCTGGGCCCCGGTGGCCGCCCGGCCCGCCGAGGCCACGGGACCGGCCAGCCGCTCGGTGAACCGGTTGGCCGGGACGACGCGGCTGGGGTCCAACCGATCGAGATGGGGTCCCACCAACCGCTGGAAGCTGGCCACGTTGGCGTGTACCCAGCCGGCGCGGTCGGTGACCCTGGCCCTCGCCGGGCCGGATGAGGAACGGAGCCCGGTGGACTCGGCCACGAGCTCCTCCGCCTGGGCCGTCAACTCCTCGAAGTCGAGCTGGAGGAGGTCCGGTCGGTAGGGAGCAGGCATGCGGCTGCGGCCGCCGACCCAGCCCGCCACCCGCTCGGCGGTGTCCCAGGCCACTGCTCCCCCGCTCGGGGAAGGGCTCGCGGTTTCGGTCACGTGGTCCAGTGTAGGTACCTGCCGACGGCCAGGACGGGTCGGACCTAATTGCTCTGTCGGCTGTGCTCTTCCTGCAGGGCTTCGGCCACCCTCGTGATCAGCTCGTCGGGCACATGGTCCCGGCACCGGCTGGCGATGACCTTCCGGAGCTCGGTCTCGAATCCGTAGGCGTTCACGCAGGGCCCGCACAGATCGAGGTGACGGGTGATCTCGAGTCGGCGTTGCTCCGTCAGCTCGCCGTCGAGGTAGGTGTACAGACGCTCGATGGTCTCGTCACAGCCTACGAAGCCGGCCAGCGGCTCCCGCCCCGAGGCTCCTTCCGGTTCGCCCGGTTCTTCCCTGTCTCCCACTGGTGGCCTTTCCCCCTACCTGGCTCGGTCGGTTGCCCCGACGAGGCCCCTTGTGCTTCCACCGTCGACCAACGCCTTCTGCAGCGCTTTTCTTCCGCGGTGGATCCGACTCATGACCGTTCCGATGGGGACGTCGGTGATCTCGGCGATCTCCTTATAGGAGAACCCCTCCACATCGGCCAGGAGCACGGCCATCCGAAAGGTGTCGGGGAGGGACTCGATGGCCGCCTTCACGTCGGTGTCGGTGAACCGGTCGAGGGCCTCGTCCTCGGCGCTACGGCCGAGGCCGGCGGCCTGATCACCCGAGAGGTGACGGTAGAGGTACAGATCCTCGACATCCTCGACGTCGGCGATCTCCGGCCGTCGCTTCTTGGCCCGGTAGGTGTTGATATAGGTGTTGGTGAGGATCCGGTAGAGCCAGGCCTTCAGGTTGGTGCCCAACTCGAAGCTGGCGAAGGCCCGGTACGCCTTCAGGTAGGTCTCCTGCACCAGGTCCTCGGCGTCGGCCGAGTTGCGGGTCATCCGCAACGCGGCCGTGTAGAGCGCGGGCATGTACTCCATGGCCAGATCGGAGAACAGCGCCTGGTCAGCCATGGATGCACCCTACACAGCCGGGCCGACACCTGGATCACCGGGTCCGGACTCCGACCGGCCCACCTGGTCGGCGACCAGTCGGCGACCGCCGACGGATGCCGCCCCGACACCCGAGCGGTCGCCGTCTCTGCCCGTTGACGGCTCTGTCCGTTGCATGCTCTGTCCGTTGACGGCTCTGTCCGTTGACGGCTCTGTCCGTTGACGGCTCTGTCCGTTGAGTAATCTGTCAGTTGACACTTACGTAAGTTTATGCTTACACTTCCGAGATGGACTCCGCCCTCAAGGCAATCGCCGAGCCCCGGCGACGCGAGATCCTCCGCCTTGTGTGGTCCAGCGAGCTTCCGGCCAGCGACATCGCCTCGCACTTCTCCGAGGTCACCCGGTCGGCCGTGTCCCAGCACCTCGGCGTCCTGCGAGAGGCCCAACTGATCACCGAACGACGGGACGGGACCCGTCGCCTGTACCGCGCCGACCACGGTGAGATGGCCAGGCTGCGACGGTTCCTCGACGAGTACTGGACCGACGGGCTCCTGCGCCTGCGGGACGTCGCCGAGGCCGCCGAGCGAGCCACCGAACCGACAGAACCGATCGCACCCACGCCACCCGTCCCACGAACAAAGGAGAGTTGAACCATGGCTGAACTGATACGGGAGGTCGTCATCGACGCCCGACCGGCAACGATCTTCCCTTTCCTCGTCGACCCGGTCAGGCACATCCAATGGCTAGGGACCGAGGCCGAACTCGACCCCCGGCCCGGGGGTGTGTACCGCGTGAACGTCCAAGGCCAGCACCAGTCGGCTGGCAAGTTCGTCGAGGTCGTCCCGGACGAGAAGGTGGTGTTCACCTTCGGATGGGACGAACCCGACCACCCCATCCCGGCCGGATCCACGACGATGACCATCACGCTCATCCCCGACGGGGAGAAGACCCGGGTCCGGCTGGTCCACAGCGGTCTCCCCGCCGACGCCGTGTCCGATCACACCAAGGGATGGGACCACTACCTGGGCCGGTTGGCCACCGTGGTGGCGGGCGGGGATGCCGGCCCCGATTCCGGAGGACCGTCCTAGGCATGGGCTGGCTGTACGCGCCCCGACTCCGGGCTGGAGATCCCCGATGACGGCGGCTGGCACCGAGGAGGATCCGTGGACCCTCACCACCCCGCCGGGATCCTCGACCTACACCATGTTCCGGGACGACGAGTCCGACCCGCCGCTGCTGGTCTGCCACGTCGGATCGACCCGGTTGACCTACCTGCTCCGGGCCATCGACGATCTCCACGCCTGGCTGCGCACGCAGTCGGACTGGGTCCCGCTCGGCGCCGCCGACGAGAAGAAGCCGGCTGCGGAGGGCACCGTCGAGGCGTGGGGACGGTCGCCGGACAATCCCGTGCGCGGCTGGTACGGACAACGCAACGGGTACCGGGGGCGGTTCGCCATGTACCTGCCACCCCTGCTGGAGGAGTTGGGCCTGGCCGAGCTGACTCATGAGGCCCGCAACAACCGGGTGAGGGCGCTGCCCCGGTCCGACCGGTAGCGACCGGAAGTCGGGAGGGGCTCCGACCACCAGCAACGCCACCGACCTCATCGACGAGGCCGTCACCTCTAAGATCGCCGTCGAGGAAGAGCGCTACTCGAACTGCGACCTCTTCGTGTTCGGGGCCAACGTGGAGGGGGCCGTGGAGGTCGACAACCTCTTGAAGCCGCCGCCGCAGGTGGATCCAGCGCCGGCGACCCAGATCGAGCCGCGGTACCAGACGGGGCCGTCGGCCATCGCCGACATGTCCGGCCAGGCGTCATGAGCCGAAGCGGTGAGTCCGCCCCGGCGCTGTCACGTCGACAGGTGCTCGGGGGCATCGGCCTGGCCGGGGCCGGAGTGGCCCTCGGCGGCGCGGTCGGCGCTACCGCCCTCGGCATCTCGGCCGATCCGTCCGCGGCGGCCACGCCGGCGTCGTCGACGGTCCCGTTCCACGGCACCCACCAGGCCGGAATCATCACGCCGGTCCAGGATCGCCTGGCCTTCGCCACGTTCAACGTCGTCGACGGAACCGAACCCGCCGATCTGGCCGACCTGTTGGCCGCCTGGAGTGCGGCCGCGGCGAAGATGGCGGAAGGCCGTTTGGTCGGTGAGGTCGACGACCTCGACGCACCGCCCCTCGACACCGGTGAAGCGGTCGGCTCGCCCGCGTCCAACCTGACCGTCACCGTGGGGTACGGACCGTCGTTGTTCGACGACCGGTTCGGTCTGGCCCCGAAGAAGCCGGCCCGACTCGTCGATCTGCCCGCCCTGCCCAACGAGGAACTCGACCCGGACTACACCGGGGGCGATCTCTGCATCCAGGCCTGCTCGGACGATCCACTCGTGGCGTTCCACACCGTGCGCAACTTGGCCCGCCTGGGCGTCGGCGTGGTCGATCTCAACTGGATGGAGCTCGGATTCGGGAGGACCTCGACCACGAGCACAGCCGAGGCCACCCCTCGGAATCTGCTCGGGTTCAGGGACGGTACCCGCAACATCAAGGCCCAGGACACCGACCTCGTCGACGAGTACGTCTGGGTGGGCCAGTGAATCCGACCAGGCCTGGCTCCGGGGCGGGAGCTACCTGGTGGCCCGTCGCATCCGCATATTCATCGAGAACTGGGACCGCGGCTTCCTCGGTGACCAGCAGCACGTCATCGGTAGGGCCAAGGCCAGCGGGGCCCCGTTGACGGGGGGAACCGAGTCCACCACCCCGGACTTCGACGCCCAGAACGAGCAGGGCCAGCCGGTCATTCCGGCCCATGCCCACATCAGACTGGCCAGTCCCGAGGAGAACGGCGGTGTGCGGCTGCTTCGTCGTGGCTACTCGTACACCGACGGGATCGACCCGGTCCTGGGCACACTCCTGGGTGGACTCTTCTTCATCGCCTTCATGAAGGACCCGAACCAGTTCATCACGCTGCAGCAGAAGCTCGGTGCCAACGATGCACTCAACGAGTACATCCAGCACACCGGGAGCGCGCTCTTCGCCTGCCCCCCGGGGATCGCGTCGGGAAGGCACTGGGGAGACGGGCTGTTCACCGGGGCGTGACGTCGGATCGTCGACGACGCGGAGTCCCCCTACAGTAGGTGTCGGAAGGACGCCGATGCCGAAGACCACCTGCGACAATCCGATGTGCTCCTGCGACCCCTGCACCTGTGACACCTGCACCTGCGGCGTGGCCAGAGTCGGCGAACTCGAACGACGGGTCATGACCATCCTGTGGGAGCAGGGGGAGGACGAGCTGACCGGGCGGCAGGTGGCCGACGTCCTGCCCGAGCACGCCTACACGACGGTGGCCACCGTCCTCGACCGCCTGGTCCACAAGGGGCTGGTGCGGCGGAGGAAGCTCGGACGGTCGATCCGGTTCGCCGCCGTCGGCACCCAGGGGGCCCACACCGCGGTGCTCATGCACGAGGCCCTGTCCCACGGCCGGGACCCCGACTCCGCCCTGGTCCACTTTGCCGAGATCCTCACGCCCGAGGAGGCCGCCGTCCTGCGTCGATCCCTCGATGAGCTCCGTCATCAGCCGGAACCGGGCGGTCGGGCGCCTACGTCATCAGGACGAGCATGAAGGCCATGGCGACACACATCACCACATGGCTGATGTCCACCAACCACGGGGTGGCCACGGCCTCCTCCAAGGCCGTCACCGGAGTGATCGGTGCCTCGGAGGGACCGGACCGGGGCTGAAGCCCCACCGGACCGCTCATGGCGTAGGCCGGGGCGTGGCTACCGAAATGGGTCCGACCCTTGACCGGCGACGCCAGGGTGAACACGGCCGATGCGCAGAGAACGAGGGCCAGCAACGAGGCCAGCCCCGGGTCGACCCTGCCCCCCGGCGCCGCCGCCGACATCGACATGGATCCTGACGTCGATGCCCCCATGGGAAACCAGTACATCAACAACATGGCGAAGTTCATCACCGCATGGATCAATGCGTGGGGAAGGTGGAGTCCGTACCGCTGCACCGACTGGACGCTGGCGGCCAGAAACCAGATCATCAGCAGCGAGAAGATGATCTCCCATGCCGCGCTGCGACCGAAGGACCACGCGCCCACGAACATGCCGGCCATGGCCACTCCCATGAACAGATGGGAGATCTCGACGTCGCGGCCCGCCGGTCGCCTGGTGACGGCACCGAGGACGAGCAGGGTCGAACAGTAGGCGGCCACCGCCAGCATCAGGACACCGAAGAGGTAGTACAACCACGGAGGAGTCGACAGGGCCATGTCCGGTCAGGCCTCCCCGATGACCGGCAGCGCACCGGCACCCATGGGCCCGGCCACGTTCTGATTTTCGACCGGTGGCCAGTAGAGCAACGCGATCAGTATCACCAGCGGCGCGGCGTTGGGGTCCGTAGCCCCACCAGCCAGAATGCCACCGAAGTTCTGGACGGCGACCCAGATGAGCGCGAACACCGACACGGCCAACACCACCGTCAGCTGGGTGACCTTCGGGGGCATGAACACCCCGGCCGCCACGACCAGGCAGACGATGGCCAGCAGGATCGCCATCGTCGTACCGTGGTGGAGGAACAGAGACTCGGTCGACCGGTCGATGTGGGCCAACCAGCCCGGCTCACCGGAGTCCAGACCGGCTACGAAGTCGTGGAGCGCCTGGGGCGAGCGACCGGATCCGACCACCGACAACAGGGCCAGCAGTACCCACATGACGGCCCAGATCGCCTTGGCCGCCTTCTCTCCCACCGTCCGGGCGGCCACGAACGGTCGGTCGGAACCCGGGCTCGGCCAGAGCAGGACAGCCAGCACGGCGTAGAAGAGCACCGCACCCGGGCCACCGCCGAACGGGGTGGCGCCGCCGGAGAAGACGGCACCCAGACCCTCGCCGAACCACCACACGGCGACGGACCACACGATGGAGAGGGTCAAGGCGGGCTTGACCGTGCGGGGGTAGATGATCCCGAAAGCGATGAGGAACTGGGTGCCGGCGAACACCGTGTCGGTCCAGATGGGCTGGTGGTAGACGAGCGATCCGTTCCAGGTGATGGTGTGGGCGATCCAGCCGGGATTCCCCGACGCCATCCCGCTCAGCATGCCGCTGAATCCGTTGGCCCCCCGGGTGAACATGAACGGCTGGAGCTGCAGGATGGCGTCGAGCAGCCACACCGTGGCCAGCACCAACCGGTACGTCCGCTGACGATCCACCGGTGGACGTCCGGCCGCGGCGACGGCCGCGGCGGAAGTCGTGGCTGGGGGTGCGCTCCCCTTCAATCCGGTGTCCGACACCCCACGACCACCTGCCTTTCCGGCCCATTACTACCATCGGTAGTAGTGGGAGGACAACTCACCCCGGGAGCCGCCTTCGTCCCGAACCGTGACGGGCACCTGTCGCGACGCCGGAGCAGGCCGACTAGTCACCGGCCCAGCAGCCGAGGACGACATCGGCCACGGCCACGCCGATCACGCCCGGCGTCGTGGGTGGGTGGCCGAACGACCCCGGCAGGTCCGACACGTCCACGTGCAGCACCTTCCAGTCCTTCCGTACCACCACGGAGCCATCGGGTGTTTGGAACGCTCCCTGGCCCAGTCCCTTCAACTCACGGGTCTTGCCCAGCTGGGTGGCCAACCCGTCGAAGTAGGCGATGGTCTGCGGCCAACTCGAGAGCTCCTTCACCGACAGGGTCATCGACGCGCCGGGATAGGAAAACCGGCAGGTGTAGCGATGATCGATCCAGGTCGGCTTGGAGACGTTCGGTTTCTCCCCCAGAGCCAGCCCGACGTCGTGGGGTGCTTCGCTCACGCACACTTCCTTGGACACCGCCGAAGGCTGCGGTCCGGCCGGCAACGGGGCCCGGGTGGAGCTGGTCGTGGATGAACCCCCGCTACAGCTGGTGGACAGGATGGTGACCAGCCCGACCACGAACATCAGCGGGAACGGCGTCAACCGGCGTCGACGTGCACTTGTCATCTCGGTTCCACCCAGGCCTTCGAATCTTCGGGATTCCCCTACATCGGAGAGGCCCAAGGATAGGTACCGAGGCGTCTTCTCCGGTCGTCGCCCCGGCCGTCCTTGGGGATCGGGGCTCACCGGGCCCGCCCGATCAAGACATCGGGGCGCCGACGTACCCGTCGGTGTCCCGTCAGCGGCCCCGTCGGTGCGGTCGCGGACCGGACATCCGAAGACCGGACAGCATCATGGGACCGGGCTGCGGCTCCGCTCCACTCTGGCCGGGGCCGTCGGACCGAAGGCGCTGACACCCACGGGTCGCCGGTCCTCCACGTTGATCGGGGCGGGAAGTACCCGGACCGAGCCACCGGGGTCGTCGGCGGAGCTGAAGCCCTTCCGGGTCACCTTGCCCCACGACTTCTTGCCCCTGACGAAGCTCATGATGCCGCGGAGCCGCCACACCACGGTCAACTGCCGGAAACCGAAGTTCTCCAGCACGGCCCACACGGTGAGCAGGGCCCGGTCACGGGCCCGGCCATACCGGCGGAACGAGAGCTCCTCGAGCATGAGGGCCAGCATGGACAGGAGCGTCCCCAGTCCGCAGGCCAGCGAGAAGAACAGGACGGCGAACAGCGGCGAGAGCTGACCGAGGATCACTCCGGCGACGACGACGACCACACCGATGGCTTCCACGATCGGTGCCATCCATTCGAACAGGATGAAGGCCGGATACACGACCAGGCCGAGTACCCCGTACCGGGGATTCAGGAGAAGTCGACGGTGGCGCCACATGACATCCGAGAACCCCCGCTGCCACCGTTCCCGCTGTCGCCCGAGTGCCCTCAGCGTCGTGGGCGTCTCCGTCCATGCCACCGGGTCGGGGACGAACTCGATCCGAGCCGGACGGCCGGTCTCGTAGCCGTGACGTCGGAGTCGGACGATGAGTTCCATGTCCTCACCCACGCTCTTGGCGTAACCGTCGCATTCGAGCAGGTTCTGGCGACGGAACAGCCCGAATGCTCCGGAGATCAGGAGATTTCCGCCCAGCCGGTTCCAGCCCGGACGACCGAACAGGAAGGCGCGCAGGTACTCGACCGCCTGGATCCCGGCGACGGCCCGATGCGGTCCACGCTCTGAGGCCAGACGACCGTGGGTGACGGTGCAACCGTTGGCCACACGAATGGTGGCGCCGGCGGCGACCACGTCATCCGAGCGGATGAAGGGCCGGACCAGGCGTCGCAGGCCGTCAGGATCGAGAATCGTGTCTGCGTCGATGGCGCAGACCAGTTCGCTGCTCGAGACGTTCAGCCCGACATTCAAGGCGTCGGCCTTACCCCCGTTCTCCTTCGAGACGACGATGAGATTGGGGAACGAGCGAGAGTGGTAGATCTTCCTGACCGGCCGGGTCCGAATCTTGCGGTCATAGATGGGCTGGATAGGCAGGAGATCGAAGGTGGCGACAAGCAGGCCGAGGGTCTCATCAGTGGAGCCGTCGTCGATGACCACGATCTCCAACTGGGGGTAGGCCAGTGTGAGCAGGGCACGGACGCTCTCGACGATGCTCGGCTCCTCGTTGTGAGCCGGCACCAGCATCGAGATGGACGGGACGAGCTCCGAAGAGAGGATCCCCCTGTACTTCTCCGCTCGCACCTCCCGTAGGTACCGGTGCATCTCCAGGGCGGCCGAGATGTACAGCACGAGATAGAACAGCCCGAGGGCCACGAAGTAGGCCAGAACGACGTAGGTGACGGGCACGATGAACATTCGGTAGAAGTGATCCAGTGATGGCGTCATGCTGCCTTCTCCTTCGTCGACAGGGATTGGAGATGAAGTGCCTGGGCGGCCATCTCTGCCGCCGGCCCCCGGCCCGTCGCCTCTGACCGCAGGAGGATGAGACCGGGTGCTCCCAACGCTCTCAGGGCCAGGACGGCCTGGTGGCGGAGCTCCCAGGACGGGTGGCTGAGCACGCGCTCGACACTGGCTGCTGCCGGCCAATAACAGAGTCGGGCCAGACCGGCGATGGCGGCCAGCACGACGTCGTCTGAGTCGTCCTCCAGAAGGGCGACGAGTGTGGAGCCGGCACGGGGATTCCCCGTACTGGCCAACACGGAAGCAGCCAGGGCCCGGATGTTCGGCGACGGATCGGAGACCATCGACTCCGCCCGGGCGAACGACCGCTCGTCACCGACGGCAGCCGCCACCGTCAGGATCCGGGCGGTGACATGGTCGTCGGCAGTGTCCAACGCCGCCGAGAGGGCTTCGAATGCAGGCAGCCCGATGCGGATCAGCGCATCCTGAGCGGCGAATCGGCACTGCCCGTCCGCATCATCGAGTTCGGCGATCAGGCCGGCGATCCCCCGGGCACTGGGTGTGACCGCACACCACGCCGCCGCCTGGGCCCGGACCTCCGGAGCCTTGTCGGAGAACAGGGTGCCCATGGACTCGGATTCCACACCGAATGCGGTGAGTACCCGAGCCGAGTAGAGGCGGATGGGCCACCGGCGACCGTGCACGCCCCGTCTGGCCTCCTCGAGCAGGCCGATCCGCTCTCCCAGGCCCACCAGAACCAGCCGGGACGTGCCCGTGACCGAAGGGGCGAGATCGAGCATCATGGTGATGATCGATCGTCGCGAGAACCGGTCGAGGTCGGTGAACATCGCCATGGCCTTCGAGTCGTCGCCGGACAGGGCGGCGACCAGTGCCAGTCGAGCCTCCACCAGCGAGGGCTCCCGTCGGATCCTGTGCCCCTGTACCAGGCTGCTGACGGCGACGGTGACCAGTACGGCGACGACCGCCGAGCCGATGACGATCAGCATGACGACGATGAGGACGATCGCCCTCATGCCGCCACCACCGGAAGTGTCTGGTCGAGTCGACCCAGCAGGAACGGGACACTGAACGGCTTGGTGATGTGTTCGGTCGCCCCCAGGCCGAGCGCACGGAGCATCTCCGCTTCGTTCGATCGTGCCGTCAGCATGATCACTCGGCTCTCGTCGAGGACACCACGGCTCTTCAGGACCTGGAGAACTCCGAACCCGTCCAGACTCGGTAGTCCGACGTCGAGCAGCACGGTTCGTCCCTTTATCCGGCCCTCCCCCAGCTCCTTGGCCGCCTCCGCTCCGTCGCTGAAGCGCGCGTAGGAGTGCCGCCGGAGTGAGAGGGCGTTCTCGATGACATCGGCGACCGAGTCGTCATCCTCGACGATCACGACATCGACGCTGTGCCCGACGTGACCCGGGGGATGCTGGCCCGAGACGAGGACCGAGTTCTGGCCGGGCCTGGCCCGACGGAGCGACGTCTCGCAGATTCGCTCCAACGAGGACAGGCTCGAACCGTCGGCTGGGGCTCCCGCCACTCCGGCGCTGAACGTGACGTAGGCGCGCTGGCCCGAGGTGGTGAGGATTCCCTCGGCTGAGAGCGATCGGAGGAGGTCGGTCACACGTTCGGATGCGTCGATCTTCTGGGCACCGAGGATTCCCACCGCAAATCCGTCATGGGTCCATCGACCAACGACATCCGGCCCGCTGAAGTACCCCTTGAGCCGGGCTCCGAGTCTGCGAAGCACCACGTCACCACTGGCGTTGCCCTCGGATTGACGGATCTGATCGAAACCGTCGACGGTGATGAGGGCGAGGGCGAACGGCTGACCACCGCCGGTGGTGAGCCCCAGGAGGCGGTCGAGCGATCGCTCCGTCGCGGATCGATTACCTGTTTCCGTGGTCGGATCGGTGTCGCTGCGGGACAGGACCAACCGACCCCGAACAAGGTGGTTGTTCAATCTGGTCCCGAGATCGGGCGCCGAGATGGCCACCGACAGGAAGTCGTCAGCCCCGGCCGAAATGGCGTTGTCGAGATCCAGCGACCCCCGTCTACCCACCATGACCACAGGAAGGTGATGCCACCTCGGATCGGCCCGGAGCACCTGACACATCTCCGCGCCACTCATCTGGGATCCTTCGGAGCCGATGACGACGAGATCGGGCGCGTGGGCCTCGAGGGCTTCCCACAACAGTGTCGGATCGTCGCAGTTGGCCAGTTGGCAGCCCGAGCCGTCGAGCGCCTCGTGCAGCCACCCGCTCACGCCCGCGTCGGTGTTGAAGGACAGCACGAACGACTGGTCCGGGCGTTGCCGATCGACCGCCTCGGCCAGGAAGGAGATGGTCTGTCGGGCCCCCTGCGTGCGGCGCATGACACCCGTGGCTCCACACCGGGCCAGTTCGGCCCGACGTTCGAGTCCGTCGCTCTCGGTCAGGACGATCACGGCGGTCCTTTTGCTCAGTCCGGCGACGATCCGGAGCAGCTCGGAGCGCGCCAACCGTCGGCCCGGACCGTCATCGATGACGACCGCGGCCGGAGGATTGCCGCTCATGCCCACGGACTCCACCTCGCTGGACGGAACGACCAGGAAGCCCACGGCGGTCGCCTCCACGGTCAACCGGGAGACGAGGTCCGCATCGGTGGACATGACGTGGACGATGGCATCCGAGATGGGCGCCCCCTCGTCCGACGACAGGGCGTGTGTCGCCGTACCGTCGCCGGCTCCCTCCACCGAGGCTCGCAGTGCCGTCACTGCCTCCGCCAGGCGACGCCCGTCGATTTCCGGCTCCCGCAGGACGAACTCCGCCTCCAGCGCGGCACGACTTCCCGCGTCGAATCCGAACGTTCCGAGCGAGCCGGCCAGCTTGTGGGCGGCACCAGCGCCCTTGGAGACGGCGTTGCCGTCCACCACGCCTCGCAGCAGATTGGCAGTGGTCGCCTCGAGGAGGGAGATGCGATCGAGATTGGTCTGCCGATGGCGCCGCCACAGCGTGGCCAGAGCAGAACCCAGCGCGGCCTCTTCAGTAGGCGTGATGGTGGTCATGACGCCGTCACCGACGCCGACATGAGGATGGCGGTGGCAGTGATTCCCGCCGCGGATCTCGCCGCTTCCTTCGTTATCCTGGCGTGGTCGATAGTCCCGACATCGGAATGCAGCAGGCTTCTCATTCTTTCGACTCCTTGGGCAGTTGGTCCGGCCGGCCGGGCGATTGCGCACGGTCGACATTCGAATCGTGTGGGCAGATTGACTCGGTTGTCGGCAGGTCGAATCGCTCGGGCAGGGTACGAACGACAGCAGTGCAACTTCGGTTGTGTTGTGTCGCTCTCCTAGTAGCTTCGGCCGCGACAATGCATCCCTACAGCCGTGCACGCCCTAAAGAACCGGGGGGATGCACACCCTCACCTCCGTCGCCACGGGGCCCGGATGACGTTCCGGCCGGGGGATGGCGCAGGATGAGCTGAGGAGGGGAAGCGTGTTGCGCCGCCGGGCTGCTGCCGAACCCGGGGCCGACGAGTGGACCCAAGCGAACGTGCGGAGTGACTACAGCGAGCGACGGCACCAGAATTGGCAGGAGTGGGGTTTCGAACCTATGCCGAGCCAAGGAGGCCGATGCTCATGTCCACCCTCGAGAATGACGCTCTGGAGACGACATACGAACCGCACGACACGCAGCATTCGCCGGTCGTCCTCTATCAACTCAAGAAACGAGCGGATGACTGGCAGCTGAACCTCGCCGACCGGATCACCACATTTGCGGGCTCCATGCCGTTCGTCTGGGTACATGTCGCCATCTTTGTGTTCTGGGTCGCCACCGGCCTCTTCGGTGCTGACCGCTATCCTTTCCAATTTCTGACGTTTCTGGTGTCTCTAGAAGCGATCTTCCTCTCGACCTTCGTCATGATCGGTCAAAACCGACAGGCCGCGTTTCAACAGGCCAAAGCGGATCACGACTTTCATGCGGCAGAGACCGAGTTGAAACTGAACACCGAGTTGACGCGCCGGATCCACGCCATGACCCGAGAGATCCACGCCATAGTGAAGGAGACCGGTTCTCGAAGCGATGAATAGACCTGTCCTGCCGGGCCGTCGCCGATCTGGAGCCGACGAGCCGTTGTCACCGATCTGCCAGTGAGCATCCAACAGGTTGGCGCGGTAACTCGCCGACTATCAAGTGGCCTTGGCTGATCGGCGGCGGCGTGACCTTCGGCCCTAGCCAATGCCGATAGTGAGCTCCATGCTGAAAGGGTCCACGGATTAACAAGGAGACCAACATGAAGGCACGTGCCTTCGAATGACCGGCATGATCAATTGGGGCAATCGGCACCCACCCGGTAGATCGGCCCGCCATGTCCATGTCGGGCCCGACACTTCCGAGGTTCATACCGCGAGTCATCGATGAGGATCGCTGTACTCGGCGCTGGCTCCTGGGGGACGACCCTGGCGTCCCTGGTGGCCCCAAGGCATGACACGGTGCTTTGGGCCCGTAATCCCGACGTGGCCAAGTCCATCAGCACCGAGCATCTCAATCCGATGTACCTGCCCGGTTTTGAATTGCCATTCGAACTCGCGGCCACCGACGACCTCGAGGAGGCCGTTGGCGACGCTGACCTTCTGGTCGTCGGTGTACCGATCTCCGGCTTCCGACGCGTGCTGGAGGCGTCAGCTGGGTACCTGCGACACTGGGTTCCGGTCATCAGCCTGTCCAAGGGTCTCGAGCGCGGTTCTCTCCTACGGATGACCGAAGTGGTCAGGCAGGTGGTCCCCGGGCATCCCGTGGCCGCCCTGACCGGACCGAACCTCGCCCTGGAGATCATGTCGGGAAGGGCGGCCGCGACGGTCATCGCAACCGATGATCTCGAAGTGGCCAGTGCCATCCAAGCGGTGTTCACCCGAGGGGTCTTCCGGGTCTATCTGAACGATGACGTCATCGGTTGCGAGATGGGCGGAGCCCTCAAGAACATCATCGCCATAGCAGCAGGAATTGGGGAGGGGCTCGGTGTCGGCGACAACACGCGTGCCGCCGTCATGTCGCGAGGATTGGCTGAGCTCACCCGGCTCGGTGTGGCCATGGGTGCCCAGCCGGCCACCTTTGCCGGGCTGGCGGGAATGGGAGATCTGATAGCCACCTGCATGAGTCCCCACAGTCGCAACCGGGCCGTGGGCGAACAGCTCGGCAGAGGCCGAGCTCTCGAGGACATTCTGGGAGAGATGCACATGGTCGCCGAGGGTGTGCACACCGTGGACGTGGCCCTCGAACTGGCGGAGCGTCATGGTCTTGAACTGCCGATTTGCACCATGATCAGCAGAATTGTCAACGGCGAGATTCAGCCACTGGATGCCTACCGGGGCCTGACCTCACCTGGCCGAGAGAGAGATCCGTGCTGAGTCTGTGATCTCCAGCGGGTCCACCGACAGCATCTGATTGGCCGCATGCCTCTGCCGGTTGTCTCCGCGCGGCGTCCGGGCCACCGGTCTATCCGGATAGCTCAGCCATCAGTTGGGCGAAGAGGAGCAGGTGCCTGTCTCCCACGAAACTCTCGAGGACATGCTCCCGAGCACGCAAGCCGAGCTCGACGAGCCCTTCAGGGTGTTCGAACAGCTGGCTGAGGGCTTCTCCGAAAGCGGCCAGATCCGCCGGGTCGCTGAGAAGGACGCCTGTTCCGGGGACGATCTGCTCGGTGATCCCCCCGACATCTGAGGCCACCACGGCCTTCGCCTTCCACATACCCTCGGCCACGGTCAGCCCAAAACCTTCCTCCAGGCTCTTCTGCACGATCACGGTGGCGTGCCGTTGTATGGCATTGACCATGGCGGCGTTCTCGTCGACATCGGCCATGGGCAGGGTGACCAGCGTGACCCGTCGGCGGGCGGCGACTGGTAGCTCCTCCCAGGCTGCCAGACACTCGGCATACACCTCGGCCCCCTCGGGGTCGTCGGTGACCCCGACCACCGCGGGACCCACCAACGCCAGGTGGGCATCGACCAGTGCCGGTGTCGCCGCAGCGAAACCCTCCATGACGCCTTCCATGTCCTTCAGTCGATCCCATCGCGATACCTGGACGACCAAGGGCACTTCAGGTCCCAAGGGAGCGTCAGCGGAGACGACCGACGCTCGGCGCTCGACATACCCAGGGGCACCGTCGCCCCGGGTGAACGTTCCGGGCCGGTCCTTGGGTACTCCCTGGAGAAGACCGATGCGGCCGAGTGTGAGAATCACGTTGCTCGGTGACATGTCCTGGTTCTTAGGCGAGAAGGGATCGATGGAGGGAGGAATCACCCGGATTCTTGACGCTTCGAT
The DNA here is from genome assembly GCA_963756515.1 of uncultured Acidimicrobiaceae bacterium. Taxonomy (GTDB): domain Bacteria; phylum Actinomycetota; class Acidimicrobiia; order Acidimicrobiales; family RAAP-2; genus Bog-756. The sequence goes on from CAVWNV010000005.1 coordinate 94,585, forward strand.
CCAGGTGGGAACGTACTCGGGGAGGGAGAAGATGTATGCCTCGCAGTGGGCGAGATGGGGCCGGAGAAACGCCCACGCCTCTTCGGTCCACTGGTTGTGTCCCGCCCGTCCGATGTGGCATCGCCAGACCACGCGGGCTCCGGCTGCGGCCAGCGCCGGAGCCATGCCGGCTGTTTGCGGATCATGGAGGAGAACCACGTCACCCGGGCGGACTCTGCTCATCACACCCACCGAATTCGCAGCAGTGATCTCCGCGTAGTGGGTGGTCTCGTTCGGCCCGAGCTCGCCGGAGTCCCCGGCCGTTCCGTGGAGACGATTGTGGATCCGCTTGGTGATGGAGAAGAACTCAGTGTCGGCGCTCATGACGAGCCAGCGGATGTCGACGTCGGCATCCAGCGTGTAGCCCACCAGCACCTGAAGCATCTCGGCCACGCCGCCGCCGGCGGCCGTCGAGCTCACATTCCAAACCGTCTTTCCCTCGAACAGCTGACTGGTCTGAAATCCCGCCCGGCGAAGCTCCTCAAAACGCTTCGCGCCAATGAGCGGTTCGAGACGGGAGAGGGGGCGCGTGGCCACCTCGATCTCTCGGATCGGATGCATCTCCATTGCTGGTTCAGCCTTGGTCAATGCCAAGATCCTCCCACGTGGAGCTCACGTTCTTGACCATGAGGACGCCCCGACAGAGGGTCACAACGCACATCGACCCCAGATAGGAGCGCGTCAACGTGAGCCCGGCCCGACTGCGAGGGCTGATTCAACTCACCTGACGTTCTTGGTTCTCCCAGTAGTGGCGCCGCAGTTCGCGCTTCAGAGGTTTGAAAGCACCAGACAGCGGAAGCGGGCCGTCCCGGAATTCGACCGATTTGGGGACCTTGAACCCGGCCAGAAACTGGCGGGTGTGCTCAATCAGCTCTTCAGCCGTCGTCTTCATGCCCTGCCGAAGAACGACGATTGCATGCACGGCCTCACCCCACTTGTCACTCGGGATCCCTATGACCGCCACCTCGGCTACTGCGGGATGAGAAGCAATGGCGTTCTCCACCTCGATGGAGTACACGTTCTCTCCTCCGCTGACGATCATGTCCTTCATCCGATCGGTCAAGTGCAGGAGGCTGTCCTCGTCGATGAAACCCATGTCACCGGTGCGGTACCAGCCGTCGCGCATGACCGCTTCCGTCTCCGCCGGATTCTGCCAGTATTCGCGCATGAGGTTCCCGCCTCGGGCACACACCTCCCCCGCCTCTCCTCGAGGGAGTGCTTTGCCGGCCTGATCGGTGATGCACAGCTCGACACCGAACAAGGGCCGGCCCGAGGCCGTAAGCGCATCACCGCCTCGGCGGTGATCCTCAGGACCGAGAAAGGTGAGCACCGATGCCGCCTCGGTCATTCCATATCCTTGGATGAAGTCGGTATCAGGAAGCATCTTCAGCCAGCGGGAGATGAGGTCCTGCGAGATCGGCGATGCTCCGTAGACCAGTTGGCGGAGCGAGCTGAGGCGTTCCGGAGAGAAGCCCTCGGCTCGCTCGAGCATCGACAACATGATCGGAATCACCATCGTCGTGTCGATCCTCTGCTCCTCGATGGTTCTCAGCACCAATCCGGGGTCGAACAGGGGGATGGTCACCGAGGTTGCTCCGGTGGCGGGGATGCCGAGCACACCGGCGACGAGGGCGGCGTGGAACATTGGCGACTGGAACAAGAACCGTCGCTCCTGGCGAATCCCTATCTCGGAGAGCACATGGTAGATATTGAGCACCTCGGCCCGCTGCTCCAGCAGAGCTCCTTTGGGAAATCCCGTGGTTCCTCCGGTGTACATCAGGATCGCGGGGTCGTCCTCCTCCGGCTCGGGCGGCATGACCGGCTTGCCCTCGGCCAAGAGGTCTTCGTAACCGACAGTGCCGCCGACACATCCTGTCGCTCCTTCGTCCGACTCCCCACCGATCATCACCACTCTGTCGACCTTTGCTCCCATGGCGCGGGCGCGGTCGAGGAGGGAGGCGAACACCGGATCGGTGAAGACCACCCTGGCACCGGAGTCGTTGAGCACATAGGCCAGCTCGGATGGCGTCAACCGAATGTTGAGCGGGTTGACGATTCCGGCTCCGAACATGGCGGCGTGGTACAACTCGAGATACTCATGGCCGTTCATGGCCAAAACCCCGAACCGGTCACCCGGCTCCACACCAAGCACCGTGCGCATGGAATTGGCCAGGCGCAACAGGCGATCGAGGTGACCGGCAAACGTGCCTCGGTAGCGAATGCCCTCGGTCGTCACATCGATCACCGCCACCTTGTCGGGTAGCTGCTCGACGCGAGGCACTAAGAGCCTGGGATACACGAGCTCTCTCATGACATTGAACCTCCATTGACTCTGCGATGGCAGTTGGCGCTGGTTGGGGAACTGTTGGCGCGCTGCCTGCCCGCGACAGCGATCAGCTCGGCAAACGAACGGTCGATGCCATCGGCGAACACGTCGAGGTCCGCGCACGCACCAGGGTCGGCAAGCAGTCCGATGGTCAACTGCTCCCCATAGGAGAGGGCGGCCACACCAACACTTAGGTTTCCGGCTATTGGCACCATCGGGAAGGCCTCCAGCATGCGGGCGCCCAGCACATACAGCGGGACGCCTGGGCCGGGAACATTGGTCACGACCAGGTTGAAGAAAGGTTGGCGGTGGATCAGCCGGGCTGCCGTGGCCAGAACCGACTGCGGCAACGGCTCGAGCAACTCGAGGAGGAGTGCGGCGGCCAGAGCTTGGTGGTGATGTTTGCAGGAGGCCTGCGCCCGCGACACCATCTGCAATCGATCGACCGGGTCACAGGATCCGATCGGGAGGCGAACGAGCATGGCCGATACCCGGTTTCCAAGCTGGTGGTCGCCGTGGTGATCCGCTCCCACCGGCACCAGAACCTGGATCGATCGCCCCTCGACTCTTTCGCCACGCCTCGCCAGGAGGCCGCGAACCCCGCCGGCCACAGCAGTCAGGAGGAGATCGTTGACGGTGACCCCGAAGAGGCCGGCGACCTGGTGCAGCTCCTCCAGGGGCTGGCGGACGAACTCCACCCGGCGACGCTTGCCGACCGGCACGTTGAGCGACAGGGAGGGGGCGATGCTCCGCGGCGTGACGACGCTACTGAGAGCAGCGGCGTAATGGGCAGCATCACGACCCACAATCACCGGGTGGCGCAAGAGCTCGATCCCGTTGGCAGCAAGATGCAACGGGACCGCGGCGCGGCGGCCGAGGTCATGGGCGATGACGGATCTCTCGCGTGGAGGAGGAGTCGGGTTCCAGGGACGAGGGGAGGATTCGGCTCTCGCCGGATGCCGGTCCAGATCGAAGAGCACGGTCACCAGTTCGACACCGGCGAGGCCATCTGCCATCGAATGGTGGAGCTTCTCCAACATTGCCACCCGACCGCCCTCGAGCCCGTCGATGAGCCAGATCTCCCACAGGGGCCGGTCGCGCCGCAGCGGACGGGCCATCAACTCAGCACACAGGACCTTCAACGATGCTTCAGTGCCGGGCGAGGGGAGAGTGGTGGCTCGGACGTGATGGGCGATGTCGAAGGCCGGAGCGTCCATCCACACCGGGGCGGCCATACCGAGGGACGTGAAACGCACCCGCCGCCGCAACTTGGGTACCAGATGCAGACGACTCTCGATCTCCGTTCGGACGTCGTCCGTGCGGAGCGTTCCATGCTCGTCGCGCAGAGGAGCGCCCTCGAACATCCCGATCGACCCCATGTGCATTGGGGTTCGATCCGACTCGGCATACAAGAACCCGGCATCGAGCGGAGCCAGGACCCGCGAAACGGGTTTCACGGCCCCCGCCCTTCATGCATGCAACCGAGACGAGATACCTCGTCGAAGCCGTCGGCGAGGCAGGCGGCCATACGGGGACTATCGGGGACGGCCGCGCTGTCGACGACGATACCTATGCTGGCCCGATCGGCCGATGTGACGAGCGAGACATTCACCGCCGCCCCCGACGGGGGGGCGAATGCGTACATGCGGTCAACCCGAGCGCCGGCCAGGTAGGTCTCGAAGGTCGGGCCGGGGACATTGGTGACACAGAAATCGACACCTTTGAGCATTGAGCCCCACATCGCCGTGACCACGGAATCCGGGACTTTATCGAGGCCGGCAGCCAACATCTCGCTGAGCGCCAGTCCGGGCGCGTGCTTCCACGAACCGGTGATCCGTTGCACCTCGCGTACGCAGTCCCCTGTGTCCAGCGGCGTCGGAACGATGAAGCGGGCCGGTACGAAGTGATTCCCTCCCTCCGGGTCGCCGGCGGCACGCACGCTGACCGGCATCAACGCCCTCAGGCCGTCCACCGGCATGCCGTGGAGCTGGTGATAGAGCGAGATCCCACGTATGACCGCGGCGACGAAGACGTCGTTGAGCGTTCCATTCATTGCTGTTGCCGCCTGGCGCAGCATCTGTGGTGTCAGATCGAGCACCTCGAAAGCCCGCCTGAAGCTGCGCCCGGTCATGAGTGGAGAGAGTGGCGTGTCGGCCGGGGCGAGGAGCCGCACCGCCGATGTCACCGTAGCCACCACCCGCTCCGCCTCCTCGAATGGGTGCAGCGAGGCATGCAAAGCGGTTTCGATGACGCGCCGCGGAGCGGGCAGACGTCCGATCAGCCCCGGAGGTGCTCGGCGCGCCGTCGCCACAGTGGTCGGGGAGGGTTCGAATGTCGGATAGCGAACACCGTCCAACAGATGCATCAGCACGGCGACGCCACCGACGCCGTCCACGAGGGCGTGGTGCAACTTGATCACGAGCGCGGCACCGTCGCCATCCACTCCCTCGACGACGACTGCCTCCCAGAGCGGAAGCTCCGCATCGAAGCCCGTGGTGGCCATCACCTGAGCCAGTTCGAGCACATCCCTGAAGGTTGCGTCGGGCGACAACAGCATGCGGCGAATGTGGAGGTCCAGGTCGAAACACTCGTCCCGGACGAATCGCGGCCTCCCACAGCCCAACGGTCGGGACTTCGCCCGGGACCGGAGCCTCGGGACCGTAGCAACCAGCGCTGCCACCCGATCCCGGACCTCTGGCCAACAAGGAGCCCGGTCCAGAGCCATCACAGTGACGACCGTCGGCCGCAGTACCGGATCTCGACCGACGGTCCACAGCAAGGCATCGGAACCACTCATCGTGTCCACGACACGCACTCGTTCATCGATCATGGCAACTCCCCCACCTGATTGTGCCGCCAGTTGCGGAGAAGAGGCAGTGCCGAAAGTCCCATCATTTGTCCATGCGATCAATTCGGCAGAGGGATCAGGAGCGGTCGGTCCCCCCTACGCATCGCCGTCAGGCGCCGATCAGGGCCGGGCAGGGCGACCCCCCCGGCTGGTCACCCCGACCAACGTCGGCTCGATGCCCACGACAGGCGCGAAGTCGGTCACCGGAACGGTCGGTGTCCGAAGATGTACATCACTCTACGATCGGCTGGGGCTCGGATTAGGGGTCGGTGGGACCCCGTCGGAGACGCTCTCGCATCTCCTTTGGGGCGAACTCCCGGGGCTCGGTCGTGCACAAGAAGTCTCTCAGCACCTCGACGAACCTGGCCGGCTCCTCCGCCTGGGGAAAATGACCGGCACCGGGAAGTACCTCCAACCGACTGTTGGGCATCGCTTCCAGGGCCTGGAAGGCATGGGACAGGGGAATGATCCTGTCCTTTCCTCCCCACATGATGAGCGTCGGTGTCTGTTCGGCCAGGTAGAGACGGTCCATGGCGTTGACCGACTGACCGCCCGGCTCTATCACCGATCGCATGGTTCGCAGGAAGGCGCGGCGGCTGTCGGCATCAGTCAGCGAGCGGTAGGAGCGCCAGATCTCGACCGCGGGTGCGTTCCGGAAGCCCAGACGATGCCCGAACCGGACGACGGCATCGCCCCACCCGCGTGCAAAGGACGGGAACAGGGCCGGCAACACGTATTCGACGCCGGGGAGGGTCACCATGCGGAGCACCCAACTCACCTCGCGCCCCAGGCCACCGGCATCCACCAGCACCAGGCGCTCGCAACGGTCGGGGAACTGGTAGGCGAACTGCATGGCCACACCGCCCCCGAACGACTGGCCGACCACGGTAACCCGATCGATGTCCAACACCTGCAGGAGGTCGCGCATGGAGCTGGCGAAGTTGCCGAGCGAATAGTCGCCCATCGGCTTGTCCGAATGTCCGTGGCCGAGGAAGTCCGGGGCGACCATCGTGTACTCCCCCCGGAGAAGCTCCATGACCGGGACCCATGTCTGCGAACTGCCCGCTATACCGTGCAAGAAGAGGAGAGCGGGCCCTTTGCCGCCGCGCCGATAGGCGATCTGCTGGCCGTGGATGGTCACCTGCTCGAGTGGAAACGCCTCCGCCGGCCGGCTGTTACCGCCCGCTACCTGCTCCTCGACCATCGGAGTCCTAGCGCTCGGCCGACACGCGTTTCGCGGGCGCCTTCTTGGCCACCGCAGACTTCTTGGCCACCGTCTTCTTGGCTACCGGCTTCTTCGCTGCGGCCTTTGTGCCGTTTGCCTTCCTCGCCGCCGTCTGTTTCTTGACGGTTCTCTTCTTCGAGGCCCGCTTCTTGGCGACCCGCTGCGTGGCCGTCCGGCCTGCCTCAGCCGCCCGGTCTGTCTGCTCGTTGATGGTCTTGACCACGTCACCGACCATCTTCCGTTGACCCCTGATCACCCGCTCGGCGAAGTCGAACACCTCATCCACCAGTCGCTCGATGTCGTTCGAGACCGGTGGCACGACCCGCTCCGTCCCCTTGCTGATGCCATTCCCGAAGTCACGGCTGGCATCCAGCAATTCGTCCTGTGCCCGTTCGATCAAGCGCTCGATCTTCTGCCTCATATCTTTCGGCTCAGCCACGTTCGCTACCTTTCGTCCACCCACAAGTCCCTCTGACCCCATCCTCCGCCCTTTCCGGCCCGGGTGACGAGAGGCGAAAGTCACATCTCTTCCGCCTGAGGCCAACAAAGCCACGCCAGGCACCGACTGGAGCCAAATGGCCCGAGGCCGGTCCTTGTTCGCACTCGGCCCGGGTGGCTGCAGCCCCCTGGTCCCGGTGTTCCGAATCGGACGCCAGAGAAGCTACGGATGGGCGCAAGCCCCGTGTTCGCTCGGGCTTCGCTGACTGGACCCGACAGCAACCGGACTCGCCCAGCTCAGCAAGCGGTCTTAGCAAAGGGGGAATCCCCTACTCCATCGGGCGGGCGGAGATCGCCGCCGGATCCCGTCCTGCCAACACCCAACCCACGATCATGGCGATGGCGGGCATGGCGACCACGATGAGGAGCAGGTTGCTCCAGGGGATGTGATCGATGATGTCCGACAGGCCCCCTTCAAGGGCGTTCGACCGGAACCACCCAACCAGTCCGACGTAGGCAGCAACAGTTCCAAGGAGCGCACCCAAAAAGGCGAGGCCGCCCGCGGTGACGGCCGTCAGGGTGCGCCGCGTGCGGGAGCTGGCACCGGCGGCCGTCAGCGTGCGCAACTCACTCGCCGTCTCGCTGCGGATCAGGCCGATGCTCATGGCCAGGATGCCTAGAGCGAGGGCGATGGCGAAGGCGGTGGCCCAGTTCACGACCTCGTGCGACGACGGGGCGTCGTTCTTCGATTCGACGCTCAGGTTGTTTGCCGCCGCCAGCGCCTGGGCGCTGGTGATCTGGGTGGTGTTCAGCGGGTTCTTTGCTTGGATGATCCATCCGTCAAGGCTGGTCTGGCTGGCGAGGTGCAGTCGAGTCAACGCGCTCAAGGTGATCACGGTGTTCGGCGCGTCCGTGCCCGTGGGCAGGCGGTTCTCCTCCTGGACGACGGGGTGGGCGAGGCATCCCCCGGGTGAACAGCCGTTCGCGTTGGCCGAACCGGGACCCCCACCGCCACCCGAACCGGGCCCGACCAGCTGTCCGCCACCCTTTCCGCTAGATCCCCCGTAGGTCAGCTGTACCCCCGAGCCCGAGAGACCAGGGCGTGAACTGAGGACGTCGACATCGGAAGGAATGGACGACGGATTGATGCCGTAGGTCCGCAACAGCGCCGGGGTCGCCACGAAGATCTGTCCGTCCCACTGCCGGCCAGAAGCGGAGGGGTTCTGCAGGCCGACCGAGGACGCGGGGTTGTCGAGTTCCACCACGTCGGTGCCAGCGACGGACGAAGCTATGGAGTGGACGGTGGCCAACTGGGACTGGACGCTCGGTGGAGCCGTCGTCCCACTGGGTCCGTTTGGTCCGTTTGGTCCGTTTGGTCCAGGCCCGCTGCCATTTTGACCACTCGGGCTCCAGACGACGAGTTGGTTGGGCCCCAAGTTCGGACCGACATAGTCATACACATTGCTGTAACGGGCTGTGGCCGCCGCGCAGATAACCACCGCGATCAACACGCCGACGCTGATGGCTGACAGTGCTGAGCCAGATCGGACCCGGTACCGAGACAGGTCGCGCAGGGCCAAGCGGCTAGCGATGGGTGCTTTCCCTCCGACCCGTGCCAGCAGCACGAGAAAGAAGGGCGCCACCAGGATGATGCCGACCACCAGGGCGACCAAACCGGGTATCAGCCAGATCACACCGCCACCGTTCCCCGCCGCACCGGATAGCGAGAAGAACACGAACCCGAGGACGAGCGCGATCACGCCCGGGACGAACGAACGGTGGATCTGCCGCGGCGGGGCGGGCCGGCCAGCCAGGGCGCTGACGACCGGGACTCGAGTAATGGCACGGGCTGGGTGACCCGCGGCCAAGAACGTGGCGACTATGGCGAGCACCATCGCAATCACGATCACCGTCCATGGCAGGGCCAACGTCGGGATGAGGTGATGTGCGCTCTGCTCGTTGTGCGGACGGTAGGCCAACCAGGCCACCAAGCCCAGAGCGAAGCCCACCAGAGCGCCTACTACCCCGACGATCAAGCCATTGGCCCGGAGCACGAGTCGGACGTTGCGGTCGGTGGCTCCCATTGACTCGAGTATTCCCAGCGATCGCAGTCGGCGCTGCGCCAAGACGGTGAAGCCTCCGACCGATACCAGCGCGATCAGCAACATACCGACAGTCGCCAATGCCAGCACGATGGTCTTTGGATTGATCGGGTTGGAGAGTGCCATTCTGCGACGGCGTGTCGACGTTGGCACCGATACTGCCCGGGCTCACGCCCGGCGCGTCGAAGAGGGCGGTCACCTGGGTCGGGTTGGCCACCTGCCCGGGGGCAACCAGCGCGAACTCGTCGAGCAGGCTCTGGGGGTTCTGCACGATGCCGACGACTGTCTCTCCTCGCTGGGACCAGGTACTACCCACTCGCAGGTCGAGCTGGCGCGCCAGCCCAGGGGTTATGGCGATCTGGTCCAGCCCAGCCGGATAGTGCCCGGACAACAGCTGGAGCATCGGCCCGCCATAGGGGCCGCGCGGGTCCTGGGAGCGGAGCTGGTAGGTCTGGGTACTTCCGGGCACGTTGACTGTCTCGTTCTCGATGACCTGGACGGTGCCGAACCGGTGCTCGAGCCCGGCGATCCGGACGTCAGCCGACTTCAGATCGGATTGCTTGGTGGCGTTCACGAATGTGGCCATATCCTGCGCGGTGCCGAACCCGAAGTTGGCCGGCTGGGGCGTGTTGACGGCGACGGCCGAACCGACCACTACCGCGGCCACAGCTGCGATGACGAGAAGCAGGATGAGCAGCTGCTGGCGCCACTCACGCTTGAAGAGGCGCCAGGCCCATCGCATCATCGCTCGGCGGGCCGGGACACCACCGGTGGTCGGTTCGGGCGCAGATCCGGTCGTCGGCCGCTCCAGAACGCCGACGCTCATTGGTTCGGCAGGTTGGCGAGTATCGCTTCCGGGCTGTCGACCGGGAGCGTCTGGTCGACGATTCTGCCGTCGCGAAGAAAGATCACGCGGTCGGCCCACGAAGCGAGCTGAGCGTCGTGGGTCACCACGACAGCGGCCATGCCGCGACGACAGGCGGCCAGGATCAATCGCATGACCCCCTCGGCGTTGGTGGAGTCGAGCGCGCCGGAGGGCTCGTCGGCCAACAGCAACTGCCGCCCTCCGACGACGGCGCGAGCAATGGCGACCCGCTGGCGTTCGCCACCCGACAGCTGGTCCGGGTAGTGCGAAGCTCGATCCTTCAGCCCGAAGTCATCAAGTGATTCCATTGCTGCCGATTGGGCCTTGCGGGCCCCAATGCCGTCGAGCTCGAGTGGCAGGGAGACATTCTCCACCGCATTGAGTCCGGCGAGCAGGTTGTAATCCTGGAACACGTACCCGATGGACTGGCGGCGAAGCTGTGCCTTGCCGTTGCGCGGCAGCGAGGACAAGGCGCGGCCGCCAACATAGACCTCACCGCTGGTGGGATCCTCGAGGCTGCCGGCGATGGTCAACAACGTGCTCTTTCCTGAGCCGCTGGCACCCATGACGGCCACCAGAGACCCGGCGTCAACGGAGAGGTCGACGCGCTGTAAGGCGAGCACCTCGGCCGCTCCTTCGCCGTAGACCTTGGAGATGTCGCGTAATTCGAGGTAGCTCATTCGGGGGCTCCTACCTTGCGTCGGGCTTTCGGGAGGGGAAACGACTGCGGCGCCGGCTCATCGACGCCGGATGCTGCTCGCTTCAGACGACCGTCGGCCGTATCCAGCCATCGGACGAGCGAGTCGAGGCGGAAGATCTCGGCGTCAACGACCAATGCGAACTGGAGGTCGAAGCGGGACTCATCCTCCTTCAGGCGCGTCCATTGCTGCATGAGCTCGACGAGGTAGCGCCGATGCACCTGAATCAGATCGTGGACGTCGACACCTGGCAGCTCGAACGCGACCAGGACCTTGATCACCAGTTCGTCTCGGGGTGGTGAGGAGAAATCAGGTGGAGTCCGCAGCCATTTGGTCAACTCCACCTCACCCTCTTCGGTGATATGGAAGCCCTTCTGACGGCCTTCGTCGACCAAGTCTTCGGACTCGACGAGACCTTCCCGTTCGAGGCGCTGGAGGGTCGTGTACACCTGGCCGACGTTGAGCGGCCACACCTCACCGGTCCGGGCCTCGAACTCCTGTCGCAGCTGAAGGCCGTACTTAGGACCTTCACTCAGTAGCGCCAGCAGGGCGTGGCGCACACTCATCGGCGCGCAGCATTCGTTAGCATACTGAGTATCGTACTCAATACCTCTACGCGTGTCCAGCCCTGACCACCGAGGCGCCGGCCCATGGCCGCTGATGGAACATGTGCTATCCCTGATCAATGCCATGACTCGGGACCAATCCAAAGGTGGTGGATCCCGAGTTGTTGGCCGACTTCGGATCGCAAAAGAAGCCCCACCGGCAGTTGAACGGGCCCCGTGCTGGAAGCGATCGCGCCGGGGTCGGCCCGAGATCGCGATCAGTATCTCCGATGTCGCCCGGCGAATGGGGTTCCCAGCCCCTCTTCGGAATAGGCCTTCAGGCTCGGCAAGAAGTGTTCCCAGCCTGCGCGACATTGTTCATAGCAGTCGAGCTGTGGAACGAGCCCGATGTGCCGGAACTTGAGAACCGTCAGCGCGGATTCGTGCTCGCTGAGCTCGAAGACGAGCTTGGTGCCGTCCCAGTCCGGTAGGCCAGTGTGGCTGACACAGGTCCACGCCACCGAGGTTGGCGCAACGGCGGTATCGACTTGCCACGTGATCGTCTCGTCCAGGCCAGCGAACCCAAGTTGGAACCTTGAACCGGGAGAGCCGGATCCTGTGGCGGTCGATGCCCACCAGCCAACGAGGTCCTCCAGGCTGGCAAGAGCTTCGAAGACCCGACGGCAAGAGGCATGAACGACAATTTCGGCCTCATATCCGTCGCCCTCTGGCGAGACAGACGTTCGAGTTTCGGCGTTGACTCCAGCTGCTCGGTCAAAGCCGTTGGCCCGCATCGGAGCAGTGTCGTGGATCTGGCGGATACGCACGATCCTGCCGTCGTCAATCGTGAAGTGCTCGACGATCCGTATGGTTCCTAGACTGGTTACACCCAAGTCGTAGAGGATCATGGCCTCGTCGCTGCCGGCCAATTCGGACAGGAGTTCAACGGACACGACCTCACTGCCGAATCGAACCAGTGCTTCTGCAAAGGCCTCGGGCGTGGCGTAGTTGTTGATCGGTACCTCGACTTGAAGCGAAGGTGCGAGCAGGGCAACTGCCTGGTCAAATTGCTTGGTGGTCCAGGCCCGATGGTATGCATCGACGACTCTCAGCGTTTCGGCCATTGGCATTAGTCGCTCCTTTACTCTCCGTCTTCAAGGATCATTATACAAGCTACTACTTGTACAAGTCAGATCTTGGTATGATGGAGCCGTGACCGCTGAAGCCGCTCTTGTCGCACTGGCCGAGCCGAGGCGTCGAGCCATGCTCATGCTCGTGCGTGATGAGCCCCGTTCGGTGAATGAGATAGCAGCGCAGTTCGACATCAGCCAACAGGCCGTCTCTCAGCACCTTCACGTGCTCAAAGACGCGGGCTTGGTGGCGGTGCATCCCGATGGCCCCCGCCGCCTCTATGCGATACGGCCAGAGGGTCTCGTAGCGGTCGAAGACTTCTTGTCAGAGTTTTGGCCCGAGAGCCTTGGTCGGCTCAAGTCCACGATCGAATCCAAGAAACGCCGTGATCGCTGAACCACTCCGCGCGTCCGTGGTCGTAGATGCTGAACCGGCCGAGGTGTACGAGTACTTCACCATTGCCGAGGCGATGGTGCTCTGGATGGGTCAATACTCCTCGCTTAACCCCGTGCCCGGGGGCGAGTTCGCAGTCGACGTCAACGGCACATCGGTGCGGGGTCGATATGTGGAGCTCGACCCGCCGCATCGACTCGTCTTCAGCTGGGGGTTCATCGGTTCTGATGTACTGCCACCCGAGATGAGCAGCGTAGAGGTGCTCCTGAGACCTCAGGGCAGTGGAACACGCATCGAGATCGTCCACAGCAATCTCCCTCGAGGCGAGGCATCCAAACATGCTCCGGGTTGGCGTCATTTCCTGCAGGAGCTGGCAAGGGTCGTTCCCGTTGGCCGTGGTCAGAATGCTGAGGGTCGGTGAGCCCGGAAGTGCGCTTCGACGAGCTGGTCGCCGGATTGGCCCGAGCTCCCAACGTCGTCCGACCGGGCGATGGACGTGGCTTCGGTTCGAACGCCCTACGCGTCCGAGGAAAGGTATTTGCGATGTTGGTTCGCGGTCAACTCGTCGTCAAGCTGCCTCAGGGGCGGGTCGATTCGCTCGTGAGGTCAGGGGATGGGGTCAGATTCGACGCCAACAAGGGGACTCCCATGAAGGAGTGGTTCACCGTGGATCCGGAATCTGACCTGGAGTGGGAATCAGTTGCTCGCGAAGCGATGGCATTCGTGTCACCGACACAGTCTGAAGGGAGATCTTGACCGGCGGCGGGCGGGGATCGTGGAGCTTGGAGCGCGCGTCCACCTGTTCGTACACCGAGTGTTCGCGAGTTGGTACCGGCAGACCAGCCACACCAGTCCGGCGTAAACGTCTTCGGCCAACTTGGTTCCGCCGACCTTCGGGGCGAGTCGATACTGCACGGAGAGAAACGGCACGCCGGTTTGGGAGACATATCCGGAAACCACCTCGTCGTAGAGGTCGAGGCTGCCCGCCACCACCCCGCCTCCATGGGCATAGACGACTGCCGAGCCCGGCGACGATCCCTCTTTCGCACACCACCTCAATTCGAGCTCGGTGCCGTCAGGTGCCTCGGTGAAGTACGACGTCGTACCCCCGCCAGCGGAAGGCGGGACCAGGGTGGCCATGTAGGCAAGGCCGGCGGTGGCCGTGGCGCGGGCCGCCTGCCAGGTCGCCTCGTCCAGGGGCGGGCGCTTCGGCTGATTGGTCAGCCAGCGCCGTCATGATCGGCTCCAGTTCCGGGTCGAGGTGGTAGGTCATGGGTATCTTGCTCCTCTCATGTTGGCCCTGGCCGGATGGCCTCAGCGAGATCGGGATCGCCGGGTAGTTCCCCAGTGTCGGAGCACCTGTCCGGCACCGCCGCAAGATGGTGTTGTCAGTACTCGGAAGGCTGGTTGAAGATGACGACGAGGCTGACGATCTTGGTGTCCCGGATGCTGAAGTAGCTCGACATGATCAGCACCTCAGGCAGGTTCGTCTTCTCGTAGGTGCCGTCGTACCTGGCGCGCACGATGGTGTCGCCGTAGTGGTCGACGACCTCGAGGACCTCCATGGTCACGTGGTCACCGACGAACTCCTTCGCCATGAACCGGCGGATGGCGTCGACGCCGTTGATCTCGCGGCGATTGTCGTTGACATAGGCGTCATCGGCAAAGGTTGCCACGATGGCATCGGTGTCGAAGGCATTTACCGCGGCGATGTGGTCTGCCACGACGCCGGTCAGGTCGGTAGTCATGTTCTCGGTTCCCTCCGTCTCGCTCGGCCACTCGGCCGCTGCCTCCAGGTTCCCGGCTGCCCTAACGGGAGGATCAATAGCCTTCTTGAAGGTTGCATCTCCCCTAAGGGGAGGTCTCATACTGGAGGCATGCGCCCTTCCCTGGCCATCGGAGATTTCTCCCGTGCCACCCACCTCAGTGTGAAGACGCTCCGTCACTACCACCACATCGGACTCCTGGAGCCAGCTGATATAGACCCGGCCACCGGCCACCGGCGTTACGCCACCGAGCAGATCCCCACCGCCCAGATCATCCGGCGTTTTCGTGCCCTGGAGATGCCGCTGGACGAGATCCAAGCGGTCATCGCCGCGCCCGATATTGACACTCGCAACGAGCTCATCGCCGCCCATCTCAGTCGTCTCGAAAGCAACCTTGTCAAGACCCAAGCAGCGACGGCTTCGCTGCGGAACCTCCTCCAGCAGCCCTCGGGTACCGCCTCTATTCAGCGTCGAGCATCGTAGCGTCGACCCGGTCCCGGCCGTTGCCGTATCCGAGGTCATCGACGTCGAAGATGCGCTCGCATGGTTCCAAGGCGCACTCGGGGAGATTTATGCCACCTTGGCGGCCCAATCCCTTCCGATGGCTGGGCCGGGAGGCGGCATCTTCTCCAACGATTTGTTCTCCCACGAGCGCGGTCTGGCGACGATCTTCGTCCCCATTCGAAGACACGGCACGACCAATGGGCCGGGTGACCTCTGTCGTCGTCCCAGCGGTCGAGCTGGCCACCACCGTGCATGCCGGGTCCCACACCGACATAGATCGGGCGTACGGAGCACTCGCCACCTACGTCACTGAGCACGCCCTCGCCGTCGAGGGTCCGATCCGTGAGTACTACTTCGTCGGGCGGCACGAGACTACCGACGAGTCTGAATGGCGCACGGAGGTCGGCTGGCCCATCTTCCAGACTGGATGGGGTGCCTCCGCCAACAGCATTCAGTAAACCCACGGCTCGACGAAGCGGTCGAAGTGCCAGAAACTCCATGTCAACGAGCTCATCGACGCAGGCCGATCCTCTCATTACTGAGGGTGGCCCATGCCTGGCCACACTTGGTGGAATCCGCAACTATTCCTGTCAGTTGATATCAAAATAAGATGTTGACATCATGTTCAGAAGGTGACACGGTGGAAACTATGACCAACCCAGCTGCCAGAGGGGCTTTTCCCCTTCGATTCAAGGACGAGAAGCTCCGCGAGCTTGTTCGCGAAGTGGCCGAGACTGAGCACGTCAGTCAGACGGATCTCATCGAGGAGGCGGTCGCCCACGAGCTCATCTTCCGGGGAGCGCGCTTGGCGAACGATCTAGCCGAGGCCGCAGATCGGATTTCACGCCTGACTGAGTTGCAGAGGGCCGAACTGATCGATCGAAGCATCGACCAATTTGCCGCTGGAGAGAGCCACGCCGATCCATTGCAGGCGACAGCGCTTCATTCAGTGTCCGATCGGGCCGACACGCCGATGGAAGATCCTCTCGGGGTACTCGAAGCCTTCAACGCAGCTCGAAGCTGACCAGTGCCGGGGCCTCCCTGGAACAATGACGATCCGGCCGACGGAGCCACGATCCTTGCCAACGTCAAGGCCTTGACCTATGCGCTCAAGAACCTTGTTCCCCTCAGAGCCATTCCTACGCTCAACGATGTTCTCGATTGGCAGAGCACTCTCTACGCCGGCTGCTCGGTGCCTTGTGATGACTATCTCGGACACCTGAGAGGTGATCGATCCGTACCAGAGCTCGTCGGCTATGACGTTGGGGTCGGCCCCACCCAGCCGGACGGCTATCCCAGCAAGGTGGGCGTTTGGTCGCAGGATGTCTTCACCGAGGTAGAAACGCTGCTCCGAGGCATTGAGGCGGCCCTGGCCCGACTCGATGCGATCGTTCCGGTTGGCTCTGCACCAAGCGACCCAGTACAACTCCAAGCCGTCGTAGCCCTTTGCGCTGTCGTCCACGGCGAGTGGGTGCGCATCCACCCGTTTGCCAACGGGAATGGCCGGACTGCTCGGCTCTGGGCCGCGTTCATTGCGCTTCGCTATGGACTCCCGGTGTTCGTGACCGTCAAACCTCGACCGAACGACGCTGCCTATGGACTCGCAGGTGCGGCCTCGATGGGTCGACCGCCCGACTTTCGAGGGGATCATCAACCGGCAACCAATCTCTTCGCCAACATGCTCGCTACCACACTCAGTCCGTAGCTCGACCTGGCCCTGTTGACGAAGACGCGACACAGGGGACCCGGGCGGTGGGTCTGGTCAGCGTGTCAAGTCCCGCTACCTGCTTGACGGATTGAACTGACGGTACGGAAGGGGGGTGACCTGAGATCGTCAGAGCCAACAAACCCTGGAGTCTGTGACCCCGGAGCCTGACCCCGGAGCCTGGGAGGAGAATCGAACTCCTGCCTACGCATTACGAGGGGGCCCCGGTCCCTGTCTGGCAGGGTCTGGAGATGCCTCGGCCCTTCTGAGCAGGTCTGATCGAATTGGCCACCGCATTGTCCCTGCTCATGGAGCGCAGTTTCATGGGATGACTATGGGATGAGGACGCCGAAGCCGGGCCCGGTGCGCACTGGGCCCGGCCGGCTACCGCCCTCTGGTTCCATGCACTCCGAACCGGACGCGAGAGAAGGCACGGATGGTGGCAATCCTCAGGTTCCCGAGGAATCGGTAGACCAATGCCTCGTCTGGATTCCCGAAACGCCGCCCTGGGCTGTGAATCCGCAGTTCGGGACCGAACGGCGACTGGCCCCCCGTGTCAGCTGACGTCACATGGGTCCCGGTGACGTCGGTGCAACCCCGTCACTATCCCGCATGAGGTTCTGCGGGTCATGCCAATCTCTCGGTCGCCATCCCAGTGTCCATTGCCACGGACCGGCACAGAACCCCGGTCGCCTCAAGATCCGTCCGTAGTCGGCCAGACGAACGGAACAGGTGGGTCCGAATCCCCAGTCCGGCGGCAGCATCGAGGTTCTCCTGCCTGTCATCGATCATCAGCGTGGCCACGGGGTCCAGACCGAAGCGGTCGAGCAGCCGCCTGAATATAACCGGATCCGGCTTCGCCACCCCTTCCCGACCGGAGACGATGGTGCCATCGAACCAGCCGAGGAACGGGAAGCGCTCAAGACGGAGCGGATAGGTCTCCGCCTCCATGTTGGTCACGGCGTAACAAAACACCCTGGTCTCTCTGACCGCCCGCAACACCTCCACGGTCCCGGTGAAGACACCCCCGATCATCTCTTCGCTGCGGCTCGACCACGCTTCGATCTGCTCGGCGAACTCGGGATATCGGGAGGCCAACTCGGCACAAGACGCTGCGGTGGGGACACCCCGGTCATGGGGTGCGTGCCATGCCGGCGAACACACCTCACCGAGGAATCCCTCCATCTCCGCCTCGTCCGTGAACAGCCTGCGGTAGAGGTGCCGAGGGTTCCAGTCGAGCAGCACCCCACCGATGTCGAATACGACGGCATCGACCGGACGACTTCGATCTGTCGTGTTTGAACTCACATAAATAATGGTAGATTACACATTATGGATGTGCAATCTCGCCACCAAATGATCATGCAGGCCCTCCGCCAGCACAGTCCGGTGTTGGTCGGGGAGCTGGCCGCGGCACTTGACTGCTCCGAGATGACCGTTCGCCGCGATCTCGAGGCGCTGGAGCGCGACGGAGGTCTCCGGCGGGTGCACGGCGGGGCGGCGAGCGTCTTCCTCAGCGCCGAGGAGACGCCCTACGGAATCCGGGCGCTCGAGGCCAGTGAGGCCAAGGCGAAGATCGGAGCTTCCGCCGCTGGACTGCTATCCGATGGGGAGACCGTCATCCTCGACGGAGGTACCACTGCCATGGAGGTGGCCCGTGCCCTCAGCAACCGTCGGATGACCGTCATGCCCCTCGCATTGAGGCCCGTCTTCGAACTGCATGAGTACCCCGGAATCAACCTCCTCCTCCCGGGGGGCGAGGTCCGTCCGGGCGAGCTGTCGTTGACCGGCAGCCTCACCGAGGCCGCCTTTGCCCAGCTCCGATTCGACACGTGCATCATGGGACCCTCCGGCATAGACCCCAAGGCGGGTATCACTACCCACCTGCTCGCCGAGACTGCAGTGAAGCGCGCCGCCGCAAAGGCCTCGCAGCGAGTCATCGCAGTGGCCGACTCGTCGAAGCTCGGTCGGGTGGCGTTCGGCCACGTCTGCGATCTCGAGGACATCGACATCGTCCTCACCGATGTCGGCGCCGACCCTCAGGTGCTGGACGACCTCCGGACGGCGGGAGTTGACGTGCGCTGCGTGTGACGCTGGTTCCGGACACCAACCGACGAACCCCGTCAACACCGACACTGGCGCCCGCCCGAACGGACGGCTGGCCACGGCTGGCCGTCATCGCCGTCTTCTTCGTCCACGGTCTCCTGTTCGCCTCCTGGACGGCCCATATCCCCCAGTTGAAACAGCAGCTTGGTCTGAGCGACGGACGGCTTGGACTCGCCCTATTGGGGGCTCCCATCGGTTCGGTGCTGGCCATGGTGGTGGCCGCACGTCTACTGCCGCTAGTGGGCAGCCGATGCATAGTGCGCGTGGCCTTGGTCGGCTACTGCATCGCGGGACCGTTCATCGGGCTCGCCGGATCGTTGGCGACGTTCTTCGTCACGTTCCTGCTCTGGGGCTTCTTCCAGGGGACGCTCGACGTGTCGATGAATACCCAGGCCATCGCGGTCGAGCGGGTATCGGGTCGCGTCCTGATGCCGGGATTCCACGGGTCGTGGAGCACCGGCGCCTTGGTCGGTGCCCTCGTGGGCGCCGTGGCCGTGGGGATCGGCGTCTCCGTGAGCGAACAACTGCTCGTCCTGGCCGCTCCATGCCTCCTGGCGGTCGGGTGGCTCACAACCCGGATGATCCCCGATCGGCGTCCGGGAGGCTGCGGCGTCCCGCCAGGAGATCCGAGCGGCCGCGCCGGCGTGCTTCAGGGTGCGGTCATCGTGCTCGGAGGCATCGCCTTCGCAGACATGCTGTGCGAGGGCGCGGCGGCCGACTGGGCCGCCGTCTACTTCCGCAACTCGCTCCACACCGTGCCCCTGGTCGCAGGGTTGGGCTTTACTGCATACGCACTGACCATGGCGACGGTCCGGCTCTCCGGAAACCGGCTCGTCACCAGATTCACGGCGCACCGGCTGGTACCACTGCTCGCCGCCATCGCCTCGCTCGGCTTCGCCGTCGGACTGCTCATCGACAGTCCAGTGGGCGCATTGATCGGATTCGCGTTACTCGGTGCCGGACTTGGGTGCGTCATTCCTGTCGTCCTCAGTGCCACCGGAGCCGTCGAGAATGTTGACACCGGTAGAGCCGTGGCGACGGTGGCCGGCTGTGGGTGGGCCGGCTATGTGGTTGGTCCTGTGCTGATCGGTGGCATCGCCTCCACGACATCACTCCAAGCTGCCCTGTTCTTGATCCCGGTGCTCACCGGCATCGTGGCGCTGGCCACCGGCGCGGTCAAGGTGCTCCGCAACGGGGTGACGGGGTGACCTTCGCCAGTCAATCCAGCCGGCGTCGCCACCGGCCGGCCATCCCCGACGTCGTCCTCCCGGCGGCCGCCCGATGGGCCGGACTCATCGTTCCTCACGACTACGCCAACGTCGAACTGGTGGGACCCTCGGCGGCACCGCCATCAGTGAAGTGGAGCCTGGGAGGAGAATCGAACTCCTGACCTACGCATTACGAGTGCGTTGCTCTACCGACTGAGCTACCCAGGCGAAGTGAGACACGCTATCCCATCGATTCAGTCGATCATGCCCGAAAGCTCGACCATCAGTGCGTCCATCAGCAGACTTTCGCTGGCGTTCCGGCCCAGCGCCACCGAGGCCTCACGAACCGCCTCCACCTGGCGCACCGCCCGCCGCGCCTCGGCCGCCCCACCCGGAGAGGTGATCGCCCCCTCACCGCCCGTCGTGGCCACCAGTCGGTCGCGGTACACCTCGGCCAGGGTGGCCAGGCCGAATCGGAGGTCGTCGGTGCGCCACCGCCGTTCCGCCCGCCGGTGGGCCTCCTCGACCTGTCGACGACCGGGGATTCCCTTGGACCCCAGGGCGTCGGCCTGGTCTGCCAGCGCCGTCAGTTCGGATGCGTGCTGCTCGCGGAGGGGTGCCAGCGCCTCCTCGGCCGCCGCCAGCAGCGCGGTGGAGGTGGCCGCGGCCGCTGCGCCGGATCCGTCCAACTGGGCGGGAACCGATCGCCACTGGCCCTGACGGGCCACGAATCCCGGATCGCTGACGAGCAGGCGGGCCCGGTCGAGACTGCCTCCTGATGCCCGCGCCACGACGTCGGCATGTTCCGGCTCGACCCCGCGCTCCACCAGCCAGGCCACCACCGCTCCGACCGGCACGGCGTCGAACGCCACCTGCACGCACCGGCTGGCGATGGTGTCGAGACTCGGAGGCAGATCGTCGGCCAGGAGCACGAAGATGGTGGAGGGCGGCGGCTCCTCCACCGTCTTCAACAGGGCCGGCACCGAGTCGCGGGCCAGGTGGATGTCGGCCACCATCAACACCTGGCGAGACGACTCGAGCGGGCGGCGGTGGGCCCGGGTGACGATCGACTGGGCGTCGGCGACGCTGACCGACGCGCCGGTCCGTTCCACCACCACCAGGTCGGGGTGGGTGCCGGCCAGTGCCCGACGGCAGACATTGCAGTCGCCACAACCCCCCTGAGGGCACAGAAGCGCCGCGGCCAGCCCCCGGGCCGCAGCCCGCTTCCCCGACCCGGACGGACCATGGAGGAGGTACGCGTGGACCGGCCGACGGGCGGCCGCCGTCAACTGGGCCACGGCGCGGGGTTGACCCACCACCTCCTCGAACAGGCCGGCGACCGGTGGTTCGAGTTCTTTTCCGTCGCTAGCGGTCACGATCCCCGGCCTCCGCCAAGTGTTCCTGCACCCCTGACCACACCGCCGCGGCCACCTCCGCCACCGGCCCCGAACCGTCGACCACCAACCAGGGGGTGGCGTCCGTCTCGGCCAGCAACCGGTACCCGTCGGCCACCCGTTGGCGGAACTCGTCGCCCAGGACCTCGATCCGGTCCTCGACCGATCCGCGGCGCCGGGCCCGCCCGACCTCGAGGGACACGTCCAACAGCACCGTCAGATCGGGGGTCAGGCCACCGGTCGCCCACTCGATGAGTCGGTCCAGCTCCACACGGTCGAGACCCCGTCCGTACCCCTGGTAGGCCAGCGTGGAGGCCGAGAACCGGTCGCTGACCACCCAGCCACCCTGATCGAGGGCGGGACGGATCACCTCGGCCACATGCTGGGCCCGGTCGGCCGCCAGCAACAGTGCCTCCGTGCGCTCACCGGGCGTGGGTTGGTCACGGTCGAGCAGGAGCGTGCGGAGCGATGCGCCGAGGCGGGTGGCACCGGGCTCGAACGTGAGCAGCGCATCGAGCCGCCGGGCCAGAAATCCGGCCTGCGTGGACTTGCCGCAGCCATCGATGCCTTCGAACGCGATGAGGCCACCGGCGCCGCGCATCGCCACCTAGAACGGAGGGTCGTCGTCACGTCCCGACTCGGACGCGCCTGTGCTCGGGGCCGGAGCCCGCGGCGCTGCGGCCTTCTTGGCCGCGGCCTTCTTGGCCGTGGTCTTCTTGACCGCGGTCTTCTTGGCCGTGGTCTTCTTGGCCGGGGCCTTCTTGGCCGGGGTCTTCTTGGCCGGGGCCTTCTTGGCCGCCTTTCTGGCCTTCTTCACCGCCGGACCGGCGGCCCGGCGCTCGGCCAACA
The DNA here is from genome assembly GCA_963756515.1 of uncultured Acidimicrobiaceae bacterium. GTDB lineage: Bacteria > Actinomycetota > Acidimicrobiia > Acidimicrobiales > RAAP-2 > Bog-756. The sequence goes on from CAVWNV010000005.1 coordinate 116,727, forward strand.
GCTCCGAGGCCCGCTCGACGGTCAGGTTCTCGACGTCGTCGCCCTTGCGCAGGGAGGCGTTGGTCGTGCCATCCGTCACGTACGGACCGAAGCGGCCGTCCTTCACCACCATGGTCAGACCGGTGTCGGGATCGGCGCCCATCTCCCGCAGCGGTCCCTTGACCGCCCGCCCGCGCGTCTTCGGTTGGGCGAACAGCGCCTGGGCTTCTGCCACGGTGACGGTCAGGATCTGATCCTCGGTGAGCAGGCTGCGGGTATCGGTCCCCTTCTTGAGGTACGGGCCGAACTTCCCGTTGTGGGCGACGATCTCCTCGCCTCCGTCGGGATCGGTGCCCACCACACGGGGGATGCGAAGGAGGTCCATGGCCTGCTCGAAGGTCAGCGTGGCCGGTGACATGGACGCGAACAGGGAGGACGTACGGGGCTTCGGCCCCCCGTCGACCAGCTCGCCGAGCTGGACATAGGGTCCGAACCGGCCCGCCTTGACCAGGACGGGCAGTTCCGTCTCGGGGTCCTGTCCGAGCACACGGTCGGATGACGGGGCCTCGAGCAGGGACTCGGCCCGCTCCACCGTCAGCTCGTCGGGAGCCAGGTCCTCGGGGATGGAGACCCGGTCCTCGCCCCGTTGGAGATACGGGCCGTAGCGGCCGACCCGGGCCACGATGTCCCGGCCGTCCGAGCCCACCCCGATGGGGATGGAGTTGATCTCCCGGGCGTCGATCTCACCCAGGTAGGTGCTGACCTCGCGCTTGAGCCCCAGGGCCCGCACGTGGCCGGCCACCGGGGCGCCCCCGCCACCACCGCTGCCGTTGCCGGACGAGTCAGGGGCGCCGTCGGTCGTCGCCGGTCCGGTCGGCTCCCCGCCACCGAAGTAGAAGCGGGTCAGCCAGGGCAGGGACTCCTCGTTGCCGGAGGCGATGGCATCGAGGTCGTCCTCCATCGAGGCGGTGAACCCGTAGTCCACCAGGTCGGCGAAGTACCGCTCCAGCAATCCGACCACGGCGAAGGCCGTGAACGACGGCACCAGGGCGGTGCCCTTCTTCCAGACGTAGCCCCGGTCGAGAATGGTGGCGATGACGCTGGCGTAGGTGGACGGTCGACCCACCCCGAGCTCCTCCATGGCCTTGACCAGCGACGCCTCCGTATAGCGGGCCGGCGGCTGGGTGGCGTGCGATCCCGGCTCGAGGTCGTCGATGGAAGCGGCGTCGCCCTCGGCCATGGGAGGAAGATGGACCTCACGATCGGCCAGTTCGGCCTCGGGGTCGTCTTCTCCTTCGACATAGGCCCGCAGGTATCCCGGGAACTGGATGACCTTGCCCGACGCGGTGAACTCGGCCTGTCTCCCCCCCACGCCCTCCGGCCCCACCGCCGTACCGGTCAACCGGACCTGGGCACTGGTGCCGGTGGCGTCGGCCATCTGCGAGGCCACCGTCCGCTTCCAGATCAGGTCGTAGAGCCGGAACTCGTCCCCCGACAACGAGCGGGACGCCTCGTCGGGGGTCCGGAACGACTCGCCCGCGGGGCGGATGGCCTCGTGGGCCTCCTGGGCGTTCTTGACCTTGCGCTCGTACCGCCGCGGCTGGGCCGGCACGTAGTCAGGTCCGTAGAGGGCCCGGGCCTGGGCCCGGGCCGCGTCGAGGGCCTGGCTCGACAGGGTGGTCGAGTCGGTCCGCATGTAGGTGATCCAGCCGTCCTCGTACAGGCGCTGGGCGATCTGCATGGCCCGCTTGGAGCTGAAGCGGAGCTTGCGACCGGCCTCCTGTTGCAGGGTGGAGGTCATGAACGGGGCCGACGGCGACCGCCGGAACGGCTTGTGGGTCATGGAGGTGACCGAGAAGGGCACGCCCTCCAGTCCGCCGGCCAGGTTCCTCGCCTCCTCCTCCCCCAGCACCACCACCGAACCGGCGGAGCTCAGCGAGCCGGTCTCGTCGAAGTCCCGCCCGGAGGCCAGGGCCACGCCGTCGACGGCGGCCAGCGCGGCCGAGAACGACCGCGGCGAGTCCCCGCTCGACGCGGTGGCCGAGCCGTCGACCGCCACGGTGAAGGTGGCGTCGATGCCCCACCAGCCGGCCGACCGGAAGGCCATCCGGGCCCGCTCCCGCTCGACCACCATGCGTGTGGCCACACTTTGGACCCGCCCGGCGGACAGCCGGGGCATGATCTTCTTCCACAGGACCGGGGACACCTCGTAGCCGTACAGGCGGTCGAGGATCCGTCGGGCCTCCTGGGCGTCGACCAGCCGACGGTCGAGGTCACGCCACTCGAGGACGGCCCGCTCGATGGCGGGCCGGGTGATCTCGTGGAACACCATCCGCTTGACCGGGACCCGGGGGGCCAGCACCTCGAGCAGGTGCCAGGCGATCGACTCGCCCTCGCGGTCCTCGTCCGAGGCCAGATAGACCTCGCTGGCCTGCTTGACCAGCTGCTTCAACTTGGCCACCTGGGACTTCTTCTCCGACGAAACCACGTAGAGCGGCTTGAAGCCGTTGTCGACGTCCACACCCAGCCTCGACCACGACTCGCCCTTGTAGGCGGCGGGCACCTCGTCGGCCCGGCGGGGGAGGTCCCGGATGTGCCCGATCGACGACTCGACCACGTAGCCCGACCCCAGCAGGCCGGCGATGGTCTTGGCCTTGGCCGGGGACTCCACGATGACCAGGGGTTTTGCTCCGCCACGGGGGCGTCGGCCGGCCGAGCCACCGGTGGCGGCGTCGGCGTCCGTGGGCGGTTCTGTGAGGTCGGTGGTTGCCATGGCTGTGGGGCACAGGGTGAACGGTGGGGCGAGGCGTTGTCAACCCCGATCCCTGGTCACCAGCGGCCTCCGGGGCGCGGTGACCAGGCGTTCAGTCGTGTGAAGATTCCATTGCCACCGTAGCGGCCTCGTCCAGGGCTTCCACCTCGGCGGCCGGGAGCTCGCTGTCCATCGAGTCCGTCTTTCGCTTGGAGAAGGCGATGGCGACGAGCAGGACCACCAGGGAGACCCCGGCGATGGCCAGGCGGGCCCCGGTGTGGTGGCGCAGGGTGATGATGGCCGGGAGGATGAGCAGCGAGACCAGGTTCATCACCTTGATCAGCGGGTTGAGGGCCGGGCCGGCGGTGTCCTTGAAGGGGTCGCCGATGGTGTCACCGATGACGGCGGCCTTGTGGGCCTCGGACCCTTTGCCCCCCTCGTGGCCGTCCTCGATGTACTTCTTGGCGTTGTCCCACGCCCCACCGGAGTTGGACAGGAAGTTGGCCATCAGCTGGCCGGTCAGGATGGCCCCGACCAGGAAGGCCCCGAGGGCGAAGTAGTTGATGCCGAAGCCCACGATGACCGGGCTGAGGATGGCCAGCAGGGCCGGCGTGGCCAGCTCGCGCTGCGAGGCCGTGGTGCAGATGGCGATGACCTTCCCGTACTCGGGCTTCTCCGTGTAGTCCATGATGCCGGGGTGCTCGCGGAACTGGCGCCGCACCTCCTGGACGACGGTGCCGGCCGAGCGGCCCACGGCCCGGATGGCCAGGGCCGAGAAGATGAAGGCGATCGAGCCACCGATCAGGATGCCGATGAACGTCGTCGGGTGCGAGACGTTGATCGAGGTCTGCGGCAGGTTGAACAGGGCGTTGCCCAACTGGGGCAGCTTGAGCTGCTCGCCGATGGTCTCGATGAACGAGGCGAACAGGGCCACCGAGGCGATCACGGCCGAGCCGATGGCCACGCCCTTGGTCACGGCCTTGGTGGTGTTGCCCACGGCGTCGAGGCTGACCATGACCCGCTCGGCCTCGCCGGTGAACTCCCCCGACATCTCAGCCACTCCGGCCGCGTTGTCCGATACCGGTCCGAAGCTGTCCTCGGAGACGATCATGCCCGCCGTGGACAGGAGGCCGATGCCGGTCAGGGCCACCAGGTACAGGGTGAGCTCGATGTTTCCGCCGCCCAGGCCGATGGACACGGCGATGGCCAGCACGATGGCGATGATGGCCCACACCGACGACTCGAGGCCGAGGGCCAGGCCGGACAGGGTGAGGGTGGCCGGTCCGGTGCGGGCCGTCTCGGCCACCTCTTTGACCGGGCCCCGCTCGGTGGACGTGAAGTGCTCGGTGATCTGGCTGGCCACCAGCATGAGGACGACGCCGGTGAGCACGGCGTAGAACGCCTTCCAGTAGTGGAGGTAGGCCCCGGCCACCACGGCGGACCCGGCGATGGTCAGGATGGCCGCCGTCCACACCCCCCGGTTGATGGGGGCCATGGCGTTCTTGTCCCTGGCGCTGGCCCGGACCACGAAGACGCCGACGATGGTGGCCAGGATGCCGATGGCCGGGATGGCCATGGGGAAGATCACCGTCTTGGCCGCGTCGCCGGCCCGGTGGATGGAGCTGAAGGCAGTGACGCCGAGGATGACGGCGGCGATGATGGTGATCACGTAGGACTCGAACAGGTCGGCGGCCATGCCGGCACAGTCGCCCACGTTGTCGCCCACGTTGTCGGCGATGGTGGCGGCGTTGCGGGGGTCGTCCTCGGGGATACCCGCCTCCACCTTGCCCACCAGGTCGGCGCCCACGTCGGCCGCCTTGGTGAAGATGCCGCCGCCCACCCGCATGAACAGGGCCAGCAGCGAGGCACCGAAGGCGAAGCCGATCAGCACCGAGGTGGCGGTGTTCTGGAAGATGAGCACGATGACCGTGGTCCCGAGCAGGCCGAGTCCCACGCACAGCAGGCCGGTGATGGCACCGGTGCGGTAGGCCACCTTGAGGGCCGGGGCCATCTTCCCTTCGCGGGCCGCCGCTGCGGTCCGGACGTTGCCCCGGACGGCCAGGCTCATCCCGATGAAGCCGGTCAGGCCCGAGCACAGGGCCCCGGCCAGGAAGCAGATCACCCGGTAGATGCCGGCCTGGGCGAAGCTGAGGTCGGTCACCGTTCCCTTCACACACCCGATGTGCAGCGTGTTGAACGTCACGTGGCCTGCGCACAGCCATACCGGATGGGTCACCTTGGTGGCGGTGAAGAAGATGAGCACGGCCAGCGGGATGATGATGATCCCGATGGTCTTGAACTGGCGGGCCAGGAAGGCCTCGGCGCCCTCCTGAATGGCCTTGGCGATGTCCTTCATCGAAGCGGTGCCCTGGTCGGCGGCGAGGACGCCCCGCACCAGCAGGAGCGCCACCACGATGGAGGCCACGGCACAGAGGAGCGCGAAGTACAGCCAGACCTTCTCCGTGCTGTGGAGCGTGAAGATCTGGTAACCCCCTTCAGCCAGGAGGTGGGTCATCGGTGTGGCTCCCTTCGGTGTACTGCCTGGTCAACGTCGGTACGGTCGTCGTCGGTTGCTGGACATGGTCGAAATTCCCTGCCGGACCTCCCGACCGCGGCCCACCGCAGGCATCGAGAGACGTCGTCCCCCCTGCGAAGCCACGGCCGATCGACCGGGTGCCGGGGCGCGCCGTAACGGCACGCCATTACCGGCAACGGGGCCAGAAGATACCGACAAAAGGGGGCGCGGGGCAAGGAAGGCCGCTGGCCAGCCCTTCCGGACGACCGGCCGGAGGGTCCGGGCCGGGCGGGAACGACCGACGCCGACGGTGACCGGGCCGGCCGGTCAGGTGGGCTCGACGTCGGCCTCGGGACCGGCGATGAGCTCGTAGTCGGGGTTGAGGATGGCCTGGCGACGGGCCCAGTCACCGACCATTCCCTCCACCACCAGCCGGGCCCCGGGTTGGATCCCCGGGATCCGCCGCCGGCCCTGGAACACCAGCAGGATCCGGCCGGTCTCGTCGGCCAGCACGCACTCGAGATTGGACGTGCCCGCCCGGGGCTGCACCCGCACGGACTTCACCCGGCCCACCACCCTGACCCGGTGCCGCCACTGGGCGTCGCTGATCGGGATGGTGCCCGCGCCGCGCTCGCCGAAGGCGGCCCGATCGAACGAGGCCCGGGCCGACTCCCGCTCCGAGGCGCGTTCTGCCGCTCTGGCCGTGGCCCGGCCGGACGGCCCGCCCCCGTGGTCGGCGCCGGCCTTGGCCGCCCCCACCGGCGTGCGTCGCCACTCGCGTCGCTTGGACAGCCATCCGCCGGTCAGCTGATAGGGGACGACGGTGGCGTTCACGTGGGCCAACTGGCCGACGGCGGCGGCGATCTCGTCGGCCGTCCCATCGTGGAGCAACCGGTGCCAGCCGGCCGCGAACCCGCGCCGGGGAAGCAGGATGGTCAATTCGGTCTGTCCGTCGGCCACGGTTTCGGCCGCCATCTCGAGCGTGGCCCGGGTCAGCCGGCGGTCCTCGCACTCCTCGACATCGAGGGGGAGCCGGGTCAGGCCGAGCCGGCCCCACTCCGCTTCGAGCTCGGCCGACACCCGGCTGTCCAGGGTGAAATGGACGGCCCGCAGCTCGTCGGGATGGAGTGTGCGCGCGTACTGGAGGGCCCGGGCCGTGGCCATGTCCAACCGGTCGACCAGCACGATCACCGTGTGCCGGGTGAGCACCGGCGCCTCGGCCGCCTCGGCCGCTCCCTGCTCCAGCTGGCGCTCCTCGTCGGCGTACTGGCGATGGAGGGCCAGCAGGCCGAGCACCCCGAGCGGCAGGATGACCAGGATGACCCAGGCGCCCTCGGTGAACTTGGACACGATGATGATCACCAGGACCACGAACGAGAGGACCGAGGCCGTCCCGTTGATGCCCAGGCGCCTCCGCCAGTGATCCTCGCGGTGGGTCCAGTGGTACTTGGCCATGCCGGCCCCGGCCATGGTGAAGCCGGTGAACACACCGATGGCGTAGAGGGGGATGAGCTTGTCGACCCGGGCCCGGGTGATCAGCAACAGGACGATCGAGACCACGGTGAGGACGATGATCCCGGTGGAGAAGACCAGCCGGTGGCCGCGCTTGGTCAGCTGGCGGGGCAGATAGGAGTCCTCGGCGGCGAAGCTGGCCAGGAACGGGAACCCGGTGAAGCTGGTGTTGGCGGCCAGGATCAGGATCAGGGTGGTGCCGATCTGGAGCAGTACGTACAGGACATTGCCGAACCCGTGGGAGCCGTAGACGAACTTGGCGATCTGGGAGATGACCGTCGGGGTGCCCGACACGTAGGGGATCGGATGCGTCACCGCGGCCAGGGAGGAGACCCCGAGCACCAGGGAGCCGAGGATCACGGCCATGCACACCATGGTGATCCGGGCGTTCCGGGACTCGGGACGCCGGAAGATGCTGACGCCGTTGGAGATGGCCTCGGTCCCGGTCAGGGCCGAACCCCCCGAGGCGAACGCCTTGAGAACCAGGAAGATCGTGGCTCCGTAGAGCAGGCCGCTGCCCGGGTGGCCGACCGCCACGGAGGGGTTGGCGCCGGACATGTGGCCGTAGATCGAGTGGGCGTGGAGCGATCCGGTGATGGCCTTGTAGGCCCCGTAGCCCAGCATCACCACCATGTTGGCGATGAAGAAGTAGGTGGGGACGGCGAAGGTCCGCCCCGCTTCGCGGATGCCCCTGAGGTTCCCGTAGGCGATGAGACAGACCAGGGCGATGGCGATCCAGGTGGTGTCCTTGGTCAGCCCCGGCTCCACCGAGGTGATGGCTGCGACCCCGGCCGCCACCGACACCGCCACCGTCAGCGTGTAGTCGATGAGCAGGGACATGGCCGCCACCTGGGCCACGGTGAGACCGAAGTTCTCGCGGGCCACCACGTAGGCCCCGCCGGCCTTGGTGTAGACCTTCACCACTTCGAGGTAGGACAGCGTCACGAACAGCAGGACGAAGATGACGGCCACGCTGATCGGGACGACCAAGGAGAAGGCGGCGACCCCGACGATGGGGATGAGGGGGATGAGCATCTGCTCGGTGGCGTACGCCGACGAGGAGATGACGTCCGAGGACAGCACGGCCAGGGCGGTGGGCTTGCCCAGGCGCTCCGCCGACTGACGGTCCGAGGCGATGGGCGGGCCGAGCAGCACGTTCTTCAGGCGGTAGCGGAGCGTCTCGGGGAGATCCACGATGGCCGTCGGCGTGGCGGTCGGCCGCATCCGCTCGCCCGGAGCCGGAGCGGCCGGCGAAACCGTCACACCGACCCCGTCACCTGACGATTGGGCCGGAGCCGCACCTCCGGTCACCGATGGGTCCACCCCCTCAGTAAATCATGGGCGTCGGGCCCACCAACATTTGGGGGTCCGGGACGCCGGCACCCTGTGCCGCCGGGCCCCCGTGCCGCCGGGGTGGGGGGGTGAGTTGTGATCTCTCCACGATGCGTGTTGCATGGTTCGGGTGCATATCGTCATCGTGGGATGTGGGCGGGTCGGCTCGGGCCTGGGCCTGGGCCTGGCAGAACAGGGTCACTCGGTGGCCATCATCGACCGCAACGCCAAGGCGTTCCGCCGGCTGCCCCCGGACTGGCCGGGTACGACGATCGTGGGCTCGGGCTTCGACCGGGGCGACCTCGACCGGGCCCGGGCCGGCGAGGCCAACTCGCTGGCCGCTGTGACCAGCGGGGACAATTCGAACATCCTGACGGCGCGCATCGCCCGCGAGACCTACGAGATCCCCAACGTGGTGGCCCGCATCTACGACCCCCGGAGGGCCCAGATCTACCTCCGACTCGGCATCCCCACCGTGGCCACGGTGTCGTGGACCATCGACCAGGTGCGGCGGCGCCTGGTTCCCAACGAGGTGGAGTCGGAGTGGACCGACTCCACCGGGACACTGTCGCTGGTGGAGCGGGAGCTTCCCGAGCGATGGGCCGGCAAGCGCCTGGCCGAGCTGTCCGTCCCCGGCGAGGTCACCGTGGTCGCGGTGACCCGGGCCGGCGTGGTCCGTCTCGACTTCGCCGATCTGGTGGGCCAGGACGGCGACGTGGTCCACCTCATGATCACCGCCGAAGCCCTCGGGAGGTTCAACGCCCGGCTGGCCGGAAGTGCCGTCGCCGAGGGTGCCACCGGGACCCGGCCATGAAGGTGGCCATCGCCGGAGCCGGGAGCGTGGGGACGGCCATCGCCGCCGACCTCCTCGCCGGAGGCCACGACGTCCTCGTCATCGAGCAGGACCCCGACCTGGTGGCCCGGATCCGCGGGGATCTGGACATCACGTGGGTGGTGGCCGACGCCTGCGAGGTCTCCTCGCTCGACGCCGCCGGTCTGTCCACCGTCGACGTGGTGGTGGCGGCGACCGGTGACGACGAGGACAACCTGGTCATCTCCCTCCTGGCCAAGCAGGAGTTCGCCGTCCCGCGGGTGGTGGCCCGGGTCAACCATCCGAAGAACCAGTGGCTGTTCACCGAGAGCTGGGGCGTGGACGTGTCGGTGTCCACCCCGCAGCTCCTGACCGCCCTGGTCGAAGAGGCCGTGTCGGTGGGCAGCCTGGTCCGGCTGCTCCGCTTCGAAGGCGGCAATGCCCATCTGGTGGAGGTGACCCTGGCCGACGACTCGCCGGCCAGCGGGGTCTCGCTGGTGGATCTGGGGGTGCCCCGCGACGCCACCGTGGTGGCCGTGGTCCGGGACGATCATCTGATCGTCCCCCGCGGGGACACCCGGCTGGCCATCGGCGACGAGGTGCTCGTGCTCGTCACCGCCGACGCCGAGGAAGTGGTACAACAGCTGCTGGTGGGGCACTGAACCGGTGCGGGCGGCCTTCTTCGATCTGGACAAGACCGTGATCGCCAAGGCGTCGATCGCCGCCTTCGGCCGCCCGCTCTACCGCGGCGGGATGATCAACCGGCGGCTGGTGGCACGCGCCCTGGTCTCCCAGCTCATCTACCTCCACCTCGGGGCCAGCGAGCAGAAGTTGGCCCGGGTCCGCGAATCGATGCTGACCCTGACCAAGGGATGGGACCGGGACCAGATCACCGAGATCGTCCGTGAGGCGTTGGAAGAGACGGTCGAGCCGATCATCTACGCCGAGGCCCTCGACCTGATCGAAGCCCACCGGGCCGCCGGTCACCGGGTCTACCTGGTCTCGGCGTCACCGGACGTGATCGTGCAGCCGTTGGCCGAGCACCTGGGCGTGGACGGGGCCATCTCCAGCCGACCCCTCGTCGACGAGGACGGTCGCTACACCGGGGAGATGGAGTTCTACGCCTACGGGCCGTTCAAGGCGGAGGCCATGCGGGAGATGGCCGTGTCCGAGGGGCTGGACCTCGAGGAGTCCTCGGCCTACTCGGACTCCTACACCGATCTCCCGATGCTGGAGGCGGTGGGCCACCCGGTGGCGGTCAACCCGGACCGGGTACTGGCCAAGGTGGCACGGGAGCGCGAGTGGGAGGTCATGCAGTTCACCAAGCCGGTCCGCCTTCGCGACCGGGTGAGCGTGCCCAGCCTGCCGCTCACCGCCACCGCCGCCGGCATCACGGCGGCGGCATCCGTGGGGGCCCTGGTGGCTTGGCGCCTGGCCCGCCGTCCTCAGCGCTGACCGGCTGAACCCGGCCGGGGTGGCGCCAGGCGAGGCGCGCGTCAACGCGGGCCGGAGCCGGACCGCGCCCGGGGGCCGGCCGTGGGGAATGGGGCGGGCGGGCGCCGCGCCCGGGGGTCGGGGCTGCTCAGGAAGGGCGAAGCCGCTTGGCGGCAACAACCCCGAGGGCAACGATGACGGCGAGAATGAGGAGCTTCTTCATGGAGGTCGATGGTATCGCTTCTGAGGAGCTAGCGCTCCCACCGTCCCCGATCAGACGGTGAGGAGGTCACGCGCCCCGGTATCGGAGGAGGGATGTCGCAACTTGGACATGGCCCGGGCCTCGATCTGTCGGATCCGCTCACGGGTCAGGTTGAAGTGCTCCCCGACCTCCTCGAGGGTCCTCGGCTCGCCGCGGTCGAGGCCGAAGCGGAGTCGAAGGATCTCCCGCTCCCGCTCGTCGAGCGGTGACAGCAGCCGACCGATCTCCTCGGGGAGCAGGGATACCGCAGCCACCTCGAAGGGGGACTCGGCCGAGCGGTCCTCGACCACATCGCCCAATTCGGCGTCGCCGTCCTCACGGAGGGGCTCGGACAGCGACAGGGGCTCGGCGCGGAACCGGAGCGCCTCGACCAGCTTGTCCTCGGGCATCTCGACCTCGGCCCCGAGCTCGGCCAAGGTGGCCGGCCGTCCGTACTTGAGCTCCAGCCGGGCCTGGGCCTTCTGGACCCGGGCCAACGTGTCGCCTGCGTGCACCGGCAGGCGAATGGTCCGGCCGGTGTTGGCGATGCCCCGGGTGATGGCCTGGCGGATCCACCAGGTGGCATAGGTGGAGAACTTGAAGCCCTTGCGCCAGTCGAACTTCTCGACGGCGTGCATCAGGCCGAGGTTGCCCTCCTGGATCAGGTCGAGCAGCGGCAGGCCCGACGCCTGATACTTCTTGGCGATGGACACCACCAACCGGAGGTTGGACTGGACGAAGGTCTGCTGGGCGCCCTCACCCTGCAGGGTGGTGCGACGGAGCTCCCGCTTCTTCGCCGGGGTGAGTCCCTTGGGTGCCGCCGCCAGCTGGGCATCGGCTTCCCGTCCGGCTTCGATGGCCTGGGCCAGTCGGACTTCGTCGTCCTTGGTCAACAACGGATACTGGCCGATGTCGGTCAGATACAACCGAACCAGATCTTCGTCGTCTCGTTCGAGGCGCTCCTTAGCCAACTTCACCAGGTCCTTCGTTCTCCCCACCGCAGCGGGGGATGGCCATTCCTCGAGCCGACCCACCGACGGGAAGCGGTGGTCACGGCGCCGGACGTGGCACGTTCGGGCGCAACGATTGCTGCTTTCGAAGTTTACCGGACGCGTCAAGCCCTTCAGTCGGTTTGGGCCGGCCACGGGGGCCGGCCGGGGCTCACTCCCCTGGTACAGGGCCCGGAACAGCCACGAGGCCCGAGCTGGCCCCGGCTCCCACCACCTGCGATTCCAACCGCTGGAGGAAGCCGTAGACGGCGGCCACGTCGTGGGGTCGGCTGACCAGCCGCTCCACCAGGCCCTCCCCGTTCTGCCAGTCCTCGATCTCGTCGTTGAGGACCAACCGGAGAGCCCGGGCCACCGGGCCGTCGGTCGGGGCACTGGCCACCCGCAGGTGCCGTTCGTAGCTCGTCACCAGCCGGGGCAGCACCACCCGGTAGAGGGCGGCCAGCCGGGGCAGCGCGCCCGGGTGCTCGAACACGTCCTCCCCGGTCGCGGGCCATCCCGACCCGGGGCCCTCGGTGGGCGGAGCCGTTCCTGACAGGGCGGCGAAGAGCGCGGTGGTCGGGCCGGAGGGCACGGTCAGCCCGTCCGGGTCGACGCCGGCCAGGACCGGCAGCCGTTCGGCCCACAGGTCGGCGTGCCAGGCGTGCCGCATGCTCTGGGCGTCCAGGTGGATCTGCACGGCGGGGATCGGCATGTCGATCACCCACTCGCCGAGCAGTCGGTAGAGGGCGTTCTCGATCCACCGGTACTCGCCCACGAGGGCGGCGGTGGTCTCGAGTGGCAACGGGAACGTGGCAGGCGGCGCCGATGCCACCGGCGGGTGGGCGACCTCAGACAACGGCCGGAGCCTCTCCGCTCGATCCGGTCGGCGACGGGGAGCCGGCCCGGGGTGACGAACGGTCGGGTCCGGCCGGCGGCAGGACCCTGGACCGGTAGTGGTTGGTGATGGGCATGCGACGATCCTTACCGAACGCCTTGCCCGAGATCCGGACCCCGGGCGGCATCTGGCGTCGCTTGTACTCGGCCCGGTCCACCAGCCCCACCACGCGGGCCACCGCTTCGGGGTCCGAGCCCGCCGCGATCAGTTCGTCCGGCGATTGGTCGGCCTCCACGTAGCCGGCGACGACGGCGTCCAACACGGAGTAGGGCGGCAGGGACTCGTCGTCCCGCTGATCGGGACGCAGCTCGGCCGACGGCGCCTTGGTCAGCACGGGCCCAGGGATCAGATCGAAGCCGGCCCGGCGGTTGCGGAAGTGGCACAGCGAGTAGACCAGCAACTTCGGCACGTCCTTGATCACGGCGAAACCGCCGGCCGAGTCGCCGTAGAGCGTGGAGTAGCCGGTGGCCATCTCGCTCTTGTTCCCGGTGGTGAGGACGATCCAGCCGTGGGCGTTGGACAACGCCATGAGCAGAACCCCCCTGATCCGCGACTGCAGGTTCTCGTCGGTCAGTCCGGTGGGTTCGCGGCCGAGCAACGGCCGCAGCGAGTCGGCCAGGGCCCGATGGGCGGCCTCGATGGCCACGGTGTCGACGTCGATGCCGAGGTTGTGGGCCAGGGCGACGGCGTCGCTGATGGAACCGTCACTCGAGTAGCGCGACGGCATGGTCACGCCGTGCACGTGGGCGGGGCCGAGGGCATCGACGGCCACCGCCGCCACCAATGACGAGTCGATCCCTCCGGACAGTCCGATCACCGCGTCGGTGAACCCGTTCTTGGCCACGTAGTCGCGGGTACCGAGCACCAATGCCTCGTACACCTCGGCCTCGGGGTCGAGCACCGGTGCCACCGCCGGGGTGGCGGTGTCGCCTCCCGACCCCCGTGTCCCCGTGGAGACCACGATCGTCCTGCCCCCACCGCCGGGCCCGTCGGCTCCTCCGGTGGTGTCGGGGATGGAGACGTCGAGGTCGACCAGCAACACCTGCTCGGTGAACTGGGCCGCCGAAGCCACCACCGATCCGTCAGGACCCACGATCACCGAGGCACCGTCGAAGACCAGTTCGTCCTGTCCGCCCACCTGATTGACGTAGACGATGGGACGGCCGGTCTCCTCCACCCGGTCCGCCAACACCGACAGACGCTCGTCGCGGCGCCCCTGCGAGTACGGAGAGGCGTTGAGGTTGACCAGCAGGCCCGCCCCGGCCGAAGCCTGCTCGGCCATGGGTCCGTCGGCGAACCACATGTCCTCACAGATGGAGATCCCGACCGGGACACCGGCCACCACGTACCGGTCGGCCGGTCCCTGCCCGGGTGTGAACCAGCGCTGCTCGTCGAAGACCCCGTAGTTGGGGAGCAGGCGCTTCAGATAGCGGCCGACGACGCGCCCGCCGACGCAGAGCGCCGCCGCATTGACCAGGCGACCCGATCCGTCAGTGTCCACGTAGCCGACGACGGCGGCACACGGTCCGGTGGCGGTGGCGATCCGATCGAACACGGCCAGGTTGTCGGCCACGAACGCCGGACGGCTCAACAGGTCCTCCGGCGGATAGCCGGTGACGGTGAGTTCGGGGAACACGGCCAGGTCGGCTCCGCCGCCCTCGGCCTCGGCCAAGGCGCCGAGAATCCGGGCGGCGTTCCCTTCGAGGTCTCCGACCACGGTGTTGATCTGGCACGCGGCCACCCGCACTCGAGCCATGTCACCAGACTACCGGGGCCGCTGCCAGGTCTTTTCCCCGCCACCAGCGGAGGTCGACAGCTATCCGACGGGGATACGATGCCATCCCCACCACCGGAGACCGTGTTCATGCTCCGTTCACAATCGGGTAACGGTGGAGAAACGGCCTGCTGCGATAGTGAACTGTTCCCTTGACTGTCGAGGAGCTTCTGACCCGGGCCGGATGGGTACCGCACCGACACGGTTCGTGGGCCCGTGGTTCGCCCGGACCCTCCCCGTGGGGCCGGGAGGAAGGAGCAGAGCAGCACAGCGGGCCGGGGAAGGCGGTGGGGACGATCCCGCCGGTACGGGGGCCACCACTGTTCCGGCCGGCGAACCGGCGGCATGAGGAGTGGTAAGCAGCAAGCAGCAGTGGCAGCAACGAGCTAGAGACAGTGCGCAGTGGCAACAGAGCAATCGAGTAGTGGAGGAGTACACGTGCCTTATCAAGCGGAATACATCTGGATCGACGGAACCGAGCCATCGCCGCTCCTCCGCAGCAAGACCAAGGTGGTCCCTGACGGTGAGGATCCCGGCATCTGGGGTTTCGACGGTTCCAGCACCAATCAGGCCCTGGGCCACGACTCGGACTGCGTCCTCCGCCCGGTCTTCGTCGTCCCCGACCCGCTGCGGGGACCGGCCGACAAGCTGGTCATGTGCGAAGTGGAGCTGACCGACTTCACCCCCCATCCGACCAACACCCGGGCCCATCTCCGTGAGGTGGTGGAGAAGTACGGTGACCAGGAGCCGATGTTCGGGATCGAGCAGGAGTACACCTTCTTCAAGGACGGGCGCCCACTCGGCTGGCCCGCTCTCGGTTTCCCAGCCCCCCAGGGGCCCTACTACTGCGGTGTCGGCGGGGACAAGATGCCCGGACGCGAGATCGTCGAGCTGCACACGGCGGCATGCATCGACGCCGGTATCGGCATCGAAGGCACCAACGCCGAGGTGATGATGGGTCAGTGGGAGTTTCAGGTCGGGGTGCTCTCGCCGCTCGACGTCGCCGACCATCTGTGGGTGGCCCGCTGGCTTCTCTTCCGGATCGCCGAGGACTTCGGGGTGTATGCCACCCTCGAACCCAAGCCCATCCTCGGCGACTGGAACGGCGCCGGGGCCCACACCAACTTCTCGACCAAGGCCATGCGGGAGGACGGCGGTTGGGACGCCATCATCGCCGGCTGCGAAGCCATCGGGAAGAAGGTGGACGAGCACATCGCCGTCTACGGCGTGGGCATCGAGAGCCGCCTGACCGGTGCCCACGAGACGGCCCACTTCACCAAGTTCAGCTACGGGACGTCCGACCGGGGAGCCTCGATCCGGATCCCGTGGGCGGTGGCAAAGGCCAAGAAGGGCTGGCTGGAGGACCGGCGTCCCAACGCCAACATGGACCCGTACCAGGTGACTGCGATCATCACAGAGACCGTCTGCAGCGACGCGGCGGGAGGCTGACCGGCGACCGGATGGACGGGCCTGCTCACCCCCCCTGGCACGCCCCGAAATCCCTGGTCACCAGCGGCCTGAGGAGGACAGAGCCGGATCTCTCGGGATCCGGCTCTGTCCGCTCCGGCCGGAACCGCTTCGACCGGCACCCGTCCGACCTGCGACAATGACTGCATCGATTCCCACCACCCGCACCCGACGACCCCGACGCGCCCGGAGGTACCCGACCCCATGAGGAGTCAAGAGGAGTACGTCCTCCGGACCGTGGAGGAGCGGGGGATCCGCTTCGTCCAGCTGTGGTTCACCGATGTGCTCGGGACCCCGAAGACCTTCAGCATCACGCCGGCCGAGTTGGAGAACGCTCTCGACGAGGGGATGACCTTCGACGGGTCGGCCATCGACGGGTTCAGCCGGGTCCAAGAGAGCGACGTGCTGGCCCGGCCCGATGCCAACACGTTCCAACTGCTCCCTTGGCACGGGCACGGTCAGACCGGTCAGGGTGTTCCGAGCGGCGAGGTGCCCGAGGTGCAGGTGGCGCGGGTCTTCTGTGACATCGTGAACCTCGACGGATCGCCGTTCCAGGGGGATCCCCGCCACGTGCTGCGCCGGACCCTCGATCGCGCCCACGACCTCGGCTTCACCTACTACTCCGCTCCCGAGATCGAGTACTTCTACTTCGCCGACGGCGACCCGTCCAAGCTCCCGGTGACACTCGATTCCGGCTCCTACTTCGAGCTGACCGTGGCCGACCGGTCCAGCGACATGCGCCAGCGCACGGTACTGACGCTGGAGGAGATGGGCATCCCGGTGGAGCACGCCCAACACGAGGACTCGCCCAGTCAGCACGAGATCGACCTCCGCTACACCGACGCCCTGACCATGGCCGACACGGTGATGACGGTGCGCCTGGTGGTCAAGGAGATGGCACGCCAGCAGGGCGTGTTCGCCAGCTTCATGCCCAAGCCCCTGGCCGGAGTGCAGGGTTCCGGTATGCACACCCACATGTCCCTGTTCCGGGGCGACACCAACGCCTTCGTCGACCTCGACCGGCCCGGTGGACTGTCCGAGGTGGCCGAGGGCTTCATCGCCGGCCTGCTCCGTCACGCCCCGGAGATCACGGCCGTGACCAACCAGTGGGTGAACTCCTACAAGCGGTTGGTATCCGGATACGAGGCGCCCATCCATGTGTCGTGGGCCCGCAACAACCGGTCGGCCCTGGTCCGGGTGCCGGTGGTCAAGCCGGGGAAGCTCGAGTCCACCCGGGTGGAGTACCGCTCCCCCGACAGTGCCTGCAACCCGTACCTGGCCTTCGCCGTCATGCTGGCCGCCGGCCTGGAGGGGATCGAGAAGGGGTACGACCTGCCCCCCGAGGCGGATGCCAACCTCTTCGCCCTCAGCCCCGAGGAACTCGCCAACAAGGGCATTCTCCACCTGCCCGGCAGCCTGTACGAGGCCCTGGGGTTGATGGAGACCTCCGAGCTCCTGGCCGAGACCCTGGGCGAGCACGTCTTCGAATGGTTCATCCGCAACAAGCGGGCCGAATGGTCCGAGTACAAGGCCCATGTGACCCAGTTCGAGCTCGACCGCTACTTCCCGCTGCTCTAGACCCGATACTGCGCCCGTCCCACCTGACAAGCTGGCATCCCGAAAGGAAGAGGGGAAGACCGCCATGGAGCCACTGCTGTGCTTCCCCGCCGTGCCGCCGGCGTCGGTGAGTGCCGTGCTCGATCGGTCCGGCTACCCCTGGCGCGGCATCGACAAGCCCGAAGCGGCGGAGATCGACGAGCCCGAGGACGGATGGTCGGGCGCGGTCATCTGCAGCAACGAGGATCCGGTCGGGGCGTTCCTGCTCTGCCGTCACCTGCGCAAGCGCGAGGTCCCCCTGGCCCCGGTGATGGTGGTCGTGCCACTCGACCAGCTCGGTGAGCTCGAGCTACGCGAGGACCTCTTCGACGACATCTGCCTCGAGCCGGTCAACGCCGACGAGCTCGGCGCCCGACTGGCCCATCTGTTCTGGCGGACCGGCCGTGGCCTTCGTCCCGACCTCCTCGAACACGGTCCCCTGGTCCTGAACCTCGAGACGTACCAGGCGGCGGTGGCCGGAAAGGTCCTCGACCTGACCTACATGGAGTACGAGTTGCTCCGCTTTCTCGCCGCCCGACCCGGCAAGGTCTTCACCCGCGAGACGCTCCTCAGCCGCGTCTGGGGCTACGAGTACTACGGCGGTGCCCGCACGGTGGACGTCCATGTCCGGCGACTCCGGGCCAAGCTGGGGGAAGAGCACGCCCACCTCATCCAGACCGTCCGCTCGGTCGGCTACCGGTTCGGCCAGACCAACTGGACCCCCTGACCACGCCGGTGCCACTGACCGGTCACCGGTCGAGGTAGGCCCACACCTCCACCTCCACCGCCGCCCCCATCGGGAGCCCGGCCACGCCCACCACCGAACGGGCCGGCCGATGGTCCCCGAAGTAGCCCACGTAGGCCTCGTTGACGGCGGCGTACCCGCCCATGTCGGTGACGAACACCGTGGTCTTGACCACGTCCGCCGGGGTGGCCCCGTGATCGGCAAGGAGCCGCCCGGCGTTGTCGAGGGCCTGGGTCAGTTGGGCGGCCGCGCCCCCTTCGACCAGGACCGGGGGAACTGGGGGCCCTCCCCCCTCCGAAGCAGGCACCAGACCCAGCTGACCCGACGTGACCAACCATGGTCCGGCTCTCACGATGGGACGGTAGGGACCGATCGGGGTACTCATGACATGCATCTCCGAAGACGGGCTGGCTGGGACCGTCAGACTACCGGGCCCGCGGGCCGGGCCCAGGGGGGAGCCGACCGGCCCGACCGCCTCAGCCGTGCCTTCGACCGGCACGATCGGTGGGCCACTCCCCGGCCAGTCCGTCGGCGAGCCAGCGGGCCGCGGCCACGGCGGCGAACACGGCGTCGGAGCCGTTGACCGGCGGTCCCGATCCGGATGCCAGGGTGACACGCACCGGGGGCATGGACCGGGCCGGTAGGACACCGAACGACCGCATGGTCAGATCGCGGACCGTCCCGTCCGCGTCCACGGCGATGCCCTCGGACCGGACCCATCCGAGCGCTTGATGGGCGGCGCCGATGCAGTACGAGCGGAGCACCACCGCGTCCAGGGTCTCGCCCGCATCGACCTCGACCTCGATGGAGTCGTCGGCCCGGCAGCGCGCCACGGCCCGCCCGCCCGAGGGCGCGGTGATCTCCACGTCAACGTCGCACCGGGGTCCGGCCCCGGTCCCGGTCGATCCGGACAGACGGGCCGCCGCCGCCAGCACGGCTGCCTCCACCCACACCGCACCACGGAGATCGAAGGACACCGGTGGCCCGGCCAGCGGGACGGCCTCGAGCACCAGGTCCGGGGCGACCGATGCCACCAGCTCCGCCATCGACCGCCACCGCTGGCGATCCACACCTCCGGGCGGGACGCCGACCCGGAGGACCCCGGAGCCGGACGCATCGACCCCGGCCGCTACCGGGGGGCGTTTCGGACCGAGCCGGACCACGTCCTCGCGGGACCACAGGACCCGGACCGGGCGACCGTGGAGGTCGGCCAGGCGACGGGCGTCACCGGACACCGGCGAGTGGAGCTTCCCGCCGAACGCCCCGCCGTTGCCGTAGGGCGAAGCCGGTGGCTGGCCCGGACGGCACCACGAGGCGTCCGGCTCCACGTAGGCCGGCTCCACGTACGTGGTCCGGAGGGTCAGGGCCCAGGAGCCGGACGGCACCCCCAGCGGGTGGTGCGGGGCCAGGCTGGTGCTGCGACCCTGTATCTTGCCGGCCTGGGCCCGGGCCGCGGCCAGCGACTCGGCCACGGCGTACCCGCCCTTGCCGTCGGGCACGGCCACCAGGGCGTCGGACGGACTGCCGTCGTCGGCGAATCCGGCCTCCCCGAGTACGACGGCGGGACCGACCCGCTGGGGCACGCCCCCCTCGAGGGTGGCCCGGGCCGAGGCGGCGTCCAGATCTCGGTCGTAAGGCGTGGTGGCGGACGGCGGTCCGAGGACCCGGCCGGCGGCCTCGACGATGCTCTGCCACCCGGTACAGCGACAGAGGTGGGCCAGAAGCGCCTGGTCGATCCTGTCGTCAGGGACCGGTGCAGTGTCCGCAGCGGGACCGGACGGGCGACGGGCCGGGTCCAGAGCGGCCAGCCGCATCACGATCCCGGGTGTGCAGAAGCCGCACTGGCTGCCCCCGGTGGCCACCAACGCCTCCGACCATCGCTCCCTCGTCCCGGCCGGAAGCCCGTCGAGCGTGGTGACCTGGCGGCCGGCCAGGCGTCGGACCGGGGTGACGCACGCCACCCGCGGGAGCGCCGTCCACCCAGACCGTGCAGCATCCGCACTGGCCCTGGGGACTGCACCCGTCCTTGACCGAACGCAGGCCGAGCTGTTCACGCAGGACGTCGAGCAGCGACGACCCGTCGTCGGCGACCTCGACGTCGGTGCCGTCGACGCGCAGCCGGATCAGTGGCTCAGCGACTCAGCGACTCAGCTGAACGAAGAGCCACAGCCGCATGTGCGGGTGGCATTGGGGTTCGTCACGTGGAACCCGGCGCCCTGCAGGCCGTCGCTGTAGTCGAGGGTCGACCCCTTCAACAGGTCGGCACTGGTGGCGTCGACCACGACCTTGACGGTGCCGAACTCGCGCACGACGTCGTCCTCGGCCACATCGGCATCGAAGAACATCTCGTAGCTGAAGCCGGAACAGCCCCCGGGACGGACAGCCACACGGAGGGCCAGGCCCTCGATGTCCTCCTGGGCGAGCAGCTCGGCGACCTTGGAGGCGGCGATGTCGGTCAGGTTGACAGGATTCGGCTTCTTCCCGATGCTGACGGTCTGCATGGTGGCACTCATCGGCGCTCCTCACTGGATTCCGGGTCTCGAACGCACCAAGCGTACCCGAGCCGGGCACGAGGTGATACATCCCATCGGGTGGAGGGGCGGAGCGGCCCGGTAGAATTGCCGAGGTGACCAGGACCGACACTTTCGACCCGGGACAGTCCGAGCTGTCCGAGGAGACGGTCCGGAACGCCCTGCGCGGGGTGGTCGATCCAGAGCTGGGTGCCGACATCGTCGAGCTGGGCATGGTCACGGCGGTGCGGATCGACGACGGTGCGGTCGAGGTCGGGGTGGCCTTGACCGTGGCCGGCTGCCCCTTGCGCACCCAGATCCAGAGCGACGTCGAGACCCATGTGGGCGGGCTCCCCGGCGTGCGCTCGGTATCGGTGACGACCGGGGTCATGGAGGCCGAACAGCGGGCCGCGGTCATGGCCCGGGCCCGCAAACTGGCCCAGGATCCGGCGCCGGTCACCGACATCCCCGACTCGGCCCGGGTCATCGCGGTGGCATCGGGGAAGGGGGGCGTGGGCAAGAGCTCGGTCACGGTCAACCTGGCCGTGGCCTTGGCCCGTCGGGGTCTCACCATCGGAGTCCTCGACGCCGATATCTGGGGGTTCTCGGTCCCCCGGCTCCTCGGGATGCAAGGCGACGTGGAGGCCAGGGACAAGAAGATGGTCCCCCTGGAGATGCGGGTCGGGGACGGGACGCTGCGGGTGTTGTCCATGGGGTTCCTGGCCGACGAGGACAGCGCCATCATGTGGCGGGGCCTGATCCTCAACCGGGCCGTGCAGCAGTTCCTCGAGGACGTGCACTGGGGGGACCTGGACTACCTGCTCATCGACATGCCGCCCGGAACCGGTGACATCCAGATGGGGCTGGCCCGCATGCTGCCCCGGACCGAGGTGATCGTGGTGACCACCCCCCCGGTGGCGGCCCAGAAGGTGGCGGCACGGACCGCCGACATGGCCCGCAAGGGGTACCTGCGGGTGGCCGGGGTCATCGAGAACATGAGCGACTTCACCTGCGAGCACGGCACGTCGTACGCCCTGTTCGGCTCGGGCGGCGGCGAGCGGTTGGCCGCCGACGTGGGTGTCCCGCTGATCGGCCGGATTCCCCTGCACCCCTCGGTGTCGGCCGGTGGCGACGCCGGGAGCCCGGTGGCCCTCGATGCCGGATCGCCGCTGGCCGACGTGTTCGACGAGATCGCCGAGTCGGTCATCACCACGGTCGCGCCCCGCGTGGCCATGGACGGCTGCAGTGTGCGCCTCCTGCAACGGGTCGAGGCGGCCGTGGAGGCCGGGGCCACCGCCGACTGACCTGGGGCCTCCCCTAGGCGGTGCCGGCGGTGCCGGCCCGGGGCCCCCACACCTGGCGGGCCACCTCGACGAGGGCCGGATCGACCGGCGTCCCGGACGCCTCACGGTCGGCCAGGGCCTCGGTGTAACCGGGGTCGCCGGGGCGGAGGATCAGGACGTGCCCGTCCTCGATGATCACGATGGGCAGGACCGTGACGACATCGGTGACCTGAGCGGCCCAGGCCATCACCTCGTCGGTGGTCCGGAAGCCCTCGACGTTGCGCAGATTGGTGACGGTCGGCGGCAGGAGCTCGATATCGCCGGACGCAATACGGGCCAGTGCATCCTCGGGACGGACCCAGATGGAGGCGATGGTCTCGCCGTCGTCGTGGCGGGCGATCTGGCCCTGCGGCGCCGCGGTGATGAAGAAGCGGGTGTCGTAGCGTCGGGGAGCCAGCTCGGGCGTGATCCAGTGGCTCACGTAGAAGAGCGAGTCGACCGCCAGCACCAGATCCTCCTGCCGGCAGAGGTCGAGGAGCCCCATCCGCTTGGCGTTGACGGCGTCGCGGTAGGCGGCGAAGCGCGCCGATGTGCCGCTGTCGCTGGTATCGAGGAACACGTCGGGGTCCGCCTGACGCCGGCGGCGCGCCACCAGGATGCCGGCCTCCTCGAAGCACTCGCGGAGGGCGGCCACCCAGTACGCCAGGCCCCCGGAGTCCACCCCGAGGATGGCGCTGGCCTCGGCGTCGGTCCGCCCCTGGCAGCGAGCCTCGACCTCGGGGTCGTGGTCATCGGGCTCCACCGAGCCTCCGGGGAACACGTAGGCACCGGCGACGAACTCCGAAGCCAGGTTCCTGCGCAGCATGCACACTTCGACGGTCGGCTCGCCCTGGTCGTCGAGCCCGTCCCTGACCAGCATCACCGTGGCGGCGGGTTGTATGGGTACGGTCGCCACGAGGTCAGGCTACCGCCGGGGGCGGATGGCCGGTCAGGCCCGCTCCTTGGCGGAGTGCGGGGTCAGCGCCCCGGAGTCGACCAGCGCACTGATGGCCAACTCCCCGAAAGCCGTCGGGTCGGCGATCAGCCAGGCGTGGGCACCCTCGACCACGACCCCGTTGACGCCGGCGGCGCGCCGAAGCTCGTCGAAGGCCGAGCGCGGCACCAGGCCGTCACGGTCGGACCAGGCCACCGTGACCGGAATCCCCCACCGGGCGATGGCGCGCACCTCGCGGACCAGGTCGGCCCGACGGATGAACTCGCCGGTCCGGAACATGCCGAGGGGATTGCCGAGGAGGTTGGGAATGAAGTCCTCGAGCAGGACGGGAAGGAGGCGAATCAGGCGGGGCGAGTGCAGGAGGTCCGTCGAGAAATGGCGCCCCCAGTCCCAGAACGGCCGTTGGACCATGGTGCGCACCTCGTTGGGGAAGAGGACCCAGGTGGGGCTGCCGATGGCGTTGGCCAGCAACAGGGCCGAGGCCCGCCAGGGCTGCTCGTAGACGAACGCGGTGGCGACCCCGCCCCCGAAGGAGTGCCCGGCCACCAGGGCCACATCCCTCTGGTCGACGGCGTCGAGGAAGCGGCCGACCCAGGTGGCGTAGCCGGCGAAGGTCCGGCGTTCGGGGTCGAGCTCGTGGGTGCCGCCGAACCCCGGCAGGGCCGGAGCGAAGACCCTGCACCCGGCGTTGGCCATGGCCTGGATGGGAGCCCGGTAGCCGTTGGGCCTCAGCCCCCAGCCGTGGAGGAAGAGCGCGGCCGGGCCGGAGCCACACACGGCGTAGTGGACCTCGTGCCCGTCGACCTCCACCACCTCCCAGCTGATCCCCGGGGACGTCCTGGCGGTTCCGTTGCCCTTCGATGGTGCCGGGTCGACCAGGCCTGACGCTTCTCCGGACATGGCCGGCCAGTGTACGCCCGATCAGAGGGGTTCAGACTGATGATCGGGCCTCGCCGATGCGGGCCGAACCGGGTGGCCCAGCTGACGGGTCTCGTCCCGACCCCGTCGCCCTGGTCGGCGCGGATACGCTCCTTGGCGACTACTCCATGAAATCGGGGACCGCGGAACCATGGCACAGGACCAGAAGAAGACCCCCGCCGGGGGCAACAAGCCGAAGCCCGCCCCAACAGGCGCCAACAAGCCGAAGGCCGCGCCCACAGGCGCGAAGGCGGGCCAGAGCGCCAAGGACCGCAGCCGGGCCCAGAGCCGACCGGTGACGGGCAAGGCGCCCACGGGGAAGTCGGGCAAGGCCACCGGGGCCAGCAAGAACGGAAGCGGCGGCGGGAACAAGCCCCGCCCCGGCTCGCGCCCGGCACCGGCGCCGGCACCGCGTCGCATCTCCGGCACCATGATGGCCTGGGGCGCGGTCGGACTCGTCGTGGTGATCATCGTGGTCCTGGTGATCGTCAAGGCCACCGGCACCACCTCCAACGCCTACACGCCGGTCACGCCGGCGCCGGCCGCGGTGGTCCACGACGTGACCAACATCCCGCTGTCGGTCTACAACAAGGTGGGTGTCTCCTCGCCGACGGTGCCGGTCAACCCACCGACCATCGTCAAGGGCCAGCCCCCGCTCACCTTCAACGGCCAGACGCCGGGCCTGCTCTTCTACGGGGCCGAGTACTGCCCGTTCTGCGCGGCCGAGCGCTGGTCCCTGACGGCGGCGCTGTCCCGGTTCGGGACCTGGTCCGGCCTCAAGATCACTGCGTCCTCGCACACCGACACCGACCCCGAGACCCACACCTTCAGCTACCACGGGGCCACGTTCACGAGCCCCTATCTGGCGGTGAAGACGGTCGAGGCGGTCAGCAACGTGCCCAACGGGAACGGCTACTACACCGCCCTGGAGACCCCGACCAAGAGTGAGCTGGCCGACGTGTCGAAGTACGAGGGGCCGACCTACTTCCCCGGCTCGAACGGCCAGATCGGGTTCCCCTTCATCAGCATCAACAACCACGCCCTGATCTCGGGACCCAGCTACGACCCCGGAGTGCTGGCCGGTCAGTCCTGGAGCTCGATCGCCAGCGGACTGAGCGATCCCACCAATCCGACCACCCAGGCCATCGTGGCCACGGCCAACTACATGACCGCCTCCATCTGCGCCAACACCAAGAACGCGCCGGCATCGGTGTGCACCAGTCCCGGTGTGGAAGCCGCGGCCAAGGCCCTCAAACTGAGCTGATCCCGGCGCCCGATGAGCACGAGCGTGCCCACGCTGCGATGGCAGCCCGTCGTCACCCTCCTGCTCAGTCTGGCCGGGCTGGGGATCGCCACGTACCTGACCATCACCCACTTCGACAAAGTGGCCCTCATCTGCGCGGACAACGGGGCCATCAACTGCGCCAAGGTCACCTCCAGTCCCCAGTCGGTGATCCTCGGCATTCCGGTGGCCATGCTGGGCCTGCTCTTCTTCGTGCCGATGCTGGCCCTGTGCCTGCCGGTGGCATGGCGCAGTGCGGACCGGCGGATCCACCTGGCCCGGCTGGTCCTTTCGGTGACCGGGGTCGGCATGATCATCTACCTGATCATCGCCGAGTTCTTCACCATCAAAGCCATCTGCCTGTGGTGCTCCGGGGTGCACGTGATCACATTCATCCTGTTCGTGATCATCGTGACCGCGTCACCCGTGGTGCTGACGGCCGGGTACGGGATGGACGACGGTGACGACCTCGACCTCGACCTCGACCTCGACGACTTCGACCACGTCGAGGAGTAGGCCCATCCGCCCGGCGGTGGTGACGTGACCGGGGCGCCCGGCGATGACGACCTGTCCGGGGCGCCCGGCGATGAGCCGGCGCAGGCGCTGACATCGGATCCCTCCCCCGACGGTCCTTCCAACAGCAACCGCACCGCCCGCTTCGCCTGGGGGGCGGTGGTGGTGATCCTGATCGGGGTGGTGGTCCTGATCGTCTACGCCCTCACCGACGCGCCGGTGACGCAGCTGACCGTGCACCGGGCCACCGCCTCCAGCACCGTGATGACCGAGCTGGCCAGAGTTCCCGCCCCCGTCTTCGACACCGTCGGCGCCTCCGCCCCCGACGCCCAGTTGGTTGCGCCCACGGTGCTCACTGGGCAGGCCCCCCTCAAGGCGGCAGGCAAGCCGGAGGTCCTCTATGTCGGGGCCGAGTACTGCCCCTTCTGCGGCGCGGAGCGGTGGCCGCTGATCGTGGCCCTGTCCCGCTTCGGTCGCTTCAGCCGGCTCAAGAACATGCAGTCGGCCCCGCTCTCGGTGTTCCCCGGCATCCAGACCTTCAGCTTCGTGGGGGCCAGGTACGCCAGCCGCTACGTCTCCTTCACCGGCATCGAGCTGTACTCGGACGCCCTCGACGCCCAGGGGGCCTTTGCCCGCATCGCCACCCTCACCCCTGCCCAGGCCGATCTGGTGGCCCGCTACGGCACCCCGAGCGGATCCTCCGGCTCGCCGCCGGGGCCGCTGCCATTCGTCGACGTCGGCAACCGGCTGGTGACGTCGACGTCGGCGTTCAGCCCCGCCCTCATCGTCAAAGAGCCCCAGGCCGCCATCGCGGCCGGGCTCGACCAGCCGAGTGACCCCGTGACCCAGGCCATCGTGGCGGCGGCCAATCAGCTGACCGCGGGTATCTGCGCATCGACAGGTCAAGAGCCCGGTTCGGTCTGCTCCAGCAAGGGGGTCCGGGACGCCGCCGACTCCCTCGACCTGGGATAAGGGACAGGCGGAACTCAGCCGACCCGGCGATCGACCAACTGCTTGCGCTCCATCTCGTTCAGGCCGCCCCAGATGCCGTGGGGCTCATGGATCCGGATGGCATAGTCGAGACAGTCGGCCTTCACCACGCACGACTGGCAGATGGACTTGGCCCGGTCCTCGCGCTGCAGCTTCTCTTCCTTGCGTTCGGCGTGGGCCGGCGGGAAGAAGATCTCCGCCTGTGGCCCACGACACGCGGCCTTCAGCTGCCATGTGTCCAGCGCTTGCTCCACGTGCCCAACTCCCCCTTCATTCCCCCTGCATCCTCCAGGAAGGGAACGTACTCGCGCCGATGACCGGAAACAAGGGGTCTGACCAGGATTTCCCACCCAATTGCCACCCCGCCCGGACTCGGGTGATCCGACCGACGGAACGACGAAGCCCACCGGGGCCAATCCGGACCCGGACCCGGACCCGGACACTACGCTCCTGGGGGTCATGGACATCAGCGCTTTCTGCAGCCAGAGCCGGGTCCTGATCGTGGCCGGAAAGGGCGGCGTGGGCAAGACCACGATGGTGGCGTCGATGGCCCATTTGGCGGCCCGAGCTGGACTTTCTGTTCTGGTGGTCGAACTCGAGGGCCGGTCCGGGGTGGCCACTGCGTTTGGGCACGAGACTCCTCTGGACTACGCCGGCTCCGTGCTGCGGGCCGCCGGGGCCGCTCCGGTCGGGGATGACGACGATCCCACCCGGGCCATTCCGAAAGGGACGGTACAGGCCCGCACCATCACCCCGGACGACGCTCTCCTCGAGTATCTGGCCGACCACGGACTGCGGCGGGTGTCCAAGCGCCTGCTGTCCTCGGGGATCATCGACATCGTGGCCGGTGCCATTCCCGGCATCAGGGACATCCTGGTCCTGGGCAAGGTCAAGCAGATCGAGCGGAGCCGTGTGGCCGATCTGGTCCTGGTG
Organism: uncultured Acidimicrobiaceae bacterium; assembly: GCA_963756515.1. Classification (GTDB taxonomy): domain Bacteria; phylum Actinomycetota; class Acidimicrobiia; order Acidimicrobiales; family RAAP-2; genus Bog-756. Next base: position 144,192 of record CAVWNV010000005.1, read on the forward strand.
GACGCGCCGGCCACCGGTCACACCATGACCTTCCTCTCGTCGGCCGGGGGCCTGCTCGACGCGGCCAGGAGCGGTCCGATCCGCGCCCAGGCCGCCGAGGTGGTGGCGCTGCTGTCCGACCCGGCAAGATGCCAGGTGGCCCTGGTCACCCTGCCCGAGGAGATGCCCGTCAACGAGGCCGTCGAGGCGGCCTACGGGCTGGAGGACAAAGTGGGCGTGGCCCTCGGCCCGGTGATCGTCAACGGCTGTTATCCCCCGTCCGAGGCCCTGGGGACGCCGGCGGCCGATGCCGTGCGGGCGGCCGGGGTGCAGCTCGAGCCGTCCCTGGTGGCGGCCCTGGAGGAGGCCCGGCTGTTCCGCGTGACCCGGGAGCAGCTCCAGCAGGAGCAACTCGACCGGCTGGCCCACCAGCTCCCGCTCCCCCAGCTGCGGGTGCCGTTCCTGTTTGCGGCGTCCATCGGCCCCGAGGAGCTCGAGACCTTGAGCGACGCACTGGCCGCCGGCGTCGAGGCGCTCCACGACCCGGCCGCGGCCTCGACATGAGCCCGAAGGCCACCATCGACCGGATGGTGCACGACCAGTCGATCGTGATCTGTTGCGGTTCTGGAGGCGTCGGCAAGACCACCACGGCGGCGGCATTCGCCCTGCGGGCCGCCCAGCTGGGTCGGCGCGCCTGCGTCGTGACCATCGACCCGGCCCGCCGGCTGGCCAACTCCCTGGGCCTCGATGCCCTCACCAACCGGCCCACCCGGATCGACGGTCCGTGGCCCGGGGAGCTCCACGCCCTGATGCTCGATCCCAAGGGGACGTTCGACGACCTGGTCCAGCGGTACTCCGACAGCGCCGAACAGGCCGAGGACATCAAGGTCAACAGGATCTACCGGAACCTGACCGGGACACTCTCGGGCACCCAGGAGTACATGGCCATGGAGAAGCTGTTCGAGCTGGTGGAGGAAGGGGGATTCGATCTGGTGGTCGTGGACACGCCACCGTCGCGCAACGCGCTGGACTTCCTCGACGCCCCCCGACGACTCACCCATTTTCTCGAGAACCGACTGTTCCAGGCCCTGATGATGCCGACCCGGGCCGGCCTGAAGTTCATGGGGGTGGCGGCCCAGGCCCTGCTCCGAACCATCTCCCGGGTGGCCGGAGCCGAGATCGTCCGCGACGCCGTGACCTTCTTCCAGGCCTTCGAGGGGATGGAGGAGGGGTTCCGCACCCGGGCGGCCCGGGTCCGCGAGCTGTTGAAGGAGGACAGCACCTCATTCGTGCTGGTGGCATCGCCCCGGCCCGACTCCGTCGACGAGGCCGTCCACTTCGCCGGCAAGCTGGAGGAGTCGGAGATGTCGGTGACGGCCCTGGTGGTCAATCGGGTCCAACCCCGGTTCGCCGACGACGACCAGCTGGCCGCGGTCCGTAGCCAGGTCGGGCCGCCCTCGGGGACCGGACTCGAGCAGCTGATCGAGAACCTGGCCGGTTACACCGCCGCCTCGGACCGCGAAGAGCAGGCCTACGCCGACCTGGTGGCCAAGGTGGCTCCGGCGCCGGTCTACCGGGTGCCCCTGTTGAACACCGACGTCCACGACCTCGACGGGCTCGGTGCCATCGCCGCCCTCCTGTTCACCGCGCCCGGGGCCGAGCCACCGGCGCCGGCAGCCGCGCCACCCGTGGGCGGGCCCGGCGGGGAGCGCTAACCTGTGGCCGTGCGCACCATCCTCGTGGCCAGCGACGCCCCGTCCGTCCGCGCCGAAGTGGGCGCCATCGCGGCCCGACCGGACCTGACCGTCCGGGAGGCCCGGTCAGGACCGGCGGTCATGGCCGAAGTGGCCGAGTCCCTCCCGGACCTGGTGGTCGTGGACCTCCAGATGGGCAACATGGGCGGCATGGCGGTCTGCCTCGAGCTCCGTCTCGAGGCCTCCTACGGGAAGCTCGAGCACGTACCGGTCCTGATGCTGCTCGACCGGCGCCCCGACGTCTTTCTGGCCCGACGGTCGGGGGCGGAGGGTTGGGTGGTCAAGCCCCTCGACCCCATCAGACTGCGCCGAGCCATCACCGCCCTGTTGGACGGGGGCACCTACTACGACGAGTCCTACCAACCTCTCTCGGTCGTGTCCTCGCCCGAACCTGTCGGCGCCTGACGGCTCCGTCCCTACAGACAGCGTCACCACATTGTCCGTGTTCCGACGCCACGAAGACGACGATCCTCCACCGGGCCGGTCGAGCCGCGGCCGGCGCCGGGGGTCCGGTTCCGACCGTGATCCGTCCGGCACGCGGTCCGACGGTGGAGCCGACGCCCAGGAGCAGTTCATCATCGACGCCCTCCACGATCTCCACGACACGGTGGTGCGCGAGGTCATGACGCCTCGGGTCGACGTGGTGGCCCTGTCCATCCCGCTGACCGTCGATGCCGTGGCCCAGGCCGTGCGGGAGTCAGGACACGGCTGCTTCCCGGTCTACGGCGACAACCTCGACGACCTGATCGGCGTGCTGTTCGTCAACGATCTGTTCCGGGCCGGCTGGCAGGTAGGCGGATCTGGCGGGAAGGACAGGCCGGCCCCAGCTCCCACCGCCGTCGACGTCGACGGGGCGTCAGCAGCCCCTGGCCCCATCGACATCTCCCGTCGGCTCCGCCAGCCCTTTCTGGTGCCCGAGTCCGGCCTGGTGCTCGAGGTGCTGTCCGAGATGCGCAGGCAGCGCCGGGCCTTCGCCGTCGTCGTGGACGAGCACGGTGGCGTCGAGGGGGTCCTCACCGTCAAGGACCTGCTCGGAGCCCTCGTGGGGGACCTCCCCGACGAGTTCGACCCCGACGACGAACCCGAGGTGGTCCGGGTGGACGGGAGCCGGTGGCTGGTCGACGGCCGGACGAGTGTCGACGATGTGAGGGACCTCCTGGACATCAACCTTCCCGAAGGGGAGTACGTGACCTTGGGCGGCTTCCTGTTCGACGGGTTCGGTCACATCCCCGCCGAAGGCGAGTCGCTGGATGTCGACGGCTGGGAGCTGCGGGTGACCGAGATGGACAAGCGGCGCATCGCCAAGGTGGTGGCCAAGCGACCCGACCGGGCCGACATCCCTCCCGATCAGGACACCGAAGCCGGGAGCGCCGGCACCCAGCGTGCCCCGGTGGGGTGAAGTGTCACGTCGGACGGGAGCACCAGGCCCGGTCGGTGCTCACAGAACCATCACAGTTCCACCACCGATCCTTAAGCTGGCACCCGCATCATCTCCTTAGTGAATCGCTAGCCAAAAAGGAGTGCCATGTCTCTGTCGCTGAAGAAGATCATCGCCCCGGTCGTCATCGGGGGAGCCCTGCTGGGGGGTGGAATCGCCACCACGGGAGCGGCCTACGCCAGCACGCCCGCCGCCGTGGCGCCGTCCACGGCCACCACCGGAGCCCACTCCGCCAAGGCCTGGGTCAAGGCCCATCGTCGTGAGATCCGCAAGGCCGGGGTCGCGGTCAGTGCCAAGACCATCGGAGTCACCCCGGCCGACCTGGTGACCGAGCTGCGCTCGGGCAAGTCGATCGCCCAGGTGGCCGGCGAGCACAACGTGTCCAGCCAGACGGTGGTATCGGCCCTGGTGAAGGGAGCAGACGGCAAGATCAACGAAGCGGTGTCGGCCAACAAGCTGAGCTCGACGCTGGCCAACAAGATCGAAGCCGGACTACCCGCCTATGTGGCCAAGGCCGTCAACCACGTCTTCAAGTGATCGACCTGGTGGTCATGGGCGGCTGAACGATCCGCCGTCCCCTACCGGCCTCATCCGGTGTCCCATACACGGGGACCGGGTGGGGCCGGTTCCGCGTCCCGACCAGCCACTCCCGACGCAATCCCCCGACCCGCCCCGTGCGGGCCACCAAGGGTCGACAGTCAGGTAGCATCTCGCAGGTCAGGATCGGTGTTCCCACCCAATCCCCACGACGGGCTGTGGCGCAGCTTGGTTAGCGCGCTGCGTTCGGGACGCAGAGGTCCCCGGTTCAAATCCGGGCAGCCCGACCACTGAAGGTGCAGTTCGCGGTGTCGAGTCGCCGTCCGGCGAGCGATTCGACATGACCGGTCCGTGGCATGTCACACTTGGGACCCACCCGCCCGACCTGCCCGGAGGTTCAATGTTTGCTCGACGACGAGGTTTGAGGAGGGCCGGAGTGGCAGCCGCCATCGGTACGGTGGCCATCCTGGCCGCGGCGTGCTCGAGCAACTCGAGTTCGAGCACGACGACATCGGGGGCACCGTCGACCACGGCCACCACCGTGGGGCTGCCCACCGCCACCATCCCGACCCAATCGACGAACGCCGCCATCGCCGCCACCGTTCCGGCCAGCGTCAAATCCAAGGGCACCCTGACCGTGGCCATGGACGCCACGTACGCACCTGACGAGTTCATCGCCCCCAACGGGTCGACCATCGTGGGCATGGACGCCGATCTGTCGACCGCCATCACCCAGGTCCTCGGTCTCAAGGCCAAGCTGGTCAACGCCACCTTCGACACCATCATCCCGGGGATCCAGAGCGGGAAGTACGACATGGGGGCCTCGTCGTTCACCGACACCATCGCCCGCCAGAAGGTGGTCGACTTCGTCGACTACTTCACCGCGGGCGAGGGCTACTACGTCAAGTCGGGAAGCCCGTTGGCCTTCAACGGGCTCGCCTCTCTGTGCGGCCACTCCGTGGCCGTCGAATCGGGCACCACGGAGGAGTCCGACGCCAAGGCCCAGGCCAAGAAGTGCACCAGCGGCAAGGTGACCGTGCTCTCGTTCGGGAACCAGAGCCAGGCCAATCTGGCCGTCTCCAGCGGCCGGGCCGACGTGGGCTTCGCCGACTCCCAGGTGGCCGGGTACATCGTGGCCACGTCCAACGGGGTGTTCCAGAACAGCGGGACCTCCTTCGAGGTCGCCCCCTACGGTCTGGCCCTGCCCAAGGGCAACGGAATGGCTGCTCCGGTCCAGGCGGCGGTGAACTACCTCATCGGCAACGGCGTGTACGGCCAGATCCTGACCAAGTGGGGCGTCCAGTCCGGCGCCGTCACCTCCTCGGTCGTCAACGGCGCCACCAGTTAGGTACGAGGTAGGCACCAGCAACGAGGCCGGCGGAGCGCCCGATGACAGACTCCACGGCCTCCGGTAGCAAACCTCCCCGGGACGGGCCCGGCACCACCAAGACCGTGCCCGTCCGCCACCCCGGTCGGTGGGTGGCCAGCGCCGTCATCCTCGTGCTGGTGGCCATGTTGGTCAACACCCTCTTCTTCTCCAACGTCGTCCGCGGTGGAGTCCGGGAGGGCCGGTTCCAGTGGCCGATCGTCTGGAAGTACCTCTTCGTCACGCCGGTGCTGAAGGGCATCGTCATCACCCTCGAGCTCACGGTGATCGCCATGGTGGTCGGCGTGATCCTCGGCGTGCTGCTGGCCGTGATGAGACTCTCGCCCAGCCGGCTGCTGTCGGGGTCGGCCTGGATCTACATCTGGTTCTTCCGGGGCACACCGGTGCTCGTCCAGCTGACCTTCTGGTACGTCGGCATCACCTACCTGTATCCGAAGCTGACGTTCGGCGTCCCGTTCGGACCGGCCTTTTTCACCGTCAATGCCAACTCACTGGTCACCTCGTTCATCGCCGCCGCCCTCGGTCTCAGCCTCAACGAGGGGGCCTACATGGCCGAGATCGTGAGGGCCGGCATCATCTCGGTGGACGAGGGCCAGACCGAGGCAGCCAAGTCGCTGGGCATGACCAAGGTGCAGACCCTGCGTCGGATCGTGCTCCCCCAGGCCATGCGCATCATCATCCCGCCCACCGGCAACGAGACCATCTCCATGCTGAAGACCACCTCACTCGTGATCGTGATCGCCGGGTCCGACCTGTTCGCGGCCACGCAGAACATCTCCAACGCCAACTACCAGATCGTGCCGCTTCTACTGGTGGCCAGTCTCTGGTACCTGTTCTTCACCTCGGTGTTGACCATCGGGCAGTTCTACGTGGAGCGGTACTACGCCCGGGGCTCCAGCCGCACCCTGCCCCCCACACCGCTCCAGCGGCTCCGCCAGGACCTGTTCCGCATCCGGCCCCAACCCCAGCCGGCCATGTCCGGCGCCCCGTGGGTGAGCCCCCATGACTGAGCCGGGCACCACGCCCATGGTCGAGGCCCGCGACGTGCGCAAGTCCTACGGACGTCTCGAGGTGCTCAAGGGTATCGATCTGACCGTCCACCCGGGTGAGGTGCTCTGCCTGATCGGGCCCTCGGGATCGGGAAAGAGCACCTTCCTGCGGTGCATCAACCACCTCGAGAAGGTCGACGGGGGTGAACTCTCCGTGGACGGGGAGCTGGTCGGTTACCGGCGCATCGGTGACAGGCTCCACGAGCTGCGCGACCGCGAGGTGTGCAGCAAGAGAGCGGAGATAGGCATGGTCTTCCAGCGGTTCAACCTCTTCCCCCACATGAGCGTGTTGGACAACGTGATCTCGGGGCCGGTGCGGGTGAAGCGGGAGCCGTCCGCCCCGGCCAGACAACTGGCCGGGGAACTCCTCGAGCGGGTGGGATTGGCGGACAAGATGACCGTGTACCCCAACCAGCTGTCCGGCGGTCAGCAGCAACGGGTGGCCATCGCCCGCGCCCTGGCCATGGCGCCCAAGCTCATGCTCTTCGACGAGCCCACCTCGGCTCTCGACCCCGAGCTGGTGGGGGACGTGCTCGACGTGATGCGAGGCCTGGCCGCCGACGGCATGACCATGATCGTCGTCACCCACGAAATGGGCTTCGCCCGCGAGGTCGGGGACGCCGTGGTGTTCATGGACGACGGCCTGGTGGTCGAGAGCGGGGATCCCAAGGTGGTGCTCACCTCGCCCCGGCACGAACGCACCAAGACATTCCTGTCCAAGGTGCTGTGACCACTCACTCATGTCGTCCGGGACGTCCGGCCGGCCGGACCTACCTCACCTGAGCGGACGGCTGGCGCCACATCGTTGTGACCGTGGGTCCGCCGGCCGGAAGATCGAACGCTCCGAACACTTCGAAACCCACCGATGCATAGCGCTGAAGGTTGCCGGGATTGGTTGATTCGAGGTAGGCAGGCATGTCGACGGCGTCGAGACGGGCGAGATTGGCGGCCAGAAGCCCCATTCCCAACCCGGAGCCACGGTGGTGCGTGTGTGTTCCGAGCAGACTCAGGTAGTAGTGGTCCCGCGTGCGCGGGTGGGCGGCCTCGAAACAGTCGAACACCTCCATGAGAAGGTTTGCTCGCTCCCCGAGCAGTTCTTCGAGCATCGGCCCGAGCCTGCGCTCGTCGGCCTCGTTCAGCTCGGGGTAGCCGGGCGGCACCCAAACAGACACGGCCTCGTAACCGGGCGTCATCCACACCCATTGGTACTCGATCGCACTCCCCACGAGGAGTTGGAACCAGGCGAGATGCTGGGCCTTTCGATGGAGGGGATCGGAGAAGGCCCAGCTCCATACCGGATCCTCGAAGAACGCCTCGGCGAGCGTGCTCGCTACCCCCGAGATGTCCGCAGGACCCGCAACCCGATCGTTCACGCGTGTGCCTCCACAGCCGGCTTCAGGCCCGAGCCTAGGCACCCCGGCGACGGCGCCGGCGCCGGCCTCAGTCGGCGTCCGCGGGCTCAGGGTCGCGTGTCGGCCGATTCGGCTACAGCTTTGACGCGCTCGAGCGTGCTGAGCATGTCGCGACGGTTGCGACGCTCGCGCAGGAATCCTCCGAGTGGGCGCCAGAGCTTGATGGCGAAGCTGTCGCCGAGGTCGAACGATTCCGCGACGTCGGTTCCTCCACCATCCGTGGCGCGGAACTCGTAGCGCCATGTATTGACAGGCCGGTCACTCAGCAGGACGATGAACTCGAAGACCCGACCGGGCTGGCATTCGGTGATCTTGCATGTGGTCCAGTAGACAGGCCACTTCTCATTCCGCTTCACATGGCCCCGGTACCTGGCACCGACGGCCGGGCCGGTGGCACCGTCCATCCACTCCGCCTCGATCACCTCCGGGCTGTACTCCCCCATCTTGGTGATGTCGCTGATGAGTCCCCACACCTTTTCGGGTGATGCGTCGATATGGAGATTGACGGCGGCGCGCATGCCATCAGAGGTTAGGTGACCGAGGACGGTGGCCGGAACGGTCCACCATCAGCCGGTGGGCAGGGGTCTCCACGCCTGGACCTGGACCCAGCACGTCGCCGGGGGTGGCTTGCCGACACCTGACTTGCAGAGCGACGACGGCGGAAAGTTGATGTGCAATTTGACCACCTGGTACTGGGTCGGGCCGTAGCGTTTGTCCGGGCCGTAGGTGAGGACCGGGGACCAGGCGCCCGGGAAGTCCTTGATCTTCGACATGGCGGTCACGAACGAACGACGGTTGAGATCCGGTCCGGCGGCCTCGGCCGCGGTCCAGAAGAGTCGGATGGCCTGACACCATCCGACGACGGGCCCCTGTTCTTCGATGAAGTCGTTCATGTTCCCCGGCGGCACCTGTGGGTAGGCCTTGTGCCAGACCGTCCAGCAGGCGCGCACGCCGGGATCGTAGCCACCCTGGCTCTGGGGACGGTCGTCGTCGATCCCTCCCAACGTCTCGGTGGTCACGCCTTCCTGACCGTTGAGAGCGCCGGCATAGGGGATGGGGATGAGCCCGAGTGAGGCCAGGATGCTCGACTCGTAGTCACTGAGCAGGAGCCGGGGGAAGTACTGCTGGGCCGTCTCGGCCTGGAGCACGGGATAGAAGACGTTGAAGGGCATCAGGGGGATGATCGAGGTCACGCCGGCGCTGCGGAGTGCCTGGATGACAAGGGGTGCCTGGGTGCCGGTGGTGGCCGTGTCGTTGGGGTCGGCGTCGATGGTCTTCACGATCGGCGTGACGCCGGCCTTCTCGAGGTCGGGCAGCAGGTAGTCATCCAGCGCAGCCTGGTCCGAGGCCCGATTGCCGGCGATGATCCCGACCTTGACATCGCCTCCGATGAGGTGGGAGCCCAGCCCCCAGTCGACTACGGCCTGGAGAATGGTCGACTGGTCGGGGCCGATCCACCACAGGTACGGGGAGCCCTTGTTCGTCCAGTCGGTCACGGTGGTCCATGCGGCCAGAAAGGGGGTGTGTCCCTCCTGGGTGACGCACAGCTGGTTGTCACCGGTCCAGGCGCCGAGTCCGTCCAGCACGGCGAACACCGGCGGTGATCCTTCGGTCCAGGTCTTGCACAGGGCCCGCATCGCCGCCTCGTTGGTGGGGTCGAAGCTGGCGATGATGGGATCGATCTTCCGGCCGCGGATCCCTCCCGCGTCATTGATCTGCTTGACGAACAACTTGATGGCCTTGGTCTGCTCGCCGTACTCGGCATCCTCGGCGAAGCCCTCACGACCGGCCAACGAGCTGAGCGATACGACCGGGAACACGACCGTGATGCTCGATTTGGTCACCCCCCGGCTCGAGGTACTGGCCGTGCTCACCGATGATGGCGACCCACTGGGATCCGACCCGGCGGCGGCCGCGGTCGACGAGGTCGACGAAACAGCCCCTCCGCAGGCCGCCACGCCGACCAGAACCGCGCCCACCACGACCAAGGTCGGCAGCCGGTGGCGGCGCCGGATGCCAGGGGCAGGTGGCCCGATCGGTGTTCCCTGTTGTCTCCAGCGGTTCAGCCCGCCTGTCGGCATCGTCCCCCCCCGTGGCGCCCACAAACCGTCGATGACACCGCCACCGACCCCCGTCCTGCGTCGGGGCCAACTGGGCACCAGGTGCTGCCGGTACTGTAGCGAAGTGGACGCTCCGCAGTTCGCCGCTTCGCACTCGGGGGCGTCGAGCCCTCGCCGGTACGGCCCCGCCGGTCTCCGGTGCAACTGGTTGTCCGACCCGTTGGCCCTCCGGGAGGGCCAGCCGTGGTTCAGCTGGTCGATGAGTGGAGCCACCGGAGCCGGGCGACAGCGCTCCTACCAGCTGCTGGTGGCCAGGGACGAGGTCACGCTGCGCCGTGACGAGGGAGACGCCTGGGACAGTGGCCGACGAGGCGGCGGGCCCTCCGGTGGAGTGCAGTACGAGGGGGTCCCGCTCGAGCCGATGGCCCGCTACTTCTGGAAGGTGCGGGTCTGGACCGACGCCGGTCCGTCGGCCTGGAGCGAGGTGGCCACCTTCGAGCTCGGCCTGGGCGGGACCGAGGCGTGGACGGCCTCGTGGATCTCGTGGGACGAGCACGCCGTGGCCTTCGAACCGGCCACGGAGGCCGGTCCGGTGGACCAGATCGGGTTGGGACTCAGCCCCGTCACCCATCTCCGCCACGAGTTCGACGTGGGAGACGATCTCGTCTTCGCCCGGCTCTACATCACCGCACGCGGTCTCTACGAAGCGCGACTGAACGGGAGCCGCGTGGGTGACCGGGTACTGACGCCGGGCTGGACGGACTACGCCATACGGATCCCATACCAGGCCTACGACATCACGACCATGCTCGTTCCCGGCCCCAACGCCATCGGCGTCCTGCTCGGCGACGGATGGTACTGCGGGTACTTCGGCTCCGACCCCAAGCGGAGTGGCGCCCACTACGGTGACCGTCCCGAACTGCTCGCCGAGATCCGTCTCCACTATCGGGACGGAACGTGCCGATCGGTGGTCACCGATCCGAACTGGGAGGCCAACTGGGGGGCGATCCTGCATTCGGATCCCCTGATGGGGGAGCTCCGATGCTCGGGACTCGACCCTGTCGGCTGGGACCAGGCCGGATTCGACGCCCGGGCCTGGCACCGGGTGGCGGCCCGGTCACGGGACGGGACAGCCATCATCGCCGACCCCGGTCCGGCGGTGCGGGTCAACGGGGTGGTGGCACCGGTCGCAGTCGTACCCGTCGAAGGCGGACGGACGATCGTCGATTTCGGGCAGAACCTGACCGGTTGGATCCGTTTGTCCGTCGACGGCCGCGGTGGTGAGTCGATCCGGATGCGGCACGGTGAGATGCTCGATGGCGAGGGCCGCCTGTACGTCGACAACCTGCGGTCCGCCCGCCAGACCGACGAGCTGTGGACGTCCGGGGGCCCCGAGGAGTTCGAGCCCCACTTCACCTGGCACGGATTCCGGTACGTCGAGATCGACGGTTACCCGGGCCCGCTGGAGCCGGAGGCCATCTCCGCCCGGGTCGTCCACTCCGACCTCGCCACCACCGGCACCTTCGAGTGCAGCGATCCCGTTGTCAACCAGCTGGACGCCAACATCGACTGGAGCCTGCGAGGCAACTTCGTCGGCGTCCCCACCGACTGCCCACAACGCGACGAGCGGCTGGGCTGGTTGGGGGACGCACAGATCTTCGTCCGCACGTCAGCGTACTTCCGGGATGTGCTGGCGTTCTTCGACAAGTGGCTCGACGACGTCGTGGATGCCCAGATGCCGACTGGAGCGTTCAGCGATATCGCTCCCCGGTTGGGGCGGCAGTGGTGTGGGGCCCCAGGGTGGGGAGACGCCGGGGTCATCGTGCCGTGGACCCTGTACAAGATGTACGGAACGCTCCGGCCCGCCGCCCGCGGCTACGACGCCATGTCCCGGTGGATGGCCTTCCTGGCCGGCGGGAACCACGACCACCTCCGGACCGCGGAGCTGGGCAACGACTACGGCGACTGGCTGGCACCAGGGGACGACGAGACCCCGCACGAGCTGCTGGCCACGGCCTACTGGGCCCATGATGCAACCCTCATGGGTGAGCTGGCATCGGAGCTCGGCCGTGACGCCGACGCCGCCGACTACCGCCAGCTCGCCGAAGACATACGGCAGGCGTTCGGCCGAGCGTTCGTGGGCCCCGACGGCCGGATCGAGTCGGGCAGCCAAACTGCGTACGCATTGGCCCTGACCATGAACCTGCTGCCGGCCCATCTCCGGGCCCGGGCCGGCGACCACCTCGTCGACGCGATCAGTCTCCGACAGTGGCATCTGTCGACCGGATTCATCGGTGTCGGCTACCTGCTGCCGGCGCTGAGCGAACACGGGTACTCCGACGTCGCCTACCGCCTGCTCGGCCAGGACACCTGCCCGTCATGGCGCTATCCCATCCACCACGGAGCCACGACGGTCTGGGAGCGCTGGGACGGATGGACGGAGGCCAACGGCTTCCAATCCCCGCACATGAACTCCTTCAACCACTACTCGCTCGGGTCGGTGGGTGAGTGGCTCTACCGATTCGTGGCCGGCATCGACCAGCCGCCGGACGGCGCCGGCTTCGAACGGGTCGAGCTGCGACCGCATCCCGATGCCTCGATGGCCTGGGCACGCGCCTCGTTCCACTCGGTTCGGGGCGAGATCGTCAGTAGCTGGCAGCACCAGGGGGACAAGATCACCCTCGAGGTGGGGATCCCGGCCGACACCACCGCCACCGTCCACCTGCCGAGCACGGATCCGGCCGGCGTGGTGGACAGCCTCGGAGGTGGACCCTCTTCGGTCCAAGAGTTCCGCGGCGCCCGCGGCATGGGCGAGGCGGTCTTCGCCGTGGGCCCCGGTGCGCACCGCTTCACCGCCGACTACCGGATCCCACACGGTGAGCCCGGTACGTCGGACCCCGGCGACGTGGACTCAGTCGTCGTGCAGCCGGACCGTGACCAGTCCGAAGGGTCGTAACTCGAACGACTCCTCGAAGGCGCTCTGGGGGTCGCCCCGCAGATCCACCAGCCAACCGGACCTTCCGGCCACGTTGACCGTGGCCGGCCGCGGACCCGGGTTGAAGACCCGGACCTCGAGCGCACCTGCGTTGCGAACGACGGCACTGACCTCGGCACCGTCCACCCTCAACGCGCTCCCCGTGGGAGGGCGGGTGCCACCCCCCGGGGCGGAGACCACCTCCAGCGGCAGGAGCACATCGTCGACCAGGGCATACGGGTCGTCGATACCGACGGCCAGGGCATAGTGGAGCGACACGCGACGACCGGTCATCTGCAACCCCTCGACCGGGGTCAGCGGGCCGGCCGGAAACGGTCGGTACGTCATGCCGGACCGGGACAACATGCCGGTGCAGCGGAGCACGGTCAGTGCCAGGGTGGATGCCGTGTCGCCATCGGAGCGGGACGTGATGTCGGTGAGCTCGTACTCACACACCCCGTCGTGGACGACGGTGAGTCCTCCGGCCGACACGAAACGGCGGGACGGGGCGGTGGGCAGGCCGAATTCGTCCGGACGGCCTTCGGCCGTGAGACCCCGTTCGACGACGGCGAATGCGCACTCGGCCTTCGAGGTGGAATCCGGCTCGGGCAGCGGCAGGTGTACCCGCAGGCGGTGGTCCCGACTCGGGTTGACGAACGACGTGGTGACGCGGACGGCGGCCTCGTCCGCCCTGAGCTCCAGAGTCGTCTCGATGGTCACGGGCTGCTGCCCCACCCGGGCTTGCGAGTCCCCTTCGACGTGGTCGGGCCACAGATAATCGGCGGCGATCACGGCGCGGGCGCGCACCGGGCCGGCCTCGGTCACGCGCACGGACACCGACTCGGGTGTGTCGACGATCGAGTCCTGGCCCGGCGGGGAGTAGTTGTAGGAGTCCCCGAAATCCCCCCCGTCGACCAGGCGGCCGTAGCCGGCACGACCGTCGAGCGAGAATGTTCCGATGGACTCGTCGACCTCGACCGAGACAAGCCCGTTGGACAGCGCCACCGGCTCCCCCGGCCCACTGGCACTCACCGGATGGACGGGCGACACCGGCTCTACGGGTCCCCACCCGTAGCCCTCCACCTCGGCCACCAGCGCCGCCACGTGCCGGACCGGGGGCTGGTCGAGGCCCAGTCTGATCACTGCTTCGGGTCGGGCATCCATGCGTGCATAGATGTCCCGCTTGGCTTGGGCGATGGGCACGTTGTGCCGTTCTTCCGCTCCCACCGCGAACAGGATCGTGATGCCCTCCTCGTCTTCTTCGACGGTGAGGTCGTGGAGCCAGGTGTCGTGTTCGATCTGCGGGCCCTGGAGCATGCCGAGAATGGCCCGGACGGCATCGGCATCCATCTCCCGGGGGCTGGGAGGGTCGGTGCGTTCCCAGAGCACCTGTACACCGGGGCCGGGAGGCTCAGCCGCCCCGACGACCAGCTCGACGAGGCCACGTCGGGGCCGCGGCGCCGGATTGAGCACGTACTGGCCCGGCTCCGCCAGCGACCGCGCCAGTGTCAGGACGGCCCGCTCGGCCAGTCCGCTGGCGATGTCGCGCGCCTTGGCGTACCGGTAGAGGACGGCGTCAACGACGTCGTCGACCGAGCAGGCGCAGATGGAGTCGTGGGCCGAGTTCCGTACCATCTCCGTCCAGGCCAGCTCGAGCTGTCGATGTGGCCACTCGGACCGGGGTTGGAACAGCGCCGCCAGGGGCTCGGCCCGGCGCTCGAGCTGTCGGGCGGCCTGCTCCCCCAGTCGCTTGACGTCGACCCGGTTCGAAGTCACCCCCATCAGCATGTCGGCCCGGAACCCGGACCGGAGCTCACCGATCCAGCGTTCCAGCCCTTCGGTCGGTGCCGCAGCCAGATACCGCGTGAGGGACGTGATCTCGAAGGCGAAGTCGTCCTGGAGGTTGTTGGCCTCGGCGACGACGCGACTCAGCCCGGGTTGGGGCATGAGGTGGTCGGAACCGTTCAGGCACAGCAGGTCACCGAGCAGCCGGTCCCCGGTCTCGTCGAACAGGTCGGCCGTCCGCTGCACGAGGGCCTTGGCATCATCGGGGAGCACGGCACCGTTGCCATAGCCGTCAGGGAGGTACTCGGTCCGCACTTCGGAACCGTCGGGTGCCTCCCAGATGAATCCGGTCCTGGTGATCGACGAGGGAACGCCCCGCCAGACCACGGCATGGGTGAATCCCGCCTGTCGCAGGATCTGGGGCATCTGCGCGATGTGGCCGAACATGTCGGGCAAATAGCCCACGCCCATGGCCCCGCCGAAAACCGAGCCACGGTGCAGGCCCATCTGAAGGTTGCGAATGATGGTCTCGCCCGAGGCCAGGAACTCGTCCATCAGGACGTACCAGGGCCCCATGCTGATCCGGCCGGCCGCGGCCAGGTGGCGGAGCCGACCCTCTTCGCCGGGACGAATCTCGAGGTAGTCGTCCACCGCGGCCATCTGTCCGTCCAACATGAAGTGCGAGTAGCCGTCGTCCGACTCGAGCAGGGGCAGGAGCACGTCGAACAGGTCGACCAGATTGAGCCGGAAGGTCTGGAAGGAGCGGTACCACTCGCGATCCCAGTGGGTGTGGGGCACGATGGCGACGCGGCGGGTTGGCATGTCCATCAGCGTAGAGCGGGCGCTCACCGGGTAACGGCCCGCGGTGCGGACCTGGTGACCAGGGCGGGCGCGGGCGGCTACACGGAGTCGTGCGTGTTGGGCAGGGTCTGGGAGATCCACGCCAGACCGATGCACATCTCATCGGTCGAGCCGTCGCCCCAGGTGACGAAGTGGGCTGGTGCCTTTCGCAGGATGGGGAGCTGCTGAGCCAGTTTGGGGTTGTAGGCGCAGGTCACCTGCACCGGCTCCCCCGCCGTGACGGGAACCGGTGTGGCCAGGTTGTAGGACCGCTGGTAGTGGAAGTTGTAGTCGGACACGTCGAGGACCGTCTTCGCCTCGGACGTTCCCGGGTTGAGCACCATGGTCAAGGCCATGCCCAGCAGATGCATGTGGGCCTGCACCCTGACGATGTAGCCGCTCTTGGCGATCGACGACTGACAGGTGGCGAAGTCCCCCTCGGGAGGGTCGGATGGGTTGTCCCCGCAGAGCCCTTCGATCCCGTTCACCTCGTCGACCGCCTCCTGGCCGAAGCGCTTGCCTTCGTTGGCGAGCTCCGCGGTGCGGGTGCACAGCGGGCCGCTCACACCGGCCGGACAGGGAATGTTGGGCGGGGCCAGCATCAGATCGAGATGGAGGGGAAGGAGCGGCGTCGAACTGGGCACCGTGTGGAGGATCAGCGAGTTGCTCACCGGCTTGTCGCCGACGAGAAGGTTGTAGTGGACCTGCATGATGACCAGGCTTCCGGCCGGCAGAGGGACTCCCGTACCGTTGGGCAGATCGTCCACCCCGTGGCCCGGAGCCCAGAAACTGAGCAACGGGACCTCGGCCAGGCCGGCGATGGCCGTGTTCGGCAACGCTCCCTCTCCGAAGCAGGACCAGCCCTTTCCGACTTCGTTGTCCCGCTCGGCGGTGGCGGCCAGTGACGGCGGGACCAGGTACAGGGCGGCGTGGTGGACTTCGTCACTGCCGGGGAGGAACTCGCTGGAGATGATGTACGAGTTCTTCTTGATGTGCGGATTCATCAAGGTGCAGTGGTAGTCGTCGGTCGATCCGGGCGCCTCGTGGGGCTTGTAGGGATGCGCCATCTTGAGGACGAGCTCCGTTCCCGGCTGGGCCGGGCTCGAGGTCGTCGAAGAGGCTCCCGCCGCCCCCGTTGCGATCAGGGTGGTCGCCACCAGTACCACCGCGAAGAGGACGACCGCCGGGCGTGGGTTCCGCACGTCGTCAGCGTATCGCTCCCACCGACCGCCGGCTCGGGTGCGTCGAGATCCCGTCACGACGCCTGGTGCCTTCAGCGGAGATCGCGAGCCGTCGGGCGGCGGGCCGCGTCCACGATGGCGGCCCCAGTGGCCACGATTCCGATGGCGGCCCCGAGGAGGCACACCCCGGTCCAGCGGTGGCTCTCGTAGACCGAGCTGCCGACGGCGGAGCCGATGGCGCCCCCGGCGAAGTAGCAGACCATGTAGGCCGAATTGATGCGGCTGCGGGCGTCGGGCGCCAGCCGGTAAATGATCGACTGGTTGGTGACCTGCAGTCCCTGCACCCCGACATCGAGCACGAGGATGCCCACGATCAAGAGGACCAGGTCGTGACGACCCCACCACAGGGGCAGGAACGACACGCCGACGAGACCGGCGAAGACCACGGTGGTGGACTTCGTCCAGCCGCGGTCCGCCCACCGGCCGGCCAGGTTGGCGCACAGCGCGCCGCTGGCCCCGACCAGGCCGAACAGACCGATGGTCAGGTCGTCGTAGTGGTACGGGCGACCGGCCAGCAGAAAGGCCATCGTCGTCCAGAAGACGCTGAAGGCGGCAAACCCGAGGGCCCCGAACACGGCGCGACGTCGGAGGACCGGCTCGGTGGCCAGCAGCCGGGCCACGGATCGCAGGAGGGTGCCGTACCCGATGTGCTGTCGCGGCTGTTCGGAGGGGAGTAACCGGGCCAACACCACGGACAACACGGCAGTCATGCCGGCGGCCATGACATAGACCACCCGCCAGCTCGAGGCCTGGGCCACCACACCGGAGACCGTTCGGGCCAGCAGGATTCCTATCAGAAGCCCGCTCATGACCACACCGACCACGTGGCCCCGGTGCTGCTCGTCGGCCAGGGACGCGGCCATGGGCACCAGGATCTGGGCCGCCACTGAACCGGCGCCCACGACGAGGCCCACCGCGATCAGGACACCGATGTCGGGAGCCGAAGCCGACACCACCAAGCCGCCGGCAGTCACCAGCAGGACGGCCGGGACCAGCCAGCGCCGGGTCAGCAGATCGCCGAGCGGTACCAGAAGGGCCAGCCCCAACGCGTACCCGATCTGGGCGAAGGTGACCACGAGGCCGGCCGTGCCCGAACTGGTCCCGAACGACCTGGCGATGTCGTTCAGTACCGGTTGGGCGTAGTAGAGGTTGGCCACCGATACGCCGCAGGCCACGGCGAACAGGAGCACCAGTGCCCGGCTCATCCCGGACCGCCGGGTCGTCGCGGCGGTGACATCGACCACGGCGACCTCCCTCACACGGTGGACGGAAGTGACACTACCGTCTTTGTGTACGTAACGTACATGATCTACCATCGACCCTGTGAGCAGCGACGATGCTCCTCCCTCCCGATCGATTGGACGGCCGCGGAGTGAACGGGCCCGGGTGGCCATCCTCGAAGCGACCGCCGACCTCCTGGTCGAAGGCGGCCTCGCCGCCACCACCATGGAGGCCATCGCAGTCCGGGCCGGTGTGAGCAAGGTGACCATCTACAAGTGGTGGCCTTCCCGCGGCGCCGTCGCCGTGGACGCCTACTTCCGCCGTTACGACGAGACCTACGCCTACGTCGACACCGGGGACCTCGCCGCCGATCTGACCGTCCAGATCGGACTGCTCATCCGGGCCTTCGGCGGCCGGGCGGGCCGCATCATGGCCGAGCTGATCGGACAGGCCCAGTCCGACCCCATCCTGGCCGGGACCCTGCGCTCCGGGTGGCTGCTGCCGCGACGGGAGGCCACGGCCGCCGTCCTGCGGCGGGCCATCAGGCGGAACCAGGTCCGGTCGGACATCGACATCCCCACGGTGATGGACCAGCTCTATGCGCCGGTCTACTGGCGCCTCATGATGGGGCATGCGCCGCTCGGCGACGACCTTGCCGCCGACCTGGTGCGCAACGCCCTCGAAGGAGTGGCACTCGGCTGAATCGGCCGACCGGGACTGGGATCCTCGTCCCCGGGTGAATCGGCTGCGGTGGGCGACGACCGGCGCCGCCCGCGGCGGAAGTCGTCGCCACCCTGAGTACGCTCGAAGCGACACCGAGTCCTTCACCGGGGTGACGGGACCCTTCCGGGCTCGGCTCCAACCGCAACACCAGAGCTATGGCCGACTACCAGATCCTCGTCCCGCCGCCCCCACGCCACCGGAGGGCATGGTTGGCGGCCGGTGTGACCATGGCGGTGCTCGCCGTGGCCATCGGGGCCTTCGCCTTCGGCCGGCACACCGGCGAACCGACGGGCAGCACCGGGGCCCATGCCGCCGGCGGCGGCGCGGCCAAGCCGGCGCCGACGTTGACGGTACTGTCGACCACCCCCTCCACCGGTGCCACCCAGGTACCTTCCGACCAGGTGGTGACGGTCACGTTCAGCTCGGCGCTGTCCGACCCCCCCGCGACGCCGGTCTTCGCACCGGCGGTCAACGGCAGTTGGGCCAAGGTGGGACCGGCCACACTCGCCTTCACCGCCGCCGGGCCGTTCGTCCCCACCGCCGAGGAGACCCTGACCATCCCGGCCGGAACGGCCGGACCAAGCAGCACCCGGGGTGCCCGGCTGGCCGCTCCGGTCACGGTCACCTTCAGCGTGGCCCAGGCCAGCACCGAACGACTGCAACAGCTGCTGGCCCAGCTGGGCTATCTGCCGCTCTCGTTCACCCCGACGGGGACCACCGCACCGAACGAAATGGCCACCCCCCAGACGGGCACCTTCGCCTGGCGGTGGGCCACCCTGCCCGCCGATCTGACCTCGTTGTGGACCGAAGGGGCGGAAAACGTGATCACCAAAGGCGCGGTCATGACCTTCGAGGACCAGAACGGCCTGACCGTTGACGGTCTGGCCGGCCAGCGCGTCTGGTCGGCCCTGCTGGCCGCGGTGGGCGGCGGCAAGACCGACGCCAGCCCCTACACCTACGTCGACGTGTCCAAACAGCTGCCCGAGACGCTCACGCTGTACGAGAACGGGGCACCCACCTTGAGCGGCATCGCGGTCAACACCGGCGCCCCCGGGGCCGACACCGTCGACGGCACCTATCCCGTCTTCGAGCACGTGACCAGTTCACGGATGCAGGGGACCAATCCCGATGGGTCGACGTACGACGACCCGGCGGTGCCGTGGGCCAGCTACTTCAACGGCGGGGACGCCCTGCACGGCTTCGTCCGGGCCACCTACGGCTCCCCCCAGAGCAACGGCTGTGTCGAGATGCCCGTCGCCACCGCCGCCCAGGTGTGGCCGCTCACTCCGATCGGAACGTTGGTCACCGTAACGGGCCCGGCGTCGTGACGTCCCGATCGGAGCCGTAGGATCCGGTGGGACACGACCAGGAGGAGTAACCGTGGAGATGGAGTACCGACGGCTGGGTTCGACCGGATTGAAGGTCAGTGTGCTCTCGTTCGGCTCGTGGGTGACCTTCGGCCCCCAGCTGGCCGGCAGCCTGGCCGAGGACTGTCTGGCTGCGGCCTACGACGCCGGCGTCAACTTCTTCGACAATGCCGAGGCGTACTCGGCCGGCGAGTCCGAGCGGATCATGGGCGAGGCCATCGCCTCGCTCGGGTGGGCCCGACCGAGCTACGTCATCTCCACCAAGCTCTTCTGGGGCATCCATCCGGGACCCAACATGCGCAACACCCTCAATCGCAAGTACCTCCTGCAGGCCATCGACGGCTCGCTGGATCGGCTCGGCCTCGACTTCGTGGACCTGGTGTTCTGCCACCGGCCCGATCCCGAGACACCCGTCGAAGAGACCACCTGGGCCATGTCGGACATCGTCACCAGCGGGAAAGCCCTCTACTGGGGTACCTCCGAATGGTCGGCGGAGCAGTTCCGTGAGGCCTGGGACATCGCCGAGCGCCACCATCTGCACAAGCCGGTGGTGGAACAGCCGCAGTACAACCTGTTCTGGCGGGACCGGGTGGAACAGGAGTACGCCCACCTCTACGACAGCGTCGGCCTGGGCCTCACCACGTGGAGCCCGCTGAGCTCGGGCCTGTTGACCGGCAAGTACCTGAACGGGGTACCGGCCGGATCGCGGGCCTCGCTGCCCGGCTACGAGTGGCTGGCCAACCTCCTGACCGACCCCGAGCGCAACGAGAAGGTACGCAATCTCCGGTCCATGGCGGAGGAGCTGGACTGCACGCTGGCCCAACTGGCCATCGCCTGGTGCGCCAAGAACCCCCACGTGTCGACGGTGATCACCGGAGCCAGCCGGGTGGAGCAGGTCCACGAGAACCTCGGCGCCCTCGAGGTCATGGGGAGGCTCGGCGAAGACGTGTTGGAGCGCATCGACAAGCTGACCCGCTGACGGCCGAGGCCATGACGGCTACTCGGTGGTCGGACCCGGGGCCTCGGCCGGATCCGCCGACTGGGGGCGGTGCCGGCTCCACCTCTGCCGCTGGCGCTCCACCGCCTGCTCGAGCGGGGTGCCGTCGACGACGGCCAGCTCGATCACCCGCCGATTGACCAGGCGGGCCAGGTACAACGAGAAGATCGCGGCCGGAATCTCGATGAATGCGGCCAGCACGATGGCCTCGAGGACCTGGGTCCGTCCGCTCGATGTGGTGATGTCGAACCATGCATCCACCAACAGCAGGGTGGCCGTGGCGGTGGCGGCGAACTGGACCCGTTGGTCCACCCGGAAGGCCATGTAGGCGGTCCGGGCCAGCACCACCACCAACAGGATGTCGAAGCCCACCCACGAGAGCCGGTAGTGGTGCTCGAGGTTGCGCTTGGGCAGGGAGACGGCCAGATAGGCGATCCAGGGCAGGAGCACCAGCGCCGCACCTGCGTACAGCCATGCCATCCGGTGGGCCCGCCGACGACCCGCCGACAACCCGTCATCACCGTCCCGACTCACCGGCTGGTCGTCCGGCCCCTGTTGGCTCACCACGGTCCAAGCCTATGGTCGGCCGCGTGGGCCGGGCGACGCGTCCGGCCGGGGCCGGCATCGGGTCAGCGGGTCAGCGGGTCTCGTCCAGCAGCGAGCTGCGTTCCAGCGCTGCCACTTGGAGCGCCTCCTGGACCGAGATGCCGGCGACGGTTGGGATCCGGGCCCAATCACCGTCGGCGTCGAGGGCCCACGACTGGGTGTCGTCGGCCAGATTGAGTTGGAGGATCTCCTCCAGTTGATCCAAGGCGTCGGGATCGGCCACCGGGATCATGGCCTCGACCCGACGATCGAGATTCCGGCGACGGAGGTCGGCCGACCCGATGTAGTACGTCGCCTGCCCGTTGAGGCCTCCGCCGAAGCGGAGGATCCGCGAGTGCTCGAGGAACCTCCCCACGATGGAGCGAACCCGAATGGACTCGGACAGCCCCGGCACTCCGGGACGGAGACAACAGATGCCGCGAATGATCAGGTCGATGGGCACCCCGGCCCGTGATGCCCGGTAGAGGGCGTCGATGACGGCCACGTCGTCGAGCCCGTTGACCTTGATCACGATCCGACCGTCGGGGCCGGCCATGGCCTGTTCGTCGATGCAGTCGATCACCCGGTCGCGGATCCCACCGGGCGAGGTGACCAGCTCCTGATACCGCGGAGGTTGGCTGAAGCCGGTGATGTAGTTGAAGAAGCGGGTGACGTCGGCGCCGAGCGCCGGCCGGGACGACAGCACGCCGAGATCCTCGTACATCCGGGCCGTCTTGGGGTTGTAGTTGCCGGTGCCGACGTGGCAGTACAGGCGGACGGCCTCGCCCTCCTGGCGCACGACCAGGGTGGTCTTGGCGTGGGTCTTCAGGCCCATGAGGCCGTAGATCACATGGGCGCCGGCCTCCTCCAGAGCCCGGGCCCACCCGATATTGGCCTCCTCGTCGAAGCGCGCCGTCACCTCGACCAGCACCGCCACCTGTTTACCGTGCTCGGCCGCCCGGACCAGGGCCGCGACGACCGGGCTGTCACCCGAGGT
This sequence comes from uncultured Acidimicrobiaceae bacterium, assembly GCA_963756515.1. GTDB lineage: Bacteria > Actinomycetota > Acidimicrobiia > Acidimicrobiales > RAAP-2 > Bog-756. The sequence goes on from CAVWNV010000005.1 coordinate 166,538, forward strand.
CCGGTACAGGCACTGCTTGATGGCCAGCACATTGGGGTCGTCGGCCGCTTCGTTCATCAACTCCTCGACCGAGGCCGAAAACGAGTCGTAGGGGTGGTGGACGAGGACGTCCTGTCGGGCGATGACGCTGAAGATGCTCGAGTCCTCCTCCCGCTCCACCGAAGTCAGGGCAGCCGGGACCAGCGGGGACCAGGGCTCGTCGTGCAGCTCGGGCCGGTCGAGGGCGTGAAGGGCCCAGAGGCAGTCGAGGCCCAACGGTCCGGCGAACCGGTAGACGTCGTCGGGCCCGAGGCCCAGTTCCTCGCTGAGGCGGAGCACCGGGGCCTCGGAGGTCCTCGAGTCGATCTCCAGCCGGACGACGGGAAGGAAGCGGCGGCGTCGGAGCTCCTCCTGCAGGGCGATGAGGAGGTCGTCGGCGGCATCGTCGTCGAGGGCCAGGTCGGCGTCGCGCGTGACCCGGAAGATGCAGGGCTCACCCACGTCCATGCCCGGGAACAGCTCGTCCACGAAGGCCACCAGGGTCTGCTCGAGGGGGATGAAGCGGTCACCCCCGGGGAGCGGCAGTAGACGGGCCACGTTGGGTGGGACCTTCACCCTGGCGAACCGGGAGGTGTCGTCGCTGCGGTTCCGGACCTCCACCCCCACGTTGAGCGAGAGGTTCGAGATGTACGGGAACGGGTGGCTGGGGTCCACCGTCAACGGGGTCACCACCGGGAGGATGAGCCGCTCGAACACCTCGTGCAGGTAGGCCTGGTCCCCTCCGTCGAGGGAGTCCCAGTCGCACAGTTCGATCCCCTCGGCGGTCAGGGCGGGCGACACCCCGTCCAGCAGGAGGGACTCCTGCCGGCGGACCATCCGCTCGAGCGAGCTGCGGACATCCTGCAGCAGCTGTTCCGGCGTGGCGCCGTTGAGGGCCGGGTTCTTGATGCCGGCCACCACCTGGCGCCGCAGTCCGGCCACCTGCACCTGGAAGAACTCGTCGATCCGCTCGCTGAAGAGGATGAGGAACTTGACCCGCTCGAGCAGTGGGAGCTGGCTGTCGGCGACCAGATCGAGCAGGCGGTCGTTGAAGTCGAGGTCAGAGAGCTGTCGGGCGAAGAATCTCTGGTCGGACTCCGGACCGGTGCCGGCGGCGGAGCCGCGTACGATGTCGACGCTCATTGGCCAACGATAGCAACCGACGCACGACGATCGGCCGGCGCAGCCGAGTCGGCCGGCCGGGAGCGCGGCGTGCGCCACCATGGGATCCTGGGTGAACGGCTACGAAAGGCACAGGACGTGAGCGCTGACCGCACCATCGAAGTCATCGTCGAGATTCCACGGGGAAGCCGCAACAAGTACGAGTTCGACCACGAACGACAGATCATGAGGCTGGACCGTCGCCTGTTCTCCGCCACCTTCTATCCGGCCGACTACGGGTTCGTACCCGACACCCTGGCCGAGGACGGTGACCCGCTCGACGTGCTGATCTTGCTGGACGAGCCGACCTTCCCCGGATGCCTGGTCGAGTGCCGGCCCGTGGGGGTCTTCTGGATGACCGACGAGAAGGGCCCCGACGCCAAGATCATCTCGGTGGCGGTGGGCGACCCCATGTGGGAATCGGTAACCGACCTCGACGGGCTCCCACCCCACCTGACCTTCGAGATCGCCCACTTCTTCGACGTCTACAAGGACCTCGAGCCCGACAAGCTGACCAAGGTCGGCGGATTCGACGGGGTGGAGGCGGCCTGGGAGGAGATCGAGCGGTCCTTCGAGCGGGCCCGGTCCGCAGAGTCCTGACCGCCCCGTCCTCTGAAGGGCGTCGCACCGAGGCACCGGCAGACCGAAGCTCCTAGGCCAACACCTGGGCCTTGGCCGCGGCGAACTCCTCGTCGGTGAGGGCACCCGAGTCGTGGAGTGAGGCCAGCTGTTGCAGTCGCGAGATGGTGTCATCGGCGGCCGGTGCCGCCGCCGGTGCCGGGGCCGGGGGCGGCCGGGGCGGGGGCGGCCTGCCCCGCCTGGGCCTGCATGGCCCGGTTGGTTCCGGCCTTGGCCCCCATGTAGGCCACGCCTCCGACGGCGGCAGCCCGGAGCAGCGGACGTCTGCGTACGAACGGCATCGGTTCCCCTCTCAGCCCTGCTCGGCATCGAGGTCGATGCCGAGGGCGAATGCGATCTCTGCGGCCGCCGACACGATGCGCACGTTGCCGACGGTGGGATTGAGGGCCACCAACAGCCCGAGGATCTCCTCGGGGGTGACGCCGGCATCGAGGGCGAACGCCACTTGGAACACGTAGGAGGCGGGCGCGGCGTCGGCGGCGATCAGGGCCGCGATGTTGGCCAGCGCATAGGTCTTGGGATCGAGGCCGGAGGCGGCCAGATTGTCGAGCCGGGCCTGGAACAGGCCTTCGAGGGCGCTGACGTCGTGCTGGGCGACGCCTACAAGGACGCCGCTGGTGTCGGATGAGACGGGCATTCGGATTCCTCCGCTGGTAGATCTGGCTGGTGTCGTAGTGGGCAGCACCGAGTCGGGACCGTTGCCCGGCTGGCGCCGGCTAACCCTAGTGGAACTCCCGAGCGGCGCACCGACGACGCGGCGGAGAAGGGGGCGGGGATCGCGCCGGCGCCCAGCACCGCGTTCCGGGTCGGGGTCGGGGTGGCCTGTAGGCTCGGTGTCCACCGATTGGCCGCACGGGGATGTAGCTCAGTTGGCTAGAGCACCTGCTTTGCAAGCAGGGGGTCACGGGTTCGAGTCCCGTCATCTCCACCCCGTTGTCAGATTTAGAACGTTTTCCCTGGTAAATGGGCAATTTTTGGCATCCGGTCGCTACCCGAGGCAAGACGTCGATGTTGGAACTCCTCACTGAACTGGGAGAACGTCCGAATCAGGGTGCTGTTCGCACGAGCGGGTCAGGCTCCAAGTGGGTTTGCTCAGACTCTGGTCGGGGTCGCTGATCACGTTGCCACTGACGCACGCTCTACTGCGAAGCCGCGTGCGTCCCGCTGTCCACCGACGACTAATTGCCGTAGATCCGGTCCGGCCGGATAAGCACGGCGGCCCGGCGTTCTTCGGCCATGATTCGGTCGTATTCGTCCCAGTTGTCATGCTCCCCGCCGGCAGCGTTGAAGATTTCTCGGCGGAGCTGCCGTAGACCTTCAGCATCAAGCCATGGCTGGGGATCATCGGGCCCAACGAGCTCGGCGTGCCCTTCTACTGCTGCCCACTGCCAACCGTCTCGGAAGATTGCGGTCACTTGGGGACGGGTGCGGAGGTTGGCCAGCTTGATCCGGCCTGCAGTGACCAGTCCCAGAACGGTCTCGCCTGTGGCTGGGTGAGCGATCACACCGGCATTGACAAGGGACGCCTGGATCGTCCCGTTAGACCGCAACGTCGAAATCACGACCAATCCGTGGTCCCGACTGGCAAGTGCTGCCGCTTCCTCGAGTGTCGTCATCGGACCTCCTCGCTGTCCTGAAACTCCCTCCAACATGAGGAGCAAAAGAGCCGACTCTGACGGTCCGAGATTGAGCCCGGCTTGGGCTCATCTGCCGATGGAAAGGGCGAGAAGGGTATTGACGGCAGTCTCGAACGGACGGGGACTCTGCTGTACCTGGGCGAGTAGAAGTCCCCCTTGGAGCGTGGCGAGCAGAGTAGTGGCGAGGTCGTCCGGGTCGATGTCCGACGGGAGCTTCCCGTCGGCATGAAGGGATCTCAGCCCATCGCTGATGGCGGCTGCCCACTGATCGAACCCTGCCGCGATGAGCGCTCGGGCCTCGGGGTCACTCTCGGCGAGTTGACCAACGAGCGAGCCAAGTTGGCAGCCCCCCTTTGCTTTGGTGCGCTTCGCTGCGGTGATCACCATGTTCCGCCAGGCTTCGACTCCGTTCGCGCTGCTGAGCGCGTGCCGCTGGCGATTGACGATGGTCTCGGCCTGGTAGTCGATGACCGCCTGCACGAGGTCGTCCTTGTCGGGAAAGTAGTGGTACATCTGAGAGCCGCTGACTCCCGCCGCCGCCTTGACGTCTTCCAAGGTGGTGCCCGCCACTCCGCGCTCATGGATCAGTGCGGCGGCGTCCTCCACTATTCGTGCCCGGGTGCGTGCTCCCTTGGGGGTGAGCTTCGGCCGGTCACTCGTCTCGTTGACCATGCTCCAATGCTACCAGAGATTGTGAGTTTGACAACCCAGTCCTCAAGGGTCATATTGGGTTATGCCACCCATTTTCAACGAGAGGAGAACAACGCATGACTGATCTAAGCGGCAAGACAGCACTGGTAACGGGCTCGACGAGCGGAATCGGCAAGGCCACGGCCACCGCCTTGGCCGCCCGGGGCGCTCACGTACTGATCGTCGGACGCAACGAACAACGAGCCAAAGACGTGGTCGCCGAGATCGAAGGCAGCGGCGGCGGCGCGACGTTCCTGCTCACTTCCTTGAGCGATCTGAAGTCCGCACAGGACCTGGTCGAATGGGCCACTGAGGCAGGTGGCGGTCACGTCGACATCCTCATCAACAACGCCGGTGTCGCCTTGCTCGGACCGAGCAAGGCAGCCACCGAGGCTCAGTTCGACGAGACCTTTGCACTGAACGTCAAGGTTCCGTTCTTCCTCGTTGCGTCACTGGCACCAGCCATGGCCGAACGTGGATGGGGTTCGATCGTCAACGTCTCCACGATGGTCGCGAGCTTTGGACAGGCCGGCATGGCCATGTACGGCGCCAGCCGAGCAGCTCTCGAACTGCTGACGAAGACCTGGGCAGCCGAATACGGCCCCAGTGGTGTTCGAGTGAACGCCGTTGCCCCCGGCCCGACGCGCACCCGCATGATGGAAGCGGTCCCCGAGGAGATGGTGAATCAGCTCGCAGCACTCGCACCAGCAGGTCGCGTCGCTCAGCCAGAGGAGCTCGCTTCCGCAATCGTCTTTCTCGCCAGTGATGATGCCAGCTTCGTCCACGGCGTCACTCTTGCAGTCGATGGAGGCCGGGTCGCCACGTGACGCTGTCGGCAGTGACGTTGAGAGCGAAGACCCAGGAACAAGAACAACAACAACGAACAACCAACAGGGAGTATCCACATGAGTGCCTACGTAATTGTCGAATTCACAGTTAAGGACCCAGATGTTTACCGTGAGAAGTACGCCGGCAATGCTGGAAAGACCGCCAAGAGTACGGAGCCGAGGTTCTCGCCAATGGCAACTGGGAGATCCTCGATGGCGAATCCGGGCTCTCCTCAGGGGTGATCGTACAGTTTCCAGATCATGAGACGGCACTCAGGTGGTACAACTCGCCTGAGTATCAGCAGCTGATCGAAGCCCGAGGTCTCGCGATGGATGCCCGTTTCAGCTTGCTCGACGGCCTCCCTACGCCCGCAGAGGATGAGGGGGACTCCGAATGAGCGCGCTCCATGGAAAGACGGCGCTCATTACGGGCGCCAACGTCGGGATCGGCAAGGAGGTGGCCCGGCAACTGGCACTACGTCCTGAGTTCGAGCGGATCTACCTTGCATGTCGGAACCAAGATCGGGCGACACAGGCAAAGGCCGATCTCGAAGCCGTGACTGGCCGAGACATCTTCGACATCATTCTCATGGACGTCGCCGATCTTGGTTCGGTCCGCGCTGGCCTAGCGGCCATCAGCGGATCCCTCGACGCGCTGGTCATGAACGCTGGTGTAATCGGCAACGAGACCTTGATGGAATTGACCGCTGACGGGGCCACCACACTGTTCGCAACGAACGTGCTCGGTCATGCCGTTCTCCTCGAAGGGCTCCTGACCCAGAACCGACTTAGCGAGGTAGCGGTGTTCGCCGCAAGTGAAGCAGCCAGGGGAATTCCGAAGTTGGGGTTCAAACGGCCAACCTTCGTCTCAACCTCTACCGATGAACTCACTACCGTCATCGACGGCAGCTACTTCGCTGACAGAAAATATGATCAGAACCTCGCCTTCGGTCAGGTCAAGTACATCGGGGCCTTATGGATGGCCCACCTGGCGCGCCAATACCCCGACCTCCGCTTTATCACTGTGAGCCCCGGCAACACCACGGGCACCGAAGCCGCCGCCGGCGCGGCGCCACCGCTACGCTTTGCGGCCAAACACATCATGCCCCACCTCGGTATCTCCCACGAACTTGACGTGGGCTCGAAGCGACTCGTCGACGGTGTCACCGACCCGAAGCTTTCGAGTGGCGTGTTCTACGCCAGCGCGGCCGGCAAGTTGAAGGGTCCCATGGTCGACCAAGCGGAGATCTTCCCGGACTTGGCCAACCCGTCCTTTCAGGACCACGCCAACGAGGCAATCCACCGCTTCATCGCCTAGTGACACGCAACAGGGACTCTCAGCGCTCGTAGACCTCCCGTGGTGGGCCATCCGGAGGTCGAGAACGAATAACTCGCCATCGTGGATCTCGTAGATCACGCGGTAGTCACCGGTTCGTACGCGCACTCTCCCGCACCGCCAACAAGGCGGGTGGCGGCGGGCGGTCAAGGATTCGAACCACGTCCCAGAGACGGGCTAGACGGGTTATCCATGGGCCTCGAGGTGCCCGAAGCGCGGTCAGGCCCACTGCCTGGCATTCCTCAATGCCGTCGCCATGATGGTCAGCGTCGGATTGTGACCTCCCGAGGAGGGGAACAGGCTGCCGTCGGAGATCATGAGGTTGTCCAGGCGGTGGTAGCGGCTGACGCCGTCAGTCACACTGGTCCCCGGATCATCGCCCATCCGCATCCCCCCCATCAGGTGCTCGGTATCCGGGACGCTTCCCGATGCCACGGGGAACTGGGTCGAGGGCAGTTCGGGGATGGCCATGAACACGTCCGCCCCTGAGGCCTTGAGGAGCGACACCATCCACAGCATGTAGAACGCCTGTGCCGTGATCTCGTGGTGACCCGGTCCGTAGGTGATCCGGGGCACCGGGACGCCGCGCCAGTCCCGAATCTTCGGATCGAGGTCAACCTGATTGGTGGCGTAGGGCAGGTCCTCCCCGACCAGGGTGATCCCGGCCAGCCGGTCCCGGAGGAGGCTGTCCCGCATCAGCTGTTTGAAGGCGGTTCCAAACGGCTTGTGGGGTGCCAGGACCGACAGGATCTGCTGATAGTTGGCCGCCTCGTCCAGCGGTAGCTGGCTGCCCCCCATCTCGAGGGTGCCGCCCCGGAAGTAGGGAAGGCCGGCAGCCTGCGCGGCGGCCCGGGCTCCGGGGAAGTCGGGGTCGGCGAAGTCGTCGAGATCGTGGGTCAGTCCCCGTCCTCGGTGGGCGTGCAGGCGTTCGGAGAAGAAGATGCCGGTCCCGTCGGTGAACCAGTGAAACATGAGGTAGCGCCCGATCACCCGTGCGGATCCGGGAGCTCGGACAGCAGGGCCAGGCGTGGCGTCTCGATGGCGTTCATCGCCATAACCACCAGATCGGCCTGTTCGGTGTGGGTCTGACCTTCGGCATCGACCCAGGTCACCCCCGTGGCCTTGGATCCGCTGATCACCACCTTGATCACGGTGGACTCGGAACGGAGCTCCGCACCCTCGAGCAACGCGTGCCGCAGGGGGGCCAGACCTCCTACCCGCGCCATGATCGGACAGCCGTAGCCGACGCAGAACCCACAGTTGGTGCACGCCGGACGCCCGTCGTAGGGCTCGCTGTTGATGGCCATGGGCACCAAGAATGGGTGGAGGCCCAACGACGTGGCGCCCTTGGCTATGACCGTAGAGGAGTACTGGGGAGGTCCGCTGGGCATCGGAAACTGGCGCGCCCGTGGCGCGTGGGTCTTGGTGGGCTCGACGGGAAGGGCCGAGACGTCGCCGGCCACCCCGATCAATGACTCCGCCTCCTCGTACAGGGGTGCGAGCTCGTAGTAGGTGAACGGCCAGTCGATGACGTCAGCCCCGGGCTGTGGCCCCAGGAGAGTGAGCTTTTGGAAGTCGATGTCCCAGAAGCGAGGGGTCTTGGCGTCCCAATGGGCCGTGCCACCTCCGACGGTCTGGGCCAGACTCTGCACGATGCCGACCTGCGGGCTCGAGTCGTCGATCGAGGTTCGGTAGACCCTCGGTTCGGCGTCGGGGTCCTGCTTGGCGAAGTGGCGGTCGTGCTTCAGCTCATCGTTGGAGAACAGTGTTCGTGGGCGTTGGCTCGTGAGGTCGTCGAAATAGTTGGGTCCCTTCTCGAAGATGGTGACGTCCCAACCCCGACTGGCGAGCACCATCGCGGCAATCGAGCCTCCCGGGCCACTGCCGACGACCAGCGCCCGAGCCACTAGCTCGACTGGATGAGGCCGAGGAGTTGCTCCCCGATGCCAGACGGGATGTAGACATCTGGGCCATCAGATGCGGAGACCTCGGTCGGCGTGTAGCCATCGGGGAGGCGGTCCCCCGGGAAGTCGATCTCTTTCCATCCGACCAGATCTGCATTACCACCGTACTCGGGGGCCGAGTACATCCCTTCAATGGCGTGGGTGAACAGGAGGGTCGTGAACCCGTTTGGGTCTTTGCCCAATATCGAATCCTTGGTCGCAGCCGGGGCAGTGACGAAGTCTCCGTCGGCCAGGTGGTCCAGCTCGACGATGCCGGCCGCGTACTGCTCCCGGAGGCCCGCCGTCCGCTTGGACCAGGCCGAGGCCTGTGCCGGGGTGAGACCGATGAAGGTCGCCATGTCATCGGTGGTGCTGCCCCCTCGGTTGCTGAATGGTCCGGAGGCGAATACCTCTGCGGGACGGAACGACAGAGCACCGAGCATTGTCTCGATATACCTGGTTACATCGGCTTCCCGGGCACCCGGATGACCCGCCTCGGATGGATCGTCCGTAGGTCCGGGGATCAACCGGGCGGTCGCCTCCCGGACAGTCGAGGACTGGTGGTCCGAGAAGATCCTCGGAGAACCCGTGGCCGGAATTCTCGAAGACGCGTCCAGAAAGCCCGCCGGCAACAGCACGAACAATCGGGCGAGACCTGATCCCTTGAGGACGGACCGACGGGACACGGGTATCACAGACGGTGAGCCTGCCAGCGAGCCGGATTCAGCGTCAACTGATGCTGCGTCAGCTCCCTCGCACGCCACGGCGACCTTGGATTGTAGGCTCACTTCGATGGGTGTCGCGCTCGGACTGATCGTGGCACTGTCGTTTGGTTCGGCCGACTTTCTCGGTGGTCGGGCGTCGCAACAGGCTTCCACGATCGCGGTCCTCCTGGTCGGTCAGATCGTGGCCGTTGGTGGCGCCTTGGCCGTTGCCCTCCTCGTGGGCGCAAGGGTCGGCCGGTCCGATCTCGCCCTCGGCGCCGCCGCCGGGCTGGCCAACATGATCGGGCTCGGGTTCCTCTATCGGGGCCTGGCCCAGGCGCGGATCGGGGTCGTCGCTCCCATCACGGCCGTCATGGGAGCGATCGTTCCGGTCGGATGGGCACTTATCCGAGGAGAGCGACCGCCGTCGGTTGTCCTCATTGGTGCCGGTTGCGCCATTGTGGCTGGCGCGTTCATCGCCCGGGAGCGAACTGAGGCAGACGCTGAACGTCCGGTGGCCTCGGGGGTCGGTTACGCCATCGCGGCCGGGACGGCTCTGGGGTCGTCCCTGGTCTTCTTTGCCGAGACTTCTCACGTGTCGGGGTTCTGGCCCGTTGCCGCGTCGCGGCTCTCGGGCCTGGTGGCTGTCGCTCTCGTCTTCGGCGCGCTGGCGCTGCGAAGACCCATGCCACTCCCTCGAGGATTCGGGCGCCGCCTGGCCGTGGGGGCCGGCGCTCTGGATGTGACGGCGACCACCGTGCTGTTGGCGGCCGTTCGCCACGGCCTCCTGGTGGTGGTGGCCCCGGTCGCAGCCCTGGCTCCGGCCTTCACCGTCATGTGGGCATGGATCGTCTTGCGCGAGCCCGTGTCACGCATGCAGCTGGGCGGCCTCTGTCTTGCTCTCGTCGGTCTGGTGCTCGTCTCGGTCGGGTGAGTATGCCAAGCTGCGGTCGTGTCCGGACCGACGCCCCTTCCGATCAGAGGGCGGCCGATCAGGTTGGCCGTTGTCGGGCTCGGACAGATCTCGGAACTGGCGATTCCGCCCTATCTCGACCATGCCGCCATCGAGATCGTCGGCCTGTGTGATGCACGGCAGCGACGCCTCGACCGTTGGTCGGCCGTCCTCCCCGATGCACTGGCAACGACCGCACTCGATGAGCTCCTCGAGGTCGACGCCGATGTCGTCGACGTCCTCGTACCCACTCCGGCCCACAGCGAAATCGCGGTTCGGGTCCTTGACGCCGGATTCCATGTCCAGGTGCAGAAACCGATCGCCCGGAGTCTCGAAGAGTGTGATCGGATGGTCGCTGCTGCCCGCCGCACCGGGGCTGTCCTCCGCGTGCTTGAGGACTACCTGTTCTTCCCGCCGCTGGTGCAACTCGAAGAGGTGGTCCGGTCCGGCCAGATCGGGGATCCGGTCGGTGTCCACATGAAGATCGTCGCCACCGGGCGCGGGGGGTGGGACATCCCCATGTCGAGCATGGTGTGGCAGTTCGAGCAGGCCCTGGATGGACGGGGGATGCTGGTGTTCGATCACGGGTGGCATCAACTGGCGTTGGCCCAATCGCTGTTCGGGCCGGTGGCGCGCATCTTCGCCTGGATCGGAGCAACGCAGCCCGCACCCGATCTCGCTCCCCAGATCACCCTGGATGCTCCGTCCACCCTGGTCTGGGAGCACACCAACGGGGTGCGGGGCGTGCTCGACATCACACTCGCCCCCGACATGTATTTCCGCTCCGACTTCTACACGGGTGACGAACGGGTGGAGGTCACCGGGAGCCGCGGCTATGTGCGCTGCAACCGGATCAGTGCCGGCGGCATTCAGGAACCGTCGGTGGTTGCCTATTCCGAGGGGGAGACGACCTCGTACCATGCGCTCGGCGACACCTTGCCGGCCGGCTTCCGAGCCTCGGCAGCCCATGCCGTCGATGTCTTCACCCAGCAGGAGTCTCCGGTCATGGGAGTCGAACGAGCTCGCTCCGTGCTGGCCGCGCTGGAAGCCGCCATCGAATCAGCTGACACAGGAACCGTTGTCCCGGTTTCGGGTGGGTAGGGCTACGGGCTTGTCGGTCCCCAGTGTCGTCAGGACCCGGTCGGGTACCCGCCGATTTGCGGGACGCAGTCAGGTGCCGTGGTCGGCTGAAGTCAGAGCGCGTCGTGGCGCCGCAGCCAGACGAGTGCGCCCCATCCCCACAGCGGCGGTAGGTACGTCGTGGAGGCGCGGTAGATGAGCGTTGCCGCGATGGCCTGGTCCTGATGGACCCCGAGGAAACTGAGTCCGGAGATGTAGCTTGCCTCCATGACCCCCATGCCACCGGGGACCGGTGCCATGCCCCCGATGAGCGCCGTGAACGTGCAGACGATGAGCAGGCCTCCGAAAGGCGCCGAGGAGTGGACGGCGTAGAGGGCGAATCCGAGCCCCAACGCCATCATCAGCTGGGTGACCGCCGCCCCTCCGAAGAGGCGGGCCAGTTTCTGCGGGGTTTGTGCGATGAGGCGGACGTTGCTCCATGCCGTGGCCAACCGGGGTGCGAACCGTGAGACGATCACGCCGCGGATCTTCGGGATCACGAATACGATGCCGCCGACAAGGGCGACGATCACGACACCGTACAGGATCAACTGCAGGTTCTCCGGGCCCGAACCGGACGCACCGGCGGCCTCGCGGTGGAACTCGTCGGCGGCGAAGCACAGGGCCACCAGGGTGAGGACGATCTGCACGATGAACCCGGCCACGCTGTAGACGATCCCGGAGCTGAGCGCCACACCGGGGGGCAGCCCGCGGCGCTGATTGAAGCGGATGACCGTGGCGGTGGTGGCGACGGTGCCGCCGATCATGCCGGTGAAGTTCATGGCGAACCGCAGGAGGGTGAGGGGTCCGAGCGGAGGTCCGACCGGCACCGTTCCCGACATCGAGAACGCCTCGGTCACGGAGGTGGCCTGGGTGATGAGCAGGGTGGCGACGACCCACCACCACACGGAGTCCTGCAGGACCTCGCCGATGCCGTTGAGTCCGACCAGTTGGCTGACGAGCAGCCACAGTCCGAAGAACGTCCCCAGGAGCATGAGCAGCTGTGCCATCTGGAACCGGGCCAGGGGGCGGGGCTCGACCGGATCGACCCCAAGGGCCGCGGCCGCGCTGAGGCGCAGTTCGGCGAAGGCCTTCTTGGTGCGGGGGCCGTGGGGGACGGCTGAGAGCGAAGCGACCTGCGGTTGGATCAGCGGCAACAGCGCCTCCACCCGGTCCGACCCGAGGGTGGCCACGGCGGCGGCCACGGCGCGCTCGGGGCCGACGATCCCGGCCGTGGCCATCAGCAACGACGCCGCATCGCGTTCCCGGGCTTCGACCGAGGCCATGGCCTCCGCCGAGGCGAACTCGAGGAAGGCGACCCGGTGGTCGCCTTCCAGAACCACCGTGTCGGCGGAGACGTGGCCGAGGGCGAGATCGTCTGCGTTGAGCTGTTCGAGGGCTCTCCACAGGGCCACCAGGTCAGCGGCGTCGATGTCCTCCGGCCCGAGATCGGCGAGGAGTGCAGCGGCGGGGCGCCGGGTGACGAGCACGGCATCGTCGGTGGGCTCGACCCGACCGGCCCGCACCACCACCGGGGCGCCCACGCCCCGGGAGCGGCTCCACAGCATCAGGCCGGCGGCATGCTCGATGTGGTCGATACGGCGCAGGCGCAGGTCCAGTGTCGACCGCCGGATCCACAGGAACCGCCACACCCGGGCCAGGAACTGACCTTCGGGTGCATCACGGCCGTAGACGTCGATGTCGAGCACGCTGCCGTCGGTGCCTCTGCCGGTGAACCGGGTGGCGCCCCAGGCGGCCACGGTGTCACTGCGGGCCAGGTCGGTCACGGCCACGCCGAGCTGGTCGAGGAACCCACCCGCCTCGGCCACCGTGGGGGCGACATCCAGGGTTCCGAACCCGAAGGACACCGCGGCACCGGACATGATGCCCAGGGCCGCGGCGCCGATCGTCCCGAGCGGCACCAGGTGGGCGTCGAAGACCTGGGCCATTGCTCCGACCGTCGCGACGACCCACAGCGGCGTGCGCAAGGGCACCCCGAGGATCCGGACGACCAGGAAGGCGGTGGCGAAGGTGGCGGCGATCAGTGGAGGGGCGGCCGGGGTTCCCCGACCCAACCAGTCAGCGACGCCCCAGGCGACGAGCCCGGCCCCACCGGCCGCCACGACCACATGGCCGATGAGTGTCCACCGGCGACCGAGGATGCACAACACCACGGCGGCGAGGGTGAAAGCGGTCGTGCCGCACACGGCCACGCCGGTCACCAGCCAGGAGATCCACTCCGGAATGGCCACCCCGACCGGTGCGTCGGCACCGGCGGCGACGAACAACCAGGCGGTGATGGCCACCACGGCGGCGGTGACCGCGCTCACGACGTCGCGGGGAAGGCGGAGGCGGTGGTCGGAAGCGGTGACGAAGACCTTGGCCCTCCAGGTCCTGGGAGTACTCGAGGTCGATACCTCCGGCCCCGAACTCACGGCGCCTCCCCGGTCCCCTGGGCGTCGCACCAGGAGACGGCCTCGTCCACGGTGGCAAAGAAGTGCCCGGGCCCGACCCGGTCGGTCAGTCCGGTGACGGCGAACTGCTCCTCGAGATGTGACTTCATCCGGGCGACGACCAGGGTGACCCCGCTGGCAGCCAGGGCAGTCAGCAGTTGCTCGAGTGCCTCGATGCCGCTGGCGTCGACGCCGATGAAGCCCTCGGCGTCCAAGACCAGGAACCTCGTCTCCGACGGCGCCCCGGCCACGGCCTCGCGGATCCGACCCGACACGTAACGGGCGTTGGCGAACAGCAGCCGGTCGTCCAGTCGGTAGACGACGACCCCGGGGGTGACCCTGGCACCCGGGTGCACGGAAACATCGGCCCACCGTCCGAGCCGTGACACATACCCGAGGACGGCGTCGTGGGGCTTGGCCGAGCGCATCAGTACTTCGACGATCGACAGGCCGACGGCGACGATCAGCGCCTGCAGGACACCGAATACCACCACCCCCACCAGGGTGACGGCGGCGATCACCACCTGGGACCGGCCGGCCCGGGCCAGAGCCCGCCAGGCGTCCGGCTCGACCAGGCCGATGGCGGCTGCGACGATCACCGCCCCCAGGCACGCCTTCGGCAACTGGGCCACCGGCCCGGTCAGAAACAGCAGAACCAGGGCCGTGGCCGCCGCCGCCACGATCCCGACCAGCTGGGTGCGGCCCCCGATCTGCTCGTTCACCGCCGTGCGCGAGCCGCTGGCCCCGACCGGGAAGCCCTGGGTCACACCGGCGGAGACGTTGGCGAGTCCGATGGCCAACAACTCCTGGTTGGCGTCGATGTGCTGGCCGCTGCGTCCGGCGAACGAGCGGGCCGTGAGGATGGCATCGGCATAGCCCACGGCGAAGACCCCCGCCGCGGCGGGCAGGAGGTCGACCGTCTTTCCCAGGCCCACCCTGGGCCAGCGAATCGACGGCAGCCCCGAGGGGATGTGGCCGACTACGGCCACACCGTGTTCGGACAGTCCGGCCGCGTAGGAGACGAGGATCCCCGCCACCACCACGAGGAGCGCACCGGGCACCTTGGGCACGAACCGGCGCAGGAGCAACAGGGCGGCCAGCGAGACGAACCCGATGAGTACGGTGAGCCCGTGGATGGACCCCAGTTCGTGTGCGAACTCACGCAGCTGGGGGATCGGATCATCGGCTTCGATCGGGATGCCGAACATCTTTCCCAGCTGCCCGCACACCAGGACGATGGCGATCCCGTGCAGGTAGCCGACCAGGACGGCACGGGAGAAGTAGTCGGCGATCCAGCCGAGGCGGATGATCCGGCCCACGACGGCGATGGCCCCGACCAGGACGGCCAGCATGGCCGCCAACAGGGCGTAGGCGGAGGCGCTGCCGGCGGCCAGGGGTGCGACCGTGGCCACCACCAGCAGGGCGAGCGCGCCCTCGGGACCGACGACGAGCTGCCGGGAGGAGCCGAAGACGGCGTAGGCGACGGCCGGCAGCAGCAGCGCGTAGAGCCCGGCCACCGGGGAGAGACCGGCCAGCTCGGCGTAGGCCATGGCCGAGGGGATGGCCAGGGCGGCCACGGTGATGCCGGCGACGGCGTCCCGCCCGCCACTGCGCTTGGGGTAACCGGCGAGCTCGGTGCTGACGGGGAAGGTCCGGGCCGAGACCGACGGCCGCTGGCGGGGCTTGAACGGTGAGACCTCGGGGTCGTAGCGATCGGGGTCGCGGTCGTCGGTGGCGCGATCGTCCAGTTCAGTCATCGCTGTCCCCGGTGACTCCGACATGGCCGCTCAGGCTTCGTCGCGGGCGCATGGACGGCGTCGTCAGGTGCTCGGGCCGGTGGCCGGTCAGGGTGGAGCTGAAGGCCGCGTAGCGGGCCGCCAACGGCGAGGCGGACAGCCCGTGGGCCAGAACGCTCAGGGTGATGGTCGCCGTCACCACCGAGAGAACCCGGCCGGCGTCGGCCGGGTCGAGGGTGTCGTAGGCGATGAGGCCGAAGACCACCGAGGCCAGTCCCCGGGGCCCGAACCACCCGATGAAGCCCACGGTGAACCGGTCGAGTCCGGACCAGAGCAGGGCCAGCGCCACGGGGACCATCCGCACCACGGTGAGGGCGAGCACGGCGAACAGATAGTCCGGCCAGGTGGCGTGTTCGAGCCCGGGGACCACCATGGCCGCCCCGAAGATCAGCCAGACCGTGAGCGACAGCAGTCCTCCGACCTCCTCGGCGAAGTCGACCAGGTCGTCGAGGTCCCGACGCACCAGCGAACCGAACGCCATTCCGGCGGTGAATGCAGAGACGAACCCGTTCCCGTGCACCTCGATGGCGGCGCTGTAGGCCAGCAGGGCCAGGCCCAGGGCGGTCAGGGTGCGGAAGCCCGCATCACTCCACCCGGAGGCGTTGGCCCGGGCAAGCAACCAGCCGCCGACCAGTCCGACCCCGGCGCCGACCCCGGCGCCGATGAGCAGATCGGCAGCCGCGCCCGGTACCGATGTGGAATGGATCATCTCGGTGGTGACCGCTCCGGCCAGGAACAGGTTCACGAACGGGGTGGCGATGCCGTCGTTGAGCCCGCTCTCGACATTGAGCAGGCGCCGGACCCGGTTGGGAATGCGGGTGTCCTCCATGATGGTGGCCCCGAGGGCGGCATCGGTGGGGGCCACGATGGCGCCGATGGTTGCCGCCACCCACAGCGACACGCCGGGGACGATGCCGAAGGCCACCGCCGTCCCGAAGCCGATGGTCAGCGGCAGGCCGACGGCCAGGAGCCGGACGGGCAGGCCGACATCGCGACGCAGTTCGTGCACGTTGACCCGCGAGGCATCGGTGAAAAGGACGACGGCCAGGGTGACCTCGGCCAGCGACCGGACCGTCGACGAGTGGGGATTGAAGTGGATGAAGGCCAGAGGTCCGTGCGTGACGACCAGTCCCATGACCAGAAAGGCGATGGGGGCGGTGACGAACAGCCTCTCCAACCGGGCCGACGCCAGCGACCAGAGAATGACGCAGCCGGCGGCGACGGCGAGGACCGCCGTGTCGAGACCGTGGTTCACCCGGCGCGTCCGGGTGCGGAGCGGTCGGTCGGTTCCCCTTCGGTCATGGGCGGTCCAGCCGCCACGGCACCACCCTCCACCGTGCCTACTGGCGGGCCATGGACACCCGCCAGCGCTCATCGGAGGAGATGAGATGGTCGGCATCATCCGCCCCGACGTCGATCTGGACCCAGTTGACCGTGCCCGGGAATCGGCTCCCCGACTCGTCGTACTCCGTGCTGACGGTCGATCCGGTGTCACACCCGACATCGGTGGTCTCGTCGTAGGAGTACACCAGGGGGACGGTGCGCTCGAGCCGCCCCTCACCGACCGGCGCGCCGTCGACGAACAGGGTGACGTCGGCCGGGCCGCCCAGTCCGCCACCGTAGGCCAGCTCGACCCGGACCTGGTGGTGGTCGGCCGGGACGGGCCCGGCGCCCCGTACGAGGGTCCGGGTGACCCCGAACAGGTTGTAGCAGTAGGTGGGGACGCCCTCGAGGAGATACAGGCTCCACCCTCCGAAGGCCCCGCCCTGGGCGATGAGCACACCCGACGGCGAGCCGTCGGGCATCTCGATGTCGGCGGTGACCGAGTGGGAGGCGTTCTTGGTGTTGATGACCGAGCTCTCGCTCAAGCGGCCCATGCCACCGAACAGCAGCTGCGAGCGGCCGGTGATCAGTTCCGGTCGTCCGGCCAGCTCGGCCAGGAAGCGCTCCACCCGGCGGTCATCGAGGGGGAGGGCCCCGTACTTGACCGCCTCGACGAGGAACAGCCGTTGGAGCTGGCGGAGCTTCTCGGGCTGGTCGGTGGCCAGATCATGGGCCTGCGACCAGTCGGTCGTGGTGTCGTAGAGCTCCCAGGTGTCGTCATCGAGGGGAGGCATCTCGGCGGCCAGCCACGGGATGCTGTGGCGGGTCACCGCCGTCCAGCCCCGGTGGTAGATCCCACGGTTGCACACGATCTCGAAGTACTGCGTCTCGTGACGCTCCGGAGCATCGGCATCATCGAAGCAGAACCGCATGCTCACGCCGTGCAGCGGCATCTGCTGGATGCCGTGGACGAACGTAGGAGCTGGGATGCCGGCCGCTTCCAGGATCGTCGGGGCGATATCGGTGACGTGATGGAACTGGGAACGCGTCTCCCCTCTGGCGGCAAACCCTCCGGGCCAGTGGGCCACCATCCCGTTGCGGGTCCCACCGAAGTGCGAAGCCACCTGCTTGGTCCACTGATAGGGAGTGCAGGTGGCGTGGGCCCAGCCGACGGCGTAGTGGTTGTTGGCCGAGGGCGAACCGAACTCGTCGATGTGGTCCTTGAGGAACTCGGTGGTCTCGAGGTCCACGCTCTGGTTGAAGACCAGCAGCTCATTGAAGGTGCCGTGCGGGGTGCCCTCGGCACTCGCCCCGTTGTCCCCGATCAGATAGAGGACGAGCGTGTCATCCAGGATCTCCAGCTCCGCCACGGCGTCGATCAGCCGGCCGACGTGGTGATCGGTGTGGGAGAGGAAGCCGGCGAATACCTCCATCTGACGGGCCAGAACGGGCTTGAGTTCCTCGTCGATGTCCGCCCACGCCGGAATCTCCGACGGCCGTTCGGTCAGCTCGGCGTCGGCCGGGATGACGCCCCGCTCCTTCTGACGGCCGAAGGTCTCTTGCCGGAGCACATCCCATCCGGCGTCGAACCGACCGCGGTACCGGTCGATCCACTCCTTGGGGACGTGGTGGGGGGCGTGGGTGGCACCGGGGGCGAAGTAGGCGAAGAAGGGCCGGTCGGGGGCCAGGGTCTTCTGCTGCCGGATCCAGGCGATGGCCCGGTCGGTCAGGTCCTCGGTGAGGTGGTAACCCTCCTCCGGTGTCCTGGTCGGCTCGATCGGGGAGGTCCCCTCGTAGAGCCCCGGATACCACTGGTTGGTGCCCCCGCCGATGAAGCCGTAGAAGTACTCGAACCCGCTTCCGGTGGGCCACTGGTCGAACGGACCGACCGGGCTGTTCTCCCACATGGGGACCTCGTGGCACTTGCCGAACTGGGCCGTCGAGTAGCCGTTGAGCCGGAGGGTCTCGGCCAGCGGTGCCGCGGCCTTGGGCCGCACCGAGGAGTAGCCCGGTGCCGAGGTGGCGAGGTCGGGCACCGCGCCCATCCCGACACTGTGATGGTTCCGTCCGGTCAGCAGGGCCGCCCGCGTCGGGGCACAGAGTGCGGTGGTGTGGAAGCGGGTGAAGCTCAGGCCGCCGCCGGCCAGGCGCTCGGCCGTGGGTGCCTCGCACGGGCCCCCGAACGCGCTCGACGCGCCGAAGCCCACGTCGTCGAGCAGGACGAGAAGAACGTTGGGCGCGCCCTCCGGTGGACGGAGCGCCTCGATGGCCGGGAACACCGTGTCCGGGTCCTTGGCATCGTATGTCGTGACCCCGACATGCTGGGGGTCGGGAATGGGCAGGTTGGCGCGTGATCTCTCAGGCGACATGGGACCATCCTTTCGACAACACCGGGGCAGGCTGCCCTGCTCGATTCCCCGCCATCATCCTGAGGTCGTCAGATCCCCGTCCACGAGGGTCGGAATCCCATCCAGCCATGTCGGGGACGCGCCGGCCCGTGCCACCGCTCGCTCCAAGGCACAGGATGTTCAACGTCGGGCCTCCGCCGTTCTCGGTGGCGAGGTGCGACGCCCCGATGTGGTTCGCACCCTAACTAGAAATGGCTCGTAACCTAACTACGCTAGAAGTCGATGTCAACCAACACGCCGGGGCACGGCAATGGGCCGCTCGTCCGAGTTCATGGCCACTTCGACCGGGAGTTCCCCGATGGTTCGGCCCTGGCGACCGAATGTTTCCTGAACCTGGGTCGCGTGGCGATGTCGATGTTGTCGGAACTGGACCGGCTCCTGGACGGATTCGGAGTCCCCTCGTACACGAGTTTCAATGCACTGACCGTCATTGCCGGGGCCGGCGAGCCGATTCCCCCTTCCGTGGTGGCAGAGAGAATGGTCGTTACGAGACCGACCGTCACGGGTATCCTCAACACCCTCGAGCGGCTCGGACTGGTCACCCGTGGTGCCCACGGTTCGGACGGACGGATGCGGCTCGTCTCCCTTACGGACGCGGGTCGGGATCTCGTGCAACAGGCGCTGCCTGACGTGCACCGTTTCGAGGAGGCGCTCTTCGGGTCTCTGGGCCGCGCTCAGCAGAACGGCCTCCTCGACAGTCTCGCCACCATCGCCAGGGGACTCGAACGCCTCCGAGCTGAGCGCTGACCCGTGCTCGACCGGAACCCTCACCCCCACTGAGCAGCGGCACACACACCCACTCCGACGATGGGCCGGTTGGGCGGAGTCGACCTCGCCGGTGGCTCCGGCCCTGAAGCCGTTAGGGTTTCCGCTGACACATCGGATTGCCAAGTCACCCAGGGGGGAACCGTGCGCCACCGATCGACCCTGCCCCGTCTGGTGACGCTGGTCGTGGCCGTGGGCGCGCTGGTCGTGGCCCTCGTGGCCCTTCCGGGTGTGGGTCAGGCGGCCAATCCGAAGCATCCCTACTACCTCTCGTTGGGTGATTCGTACTCGGTGGGCTACCAGCCCGGCCTCGGCCCCACGTCCGGCTACACGGGTTACGTGGCCGAGCACCTGAAGATGCAGCTCGAGAACTTCGGCTGTGGAGGGGCTACGACCACATCTGTCCTCCAGAGCCCCGGGTGCGGCGCCCCGGCCGGCCAGGATGCCGTGGCCTACCCGGCCATCACCCAGGAGCAGGCGGTCCTCCAGTTCATCGCCGCCCATCCGGGCGCGGTGGGCCTGGTCACCGTCTCCATCGGCGGCAACGACTTCGACTCCTGTTCGACCCCGGCCTGTGTCGGCGCAGCCATGCCGACCATGGAGAAGAACATCGAGACGCTGGTGGGGGCCCTCGAGGGGGCGTTGACCAAAGCATCGGACGGTGGCGCCAGGATCCTCGGGCTCACCTATCCCGACGTCGACCTCGGGCTGTACGTCTATCCGGCCACTCCCCCGTCCGCCGCCAGCGTGGCCAGCGCCCAATCGTCGATCACCGCCTTCGACGATCTCATCAATCCCACACTGACCACCTCCTACCGGTCGGTCGCCATGGGCAGCTTCGTCGACGTCACGTCGGCACCGGACGGCTCGGCCACGAACGGGGACGACACCCCGCTCAGCCGGACCGGGCGCATCCGGCTCCACGGGATCGTGCCCGATGCCGTGGCCGAGATCTGTCGGCTGACGTACTTCTGCTCCCAGGGAAACATCCACGCCACCACGGAGGGATACCACTTCATCGGCAAGCTCGTCGTGGCGGCCTTCGGGTCCCACTGACACGAGCTGCCGGGCGGAACTCCCGACCGCTACCGCGGGGTCGGCACGACCCCCGGTGCCGGCCGGAGCGGAGCTGGTCCAACCGACGCCGAAATCCTCGAAGAATTGCGGGTTCCTGCCCTATACACGGGACAAAAATTGAGTCACGATCAAGAGGCTCGATCGTGTCGGCGCATCGACAGGGCAGACGCGCCGTCGGGGTCGGTGTCCGTGGTCTCGGTCGTGGCCGATGCAGTCAGTGAGGAGTAGCACCATGGCAACCCAGTACGAGCAGCCACCAGCCGGGGAAGAGCGCAGCCTCGGGCCGATCGGATCGATCACGGCGTCCGACGCGGCCCGACGGCTCGACCGCCTCGCTCCCCTGCTCCACGAATTGATCGCGTGGGACCTGGTCCGCCAGACGGAGTCGGGCTCCTTCGAGATACCCGAGGACGTCCAGGAGCGCCTTCGACGGCTGTCCTCACTCCAGTCGGGCTCGGTGGCCCAGGTCTACGTGGGCCGGAAGTGTGGGCGGTGCGGCTCGATGCGGGTGACCCGGATGGTCGACGGCCAGCGCCTCTGCTCCAGCTGCAGCAGTGAGGTCGGCGCCCCTCCACCCTCGGAGGACACCCCCGCGGCCACCCAACCGCGCAACGGCCACGGTCGTTCGCGCTGGCATCGCAAGGCCGGCTGATCCGGCCCCTCCGGGCGGGCTAGGCCGACTTCAGCAGCTCCCCGAGTTCGGCCCGGGTCGCGGTGGGGGAGGAGAAGGTCCGGGCCAGGTGGTCCAGCACTGCGTGTGAGGCGCGCACATAGCGCTCCTCGGACACCCAGAACGGAAGGTGTCGCGGGGGCCGGACCCCGATCTCCACCAGCTTCGCCGTCCACCGAGTCATCTCCACATCCACGCGCAGGGGGGTCCGGAGCCGACCGAACCTGAGGGTGGCGGGCCTGGTCTCGTCGGGGAAGCCCAACTCCCCCGAGCCCGGCCTCTTCGGCCCGACGGTCAGCCTGGCCTCGGGCACTTCCACCTCGAGCGGGAACGGCATACCGCGCCATGCCTGCTCAGGACAGGCGACGACCCTCGATGCGTAGATGGTGGTTGGAGTGGGGGTCTCGTCGAACATCGGTCCTCTTTCCTCGCCTCGGCGCCGGGCCCTCCGACGGGCTGGGTGGCCCTCGCCGCCAAGTCTCCCGGGTCCCAGATCATCTGTCAAACAGCTTAATCTGATTAGTCTCATCACAATTTACGATTGAATTCCTTTTTCACGCCCCCGTGCGCGGTCATGCCGGCGCTCTGTGTGCCGCTGCGGTCGGCGCCGGTCCGTTGTGGAAGAGTGCAGAAATGAGCCAGATCGTGATGGTGCACGGAGCAGGCAACGACCTCTGGGGGCCGTCGTCCATCAAGGCCCGGTGGTTCCCGGCCCTGGCCGACGGGCTGGCCTGGCACGGGGTGGAGATCGACGAGAGCGACGTGACCGTGGCCTTCTACGGCGACCTGTTCCGCGAGGATCCCCAGGAGGGGTACGAGCCGGCCGTCGACCGGGCGGCGGCCGTGGCCACCGTCGAATCGCTGGTGAAGCGACTCGACCCCCACGTCGACCTGGACGAGCTGACCAAGATGCTGACCGAGAACCACTTCGACCGCCTGTTGGCCCAGGCCGCGGCGTACCTCCAGCAACCGTCCCTCCGCCGGGCCAGCCGCGCCCGGGTCGAGGCCGCCATCCTCCCCGACACCCGGATCGTGATGGCCCACTCGCTGGGCACCCTCGTCTCCTACGAGGCACTGTGCGCCCATCCCGAATGGCCGGTGACCGACTTCATCACCATGGGTTGCCCGCTGGCCGCCGATCTCATCCGACCCCGACTCGATCCCTGCCCCAAGGACGACATGAGCCCGTGGCCGGGGGCCGTCCTGCGCTGGACCAACATCGTCGACCCCGATGACCCGGCCGCCCGCGAGACCCCGTGCGGCCGGTTCGGGGGCGACGTCACCGAGTTCCGGGTCGACAACGGGCACCGGGTGCACGACCCCGAGCCGTATCTCAACAACCGCTGGACCGGGGAGGCCGTCTCCGTCGGGCTCTCCGCCGGCTGACGGACCTCGGTCGGCGGGTTCGACGACCTCAAGGGCGGAACGCGGCCGCGTGATGGCGAGTCCCCAACGGGTGGAGTGCGATCAGCCGCCGGGCGTCGGGCCCGTCGGCCGTGCCACCCCGGCGTGGGTGTGTACTCACTAGGGTTACTCCCCGCAGTCCATGGCAAGCAGGTCCGATGGGGGAGCGTCACATGCAGCACCAAGCGAGAATCCGTTCGACCGGCCGGGCCCGGCGTCGGTGGGTGGTGGCGGCCGTCGTGGGGGCAGGCGTGTCCCTGGCCGCCTGCAGCTCGAGCTCGACCAGCTCGTCCAACGGCAGCGCCACGTCGCCGAAGGTCGATTCGACCGTGCGCTCGCTCACGACCAAGGCGTCAGGGAGTTCGAGTCTCACGTACTCCGCCACCTATCGGCTCACGACGGGCCCACGGAGCCAGAGCGTCACCTTCTCCCAGGATCCGCCCAACGTCGCCCTCCGGACTGCGACCACCACCATCTACAGCAACGGCACCTCGGTCATCCAGTGTCGGAAGGGCCTGGTCAAGCCGTTCTGCACATCCACACCCTTCAGTGCGACCAACATCCTGGTCCGATTGACGGACCAGTACTCCTCGAGCGGGGTGTCCGCCGCCCTGGGTGTCCTGAAACGTGGGTCCGACGTCACCACGTCGACGGCGACCCACGGTGGGCTGCCGTCCACCTGCGTCACCGCCGACAACACGAGCTTCGGCGCGCAGGTCACCTACTGCGTCGCCGATTCGATCGGGATCCTGACCTACATCGGCGGCCCGTCCAACACGGTGGCCCTCACCCACTACTCGGCCAACCCGGAGGCCTCGGTGTTCTCTCCGCCGGTCGGGTCGACCGTCGTCAGCACCCCGTCGGCGGCGTAACCCCCTAACCGGCCCGGGCCCATTCGGCCCGGGCCCGTCGGCCCGGGCCCCCGAGCGGATTCGCGGGCCGTCGAGGGAGCGATAGCATGGCGGTGGTCCCGCCGTCGGCGGCGTAGGGGCCACACCCCCAACCCGAACGGAGCGACGATGGCATCGACTGCACCAGGAGTGAGTGTCACCTCCCGGTCGTCCCTCGTCGTCCGCCGTGTCGGCACGGGAACATCGGAGCGGTGACAGACGTGATCCCCGCCCCGCATGGTGACCCGGACGGCCAGGCCGCCGGGTACCCGGCCTCCCGCCTCTCCCGCTGACCTGACGGGCACCCCGGGTGCCCGTCCCAGCGGCTCTCCATCCCCCGCCCCGTCCTGACGGCCGGGTGCCGGGCCTCGCATCCCGGACCGCCGGGACACCCCTCACCGCAAGGAAGCCACCGTGGCTGAACTCTCCGAATTCCCTTCCGCATCGGCCCAGGACACCGTGGCGTTCTGCTGGCGCCAGGTCGAAGGTCACAAGCGCCAACTCATCACCTCCTGGGTGGTCATGATCCTGGCCGTCGTGGTCGCCGACGTCATCTGCCCCCTGATCTTCGCGTCCATCCTGGGACGGGTGGCGACCCTTCCGGCTCACGGCGCCACCGGCGAGCTCCACACGTTCGGCCCACTGCTGCTGGCCTACGGGCTGGCCGGACTGGTGGCCATGGCCGGCTGGCGGGTGGCCGGCTGGCTGGAGTGGGGTGCCTGCGTCCGCTCCTTCGCCACCGGGTTGAACAACGGCTACGAGCATCTCCTGAAGCTCAGCTACCGCTGGCACACCGACCATCCGGCCGGCGAGGTCATCTCGTCGCTGACCAACTTCTCGTGGGCCTTCGTCGAGATGGTGGACGTGGCCTCGTGGGGGCTGCTCCCCGTGGTCGTGGTCGTCCTCTCCGCCATCGGCGTGCTGGCCGTGTTCGCCTGGCCGGCGGCCCTGGCCCTGCTGGTGATGGTGGCCGGCTTCGTCTACGTGATCCTCCGTCGTCTGCGCCTGGTGCGGGCGGCATCCCAGGAGTTCGAGGACCACCACTCGAGGGCCACCGGCGTGGTGGCCGACACCGTGTCCAACCTGCTGGCCGTGCGCACGGCCGCGGCCGAGCCCCTGGAGCGCGACCGGGTGGCCTCGCTCATGCAGCGCTCGGTGGGAGCCGACCTGCGGGCCCGGTCGATCTTCATGCGCACCCAGCTGGAGCTGGAGTCCTCCATCGTGATCGGCACCCTCCTGGCCCTGGTGGCCGGGACCACCATGGCCGTGCACCACTGGGCCTCGGCCGCCGCGCTCTACCTCATCCTCTACTACTCGGCCCAGGTGGCCCTCAGCCTCCAGCAGTCCTTCGAACACCTCCGGTCCCTGGCCCGCTCCCTCGGGCGGGCGGCCAAGTTCACCGCCATCGCCGCCGAGGAGGTGGAGATCGCCGACGCGCCCGGGGCAGGGGACCTCCGGGTCGGTCGCGCCGGCGTCGACTTCCGACGCATCGGTTTCGGCTTCGGGGCCGGAACCCGGCTGTTCGACGACCTGTCCATCTCGGTGGAGCCGGGCGAGCACGTGGCGCTGGTGGGCCCGTCCGGGTCGGGG
Source organism: uncultured Acidimicrobiaceae bacterium (assembly GCA_963756515.1). Taxonomy (GTDB): domain Bacteria; phylum Actinomycetota; class Acidimicrobiia; order Acidimicrobiales; family RAAP-2; genus Bog-756. The sequence goes on from CAVWNV010000005.1 coordinate 191,940, forward strand.
AAGTCCACGCTGTCCAAGCTGCTGTTGCGCTTCATGGATGTCGAGCACGGGCAGATCCTCGTCGACGACCAGGACATCCGGGACGTCACCCTGGCGTCCCTACGCCGGCAGATCAGCTACGTGCCCCAGGACCCCCAGCTGCTGCACCGCACCATTGCCGAGAACATCTGCTACGGCCTCGTCCCGGGCCACGACTCGGCCGGGGGGCCCGGGCCGGCGGTCGACTACGACGTCGTGCACGCGGTGGGCCGTGCCGCCCATGTCGAGGAGTTCGTCTACGCCCTCCCCGACGGCTACGACACCGTGGTGGGCGAGCGGGGCCTCAAGCTGTCGGGTGGGCAGCGTCAACGGGTGGCCATCGCCCAGGCCATGGCCAAGGGTGCCCCCATCCTGGTGCTGGACGAGGCCACCTCCGCCCTCGACTCCGAGTCCGAGCACCTCGTTCAAGAGGCCCTGTGGCGACTGATGAAGGACTCGACGGCGTTGGTCATCGCCCACCGGCTCTCCACCATCGCCCACATGGATCGCATCGTGGTCTTCGACCGGGGCAGCATCGTGCAGGAGGGAACCCACCGTCAGCTGCTGGACCAGGGAGGGAGCGGGATGTACGGGCGGTTGTGGGCCCATCAGTCCGGGGGGTTCCTGGTGGAGTGACCCCGGGCCCGGCGCGGACCGGTCAGTCCGTGGGCAGGTGCTGGATGACGTCGGGAGGGAGGTGGTCGAAGACGTCGGGGGGGAGCTGGTCCTGCACCGCCTCGGCCAGCCGCCGGGAGCGCGAACGCAGGGAGAGCATCTCGGTGTACTGCTGTTCGTCGCCCTTCATGCCGGAGACCAGCGGGGAGTGGGCCACGTAGGCGGCCCCGGCGAACATGACGAGCAGGGACAGGGCTTCGAGGGGCCCGTACACGCCCTCGGTGCGGAGGTTGTCACCGAACAGTCCGATACCGATGGCCATGCTGGCCAGCGGATCGACCAGGACCAGGGCCGTCTGGGAGGCGGCGATGGGCCCGGCGTGGAAGGCGTTCTGGGCCAGGAACACCGAGCCCACCCCGGCCACGGCCAGGGCGTAGGTCTGCCAATGGGTGAACATCTGCGTCCAGTCGCCGACCACGAAGTCGCCGACCCGCTTGATGAGGGCGGCGGTGAAGGCGAAGCCGACGGCGCCGGCCGCGCCGAACATGGCGGCCCGCCACCAGCGAGGTCCCCGCAGCGCCAGCACCACCGCCAGCACGATCACACCGCCGCAGATGGAGCCGGCCACCAACCACCCGAGGTTGGAGGGGTGGAGATTGCCCCCACCGGGTTGGGCGAAGATCAAGAAACCGGCCAGTCCGCCGGCGGCGGCCACACAACCGAGCCACTCCCGCAGCCCGATCCCGAACCGGAACCACGTGGCCAAGAGGAGCACGAGGAACAGGAGCTCGGTGGTCAGGATGGGCTGGACCACGCTCAGGTCGCCCAGATGGAGGGCCACCGCCTGCATGATGAAGGACGCCACCATGAACGCGAACCCCAGCAGCCAGACCCCGCGCTTGATGGCGTGTGTCAACAGGCTGAGCTTGAGCGTGGAGTCCTCGGGGGCGTCTTCGACCCCCATGCGCTGGAGCAGGCTGGTCAGCGCGTTCGACAGCGCGGCGAGCAGGGCGAGCAGGTAGACCATCCGGTCCCTACGTCCCTACGTCCCGGCGGCGGGGTCGGCGGGCGGCGGGCCGAGCTGCTCCATGAACTCGAGTCGGATCCCACCGGGCGCCTCGACGAACGCAATCCGTCGCCTCCCGAACGCCCCTTCCACCACGGACGGCCCCCACAGGACCTCATGGCCGTCCAACTCGGCGTCGAGGTCGTCGGTGAAGAGGGCCGGATGGAGGAACCCCTCGGCCGGGAGGGTGACCTCGTCCTCGTAGATGGCCCGGGTGAACAGGGTGATCATGACCGGTCCCAGATACACGTCGGCACGTTCTCCGTTCCCCCAGTGCATCCGGTCACGAACCTCGGCTCCGGCCGCCTGGTAGTACCGGCAGGCGTCGTCGAGGTCCTTCACCTTCACCGCGAGATTGGCCAGCCCAGTGACGGCCATCAGCCCTCCTTGCCTCCGCCTCGGGGTCGATTGTACCGATTGGCCGATCGGCCCGGTTCGCCGGTTCCGGCCGCCGCGGCGGTACGTCCGGGTCCGGTCATCGGCCCCGATGACGCCACCCGTCGATCCGGTCCCAGATGCGGCGGGTGAACACGTCGGCGGTCATCGAGGACCGGGCCAGGACGAGTGGCTCCGTGGCGTCGAGCCACGCGGCCAGGGCACCGATGTCCTCGAAGGTGAACTCCTCGTCGAGGGAGAAGACGAAGCCGACGATCAGTTCCCGGTCGACCCCGACCGACAGCTCGGTGTCGCCGCCGGGGGCGAAGGCCCAGACCTCGGGGGCGCCCGGTGAGGAGGACATCTCGATGTTCCACGAACGGCGCTCCGACAGGAGACCGCCCACCTGGTGCCACAGCGCGTCCTCGTGCGCGGTCATCGCCCCTCCCGCCGGTCGCCCGCATCCGGGCCCGGGCCGACCACCGCGCCGAGGGCGTCGACCACCAGGTCCACCAGCTCCTCCCGCGGGACCGTGCCCAGCTCCGCGAACCATCCGAGTGAGCGGCCGAGGGTCACCCCGAGGAGGGCCGATACCGCCAGCTCGGCTCGGAGCCGGGGACGATCGACGTGGTCCTCGGCCATGCCGGCCAGCAGGGGGTCCACCATTCTCCGCTCCACCCGGGCCTGGGCCGCGGAACGGATCTCGTCGGCGGTGTCCGAACGGACCAGCGCCTGCAGGATGGGGCCGGGGCCGTGACGGTCGGTCCGGGTGACCAGGGCTTCGGCCATCTGCTCCAGCCCCTCGTACGGGAGGGGCTGGGGATCGTCCATCCGTTCGGCCGCCACGGCGGCGATGTAGAGATCGGCCTTGCTGCCGAAGTAGCGGGCGATCAGGGCGGCATCGACGCCGGAACGCTCGCCGATCTCCCGCACCGTGGTGCGCTCGAAGCCCTTGCGCCCGAACAGGTACTGCGCCGCCCGGAGGAGCGCCTTCTTGCTGGCGCCGGCATCCCGGGCCCGGCCGTTCCGGGAGGCGGGCCCGACCGCGGCGGTATCGGCGGCGGTCATTCCGGTCGTGCCGCCGGGGTCAGGGGCAGCTGCTCCTCGGCCAGCATGAGCCCGGCGCCGGCCAGCTCGCTCTCCTCTTCCATGATCTGGTCCTCGGCGCGTCGGACCGCATCGTCGTCGACCGTGGCACGGTTGGCCGCCGGCCCGGGGAGCACGTAGCTGATCACCGCGGTGGCCAGGCACAACCCCGAAGCCACCAGTAGGGCGGTGCGGAAGCCGCCGACCGTCGGGAACGTGTGGCCCGGATGGGTGAACGAGGTGAGGATGGCGGCTCCGAGGGCGCTGCCCACCGAGAGTCCGATGTTGCGCAGCACCTGGTAAAAGCCGGTGGCGCTGCCGGTCTCGCTGCGGGGCACGGCCCGGACGATGAACCCCGGCATGGCGGCGAAGGTCAGACCCACCCCGAGGCCGGCGAAACCGGAGGCGGCGAAGGCCTCCCAGAGCGCCCCGTGATAGAGAGCGAAGAACAGGGTGGAGACGGCGAAGATCATCGCCCCCAGGGGGATCATCGACCTCGTCCCGAAGTTGCGCTCGTAGAGCCCGAGGAAGCGGCTGGCCCCGAAGGTCCCCACCGACAGGGGGAGGAAGACCAGGCTCGAGACCACCACCGAGGATCCGAACCCGAAACCGTCGACCGACGGGACCTGGACGAACTCGAGCACGATGGGGATGAACAGGTACATGGCCACGCACATCAGGAAGCCGGAGATGTCGGCCGTCAGCACCGACCGGTTGCGCACCTGGCGCAGATCGACCAGCGGGTCATGGAAGCGGAGCTCGCGGGCGATCCACACCGCCAGCACCAGGGCACTGGCGACGATGATGGCCAGCGAGGTGGCCGACGTCCACCCCCATCGCCCCCCCTCGCTCAGGACCACCAGGATCCCGACGACGGCCAGACTGAGGGTGCAGGCCCCGACGGTGTCGAAGCGCCGGGTCGGAACCTCGGACCGCGCCGGCAGGACCAACGCCGCCGTCACCAGGGCTCCGGACACGGTGAGGGCGCCGAACCAGAAGGCGGCGTGGAAGTCGAAGACCTGGGCGATGAGCCCGGTCAGCGGGTAGCCGAGCCCGGCGCCGACGGCGGCGGTAATGGAGAGGGTGGCGATGGCCCGGCCGGCCTTCTCGAACGAGAGATGACGACGGGCGACGGCCATGGTCACCGGGAGGAGACCGAGCCCGAAGCCCTGCAGGGCCCTTCCCGCCACCACCACGATGAACCGGTCCGACACCGCGGCCAGCACGCAACCCACCAGGACCACGGCCAGCGCCACCAGGATCACGTCGCGTTGCCGGGGCCCGTCGGCCAGGCGGCCCATCACCGGGGTGGCCAGCGCACCCGTCATGAGGGCCGCGGTGAGCAGCCACTGGGCCGTGCTCAAGGTGACGTGGTCGGCCTGGGCGATGGTCGGGATGAGCGGCGCTCCCAGGCTGCTGACGATGGCCACCAACGCCGCCACCATGACGAGGGTCGGCACCAGCGCCCGGGACGACCCTGTCGACGGCCCTGTCGTGCCCGTCATCGTCGTCGTGTCCCCAGCCACCACTCGGATCCTCCGCCACCCTCGGGCCCGCCAATTGTCATCGGACGATGTCATCAGCCGCTGACATGGTAGCAGCCCGTCCCGCCGCGGCCCAAGGGGCCCGGCGACGGCCCACCGGATCCGGCCCAGGCAGCAGAACCTTCATCCGCAGGAAATCTTCCCGTTACGAAGCCCTCCTAAGTTGCCAGGCACAGATCGGTAGCGCCGCCACCCTTTGACGACACAGATCACAGCCGGCTGACGAACCCTGCGAGACGCACAAGAGGAGCGACCCATGAGTGGAAGCAAGGCCCGGCTCGAAGCCATTGACGCCGTCAAGAACTACGAGGCACCCACGTCCATCTTCCCCTCGGAGGAGGCGCCCGGAGAGATCTTCGGCGAGAACGTCTTCACCAAGGCGGTGATGCAGAAACGTCTGCCCAAGCCGGTCTACAAGTCCCTGCTGGCCACCATCGACCACTCCAAGCCCCTCGACCCGTCCGTGGCCGACGTGGTGGCGGCGGCCATGAAGGACTGGGCCATGGAGAAGGGCGCCACCCACTACGCCCACGTCTTCTACCCCCTGACCCACCTCACGGCCGAGAAGCACGACAGCTTCTTCGAGCCCGGCGGCGATGGTGCCGCCATCGCCGAATTCCAGGGCAAGACCCTGACCCAGGGCGAACCGGACGCCTCCAGCTTCCCCAACGGTGGCCTCCGGAACACGTTCGAGGCCCGGGGCTACACCGGGTGGGACGCCACCAGCCCGGCGTACATTCTGGAGAACCCGAACGGCAACACGCTGTGCATCCCCACCGTGTTCATCTCCATGACGGGCGAGGCCCTCGACAACAAGACCCCGCTGCTCCGCTCCCAGCAGGCCATGGCCAAGCAGGCCGAGCGGGTGCTGAAGCTCTTCGGTCACGAGAACCCCGACGCGGTGGTGTCGTTCGCCGGAGCGGAGCAGGAGTACTTCCTCATCGACCGCAGCTTCTTCCTCACCCGGCCCGACCTCCTCAACGCCGGTCGCACCCTGTTCGGGGCCAAGCCCCCCAAGGGCCAGGAGTTCGACGACCACTACTTCGGGGCCATCCCCGACCGTGTGCTCGGCTACATGATGGATTGCGAGCGGGAGCTGTTCAAGCTGGGTATCCCGGCCAAGACCCGCCACAACGAGGTGGCCCCGGGCCAGTTCGAGCTGGCCCCGATGTTCGAGCGCTCGAACGTGGCCGCCGACCACCAGCAGCTGCTGATGACCACCCTCAAGAAGGTGGCGCAGAAGCACGGGATGGAGTGCCTGTTCCACGAGAAGCCCTTCGACGGGATCAACGGCTCGGGCAAGCACGTCAACTTCTCGCTGGGGAACTCCACCGAGGGCAACCTGCTCCTGCCCGGGGACACCCCCCACGACAACGCCCAGTTCCTGGTGTTCTGCGGCGCGGTGATCCGATCGGTCCACAAGTACGGCGGACTCCTCCGGGCCTCGGTGGCCTCGGCCACCAACGACCACCGCCTCGGGGCCAACGAAGCCCCGCCGGCCATCATCTCCATCTTTCTCGGCGACCAGTTGGCCGACGTGTTCGATCAGATCGCCAAGGGCGGGGCCACCAGCTCCAAGGAGAAGGGCCACCTCGAGATCGGGGTCGACACCCTGCCGGTGCTGCCCACCGACCCGGGCGACCGCAACCGGACCAGCCCGTTCGCCTTCACCGGCAACCGGTTCGAGTTCCGGGCCCCGGGATCGTTGCAGTCGATCGCCGGCCCCATGGTGACCATCAACACCATCCTGGCCGAGGCCCTCGACTACATCGCCACCGAGCTCGAGGCGCTGGTGACGGGCGGGACCGAGTTCAACACCGCCGTCCAGACCGTCCTGCAGGAGATCATCACCAACCACGGCAAGGTGGTCTTCAACGACGACGGCTACGCCGACGAGTGGCAGACCGAGGCGGCCCAGCGGGGCCTGCCCAATCTCCGCACGACCCTCGACGCCCTGCCCGAGCTCATCACCGAGGAGTCGATGGACCTGTTCAGCCGGTACGGGGTCTTCAACCACCGCGAGATGCACAGCCGGTACGAGATCGCCCTCGAGCAGTACATCCTGGCCATCGACGTCGAGGCCGAGCTGACCCTCGAGATGGCCAACACCATGATCCTGCCCGCGGCCGTCCGCTACCAGACCGAGTTGGCCCAGAATGTGTCCAGCCTCAAGAAGGCCGGGATCGAGGCCGACCGCACCACGCTCGGCGAGGTGTCGGACAAGATCGCCGAACTGCGGAGCGGTATCGCCGCCCTGCGCTCGGAGATCGACCACGACGACGTGGAGTCGACCGAGAAGCACGCCGAGCACGCCCAGAAGGGGCTCCTGCCGGCCATGGCCGCCATCCGGTCCGCCGCCGACTCCCTCGAGACCCTGGTGGCCGACGATCTGTGGCCACTCCCCACCTATCAGGAGATGCTCTTCATCCTGTAGGGGTCGGCCCGACCGCGGCCCCGCCTACCGGTCGACGAACACCGTCTTGGTCTGGACCATCTCCTCGATGCCGGCCCGGCCGCCCTCCCGACCGAAGCCGCTCTGCTTCACACCCCCGAACGGGGCGGCGGGGGAGATCCGGCCCGTCCCGTTCACGGTCACGGTGCCGGTCTCCAGCTCGCGCACGAACCGGTCGATGCGAGCGGGATCCGACGTGTGGAGGTAGGCGGCCAGTCCGAACGGACTGTCGTTGGCCAGGGCCAGCACCTCGTCCTCGGAGGAGAACCGGAGGATGGACTGGACCGGACCGAACACCTCGTCGCGGGCCAACTCACTGCGGTGATCCACGTCGCCGAAGACGGTCGGGGCCACGAACCAGCCCGGCGACAGCTCCCCACCGAGCCGGGTCCCCCCGGCCAGCAGGGTGGCCCCGTCGGAGGCCGCCCGTGCGATGACCCCGAGGATCCGCTCCATGGCCGACTCGCTGACCACCGGGCCCACGAAGGTGCCCGGGTCGAGCGGGTCGCCCACCGTCACCGTGCCCACCGCGGCCACCACCTTGGCCGCCACGACCTCGTAGACGTCCTCGTGCACGTAGGCACGGGTCGGGAGCGCGCACCCCTGGCCGGACAGCAGTGCCGTTCCCAGCTGCGCCGCCACCGTGGCGGCCCGGTCCAGGTCGGCATCGGGGAAGACGATGAGTGGTGACTTGCCGCCCAGCTCCAGGGCCAGCGGGGTGAGGCGGGTGGCCGCCGTGGCCATCAGGGCGCGGGCCGTCTCCGATCCCCCGGTGAAACTGATCTTGGACACGTCGGCGTGCCCGGCCAACGCCGCGCCGGCGGTGGCCCCGCCGACCACCACGTTGAGCACCCCGGGGGGCAGGCCGGCCTCGGCCGCCAGCTCGGCGAAGCGCAGGACGCCGAACGGGGCCAGCTCGGGCGGTTTGGCCACGACGGCGTTACCGGCGGCCAGGGCCGGCGCCGCCTTCTGCCCCATGCCCATCATCGAGCCGTTCCACGGCGGGATCACCGCCACCACCCCGTACGGCTCGAGTCGCACCGTGGTCGACGTCCGCCCCCCGGGGAGCAACTCACCGCCGAGCTTGTCGCACCAACCGGCGTAGTAGCGGACCCAGGCGGCCGTGTAGATCCCCGGGCGCATGACACTGACCGGGGTCCCGTTGTCCAGAGCGGCCAGTTCGGCGGCTTCGTGGGCGTGCTGCTCGAGCAGGTCGGCCAGACGGAAGAGGACACCGGCCCGCCGGCCCGGGGACAGTGCGGCCCAGGCCGGCTGGGCCTCCCGAGCCGCCGCCACCGCATCGTCGACGTCCCCGCCCCCGGCCAGTCCCACCTCGGCCTGGATCCGCCCCGTGGCCGCGTAGCGGTGCGGATAGGAGCCGGCCGCGTCGCTCGGCCTCCAGGTCCCCCCGATCAGGTGACCTTGTGCGGCCAGACGGGCGACCGTGCCCGAGGAGGTGGTGGACCTCACCGGGCCCGACTCCCGTCGTCCAGCGAGCCGGCGGCGGGCCACGCCCCCGAAGCCGTACCGGCGGCACCGGCCACCGTCCCCTCCAGGGCACTCATGCGATGCACAGTACCGGGCGGCGCGATGGGCCACAGGACCACCCACTACGTTCTGGGCATGGGACGACTCGACGGGAGGGTGGCGCTGGTGTCCGGGGCGGCCAGCGGCATCGGGCTGGCCGTGGCCGTGCGCCTCGGGGCCGAGGGGGCCGCCGTGGTGGGCTGTGACATCGCCGAGGGGCCGGGGGTCGTCGTCTGCGACGTGCGCGACGCCGACGCCTGCGCCGCCACCGTGGCCGCCGTCCTCGAGCGACACGGTCGGCTCGACATTCTGGCCAACGTGGCCGGCATCGGCATCTCGCGCGCCATCGGCGATTTCACCCTGGACGAGTGGCGCCGCGTGCTCGATGTCAACCTGACCGGCACCTTCCTCCTGTCCCAGTGCGCCCTGCCGGCTCTCCTCGAGACCAAGGGGACCATCGTCAACATGGGCTCGGTGGCGGGCCTGCGGGCCACGCCCTACAACGCCGCCTACTGCGCCTCCAAGGGTGGGGTCATCATGTTGACCAAGTCCATGGCGATCGAACTGGCCCGGGCCGGGGTGCGGGTCAACGCCGTCTGCCCGGCCTCGGTGGACACCCCGTTCCTCCACCACTTCCAGCTGCCCGAGGACGCCGACATGGCCCTGCTGATGCGGGCCGCCTCACCCATGGGTCGCCTGATCGACCCGGACGAGGTGGCCGGGGCCGTGGCCTACCTGGCCTCGGACGACGCTGCCACCATCTCCGGCACCACCCTGGTCATCGACGGGGCTGCCACCGCCTGAGCGGGTGGCGCCGTCCCGCGCCAGCGTGCGTCAGCGCACGACGTCGGCCCGCGTGCGTCAGCGCACGATCCCGCGCCAGCGTGCGTCAGCGCACGACGTCGGCCAGCGTCACCGTCTCGGTGTCCCGCCCGGAGCGCAGGACCCGACCCGGCCGCCCGTCGGTGACCACGCCGTCCCGGACCACATCGTGTCCCGCCACCAGGACGCGGGAGATGCCACGCGACCCGGCATGGAGCCGTTCGCCCCCGCCGGGCAGGTCGTGGCGGAGGGTCACCGGCAGGCTTCCCACCTCATCGGGGTCGAAGATCACGATGTCGGCGTGATACCCGCCGGCGATCCGGCCCCGCCCGGTCAATCCGTAGTGGCGGGCCGGACGATCGGTCATCATCGCCACCGCCTCCTCCAACGAGAGCAGGCCGCGGTCCCGCACCACCTCGGACAGCACCACCGTCGGGTAGTTGGCGTGGCACATCAGGTCGAGGTGGGCCCCGGCGTCCGAGCCCCCGAGCATGACGCGGCGGTCCTTCCAGACGGCGGTGCGGGCGGCCCAGCCCTCGTCGCTCCGTCCGAGCGAGGGGGTCAGCGAAGGGAGCACGGCGAACAGGGTCAGCCCGTCGGGGAGGACCACGTCGATGAGCACGTCGACGGTGTCGGTTCCCCGCTCTCCGGCGATGTCGCCGACCGATCGGCCCACCCAGGGAGAGTCGGGATCGGACACTTCCATCAGGGCGAAGTCGGACAGCACACCCATCGACCGACGGGCGGCCTTCTCGGCGCCGGACCGCAAACGGGCCCGCGTCTCCGGATTGGCGGCGGCGGCGCGTCGACCGGCCGCGTCGAGCTCGGTGACCTGGCGCCAGCCCGGCAGGCCGGGTAGCAGGGTGGAGGCGCGCATCCGCATCATGTCGGGCAGGGCCAGCGCCACCACGTGGGCCCCGGCCGCCTCGGCCAGGTCCGATGCCTCCAACTGCTGTTGGTAGATCTCCTCGGAAGCCAGGCTGCCCAACAGGTTCCAGTTCAGCGAGCGGTCGGCGGCCAACGACATGTCCGCCATCAGCTGCATCCGCTCCTCGGGGATGGGACCGACGGTGGGGATGAACTCGAGGGTGGTGCCGGGGTGGTCGCGTACCGCCGCGGCCAGGATCACGAACTCCTCCATCGCCGCCGCGCTGGACGGCACGGGGCGATGGTCGCCGTCGAGGTGGCCCTCGCCGAGGGAGGAGGAGAATCCCAGTGCCCCCCCGGCCAGCGACTCCCCCACCAGCCGGGCCATGGCGGCCAGCTCCTCCGGTGATGCCTCCCGTCGGGCGGCGTCGTCCCCCATGACCACGCGGCGGACGGTCGAGTGGCCGACCAGGAAGCCGGCGTTGACCGAGAGCCCGGTGTCGACCCGGTCGAGGTACTCGGAGAACGAATGCCAGTCCCAGGGCCCCCCGCCCTCCAGCGCCTCGAGGGGGATCCCCTCGACCACCGCCATCATCCGCTGGATGTAGGTGGCGTCGTCCGAGCCGAGCGGCGCCACCGAAAATCCGCAGTTCCCGCCCAGCACCGTGGTCACGCCGTGCAGGACCGAGGGGCTGGCCGTCGGGTCCCACAGCAGCTGGGCGTCGTAGTGGGTGTGGAGGTCGACGAAGCCCGGGCACACCACCTGGCCGGGCACCTCGACGATCCGCCCGGCCGGCTCGGTGATCTGGCCCACGGCCACGATGCGGCCCTGGCTGATGCCGACGTCGGCGGGGCCCGCCGGTGCGCCGGTGCCGTCGACCACGGTGCCGCCGCGGAGCAGCAGGTCGAGCACGTCAGCCGCCGGCCAGCAGGTCGTCGACGGCCGACTCCACCACGGTTCCCTTGAAGAAGGCCGGATTGGTGTCGGTGTAGAAACGGGCCGGATTGGTGAAGACGAACTTCTCGAACGCCGCATCGTCGATCCAGCCGTGCTCGACCATCTCCCAGGCCTCCTCCAACACCTCGGTCACGTCGGGCACGTCCCAGTGGGCGATGTCCGAACCCATCATGGCCTTGAGCTCGGTCCCGAACGGGTTGACGGCGGTGTTGAAGGCCATCGAGGTGAGCGGGTCATCGGCCTCGCACCCGAAGTAGAAGCGGTCGGCGAACAGCGCCCTGATGTCGGCGGCCTCGGTGATGCCGCACGCGGCCCACTCGTCCAGGGTGTCCTCGTCCTCGGGCCGGCGCCGGGTGGGGTCGTGGCGGAGCCGGGGAGCCCCGGATCCGTAACGCCCCATCATCTCGATCATCACGTCGCGGTCGATGAGCGCGGGATCGAGGTTGGCCCGCAGCGCCCCGAGGTTGCGCTTCTCCCAGTGACCGACGATGTCGGCGAAGAGGGCGGCGGCCCAGGCCACCCCGCCCTCCAGGAACACGAAGTTCATGGTCGGGAACCGGCGGGTCACTCCCCCGAGGAACAGCGACTTGGCCAGCGACTGCTGACCGGCGGCCAGCATGGAGAGATGGTTGAAGACATAGCTGGTGGGCGAGCGGTAGGGGGTCATCCCGATGAACCCCGAGTGGAAGGCGATGGAGACACCGAGCTCCTGGGCCCGGGCCCAGACCGGGTCGTAGTCGTGGGCCGAGTCCATACCGAACTGGTCCAGCCAGAAGGCGTAGCGGGACAGCTCGGGGTCGCGGTCGGCCAGAGCGTCGAAGGGGCGTTGCACATAGCCGGCGCAGAGCACCGCCTTGTACCCGAGGCCCGAGACGGCGTACTCCAACTCGGCCACCGCCTCCTCCGGGGTGTGCATGGGTATGGCCGCCACCGGGGTCAGACGATCGGCCAGGGGCTGGAAGGTCTCGGCGTTGGCCCGGTTGAGGGCCCGGCAGGCACCGACCCGGTACTGCTCGTCGTCGGTGTGGAGGAAGACCAGGCCCAGGCTCGGGTAGACCACCCCGAAGTCGATGCCGATGTCGTCCAGACGCTGGTAGAGCAGCTCGGGGAAGAGGGCGGTGGCCAGGTCGATGGTGCGTCCGGCCGGCGCGCTCCACCACGGGCCGCGGGGGGTGCGGGTGGCGGCCCGCTCCTCGCCGGTCTGGTCGTGCCAGCTCCGGTCGGTGCCGCCGTAGGGCGGCACCAGCCGCCGGAACGACGGGTGGTCCAACGAGAGACCCTCCCGCTCGAGGTATGGGGCCAGCGTGGGCAGGTGCTCGGCCATGTGGCCGTCGATGTCGATCACCGGGTGGCCCAGGCGGCGGTGGATCTCCGGGGATGAGGCCATCGCGTCTAATCTACGCGCATTACCCGCCCGATGAGGAGTGACGTCGAGTGCCCTACGACCTGGTGATCCGGAACGGGACGGTGGTCGACGGCTCGGGGCTCGGTTCCTACCGGGCCGACGTCGGCGTGGTGGGCGACCGCATCACCTCCGTGGGATCCATCCGCGAGCCGGGCGGCCACGAGATCGACGCCGAAGGTCAGGTGGTCACGCCGGGCTTCATCGACGGGCACACGCACCTCGACGCCCAGGTGTTCTGGGACGCCAGCGGATCCAGCTCCTGCTGGCACGGCGTGACCTCGGTGGTCATGGGCAACTGCGGCTTCACCCTGGCCCCGGTCCGGGCCGACCAACGGGCCCTGGTGGTACGCAACCTCGAGCGGGCCGAGGACATCGACCCGGCCGCGCTGGCCGCCGGCATCGAGTGGAGCTTCGAGTCGTTTCCCCAGTACCTCGACGCCGTCGACCGGCTGGACAAGGGCATCAACTTCGCGGCCCAGGTCGGCCACTCGGCCCTGCGCACCTGGGCCATGGGCGAGCGGGCCTTCGAGGAGGAGGCCACCGACGACGATGTCGCCGCCATGAAGCATCAGCTGGCCGAATCGCTGCGGGCCGGGGCCATCGGCTTCTCGACGTCGCGGACCCAACACCACGAGACCTCGGACAACCGCCCGGTGGCGTCGAGGCTGGCCAGCTGGGCTGAGGTGGCCGAACTGGTGGGCGTGCTCGGCGACCTCGGCACCGGCATCTTCGAGACCGCCGACGCCGGCATGTCCGCCCCCGACCCCGGGGACCGGGCCCGGGGGCTCGAGCGGGTGCGGGCCCTGGCCGCCGACACCCAGGTGCCGGTGACCTTCGGCATGGTGGCCACCCGGGGTTCGGGCTACCTGCTCGACTTCTTGGACCAGGCGGCGGCATCGGGGGGCCGGTGTATCGCCCAGACCCACTGCCGGGGGATTTCGGTGCTGCTGTCGCTCCGAACCCGGCTCCCCTTCGACCTCGTCCCGGCCTGGAACGAGCTACGGGCCCAGTCGCTCGAGGCACAGCTGGCCACACTCGGGGATCCCGATCGCCGCCGCCCCTACGTCGACGCCGCCGTCGACGCCGAGTACGGAGGATGGAAGGGTGTCGGTGCCCAGGCCCGGCCGCCCGACTTCGAGGGTATCCGGGTGTACCGGCAGGGTCTGCCGCCCAACCCATCGGTGGCCGACATCGGCCGGGAGCGAGGCGTCCACCCGGCCGAGGCCATGATCGACCTCTGCGTCGAGTCCCGCGGTGAGCAGCTGTTCATCCAGCCCAGCCTGTACCCGCAGGACGAGGAGGTCCTCCTGCGGGCCATGCGACACCCCCGCACGGTGATGACGTTCTCCGACTCCGGCGCCCACCTCAGCCAGATCGCTGACTCGTCCATCCACACCCACCTGCTCGGCCACTGGGTGCGCGACCGCCAGGAGTTCACCCTGGAGGAGGCGGTACGCATGATCACCTTGGCGCCGGCCCTGGCCTGGGGCTTCTCCGACCGCGGCCTCCTCCGGGCCGGCATGGCCGCCGACATCAACGTGTTCGACCCCCTGACCGTGGGACCGGCCGTACCGCGCCTGGTGGACGACCTCCCGGCCGGGGGCCTCCGGCTGGAGCAGCGGTCGACGGGCTTCGCCGCCACCGTGGTGGCCGGACAGGTCACCATCAGGGACGGCGTCCCCACCGGGGCCGCCCCCGGTCGGTTGGTGCGGAGCCGGCCGGCCTGAGGCGGTCGGCCGGCCCTACCGCATCCAGACCGTCCGCGACTCCCGGCGCGTGATGACCCAACGCCCTCCGGCCCGGACCACGTCGTCGAGATAGTTGATTCCGAGGGTCAGATCGCCCTGTCCCGAAGCCGGATCGCCGAGCTGGTAGACCACCGCGTAGGTGTCGAGGGCGGCGGCGGCCGCCGAGTCGTCGACCACGATGAGCGGGTCGCCCAGCACGTGCATGCTGGTGGGGAAGGCCCGCGGGGCGCGCATGGTCTGCAGCCATTCGTCGAGGGTCTGGCTGCCGCCGGCCCCCACGATGGTGGCCCCCGGGGCGAACAGCTCCGCCAGTGCATCGACGTCGCGCCGGTCGACGGCGCGGGCGTAGCGCTGCACCAGGGCCCGCAGCTCGTCGTGGGCGGTCACGGACGACGTCACAGCACGGCCACCGGGTTGACCGGGCATCCCGTCCCCTTGGCGATGCGCAGCGGGCTCATGGCGAACAGGAACTCCCACCGGCCGGCGGCGGCGCACCGCTGGCCCAGGGCGGCCAGCGCCATGTTGTCGATGAGGTGGAGGCCCATGGCGGTGATCCCGATCTGGTGGACGGGGAACGGCCACTGCGGCGTGCCCACGAACGGCATGGGATCGGAGATGCCGTCGCTGCCCAGCACGGCCACCTGGCGCTCCTGCAGCCACGGGAGGCACTCGGCGTGGAGCCCGGAGAAGCCGTCGAATCCCCGGGTGGCGGCCTGGCGGGCCTCCCGACCCCAGGCCACCAACAGGATGTCCCCCGGGCCCACCCGGACCCGTTGGGCGGCCTCGGCCGCCTCGAGGTCGGCCACCGTGACCACCTCCCCGGCCCCCAGGTAGGGGGAGCCGAGCGTCCGCGGCACGTCGAGGAGGACGCCCCGGCCGATCACGCCGTCGGCCATGGACAGGACCGTGTTCGAGACGGCCCCGTCGCTGCGCACCTCACTGGCCGGCCGGCCGCCGTACATCTCGCCCCGCACGAACATGTGGGAGAGGGCGTCCACGTGGGTGGTGAAGAGACCGTGGACGTCGAGGGCCAGGTGGTCGCGGGCCGCCTCGTAGCCCGGGATCCCGTTGGCATCCCGCGCGTCGCCCGACGCCAACATGTGGTGCTGCACCGGGTGGGGGTGATCGGGCCGCGGTTCGGTGGCGAGGTCGTGGGACAGGCTGACCGACTCGCCGGTGCGAACCAGCCCGGCGGCGGCGACCCGGCGGGCGTCGGTCAGGTGGTTGAGCGCCCCCCGTTGATCGGTCGGCCCCCAGCGCTCCCAGTTCCGCAGGTTGAAGTACATGGCGTCGAGGTCCTCAGTGGTCGGTACCCCGTACTCGTTCCCCATGGCCGGACAGCTTGTCAGCTGCCCGGGTGGGGTGCGGTCATCGCCCCCATCACCATGTCGACGAGGTTGTCCACGAACCGGTCGTCGCCGAGCACGTCCCCGGAGACGCCCCGGTCGAGTCGTCGGGCCCGGTCGGCCGCGGCCCGGCCGATGAAGGCGATGCAGATCTCCCGGCGGACGCGCCACAGGTCGGTGGGCACGCCCGGGCACCGTCGGCGCAACAGGGCCCACGCCTGGTGGCCCTCGGTCTGGGCCAACAGGTCACGGATCTCGGGGGTCGTCCGGTCCACGGCCCCGGTCATCTCCGAGCCGATCTGGAGGTAGGCCCGCTCCCGCCAGCCCCGCTGGGCGAACTCGGTCACGGGTCGGACGATGGCCTCGGCCGCCGACCGGGCGTCGTCGGGGCGACCACGCGCCTCGACCAGCAGCTGGTGCCGGCGCTCGGCGATGGCCGGGACGTGCCGGGCCAGCAGGGCCCGGAGCACCTCGTCGCGGCTCCCGAAGTGGTAGTGGACGGCCGAGGTGTTGCGCTGATCGGCGGCCCGGACGACCTCGGCGATCGACACGTTGCCGATCCCCCGCTCGGCGTAGAGCCGCGCCGCGGCGTCCAACAGCAGGTCACGCGTGGACGTCGCCTCGGGCATCTCGCCCGTCACCGTAGCGGGGGGTACGGCCGAACCGACAGGCCCGGGCCGCCGGGCGGGCCGACCCCGGTGGCCATGGTCAGTTGCATGATACAACACGGTGCCCTAGAGTCAGTCTCATGACGGAATCGACCACCGACCGGGACGGCCGGACCCGGACCACGTCCCACCAACGGACCATCTTTCTGGTCACGGCCCTCGGGGCGTTCATGGCCTCGCTCGACCTGTCCATCGTCAACGTGGCCTTCCCGGCCCTCGAGCACTCGTTCCCGTTGGACAGCCGGGTCACGCTGGCCTGGGTGATCACCGGCTACGGCATCGTGTTCGGCTCGCTCCTGGTCACCGCCGGCCGCACCGCCGACCGGCTCGGGAGCCGACGGGTGTTCTTCGCCGGACTGGGGGTGTTCTGCCTCGGATCGGCCCTGTGCGGGCTGGCCCCGTCGGTACCGTTGCTGGTCCTCGGCCGGGTCGTCCAGGGGTGCGGGGCGGCCGCCCTCCTGCCCTCGTCGCTCAGCCTGCTGCTCGGGGCCTTCCCCCACGAGCGCCGGTCCCAGGTGGTGGCGTTGTGGGGCGGCGTCGGGGCCCTGGCCGTGGCCACCGGACCGTCCATCGGCGCCCTGCTCATCTCGGCCGGCGGGTGGCGGTGGGTCTTCTTCATGAACGTGCCGATCGGCGCCCTGGCCTGGATCATCGGTCGGCGGGTACTGCGCGAGGTGCCGACCTCGGCGACACGGGCCACCCCCGACTACCTGGGTGTGCTGCTGGTCAGTGCGGCCCTGGCCGCCCTGGTGCTCGGCATCTCGGAGGGACCGACCTGGGGATGGACCAGCGGCGGCATCCTCGGCTGCTTCTTCGGGGCCGTCGTCGTGGGGGCCGTCTTCCTACGCCGTTCGAGCCGCCATCCCGAACCGGTCCTCGACCTGACGCTGTTCCGGTCGCGCTCGTTCAGCGTCGCCAACGCCGCCACCTTCCTCTACGCCATGGGGTTCTTCGCCATGTTGTTGGGCAACATCTTGTTCCTGACCAGTGTGTGGCACTACTCGATCCTGAAGGCCGGACTGGCCGTCACGCCCGGTCCGCTGGTGGTGGCGGCGGTGTCCGGCCCGGCCGGACGCATGGCCACGCGCTTCGGGTTCCGCCGGGTGCTCCTGACCGGGTTCGTGGTCTTCGTGGCCGGACTGTGCTGGTACGCCACCCGGGTCGGGCTCCGACCCGACTACGCGTCCGCCTGGCTGCCGGCCACCCTGATCACCGGCCTCGGGATCGGTCTGACCTTTCCGGTGCTGAGCGCGGCGGCGGTGTCGAGCCTCCACCCCGAGCGCTTCGCCGTGGGCAGCGCCGTGAACCAGACAGCCCGCCAGGTGGGCGGAGCCTTCGGCGTGGCCCTGCTGGTGGTCATCCTGGGCGCCCCGACCACCGCCGTGGCCGCCCTCAGCAGCTTCCACCACCTCTGGTGGTACTGCGCCGCCACCGCAGCCCTGGCCGGCCTGCTCTGCACGCTGCTGGCCCGCCGTCCGCCGGCCGGCACCGTCACCGGCGTCACCGGCGACAGCGCCGGGCGGAGTGGGGCCGTACTCGCTTCCGCCGCCGTCGAGGCGGCCTGACGGCCCATCCGGCCCCGGCCGGCCCGGCTGTTCTCGTCCCGAGCCGCGGGGACAGAAGTGCAGTTGAAAAGGGGTTTTCAGCCGCCCCGACCCGGGGGCCGGGCGCCCTTCGGAGTGGGCGCACCTTGTCCCATGGGTGCCGGGACCACTGAAATTGGTCGACCATTGTGTTTCGCGCCCGGTCAACACCGATGGCGGATCCATCCGCCAGAGTGCGCCGTCGACGCAGGATCTCGGCTGTGCTCCTCTCCACGCTCGTGGCCACGACCACCCTGGCGGTGGCCGCACCGTCCCGACCCACCGGAGCCGATCAGGTCGCCGACCTGAAGGCCCAGGCCATCGCCGTCTCGCAGCAGTTGGTGGAGGAACAGTTGCAGATGGACGCCTACCAGCAGCAGTACTCGGTGATCTCAGCCCGCGTGGCGGCCGACAGTGCCGCCATCGTCCAGGCCGACTCGGAGATCGGACAGGACCAGCAGCAGATCGAAGCCAGGACCGCCCTGGTCCGCCAGCAGGCCATCCGCTCGTACATGGACTTCGGGACCGGTACCTCGGGCCCCGACGCCGCCTTGTTCGGCGGGGGCGAGGAGGCGGCCCAGGCCGCCACCGAGTACTCCTCCATCGCGGTGGGCAACATCACCACGGCCGTGGACCAGCTCCACACGGCCCAGGCCGCGCTGCAGTCCGACCAGGCGGCGCTGCGCCAACAGCAGGACCGTGACCGCTCGGACCAGTCCAACCAGGCCGTCGTCCTGAGCCAGGCCAACGACAGCGCCGACCACCTCGAGGCGCTCCACGCCCAGGTGACCGGGCAGCTGGCCAGCGCGGTGGCCAACCAGGCCGCGGCCCAGACGGCGGCGGCCGAGGCCGCCGTGGCCGCGGCACAGAAGCCGGCGGCAAAACCGACGCCGACGCGATCGCCGGCCACCACCGTCGCCCCGGTGGTGCCGACCACGTCCGGGTCGGCCGCGACACCTGCACCGGCACCGGCGCCGGCACCGGTGGCCCCGCCGGCCGGTGGGGCGGGCGTGACCGATCCCGCCCTCAACTCGTTCCTCCAGTGCGTGGTGCAGGCCGAGTCGGGCGGCGACTACAGCATCGACACGGGCAACGGCTACTTCGGCGCCTTCCAGTTCAGCCAGTCCACGTGGAACTTCGCCGCCCAGGCCGCCGGGCTCTCCTCTCTGGTCGGCGTGCTCCCCAGCTCGGCCACCAAAGCCGAGCAGGACACCGTGGCCGTGGCGCTCTACGCCCTCGACGGCGACCAGCCCTGGCTGGGCGACCGCTGCAGCTAGTTCACGCCAGCCGGCAGCGGCCGGTCCCGGCACAGACCTCGCACTCGGGAGCACGGCCGTCGACATGGGCCAGACAGTGGTCGATGCGCTGCTCCACGATGTCGCCCAGGAGAGGGTGGGGTCCGAGTGGAGCCGCCACCAGATACCGGACCCCGGGATGCCGTCGGCACGCTTCGGCGGCCAGGGCCGGAAGGTCCTGGTCCCAGTGGTTCCCCGGCCAGAGGAAGTACGGGGCGACCACCACGGTGGTGGCCCCAGCGGCCACGCAGGCGTCCACGGCGGTGCCGATACTGGGCTCGGCCAGCTCCATGTGGGCCGGCTCGACGACGGCGTGGCCGCGTTGGCGCCGCCAGTCCGCCACGAACTCCTCGTGCCGTCGGTTGGCCTCGTCCCGTCGGGACCCGTGATCGACGATCACGATCCCCACGGTGGCAGCCGGCATCTGATCGCCCACGACGTGAGCGTAGGCGGTGACCGGCACCCGACCCGCCCGTCCCTCCGACGGGCCCCACCTAACGGGCGGTGATGTACTCCATCAACTCGTTCCGGTCCTTCTCGAGCTCGTTGATCCGACTCTTGACCACGTCGCCGATGCTGATGATGCCGCACAGCCGACCACCCTCCACCACCGGCACGTGGCGGAACCGGTGCTCGGTCATGAGGTTCATGATCGACTCGACATCGTCGTCAGGGGTGCACACCCGGACCCCGGTGGACATGATCGACGCCACCGACTCGGCCAACAGGTCGGAGTGGAGCACACTCAGCCGCTTGACGATGTCCCGCTCGGAGACGATGCCCTCGATGGTCACCCCGTCCGGGGAGACCACCAGGGCTCCCACCCGGTGGTGGGCCAGCTCGGCCACCACCTCTCCGACCGTGGCGTCACTGGTGACGGTCAGCACCATGGTCCCCTTGCCGTCGAGAAGATTCGACACGAGCATGGTCTTCCCCCTTCCAGAGGTCCCTCTGGGCTGCATACTGCCCTGGCCGCCTCTGCGACCAGGGCCATCTTCGCGCTCGAACCCGCCAAAGGGAACTGTGGGCACCAAGTTGCAACAAACCGGGGTCGGGGGGCTGAGGGGCTCGGGCTCAGGAACGGGTTCACGGCAGGGGGTTCACAGAGCACTCTCATGTTCGACACGGAATCGAAACATGGGGCCATTACGATCGGTGGTGGGCAATTGAAGGGCAGTACCCCATGGACCAGGCGTCATGAACACCGTCGCGGAAACCGACCTCTTCACCACCAGTGATCCCGAGGTACCCGACCCCGTCCTCGCCCACCCGGACGCGCTCCAGCCCCATGTCATCGTGCTGTTCGGGGCCACCGGCGACCTGTCGAGACGGAAGCTGCTGCCCGGCCTGTTGAGGCTGTCCCAGTCCGGTCTCCTGCCCGAGTACCGGATCATCGGCACCTCACTGGAGGAGATGGACGAGTCCGAGTTCCACGACTTCGCCCTCAAGGCGTGCGAGGAGTTCGCCCGCCGGGACATCGTGGAGGCCCACTGGCCCGCCTTCCGGGCCCGCCTCCACTACGTGTCCCAGGGCGGTGGCGCCCAGTCGCTGGCCGAGGCGGTGGCACGGGCCGAGGAGCGGCTCAGCGGCCAGACCCGGCGGCTGCACTACCTGAGCATCCCCCCGTCGGCGGCGCGTGCCGTCGTGACCACGTTGGGCCAGGCCGACCTGGTCGAGCGGTCGAGAATCATCATGGAGAAGCCGTTCGGCACCGACCTCGAGTCGGCCAAGGTGCTGAACGACGCCGTGCACGGCGTCTTCTTCCCCGACCAGGTCTACCGGATCGACCACTTCTTGGGGAAGGAGGCGGCCCAGAACATCCTGGCCTTCCGGTTCGCCAACGGCCTGTTCGAGCCCATCTGGAACCGCAACCACATCGACCACGTGCAGATCGACGTGCCCGAGACCCTCTCGGTCGACTCGCGGGCCAGCTTCTACGAAGGCACCGGGGCCTTCCGCGACATGGTGGTGACCCATCTGTTCCAGATCCTGGCCTTCATGGCCATGGAGCCGCCCACCTCCCTCGAGCCCCGTTCGATCAGCGAGGAGAAGAACAAGGTCTTCCGGTCCATGTGCCCCATCGACGTCAGCCAGGTGGTGCGGGGACAGTACGAGGGCTACCGGTCGATCCCCGGGGTGCCCGAGGACTCCCAGACCGAGACCTTCATCGCCCTCCGGTGCGAGATCGACAACTGGCGGTGGGCCGGGGTCCCCTTCTATCTGCGCACCGGCAAGAACATGGCCCAGGGGGCCCGCATCATCTCCATCGCCTTCCGCGAACCGCCCAAGAGCATGTTCGCGGCCGACTCGGGCATCGGCGCCCACGGTCCCGACCACCTCACCTTCGACCTGGCCGACTCGTCCAAGCTGTCCCTCTCCTTCTACGGGAAGCGGCCCGGGCCCGGGATGCAGCTCGACAAGCTCAGCCTGCAGTTCGCCCTGCACGAGACGGAGCACGAGACCGAGGTGCTCGAGGCCTACGAGCGACTCATCCACGACGCCATGAGCGGCGACCACACCCTGTTCACCGCGGCCGAGGACATCGAGCGGCTGTGGGAGCTGTCCACCCCGCTGCTCGAGCACCCGCCCCCGGTGGAGCTGTACCCGACGGGGTCGTGGGGGCCGCCGGGCATCCACGACCTGATCCGACCCGACTCGTGGCGGCTCCCCTTCGAACGGGGCTGGCGCCGGGCCGAATCGGCCGGCTGACGGCCACGACCACTCAGTCGGGGTCGTCCAGGCTGCGCCAGCAGTACCAGGCCACCAGACTCCGGTAGGGACGGAAGGGCTCGCCCAGCTGGAGCAGCTCCTCCGGGGTCGGGGCGGCGTCGAGGCCCCAGGCCCGACCGAAGCCGGCCCGCACCCCGTAGTCACCGGTGGGCCAGACGTCGAGCCGGCCCAGGGTTCCGAGCAGGAACATCTGGGCCGTCCAGGGACCGATGCCTCGGACCTGGGTGAGGTGGGCCACGACCTCCTCGTCCGACAGCCGGCCGACCCGGGCCAGATCGATCTGGCCCGTCATCACCTTGTCGGCCAGGTCCCGGATGGAGGCGGCCTTGGCCCGGCTCAGGCCACAGCCGGCCAGGACATCGGAGGGGGCGGCCAGCACCACGGCGGGTGTGACCGTTCCGCCCAGGGCGTCCACCAGCCGACCGTGGATGGTGGCGGCGGCCCGGCCGGCCAGCTGTTGGAAGACGATGGCCTCGGCCAACGACTCGAAGCGCCGGTCGACCCGGACCGGTCGGCGCCGCGGCGGCGTGCCGTGCCGGTCGACGAGGGCGGCCAGGACGGGGTCCCGTTCGGCCAGTGAGGCGGTGGCGCCGGCCATCGATGGTGAGGTCACCGCCCGATGATGCCATCGCCGCCGTCGGGGCTGTCAATGCCGTCGTCGGCCTCGCGCCTGGTGGGCGGGCCGTTAGGATCCGGTTCGAGACCGGCCCGGCACGGTGGGTCGAGTCGGACGCCCCACGCCCACGGGCTGCGGCCCATCAGGAGGATGTCAGTGACACTGCACGGCAAAGTGGCCATCGTGACGGGAGGCAACACCGGCATCGGCAGGGCGGTGGTGCTGGCGCTGGCCCAGGAGGGCGCCGACATCGTGATCGACTACATCGCCAACGAGGACGCGGAGCTGTCGGTCGAGGCGGCCGTCCGCGGGCTGGGCGACAAGGTGGTGGGCGTCAAGGCCGACGTGAGCAAGGTGGCGGACTTGGAGACCCTGGTCGGAACGGCGGTCAAGACCTTCGGACGCCTGGACATCATGGTCAATAACGCCGGCATCGAGACCCGCACGTCGATCCTCGACACCACCGAGGAGCAGTACGCCAAGGTCTTGGACATCAACCTGAAGAGCGCCTTCTTCGGCACCCAGCTGGCCGCCAAGCAGATGATCGCCCAGGGGGACGGGGGCCGGATCATCAACATGACCTCGGTGCACGAGGACTGGCCCATGCCCGGCAACACCGCCTACTGCCTGTCCAAGGGGGGCATGCGCATGCTGACCCGCACCGCCGGGGTCGAGCTGGCTCCCCACGACGTGCTGGTGGTGGGGGTGGGACCGGGCGCGGTGGACACACCCATCAACAAGGCCACCGTGGCCGACCCGGCCGCACTGGCCACACTCGACAACGCCATCCCCATCGGGCGGCTGGCCGAACCGGAGGAGATCGCCAGCCTGGTGGCCTTCCTGGCCGGGCCCGGTGCCAGCTACATCACCGCCACCACCATCTTCGCCGACGGCGGCATCATGCAGTCCAGCCCCGGGCTGTGACCGGCGCCTTCCGTCGAACCACCGCACCCGTCTCGGGCCACCGGGCTGGCCGAGAGAAGAGGAAGCCATGGACGGGAACATCGTCGCCACCGAGCGGGTCGTCGCCGCTTCCCCCGAGGCCATCTTCGACCTCGTCGCCGATGCCTCCCGCCACCCCGACATCGACGGCTCGGGAGCGGTGAAGCAGGTCAAGCCGGGTGGTCCGGCCCGTCTCTCCCTCGGCGCCACCTTCGGGATGTCCATGCACATGGGCATCGGGTACTCAATGGTCAACACGGTCGTCGAGTTCGAGGAGAACCGACGGATCGCCTGGCAGGCCCGGGTCTCGGGTCCGCTGGGCCGGTTCGTGGGCGGCCGCATCTGGCGGTATGAACTCGAACCGGTGGAGGGCGGGACCCGGGTGCGAGAGAGCTGGGACATCTCCGAGGACCACCAACGCCGGTTCCTCCGCCACGACAAGGTGACGGTGTTCACCAAGGTCAACATGGACAAGACCCTGGCCCGCATCGAGAAGCTGACGGCCACCCCGTCCTAGTGTCGGCCCACCCGTTCAGCTTCGGGACGGCGGCGTCGGGAAGGTCCCCGGCCCCGATGGTGTTCCAGTAGGCATGGTTCCACTGTCCGTACTCGATCTGGCCTCGGTGGCCAAGGGGTTCACGCCGGCCGACGCCCTGGCCGACACCACCCGGCTGGCACCGGTCATCGAGCAGCTGGGCTACCGGCGGATGTGGGTGGCCGAGCACCACGGCATGCCGGCCGTGGCCAGCTCGGCGCCGGCGGTGCTCATCGGCCACCTGGCCGACGCCACCACCACGCTGCGTATCGGGGCCGGCGGGGTCATGCTGCCCAACCACGCCCCGCTGGTCGTGGCCGAGCAGTTCGCCACCCTCGAGGCCCTCCACCCCGGTCGGATCGACCTCGGGCTCGGCCGTGCCCCCGGCACCGACCAGGTGACGGCCCGGGCCCTGCGACGCTCCGGCGACCAGGGCGCCGACACCTTCCCCCAGGATGTGGTGGAACTCGTCGAGTACCTGGCCGAGAGCGACGGCCCGGTCTCCCATCCGGCGCCGGTGCCGGGCCGGGGCTACCTCCCCGAGATGTGGCTGCTCGGTTCCTCGACCTTCAGCGCCCGGCTGGCCGGCCTGTTGGGCCTCCCCTTCTCCTTCGCCTACCACTTCGCCCCCGACCAGTTGGGCCAGGCCCTCGAGACCTACCGCACGACGTTCCGACCCTCCTTCCTTCTGGAGCGGCCGCACGCCATGGTGGCGGTATCGGTGCTGTGCGCCCCGACCGACGACGAGGCCCGCTGGTTGGCCGGACCGGCCGCGCTCAGCATCCTCCAGCTCCGCACCGGCCGGTTGGGGCCCATCCCCACCCCGGAGGAGGCCGCCGCCTACCGGTACACTCCCCAGGAGCGGGCCCTGGTCGACGCCAACACGGCATCCCACCTGATCGGCGATCCCGATCTCGTCTTCCAGGGGCTCGCCGAGCTCGAGCAGCGCACCGGTGCCGACGAGCTCATGCTGTCGACACGGGCCCACTCCTACGAGGCCCGGGCCCAGTCGCTGACCCTGGTGGCCGGGCGGTGGTCGATGGAGGTACCCGAGTCCCCGGCGTCGGCGCCGGCGGCGTGACCGGCACCGACGGTCCCGCCGGTCACATCGACGCGCAGTGGGGTAGCACCTCCTCGGCGATGAGGGCCAGGTGTTCGAGGTCGGCGAGATCGAGGATCTGGAGGTAGACGCGCTCGGACCCCACCTCCCCGTAGGTGGCCAGCTTGGCCACCACCTCGTCGGGGGAGCCGCACAGCCCGTGCTCCCGCAGGTCGTCCACCCCGCGCCCGATGGCGGCGGCCCGGGCTTCCACCTCGGCGGCGGTACGGCCGCAACACACCACCTGGGCGGCCGAGTAGGCCAGAGACGCGGGGTCACGGCCGACCGACTCACAGGCGGCCCGGACCCGCTCGAACTGGGACCGGGTCTCGTCCAGCGAGGAGAAGGCCAGGTTGAACTCGGCCGCATAGGTGGCGGCCAGCCACGGGGTGCGCTTGGCCCCGTGCCCGCCGACGATGATCGGGGGCCCGGGCCGCTGGACCGGTTTGGGCAGGGCCGGGCTGTCGGCGATCCGGTAGTGCTCCCCCTCGAAGGCGAAGGTGGAACCGGCCGGTGTCCCCCACAGCCCGGTGACCACGGCCAGCTGCTCCTCCAGGTGGTCGAACCGCTCACCGACGGGAGGGAACGGGATCCCGTAGGCGGTGTGCTCGGCCTCGTACCAGCCGGCACCGAGTCCCAGTTCGACCCGGCCGTGACTCATGGCGTCGACGACGGCCACCGAGATGGCCAGCGGCCCGGGATGCCGGAAGGTGGCCGAGGTGACCAGGGTCCCGAGGCGGATCCGGCTCGTCTCGCGGGCGATTCCGGCCAGAGTGATCCAGGCGTCACTCGGTCCGGGCAGACCGTCGGAGGACCCCATGGCCAGGTAGTGGTCGCTGCGGAAGAAGGCGTCGAAACCCACCGACTCCGACGTCCGGGCCACGGCCAACAAGGTGTCGTAGGTGGCCCCCTGCTGGGGCTCGGTGAAGATGCGTAGCAACATGCCAACGGTCTAGCCGAGACCGGGCTCCAGGGACACCGAACCCGGCTGGCCTCAGGGCGCCGACGGGACGGACCCGATCACTCCCTCGTCGAACTCGGCATCGCCGGCCCCGGACAGTCCGCCCGCCATGGCCAGGTCCTCGCTGGGCCGTTCCAATCCCGACGCCGTGCGCAACCTGACCTCCTTCAGGAACAGGGTCAGGGTGAACATGACCGCGGCCAGGGGCACGCCGAGCAGGAACACCGAGTGGAGCGAGCGCACGAAGGACTCGAGGATCCCGTGCTGGACGTCGGGAGGGAAGGCGTGGAGCTGGCTCGGACTCATGGAGAAGCTGCCGTTGACGTGGATGGACGAGGCGGCCGCCCCCGGTACCAGCGCCGGGATCCAGTGGGTGAGGCCGGCCACGAAGACCGCGCCGAACAGGGAGGTCCCGAAGGCGCCGCCCAACGAACGGAAGAAGGTGACGGCGGCGGTGGCTGTCCCGATCTGGGTCGGGGGCACGGCGTTCTGGGTGGACAGCACCATGACCTGCATGGTCATGCCCATGCCGGCGCCGAGCACGATCACGTAGAGGCTCATGGTGAGGTGGGAGGTGTGCAGGTCGAGCTGGGAGAGCAGGGCCATGCCCACGATGACCAGGGCCGAACCCACCACCGGGAACACCTTGTATCGACCGGTGCGGGTGACCAACTGACCCGAGCCCACCGACGCGCCCAGCACGCCGATCATCAGCGGGATCATGAGCAGTCCCGAGACCATGGCCGACACCCCGTCCACCAGCTGCAGGTACAGGGGGAGGTAGATGATGGCCCCGAACATGATCATGGCCAGCAGGAACGACACCGAGCTGGAGACCCGGAAGATGCCGATGTGATAGAGGCTGGGCGGCAGGATGGGCTCGGCGGCACGGCGCTCCCACAGGACGAAGGCCACGATCAGCACCACGGCCACGACGGCCAGGCCCACGATGACGGGTGAGCCCCAGGGGTACTGGGTTCCGCCCCACACCGTCACCAGCAGGGCCGCGGTCACACCGAGAAGCATGAGGCCGGCGCCCAGGTAGTCGATGGAGTGGGCCTGGCGACGGAACGGTAGCTTCAGCACCAGAGTGGTCACGACCAGGGCCACGATCCCGATGGGGATGTTGATGTAGAAGATCCACCGCCAGCTCAGGTTGTCGGTGAAGAACCCGCCGAGCAGGGGGCCGGCCACCGAGGACACCGCGAAGGTGGCCCCGAAGTAGCCCTGGTAGCGACCGCGCTCGCGGGGTGAGACCACGTCGGCGATGATGGTGAAGGCCATGGCCATGAGACCGCCGGCCCCGAGGCCCTGGATGCCCCGGAAGGCGATGAGCTGGACCATGTTCTGGCTGAGGCCGGACAGCGCCGACCCGATCAGGAAGATCACGATGGCGAACTGGAACAGGCCCTTGCGCCCGAACTGGTCGGACAGCTTCCCGTACAACGGCGTGGAGATGGTCGAGGTCAACAGATAGGCCGTCACCACCCAGCTGATGTGGTTGAGGCCGTGCAGACTGTTCACGATGGTGGGCAGCGCCGTTCCCACGATGGTCTGGTCGAGGGCGGCGAGGAACATGCCCAGCATCAGCGCGCTGAACACGACGAGGATCTGGCGGTGGGTCAGGGCCACCACCGGTGCGGCGTCCGACGGGGACGGGTGGTCGGGAAGGGGCGAGCCGGTCGTGCCGTCGGAGCGGGTCGGGGAGTCGACGGTCACTGCGGCACCCCGTCGGACGGCCGATCGGCGGCCTGGTGTTCGTGGGCCCGGTGGAGGCCGTCCTCGAGCCGGCGGAGTCCGCTGGTCAGCTCGGTGCGCTCCTCGTCGGACCAGGCGTTGATGACCTCGGCCAGGGCCTGGCGACGGGCCTCGGACACCGACTCGAGCACCGCCCAGCCCCGCCGGGACAGGCTGAGCAGCGAGGCACGGCCGTCGACCGGGTCGGGGACCTTGTCCACCAGTCCGCACGCCACCAGATCGCGCATCTGGCGACTGACCGTGGACAGGTCGAGCTCGACGGTGCCGGCCAACTCGGACAGACGCACCGGGGCCTGGCCCGACAGCCGGACCATCAGCCAGTAGCCGGCCCGGTCGATGGACTCCCCCTCGGCCAGCTCGCTCCGGGGTACCTCGAGGCGCAGGATGGCCCGGGCCACCTGGGTCAGCGAGCGCTCCAGCTCGGCCGACACGCTGCAGTACGGCCGGTCGTCGACACCGGCGCTGGTCGTCGTCATCACCTTGGCGGCCACGGTCGTCCTCGTCACTGTGAGTCCCAGAGGGAAGTCCTCGGAATCAAACTGCTTGTAGCAAGCAACCATATCATACAGGGCCGGCGGCCGGACCGGGACGGCCGTGTCATCCGGTCGAGGGGATGGGACCGGCCGTGTCATCCGGTCGGTGGGGTGACCCGACCACGCGACCCAGGGCCAGTACCCCCACCACCCGGGCGCCCCCCAGCCTGAGGGCGGCCGCCGCGCTCTGGGCCCGGGCCCCGGTGACGATGCTGTCGTCGACGACGAGGACCCGGGCGGATCCAGGCGGGTCGAGTTCGGCCGGGGTGGCCAGTTCGAACCCGTGACGCGAGGCGACCAGATGACCGGTGGGATCCGGACCGCGCACCAGCATCGGCACGTGGAGACGCTCGAGGGTGCCGACGGCGGCGACCACCGCCTCGACCGGGCGGCCCGTCGGTCGTCGGGTCGACGGCACGGTGGTGACCACGTCCCAGGTCGAGCCCAAGCGCAGACGCAGCCCACGCTGATCGGCCATCCACGGACCGATCCGTTCGGCCAGGACGGCCACGTGGGCCGCTCGGGCCTCGACTGCGGTGGCGTCCTTGTAGCCGCGCAGATGGCGGTGCAGCTCGCCGCCGAGGCGGTAGGCGGCCATGGCCACCACCGGCACCAGGGGCATGCGGAGCTGGCGGGCCAACACCGAGCAGCAGAAGCACACGGCGAACGAGGGCCGGGTCCGTCCACCGCATATCCGACAGCACCCGGCATCGGGGACGGAAGCATCCATGGATACGCCTTGCCTGGGGGAGACCGGCATCGGCCGGTGGCGGTCGGAGGCGGCGTGGGCCCGGCAGGGCCGGCCGCGACGGGTCGATCCGGGCCGGGTCAGGGAAGGGCCGGGTCCACCGAACCAGGGTCCCGGTGGAGCAGGAAGGTCCCCGTCGACCGCGACACCATGTGGTCGTCGGAGTCGGTCACCGTGGCCTCGGCGTACGCCACCTGCCGGGCCATGCGGACCACCTCGCCCCGAAGCCGGTAGACCTCCCCCACCAGGGCGGGCCGCATGGTCTCGACCTTCATCTCCAAGGTGGCCCGGGTCCGGTCGCCCCCGCCCAGGGCGGCGTTGATGGCGAAGTTCATGGCGGCATCGAGGAGGAGGCCGTGTACGCCGGCCTGCACCACCCCGTGGGGGTTGGCGGCCACGGCGGCGGGGACGAACGAGCCGGCCACCCAGCCGAGGTCCTCGCCGTCGACCCCGTACCCGTCGAAGGAGGCACCGACGGTGCCGATCAGCTCCATACCGCCGTCACCCAGCCAGCGGTCCATATTCCTGATCCGGCCTGTCATCACCTCGACCGTAGCCCCGGGCTGTGCCGCTGTGGCCCTCCGGGGTGGTTGGACGGATCGGTCGGGGCGAGTACGATCGACCGTACCGTCCCACTTGACCGGACGGTCAAGTTTTCGGACGCCACCATCGGGCCCGTCAACGACCGATCCCGAGACCACCACGGCCGGCAGGCACCCGTTCCGCCGGACCGGAGAAGGAGAGCCACCATGACCGACGCCGTCATCGTCGACGCAGTCCGCACCCCGGGGGGCAAGCGCAACGGCAAGCTCCGCAACTGGCACGCCGCCGACCTGGGTTCGGAGCCGCTGAAGGCCCTGGTCGAGCGCAACGACCTCGATCCGGCCCTGGTGGACGACGTGATCATGGGCTGCGTGATGCAGGTCGGGGAGCAGTCGCTCAATGTCGGGCGCAACGCCGTGCTGGCGGCCGGCTACCCCGAGTCGGTCCCCGCCACCACCATCGACCGGCAGTGCGGCTCGTCCCAGCAGGCCCTGCACTTCGGGGCCCAGGGTGTCATCGCCGGGGCCTACGACGTGGTCATCGGCGGCGGCGTCGAGGTCATGACCCGCACCCCGATGGGATCGTCCGTCGTCCGCGACCTCGGCTACCCGTTCGGTCCGCGGATGATGAACCGGTATGCCGAGCGCGGCGGCCTGGTCGGACAGGGCGAGGGCGCCGAGCTCATCGCCGAGCAGTGGGACATCAGCCGTGAAGCCCTCGACGAGTACTCGGTCCGTTCCCACCGGCGGGCGGCCCAGGCCACCGTCGAAGGCCGGTTCGAGCGCGAGCTCATCCCGGTGGCCGTCAAGGACGACGACCGGGCCGACACCGACGAGCTCATCGCCACCGACGAGGGCATCCGGCCCGACTCCTCGGTCGAGACCCTGGCCAACCTCAAGCCGGCCTTCCGGCCGGAGAACGGCCGGGTCACGGCGGGCAACTCGTCCCAGATCACCGACGGGGCCTCCGGGGTCCTCATCATGAGCGAGGAGAAGGCCAACGCCCTCGGGCTCACCCCCCGGGCCCGCTTCCACGCCTTCGCCGTGGCCGGCAGTGATCCCATCACCATGCTCACCGGCCCCATCCCGGCCACCAAGTCGGTGCTCGAGAAGGCCAAGCTCACCCTGGACGACATGGACGTCATCGAGATCAACGAGGCCTTCGCCTCGGTGGTGCTGGCCTGGCAGAAGGAGTTCGGCGCCGACCTCGACAAGGTCAACGTGAACGGCGGGGCCATCGCCCTCGGCCACCCGCTGGGCGCCTCGGGGGCCAAGCTGATGGCCACCCTGCTCAACGAGCTCGAGCGGACCGAGGGGCGCTACGGCCTGCTGACCATGTGCGAGGGCGGTGGCATGGCCAACGCCACCATCATCGAGCGCCTGGGCTGAGCGACCGGGAACGGTCGTCCGGAAGCGGTCGGTCGGGTCAGTGGTAGCGGGTGGCCATGATGAGGCCGACGAAGATGGCGCCGATGGCGGCCACCAGCCAGAGGTTGTTGACCCCACCCGGCAGTAGCCCGGCGTAGTTGAGGATCACGATCAGCACGCCGAGCAGGAAGAACCCGATGATCACCAGCCCCATCCACCTCGGGCTGGTCTTCACGTTCTTCGGGACCGGTGGCGTGTAGCGGCTGGACTGGGTGGTGCGGCCCGACGGGGTGGTGCGACCGGACTCGGTGGTCCGTCCGCCCGACGACCGACCCTTCTTCTGCGCCTTGCCCGGCCCCGGCTTGGCCTTGGTTGCCATGGGCGAAGGATAGCCAGTCCCCGCCCGGGTTGGCGACGGGCCGGGGTGCCCCGGCCCGGCCGGTACGATCGGTGGACCATGGGGACGCGGGTGCTGGTCATCGACAACTACGACTCGTTCGTCTACAACCTGGTCCAGGAGCTGGGTGAGCTGGGCGCCGACCCGGTCGTCTACC
The DNA here is from genome assembly GCA_963756515.1 of uncultured Acidimicrobiaceae bacterium. GTDB lineage: Bacteria > Actinomycetota > Acidimicrobiia > Acidimicrobiales > RAAP-2 > Bog-756. The sequence continues at coordinate 223,701 of CAVWNV010000005.1, forward strand.
GCAACGACGCCATCGACATCGAGGCCATCCGGGCCGAGTCCCCTGACGCGCTCCTGATCTCACCGGGCCCGGGCCGGCCCGACGAAGCCGGCATCTCGCGGTCGGTGATCCGGGAGCTGGGCGGCGAGATCCCCATCCTGGGGGTGTGCCTCGGCCACCAGGCCATCGGCGAGGTCTACGGCGGCGAGGTGGTTGCGGCCCCCACCCTCATGCACGGCAAGACCTCGGCCATCCACCACGACGGCAGAGGGGTCTTCGCCGGTCTCCCCGACCCCTTCATCGCCACCCGCTACCACTCGCTGGTGGTCGATCCGGCCTCGGTGCCCGACGTCCTGGAGGTCAGCGCCCGTACCGAGGACGGCGTGATCATGGGTCTGCGCCACCGCACCCTGGCCGTCGAAGGGGTGCAGTTCCATCCCGAGTCGCTGCTGACCCTGGAGGGGCCCAGCCTGCTGTCGAACTTTTTGGCCTCGACCCGCCCGGTCTGAGCGGGTGGCCCGCCGGGCCGACTACGTCGTCGGCGTCGTCGACGACGAGTTGGGCATGGTGGTCGACGGGCTGGTGGTAGTCGAGGGAGGCGAGGTCGTCGTCGTAGTGGTCGGCGTGGGCGAACCCGTCGACACCACGAGGTTCACCGTGGCGCCCGGTTTGACCAGTGTCCCGGCCGGGGGTTCAGAACCGATGACCAGCCCGGCCTGGTACTGGGTCGAGGCCTGTTGAATGGGGCTCCCCCCGACGGTGAGGCCGAGGGCACCGATATTCTGGCCGGCCTGGGCCTGCGTCTGGCCGGTCACGGACGGCACCCGCACGCTGACCGGACCGGAGGAGACGGTCAGGACCACGGCACTGCCCTTGGGCGCCTTGGACCCGGAGCCCGGATTGGCGCTGAGGACCGTTCCGGCCTGCTGGTTGTTAGCGACGTTGTTGACCTTGTAGGTCAGTCCGGCGTCCGTGAGGATGGACTCGGCGTTGGCGAGTGATGTGTTCGTGATCCCCGAGGGCACGGTGACCTGCTGCGCTGTGGCCACCGTCAGTGTCACCGTGTCACCTTTCTTCACCAGGGAGTTCGGGGGTGGATCGGTGGAGATCACCGTGCCGATGGCGTCGGTGGAGACCTGGTCGGTCCGCTTGACCACCAGGCCGTCGGCCACCAGCTTGGAGGTGGCCTGGGCCACCGGCTCGCCGGTCACCGACTCCAGGTTGAAGGACGAGGTCCCGCCCAGATAGCCGAGGTTGCGGGCCAGGAAGTAGCCGGCCACCACCAACAGGACGAGCAGCACGGCGAGGATGATGGCGTAGGTGCGGGTCCGGTTGGTGGTGCCCTCGTCCTCTTCCTCGGGGGCGCCGGAGGTGGCGGCCACCGACTGGGTGGCATCCATGCCCGGCACGGCGCTGATGGCCTGGGTGGCGCCGGCCGCGGCCAACAGGGTGGTGGCATCGTCCATGGCCAGTACGGTGCGGCCCTCGTTGAAGCGGAGCAGGTCGGCCCGGAGCTCCTCGGCGGTGGCATACCGGTGGGCGGGGTCCTTGGCCATGGCCTTCAGGATGATGGCCTCGAAGGTCGGGGGGATGGAGGGGTTCAGCTCGCGGGGGGCGGGCGGATGATCGCGGACGTGCTTGGAGGCCACTGCCACCGGGGTGTCCCCGAGGAAGGGTGGACGGCCCGTGGCCATCTCGTAGAGCACCACCCCGAGTGAGTAGATGTCGCTGCGGGCGTCGACCCCCATCCCTTCGGCCTGCTCGGGGGAGAAGTAGGTGGCGGTGCCCATCACCGCGCCGGTCTGGGTCAGGCTCTCCTCGGTGTTGATGGCCCGGGCGATGCCGAAGTCGGTGACCTTCACCCGCCCCTCGTCGGTGATGAGGACGTTCCCGGGCTTGACGTCCCGGTGGATGACGCCGTGTTTGTGGGCGTAGCCGAGGGCCGCGGCCACGTGGGCGCCGATATCGGCGGTCCGATCGGCGGACAGGGGACCGGCGGTCTTGAGGATGGCGGACAGGGGCCGCCCGTCGATGAACTCCATCACGATGAAGTAGGTACCGTTGTCCTCGCCCCAGTCGAAGACGGGGACGATGTTGGGATCGGAGAGATTGGCGGCCGCCTGGGCTTCACGGCGGAACCGCTCCACGAACGAGCGGTCGATCGAGAGCTCGGGGAAGAGCACCTTGAGGGCCACCGGGCGGTCGAGGAGACGGTCGTGGGCGCGGTAGACCTCGGCCATGCCCCCCCGGGCGATCAGATGGTTGAGCTCGTACCGCTCGGAGAAGATCGCGGTGGGTTGTTCGGTTCCATGTGGGTCAAAGCCTAGGCCTGCGCTCTCTCGGGTCCGGGGTTCTCGTTGTGTGGCGGTCTGATGTAACGGGTCGGGCTCATGGTGTCTCTGCCAGGGCGGCGCCCAGGATGGCCTTCATCGGCGGGCCCGAGGTCGAAGCGCCGGTCTGGTCGGCCGGCTGGTTGGGGACGACCACCGCCACCGCCACCTTGGGGTCGTTGGCCGGGGCGAAGGCGATCATCCAGTCGTTGGTCAGGGCCACGCCGTTGGCGCCGGTGGTCTCGGCCGTACCGGTCTTGGCCGCCACGTCCCAGCTGGCCGGGAAGCCGACCGTGGAGGCGGTCCCGTGGGTCACCACGCCCTGCATGAGGGTGGTGACGGCGGCGGCGGTGAGCGGACTGGTGGCCGTCAGCCACGGCTTGGGCTGGTACACGGTGACCAGGTTCCCCTGCGAATCGCGGATCTGAGACATGAGGTGGGGGGTCATGATCACGCCCTGGTTGGCGATCCCAGCGGCCACCAGCGACATCTGCAGGGCGGTGGCGTTCACGTTGTCCTGGCCGATGGACGAATAGGCCTGGGCCGGCGCGTCGTTGTAGAGGGTGTTGGGCGCCCCGGGCTGGTCGGGTGGGAAGTACGACTGGTTGACGCCGGGCAGGTCGAGGGGGATGTTCTGGTTGAACCCGAAGGCCTGGGCCTCGGTGGTCAGGGGCACGGCGTTCAGGGACATGCCCATCTGGGCGAAGGCCGTGTTGCACGAGGCCGGAAGGGTCGACTGGATGGTCCCCCCGCACTTCTCCGCCCCGAGTCCGTAGTTGCACAGCTGCTTGTTCGACTGGGGGAGCGGGATGCAGCCGGCCACCGGGTAGTCCACCTTGGCCAGGGCCGGTTGGTGGTCGTAGACGGCGGACGAGGTGATGGTCTTGAAGGTCGAGCCGGGCGCGAACCCGCGCTGGAAGGTCCGGGACACCAGGGGGCTGAGGGGGCTGGCCGGGTTCAGGCTGGCCCAGGTGGCCTGTTCGACCCCCGCCCGCGGATTGACCAGGCCGGAGGGGTCGAAGGTGGGATTGCCGTACATGGCCAGGATCGCCCCGGTCTTCGGGTTGATGACCACGGCGCCGGCCTCGGGGGCCTTCCCGCTGGGGTTGTCGGTGGCGTCCACGGCCGCGGCCACCTGGCTCTGCAGCTGGGTTCCGACGGTCAGGGTCACGTTGTCGGTGGTGGTGCGGTTGACCAGCAGGTCACGCAACGACTTGGCCGGGCGGGTGTGGGACTTGAGATAGGAGTCGTACTCGGACTCGATGCCGGTCAGGCCGTAGATGGGCGAGTCGTACCCGACGATCTGGGAGAAGAGCGTGGCCGTATAGCTGTCGTAGACGCGTTGGTACTTGTACGAGCCGATGTTGCTCGGGATCGAGGTGGCCAGGAAGACCCCGTCGGCGGAGACGATGTCGCCACGGGGCTGGCTGAGCCGGACGGCCTGGACCTCGGGGTTGGCCGAGTTGTTCGCCAGCGAGTTGGCCTTGAGGACCTGGATGTTGTTGAGCTGGAGGAACAGTGCCACGAAGCACAGCACCATGAAGATCCCGAGACGCCTGATCCGCCGCTCCATCAGGGCGCCCTCGTCGTGGTCGGGACCGGGGACGACGTGGTCGACGGGGCCACGGCCGTGGGAGCCGTGGTCGACGACGTGGTCGGCGAACCGGTGCACTGGGCCGACGTCGGGTCGCTCTGGCAGCTCTTCGTGACCACCAGATTGGTCACGTAGCTGCGGGCGCTGGCCACCGAGTTCTCCTCCACCCCGCTGTTGAGGGCGTCGAGGTAGTTGGCGGGAACGTCGGCGGTGGTGACGCCGGTGAGGTCGACCGCCACCGGGTGGTACCAGAGGAAGCCCCCGATCCGTCCCTGGTAGATGACCAGCTCGTTGTTGTCCACGCCGACGAAGTAGGAGTTGGTGTCGTACCAGCGGATGGCGAAGAACGCCCCGGCCAACACGGCGAAGAACAAGATGATGAAGAGGAGGGTGCGGTAGGTGATGAGCCGCCGGCCGCGGGCGATCCGGCGCTCCCGCCGCTTGGCCTTGCGACGCTCGCGGCGGCCGGGAGGGGACGCGGGGACCTCGGGGGGTTGGAGGTCGGGCACGCCGGCCGCGGGGGCGGCCTCCGCCGCCACCGGGACGAAGTCGGCATTCACCGCGGCCACCACCGGGACCGAGTTGTCGTCCTCCCCCACCACCACATCGATGACGACGACGGTGATGTTGTCGCTGCCCCCGTGGGTCCGGGCCGCCTGGACCAGCAGCTCAGCGGCCTGATGGGGATCGCTCACGGAGGACAGGACCTCGGTGATCTGTCCGATGTCGAGCTCGTTGGTCAAGCCGTCGCTGCAGAGCAGGAAGCGGTCGCCACGCACGGGCTGGATCCGCCACAGGTCCACGGCCACGTCGGAGGACACGCCCAGGGCCCGGGTCAGGATGTGCCGGTGGGGGTGGACGGCGGCCTCGGCCGAGCTCAACTCACCTGATCGCACCATCTCCTCGGCCAGGCTGTGATCGGTGGTGATCTGGGTCATCTCGCCGGCGTGGAAGCGGTAGGAGCGGGAGTCACCCACGTTGACCAGGGCCAGGACGTCGTGACCGCCCTCGTTGACCAGGCCCACGGCGGTGAGGGTGGTCCCCATGCCCCGCAGTTCGGGACTCTCCTGGCTGCGCTGCCAGACCACGGAGTTGGCCTCGGTGACGGCCTGGGACAGTCCCGCCCCGGTGGGCTGCCGCCCGAAGGCCGCGCCCAGGGCATCGACGGCCAGGCGGGCCGCCACCTCGCCACCGGCGTGGCCACCCATGCCGTCGGCCACGGCGAAGAGGGTGCCGGTCTCGACGGCCAGGTCCTGGTTGACCGACCGGACCAGGCCGGTGTCGGTGGCGGAGCCCGAACGGAGGAGGGTCACTTCCCGACCTCGAAGACGGTGCCACCGACCTGGAGCAGGTCGCCCTTCTCGAGACGGGTGCGCTCCCCGATGCGCACGGTGTTGACCCAGGTCCCGTTGGTGGAGCCCAGGTCCTCCGCCCACAGGTTGCCGTCCAGGCGGAAGAGTCGGGCGTGCAGGTTGGAGGAGTAGGTGTCGTAGTCGATGGGGACACCGCAGCCGGCGGCCCGGCCCACCGTCACCTCGTCCCCGATGTCGTAGACCCGGCCGGCCTGATCCTCCGGCCGGATGACGTGGAGCCGGAGCTGTCGACCCCGCCGGCCCTTCTCGCCGGGCGCGACCGGTTCGGCGTTGGCGTCACGACGGCGGCGGCGGCGCTTGAGCGGGCGGACCTCGACCCACACGGCCCGGACCACCCACATGAAGAACAGCCAGAGCAGGATGATCACCCCGTACTCGAGGGCACGGAGGACGGGGGTGTTATCGGTGGGCCCAGGCAGGGAGACCAGCAGGAGATGCATGTGCTTTCAGACGCCGGCCGTCACGAGGTCTCGAATCGGAGGACGGTGGTACCGATGACGATCTGGTCCCCGTCCACCAGCTTCCGCTCACGGATGGTGGCCCCGTTGACGCGGGTGCCATTGGTGGAGTTGAGGTCCACCACCACGACGTCGGTGCCCACCCGGCGGATTTCGGCATGGCGGCGACTGGCGTTGGGATCAGTGACCATCACCGCGCTCTCGGGGAGCCGGCCGATGGTGATGGGCTCGGGACCGAGTACCACCCGGCCTCCGTCGGCCAGGACGATGGATGCAGTCGGTAGGCCGGAGGGTCCCTCCTCGACGGAAGAAACCACGGAGAAGCGGCCCCTCCGCTGCCGGGTGTCCTCAGTGACCGTGACGGTGACCGGGCCCACGAAGATGTAGTCCTCGGTGCGGGCATGCTCGCGGGCGGCCTCCTCGAGTTCCCGAACAAGGGCCTCGAGAAAGCTCTCGAACCGGTCGAAGTCGTTGGTGGAGAGATAGATGGTGAACAAGTTGGGCGCGATGAGGCCGTGGACGCCCACGCGACGCTGGAGATCCATCTCCCTGGTGAGACGGCGACCGATCTCCACCGGGTGGAGTTCGCCCCGGAAAGCCTTGGACAGGGTGCCGTCTACCAAGCGCTCGAGGCGCCCTTCGAATTTCTGGAGTCCCATGCTGGCGTCAGCCTACCGGTGGGCACCCCTGAATTGGGGGTAGGTCCGCCGCCGACGCCTTGCGGGCATCGAGCCCGGAGCAGGGGCGCAAGCCGGTCGAAGGGGTCGCCCGGCGCCTGAACGAGGCGTTTGGCCCATCGGGTAGCCTCTAGCGGTCGCTCGGGCGAGTGGCGGAATTGGCAGACGCGCAGGATTCAGGTTCCTGTGTCCGAAAGGATGTGGGGGTTCAAGTCCCCCCTCGCCCACCAAGGGGTCTCGACAAAACTGCCCTGTCTCTACCGACAAAACTCGAATGTAGGGATTTCCATGGGAGCGAAATGCCGTTTCGCCCTTCAACCGAGGATCTCTTTGGGCCAAAATCCAACTGTTGGCGGCGACCCGAGACGTTGAGGATCGCCTTGACTGGGTTTGCAACAAAGCTCCGCCCCTGAAGAGCGGAGCTTCTAATGAATCGGCCCTACGCGATCAGCGGAGGGTCCGGACCGGGACCAGATGGCCGGGCAGATTCGATCTCGGGGGGCGCAGGCCTCCAAACGCTCAGGGCCTTGGTGCGTCGGCGACTGGGAAGACGCCTGACCTGTGGGTGCCGAGAATGTCATCCGGGTACCTTGACGAGGACTTTCCCGGAATGGCCGTGGAAGACGAAACTGGGCCATGGCCCTCTCGTTCCTCTACCTAGCCTTCACTAAACTCCTCCAGTTGGTGCGCCTCGGCCACCATGACGGCGACGAGTTGGCGATCGAGATCGTCATGCTCCGTCACGAGGTGGCTGTGCTCCGTCGCCAGGTGCTCCGGCCGGCCTTGAAGCCACGGGATCGAGCCCTGTTCGCCGGATTGAGTCGACTCATGAACCGAAGACGTCGAGGTCGGTTCTTCGTGCAGCCCGAGACCCTGCTCCGGTGGCACCGGGATCTCGTCCGGCGCAAGTGGACTCATCCCCACCGACCTGGGCGGCCGAGCATCCCCGCGGGAACGGTGGCGATCATCCTCCGGCTGGCTCGAGAGAATCCCACCTGGGGCTACCGCCGGATACAGGGCGAGTTGGCGACAACGGGTGTCGTCCTTGCTCCCTCGAGCGTCTGGAGTGTCCTTCGCCGCCATGGCATCGACCCGTCACGGGCTCGCAAGGGTCCGACTTGGTCGGAGTTCCTCCGTTCCCAGGCGTCGTCGATGTTGGCTTGCGACTTCTTCTCCGTCGACACGGTGTTACTGAAGCGCCTCTACGTGCTGTTCTTCATCGAGCTCGATACCAGACGGGTGCACGTGACCGGGATCACTGCTCATCCGACCGGCTCCTGGGTGGTCCAGCAGGCGAGGAACCTGACCATGGTGCTGGAGGAACGGGTCAAGCCCGTCAAGTTCCTGATCCGTGACCGGGATACCAAGTTCACCTCGAGCTTCGACGAGGTTCTCCGGGCCGAAGGCATCCGGATCATCCGCACCCCGGTCAGAGTTCCCCGGGCAAATGCATTCGCCGAACGCTTCGTCGGCACCGTGCGTCGTGAATGCCTCGATCTGATGCTCATCTTCGGTCGTGGACATCTAGAACGAGTCCTGGCCGAGTACGTGGACCACTACAACGAGCAACGGCCTCACCGAGGGCTGGGTCAGCTGGCTCCGCTCAACGTTGAACCGCCGCCGCCCATCGGTGATCCCGAGCTGCGGTATCTGCGTCGCAAGGATGTCGTCTTCGGTCTGATCCATGAATACCGGTTGGCGGCCTGACCTGGCCGGATGGGATTCTCGGCACCCACAACTTGGATGGCATTTTCGGCACCCACACGTCCCTACGGGCCGCGTCAACGAAGGCTCGGAGATCCCGCGGCTGGATCACGTGCAGTTGGCCCGATCTTGATGCGGCGGAAAGCCCTGGCAGCCGGCCATACCGCGAACTACAGGACCCAAGATCTAACGGGGACCGCCAAGGGAGGGCATTTTGACTGAACGATTTTCAATCTGGGTGTTCCGTTTAAGCCCGGTGATCTCGAGGACTCAGTTTGGCGTCATCCCGTCGAGGTGCCAGCGAGGTCGAAGCCCAAATCAGGTCCGTAGGGAGTCGACTCAGATCCGGGTCCAGCGAACGAAGATACGCCAAAGCCATAGTTTGCTGCGCTCGCCACAAAAGTCATAGACGACAGCAGGGAGGGGTCACCATTTGGTGTGCTGGGACTGTAGTAGTTGTGGAAGACGACGAATCCAAAGATTTGGCACGATTGCTGCGGACCGAGGCTACATGCAATACCCGGTCCTGCTGTAGAGTCCGAACATTGAGCATTAATGTTGTCTGAAGCGGTGAACTCAAACTCAAGTGAATCAACTGAGGTATACCAATCGTTGTCATCAATACCCGTGTCGGAAACGAAATCGAACCCGACCGACTGAGAGAATCCTGAAGTGGTATTGATCAGAGAGAGTTCAAAAGGAATCACAGCGTCTGTCTGCGGATTTCCCTGGCAATAGCTGCTTGCTGTTATCGGACCATTGACGTCTCCTGATCCGAATGCCTCCACTTGGCCCGCCATGATCTGTCCAGACGCCGTGTACCCATTTGTTCCCGTAAGGGTAAGCGACCAATCATTCGTAAATGTTGGCTGAGCGAGTGTAGTTGTCGTGACTGGCTGGGTTGTTGACGGTCCCTGTGAGGAGTCGGACGGTGAGGAGGCATGAAGTGAAGTTGCAGCACGTACGCTGCTGCAACCCGCCAAGAGGATAAGCGACGTGAGAACTCCTACAACCAAGTATCGATGTTTCACTGTGTACCCCTAGTTCGGCCTATTGTCTGGCGTTTAAGGGACGATCGGCCACGCGTCACCATGACCAGATCCAAAGGACAAAGCGACCGCCACGAAATAGGTAGATGGCGTATGGTCCGAAAATTAGAGACCCTCCCAAGCCCACCAAATGGCCCGTGCAAAGGGTGAGGAAACTGGCGACAGCAAGGATTGAGTAGTAGATCCATGCTTTGGAGCGGCGCCGGCATGGAGTGGAGGTAGGCATAAGAATCTCCTATTCGGTTGCTAAATCGATAGGAGCATCTTCAACCCCTCGAGTTGCTGAAGTAAGGGGTAGGGCTCCCCTGATTCAGCGCGATGAATGACCGCGTTGGAGCCTCGGGACGAACGTCTCCGCAAATCTCAATATTTCTCGACACAAGAGATGAACGGGCTGGGTGCAGTGACCTAGTGGTCTGTCGCGGAATTGACTTGGGTGAGTGAGGCCCTTCCCCGCTTGACCTTGGTGATGATCTCGTCGGCCTGTTTGTGCCAGACAAAGGGCTTGGGGTTGTCGTTCCAGTGTTCGGCCCAAAGTTCAATGGCTTCGATGAGCTGTGGCACGGAGGTGAAGACGCCGCGTCGGAGTCGACGCTCGGTCAGCTCGTTGAACCAGCGCTCGATGAGGTTGAGCCACGACGAGCTGGTCGGCGTGAAGTGCAGGTGCCAACGTGCACGCTTCGGATCGTCCAACCACGCGGCGACGGGCGGCGCCTTGTGAGCTGAAAGGTTGTCGAGCACAACATGGACTTCGAGGTCCTTCGGCACGTGCAGGTCGATGAACTTGAAAAAGGCAAGCACGTCGGTCGCCTTGTGGGACTTCTTGGTGTCGAAGAGGACTTCGCCGGTGGCCACGTTCATGGCGGCGAACAGATCGGTGGTCCCGTGCCGCTTGTAGTCGTGGGTCAGGGTCGTCCCTCGTCCCTTCTTCATAGGAAGCGACGGCTGGGTGCGGTCGAGGGCCTGGACCTGGGTCTTCTCATCAAAGCTGAACACCACGGCCCGCTCGGGAGGGTTCAAATAGAGCCCGACCACGTCGACCAGCTTCTCCTCGAAGTGCGGGTCGTTCGAGACCTTGAAGGTGTCGACCTTCCAGGGCTTCAGGTTGTGGTCCCGCCAGATGCGGGCGACCGAGTCCTTGCCGATCCCGAACCGAGTGGCCATGAGTCGAGTAGTCCAGTGGGTCGATCCATCGTCGGGTGTCGCGTGCAGCGTGTCGTGCACGACGGCGGCCACTGTTCCCTCGGGAAGCCAGGACTTGCGCCCTCGGCCCGGTGCGATGCGGCCCACGCCCTCGACACCCTCAGATTCGAACCGCCGACGCCACGCCCGCACCGACTCGTTCGAAGTGTGACAACGCCTCGCCACTTCGTTGGTGCCGACGCCGTCGGCAGCCAGCAACAATGCCTTCGCCTGCACCACTCTGCGATGTCCGAGCGTCGTCGACCGTGCGATCACTTCGAGCGCCGTTCGCTGCTCGTCGGTCATGGCCAGCCGGGGTGCGATCACCGTACTCATGGTGCCACCTTAGCTATCCAAGCTATATCAACGACGGAGCACTAGGCCTAGGGGAGCTATCGAATCGAGTCAGATGATGCCGTCAGCTGAAATGGCCGACATGACGATGTGTCACTTGGCAAAGAACCCGTGGGTATCGCCTGAACTGTCGATATAGGAACCGACGACATCTCCCTTGTCGTTGATCCCGTTCACAACGGTCGAGCCAATGCCATCGGGGTCGTTGATACTCTGCCAGACCGAGTGTGGACCGGTCGGCTCAGATAACACAAAGCCGTGCATGACCCCCGAACTGTCCAGATACGACCCGACTATCTGGCTTTTGTTGTTGATCCCCATGGCCCGGGTGTCCCTTCCGCCTTTGAACTGGAAGGTATAGAGTTTGCCGTTTGGCAGCAGTAGGAAGCTCGAAGTCCCACCCGACGACGTCGTAAAGCCAACGATCTGCCCATCGTTGTTGATGCCGGTTGCCTCTACGCTGCTAGCCCCTTGGATTGGGAGCGGAATGTACGTATTGCCGTCTTGGTTCAGCTTGAAGGCGTGAGAACCGCCCGACGGATCCTCGTAGAAACCCACGGTCCATCCCGGGTCGTTGATGCCGAGGAATCGGACACTTCCGGTCATGTGCGGAGTGTTTGGTTCGTTGTACGGACCGAAGACACCCTGCCACTTCACGAAGAGGGATTTGTTGCCTTCGGAGTCCACCGAGATCCCGGCGATGTCACCTTCGTTGTTTATGGCTGTGATCTGAGTCTGTACGGAGCTCGGAAAGGGCTTGCCGATACTCACGAAGGAGGATCCTCCGTACGGTTCACTGACGAGGTAGCCCTGACTCGGATGACCGCTCGAACCGTTCCCGTAGTAGCCGGCGATCACGTTCGAATTGCTGATGCCCGTGAGCCGATTGAACGTCCCAGCCGGATTGTTGATGGGTGTGAAGTGATAGCTGGATTTGGCAACGGTGACAGTTGGTGCCGGACCACCAAGAATGTCGATGACAAGCACGGCTACAGCGGCTGCGGCGACGATAGCTAGACCGATGGCTATGGTGATCGATCGTCGAGTGATTCGACGCACCGGGCGACTCTGTTTGTGATCCACGGGGTTGGTTGGGTTGCGTCGCGGTGCAGCCGGGCTGAGGATGTCTGGGCCAGCCTCAAGGCTGGAGCGCCGGAGTTGACCAACCCAGTTGGCGACTCCCGGAGGCCGCTCGTCGGGGTCAGCCGCGAGCATGGCCATCACCCGGTCGGCAACTTCGGGGCGATCGCTCAGCTCTGGCACCGCGACCAGCGCTGCGCACGCGTCGCTTCTGGCTGGTGCCAGGGCCGCAGCTCAGAACCGGTTAGAACGAAGTAGGCCACGGCACCGAAGCCGTAACGGTCCGAGGCCGCCGAATAGTTTCCGGCGTCAAGAGATTCGGGGGCGAGGTAACCCGGGGTCCCCACTACCCCAGTCAGGCGCTGGCCGTCGGGCAGACCTCGAGTGAGACCGAAGTCTACGAGCACGCTGCCGTGGTCGGTCACGAGTATGTTCGCCGGCTTAATGTCCCTGTGCACGACCGGTACACCACCTGTGGCCCGTCCCGAGTGCATCAGGTCCAGCGCTGCCGCCACCCCGATCAGTACCTTGAGATCGTCGATCGGATCGCGGTCGAGGCGATGGCGTACCCATTCGTCCAGTGATTCCCCTTCCACCCAGTTCATGACCAGATAGAGGGTCTCTTCCTCGCCGGCCTGCCCAGGGAGATGGGGAAGAGGTCCAAGAAACCCATCGCGCACTGGGACAACGCCGGGGACCTGCAGGGAACGCAGCAGCTCAACCTGCTCGGTCCAACGGGAATGCCACTCGTCAACACTTGACAGGAACCGAGGCTGGAGCATCTTGATTGCAACGTCCAGCGTCACCCCAGCGGTCGTGGTGATGGTCCCTCGATAGAGGATGCCTTCGGCGCCGCTGGTGAACGCGGCGCCGAGCACATAGCGATCCGGGTCGGTAGTCGGTCCCACCCGAAACTGCGGGGCACCATTTGAGTTCTTTTCGCTCATTGTGCTCCCCCCAATCTGGCCAGATCGTCTTGCACAAGTAGACCGTTGGCCACCACGTAGTCAGCCAGGTCGTAGTTGGCGTGAGGACCCTCAAAATAAGCCTCGATGCGTGCGGCTCGGTCCTTCAAACGCTCGATCTGTTTCCGGACTGTCACGGCTGTCCACGGTGGTCCAAGCAGTGTTGCCGCCTGCTGGTACGTCCGAGGCCGAGTGGAGCGCCGAGGGAATGCCTCGAGATAGCCCGAGAACATGGCCACCAGCACATCTTTGTCACGCTCGCTCAATCGAAGGTTCCCTGCCAGCAACGTGCCCGAGGTGATCTGGCTTCCTGCCACTCGGGCCAGGTCGCTCTCGGGAATGACCACTTCAACGCGATGGGTGTAGATCGCCCCCGGCACCAAGACCGTCAGTCTGTCGACATTGATGGCGAACCGCTGCCCGCACTCCAAGCGCTGTGGCTGTCCGCCCGCGCCGTCATCGAGGAGCAGACGCCGCTTGCGGCTGTGGTTCACCAACCACCACAGACCCCACATCCATTCGACAGCACCAGCTTTTGCGGAGATTCCCATGTCGGTGGCGTCCAGCCCCACCACACCGTCACCATCGGCCCGTCCAAAGACAAACGGCTGATCGGACGCGACTTGAAACTCGTCGCCACCAATCAGCACCATCGCCGCCTTTGACACGCCAACCGCCTCTCAATGCTGTCCGCAGTCCGTACAGATCCTGTACCCGTCGGACAGCATTACCCCATCCCCATCTGGGAGCAAGGGGGAGGCCTCCCTCTAGCCCAGCGCCACGATCCACCTCAGCATGTCTTGAGGCGGTGGCATTGGGTCCACCGGAAACCTCCAGGAGCTGAAATGCCTAATCCGACCCCCTCTGTCTCACACACACGCATATCAGAGCCAGTTCCTGCGGCCCGACCGGCACCATCACCGCAGGGGACGAGACCAGGCGAGGTGGATTGGACCTGCCCGACTTGTACGGCCGTTCAACAATTCACCGGTCGCTCAGCGAGTGTCACATGCTGGAATTGCTATCGGGCGTTCTACTTCTACAGCTGCCCGGTGTGCCAGGCCAGCGGCTGTTATCTGAATCACGGTCGAACCACCTGTGAATCGTGCCGTCGAATGATTCGCATCCCAAAGCCCGGATTCGCGAGTGAACTGGCCGACAGGCCAGATGGGGCTAAGCCCTCAACGGTGGCCGCCTATATCGGGACGGCAGACATCAACGCGGCAGCCGATGCCTCCCTCGCCTTGGCCGGCACCGGCTCCGCGCCACCCGCTCAAGGTGCCTGGGCTGACCCTGAAGGCGGAGTGCCCATGAGCGGCAACGTGGTCTGGGAATGTCACGGGTGCTACTTCGTGCAATACCAAGCACGCTCCGCCGAGTCCCCTGAGTGCACCCGATGCCGGCGAACCTTCCATTGCTATCAGTGCCCATTCTGCCGTTCTACCGACTACTTCGCCGGGAGCGGAAGACGGCCATGCCCGTCCTGTCGTCACATTATCCAGCTTCCCAAGCCTGGCTACGCCAGCTTGATGGCCGACAAGAACGACGCCGCTCGCCTGTCAAACATCGGTGCCTGGGCCGACTGTCATCCCGGACAAGACGGAGCATCGACGCCAGCAGATTCGCGGTCTCCGATCCAAGTACAGCCACCACACCGCCAGTACGGCGCGGGGACGATGGGGTCGCCACCCTATGCCGCCGCCAGAGTCATGCCCGTCGCTCCAGCCACTAACGGAATGGCCATTGCCTCACTGGTCTTCGGGGTCTTCTGGATGTTCGGCCTGGGTTCGGTCCTTGCGGTGATCTTCGGCTTCATTGCCAAGAAGCAGATCGAAGAAAGCGACGGGACCCAGGGCGGCCAGGGTCTAGCCATCGCGGGACTCGTGCTGGGATTCTTCGGGGTGGCGATGTTCGTGATCGCCATCATCGCTCTCGCCGCAGCCTCCACCTCCCTTCCGCAGTACCCGACTGGCCCCTGAACTTCACCGAACGTGGCAGCACATTGGGCGTTGGCGAGATGGATGTGCCGGTGGCGAGGCGGGATCAACACCACTACGGACGGCCGATTTCGATCGCACAGATATCGGTGCTGTGGGAGAAGACCAGCCAGGTTCTGCCATCGGGGACCCCTGGGCGACCTGGGTCGTGGTGCGGACGATGACCTCAGGCTCCTACCGACACCTCTACCCTGGCTTGACACGTTGGGGGGAGGTCTCCCTCTACCCCAACTCGAGTCCCGGTCTCAAGATGACTTGTAGAGGTGGCAATGAGGTCCACCGGAGTGTCTAAGGAGGCGCGATGCAGAACTTCGAAATGGGGATGGCGAACGAGGCGGTACACGACCGGCCCAGTTATGTCCCCACCATTCTGGTGACGTTCTTCTTTGGTGTATGGGGGCTGTGGCCGGCATTTCGTCACAGCCGGATGGCTACCCTCCGCGGCTACAAGGCCGACGGCTACTGGTGGTCGTTCGGACTGTCAATGCTCGCGTCAATCGCAATCACCGTAGTCATTCTGATCGCGTCCTTGGCCTTTACTTACTCTCTTTCGACGGCAGCGATCCTTCCAAATGCTCATTCGGCCGGCGGCCCCCCACCATCCGTCACGCCACCCACGGCGCCTCCTGCCCCTCCGGCTCCCGCGGGCGGATCCGGTAATACAAACTCTGGAGCGACGACGACCTCGACCGACTGCCCGAACAGCTTCAGCGCCACCCTCAACAAGCCGTCGTACTCGTCCTATCCGGCTATGACCATCGACACCTCGAGGAGCTATACGGCCACCGTCACCACGGACGTCGGACCCTTCACCATCCAGCTTGACCCCGAGGCGGCGCCTTTGGCGGTGAACAACTTCGTGTTCTTGGCCGACCAGCACTTCTTCGACTGCATTGTCATCCACCGGGTCATACCCTCGTTCGTGGATCAGACGGGCGACCCCACCGGCACCGGAGCCGGTGGCCCGGGCTACCGGTTTGCCGACGAACTGCCCGACACGGCGACACCGCAGTACCCGCTGGGCTCGGTGGCCATGGCCAACAACGGGCCTAATACCAACGGCAGCCAGTTCTTCATCGTGACCGGGACCCAAGGAGAAAGTCTCTCGCCTAGCTACACGTTGTTCGGCCAGGTGACCTCAGGAATGAGCGTGGTCGAGCGGATCAACGCCGACGGGTCTAGTTCGGGAACTCCGAACGCGCTTCACCGGATCGTTTCGGTCCGTATCCAAGTTGGATAGGGCCAGGAACAGCTAGCTGCCTTGGCATCAGAGCGTTAAAGCGTCATCGGCGCTTCCTGGCCCCGGCCTGGCTGCAGTCGGTCGATGCCCACTGCATGGGCTTGGAGCGTAAATCCTCGCCGACGGTCGAGTTCGATCGGACCGACATCGGTGATGGAGGACGATACGAGCCGGACTCCATCATCGGGAACACCGACACTGAGGGTTCCGGTCTTGACGATGAACGGACGCTCTCGCCGAGGACTGGCTTTGCTCAAAGCAAGCGAGGTCTCCCTCTGCGCTCACCGTCCCGACGACTCGGTTCCCCTGAACAATCCCTGAGCTGACGACACGGGCAGGGGGCTCTGCTTCGTACCGAGCCTCGAATCAAGGGCCAAGTCGGCCCTCGTGAGGAAGCGTCGTCGCCGACAGCTGTCCCCAATGTCTGTTGCACCCACCACTCCGGCAACGGGAGAGATCATCGGCACCGGCTTTCAGACCAATCAGGTGAGGCATTGCCCTAACCCTGGCCACACAACAGGGGGGAGGCCTCCCTCTAGCTCAACGCCAGGCTCTCGCTCACCATGGCTCGTAGCGGTGGCGTTAGGTCCACCGACACTCCCGACATCGAGGGAGATCACTAAACAGTGGCCCACCGGAGCCTCCAAACAGGTGGAACGCGGCGGTGGCACAGCTGCCGCAGTTGTCCGCCATTGGACCAACGGTGGGTTACCAGAAATGAAAGGAATTCAATGACGAAAACCAAATTCACGCGGCGCGTGGCCCTCCTAGTTGCGGCGACAATTGCTGCAGCGGGAATCACCGTGGCGACCGTAGGGCCGGCGGTAGCGGCATCAGTGTTCCCAACCATGAATGACCAAGGTGGGATCTACTGGAGGTCTGCTCCCAACTAGAACTCACCAATTGCCGTGTCAGGGAACGGTTTCTATCCAGGTACGGACGTGAGCGTGTCGTGCTATCAGCCCGGAACAACAGTCCCGGGTAGTGCGAACACAATGTGGGTGCAGGCGTCGTGGGCTTCGGGCCCTGGAAGAGGCTCAGGTTGGATGAATGAGCACTTCGTCAACGACGGAGCTCCAATCAACCAAGCGGCACCAGGGGTGCCGGCCTGCGGGGCGTCACAAGCGCCACCACCGCCGGCGAGTACGCATGCCCAGAAGGCAATCGGTTGGGCTCAGTCGAAGCTCGGACAGACGAGTTGGGATGGCTTCTGCCTCGAGTTCGTCTATCAGGCCTACCTGTACGGCGCCGGCGTCAATATCACCGCTGGCCTCCCATACGCGGCGTCCCATGATTCGGCGTACACGTACTGGACCGTCGCGCCAAACCACCATAGCGACAGGAACCCCCCTGCGGGTGCTCTGGTGTTCTGGAGAGGGGCTAGTTCGCCGACGGGAGATGGGCACGTTGGCCTCTCCGAAGGTGGCGGGACCATCATCAGCTCCTACGATGGTCGAACCCACGGGATTCACACATTCAATATCAACTCCTACCAGCAGAACCTGTACCTAGGTTGGGTGCAGAACTGGTAGAACGACTCGGCTCAAGACAGCAAGGAACCGGCCTCGGGCTTCGCGCTCGAGGCCGGTTCGCGTTCGGAGCCGCCGAACGCGACGCCATTTGGAGAACGTGGGCATAAGACCCATTGGGTACCAAGAACCTCGCCCGAGCACTTTGAGCTGGGATTTTCTCCAAGATCGCGATGGCGACCAAAACGCCCACAGTCCTTTCCCTCCGTAATCCCGGCATCGTCCGGCCCGTCCCGATCCTCCGCCGGCAACGATCTGGCAACTTCGGCCATCAAGATCGACCTGCTCGGCCACGAGGTGGAGGTGCTCCGGAAAATTGCTCGACCCGCTCTTTAGCCCTCCCATCGAGCGACCCTTGAGGTTGTCGGCTTCCGGACCGTCCGCGCTCCGATCCGGCCACCTGGGGCCAGCCACCCGGAACATCCCGGCGAGGTGGTTCACATTTAGAGGATAACCACAGGCTCTGTCGACCTTCTCAACCTTGGCTTGACACGAGGGGGGAGGTCTCCCTCTACCCCAGTTCGAGCCACGGTCTCAAGATGACTCGTAGAGGTGGCAATGAGGTCCACCGGAATCCCTTAGGAGCAGCCATGACGCAGAACCTCGAACGAGACGCCCGATTCATTCGGCTGGTAGATCAGCAAAAGCTATTTCAGTCGCACCGAATCGAGAATCCGGTCCTGGCAGGAAACGGGCGGCGTTTTGGCCGCAACATCCATGGGGGGGAACGATGAACGAGTACCTGTCGAACCCACCTATGCCACCGGGCATTCGAACCGACGACGCGATTCTCGACCGGCCCAGTTATGCCCCTACCATTCTGGTGACGATCTTCTTTGGGGCATGGGGGCTGTGGCCGGCATTTCGTCACAGCCGCATGGCTACGCAGCGTGGATACAAGGCCGACGGGTACTGGTGGTCGTTCGGATTGTCACTGCTCGTGCCATTCGCTATGACGGCAATCGTCCTCATCGCGTCTTTGGCTTTCACTCATTCGCTGTCGGCGGCCACACTTCCAAACGCCCAGCAAATCAGTGGCCCCCCTGGATCGGTGCCCTCACCTACCCCGCTTCCAAGCACGCCTCCAGCAACGGATCCGGCTCCTCCTGGTGGTTTTGGTGACACAGGCCCCGGACCAGCGACCACCCCGGGTAGCCCCAGCAGCCCGGATCCATCCGGGGGATCCGACGTCACTGGCAACATAACTCCTGCCGGGTCGGGATGGGAGGCTTGGAACGTTGACCAAGGGGGTGGGCTCCTCACGGTCAGCTGTCCGTCCGCGTCGTTCTCCGCGGCCGGCGATTCGAACGGGGACGTCTCGCTCTATAACGGGTCAACCTGGGGCTCGATGGAGACCGCCGATTCGAGTGGTGGCTACATGAACTCGGTATCGTGCGCCATCGGTAACAGTGGACCCATTTCCGCGGCCGTTGACGCCGGCGGACACGTCGCCATGTATGCAGATGGCCAATGGGGCACACCTAGACTGGTTGACCCAAACGGCGGCGGTCTCGTGAGGGTCTCCTGCCCCAGCACCTCCTTCTGCAAGGCGGTGGACTCCGACGGTTCGGTGCTCACCTATAACGGCTCTAGCTGGAGCGCCCCCGACTCCGTCGACTCGAACGAACTATGGGCGATCAACTGTCCGACCACCGCCTTCTGTGGAGCGTTCGATCTGAGCGGGAATGTGGTCACCTACGATGGTTCGAGTTGGAACCCGCCAGTGAATGTCGACTCGAATGGAGGGCTCGAGGGCGGCACGATCGTTTGCCTGTCTGCTGACTTCTGCATGGTGTCCGACAGCGCTGGAGATGTCGCCGAGTACTCCTACGGCGCCTGGCAACCAGCACAGCAGATCGACCAAAATCGGCTGATGTCGGTCACCTGCGCCTCCCAGACGAGCTGCACCGCGGTGGACGTCGATGGCAACGATCTCACCTACGACGGCTCGACCTGGTCCCCACCCTCTCCGGTCTCGTCGGGGGGCCCACTTGAAGCAGTTACCTGCCCGACGGTCAGCTTCTGCGCCGCTGTCGGAGAGAACGGCATCTACACCAACTCGTGAACAATCCACGCCGCGCTCAAGCATGCCGGCCGTCGGTGCCGACGGGAGATGGGCACGTTGGACTCTCCGAAGGAGCGAGACCAAATCAGTTCCTCCGATGGTCGGACTCATGGGATTCACACATTCAACAGCAACGCCTACCGGCGAGCCCCTACCCCACTAGATCCCTCGGACGGCGGTGGCGAAGTCGAGTAGTCGTGGGCAGACCGAGAGGAGTGGACAGGCTCCGCAAGCCGGGGTGCCGGCAGTGCACCAGCTACGGCCGATATCCCAGGCCGGGTTGTCCAGTTCGCCGGGCCGTTCTGGATGGAGTGATCGGGCGACAGCCACCATGTGGCTGACGTCGTCGTGGTCGGCCAGTCCAGTTCGGAGAAACACCCGCCGGACATGGACGTCGTAGGCAATGTCGCTTCCGGAGAGTTCGGTCATCGGGACGTGAAGGTCTCGTTCGAGGATCTCGACGGCCATCGCCGCCTTCTTTTGGCCGATGCCTGGAAAGTCATCAAACCGGTCGCGAAGGGCGGCGGCTGTCGGTTCGTCGCTCCAGATCCGGGAGGCTGTGGGTGCCGAGAATGTCATCCGGGTACCTTGACGAGGACTTTCCCGGAATGGCCGTGGAAGACGAAACTGGGCCATGGCCCTCTCGTTCCTCTACCTAGCCTTCACTAAACTCCTCCAGTTGGTGCGCCTCGGCCACCATGACGGCGACGAGTTGGCGATCGAGATCGTCATGCTCCGTCACGAGGTGGCTGTGCTCCGTCGCCAGGTGCTCCGGCCGGCCTTGAAGCCACGGGATCGAGCCCTGTTCGCCGGATTGAGTCGACTCATGAACCGAAGACGTCGAGGTCGGTTCTTCGTGCAGCCCGAGACCCTGCTCCGGTGGCACCGGGATCTCGTCCGGCGCAAGTGGACTCATCCCCACCGACCTGGGCGGCCGAGCATCCCCGCGGGAACGGTGGCGATCATCCTCCGGCTGGCTCGAGAGAATCCCACCTGGGGCTACCGCCGGATACAGGGCGAGTTGGCGACAACGGGTGTCGTCCTTGCTCCCTCGAGCGTCTGGAGTGTCCTTCGCCGCCATGGTGACCGGGTCCCCGTGAACTGATCCACCCGCTGTGCGAGTCCAGACCCCCATTATTTTGGGAAAGGAGGACAGCACAGCCATGAAGAACCGTAAGCACACCCCCGAGCAGATCATCCGCAAACTGGCCGAGGGCGAGAAGCTGCTCGGCGAGGGCCAGAACATCGAGGAGGTCTCCCGGCACTTGGAGATCACCGAGTCGACCTGGCACCGGTGGCGGAACCAGTACGGGGGGATGAAGGCCGACGACGCCAAGAAGCTGAAGGAGCTGGAGAAGGAGAACCAGCGCCTGAAGCGCATCGTGGCCGACCAGGCCCTCGACATCGACATGCTGAAGGAGCTGAACCGGGGAAACTTCTGACCCCGGGCTGCCGCCGGCGGGCCGTCTCGGCCCTGCAGGCCCAGTTCGGGGTGACTGAACGGCGAGCGTGCCGGGTGGTCGGCCAACCCCGATCGACCCAGCGACTCAAGCCCCCCGATCCCACCGACGACGAGCTGGCTCTCCGGGCCTTCCTCCGGGACTTCGCCAAGTGTCGGCCCCGCTGGGGCTGGCGACGGGCAGCGGTGGCCGCCAAGCAGGCCGGATGGCGGGCCAACCACAAGCGGATCCACCGCCTGTGGATCGCAGAAGGCCTGCGTGTGCCCTATCGGAAGCGGAAGAAGCCCCTCCGGGGCATCGGCCAGCCGGTCGGGGCCATGTGCCCCATCCGGCCCAACGTGGTCTGGGCCATGGACTTCCAGTTCGATCAGACCCGAGACGGGAGAATGCTCAAGATCCTGAACGTCGTCGACGAGTTCACCCGGGAGGCCCTGGCCACTGATGTGGCCCGATCCATCGACGCCGACGGCGTGGTGGCCACGCTCGAGCGCTTGGCCACGGAGCGAGGAGTTCCGGCCTACGTGAGGTTCGATAACGGACCCGAGTTCATCGCCTACGCGGTGGCCGACTGGTGCCGGTTCAACGGCACCGACACCGTGTTCATCGATCCGGGCAGTCCTTGGCAGAACGCCTGGATCGAGAGCTTCAACGGACGGATGCGGGACGAGCATCTGAACGGCCAGGTCTTCGACAGCCTGCTCGAGGCTCAGGTTCTCACCGAGGACTGGCGGATCGACTACAACAACAACAGGCCCCACAGCGCACACGGCTGGCTCACGCCGGTCGAGTTCGTCGAAGCCTGGCTCAACCAACAACAACAGCCACAGCTCGCATAGCGAGTGGACCAGCTATCGGGGTCCGGTCAATGGCATCGACCCGTCACGGGCTCGCAAGGGTCCGACTTGGTCGGAGTTCCTCCGTTCCCAGGCGTCGTCGATGTTGGCTTGCGACTTCTTCTCCGTCGACACGGTGTTACTGAAGCGCCTCTACGTGCTGTTCTTCATCGAGCTCGATACCAGACGGGTGCACGTGACCGGGATCACTGCTCATCCGACCGGCTCCTGGGTGGTCCAGCAGGCGAGGAACCTGACCATGGTGCTGGAGGAACGGGTCAAGCCCGTCAAGTTCCTGATCCGTGACCGGGATACCAAGTTCACCTCGAGCTTCGACGAGGTTTTCCGGGCCGAAGGCATCCGGATCATCCGCACCCCGGTCAGAGCTCCCCGGGCAAATGCATTCGCCGAACGCTTCGTCGGCACCGTGCGTCGTGAATGCCTCGATCTGATGCTCATCTTCGGTCGTGGACATCTGGAACGAGTCCTGGCCGAGTACGTGGCCCACTACAACGAGCAACGGCCTCACCGAGGGTTGGGTCAGCTGGCTCCGCTCAACGTTGCACCGCCATCGCCCTTCGGTGATCCCGAGCTGCGGTATCTGCGTCGCAAGGATGTCGTCTTCGGTCTGATCCATGAATACCGGTTGGTGGCCTGACCTGGCTGGATGGGATTCTCGGCACCCACAGGCTGACCAGGACCGACACGGGCAAGTCGATCCACCTGGCGACCTACTCACATCGAACGGTGAACCAGCAGGTGCTACGTCGCTTCGCCCACGATGTCCAGCGAACGCGAGCTGGGACTCGCTGCGAAAATCAAGCTTGTTGCAAGTACTGTCACGGCAACCACTACGAGCGGCCAGGTCGCCCCGGTGTGGAGGTAGAGGGCGGCTCCACTTACTGCCCCGGCGAGCATGGCGGCAATGGCAGTAGTTCTTCTTGCCACCTTCGGGTTGGATCCACCGGCGAGTGAGGAGTCAGCGGCCAATCCTGTCAGTGTCATGGTCAACACAGTAGTTGTGATGTCCGGTACGGCGAGCCTCCGGATGGTGGAGTTCCGGACGCCCATTGCGAAGGCGAGTACCGCGATGATCGTGTACCGCCCAGAGCCTGAAGAGACGACACCCGAGTGAATAGCAGAGACTGCGGCAGCGGCACCGGCAAAGAGTCCTTCGACCACTATCGCGATCAGCAGCCACTGCCGACGCGAAGTGACGTGCAAGGTGACCCTCCCGGCAGTTGCCGCACCAACCAGGAACGATCCAAGCGATACGAGACTTGCTGCAATAGAGAACCCTGGTGCGCCCGCCGCGGCGAACCCGAGGAGCACCACGTTGCCCGTCATGTTCGCCGTAAAGACGTGACCGAGACCCAGGTAGCTCACGGCGTCGACCAAGCCACTCACCACCGTGAGCACTGTGAGTGTGACGAGTAGCATCGCTGAGGGTTCTGATCCATTCACCATGGAATGTGCGGTCCAGACCCGGACATTGCTGCCGTCCTTAGCTCTTGAGCGAGCGAGTTACAACGGTAACGTCGTCGTTGCCGAGACCCTGCTCTACGATCTGTTCCCACTCGCGAGCAAGCGAAGCGAGCACGGTGAATCGCTTCGGATCAGCTTGCTCAAGGGCAAGATGGACGTCCTTGAGTGCGAGCACTAGGGGAAACTCGGCCGAATAGTTTCCATTCTGAATCCGCGCCATTTTCGCAGCCATCCATGGCGATACAAGCGGACCCTCCACAAATGCGTCCATAATGGTGCCGACCTCAAGGCCCAGCCGGTGAGCCAGTGCGAGCGAACTAGCTACCCCTTCGGCACCGAACGCGAGCAGCGTGTTGTTGACAAGCTTCATGCGCGAACCCATTCCAACCTTTCCGAGCCAAACGGTGCGTTGCCCGAGTGCTGCGAACACAGGTTCTGCCGTGGGCCGCGCCTGCTCGGACCCAGAGGCGAAGATGGTCAGCTTTCCCTCCTCGGCGGGGATCTTGCTTCCCGACACGGGTGCGTCGAGAAAGAGGATGTCTGGGCGTTGTCTCTCGACGACGGAATTCATAGTTGCAGTGCCTTCGATACCGATAGTGCTCATTTGGGCCCAGACGGATCCAGCCGGCAGGGCTTCCAGCATGCCGAGCTCAACGGCGATCGAGCTCACAGCCTCGGCGTCGGTAACCATCGTGATAGCCACGGTTGCCGCTTTCACTGCATCGGCAACCGATGTCGCGACCTCAGCTCCCTGTTCGGCCATGCCACGTGCCGCATCGGGCTTGCGATTCCACACGACAGTTGGGAGCCCATTGCGAAGTGCCGAACCAGCCATGGCCCGGCCCATTGTGCCAAGTCCAAGCACGGCAAGCCTCGGCTCTCTGTCCGTCATGACAACCTCCCTGGGATGTCCTCCCCACCATGAACGGTGTGAGGCCTGGTAGGTCCAGACTGCTTTCGATGACGCAAGTGTCCCGACGCCGTCAGAGCCTGTCACCGGGCCGATCCCATATTCGCGCTTACTCGCAGGACCCACAAGGGCTGCGAAGTGTGATCCATCTGTCAATCGGACCAGGGTTTCCCCTCCGAGAGTAGACGTTGCTCTGCGACAGGAGACTGGCGGGTAAGCGAGACACAAGCACCGGTCTTCGGTCGACGCATCAGGCATCGCGAGTTTGTCAAGAGATCCGTCCGCCCGCCGTCCCTGGCAGTCGCGGGCGGGAGGGACTGAGTGTTTCCGGCGAGGTCTGGGCGCCCCGGCAGTGAAGGTGCCATGATGACGGCATGGCCACCCGGTCGCCTACGGAGCGCAAGGCCGATGCCCTGTCGAAACTCACGGCGGCCAAGGCCAACGTGTGGGTTGCTTCCGCCTCACCTACTGGTGCCGTCCACCTCGTGCCGGTGACTCACACCTGGAACGGGAGCCAGATCGTCCTAGCCACCGGGCCGAGGTCACGCACGGTCGCCAACGTCACAGCCAACCCGCGGGTACGCCTCGCCCTGGGTGAAACACGGGACGTGGTCGTGATCGACGCTGTCCTGGTCGAGGCCGTGCCCACATCCGAGGCCCACCCGGCACTTGCCGAGGCGTACGCCGCTCAGGCGGACTGGGACCCCCGGACCGATAGCGGGGACTACGTCTATCTGGTGTTCGCTCCTTCGCGAATCCAGGCCTGGACTGAGGCCGAGGACCCGGCCGGTCGCACCGTCATGCGCAATTCGGAATGGGAAGTCTGAGTTCCACCCGCTAGGCCCCACCCTAGTGCTCCGTCGTTGATATAGCTTGGATAGCTAAGGTGGCACCATGAGTACGGTGATCGCACCCCGGCTGGCCATGACCGACGAGCAGCGAACGGCGCTCGAAGTGATCGCACGGTCGACGACGCTCGGACATCGCAGAGTGGTGCAGGCGAAGGCATTGTTGCTGGCTGCCGACGGCGTCGGCACCAACGAAGTGGCGAGGCGTTGTCACACTTCGAACGAGTCGGTGCGGGCGTGGCGTCGGCGGTTCGAATCTGAGGGTGTCGAGGGCGTGGGCCGCATCGCACCGGGCCGAGGGCGCAAGTCCTGGCTTCCCGAGGGAACAGTGGCCGCCGTCGTGCACGACACGCTGCACGCGACACCCGACGATGGATCGACCCACTGGACTACTCGACTCATGGCCACTCGGTTCGGGATCGGCAAGGACTCGGTCGCCCGCATCTGGCGGGACCACAACCTGAAGCCCTGGAAGGTCGACACCTTCAAGGTCTCGAACGACCCGCACTTCGAGGAGAAGCTGGTCGACGTGGTCGGGCTCTATTTGAACCCTCCCGAGCGGGCCGTGGTGTTCAGCTTTGATGAGAAGACCCAGGTCCAGGCCCTCGACCGCACCCAGCCGTCGCTTCCTATGAAGAAGGGACGAGGGACGACCCTGACCCACGACTACAAGCGGCACGGGACCACCGATCTGTTCGCCGCCATGAACGTGGCCACCGGCGAAGTCCTCTTCGACACCAAGAAGTCCCACAAGGCGACCGACGTGCTTGCCTTTTTCAAGTTCATCGACCTGCACGTGCCGAAGGACCTCGAAGTCCATGTTGTGCTCGACAACCTTTCAGCTCACAAGGCGCCGCCCGTCGCCGCGTGGTTGGACGATCCGAAGCGTGCACGTTGGCACCTGCACTTCACGCCGACCAGCTCGTCGTGGCTCAACCTCATCGAGCGCTGGTTCAACGAGCTGACCGAGCGTCGACTCCGACGCGGCGTCTTCACCTCCGTGCCACAGCTCATCGAAGCCATTGAACTTTGGGCCGAACACTGGAACGACAACCCCAAGCCCTTTGTCTGGCACAAACAGGCCGACGAGATCATCACCAAGGTCAAGCGGGGAAGGGCCTCACTCACCCAAGTCAATTCCGCGACAGACCACTAGGTCGTGTTAGGGGCTCAGTTGCGTTAGCCCATCGTGGGGAGCGGTCCCGTAGACCCGCGGCACAGATCACCGGCGCGAGTTCGTCCAAGGCAGCGGCGATGATCCGAGGGCCTGACGAGCCACCCTTCGTGCTTGAACCGTAGGTGGGGCATCGATCGGCCCGATTGATGGAGCCATCACCTAGACGTCGTCAATCCGGCCACGGACGTTGACAGCCCAGCCGTTGAGGATGAAGCTAACTGTGAGCCTTGGAAGTGCGAATGGGCCGGGCGATGCACTGGGCCGCAGTTCAACCCGGCGGTGGCGTCCTGTCGGCATCTTCTTGCGCTCTTATTGGGAGAAGCGAAAACGGGAGACCCGGCTACAGGCGGACTGAGGGTCGAGCGGCCCGGCAAGGTACTTGTAACCACTACCCCGGTAACACGAAGATGGAGGCACGAGACTGTGGAACCTAACCCGACGACGACAGACTCCGGTATCCCGGTTGAGAGCGACGAACACTCGCTCACGGTTGGGCCCGACGGTCCGATTCTGCTGCAGGATCACTACGCCATCGAGCAGATGGCCCAGTGGAACCGGGAACGGGTACCGGAGCGCCAGCCGCACGCCAAGGGCAGCGGCGCCTTCGGCCGGCTCGAGGTCACCAGCGATGTCAGCGCCTACACGAAGGCGGCGCTGTTCCAGCCAGGGGCAAACACAGACCTGGTAGCCAGATTCTCGACTGTGGCCGGCGAGCGTGGAAGCCCGGACACCTGGCGCGACCCCCGAGGTTTCGCCATCAAGTTCTACACGACCGAGGGCAACTACGACATGGTCGGGAACAACACTCCGGTCTTCTTCATCCGCGACCCGATGAAGTTCCAGCATTTCATCCGCTCGCAGAAGCGCAGGGCCGACAACAACCTGCGTGACCACGACATGCAGTGGGACTTTTGGACCCTGTCACCGGAATCAGCGCACCAGGTGACTTATCTCATGGGTGACCGCGGCATTCCGAGGACGTGGCGGCACATGAACGGCTACGGCTCGCACACCTACATGTGGATCAACGCCCGAGGCGAGAAGTCCTGGGTCAAGTACCACTTCATCAGCGAGCAGGGGGTCGAATGCCTCACCCAAGAAGAGGCGGACCGGTTGGCATCCACCGACGGCGACTTCCACACCCGCGACCTGTTTGAGGCCATTACGCGGGGCGATTATCCCTCCTGGACCCTCAAGGTCCAGATCATGCTATTCGAGGACGCCAAGGACTACCGCTTCAATCCCTTCGACCTGACCAAGGTTTGGCCGCATTCGGACTACCCGCTCATCGAGGTGGGCCGGATGACCCTTAATCGGAACCCGACTGACTACCACTCCGAAATCGAGCAGCTGGCCGTCGAGCCTAGCAACATGGTTCCGGGGATCGGGCCGAGTCCGGACAGGATGCTTCTGGGCCGAATGTTTTCCTACCCCGATGCCCACCGCTACCGCATCGGCGTGAACTACAACCAGCTGCCGGTGAATGCCCCCATTGCACCAGTGAACAGCTACAGCAAAGACGGGGCGATGCGCTACAACAAGGTGTCCGACCCGGTGTACGCACCGAACTCAAAGGGCGGCCCGCGGGCCGACACCGAACGATACGGCGAGCCGGCGGGTTGGCACACCGATGGGGAGATGGTGCGCGCCGCGTACACCCCCCGCGTGGAGGACGACGACTGGGGTCAGGCCGGCACGCTGGTGCGCCAGGTGATGAACGACGCAGAACGTGATCGGCTGGTCGGCAACATCGTCGGCCACCTGCTCGACGGAGTCACTGAGCCGGTACTGCAACAGGCCTTCGAGTACTGGCGCAATGTGGATGAGGACCTGGGTCAGCGGGTCGAGAAGGGGGTCGGCGCCGGGCACTCCTGATCGGGACCAGTCCAAGCGATTGGGTGTTTCGGGCTGCCGGGCGACCGGCTCAGCAAGACGCGGTCGGAATGACAGCCAGCCCAGCGCATCATGGGGCGGCTATCAGCAGTAGAACAAGCGAGTAACGTCCACGAGTGGATCGGCCGCCGCCGGGGTAAATATCCCCGATACCGCGATGGCACGAACCGCCACCGAGTTGGTACGGGATCCTGACCGGACCCCGATAGCTGGTCCACTCGCTATGCGAGCTGTGGCTGTTGTTGTTGGTTGAGCCAGGCTTCGACGAACTCGACCGGCGTGAGCCAGCCGTGTGCGCTGTGGGGCCTGTTGTTGTTGTAGTCGATCCGCCAGTCCTCGGTGA
Organism: uncultured Acidimicrobiaceae bacterium; assembly: GCA_963756515.1. Classification (GTDB taxonomy): domain Bacteria; phylum Actinomycetota; class Acidimicrobiia; order Acidimicrobiales; family RAAP-2; genus Bog-756. Next base: position 252,226 of record CAVWNV010000005.1, read on the forward strand.
GAACCTGAGCCTCGAGCAGGCTGTCGAAGACCTGGCCGTTCAGATGCTCGTCCCGCATCCGTCCGTTGAAGCTCTCGATCCAGGCGTTCTGCCAAGGACTGCCCGGATCGATGAACACGGTGTCGGTGCCGTTGAACCGGCACCAGTCGGCCACCGCGTAGGCGATGAACTCGGGTCCGTTATCGAACCTCACGTAGGCCGGAACTCCTCGCTCCGTGGCCAAGCGCTCGAGCGTGGCCACCACGCCGTCGGCGTCGATGGATCGGGCCACATCAGTGGCCAGGGCCTCCCGGGTGAACTCGTCGACGACGTTCAGGATCTTGAGCATTCTCCCGTCTCGGGTCTGATCGAACTGGAAGTCCATGGCCCAGACCACGTTGGGCCGGATGGGGCACATGGCCCCGACCGGCTGGCCGATGCCCCGGAGGGGCTTCTTCCGCTTCCGATAGGGCACACGCAGGCCTTGTGCGATCCACAGGCGGTGGATCCGCTTGTGGTTGGCCCGCCATCCGGCCTGCTTGGCGGCCACCGCTGCCCGTCGCCAGCCCCAGCGGGGCCGACACTTGGCGAAGTCCCGGAGGAAGGCCCGGAGAGCCAGCTCGTCGTCGGTGGGATCGGGGGGCTTGAGTCGCTGGGTCGATCGGGGTTGGCCGACCACCCGGCACGCTCGCCGTTCAGTCACCCCGAACTGGGCCTGCAGGGCCGAGACGGCCCGCCGGCGGCAGCCCGGGGTCAGAAGTTTCCCCGGTTCAGCTCCTTCAGCATGTCGATGTCGAGGGCCTGGTCGGCCACGATGCGCTTCAGGCGCTGGTTCTCCTTCTCCAGCTCCTTCAGCTTCTTGGCGTCGTCGGCCTTCATCCCCCCGTACTGGTTCCGCCACCGGTGCCAGGTCGACTCGGTGATCTCCAAGTGCCGGGAGACCTCCTCGATGTTCTGGCCCTCGCCGAGCAGCTTCTCGCCCTCGGCCAGTTTGCGGATGATCTGCTCGGGGGTGTGCTTACGGTTCTTCATGGCTGTGCTGTCCTCCTTCCCCAAAATAATGGGGGTCTGGACTCGCACAGCGGGTGGATCAGTTCACGGGGACCCGGTCAATCCCACCGCCATCCTTGAAGGATTTTCGCCTTACCGTGGGGCCAACCCGATGTCATTTTCGTTGACCAGCTGGCAATCAGTTGGAGAAAGGCCTTTTGCTCAGGCGGTGGCCGGGGTGCGCCACAAATCGATGCCGGCATCGACTGCATAGTTGTCAATGCTGGCGAGCTCATCAGCTGTGAAATCAAGGTGGTCGAGGGCCGCCACGTTCTGGTCAAGTTGAGTTGCGCTGCTGGCGCCGATCAGCACGGACGAGATTCGACGGTCCCGAAGGGCCCAGGCGATGGCCATCTGCGCCAGGGACTGTCCCCGCTTCCGAGCGATTTCGTTGAGGGCCCGGATCCGGTCGAGGTTGTCGTCGTTGATCATGGCGGGCGTGAATGAGCCACCCAATGAGGCACGGGAACCTGGAGGGATGCCGTTGAGGTATCGATCGGTCAGCAGCCCCTGCGCCAGGACGGAGAAGGCGATGCACCCGATGCGCTCTGTCTCGAGAGCGTCGAGCAGGCGGTCCTCGATCCAGCGGTTGAACATCGAATACGAGGGTTGATGGATCAACAAAGGAGTGCCGAGACGGCGCAAGATGGCCACCGCCTCGGTGGTGCGCTGGTCGGAGTACGAGGAGATGCCCACATAAAGGGCCCTGCCGGAGGTGACGGCGGTGTGGAGTGCGCCAAGGGTCTCCTCGAGCGGGGTGTCGGGGTCGAAGTGATGGTGATAGAAGATATCGACGTAGTCGAGGCCTAGGCGTCGCAGGCTCTGGTCCAGGCTGGCCAGGAGGTACTTGCGTGAGCCGAGGTCGCCATAAGGGCCGGGCCACATGTCCCAACCGGCTTTGGTGGAGATGAGCAGTTCGTCGCGATGGTCACGGAAATCCTCGCGAAGGATCCGGGCGAAGTTATTCTCGGCACTTCCATACGGGGGCCCGTAGTTGTTCGCCAGGTCGAAATGGGTAATGCCCACGTCAAATGCTCTGCGCAAGGTCGCCCGCTGCGTTTCGATGGGTCGGTCATCGCCGAAGTTCTGCCACAACCCGAGCGACACCGCAGGCAGCACCAAGCCGCTGCTCCCACAGCGGCGATACATCATTTCCCGGTAGCGGTCACTGGCGGGGGAGTATTCGGTCACATTGCAGCTGCTCCGTTTGGTCGCGGAATCGAATCTATTCCAAGAATGAGCGAAATGCATTTTGAATCTCACCTGGGGTTGCCGGTGACGCTCCTATCAATGTCAAGCCCTTCCTTTAGGGCTCCGGAGTGAAGACAGCGGACACAACAATGATGAGCCACTCAAACGCCGAGGGCATGCTCTTATGAAGTCACGCGTCTTGGTGAGAACAGGCCCGAGCCGTGGGTCGGCGGGTCGCCGGTAAGTCAACCCCGAGGGGCGACAGTTAGGGGGTGAGCCAGACCCACGGCTCGGGGATTCAGCCGCGAGGGAGGTAGCGATAGACCTCGCGGGCGATGTAGCGCTGAAGGATCCGGATGATGTCCCGCTTGGTCCGGCCTTCCTTCACTCGACGGTCGAAGTACGCCCGAGTCTCGGGGTCGTGGGCGATCCGGACCATGGCGATCCTCCACAGTGCGCTGTTGGCCTGGCGGTCGCCACCGTTGTGTCGGCGGAGGTGCCCTGCGTTCTTTCCCGAGTCGGCCGGGACCGGTGAGACGCCACACAGATGGGCCCAGGCGGCTTCCGAGTGAAGTCGATCCGGATTGTCGCCGGCGGCCACCAGGAGTGAAGCGGCGGTGTCGGGGCCGATGCCGAAGCGAGCCATCAGCTCGGGTGCAGTAGCGAGCAGCAGGGACTCGATCTTCTCGTTCAGCTCGGCGATCTCGGAGTCCAACGCTTGGATGCGGTGCGCTAACGACGACAGTGATGCCTTCGTCGCCGCCGTCACTGGGTCGGCCGATCTCGTTGCTCGGAATCTGGCGCCCTCGGTGACGAGTGCGTTGACCGTTACGCCCTTCAACTGGGAATGAAGCTGGTCAGGGGCGGTAATGACCAGGTGGCGCATCTGCACGATGGCTTTCACCCGGGCCTGTCGGGCGGAGCGCTTGGCCACCACCATGACCCGAATGGCCTCGACTGGACCGTCCTTGGTCTTGCCCGCACCTGTGGCCCGGCCACGGATGACAGCTCGGGCGGCCTCCACCGCATCGAGAGGATCGGACTTGCCGTGGTTGCGACGGGACTGTCGGTTGGGGCGGTTCACCTCGACGACCTGGATCCCCTTGCGCCGAAGGAACCAAGCCAGGCCCACCCCATAGGAGCCGGTACCTTCGACGCCGATCGTTCCCACCTGGCCGAAGTCCTCGAGCCATGCCAGCAGTGCCTTGTAACCGGCAGCGTCGGCGTTGAAGGACTCGGTGCCGACGAGTCGGCCCAGCGGATCGAGTGCTGCAGCGACGTGCCTGTCGAGGTGGGTGTCGACACCACCCGTGATCCCCTGCGGAGCTTCTACGATGGTCATGGCCATCCCTTCCTTCCTTAGCGGTTGAGGGGTGGCACGGCCGTCCTTGATCGGAGTGACGGGTGGTCCGAGTTGTTCGTAGCAACCCGGGCCGATCACCCAATCTCAGAGACGGGGCGTGCCGTGTCAATGTGCTGCTGGAAGAGCTCGGCCGACGACACCCGGGGGTGCCTCAGGACTTCAAGTCAGGCCAAATCTTCCAGCGCTCCCGAAGCTATTGCAGAATTCCGTGGGCCCCCAACGTGGACTGCGCCGACAGTGAACAGCGACGCCGTTGCTTGGAGTACGGCCTCCCCGAGGTCGTTCGTCGTCGAGTACAGCATCAGCGCGAATCCCACGACAAAACCCCCGGCCCACACCAGCAGCTGAGCCACCAGGGCGACCGGGCCCGTCGGGGCGAGGACGGCGTCCTTGGCCTCATAGGTTCGCACCAAGCGTGAAAGCCCCAGAAACGCTAGGCGAACCAACCGGGTGACGTACATCGATACCCGTTCGACGCCCCTCGGGCTCCGCGGCAGCACCATGGCGAACAGGAGGCTGGAACCGGTGAGCAGGACCACTACAACCCCGAGAGCGAAGAGAATTTGGTCCATACAGAGTCAGGTCAGCAGATCTCAATGGCTTCGCGCGGAATTAATTCATTGTGCCATTTCTCCATCGTGCCGTCGATGCCGGCGTGATCAGGGAGTCCTCGATCTAGTTGCTCGAACAACAATATGGGAAATCGAGACCAATAGCGCGGGAAACAGGGCCCATCAGGACCGCCGTAGGCCCGGTTCAGACCAGTTATGTCGGTAGCCCA